>BRLC01000001.1 GCA_024343425.1 Rhizobiaceae bacterium MnEN-MB40S
CGGCGGCGCGTGGCGTTTTCGATCGCGATGATTGCGCTTTCGGCCAAGATGGCGAAAGCCGACGGGGTGGTGACGCCCGACGAGGTGATCGCATTCCAGGACATATTCGAGATTTCCGAAAGCGAATCGCGCAACGTCTCCAGGCTCTACAATCTCGCCAAGCAGGATATCGCCGGCTACGAGACCTATGCCGCCAGGATGGCGAGCCTGTGCGGAACAGGCGAGGCCAACTGCCTCGTTCTCGAAGACATTCTCGACGGCCTGTTCCACATCGCCAAGGCAGACGGCGTCATTCACGAGAAGGAACTGGCCTTTCTGTCGCGCATTGCGGATATTTTCCAGATCGACGAAGACCGCTTCGAACAGATTGTCGCGCGTCACAGCTATGCGTCCGTGAGGGATCCCTACGCCGTTCTGGGCGTGACGCGGGATGCGCCGTTCGAGGAGATCCGGCGACGCTATCGGCGACTGGCGGCCGAAAGCCATCCGGACCGGTTGACGGCGCGCGGCGTTCCGGAGGAGTTTCTGGCGATCGCCAATGACCGGATGAGCGCGCTCAACGCCGCCTTCGCCGATATCGAGAAGGAGCGCAAGGCCGCATGACGGCTGCTCCCGAGGTTTCGTTCGCGGCGGATTTTCCGGACGCCGAGGTTTGCCCGTCTCCGAATTTCGGGGAAAGAGCGGCCGGCAAATCCGTGGACATGATCATCCTTCACTATACCGGCATGGAATCGACGGAAAAGGCGCAAGCCTGGCTGTGCAATCCACAATCGCAGGTGTCGTCTCACTATCTGGTGCAAGAGGACGGCCGGGTTGTGCAGATGGTTCCAGAGACAAAAAGAGCCTGGCACGCGGGCAAAAGTTTCTGGCGCGGCGAGACGGATATCAACTCGCGATCGATCGGTATAGAGATCGCCAATCCGGGGCACGCCTACGAGTATCCGGATTTTTCCACGGAACAAATTCGTTCGGTTATCGAACTTTGTCGTAAATGTGTCGCAAAGTGGGCGATCCCGGCTGATCGCATCCTCGGTCACAGCGATGTCGCGCCCGGTAGAAAGGTCGATCCGGGGGAAAAGTTCCCCTGGAGTTCACTTTTCGACGCCGGCGTGGGGCATTGGGTCGATCCGTCGCAGGCTATCGGTGGACGCTTTCTGCAGGCGGGCGACCGGGGTCAACCCGTCGAGGCGCTGCAGGCGATGTTGTCTCTTTATGGCTATAATGTTGAAGTTACAGGTGAATTTGACGATGGCCTGCGCGCCGTCGTTCATGCGTTTCAACAGCATTTCCGGCCATCCAAAGTTGATGGCGTGGCGGACGCGGCGACCATCGAAACCCTCTACCGGCTGACGGCAGCGCTGCCGTCCATGGCGAAATAAGCGTCGATTCCGGGCCAATCTGCAAGTCCGCTTACTGCGTGTAACACAAGTTGAACGCGCCGCCACCATTCCCGGAAATTCTCCACTAGAACCACCTGCGCAAACCTGCAGCCGCCATAGGGTTTTGCGTTGGCGGCTTTTTTACTGTCTGGAAACCGGTTGCTGGAGGGACCCGGATTTCCGACTTTTGATCTGGAGTCATGAATGAAAAAGTACCGAGTGCTCGCGTCAGCGGTGTGTTGTGTTCTGGCGGTGACGATGGGAAGCGCCGCTAATGCCGGAGACGCCAAAAAGGAAGAGAAGAATACCCTTACTCTCACATCCATTGGAAAAGCGTTGAACAATGCGCTTCAGCCCAAGACTGAAGAAACCAGGAAGTTCAGCAGCAATTACAGCAATCTGATCAGGGCGCATGCGAGACGCGAAGGTGTTCCTGTCGACCTTGCGCACGCCGTCGTTAAGGTTGAGAGCAATTTCAACGCCAAGGCGCGCGGCAGCGCCGGCGAGATCGGCCTGATGCAGATCAAGCTGCAGACCGCGCGCGGCATGGGCTACAAGGGCTCGAAGGCCGGTCTTTATGATCCGGACACCAACCTGAAATATGGCATGAAATATCTCGGTGGCGCGCACAAGCTCTCCGGCGGAGACACCTGCGGCACGATCCTGCGTTACAACGCCGGACACGCCGCCAAGCGGATGAACAAGATTTCCTCCCGCTATTGCTCCAAGGTGAAGAATATCCTGGGCTGATATGCATTATCGGGGCACTTGACGCCGGGACTGGTCAAGCAACGCAGTCTCGGCTATCAGGAAGCCGTCAGCCGGCCGGGCAACCGCGCTTCGGACTTCGGTCCGCGGTGAGGAAAGTCCGGGCTCCACGGAAACACGGTGCCGGATAACATCCGGCGGGGGCGACCCCAGGGATAGTGCCACAGAAAGTAAACCGCCCCGCCTGTATTCCGGTCCTGTCGCGGACCTGAATGCCGGCGGGGTAAGGGTGAAAGGGTGGGGTAAGAGCCCACCGCGTTGCTGGCGACAGGAACGGCATTGCAAACCCCACCGGGAGCAAGACCGAATAGGGGTGGCGAGGACGCAAGTCCGGGCCCGTTTCCGGGTCGTCGCCCGGGTTGGTCGCTAGAGGCAGGATGCAAATCCTGTCCCAGAGGAATGGTTGCCACGCAATTCCATATTCATGGCGTTGCCATACAGAACCCGGCTTACAGGCCGGCTGACGCTTCGTTTCCGTGGCCGCCGATGAGGGGCGCGAGAAGGTCCGGATTGCCATCCAGATATTTCAGCGATTTCTTCAGATGGCTTGCGAGAGCGGGCTTCAGGTGTTTCAAGGCCGCATCCGCGCTTTCCAGCTTCAGGCTGAGAAAAACAGCCAGGGAAAATCCCCACTCCGCTTCGGTCAGATAGCCCTGACGCCGCGTCGACCACCCTTGCGTCACACCGTCGGAAAACTGCTGAAATTCGAAAGCGCTGTTGGCGGCGAAAACACCAAATCCGAAAAACGTCACGGCCAGATCGGTCGCGAATTCCTCACAATCTGGGCCGCCCGGTGGTTCGTCGTCGGTGGTGAAAAGAATTGCGTGACAGATTTCGTGCGCGAGCGTGGCGATGAGTTCCATCGGCCTTTCGATGCTTGCCGGGTCGTAGGTGGCGCGCAACCGCTGGTCCGCGCCATATTGAAACGTGCCGGCGGGCGACGAGGGTGCGTTCTGCACGATCGCAAGGTCGCCAAGCTTCGGATCAATCGATTCATCCTGAGGGACAAGATCGAACTCGCCTGGGTCGACGGACATATAGCGAGCGATGGTATCAAACAGAACCTGTGCGCGATCATGCCCCTGGCTCTCTGAAGGCGCGAAGAAGGCGCCCGTGGGCAGGATCATCGGTTTGTCTTCGAGAGCTGCCAATCCGCCAAAATTCGACAGAAGCCAACCCCAGCATTCGAGCTGCCACTCAAGATCGTCATTATCGAGTGGGGGTCTGCTTTTCCAGAACATCGGTTCGCAGGGTCGGTTGAAACTTTGCAGACCATAAGCGGAGAGTTGCAGGAAAGGAAGCCGCTTGATGGTCCTTCAGACAATATGCCCTCGAGCTTGCTGAAGAGCAGTGAATTGGACAGTGTCTTGTTTCATCATCATATGCAACTGTTTTTAGTTGCAATTCTGTTGGTTTGATCCCATATTGCAGGTCTGTAATGACCGTGCAGACAAGGGGCGATATGAGTCGGCGGGAAAAGCTGGTCGGTCGGCTGAAGGGCAGACCTAAAGACTTCACATGGGAAGAATTGGTGCGCTTGCTTCGGGATGTCGGATACAGTGAGGCCCAGGCGGGAAAGACGGGGGGCTCCCGTCGACGATTTATTCACGACACGGCGCCGGTAATCGCGTTGCACAAACCTCACCCGGGCAACATCGTCAAAATGTACGTTATCGATGAAGTGCTGCGCGTGCTGTCTGAGGAAAAGCTGATATGAGTACGATGCTGGAATACAAGGGCTATCTCGGCTCTGTCGAATTCAGCGACGAGGATGAAGTTTTTCACGGTCGACTGGAGTTCATTCGCGATCTGGTGACCTATGAAGGCGTAGATGCGAAAGGCCTGAAGGCTTCCTTCAGGGAGGCGGTGGATGATTATCTGGCGCTGTGTGAAGCGGAAGGACGCAAACCCGATATGCCGCTGAAGGGCAGTTTCAATGTGCGTCCCGGACGTGACTTGCATCGCCGCGCCATGCTCTTTGCCGTACGGCGCGGGCTAAATCTCAATACAGTCGTGAGCGACGCCCTGCGCCGATATCTTGATCGGGAAGACAAAGTGGCCTGAGTCAGCTTCTCAGTCCATCGAAAATCGCCGCGATCACCTGCTGAACCTCGCCGGGGTTTGCGCCGCTTTCGATGGCCAGCGCGCCGCGGTCGAAGAGCGCCGACAGCATGGTCGCCAGCGTTTCGAGCGGCAACTTTGCAATGACGCCTTCCTTCATTGCTGCGTCGAGGCCTTCATGCAGGGTTCGGCCCCCATGTTTGCGGTCCATGTCGCGCAACTCCTCCCAGCCGAGAACCGCCGGCGCCTCAATCAGGATCAGACGGGTTCTTTCCTCCACTGCCATTGCATCGAAGAAAGCGCGTCCCCCTTCGACGAGGGCGTCAAAGGGATTCGACGCGTCGGGCGCTGCTCGTTCGATCTGATCGGCGACCGCTGAAAGCTCTGCCTCGATCACAGCGGCGAACAATGCCTTCTTGTCCTCGAAGTGGTGATAAAGCGCGCCGCGCGTGACGCCCGCCTTTTTCACGATCTCCGGCGTTCCCGTGCCGGCATATCCCTTTGACAGAAACAGATCTCTCGCCGCAGCGATCAGGGCGGAGATGGTGGTCTCGGTGCGCTCGCGGTTCGTGCGATGAATCGAAAGCTCTTGCATACATGCAGCCTGTATGTTAATTCAAAGATACATACAGACTGTATTCTTTTTGCGAAAGAGAGGAAAGCCATGAAATCCAGCCAGTACTATCCGGTTCTCATGACGGACGACGTCGCGGGAACCGCCAAGTTCTACCGGACGCATCTGCGTTTCCGGCCTGTCTTCGACAGCGACTGGTATGTCCATCTCCAGTCGAGCGAGGATGACTCCGTCAATCTGGCGATACTGCAGGGCGATCACGAAACGATCCCGGCTTCCGGACGGGGCCGGGCGTCGGGCCTATTGCTCAATTTCGAGGTGGATGATGTCGACGCCGTCTATGCCCGAATGAAGGCGGATGGACTGGAAATGCTTCTCGATCTCAGGGACGAACCGTTCGGGCAGCGGCATTTCATAACGCAGGATCCGAACGGCGTCCTGATCGACATCATCAAGCCGATCCCGCCCACGGCCGAATTCCTGGCGATGTACGGGACGGAAGCTGGCTGAAATCATGTCTCCGGGCACGCCGCTCCGAGGCTTCCTCTGAAGAAGTGTCCGGACTCACTGTCTCACAATTGGTCGTCAGGAGGTCGTTTCGGACTGCCTGATCCTCTGCTTGATATTTTCCACCATGGTCTCGCGGACAATGCTTTCGGAGTGGGCGGACCTCAGGTGCGCGACAGCGCGGTGAACAACCTCGGCCTCATCTTCGGCGGAGGTTTGCCAGCTGCAGCCAGGCACCAGCGTTCCGCATCGAAATACCTTCATCGTCTCCTCCTTGATTGTCGTTGTCGTTCATCTTGGTTGTACCAAATTTGAGTCAATTCGGTAACCGGAGCGGAAACGCGAACGGGGCGGTAGTGTTCCGTTGCGTGTTCGGAACAAATATCGAGGGCGGGGCTGGGCGTCGGACCGTATGAATTCTGGGCGCCGGTGGGATTTATTTCGTGTCTTCAATGACGGACTGTAGATAGTTCGCCAGATCCCGCCGCTCATGCAATTTTGCAACCGAAAGAGCCGTCGCGCCATCACGCGCCTGCATTGACGGATCGGCGCCATGTTCGATCAGGACTCTGGCAATCTCGACATTTTTTCCATTTCCTGCGTCTCCCAGAAACATCAGGGGTGTTCGACCGAGATCATCCGTGAGGTTGGGATCGGCGCCATGCTTCAAAAGGAACTTAACATTCGTCAAATTGACATTGTTCGCCGCCTCCATCAAAGCAGTGGCGCCGTCGCCGTCTTTCGGTTTCTTGTTCACGTCCGCGCCATAGTTGACGAGCAGCTCAAGCAACACCGTTCTGGAACCTGCGCCGCCGCAGATTTCCGGCGCGAAACGGAGCGCCAACGTCAGAGGAATCCAGCCTTTGATGGGGTCTGTATCGAAAACAAGATTTGGATCGGCTCCCGCGCCCAGATGTCGGGAAACCAGCGTAGGATCATTGTTGCACAGCGCCAGCTCGAAAGGTGGTAACGGAGCTGTTCCCGAGGACGGCAACATCAATACCACGAGCAGGAGAATGACTGTTCCGAATCTGTTGCGATTAGACATAAGGTTGGAGAGGCGTCTCCCGTCTATTGGCCAGCCAATTTGCCTTACCGTATCGATTTTTGCATTAATTACATGAACTATCTTCTTTAGCGCGTCGCTGCTATTCGTCCTTCACCGGCTTGAGCCGATCGGTTTCCCAGCTCAGCCAGACCGGACCTTCGTCCGGCAATGCGGGCAGGTCGCGTTCGCGCGCGACGATTTTCATGCGTCGGCCCTCGACCTCGACGATGCATGTCGCCATGGCGCCGGCGAAGACCCGCTGCACAAGGTCGGCGCGGATCCGGTCTGTGTCGTCGCCGGTCGGTTCCTCAAGCGAGATCGCCATGTCCTCGGAGCGGATGGCGAACGTGTTCGCGCCCTCCGCGCCCTTCGGAATGCGTATGGCGCGGCCGCCGGCGATGCGGAGCGCGCCGCCTTCCACCTGTCCGGAAAAGATGTTGGCGTCGCCCAGGAATTCTGCGATGAAGACGCTGTCCGGCGCATTGTAGACGTCGCGCGGCGCGCCCGCCTGCACCATGCGGCCATTGCGGAGGATGCCGATCTTGTCGGAAAGCGTCAGCGCCTCTTCCTGATCATGGGTGACGAAGATTGTCGTTATGCCGATCTCGCGCTGGATGCGCTTGAGTTCGATCTGCATATCGACGCGCAGCGCCTTGTCGAGCGCCGAGAGCGGTTCGTCGAGGAGCAGTACGCGCGGATTGGTGACGAAGGCGCGGGCGAGCGCCACGCGCTGCCGCTGGCCGCCGGAGAGTTCGTGCGGCTTGCGGTCGCGGAGAGAGCCCATCTGCACCAGTTCCAGCGCTTCGGCGATGCGGCGTTTCTCTTCTGCAGCTCCAACTTTGCGCACCCGCAGCCCGAAGCCGACATTGTCGGCGACCGTCATGTTGGGAAAGAGCGCGTAGTTCTGGAACATCATGCCGATATCGCGTCTTTCGACCGGCACGCGCTCCACCGGTTCTCCGCCGATCCGGATATGCCCGTTGTCGGCGAGAATGAAGCCGGCGATAACGCGCAACAGGGTCGTCTTGCCGCTTCCCGAAGGCCCGAGCAGCGCGAAGAATCCGCCATTCGGAAAATCCATCGAAACCGAATCGAGCGCTTTTGTCGCGCCGAAGGTCTTCGTGACGTTCTCGACCGAAACCTCGGCCATCAGCGGTCTCCCCCGAAATTGGAAAAGCGGGCGGCGACGAGCATCACCGCCATGGATATTATGATGATGATGGTGGACACCGCGTTGATCTCCGGCGTGAAGCCCTTGCGGATCGACGTATAGATCAGCACCGGAAGGGTCGCGTCGCCTGGCTCCGAGAGGAAATAGGAGACGACGAACTGGTCGAAGCTCACGGCGAAGGCGAACAGCGCGCCGGCGACGACCCCCGGCATGATCCAGGGCAGGGTGACCCGCCGCGTGACAGTCCACGCCCCGGCGCCGAGCGACCGGGCGGCCTCCTCAAGCGTCCGGTCGAAGGTGGCGAGCCGCGCGCTCACGACGACGATGACATAGGGCAGGGCCAAGGCCACATGCCCGACCAGCACCGACGGCGTGCCGCGGCCGAGACCAATCCCAAAGAAGAAGATCAACATGGCCGTGCCGGTAATCAGCCAGGGAATGGCGATCGGCGGGAACAGCAGTGTCTGCAGGATAAATTTGCCGCGAAATTCGTATCGGAAGAATGCGAGCGAGGCCGCCGTGCCGAGCGCGGTCGCGATCACCATCGTGGCGAGCGCAATGCCGACGGACCGGATCGCGGCGGTCCGGATTGCGTCGTTCTCGGAGAGGGCCGCATACCAGTTCAGCGAGAATTCAAATGGCAACTGGTAGAAAGGCGAGGCGTTGAAGGACATCGCGCCCATGATGACGATCGGCGCATAGAGGAAAATCAGGATCAGGACGAGCCAGACCTTGCCCGCCCGCGCAAGCCATTTGCCGCTCATGCCGGCGCCCTCCTGAGGATCGGGCTCGACAAGGCCAGTATGAGGAGCACCACGGCGAGCAGAATGAAGGACAGCGCCGCGCCGAGCGGCCAGTTGAAAACCGCGACGAACTGGTCCTCGATCACTGTTCCGTAGTAGGTGCCGAAACGGCCGCCGAGAATGCGCGGCTCCATGAAAGCGCCGACGACCGGCACGAAGACGAGAACCGCGCCGGCGAGCAATCCGGGAAGGGACAGGGGCAGGATCAGCCTCCTCAGGATCGTCAGCTTGCCGGCCCCCATCGAGCGGGCGGCGTCGATCAGCGTGTCGTCGATCGCCTGCAGCGCCAGATAGGTCGTCAAAATGACGTACGGCAGATAGGAATGGACCAGTCCGATGACGACGGCGGTCTGCGTGAACATCAGGTTGAGCCGGATGTCGAACGGCAGGACGGCGTTGACGGCGAGTTCCAGAACGCCGTTTCCCCTCAACACGATCGCCCATGAGAAGATGCGGACGAGCGAGTTCGACCAGAAAGGCAGGATGATGAGCAGGAACAACGCCTCGCGCGAACGGCCGCGGATGGTCTTGGCAAGCACATAGGCGCAGGGAAAGCCGATCAGGATGCAGACCACCGTCACGGTCAGGCCGAGGCGGATCGATTTCCACAAAAGCGCGGCATATGTGCCGGTTTCGAAAAAGGCCCGGTAGTTGTCGAGGGTGATGCGCCATTCCGCGTCGCCGAACGGCACATCCGACAGCAGGCTGTAATAGAGCATTGCCGACAGCGGCAGAAACACCGCCGCCGTCAGCCAGAGATAGGCCGGAGAAAGGAGCGCCGTCGCGCGCAGCCCGTCGCGGGTCCATGCTTTCGCCATGCGACGCTCCCCGAAGTCCGATGCGGACCTTATTGGGCCGCCTTCAGCTTTTGCCACAGGGCGAGATATTGTTCACGTGTTTCGTCCGGAACCGGCTTCTGGAACTGGACGCGGGCGGCGACCTCCGGATCTCCGAGCACCCGGCGGTTGAAGGCGTCTTCGGGAAGAGCCGCGGCCGCCTTGGCGTTGGCCGAGGCCGGCGCGCCTTCCTTGTCCCAGCGCACATAGAATTCGGGATCGATCATCCAGTTGATGAAAGCGTAGGCTGCGTCCTTGTGTTCGGAAGTCGCCGGGACCGACAGTCCATCGAGCCAGCCGATGGCGCCTTCTTCCGGCACCACGAACTGAACCGGAAGGCCGGACGCTTGCGAGCGCGAGGCCGAGCCCGACCAGTAGGTGGCGAGATCAAGTTCACCGGCGGCCATGAACTGGTTCCAGTCGTTCTCGGATCCCCAGAAGGTGCGGATCTGGGGCATCAGTTCGGACAGTTTCTGTTCGACGGCGTCGAGATCGTCGATCTGGTTGATGCTCTGTCCGGTCGCGAGCGCCCCGAGCTGAACCGATTCCAGAGCGTCGTCGCGGATCGAGACGCGTCCCTTGTACGCCGGATCCCAAAGCACCTGGATCGACGTCGGGATTTCGGAAACGGTCTGGGTGTTGACGGCGAAAGAAGTCAGCCCCCATGTCCATGGCACGCCCCAGAGTTCGCCGTCGGCATTGAGCGCGTCGTTGTTGGCGAAGTCCGGCGACACGTCTGCGAGGTTCGGCACCTTTGACTTGTCGATGGGCGCGATCAGACCTTCTTCGCGAGCCTGCGGGGTAAAGGCCACATTGATCAGAACCACGTCGTAGGCGCCTGGATTGGTGCGCAGCTTCGTCAGCATTTCCTGTTCGGAATTGAAATATTCGTGGACGACAGTGTCGCCGGTCGCCTTCTCGAAGGCCTCGACCGCCCAGCCGAGGTCGGTGCCGTAGCCTTGCCAGTTGAGCACGCGGATTTCGTCGGCAAGGACGCCCGTCGTTGTCATCATCAGCGCGGAGACCGCTGCGAAAGTCCTGAAATGATTCATGGTTCGGTTCCCTGTTGGTTGTCGTTGACGTTTCTCATCCGGCTTTTTGACAGCGAAGGATCTCATCGATCGTCGCCCGGTCCGGAGCCGTGGACGGACCGTGTTTCGTGGTGGAAAGCGCAGCGCCGACATTGGCGTACAGTGCTGCGGCCTCCGGCGAAGCGTCGCGCGCCATCGCGGCGACAAAGGCTCCCGTATGGGCGTCGCCGGCGCCGTTGGTGTCGACCGTGTCCACCTTGTAGCCGGGAACGGACGTCACGCGTCCGCCGCAGGCGACCACGCAACCGCGTGCGCCCAGGCGCACCAGCGCTCCACCGCCTTCCGGACGGTTCCGGGCCAGGGCGGCGGCCGCGTCCAACGGGTCGGGTTTGCCCGTCAGGAATGCCGCCTCTTGTTCATTGGCGCTTATCCATGCGGCGCGGGCCAAAGCCGCCTCGCGCGCCTCGGCGGAAATTGCCTGGATGACCGGCGATGGGTCGAAGACGAGGTTCGGAACGGGCTTTCGCTCGCGCAGCCAGCCGACGAAAGCATCTCTGGAGCCCGGATAATAAAGCTGGTAGCCGGAGAGCAGGGCCCATTCGAAGCGGCTGTCGTCAATCTTGTCCAGATCGGTCTTTCGGACGTGGCCTTCAGCGCCCTCGCTGGCGACGAAGGTTCGTTCGCCGGACGGCTCGATCATGACGGCGCAGCATCCCTGGTCGTGATCGGGATCGCGCGGCAAGAGGGTTTCAATGCCTTCCCGCGCCAGCGCCCCGGCGACGACATCGCCGAACGGGCCTGCGCCGACCGCGCCGCCGTAGCTTGCCGGCAGGCCCGAGCGGGATGCGGCGACCATGGCGTTGAAGCCGCCGCCGGGCGCGATCTCGAAACCCGTGACGATCGCCTCTCCGCCCGACGGCGGCAAGGCCTCCACGTTATAGAGGAGGTCCACGATCACGCCATGGAGCTGGAGAAGCCGGGCGGGTCCCGTCATTGCGCCGCCCCCAGTATCCGTAACCGCGCGCCCTCGCGCAAACGCAGAAGCCCGTCGACGATGTCGTCCAGCGCCAGAGCGTTGACGGCCAGCAGGCGATCTGTCTTGTCGTTCGGCAGGGCGGAAGCGCCGGACGCTGCGCCCGCCATCGCCCCGGCCATCGCGCCGATCGTGTCGGTGTCGTCGCCGATATTCGCGGCCATGACGGCGGCTTTCCAGACGTCGTCGCAGGACAAGCGCAGGATACCGAAGGCCGCGGGTACGGATTCGTGCGAGGCGACGGAGACGCCGACCGCGTCGGCGAATTGCTCGACATCCGGTCCGGTTCCGGCGAGTTCGACCGCGCGGGCGATGCGTTGCGCGATATCGGTTGCGCCGTTGGGGTAGCCGCGCTTCTGTCCTTCTTCCGCCGCCTGCAGCGCGCAGGCGAGACCTGCCGCGAAATCCGACCCCGCAAGTCTTGCGCTGACCATCGCCGCTACAGCTGACGCCGCCGCGATGCTTTCCCCGGTGTTATGGGTCACGCGGCTCGCCGTCTCGACCGCGTCGACGAAAGAGACGACGTCTTCGATCGGGGTTGCGACGCCGACAGGGGCGATCCGCATGGCGGCGCCGTTCGTCGTGCCGTTCTTCGCCGCCTCTCCTGGATCAACGCCCCGGCCGATCGCTTCGAGCGCCGCCTTGCTCGACGGTCCGAGCAGATCGCGAAGCCCGCGGCGTTGGACATCTGCTTCCCACGCAAGCAGATCCTGCGCCCAGGCGAGCGGGTCAAACACCGGTTCCGCAATCAGCCGCCTGGCGAGAAGCAGCGCCTGTTCCGTATCGTCAGTGACGGCGGCGGCCGGCAGGCCGTGGGATACGGGATGACCCGGATAAGGAGCGACGAAATCTTCGATCCGGCCATAATGCTTGCGGATGCTTGCGCGGTTCAGCGTTTGCGACGGCATGCCGAGCGCATCGCCGATGGCGAGGCCAAGCAGGCTGCCCATTGCCCTGTCACGGATATCGGAGATTGAAGCCGCCATGGTCAGAACTCCATGCGCAGGCCGAAAAGATCGGGATCGAGCAGGCTCTCGACATATTCGGTGATCGATCCGTCGGCGGCGCGGGTCAGCCGGCGCAGCTTCAGCATCGGCTCTCCCGGCGGGCGGCCAAGCAGTCGGGCGTCGGCATCGCCGAGGCTGCGCTCCACACCCGCCCATTCCTGACCTCTCGCGCGGATCAGGCCGCGCTCCTCGAGCGTCGCTGTCAGCGATCCGTTGGTCAGACCCCTGTCCGGAACGTCGACAAGGCTTTCGCGCCAGGGGATGCGGCTGCGCTCCAGCGATACGCCGCGGCCGGTCTCTAGCAGAAAGCGCAGCCGGTCGACATGAAGACAGTCGGTCCCTTCCGGGATGCCGGCTTCTGCGAAATCCATGGGCGCGCGCGCTAGTCGGATAATGCGCGATTGCAGCCGCGCGTCGCGGGAGGAAAGGGCGACTGTCCAGCCGGACGCGTCATCGATGAGTTCGCCCTTGTAGGTGACGAAGGAACCACTGCCGACCCGGGCGGCGATCAAACCTTTCTCGGCGAGTATCCCCAGGCCCTTGCGCACAGTGTTGCGACTGACGGAGAAGCGGCGAACCAGTTCGCTCTCGCTGGCGATGGCGTCGCCTGCAATCACCCGGCCGGACCTGATTTCCGACTCGAGCACCGCGGCAATCCGCTCATATTTCGCCTCCGCGACCACTTGTTCTTCCCCGCTTTCTTGTCTTGAACAGGATGGTACAGATTTTTGAGCAGGATGGAACAGATTTGTTTCCGCCAAATGATGCGTGGCGAGAACGCCGCTCTTGTCTTCAAGGATGCGGCGACGATCCTCAGGCAGAAGACGCAAGGTTTCGGGTTTGAGCGCAGGCATTTTGGACGCAGACCGCAACCCGTTTTGATTCAACAGTTTCGAGCACGGAATTAGCGTTCTGTTAACCATGTTTGTGGGACATTCGCGCGATCATGCAGAATAGAAATGGGAGCTAATCCCATTGACGCACAAATGCACCCATGTTATCCCAAATCAGCTGCCCGGGAAGTGTCCCATGTGATCCAGCGGCAGGCGTTCAGGCGAGCTCCATGCCCGTCGTCAGCGTTACCGCCACAGTCCGTGCGGCGGGAGTTTTCCGGAGGCGTCATGTTATGGTCCACAGGCTCGGAAGCGGCAGTTCTGCGTAATGAACCGGTTCCTGTCGAACGCAACGAACAAGATCGATGCCAAGGGGAGGGTCTCTGTGCCGGCTCCCTTTCGCAACGTTCTTGCGCGACTGGATATCCAGGAACTCTACGCAATTCAGGATTTTGTCTATCCGGCGATCACCATCGGCGGGCCAGACATGCTCGACCGCTACGAACAGCAGGCCGGCGGCGGCGATCTGTTCTCGGAAGAGGACGCCGACATGTCGCTGCTCATCCATGGCGGCGGCGTGTTCATGAAGCTGGATGGCGAAGGCCGGCTCATGGTGACGGACTTCATTCGCGACTACACCGGGATTACGGACCAGGTGACCTTTGTCGGCCGGTCCGATCACTTTCAGCTTTGGGAGCCCGTCCGCTACGAGGACGCAAGGCGGGCGGCCCTGGAAAGGCGCATGGCGCGGGGACGCGCTGGCGCCGGGCATGGAGAGACGGGATGATGGCGAACGCTGGCGGCATGTCTCATGGCGCCGGTGGCGGACCAGTTCGCCACATCCCGGTTCTTCTTGACGAGGTTCTCAATGCAGTGGAGCCCGCGCCGGGGCAGATCGTGCTTGACGGCACGTTCGGCGCAGGCGGCTACAGCCGCGCGCTGCTCGACGCCGGTTGCGAGGTGATCGCGCTCGACCGTGATCCGGAGGCGATCGCCGGGGCTCGATCGATCACAGAGACCTACGGAGACAGGCTTCGCCTGATTCAGGCGCGGTTCAGCGATCTGGCAAACTTTGCACCGGAGCAGGGGCTCGATGCGGTGGTTCTCGATATCGGCGTATCCTCGATGCAGATCGACGAGGCGGAGCGCGGCTTTTCCTTCCAGAAGGACGGGCCGCTCGACATGCGCATGGCCGGCGACGGGCCGACGGCGGCCGATGTCGTCAATCGTCTGAAATCGGGCGACCTCGCGCGCATATTCGGTTTCTATGGCGAGGAACGGCAGGCCGGCCGCATCGCCAGGGCGATCGAGAAGCGGCGACTGGACGCGCCGTTTCGAACCACACGCGACCTTGCTTCTCTCATCGAAACCGTCACGCCTCGCAAGGCGAAAGACAAGATCCATCCGGCCACCCGCGTGTTCCAGGCCTTGCGCATCTATGTGAACGAGGAACTGCAGGAGCTGGCGTTCGCGCTCTTTGCCTCCGAGCGGGCCTTGAAGGCCGGCGGCCGGCTGGTCGTCGTGACGTTCCATTCGCTGGAAGACCGCATCGTCAAACGCTTCTTCCAGGACAGGTTTGCGCGGACAGGCGGTTCCCGGCATCTGCCGGCCGCCGAACTGCCGCCTGCCTCTTTCAAGCCGATAGGCAAGCCGATGATCGCAGCGAGCGAAGAGGAGTCGGAAGCCAATCCGCGCGCCCGTTCAGCCAAGCTGCGCGCCGGACGCCGCACAAACGCGCCCGCCATGGCGGCGAACCTGTCGCTCTTTTCTCTTCCGGCGCTGCCGCCGCTTTCGGAGGTTCGGGGATAGCCGCCATGTTGAGAACGACCGACTTCATATTCATTGGCGCCATGGCCGCTGTCGCGGTCTTCACCTTCCAGACCAAGTTCGAGGCGGAGAAAGAGCTCGAAAAGGTGGAGCGCCTGAAGGCCGAAATCCAGCTTGAGGAGAACACGATCGATCTGCTGGAGGCCGACTGGAGCCTGCTTAACCAGCCGTCCCGCATTCAGGACCTGGTCGAGATCTATCACGATCAGCTTGGCCTCGAAATCACGGAGGCGAACCAGATCGTGCGTCCGCAGGAGCTTCCCGCAAGGGTCAGCGATCTGCCGCCGGCCGAAGTCGCCGAAGAGGAGCAGACTGTGGAAAGCATCGTTACGGGGTCGGTGAACAGGTAATGTTGTTTCGTCGCAAAACGGGAACAAAGGCCGGCGCCGACTTTGAAGAGCGTCCTGTGGCGGGTCGCGTCGACGGCGCGCGCAAGACTTCCGGCAAGCGGGCGCAAAACCGGATCATGATCGTGATGGCCGGCGTCTGCGTCGTCTATGCGGTTATCGCCGGACGGTTGGTCGAATATGGCCTGCGGGACGAAATGACGGTGTCGAGCATCGCCAGGGGCGACGCCCTGCTCGCCTCCCGGCCTGACCTTCTCGACAGGAACGGTAACGTGCTGGCGACGGACATTCGCACGGTTTCGCTCTATGCGGAGCCGCACAAGGTCACCGATCCGGACGAAGTGATCGAGAAACTGACGACCGTGCTGCCGGACCTCGACGCGCGCAGCGTCTATCGAAAGCTGACGTCGAACTCCCGTTTCCAGTGGCTGTCGCGGCAACTGACGCCGCGCCAGCAGAGCGAAATCCTGGCGCTTGGCCTTCCAGGCGTCGGCTTCCGGCCGGAAAAGCGCCGTTTCTACCCCGGCGGGCCAACGGCTTCGCATATTGTCGGCATCGTCAATATCGACAACAAGGGCATCGCCGGCATGGAGAAATATGTCGACGATCAGGGCCTAGCGGCCCTGGCCGAAGCCGGCATGACGATTGAGCAGAACCTGGAGCCTGTCGAGCTTTCGATCGATCTCAGGGTCCAGCATATCGTGCGCAACGAGCTCGCAGCAGCGATGCAGCGCTACCAGGCGATCGCCGCCGGCGCAGTGGTGCTCAACGTCAAGACCGGAGAAGTGCTGGCGATGTCGTCGCTGCCGGATTACGACCCCAACATTCCCGCCCAGGCGCTTGAGAAGGATCGCATGAACCGCATGTCGGCTGGCACCTACGAAATGGGGTCGACCTTCAAGGCTTTCACGACGGCCATGGCGCTCGATTCCGGTCTCGTCGGCATGAATGACACGTTCGACGCGACCCGTCCCTTGCGGATCGCCGGGCATACGATCAACGATTTCCACGGCAAGCATCGCGTGCTCACGGTTCCGGAAATCTTCATCTATTCGTCTAACATAGCGACGGCGAAGATGGCCGACATCGTCGGTATCGAGCAGCACAGGGAATTTCTCACCCGGATCGGCCTGCTTTCGCGGCTGACGACCGAGCTGCCCGAAGTCAAGACGCCCGTCCAGCCGAATGAATGGAAGAAGATTAACTCGATTACCATTTCGTTCGGGCACGGCGTCGCCACTACGCCGCTTCAGACCGCCGTCGCCGCGGCTGCCCTGATGAATGGCGGAAAGCTCATCCCGCCGACCTTCCTCCCGCGAACGGAGGATGAGGCGAACGCCGTCGCCGTGCAGGTGGTGAAGCCCCAAACGAGCGACCAGATGCGTGAGTTGATGGAAATGAACGTTGCGAAGGGGTCGGGACGCAGGGCCGAAGTCGAGGGATACCGCGTCGGCGGCAAGACGGGGACGGCAGAAAAGGTGGTCAATGGCCGGTACTCCTCGAATGTCCGCTTCAACGCCTTCCTGTCGGCATTCCCGATCGACGATCCGGAATATGTCGTCCTGGTGATTGTCGACGAACCGAAGCCGGCCGAAGGGCAGCATTCGGCCACCGCCGGAATGAACGCGGCGCCGACGGTCAAGGCGATCATTCGGCGTTCCGCATCGATACTCGGCGTAAGGCCCACATTCGGAGACGATGCGACCGCCTTGCTTGAGTCATATTGATGCTGTCATTAGCTGCCGCATCAAGAGTGAACAGGATGGGAATCGGGGCATCTGCGGAACGCATACCGGGGAAGCGCGACACGACACGATGAAATTTTCTGACCTTGCCGGAGACACGGCGGATCTACCGCACGAAATCGCCGAAATTGCGCTGACCGGACTGGCGTCCGACAGCCGAAAGATCGTTCCCGGCAATCTTTTTGTGGCGCTTGCGGGCTACAGGCAGGACGGGGCCGACTTCATCAGCGACGCCGTCGACAGGGGCGCGGCCGCTATCGTCGCGTCCGGCGAGAGCGTATTTCCCGATCCGGGAGTACCGGTGATCCGGGTCCGCGACCCAAGGACATTTCTCGCCCAGACCGCAGCGCGTTTCTACCGGTCACAGCCCGGCGTCATGGTCGCCGTCACGGGAACCGCTGGCAAGACGTCCGTCGCCTCCTTCACGCGCCAGATCTGGGAACGCGCCGGCGCCGCGGCCGCTATGGTCGGGACGACTGGCGTAACCACGCCGAAGGGTCATGTCTACGGTCAGCTGACGACGCCCGATCCCGTGGAGCTGCATGCGCTGCTTGCGGATCTCGCGCGCGACGGCGTCACCCATTGCTCGATGGAGGCCTCCAGCCACGGCCTCGACCAGCACAGGCTCGACGGCGTCAGGCTTGCAGCCGGCGCCTTCACCAATCTCGGCCGCGATCATCTCGACTATCATCGGGACATGGAGGATTATTTCGCCGCAAAGATGCGGCTGTTCTCCGATCTGCTTCCGCCGGGCGCGCCGGCCGTCATCTGGTCCGACGACGAATGGTCGGGCAGGGCGGAGGAGGCGGCGATGGCCGCCGGTCTCAACGTTCTGACCGTCGGTCGAAAGGGATCGTTTCTCAGCCTCAAGCGGGTCGAGCACCAGCGCAATCGCCAGGTCGCCGAGATCCATCATCTCGACAGGATCTACGAAGTGAACCTGCCGCTGGCTGGCGATTTCCAGCTGGCGAACGCGTTGGTCGCCGCAGGCCTGGCCATCGCCACCGGCGTTCCGGTGGATGAGGCGATGGCTTCGCTGGAGCATCTTCACGGCGCGTCGGGACGGCTGGAGCTGGTGGCGACGAACACCGCCGGGTCTCCCGCCTATGTGGATTACGCCCACAAGCCGGACGCCCTCGAACAGGTGCTGACGTCGGTCAGGCCGTTCACGACGCACCGGGTGATTGTCGTTTTCGGATGCGGCGGCGATCGCGATCGCGGCAAGCGCCCGATCATGGGAGAAATCGCAACGCGTTTGGCGGACGTCGTGATCGTGACGGACGACAATCCGCGCAGTGAAGAGCCAGCCGCAATCCGCTCGGAGATCATGGCTGAGGCACCGGGGGCAATCGAAATCGGCGACCGCTCCATGGCGATCGCCAAAGCCGTTTCGATGCTCGAGGAAGGCGACACGCTGATCGTCGCCGGCAAGGGACATGAGGAAGGCCAGACCATCGCAGGCAAGGTGCTGCCGTTTTCCGACCACGCGGAGATCCGCAAGGCCATGGACAGCGTTCGTTCCTCGCAATGGCTCTGGGCGTCTTCCGAGATGGTCAAGGCGATGGGCGGGCGTCCCGTCGGCGCCCTGCCTGAAGGCGTGAACGGAATTTCCATCGACAGCCGGAGCCTGAAACGGGGCGAAGCCTTCTTCGCCATCAAGGGAGACCGGGTTGACGGTCACGACTATGCGAGTTCCGCCATGGCGAACGGCGCCGGCGTGCTTGTCGTCTCAGAAGCGAAGCTGCCCGCGATGGGGCATCTTCAGGTGCCGCTCATTGTCGTGCACGACGTGCTGGAAGCGCTCCGTCGCCTTGCGGTCGCCTCCCGTGAGCGCAGCAAGGCGCAGATCATTGCCGTCACCGGCTCCGTCGGCAAGACGACCACGAAGGAGATGCTGCGACAACTCCTGTCCGCCCAGGGCAAGACGCATGCCTCGGTCGCTTCCTTCAACAATCACTGGGGCGTTCCACTGACGCTGGCGCGCATGCCGCGCGACACGCAGTTCGGCGTGTTCGAAATCGGAATGAACCATCCGGGCGAAATTCGTCCGCTGGTCAAGATGGTCCGTCCGCACATCGCAATCATCACGGCGATCGCGAGCGCCCATCTGGGTTTCTTCAAGAACCTCGGTGAGATCGCCGCCGCGAAGGCGGAAATCTTCGAAGGCGTGGAGCCGGACGGCCATGTGCTTTTGAACCGGGATAGCGAGAAATTCGCCGCCTTGAAAAAAGCCGCCGCCGCCAACGGAATTTCAAACATCCATTCCTTCGGCGAGCACAAGCAGTCCGATATCCAGTTGTTGAACGTCGCTCTGGGGCCGGATGCGTCGCACGCCGTTGTGGAGATCGACAAGCAGGTGCTGGAATTCGATATCGGCATTCCGGGCCGCCATATCGTGCAAAACGCGCTCGCCGTGCTTGGCGCCGCCAAATTCGCCGGCTGTGATCCCGACGAAGTGGTTGGAGCCTTCGCGGACATGGAGCCGGCCGCGGGGCGCGGCGCCAGACACGAACTCGAAATCGAGGGCGGCGCCTTCACGCTGATCGACGAAAGCTACAACGCCAATCCCGAATCCATGCGCGCAGGTATTGCGCTGCTTCGCGACACGGCGCCGGGCAAGGGCGGCCGAAGGATTGCGGTGCTGGGAGACATGCTCGAACTCGGGCAGTTTTCCCCCAAGCTGCACGGTGAACTGGAGGCGCCGCTGGTCGAAGGCGGCGTCGACATCGTTTTGCTGGCGGGACCCGAAATCGAGGTTCTTGGCGAGCGTCTGGACGGCGCGGTGCATGTCGAACATTTTCCGACAACCGACGATCTCATGCCCGTTCTCTTGCGGACGGTGAAAGCGGGCGATGTCATCATGATCAAATCGTCCAATGGAATAGGCTTCTCACGGGTGGTGAAGGCCTTGCTTGAAAAACACGCGGCAATGGGCGGGCTGCAGCAACAGAAGGTGGGGGTATCCGGCTGATGCTAATCTGGCTCGTCGAACTTTCGGACTTTTTCCAGTTCTTCAATCTGTTCAGATATCTGACGTTTCGCACCGGCGCGGCCATGGCGACGTCGGCGCTGATCGTCTTTCTTTTCGGTCCGAGGATCATCGCATCGCTCAGCGCCCGTCAGGGTCGGGGGCAGCCGATCCGGGCCGACGGGCCGCAAACCCATTTCAAGAAGGCCGGCACGCCGACCATGGGCGGTCTGATGATGCTGACCGGCATCGTGGCGAGTTCGCTTTTTTGGGCCGACCTGTCCAATGTCTATGTCGTCGTGACGCTGCTCGTCACCCTGGGCTTCGGCCTGATCGGTTTTTATGACGACTATCTGAAAGTGACGAAGCAGACCGATCGCGGGTTCTCCGGAAAGATGCGGTTGCTGATGGAATTCCTGATCGCCGGCCTTGCCGTCTATTTCATTATGACGGCGTCGCTTGCGGCCAGCAACGGCTCCACTTTCGGCTCGTCTCTGGCGTTTCCCTTCTTCAAGGATTTCGTCATCGATCTCGGCATCTTCTTCGTGCTGTTCGGGGCTTTCGTCATTGTCGGCGCCGGCAACGCAGTCAATCTGACGGACGGACTGGACGGGCTCGCCATCGTTCCGATCATGATCGCGGCAGCCTCGTTCGGCGTAATCGCCTATCTGTCGGGCAACGCGGTGTTCTCCAATTATCTGCAGATCAATTTCGTCCCCGGAACCGGCGAACTGGCGGTGGTGCTCGGCGCGGTCATCGGCGCAGGCCTCGGCTTTTTGTGGTTCAACGCGCCGCCAGCCGCGATTTTCATGGGCGACACCGGTTCGCTGGCGCTCGGCGGTCTTGTCGGAACCGTCGCCGTCGCCACCAAGCATGAGATCGTCATGGCGATCATCGGCGGCCTGTTCGTGATGGAGGCCCTGTCGGTGATCATGCAGGTGGCGTCGTTCAAGCTGACGGGAAAACGCATTTTCCTGATGGCGCCGATCCACCACCATTTCGAAAAGCTTGGCTGGACGGAGAGCCAGGTGGTCATTCGCTTCTGGATCATTTCCGTCGGCCTCGCGATGCTCGGCCTCGCCACGCTGAAGCTGCGGTGAGCCGATGATCGCCGCGACCGCCTTCGAGGGAAAGAAGATCGCGCTGTTCGGCCTCGGCGGGTCCGGCATGGCGACGGCGCATGCGCTCGCAGCGGGCGGCGCCGACGTTATCGCCCATGACGACAACCGGGATCGGGTTGCTGCGGCCGATGAGGCGGGCATTGCGACACAGGATCTGCGTACGGTCGACTGGGGCGACATGGATGCGCTGGTGCTGGCGCCCGGCGTGCCGCTCACCCATCCGCGTCCGCACTGGACCGTCGATCTCGCGACTGCGGCCGGCGTCGAGATCATCGGGGACATCGAACTGTTCGCGCGGCAACGCCGCATGGACGCGCCCGACTGTCCTTTCATTGCGATCACCGGCACCAACGGCAAATCCACGACGACGGCGCTCGTCGGCCACATCCTTGAGCATGCGGGGCGGGACGTGCAGATGGGCGGCAATATCGGCGTCGCCGTGATGTCGCTTGAGCCGCCGAAGGACGGTCGGTTTTTTGTTCTGGAATGTTCGTCCTACCAGATCGACCTGGCGCCGACGCTAAATCCCACCGCTGGCATTCTGCTCAATCTGACGGCTGATCATCTCGATCGCCACGGAACAATGCAGCACTACGCCGACGTCAAGGAACAGCTGGTCGCGGGCAGCGACACGGCCGTGATCGGCGTCGACGACAACTGGTGCGTAATGATCGCCGACCGTCTCGAGCATGAAGGCCGCAAGGTTTTGCGCATTTCCAAGCGCCATGCGGTGGCGGAAGGAATTTACGCCGAAGGCGAAGTTCTGATGCAGGCGCAAAACGGCGCTTCGAGCGCCGTTGTCGACCTTGCAGGCATCGCGACACTGCGCGGGGCGCACAACGCGCAGAACGCCGCGGCGGCCATCGCGGCCTGTCTGGCGGTCGGGCTTTCAATGGACGAGATCAAGGCTGCGTTGCCGGATTTCGCCGGTCTCAATCATCGCATGCAGCCGATTGCGAGATCGGGGCGCGTGTTGTTCGTCAATGATTCCAAGGCGACCAACGCCGAAGCGACCGCGCCGGCGCTCTCGACATTCAAAGACGTTTACTGGATTGCCGGCGGGCTGCCGAAACAGGGCGGCATCGCCAGCCTTTCCGGTTTGTTCAATCGGGTGCGCAAGGCCTATTTCATTGGCGAAGCAGCGCCTGCATTCGCCGCGACGCTCGGCGACCGGGTTCCATATGAAATTTCCGGGACGCTGGATCGCGCCGTGCTGCACGCGGCGGAGGACGCCGCGCGCGACGAGAGCAGCGAGCCGGTGGTGCTCCTGTCGCCGGCCTGCGCGAGTTTCGACCAATATCGCAATTTCGAGATCAGGGGCAACGCCTTCGTCGAGCATGTGTCGAAGCTCGACGGCGTGAACATGCTGGTGGGGCAGCAGGAGATACGCACATGATGAACCGTGAGAGACGGGGGCTGGTTTCGGACTGGTTCTGGACAATCGACCGATACATGCTGGCGACTTTCATCGCTTTGATCGGCCTTGGTTTCATGCTTTCCTTTGCGGCGAGCCCCGGCGTCGCCGAGCGACTCGACATTGATCATTTTCACTTCGTCAAACGTCACGCGCTGTTCATTGCGCCAGCGCTGGTGATCATGATATCGCTGTCCTTTCTCACGCCGCGCCAGGTCCGCCGATGGGCGCTCGTGCTATTGGCGATTTCAATCGCCATGATGGTGTTCACCCAGTTCTACGGTTTCGAGGCCAAGGGATCGCGCCGGTGGTTCTCGATCGCGGGCTTCTCCGTCCAGTCGTCGGAATTTTTGAAACCCGCCTTCATCATCATCTGCGCCTGGCTGTTTTCGGAGCATTCGCGCAATCCCGACATTCCGGGCAATCTCTTCGCAATCATTCTCTATGCGATCGTCGTCGCCCTTCTGGTGGCGCAGCCGGATTTTGGTCAGACCATTCTGGTGACGATCACCTGGGGCGCGCTCTTCTTCATGGCCGGCATTCCGTGGTTCTGGATCGCGCTGCTCGCCTTCATGGCGGTCGGCATGTTCGTGACCGCCTACCTCACCCTGCCGCACGTGGCTGCGCGCATCGACCGGTTTCTGACCGGCGAGGGCGATACGCACCAGGTCGATACGGCGCGCGAGGCAATCGTTCGTGGAGACTGGTTCGGGCAGGGGCCTGGCGAGGGGACGATCAAGCGCATCCTGCCGGACAGTCACACGGACTTCATCTATTCGGTGGCGGCCGAAGAATTCGGCATCCTGTTCTGCATGGCGCTGGCGCTGATCTTCTTCTTCATCGTGTTTCGCGGCCTGAAGCACGCCAACAGGGAAGGCGACGAATTCACGCGTCTTGCAATCGCCGGGCTGACGCTGCTCATCGGCCTGCAGTCGACGATCCATATCGGCGTCAATCTCGAACTGCTGCCGGCCAAGGGAATGACCCTGCCGCTGATCTCCTATGGTGGATCGTCGATGCTGGCGATTTCCATCACGGCGGGATTCCTTCTTGCGTTGACCCGGCGCAATCCGGAAAAGCGCGCCAGTGGTCGGCAGAAACGGTTTGTCATTCGGCCGCTCACCGCCGAGCAGGTGTAGCTGTGGAGCAAAAAACCGTCTTTCTTTGCGCTGGCGGAACCGGCGGCCATCTTTTCCCGGCGCAGGCCCTGGCCCACGCGCTGCGGGAAAAGAGCGTCCGCGTGCACCTTGTCACGGATAACCGGGCCGAAAAATACGCAAAGCAGTTTCCCGCTGACGAAACGCATGTGGTGCGGTCCGCCACGATCGCCTCGAAAAACCCGATAGCCCTTTTTCGAACCCTCATGGCTCTATATGGCGGCTATCTTGACGCCAGACGGCTCATTCAGAGCATCAAACCTGACGTCGTCGTCGGCTTTGGAGGATACCCGACGCTGCCGCCCGTGATGGCCGCGTCGTCGCTGGGCGTGCCGACGGTGATTCACGAACAGAACGCCGTTATGGGCCGCGCGAACCGGTTCCTGGCCAGTCGCGTCTCGGCTATCGCCGGCGGTTTTCTTCCCGCCGGAACAGGACAACACGGCGACAAGATCGAGGAAACCGGCAATCCGGTGCGGCCGGACGTGATCGAATCCGCATCGGCGCCCTATGCGCAGCCGGGCGAGGGTGACCCGTTCAATCTTCTGATTTTCGGCGGAAGCCAGGGCGCGCATTTCTTCTCGGAGGTCATGCCGCAGGTCGTCAACCGAATGGACGAGGCGAACCGCAATCGACTTCGGGTGACGCAGCAGGCAAGGCCGGAGGACGAGGAAGAACTGAAGCGCTTCTACCAGGTGGCCGGCGTCTCCGCGGAAGTCTCGCCCTTCTTCAACGACATGGCGCAGCGCATCGCAAACGCGCATCTCGTCATTTGCCGGTCGGGCGCATCGACGGTGTCGGAAATCTCGGTCATCGGCAGGCCGGCGGTGCTGGTGCCCTATCCCTACGCGCTCGATCATGATCAGGCGGCGAATGCGAAGGCCCTTGAGCAAAAGGGCGGCGCCATGGTTTTCCGCCAATCGGAACTCGATCCTGAAAAACTTTCCGAAATTCTGGTAGGTTTGATGCAGGATGACGGGCGACTCGCCGAAATGGCGGCCAACGCCAAGGCTACGGGAAAGCCTGACGCGGCGGAACGCCTCGCCAATCTGGTCCTGACAGTGAGCGAAGAATAAAGGAAAAGCATGCGGGGGAACGTCCAGTGAAAATGCCGCAGAATATCGGTCTGGTCCATTTCGTCGGCATCGGCGGAATAGGCATGAGCGGCATAGCAGAAATGCTCTCCAATCTTGGCCATTCCGTCCAGGGGTCCGACATCTCCGACAACGCCAATGTGCAGCGCCTGCGGGAAAAGGGCATCCCGGTCGCGATCGGACATGCGGCGGACAACCTTGGCGAAGCCGAGGTGGTTGTCGTGTCGACGGCGATCCACAAGGACAATCCGGAACTCGTCGCCGCGCGCGAACGTTCGCTGCCGATTGTGCGCCGCGCAGAGATGCTCGCCGAACTCATGAGGTTTCGCAACGCCGTGGCGATCGGCGGCACGCACGGCAAGACCACGACCACGTCGATGGTCGCGACCCTTCTCGACGCCGGCGGGCTTGACCCGACCGTCATCAATGGCGGGATTATCAACGCCTACGGCACCAACGCCCGCATGGGCGAGGGCGACTGGATGGTGGTGGAAGCCGACGAATCCGACGGCACGTTTCTCAAGCTGCCGGCGGACATCGCCGTCGTCACCAATATCGATCCGGAACATCTCGATCACTACAAGACCTTCGACAGGGTTCGCGAGGCCTTCTCCCAGTTTGTCGAGAACGTGCCTTTCTACGGTTTCGGGGTGATGTGCCTGGACCATCCGGAAGTCCAGTCGCTGGTCAGCAGGATCGAGGACCGGCGCATCGTGACCTATGGCGAGAACCCGCAGGCCGATGTGCGGTATCACAATCATCGCATGGACGGCGCGGTTTCGGTCTTTGACGTCGCGATCCGCGAACGCAAGACCGGAGAAATAATCGACATTCCGGGGCTCAGACTGCCGATGCCGGGCCGGCACAACGTCTCCAATGCGACGGCGGCGATTGCGGTCGCCCACGAACTGGGCATATCGCCGGAAGCGATCGCCAGCGGGCTGTCCGGATTCGGTGGCGTGAAACGGCGTTTCACGAATGTCGGCGACTGGAACGGCGTCACGATCTTCGACGACTATGGACATCACCCGGTCGAGATCAAGGCGGTCCTGTCCGCCGCGCGGGAGGCCTGCAGCGGCAATGTCGTCGCCATTGCGCAGCCGCACCGCTACACCCGCCTGCAGAGCCTCTTCGGCGAGTTTGTAGCATGCTTCAACGACGCCCACACGGTTGTCATTGCTCCGGTCTATCCAGCCGGAGAAGACCCGATAGACGGCGTGAACTCAGCGGAACTGGTGTCGCGTCTCAAAGCGGCGGGTCATCGCGACGCGCGGTTGCTGGACGATCCGGATCAGTTGGCCGAGACCGTCGCCTCTGTCGTGCGCGACGGCGATTTCGTCGTTTGCCTTGGCGCCGGCAGCATCACCGGCTGGGCGGCGTCCCTTGCCGACAAGCTGAAGGCGCTGGAAGGAAAACAGGATGGCTGAAGTCGACGGAAAAAGGCTGCACCACGCCGTGGAGCCTGCGCTGAAATCCGTTCGCGGGCGGCTGACGCCGGACAGCCCGATGTCCAGCGTGACCTGGTTCAGGGTCGGCGGACCGGCGGAACTGCTGTTTCAGCCGGAGGATGAAGAGGATCTGTCCACGTTTCTCAAATCCCTGCCCATGGATGTTCCTGTCACAGTTGCCGGAACGGGTTCGAATATCTTGGTGCGCGACGGTGGAATACCCGGGGTCGTAATCCGTCTGACCGCCAAGGGTTTTGGTAGTGTGAACCAGATTACCGAAACGCGCATGGAAGCCGGCGCCGCCTGTCCGGACAAGCGGCTGGCGTCGGCAGCCCACTATGCCGGCATTGGCGGTTTTCATTTCTATCACGGCATTCCCGGCGCCGTAGGCGGGGCATTGCGCATGAACGCCGGCGCCAACGACGTCGAGACTCGTGAGCGCGTGGTCGAAATCCATGCGATCGACCGACGGGGCGAGCCTCTTGTGCTGACCAACGAAGACATGAAATACGCCTACCGGCATTCCGGCGCGCCGGATGGTCTGATCTTTACCCGGGCGATTTTCGAGGGTTACCGCGAAGATCGGGACACGATCCGCCGTGACATGGACGTTGTCCAGAATCACCGCGAGACGGTCCAGCCGATCCGCGAAAAGACCGGTGGGTCGACCTTCAAGAATCCGCCCGGCACATCCGCCTGGAAGGAGATCGACAACGCCGGCTGCCGTGGTCTCATGGTGGGCGCCGCCCAGATGTCGCCCATGCACTGCAATTTCATGATCAATACCGGGACCGCCACGGCCTATGACCTTGAAGTGCTCGGCGAAACTGTCCGGGCAAAAGTACTCGAACATTCCGGAATTCGCCTGGAATGGGAGATCAAGCGCATCGGACTGTTCAGGTCCGGCCACCTCGTCCAGGAATTCCTCGGCCTGATGCTCTGAGTTCAGGGCGGAGCCGCACGATTATTTGTCGCTTACCGTGACCCCGGTATGCAGCTTTGGCTGGCCCATCTTGTTGTTGCGGACATTGTCCAGAAACTCCATGACGACCTGGGGTATGAGATCGCGCACGCTGTTGGCCCCGCGCCCGCTGATGTCGCGGCTTGTGGCGTTGTCGATCACAACGATGCGCTTGGAGCCGGGCGGCAGACCTTCAAAGGCGGTAAGCCTGTTTTCGTACGCGCCGTCCTCGCTGTTGTCTTTTGTGCCCGTGATCATGAGAACCGGCTTGCTGACGTTTCGCCAGGCGTTTTCTTCGAACTGGGTTCCGACGCCCTGGGGCGACAGCGCAACATAGGCGTCGAAGCGATCCGCGCCAAACCGGCCGATCCTCGCTAGGGTTCCGGCTTCCATCATGGTCGTCTGCGCGCCCATCGAGTGTCCGACAAGAGCGGTGAACTGCGGATCGCAAAAGCGTGTGACCTTGTCCCAGATCGCGTCGAGATCGAGAAAACGCGCGTGATGCCGCTCCTGGCTGCCGATTGCGTCGCGGAAATTCTGTCTCGAATTTGCGCCTTCTGCAATTTCACGAAAAGCTTCCCGCCCGCTTTCGGCGTGTTCCATGACGATCACCCGAAAGCCGGCCTTTTCTGCTGCTTCGGCGATGTTTGAATGAGCGTTTCTCGAACCGCCGAAGCTGTGAGAGATCACCAGAAGGGGCGGGCAGGGATCGCTGCTGCCTTGATAGATCTTCACAGGAACCATTTTGCCGTCGGCGCGCGGGAACTCGGATTCGAACGCAGCAAATGCGCCCGTCGTCGTCAGCGCAAGAACAATGGTTACAATCAGTCTGAAGATGAGTTTAGCCTCCGGGATCAACATTTCCTCCGGATAATCAGGAGCACACCAAATTTCAAGTCTACTGCATTCCGGCGGTTGGTGCTACGCCTTTGAATCTGGTCATCAATTGGGCCGGGCATGACGCTTTTCCAGTCTTCCCGCTGTGCGCATCGTCCTACAGCCTGATACGCATATGCGGTATGGTTCTGCCAGGAATCGAACCGGCAGGCACATCTTTGATCTTGCCGAAGCCCAGCGCCTCGTAGAAGGGAACGGCGTAAGGATCGGCGTCGAGATAGAGCGCCTCGAGCTGCAGATCGCAGGCGCATGTCAGCAGTGTTTCCCAGAGCATGCGGCCAACGCCCTTCCGCTTCCATGACGGATCGACGAAAAATGCGGCGACCTCACCCTGCGCGCCGTCGTCGTCGACCGTAAGGCAGACGCATCCGCAAACGCTGTTTCCAGCTTCCGCAATCCAGTACCTGTGCGCGCGCAACAACTCTGGCGTGACAGCAAGTTCATCACGGCACGCCTCCATGAAGGCGTCGTCGTAACCATTGGACTGTTTCGAGCGCATAGACAGCGCGGACAGAACACGCGCGTCTTCCGGCGCGCCGCTGCGAATGGAAATTGCCATCCGTATGTCCTTTCTGCACCTAGAGCTGCTAGTAATCCTGGAATTCGAATGTGAACAGGCCACAAGACCGGGTTCAATGGCGGACATTATGGAAACAACCCTCGCCAATCGCGGAATGCTTGTTGATCCAGGCGGTCATTTCGTCGGCAAATTCGAGGTCGAACGCAAATTCGCCGTCGACGATCTGATCGTAACGAGAGACCGATTGCTTGCGCTCGACGCCGTCGCATTTACGCTCGGCAACCGGGAAACCGACGTGTTCCTGGATACCGCCGACAGACGCCTTGCAAGAAATGGCCAGCAACAGGTTGTGCGTCTGATGGAGCCGTCGCAGCGCGTGCTGTGGATCAGCAAGGGACCTGGCGCGGATGCGTGCGTGGCCATGGATCTCGAAGGCTTCGACAAGGCGCTCGATATCCTGATCTCTCTCGGATTCGAGGAAACCGGAAGGCTGGTCAAGGACCGCGACATCTACTTTGTCGGCGATTTCCACGTCACCCTGGACCGTGTCCCCAGTCTCGGTTCCTTCGTGGAACTTGCGGTCATGACGGATGACGAAACCAGCCTTTCATCCTGGGCGGCCAGAATCGACGCCTTTGCCGGGAAACTGGAATTGAGTCAGTCGGCTTTGCAGACGCGATCCTATCGCGCAATGCTTTCAGACAGCGATTGAAGCCAGCGGTCCCGGCGTCCGTCAGGCAGAGAGCTTTCGCAAGGCGAACCACAACAGCAGCACAAGCATTCCCACCGGAAGCGCCAGCGTGTTCACAGGCGAGATGAGGAAGGCCGCGACCGCATTGTCCGGCGTGTAAAGCGGAATGAGCATGAGCCTGCCCAGGGCCAGCGCGGGCTCCGGCAGCAGCGGCGCCGTCAGCAAAAGGCAGAAGACGAGGGCGGCGCCGATTGCGGCTTTGGCGAGGCCGGATCGTCTGGGCGAACCGAGGGTCGACGCCATGACCTTGTCGCCGAAGACCTGATCGTCGAGAGGATGCTCGGCGCTGTCGAAAAGAGCCTGGATTTCCGGGTCGCGACTATTGTCCATGGTTTCTCGCTCCGTTGTTGTAATCGGTCAGTATTCGACGCAATCGCTCAGTGCCTCGTCTGATATGCGATTTGACGGTGCCTGCCGGCAACTCCGTCAGTTCCGCGATTTCCTCGTGGGTCATGCCTTCGTTGTAGGACAGGACAATGCAAAGTCGTGGCGCTTCTGGCAGGCTCGCCAGCGCCCGATCGAGGTCAAGCGCCATGCCCGCCGGGCTTTCGGCTGCGACGTCAGTGTCGTCGAGCTGGTCGGCGTTGCGTATCGGATCATGCGCGCGATAGTGCTGCAGCCATGTGTTGACGGCAAGCCGCCTCAGCCAGGCGCCGAAACGATCCGGTTGTTGCAGCGAGCGGATGTAGCGCCAGGCCTGCAGGAACACCAGTTGCGCAAGGTCGTCGGCGAGATGATCGTCATGACAGAAGCGGCGCATCAGGTTTCGAATCCATGATTGTCTCCGACGCACGAGTTCGGCGAACGCTTCGCGATCGCCGGAGCGCGCAAGCCCGACGATCATTGCTTCAGCGGCCTTCCCGTAGGGTATCGGCTTGTGCGCCATGGTGCGCTGCTCGCTATTTCAGGCGAACGGACTGAGCAGAATTTTCCTGCCGGAGCATTCGCGCGGCGACAATCAGACCGGCGGCGACGAGGGCGATCAGCACAGCGCTGCCCAGAATTGGCAGGAAGGCGGGTTGCCACTGAAGGCCGATCAGCCAGCCGAATACAGCCAGTCCGGGCGCCAGAAACAGGCAAACCAGACCGCCAAGCATCAAGGCCTGATCGGTTTTCATGCCGTCGCCGAGCAGCTTGTCCAGCATCTCGGAATCGATCTCCTGACCGCTCTCGATGACCCGACGGATTGTTTCGTGCCGGGTTTCTCTCTTGCGGGCGCCATCCCATATGCCCGCAATGACGCAAACGGAGACGAAACCCCAGAATGCAAGGGCCGCGAGCCCGGCGCCCAGACTTGCACCATACATGAATGTTCTCCTGATCTATTCTCGATTGTACCCGTATTGATGCGCGCGCCCTTGATCTGGATGCAGCTAGCAAATTTTTATTTTAGTTTCTTTCGATCAATTCGCAGTCGACGTAAAAGCAGTTCCATGAGAAAGCAGTATCACTTCCGACCGAGCCCCAACGGATTTCACGCCTGGGACGTGGATCGACTGATCCGGCTTTCGGCGGGTTTCGAGACGCGGGAGACGCCGCTGGAGGACATTCGCGAACTGGACGAAGACTACTGGTTTGCCGGCTCTGCGGTCACGCCGACCTGCCGTCGGATTGTCGAGCATATCCGCCTGACGAACGAAGCCGATCTGCGCTATCCCATCATTTTATGCGCGCAGGGCAGGATCATGGACGGCATGCACCGGGTGGCGAAGGCGCTCCTGGAAAATCGCTCAGCCGTCTTGAGCGTGCAGTTCGCGCGCACGCCGGAGCCTGATTACACCGACGTTACGCCCGACCAGCTTTCCTATTGAATTCTTATCGTTCCGGCTGGCTCCGCGCTTCCTGCGGGGGCATGCCGGTCCATGAATGAAAGGCGCGGTAGAATGAATTCGGATCGCGATAGGCGAGCAGGCAGGATATCTCCTTCACGGTGAGTTCGTCGCGCGACAGACAATGCCGCGACAATTCCGAGCGTGTGGGGTCCAGAGTCGACTGGAACGTCGGTCGTCGAGGCGCCTGAAGGCAGCATTTCCAGGAGCGCATTTCTGACCCGTAGTCCGGTCTTTGGCGCGATATGTTATGTCATTGGCGTCATTTCCAAGAGCAGTAATTTATTTGCAATGCTATCAACTGGCCTGCGAGTGAAGGGAATCGCGGGAGCAGGGTGTTCACAATCCCTGTTCCCATTCAGCCTTTGACAGCTTCCAATAAAATTTGTCGAAAAGACTTGCAGTAGGTCTAACTCTCTGATTCTCTGGGACAAGAGTCTCCGTATATTGAGTCGTTTCGTCCCGCCCGGCTCGCGGGAGGACTCGGACTCCATCATGCGGCCCGGAGGCTTTCAAAGGGGGTTTGATGTCGGGGAAACACGTTGCGGTTCTCATGGGCGGTTTCTCTTCGGAGCGTCCGGTCAGCCTCTCCTCGGGCGAGGCCTGCGCGGACGCGCTGGAAGGCGTTGGATACCGGGTGACCCGCGTCGATGTCGACCGTGATGTCGCAACCGTTCTGCGTGAATTGCGCCCGGACGTGGCCTTCAATGCGCTTCACGGCCCCTATGGCGAGGATGGCGCGATACAGGGCATTCTCGAGTATCTGCAAATTCCCTACACGCATTCCGGCGTGCTTGCCTCGGCGGTGGCCATGGACAAGCAGCAGGCGAAACGCATCGCGTCGGCGGTCGGCATTCCGGTCGCCGAGGAGCGGATCATGAGCCGTTTCGATATCGGCCACGAACATCCGATGGATACGCCCTACGTCGTCAAGCCGGTCAATGAGGGGTCGAGTTTCGGCGTCATCATCGTCGGCGAGGATCAGTCGCATCCGCCGCAGATTCTGACCTCTTCCGACTGGCCTTACGGCGACCGCGTGATGGTCGAGCGATTCGTTTACGGGCGTGAACTGACCTGCGCCGTCATGGGCGATCAGGTGCTGGACGTGACCGAGATTTTCCCAATCGGCTCAAGTTTTTACGATTATGAATCAAAATATGTTACGGGCGGCTCAAAACACGAATTCCCGGCGAATATTTTACCAAATATTTACCAAAAGATTCAGAAACTGTCGCTCATGGCCCATGAGGCTATCGGGTGCCGCGGGGTGAGCCGTTCTGACTTTCGCTACGATGACCGTTTTTCTCCTGACGGAGAGGTCGTCTGGCTTGAGGTGAATACACAGCCTGGCATGACTCCGACCTCTCTGGTGCCGGAACTCGCTCAGCTCGCCGGATACGATTTCGGTGCGCTGGTTTCCTGGATGGTGGAGGACGCATCGTGTTTGCGTTGACTCGGATCGGACGAAAAATAAGACGGCGCAGCCCGAGAGGGGGCATTGCGCCCGCGATCGATCGCGCTCTTGTTCTGCCGCGTCCGCTTCGCCGCCCGGTTCGCTTCTTTCAGGCCCTGATCGACGAGCGCATCACGATCCCGAGACATCTGGGCAGCTATGCCGCGGGTGGACTGATCGGCCTGACGCTGATCTACGGCGTCGCCGTCGGCGGGCACCTCGAGACCATGCTGCGCGCTTCGACCACTTCCATGGGATTTGCTGTCGACGACATCAACGTGTCCGGCAATGTGGAAACGTCTCCGATCGACGTCTTTCAGCAAATCGGCCTCGATGGCGACAATTCCTCGCTCATCACGCTCGATGTCGACGAGGCGCGCGCGCTCGTCAGGCAGCTTCCCTGGGTCGCAGACGCAGAGGTGCGCAAGGTCTATCCCGGCGCGATCGACATCGTGATTTCCGAGCGCGAGGCGTTTGGCATCTGGCAGCACGGCAAGGACCTGTCGCTCATCGAAAGGAACGGCAGCGTGATTGCGCCGATGGCTGAAGGCAAATTCATCGACCTGCCGCTGTTCGTCGGTTTCGGCGCCGATCAGAACGCTGTCGAGATCGATACGCTGCTTGCCGGATGGCCCGAGGTGAAGGCCCGGATCAAGGCCTATATCAGAGTGGCCGACCGTCGCTGGGACCTGCGGCTGGACAACGGAGTGACCGTGCTTCTTCCGGAAACGCAGGCAGCCGAGGCGCTGAACGTGCTGGTCGCCATGGAGCAGGAGCACGAACTTCTCGAACGCGATATCAAGTCGGTTGATCTGCGTCTCGCAGACCGGATTGTCGTCGGATTGACGGACCGCGCCGCCGAACGCCGGCTTGAAGCGCTGGACGAACGCGCAAAGATCCTGAAGCAGCGGAGCAGCCAGACATGAGCGTGTTTCGGCCGCCCTCCTTTACAGTGCCGCATTTGCGCCCGATCGCGGCGCGTCGCGCAACGACGGTCACCGTGCTGGACATCGGCACGACCAAGGTCGTTTGCCTGATCGGACGCCTGACGCCGCGCGAGGAAAGCCAGATCCTGCCCGGCCGCACGCACACGATCGAGATCATCGGCGTCGGCCACCACAAGTCGCACGGCGTCAAGGCCGGCGTGATCGTCGATGTCGAGGCTGTCGAGAGCTCCGTCCGCAAGGCGGTGCACGCCGCGGAGCGTCGCGCCGGACTGACGGTCGAATCGCTGATCGTCAACGTGTCGGCGGGACGTCTGAAGAGCGAGCGATACACGTCGGATCTTGATATCGGCGGCCATGAGGTGGAATCGGCGGATCTGAAAAAGGTTCTCGCGGCGGCAGCCCGTCAAATCAGCGATCCGCAAAGAGTGGCCCTGCATTCCCTGCCGGTGTCTTTCCGGCTCGACGGCGAGAAATCGATACGCGATCCGCTGGGCATGTATGGCGAGAACCTTGGCGTCAACATGCATGTGCTGACGGCGGAGCAGCCGCCTTTGCGCAATCTTGAGCTTTGCATCAACCGGTCGCATCTGACCGTTGAGGCGATGGTCGCAACGCCCTACGCCAGCGGTCTTTCGGCGCTGGTCGAGGACGAGGCTGAAATCGGCTGCGCCTGCATCGACATGGGCGGCGGCACAACAACGATTTCCGTGTTTTCGGAAGGTCGCATGGTCTGGGCTGACGCCATTGCGCTCGGCGGCCATCACGTCACGATGGACCTGGCGCGAGGGCTTTCAACGGGACTTGAAGACGCCGAACGTCTGAAAGTCGTCCATGGCTCGGCCTTTCCGGTCGCCGGCGACGACAGCGACACGGTTTCCGTGCCGCCGATCGGCGACAGCGACAGCGAAACGCCCCTGCAAATGCCCAAGGCGCTGGTCGTGCGCATCGTGCGGGCGCGCATCGACGAGACGCTGGAACTGATCCGGGACCGCATCCAGCGTTCCGGCTATGCGCCAGTGGTTGGGCGCCGCATCGTGCTCACCGGCGGCGCCAGCCAGTTGACCGGCATCAGCGACGCAGCGCGGCGAATCCTGTCTCGCAATGTTCGAATCGGACGTCCGCTGGGCGTTGCCGGCATGCCTGCGGCGGCGAAGGGTCCTGCTTTCGCGACGGCTGTGGGACTGATGATCTATCCACAAATCGCATCACTTGAGAGCCGCGGCAATGCCGGTCGCGGTCGGTATGGACCGGTGGTCGGCGGCGGGCGTCTCGCCCGCGTCGGGCAGTGGCTCAAAGAGAGTTTTTAGGCAATCCATTGGTCTACGTGGCGGTATGGCCGTGAGTTGAAAAGGGAACGAGGACAAATGACTATCAATCTGCAAAAGCCCGATATCACCGAGCTTAAGCCACGCATCACCGTCTTCGGTGTGGGTGGCGGCGGCGGCAACGCCGTCAACAACATGATCAATGCGGGGCTCGAAGGCGTCGACTTCGTGGTCGCCAACACCGACGCCCAGGCGCTGACCATGTCCAAGGCGGGTCGCATCATCCAGATGGGCGTGGCCGTTACCGAGGGTCTGGGCGCAGGATCCCAGCCGGAGGTCGGACGGGCCGCCGCGGAGGAGTGCATCGACGAGATCAACGATCATCTCAACAGCACGCATATGTGCTTCGTCACTGCTGGCATGGGCGGCGGAACCGGAACGGGCGCTGCCCCCGTAGTTGCAAAGACGGCCCGGGAACGCGGCATACTGACGGTCGGCGTCGTCACCAAGCCTTTCCATTTCGAAGGTCAGCGGCGCATGCGCATCGCCGATGACGGCATCAAGGAACTGCAGGCTTGCGTCGACACCCTGATCGTCATTCCGAACCAGAACCTCTTCCGCATCGCGAATGATAAGACGACCTTCGCCGACGCTTTCGGCATGGCCGACCAGGTCCTCTATTCCGGCGTCGCCTGCATCACCGACCTGATGGTCAAGGAAGGCCTGATCAATCTTGATTTCGCCGATGTCCGCTCGGTCATGCGCGAAATGGGCAAGGCCATGATGGGAACCGGCGAATCGTCCGGCGAGGGCAGGGCGCTGGCCGCAGCGGAAGCCGCGATCGCCAATCCGCTGCTCGACGAAACCTCGATGAAGGGCGCTCAGGGACTGCTGATCTCCATCACCGGCGGCCGTGACATGACGCTGTTCGAGGTCGACGAAGCCGCGACGCGCATCCGCGAGGAAGTCGACGCGGACGCCAACATCATCCTTGGCGCGACGTTCGACGAAGAACTCGAGGGCATCATTCGGGTGTCGGTCGTCGCCACCGGCATCGACCGCGACGAAAACATGATCCCGCAGGAACTGCCGTCGCTGCGCACCAATACCCAGGAGCTTGCAAGCCGTCCGGCTCCGGCTATCCCGCAGCAGCCGGCCTATGAGCCCGAGCCCGAATATGAACCGGAAGCCGAAATGCTTGTGGAAGAGGACCCGGTTGAAGAAACCATCCGGCTCGCGGAAGCTGAACTGGAGCAGGAACTGAACATCGAAGTTCCCGAGCTTGTCGAAGCCGCTCCGGCTGAAGAGTTCCGTCCGGCCAGCCGCCTGTTTTCCAGGCCGCCGCAGCAGAAAGCTGCTCCCGTCAGCCGGGCCACGCCGCAGGCAGGATATCGCCAGCCGGCGCCGCAGCAACCGGCACAGCAGCCTCGGCAGCAACCGGTTCAGCAGCAGGCCGCTGCTCCGAAAATGCCGCGCATCGAGGACTTTCCGCCCGTCGTGAAAGCCGAGATGGAGCATGCGCGCAGGCATGAGGGCGATCCTTCGATCCACGACGAGCGTGGTCCGATGGGGCTTCTCAAGCGTATTTCCAGCAGCCTCGGTCGCAGGGAAGACGAAGAGATGGATGCGCCCGAGGCCCAGGCCCGTCCGCAGCGCGCGCAGGCGCCAGAACGCCGCTCGCTTTCGCCGGAAGCCAGCATGTATGCGCCGCGCCGCGCAGGCGCTGAAAAGCCGGTTCGCGCGGAGCAATCGGCCCAGGGACAAAGCGAAGAAGATCAGCTCGAGATTCCGGCTTTCCTGCGTCGTCAGGCGCTGTAAAAGCTCTATAAAACGAATCATTGAAAGCCGCATTATCGGGGCGAATCCGCTGGATTCGCCCCGTTGCTATTCAGGCTTGTTCACAGTCCATGAAAGATAACAGTTCCTTAATATTTACGGTTCAATTTATATAGTTGAATCCACTGGTGTTTTTTGTCGTAACAAAGAGTAAGAAACCGTGATTTGGATTGTAGAAATCTGGCACGTATCTTTGATTCCGGTGGGGACATGACTGGACAGGGGATCTCCGAAAAAGGTGCATGAAATGTTCGTAGCTAACGACTGGCGCGTCCATGTTGCACACTCGGTTTCCCGCGGTCACAGGTAGCAGGCTTGTTGAATGAGTATAGACTTCTTTGGCTATCAGACGACGATTGTAAATGAGACCACTCTCTCTGGCGTAGGGGTGCACAGTGGGGCGAAGGTTTCTATTACATTTCAGCCGGCGGACGCCGACAGCGGTATCGTATTCAAACGTAAACTCGACAATGGCGAAACGCACGAAATTCGGGCCGTTGTCTCGAATGTAGCCGCAACTGATCTTTGTACGGTTCTGGGAGATGCAGCCGGCGCTAATGTGGCGACCGTCGAACATCTCATGGCTGCGTTTTATGCGCTCGAGATCGACAATATCATCGTGGATATCGACGGAACTGAAATTCCGATCATGGACGGCAGTTCGATCGTATTCATCGAGGCTCTTGAGCGCTCCGGCATCGAGATCCTGTCGTCGAAGCGTCGTTATCTGAGGGTCGTCAAACCGGTTCGCATCGAATCCGGCAGTTCCTGGGCGGAATTCGTTCCCTACGAAGGAACCCGTTTCGAAATCGACATTCATTTCGATTCCGGCGTTATCGGCCGTCAGGCCTGGAAGGGCGACATCACCGCCGAAACCTTCCGCGGCGAGCTGGCTCGCGCCAGAACCTTCGGCTTCATGCGCGACGTGGAGTTTCTCTGGGCCTCCGGACATGCGCTGGGCTCTTCCCTTGAAAATTCGGTCGTCATCAGCGACGACGACAAGGTCATCAACATTGAGGGCCTGCGCTACGAGAACGAATTCGTTCGCCACAAGACGCTGGACGCGGTCGGCGACCTCGCCCTGGCCGGCGCGAAGTTCATCGGATGCTACCGTTCCTATCGCGGCGGTCACAAGCTGAATTCGATGGCTCTAAAAGCCCTGCTGAACGATCCGACGGCTTACGAAGTTGTCGAGACGCAGCAGCGTGAAGAAGAAATGCGCGGCGGAGAACTGGTGGCCATCAGCGGACCGATGTTTGCGCCCTGGGCTCTGTGAGCGCAAAACGCTATTGAGCAGACAGCTCAAGACAACCTGTGCAGGCACGAACCAGCGTTCGTGCCTGTTTTGTTAGGATGAACGAGGCGCTGCCTTAAAAATGTACGAAAATCCGGACATTTGATTGCGGTAGTGCTATATTTGAGAGTAAGACTGCACGGCGCAAGGTGGGGCGCCTGTACCGTGCGGTTCCTGAACGCGTAGTGACGCCACGACGATGCGGCCAGACCACGTCCGCTCCGTTGCTTCACATCCAGTCCTGTATCGGGGAGAAAATGTCGGTGAGACACATCATGAGGGGTACTATCGTCGCAGCAGGGCTGGCAGTCGCCGGCGTTCTCGGCGGTTGCCAGAGCGATCCTGACATCGACATCACAGCGCTCAGCTATGAAATTGATCCGGCGGACGTGCTCTACAATCAGGCGCTGGCCAATATCGAGGCCGGCAAGCTCAAGGAAGCCTCCCGCAAGTTCGAAGCCATCGACAAGCAGCATCCCTATTCGGAATTTGCCCGAAAGGCGATGGTTATGAATTCCTACGTCAACTACAAGATGGGGCGATACTCGGAATCGATCAACGCGGCTCGCCGCTACATCGGCCTCTATCCGAATTCGGAAGACACTGCCTACGCCTATTTCCTGATCGGCCTTTCCTACAACAAGCAGATTCCGCAGGTCACGCGCGACCAGAATACGGCGCTGAGATCGATCCAGGCCTTCCGTGCGCTGATCGAGCGATTCCCGGATTCGGAATACGTGCCTGAGGCCGAGGAGAAGATCCGGTTTGCGCGCGACCAGCTGGCCGGCAAGGAAATGCAGATCGGCCGGTACTACATGGAGCGCAAGGAATACGCAGCGGCGATCAACCGCTTCAAGGGCGTCGTCGAGGTCTATCCCAACACGCCTCAGGTCGAGGAAGCACTGGCGCGGCTGGTTGAAGTCTACTTCACCATGGGTCTGGTCGAAAACGCCCAGGAAGCCGCGGCCGTTCTCGGACACAATTTCCCGGACAGCCAGTGGTACGCTGATTCCTACAAGCTGCTTCAGACCGAAGGGCTTGAACCGCGCGAGAACAAGGGATCCTGGCTGGCCAGGGTCGGCACCCTCGTCGTCGGTTCGGATGACGACAGTTAGAACGCTGTATGCTCTCGCAACTCTCGATCCGGGATATCGTTCTGATAGACCGGCTCGATCTCGGATTTGAGCGAGGCCTTTCTGTTCTGACCGGCGAAACCGGCGCAGGCAAATCCATTCTTCTCGACAGTCTTTCGCTGGCGCTTGGCGCGCGCGGCGACGGCGGTCTCGTGCGCCATGACGAGGAGCGCGGTCAGGTCACCGCGGTGTTCGACGTTCCGGCGGATCATCCGGCGCGCCTGCTGATCCGCGAAAACGGCCTGGACGACGATGGCGACATCATTCTCAGGCGCGCCCAGACGGCCGACGGACGCACGAAGGTTTTTATCAACGATCAACCGGCCAGCGTCGGCCTGATGCGCGATGTCGGTCGCACGCTGGTCGAAATCCACGGTCAGCACGACGACCGCGCCCTGGTCGATCCCAACGCGCACCGCCGTCTTCTCGATGCTTTCGGCGGACTTCAGGAACAGGTCTCTGCCGTTACAGCGCTGCACCAGGCTTGGCGCAAGGCGGAAAAGACGCTGGTCGAGCATCGGGAAAAGGTCGAGGCCGCCGCGCGCGAGGCCGATTACCTGCGATCCTCGGTGGATGAACTGGAGCAGCTTGCGCCGGTGGACGGCGAGGAAGATGATCTGGCCGAGCGACGGGCGCGGATGATGAAGGCGGAAAAGATCGCCGCGGACATCAACGAGGCCAACGAGATCATGACGGGCCATGGATCGCCTGTGCCTGTCCTGAGTTCGCTTGTCCGGCGGCTCGAACGCAAGTCATCCGAAGTGCCCGGCCTGCTCGACGATATCGTCAACGCGCTGGACGGCGCTCTCAACAACCTCGGCGACGCCCAGACGGCGATCGACAGGGCGATGCGGGACGCCGAGTTCGATCCGCATGAACTGGAAGCCTGCGAGGAACGCCTGTTTGCGTTGCGGGCGGCGTCGCGCAAATATTCGGTGCCGGTCAGCGAACTGCCGGCGCTTGCGGAGCGGATGGTCTCTGACCTTGCGGAACTCGACGCCGGCGAAGAGATGTTGGCGCAATTGTCGGTCCGGGTTTCTGAAGCGCGCAAGGACTACGAGGCTGCAGCCGGGTCGCTTTCCGAAAAACGCCATAGCGCCGCAATCGCCTTGTCCGAAGCCGTCATGGCCGAGCTGCCTGCGCTGAAACTGGAGCGGGCGCGATTCTTCGTCGATGTCGACAGCCACATGGCGCGCGCCGGTCCGGACGGGATCGACCAGGTTTCCTTTCAGGTCCAGACCAATCCAGGCGCTCGGCCGGGTCCGATCCTGAAAGTCGCCTCGGGCGGCGAACTGTCGCGTTTCTTGCTGGCGCTCAAGGTTGCGCTTGCCGACAAGGGATCCGCGCCGACGCTGATCTTCGACGAGATCGACACCGGCGTTGGCGGCGCCGTCGCAGACGCCATCGGCAAACGGTTGAAGCGGTTGTCCGAAACCGTGCAGGTGCTCTCGGTCACCCATGCGCCCCAGGTGGCGGCGCGGGCCAATTCGCATTTCCTGATCGCCAAGGGAGACGCCGGCGACGCTTCGGTGACGACCAAGGTCCGGGTCATGGACGAGGAGGCCCGCAGGGAAGAAATCGCGCGGATGCTGGCCGGCGCCACGATCACCGAAGAAGCGCGCGCCGCCGCCGGGCGATTGCTTGCCGAAAGCGCGTAATTGGGGATCGCAGTGTTTGCCCGATCAGCGCGTGACGAGAAAATGCACGTCGTTTGATATCAACTCGGAATGCGTGAGCGCAGGCAGTTTCCAGACCCGTCTCCGTGGATTAAATAGGGGCAGGAATCAGGACGCGACCCATGCCGAAATCTTCTATCCCCGTTGACGAACTGAGCGCCGAGCAGGCGAGGGAAGAACTCGCCCGGCTCGCGGCCGAAATTGAAAAGCACAATCTGCGCTACCATACGGAAGACGCACCGGAGATTTCAGACGCCGAGTATGATGCGCTCAAACGCCGGAATCTCGAGATCGAGGAGAAGTTTCCAGATCTGAAACGCGCCGACTCGCCGTCTGACCGCATTGGCGGCGCGGTGCTGGACAAGTTCGAGAAGGTGACGCACCGGGCGCCGATGCTGTCGCTCGACAACGCCTTTTCCGACGAGGACGTGATCGAATTCGGCAATCGGGTGCGGCGTTTCCTGAAGATGTCCGCCGAAGACCCGCTCATCATGACCGCCGAACCGAAGATCGACGGCCTGTCGCTGTCCCTCCTCTATGAGTCCGGCAAGCTGACGGTGGCGGCGACCCGAGGCGACGGGACGGTTGGCGAGAACGTCACGGCCAACGCCAGGACCATCGCGGATATCCCGACGACGCTGAAAGGCGACGCGCCGGACCTGTTCGAGGTGCGCGGCGAAGTCTACATGACGAAATCGGATTTCGCCGAGTTGAACCGCCGCCAGGCGGAAGCGGGCAAGCAGACCTATGTCAATCCGCGCAACACGGCCGCAGGGTCCCTGCGCCAGCTCGATTCGTCGATCACGGCGCAGCGTCCGCTGAAATTCTTCGCCTACGCCTGGGGACAAGCCTCCGAACTGCCTGCCGACACGCAAATGGGAATGGTGGAGCAACTCGGCGCCTGGGGGTTCGTCATCAATCCGTTGATGCAGGTGTTCGATTCCGCCGATGGCATGATCCGTCACTACCGCGAGATCGAGCAGCAACGCGCTAATCTCCCCTATGACATCGACGGAGTGGTCTACAAGGTCAACGATCTCGCGCTTCAGAACCGGCTTGGATACATCTCGCGCAGTCCGCGCTGGGCGATTGCGCACAAGTTTCCGGCTGAAAAGGCGACGACAGTCCTGCGCGACATTGAAATCCAGGTCGGACGCACCGGCGCCTTGAGCCCCGTCGCCCGGCTGGATCCGGTCACCGTCGGCGGCGTCGTGGTGTCCAACGCCACGCTGCACAATGAAGACTATATCGCCGGCATCGGCAGTGACGGGCAGCCGATCCGCGACGGCAAGGATATCCGGATCGGCGACACGGTGACGGTCTATCGCGCCGGTGACGTCATTCCGAAGGTCGTGGATGTCGATCTGTCCCTGCGGCCGAAAGACAGCAAGGCTTACGAGTTCCCGACTGTCTGTCCGGTATGCGGCAGTCCGGCGGTGCGCGAAATCAACGAAAAGACGGGGCGGGCGGACTCCGTTCGCCGCTGCACCGGCGATTTGTTCTGTCCGGCCCAGGCGATCGAGAAGATACGCCACTTCGTCTCCCGCAACGCTTTCGACATCGACGGCTTCGGCGAAAAGCAGGCCGAGGCGTTTTACAATGCAGGCCTGATCAGGAATCCCGCCGATATCTTCTCGCTTCGTGAAAAGGACGAAACGGCCGAACCGCGATTGAAAGACCGTGAAGGATGGGGCGAACAGAGCGCCGCCAATCTGTTCGACGCCATCGACGCCCGGCGCAGCGTCGATCTGCACCGTTTCATATTCGCGCTCGGCATCCGCCACGTCGGCGAGGGGAACGCCAAGATCCTCGCGCGGACCTATGGAACCGCCAGCCAATTCCTGACTGCGGTGGAAGAGGCGAGCGACGACGAGGGTGAAGCATGGTCCGATCTCAACAATATCGATGGCATCGGCCCCAAGGTCGCGCAGGCAATCGTCGCATTTTTTGCCGAACCGCATAACCGGGCGATCGTGGAGCAGTTGCTCGAGCAGGTGCAGCCTGCCGACGCCGAGCAGGTGGCGGCCGACTCCCTCTTTTCCGGCAAGACGATCGTCTTCACCGGCTCCCTGGAGCGCATGTCGCGCGACGAGGCGAAGGCGATGGCGGAGCGGCTGGGCGCCAAAACCTCCGGTTCGGTCTCGAAAAAGACCGACCTCGTCGTGGCTGGCCCTGGCGCCGGATCGAAGCTGAAGAAGGCGACCGAACTCGGCGTCGAAGTCATTGACGAGGATGAGTGGTTCGAAAGGGTCGGCGCCTAGTTCTATGCATCACGCGCGGTGATGCGTCGATGACAATGTCTGCTATGTCAGTGTTGCATGGCTGACCCGCCTTGCAATCTGAGGGTGACGCTCGTATCCGTTTGGATTGATATCGCCGTTTCCGCCGGCGTGTTCCAGGCGAGGATCCATGACAGACGCAGACCGGGCAGATTTCCTTCAGGGCATGAAGGACTGTGTTCCCATTGTCCTGGGATCCGGCGCTTTCGGCGTTCTGTTCGGCGCGCTCGCCGTTGATAACGGCATGAGCATGTACCAGGCGGTGCTGATGAGCGCGACTATCTATGCCGGCGCCAGCCAGATGGTTGGCATCGATCTTTTCGGCTCGAATGTTGCGCCCTGGCTGATCGTCCTTTCCATTTTCGCCGTCAACTTCCGGCACGTGCTCTATTCGGCGACCATCGGGCCAAGGCTCAAGTCCTTCAGCTTCGCAAAGAAGGCGCTGGCGTTTTTCCTGCTGGTCGATCCCCAGTTCGCCGAATCCGAGAGACGCGCCGAGCGCGGCAAGCCAATCAGCTTTTCCTGGTATCTGGGCATGGCCATTCCAACCTATTGCTGCTGGGTGACGGAGGCCGCCATCGGCGCCTATTTCGGAAAGTTCATCGGCGATCCGACGGCCTATGGCCTCGACTTTCTTTTGCCCGCCTATTTTCTCGGACTTGTCATTGGCTTTCGCAGACGCCGCAACTGGCTTCCGGTCGTTTTGACGAGCGGCGTGATCTCGGTCATCGCCTACAAGACGGTTGGTTCGCCCTGGCACGTCAGCATTGGCGCCGTGGCCGGCGTGCTGCTTGCGGCGATCATGGTCAAACCGGCCTCGTCGGAACCGGTTGCGGATTACGAAGCGGGGGATGCGTGATGGAAACAGCATCCTCCGAAATCACCTGGATCATCATCGCCGGCGCGATTCTTACCTACATGGCCCGGTTCGGCGGCCACGTCGTGCTCTCGCGCTTCAAGTCCGTGCCGCCGCGCGTTCTTGCAGCGCTCGACGCGGTGCCGGCCGCCGTCATGACGACGCTGTTTGCGCCGGTAGCGCTGACCAATGGCTGGCCCGAGGCGATCGCGATGGGTCTGGTGTTGCTGGTCGGACTGCGCTTCAACATGACCGCGATGTTGGTCACCGCCTGTGTCAGCATCGTCGCGCTGCGCCATCTCTTCGGCTGACCTAGGTCAGTTTGTGACCATCCAGTTTCAATGACTGTCGAATCCAGTCAGCCAGCTGCGCCACGTCGAAATCGTCATCTCCGTGGATCTCCCAATACCGTGTGTCGCCGACTTTCGAGGCTTTCGGCGGCATCGGATCGAGTAACGCGCCGGACAGGAACGTGATCTGCACATATTTCCTGTAGCAATACATGGCGAGAAACCATCCGTCCTCCTTGCCATAGAACGGCGTATTCCACCGGACCTGTTTGCGCACGTCTGGAAACACCTTTTCGACAACGGCGTCGATCCGTTCGCCAACCGCGCTTTTCCACTCCGGCATGGCTGCGATATAGGCCTGCACGACTTCGTCGCCGTCACCCTTTTCAATATAGGGATTGCCGCAAGAAGAGAGCCTGGGTTTGTCCGTATCCGTCATGACGCATTCTGGCCAATGGGTTCTGTCGCCTGGATCAGCCAGTCGCGATCCTCTTCGCTTTCGATGAGCGGCGCGAGTTCATCGCGGACCCGCGCATGATAGGCGTTCAGCCATTGCAGTTCGGCCCTGTCCAAAAGGTCGGGGAGGATGAGACGGCGATCAATCGGGCAGAGCGTGAGGGTTTCGAAGCCAAGCATGGGCTTGTCTCCCCCTTCGATCGATTGCGGTTCGTGGACCAGAACCAGGTTCTCGATGCGAATGCCGAAGGCGCCGTCGCGATAGTATCCGGGCTCGTTGGAGATCACCATGCCGGGTTCGAGCGACTGCATGCCGCGGCGCGAAATGCTCTGCGGGCCTTCATGCACCGAGAGATAGGAGCCGACCCCGTGTCCGGTGCCATGGGCGTAGTCGCCGCCCGCTTTCCAGAGCGCGATGCGGGCGAATGCGTCGATGTCGACGCCGCGGGTGTTTTCCGGAAACCGGAGCAGCGTGATGGAGATCATGCCCTTGAGGACAAGTGTGAACCAGCGCTTTTCTTCCTCGCCCACAGCGCCGATCGCAACCGTGCGGGTGATATCCGTCGTGCCGTCGACATACTGGCCGCCGGAATCGACCAGATAGAGCTGTCCCGGCTCCAGTGTCCGGTTCGTCGTCGTCGTGACCCGGTAGTGGATGATCGCGCCGTCTGGTCCGGCGCCGGATATCGTATCGAAGGAGATGTCCTTCAACGGCGCCTGCATGCGTTCGCCCGTCGTGCGACGGGCCTTCTCGAGCGCCTTGACCGCGCTGATCTCGTCAACCGAGCCTGGCTGCTGGCGGTCGAGCCAGGCAAGAAACGCCGTCATGGCGGCGCCGTCGCGCCTGTGCGCCGCGCGACTCCCCTTGATCTCGGTTTCGTTCTTGATGGCTCTGGGGAGCCGCGCCGGATCGGGATGTTCGACAAGCTTGCCACCGCCGTCAGCGATCAGGCTGGCGATTTGAGAGGAAGCAAGCGCCGGATCGAGCATGATGGCGCAATTGCGTGAAGCCAGATCGGCTATCGCGTCCGCGAATGCGTCCGGATCGCGAGTATCCGCGAGCTGGGTCAGATAGGCCCTGGTCTTGCGGTCGAGCTTGCCCTCGTCGATGAAGATCGCGGCGGTTTCATCCTTTTCGATGATGGCAAAGGCGAGGGGATGCGGCGTATGCGGCACATCCTGTCCGCGGATATTGAACGCCCAGGCGACGGAAGAGGGGTCGGTCAGGATGCAGGCGTCGGCTTTCGCCTTTGATATGGCCTCGCGAATGGCGGCCAGCTTTTCTTTCGGCGGCGCGCCGGCGTATTCCAGCGGCTGGATCGAAACCTTGCCGGAAGGCGCCGCCGGCCGGTCCAGCCAGATGCGATCGACCGGGTTGGCGGGCAGACGGACGAGCGTTGCGCCGATTTCGCCTGCGGTCTTCTCGAGCGCCTTTATCTCGGCAATGGTGTGCAGCCAGGGATCCACGCCGATGCGAAGGCCTTGATGGCCATTGAGCTTCAGCCATTTGGACGGCGGATTTTCGACAAGATCTTCCGGAGTAAACACCTCGGTATCAACCTGATCCGATACCTGCGAGCGGTAGCGGCCGTCCACGAAGACATGGGCGGTCTTGCGCATGACAAGGGCGACGCCCGCCGAACCGGTGAACCCGGTCAGCCAGGCAAGCCGCGCTTCGGAGTCAGGAATGTATTCGCCCTGGAAAGCGTCCGACCGCGGAACCAGAAACGCGTCGATTTCAAGTTCGTCGAACAGGCTGCGCAACGCCTCGACGCGTTCTTTTCCCTTGTCCGGCGCGGCCGAGGTTTCGAATTCCTGGAACATTCAACACTCTTCTGCTGTTATTTTGGCTGTTTTTGCCTATTTAATTCGCAGCTGCAGCATAATTGTTCGCATATGCAACATTTGCACGGCTACCATGCGTTTCCCCGTCTAACAGGCGTTTGCGGCAGGGAGTATATACGGGACAACACAGTTCGACACCAATTCCTGAAAGGAATAATCCCATGTCCAGTTCGTTTTTCCGCAGTGCATTCGACCGTATTGCAGCCGCTCGCGAAAAGCAGGCTCGCCGCTATGTCAACAGCGTGCTGATGACCATGGACGACGAAACGCTCAAGAGCCTCGGCCACAGCCGCGAAGAACTTCGCCGCTCCGGTTACTCCGCTCTGCCGTTCTGAACACATTAACTTCTATTGGCGGACAGGTGCAGGGTGACCCACCCTCCGCGCCACAGAGTATGGCGATGATAAAGTCCCTGGCCAGCGAAAGCGGCCAGGACTTTCCATCTCTGGCTCGCCAGTATTCCTGAAAGCACAACAATGCCGCCGGGCGCCAAATGCCTGGCGATCGAAGGCGCCATCTTCATCAAGGGACGCGCCAGAATGTTGGCGACGATCAGGTCGAACGGGCCTTTCCTCTCGAAAATCGCCGAATGAAACCCTGCGGCGGTTTCGAACGCAATCGCTGACGCCGTTTCATTCAGTCTGCTGTTGCGACGGGCGACCGCCACAGCCACCGGATCGATATCGGTGGCGAGAATGTCGGACAGCCCCTGTCTGGCGAGCGCAATGGCCAGAACGCCGCTTCCCGTACCCAGATCCAGCGCATTGGAGAACTGACGCGCTTTCGCAAGTCTGCCGATCATCTCCAGGCAGCCGGCCGTCGTTCCGTGATGACCGGTTCCGAACGCCTGGCCGGCCTCGATCTCGATCGCCAGTTCATGCGCTTGCGCCGCCCTGCGATCATGCGAGCCGAAGACAACGAACCGCCCGGCGCGCACCGGCTTCAAACCCTCCAGCGAGCGGCTGACCCAGTCGACGTCGGGCAGGGTTTCCGTTTCCACGACACTGTCGGGGAATGCACTTGCCAGTTGCGCCTGCATGACGGCGCGGACGTCGTCGACGTCGGCTTCATTCACATAGACTGATGTTTCCCAGAGGTCCTGTGTCTCGTCCACTTCCATCGTGGCGAGCGGCAGGCCTTCTTCCTCCATCCAGTCGGCCAGGAGGTCCATGGCGCTGTTGCAGTCGCTTTCGCTGCCGCGGATGAAAAGGCGAAGCTGGCTCAATGTCATGTGTCTCCCTGGGGCTTTGGACCATAGCTCAGTATGCGGTCATTGGCGGCCGGTTCGGAGGAGGCGGTTGTCGCGAAAACCAGCCGGCCGTTGGGCTTGATCCAAAGCAGCACAATGTTCTCTTCCGAACGGCTCTCGCGATAGTTCTCGATGGTGAAGTCTTCGGTCAGCCTTGTGAGACGGAAGTCCCACCCCTCCAGTTCCTTCATGGCGAGGTCATGGTGGGTGAGCGGCGGATCGGAGAGCGGACGGCCGCCGAGCGTAAACGTCACGGCCTTGCGTTTTGAACTCCCATTGTCCGGCGCGATCTGAAACACATGGGAACGCCCGAGCTCCGGTCCGAAATTCGTGCAGACCAGCGTGTTGTAGGCGTCGTTGTCGGAGATGGCCATCAGCGCGGAGTAGTCATGGAACTGGACCGTGTGATGCGCGTCCTCCGACAGGATCTCCCCGAAATAGATCGGGACATTGGCGAACCGGGCCTCTTTCAGATGGTTCCAGTTCCGGTCGGCGATCAGCACCGGGATTTCGAGATCCTTGAGAACGGTGGCCAGTTTCCGCGCCCATGTCGAACCGCCTACGATGAGCAACCCCGGAACGCCCCTGGATTTCAGCCCCAGCAGGCCAGCCAGAGGCGACAGGGAAAATCCGTGAAGGATGATGGACAGGATCACGACGGCGAAGGTGACGGCGACCATTCTTGAGCCGTCCTCCACGCCCATTGTTCCGAGCGCCGAACCGAACAGGCCTGACACGGCGACCGCGACGATGCCGCGCGGCGCGATCCAGCCCGTCAGCAGGCGTTCCTGCCAGCTGAGGCCGGTTCCGATGGTCGCAATGAAAATGGCGATCGGACGAATGACGAAGAGAAGCGCCGCCACGAAGGCGAACACCCGCCAGTCCAGCGACGCGATGTCGTCCATCGTCAGCGACGCAGTCAGGAGGATGAAGACGCCGGAGACAAGCAGAACGGTGATCGTTTCCTTGAACCGGCGGATTTCGACCAGGCTGGCGATCCGTGTGTTGGCAATGGCGACGCCCATGATCGTGACCGTCAGAAGGCCGGCTTCCTCCAGGATCATGTTCGTAACGGCATAGGCGAGCAGCACGGCGACAAGGAGGATCGGCGCTTTCAGGAATTCGGCGACGTAGCCGCGGATGAAGGCCCACTGCAGAAAGCGGGCGACAAGCCACCCGCCGCCCACCGCGACGATCAGGGCAAGCGGCACAGTCACCGCGAGATCCGATGCCTCATGGCCGCCATGCAGGATCAGGAACACTTCGAACGTCAGCACGGCGGCCAGCGCTCCGATCGGGTCATTGACAATCGATTCCCATCGCAGAAGCGACGCCGTCCGCGACGACAGCCGCGCCTGTCGCAGCAACGGCGCAATGACAGTCGGTCCCGTGACGATCAGGATTGCGCCGAGCACGGCTGCGGTCGGCCAGGAAAGACCGGCGATAGAGTGACCGGCCAGAAGTGACATGATCCAGACCAGCGGTCCGCTGATGAGGATGATGCGGCGAACGGCCGTCGATGTTTCGCGAATTTCACGGAAATTCAGCGTCAAACCGCCTTCGAAGAGGATGATCGCCACGGCGAGTCCCACCAGCGGCTGGTAAACGTCGCCGAAATCCTGCGCGGGATTGATGAAGCCCGTTATCGGACCTGCGACAAAGCCGGCGATCAGAAGCAGGACGATGGAGGGAAGCCGCAAACGCCACGCAAGCCATTGCGCGGCAATGCCGGCCGTGCCGATCAGCGCGATTTTCAATGACAGGTCGTGCATCGGGAAGGGTCCGGGGTTCGCAAGCCTCCCAGATGTAGAGGATCAGACGGTGAAAGGAAACTCCCGCCTTGCAGTCTGATCTATCCGCTGATCAGGTTCTGCAATTTCTTGACGGCCGTGTCGCCATCCTCGCCAAAGGAAATCGTGCCGCGGAAATATCCGTCCCTGTCGAGCAGGAAGACGCTCGCTGTATGGTCCATCGTGTAGTTTTCGTCCGGATTGTCCTCGTCCGTCGGAACCTTCTTGAAATAGACCTTGAAACCCCTGGCCATGTCCCGCACTTTTTCGGGATCGCCGGAGACGCCAATGATCCGCTTCGAAACGTTCGAAACGTAGTTGTCGAGGATTTCCGGCGGGTCCCGTTCCGGGTCTACCGTCACGAAATAAGCCTGAATTTCATTGCCGTCCGGGTCCACCTGCTTGAGCCAGCCATCAAGTTCGAACAGGGTCGTGGGGCAAATTTCCGGACAGTGGGTGAAACCGAAGAACAGCGCGGTCGGCTGCGAATGGAGTTCCTTGTCCGTGAAGCTGTCGCCATGCTGGTCGACGAGGTCGAATGCGACGCCATAGGGCTTTTCCAGCAGCGCCTCGTTGCTGCTTGACCATTGATAGGCGATCCAGCCGAATGCGCCGGCAAGCACGACGACGAAGGTAAGGAGGAAGATGCGTATTGCCGTCATGGCCGCTCCGGTTTCAGGCAGGTTTTCAGGTTTCGTGAGCGTCTATATGGGGCGCAGCGCCGCCCGCGTCACCATGATAATTTGCCACACGGATGCGCCTGACGCTCAAAAACACCAGGAAAGGCCGGTCGACGCATATGTCATGAAGATATCCGCGCCGTGCCGGTACCAGCCAGCGAAAGCGACAGTCGCCGCGCCGCTTGCCACGAGCGCGACGATCACGCCAATGAGAATGCGGTCGAATGTGGAGCGGGGCGTCTTCATGGGCCTAATATAGCGTGGGCAGGGTCCTGTTCCAATGGGATTATTGTCCGAGCACAAGTCCTTCGCGCCGGGGATCTGCGCCGCCTTTCAACACGCCATCGCGGATGACGACGCCGTGCAGGCCGGAATTCAGCTCCCGGATTTTGACCTCGTAGCCCATCGCCGTCAGCTTTTCGGAGAGGCTCTCCGCCTGCGCGCCTTCCTCGATGTCGTAAGCGCCGAAGCGGTTGACCAGATGCGGCATGGCGACCGCCTGCTGGACGTCCATGCCCCAGTCGATCTGAGCGATGAGGGCCTGCGCGACATAGCCGATAATCCGGCTGCCTCCGGGTGACCCGATCGCCATGACGGGTTCGCCATTCTGCATGACGATGGTTGGCGCCATGGAGGAGCGCGGTCGCTTGCCCGGTTCGACGCGGTTGGCGATCGGAACGCCGTCCTTATGGGTGCGGAATGAAAAATCGGTCAATTCGTTGTTCAGGATAAAGCCGCCGACCATGAGGCGCGAGCCGAAATAATTCTCGACCGTCGACGTCATCGAGACCACATTGCCCTCCGTGTCGACGATGGAGAAATGCGTGGTGGACGGCAGTTCCAGGCTTTCGTCGTCGGCAAATAATCGCGCGTGATCCCAATGCGGTTCGCCGGGGGCGACTTCGTCGGGCGTCAGGACGGCCCCGGGCTCCAGCAATCGGGCGCGCTCGTCCAGGTAGGCGCGATCAAGCAGGCCCTTCAGCGGCATTGGCACAAAGTCGATATCGGCCATGTAACGACCGCGATCGGCGAAGGCGAGGCGGGAGGCGTCGCCGATCAGCCGCCAGCTTTCCGGATTGTCCGGTCCAAGGGTCGCGAGATCGAACGGCTCCAGCATGCCGAGAATCTGCCCGATCGTCAGCGCGCCCGAGGAGGGCGGTCCCATGCCGCATACGTCGTGGGCGCGGTAGCTCATGCAGACCGGCTCTCTTTCCACGATGCGGTAGGACGCCAGGTCTTCCAGAGACAGGAGGCCGGGATTGTCCGCCGCCGTCTGCACCGTTTCAACGATATGTTCCGCCAGCGGTCCCCGATAAAAGGCGTCCGGCCCACTCTCCGCAATCATCCGCAGGGTCTCGGCATAGGCGGGGTTCTTCAGCAGATGCCCGACCGGATGCGGCTGAAGGTCTTCGTCGTAAAAATAGTCTCGCGGGCCCGGATAGGTGGTCAGGCGCTCTGCGTCGCGCGCAAGCAGCGCGTTCAGGCGCGGCGTGATTTCGAATCCGTTCTCGGCGAGGTTGATCGCCGGCGCAACGAGGTCGGGCCACGCAAGTGTTCCGTAGCGTTGGTGGGCGTCATACAAGAGTTTCAGCGTGCCCGGCGTCCCGACGGATCGCCCGCCAACCACCGCGTCGAAGAATCCAAGCGGTTCGCCATTCTCATCCAGAAAGAGCTCCGGCGTGGCGTCGCGCGGGGCTGTCTCGCGCCCGTCAAAGGTGGTCAGCCGGTCGTTTGTCGCATCGAAATAGACGAGGAAACCGCCGCCGCCGATGCCGGAGGATTGCGGTTCGACAAGACCGAGCACAAGCTGAACCGTCACCATGGCGTCTATGGCGGCGCCGCCTTGCGCCAGAACATCGTAGCCTGCCTCGCTCGCAAGCGGATGCGCCGTCGCGATCATGAAATCCTTCGCCGTCGCCAGCTGGCGCTCCGCGGTTCCGGTCGCGCTTTCCGGCGCCACGGCGTCCGTCGCCTGCTGCGCGGAGGCAAAACCGGATGACAGCAGAAACGCGGCAAAGACGATTGGCTTCAGAAATGAAGCGGCTTTCCAGGGCATCGTGATTCCTCCGTGACGCTTCACGCATCCGGCCATAGATATATTCTTCATTTCAAGCGAAATAAGATTGGAAAGGCGCCCGGGCGAGGGGCTCACGCAGCTTTGACCGGGTTGCGGCCATGTTCTCCCGATACCGGAAGCGGCAATTCAAGCTGGAAGCCTGTATAGGGAAAATGCGGTCTGATGCGGCCCTGTTTTCCTCTTTCGAGCGTGACTATCCCGTAATCCTCCATTTTTCGCAGGGTTCGCGAAAGATTCGAGACCTTGCGGCCGGTCAGGTTCTCCAGTTCCTGCAGGGACTGTGGTCTGGCTTGCGAGATGAGCGCCAGAAGTTCTCTGTTTTGTTCTGACAAAACACGCGCGAAGCTCTGGATGGACGTAAACCAGATCTTCGGTTCGCCGGGTTTGCGCCTATGCTCGCCTTTGGCGATCGCCATCGTGTAGGCCTTCATCTCTTCGTAACTCATGATGCCGATTTTGAGCGTCTTCATTTACGAGAGCTCCTTTCCTCGAGGATTTTGTCAACATTGCTTCAGAAGTCGGCGAGAAGAGTGGCGGCGTCCACGAAGCCGTAGGGTCGGATTGTGTCCTCTCGGTGCATATGGTCGTAGGGACGGGCCTTTTTACCACCGGGCCCGGCGCTCGCCTGAACGGGATGCGCATTGTCATATCCAAAAATACGTTTGCCCGATGGCTCATGCAACGTGATTGTATAGGACAAGCCATGAGGCTTTTCAGGTGTCGGCTGAATCGGCACGATCCGGAATTTAACCCAATAAGACTTCTCCGTGTCGACAAAGAAGGTAACTCCATCCAAGTCAAGGAGGGTGGCAAGCGCGTGGTCCTGGATGTCTTTTCTGTCTGGCAAAGTACAACACTTATCAGAAGCAGACAAACCTTATCCGGAATTGATAAATATAAGCTTATCGGGCATGCGTGTGAATATTCAAGCAATACAACCATTGATAGTAAAATGCAGAGGCAGATTGCAATGAAAAAGGCCGCCCCGGAGGACGGCCTTTCCTGATTGCTGAATTTGGCGCTGCGGCTTACAGCGTGATGCGGTACTTGGCGAAGCCTTCGGCTCCGTCTCCCGCGGCTTCGATCTTCACGTCCTTGACGTCGGCCATAAAGGCCTTTGCTTTCGGGCCGGTTTCGAAGATGGCCGTTGCGCCTTCCACTGGTGCGAAGGTCCAGTTGCTGTCGGCGGACGGGTTGATCGTGCCTTTCTCGACGATGTAGCGAACGATCACGTCTCTGTTCGTGTCGGGCGCGATGAAGATCACCACATCGTCATTGATGCCGGGGAAATTGCCGCCGCCGCCGGCGCGATAGTTGTTCGTCGCCACAACGAACTTCTGGTCTGGATCGATCGGTTCGCCATTGAACTTGAGATCAACGATGCGATTGGCGCCGGCGTCGAGCAACTTGCCGTCCGGATCGTATTTCGAAGGCTGCGTGAGATCGATCTCGTAGGTCACGCCGTCGATCACGTCGAAATTGTAGGACGGGAAGCCGCTGTTGATGAGCGGCTGGTCGGCTTTGCCGGCCTCGACCTGGTTGAAGATGCCGGCGGAGCGCTCCAGCCAGTCCTTGACCTGCGCGCCGGTGATTGCGACGGCGCGCACCGTGTTCGGATAGAGGTAGAGGTCCGAAACATTCTTGATGGCGACGTCGCCGGGCGCCACGTCCGTGTAGTAGTCGGGACCGCCGCGACCACCGGCCTTGAAGGGGGCTGCGGCCGAAAGAATCGGCACGCCTTCCCACTCCGTGCCTTTCATCATCTGGTCGATATACCAGGTCTGCGCCTGGCTGACGATCTGCACCGACGGGTCGTCGGCGACGAGAGCGAAATAGGAGTGGAGCGGCGCCGATGTCTTGCCGACGGGCCGGCGGATATATTCGAGCGTAGCCTCGTGTTCCTTCGTGACCGAGTCCAGCACTTCCTGCTGATCCTCGACCAGCGGCACGATGGTGCGGCCGTCGCGCTCGTAGATCGAGGGGGCGCTGGTGGTGAAGCTTGCGATCTTCCACTCATTGCCGTCGCGCTCCAGCATCAGGTCGATAATGCCGAGGTTGGAGCCCCAGAAGCCACCCATGGCGGCTGGCTTGCCCTGCAGCGTTCCCTTTTCGGCGTCGACGCCGTCCAGGCCTTCATATTTCGGACCGGGGAAGACCAGGTGGTGATGGCCTGTAAAGAGCGCGTCAATGCCGTCCACGCCGGCAAGATGCAGCGACGCGTTCTCCATGCCGTCGGTCTGGCTTGCGGCGTCGATGCCGGAGTGCGACAGGGCGATGACGATGTCGGCGCCTGCTTCCTTCATTTCCGGAACCCAGGCTTCTGCGGCCTGGACGATGTCGCGCGTATTGGCGTTGCCTTCCAGGTGGCGGCGGTCCCAGTTCATGATCTGCGGCGGAACGAAACCGATGAGGCCGACCTTGATCGGATGTTCATTGCCGGCGCCGTCTGTGATGGTCTTTTCAAGGATCACGTAGGGTTTCAGGAAGAGCTCGTCGTCGCGCGCATTGGAGGCGAGCATGCCCTTCGTTACGTTGGCGGACACGACCGGAAAATTGGCGCCGTTGAGCGTCTTGAACAGGAAGTCCAGGCCGTAGTTGAATTCGTGGTTGCCGAGCGTCGAGGCTTCAAATCCGAGCGTGTTCATCGCCTGGATGATCGGATGCATGTCGCCTTCCTTCATGCCGCGCTCGTAGGCGATGTAGTCGCCCATCGGGTTGCCCTGGAGGAAGTCGCCGTTGTCGATCAGCATGGAGTTGGTCGCCTCGTCGCGGAACTTCTTGATCAGCGTCGCGGTGCGCGACAGGCCAACGGAATCCGACGGACGGTCGCCATAGTAGTCATACGGGTAGACGTGAACATGCAGGTCGGTCGTTTCCATCAGGCGCAAATGGGCCTGGTTGTCGGCCGCATGAACCGAGAACGGGTGTAACAGGGCAAGCGAACCGGCGGCGGCCGTGCCCCTGAGGAAAGTGCGTCTGTTTATCAGAAGTTCTGGGCGTTTGATCATGGTGGTTCTCCCGTCCGGCAAATCCCGCTCTTGTCCCGAAACCGCCGCGATCCTTGTGTTAGAAGCCGACAGATTACTGCCGAATGCCACATGCGTCCAGAATGGCTGCATTAATATGACAGCCGCGCTGAATTCGCAGAAAAATCGCATTGGTTGTGGACAGCTGGCGCGGATCACACCTTCTCGACGTAATTGTCGAGAACGCGTTTCTGGCCGGCCTTGTCGAAATCGATTGTCAGCTTGTTGCCGTCGATCGAGGCGATATTGCCGTTGCCGAACTTCATGTGAAAGACGCGGTCGCCGGGCGAGAAGCCGGACGGTCTGTCGGCGACCGACCGCGCAACGAGTTCGCCCTCGATTGTCTTCGGCTTGACCGACCCGCGACCCGCTCCGTAGCCGGAATCGGCCTCGCCATAGCCCACATGCTCCACCGCGTGGCCGGATCTGGAGCCCCAGTTGCGGCGCGTCGCCTCGTTGCTGTTGACCTGCGCGCGCCGCCAGCCGGGCGTGTCGTAGCTGCGCGTGAAGGGGTCCGCCTGGTCGAAACGCGAGGCGCCGTATCCGCCGCCGGCGGACGCCGCCCCGTAACCGCCATAGGAGGTCTCCGGTTCCGCGACGTCGACATGGTCAGACGGAAGCTCGTCCAGAAACCGCGACGGGATCGTCGATTGCCACAGGCCGTGAATGCGGCGGTTCGAAACGAACCAGATGTGGCAGTTGCGCTTTGCGCGCGTCAGGCCGACATAGGCGAGGCGGCGCTCTTCTTCGAGGCCGGACCGGCCGCCTTCGTCCAGCGCGCGCTGGTGCGGGAACAGCCCTTCCTCCCAGCCCGGCAGGAATACGGTCTCGAACTCCAGTCCCTTGGCCGAGTGCAGGGTCATCAGCGAAACCGCGTCGAGATCCTCGTTCTGCTCGGCGTCCATCACAAGGCTGACATGCTCGAGGAAGCCGCGCATGGATTCGAACTCGTCCATCGAGCGGATCAGTTCCTTGAGGTTGTCGAGACGGCCGGGCGCTTCCGCGGAACGATCGTTCTGCCACATGGCGGTGTAGCCGCTTTCTTCGAGAATGGTCTCGGCGAGCTCCGTATGCGGGGTGTTTTCGAGAAGCTGCGACCAGCGGCGGAAATTCTCCACCACGTCGGTCAGCGACTTGCGCGGCCGGGGCTTCATTTCCTCGGTCATCACGAGATCGGCCGCCGCCTGCAGCATCGGGATGTCGCGTGCCCGCGCATAGTCGTGGATCTGGCGGACAGCGGCGTCGCCGAGGCCGCGTTTCGGCGTGTTGACGATGCGCTCGAAAGCGAGATCGTCCGCCGGCTGGCTGACCACGCGGAAATAGGCCATGGCGTCGCGGATTTCGAGCCGCTCGTAGAATCGCGGCCCGCCGACGACCCGGTAGTTGAGGCCGAGCGTGACGAAACGGTCCTCGAATTCCCGCATCTGGAACGAGGCGCGCACCAGGATCGCCATGTCGTTGAGCATGTGGCCCTGACGCTGAAGCTGCTCGATCTCCTCGCCGATGGCCCGCGCCTCTTCTTCCGAATCCCAGGCGGCGTGGACCATGACCTTCGTCTCGTCCTCGTGCGTGAGGTCGGTGAAGAGTGTTTTGCCGAGCCGTCCTTCATTGTGGGAAATCAGGTGCGAGGCGGCGCCCAGAATATGCGGCGTCGAGCGGTAATTGCGTTCCAGGCGGATGACGACGGCGCCCGGGAAATCCTTCTCGAAGCGCAGGATGTTGTCGACATCCGCGCCGCGCCAGCCATAGATCGACTGGTCGTCGTCGCCGACGCAGCACACATTGTGCGAGCCCTGCGCGATCAGCCGCAGCCACATATATTGTGCGGTGTTGGTGTCCTGGTATTCGTCGACCAGAATGTAGCGGAATTTTGCGTGATATTCCTTCAGCACGTCCGGATGCGCGCGGAAGATGCGGATCGGATGGCACAACAGGTCGCCGAAGTCGCAGGCGTTCAGCGTCTTGAGCCGGTTCTGGTAGGCTTCGAAGAGGTCACGGCCGCGTCCGTTGGCGAAGGCGCGCGCATCGCCCTCGGGAATGTCGGCCGGTCCGTAGCCCTTGTTCTTCCAGCCGTCGATCATCATGGCGAACTGGCGCGCCGGCCAGCGCTTGTCGTCCAGCCCTTCGGCCTGGATCAGTTGCTTCAGGAGCCGGATCTGGTCGTCGGTGTCGAGGATCGAGAAATCGGAGCGCAAACCGACGAGTTCGGCGTGGCGGCGCAGCAACCGAACGCCGATGGAGTGGAACGTGCCCAGCCAGGGCATGCCTTCCACCGCGCCGCCGACCAGAACGCCGATGCGCTGTTTCATCTCGCGCGCGGCCTTGTTGGTGAAGGTGACGGCGAGAATCTGGCTCGGATAGGCCTTTGCGGAGGCGAGAATATGGGCGATGCGGGTCGTCAGAACGCGCGTCTTGCCCGTTCCTGCGCCGGCCAGAACCAGAACGGGGCCGTCAAGTGTTTCGACGGCGCGCCGCTGTTCCGCGTTCAATCCTTCCAGATAGCCTGGCTGGGAGTTGACGCGGTTGCGCGCTGCCATGGCGCGCGCGGCGAGGCCTGTCGGCGCGTCGCCGGACGGTTTTGCTTGTTCTTCGCCGAAAAAGGGTATGTCGTCTTCCGGATCGCTCATCGTCCCCAATGTAGTGATTCGGCCCTGAAAGGCCAGAAAACTTGTCGGCGGCACAACAAATCCAGCCGCTATACAGTTGTTATTTTCCCGGTTTGTTTAAATAGTGACGCCGATGATGGGTTGGAAAACGGGCGCCCCGGGGGGAATGCGGCATGGCGGAACTGTTTCTGAATATCACCAACGTCATCCTGCCGGTGCTCATCTGCGCCGCGGTCGGCTACGGGCTGGCGATTGCAAAGATCCCGTTCGACAAGAATACGATCAGCGGTCTGGTGACCAATGTCGGATATCCGACGCTCATCATTTCGCATCTGAGCAAACGGCATGTGAACGTCGCCGAATTTCTGGATTTCATGCTGGCCGCGGCGCTGGCGGTCATTTGTTTCGGCGTTATCGGTTTCGTCGTTTTGAAGCTCATGCGCCTTCCGATCCGTTCATTCCTGTCTCCAATGATGCTCAACAACGTCGGCAATATTGGATTGCCGGTTGCATTGCTTGCCTTCGGCAACGCCGGCATGGCCTTTGCGATGGCGTATGTGGTGGTGGTCGTCGTCGGCATCTTCACGGTCGGCATGTGGCTTCCCATGGGGCGGTTCTCGATCCGCGACCTGTTGACCTCGCCGATCATCTATTCCGTCATTCTTACCCTGATCCTGATGTCGACGGGCTACGAATTGCCCAAGACGATCGGCCAGGCGTTCGATATCCTCGGCGGCCTGTCGATACCGCTGATGCTGCTGACATTGGGCTACACGCTTGCGACCCTGAAATTCAGCACGCTCTGGCTTGGCCTTGCGCTCAGCGTGATCCACGTTGCAATGGCGGCGGCCGTGGCGGCCGCCATCGTTTGGCTTTTTGGTTTCACCGGTGTTCAAAAAGGCGCCTTTGTCGTGAGTTCCCTGATGCCTGTGTCGGTCGCGACCTATCTCTTCGTCGAACGCTACACCCCCGAGCACACCGGAGAAGTTGCGAGCTTCATTCTCGTTTCAACCCTGCTGACAATCGTGGTTTTGACTGTCGCGCTCACCGTCTGGGTGTGAGCATGGGACTGCTCATATCCGTGTATCAAACGGCCTTGAAAATGGTTTAACGTTGCACTATATGGTTTATCGTTAAACTATATTGGAGACGGTCATGACCACGAGACGCACTTTCCTCAAGCTTGTCGGCGGCGGCGTCATTCTCGCGGCAGCGGGCGCGACCTGGGTTGCGACCAGAACACCAGCCACGGCGAGAGACCCCTGGCTTGAAGCTGCAGAGCCGCCAACGGGCGAGCGGGCAAGCGACGTCCGGCGCTTCGCTCTCTCCTACGCCATTCTTGCGCCCAATCCGCACAACATGCAGCCATGGATCGCCGATCTGTCGGAACCGGATGCGGTGCGCCTTTACTGCGACCCCGCACGCAAGCTGCCGGAAACCGATCCCTATGACCGGCAGACCGTGATCGGTCTCGGCTGCTTTTCCGAACTGCTGGCGATGGCGGCGAACGCGGCCGGCTACAGTGTCGACGTGATCCCGTTTCCGGAAGGCGAACCGCAGCCGCGGCTTGATGAGAGGCCTGTCGCGCGTTTCGTCTTCCGCAAGGATGAAGACGCCGCTGTTGATCCTCTCTTCCGGCATGTCACAGACCGTCGCACCAACCGGGAAGCCTTCGACACCGCCAGGCCTGTCGCCAATGAAAGCCTGGAAAGGATGTTGCAAAGCGTCAGGTCGTCCGACGCCGGGTTCACCAACGATGAAAAACGCGTGGCCGATCTTCGGGAATTCTCCTGGTCGGCGATGGAGGTCGAACTCTATACGCCGCGCGTCTATCAGGAGAGCGTCGACGTCATGCGTGTCGGCTCACGGGAGATGGACCGCAATCCTGACGGCATCGCGGTCGACGGGCCCATGATCGAGCTGTTGGCGGCGGCCGGACTGATCAGCCACAAGGATCTTGCGGATGTCAGTTCGATAACCTTTGAACAGGGGTTGCCACTGATCAGGGTCTCCTTCGAAACCGCGATGGCGTTCGCCTGGATGTCGACTGCGGGCAATACGCGCCGCGATCAGCTTGCCGCAGGGCGCGACTATATCCGTCTCCATCTGGCGGCGACCGGGGAGGGGCTGGCGCTGCAGCCTTTTTCTCAGGCGCTTCAGGAATATCCGGAAATGGCGGGCCACTACGCCGCAATTCGCAAAAAACTGGCGATCGACGACGGCGCGACGCTGCAAATGTTCGTTCGGCTGGGTTACGGTTCCTCGATCGAGCCTTCGCCGCGATGGCCTTACGATAGCCGGATAGAACACGCATGACGGATAGTGCCGACCAACCGGAGACGGGACCCGCCCTGTTTCGTTTTTTCAACGAGATCGGCATCATTGCGCAGCTGTCCGGCCACGCGATTGAGCGCGTCCTGCCTCACGAACTCAAGATGGCGCATTTTTCGGTGCTCAATCACCTGGCGCGGCTCGGCGGCGAACCGAGCCTTGTCGAGATCGCCCGCGCCATGCAGGTCACCAAAGGCGCCATGACCAACACGATCGCGAGGCTGGAGCAACGCGGGTTTGTCGCGGTGACGCCGGACAGCCGTGACCGGCGAAGCAAGCGCGTGCGCCTGACGGAAGCGGGGCTTGAAGCGCGCGACAGCGCCGTGGCGGCGATCGCGCCGCAATTGCTGGATCTCGCCAAGAGCGTGTCCGCGCCCGACATGATCGAGGCGTTGCCGCTGCTGGAAAAAATCCGTCAGTATCTCGATGAAAACCGCTCGTAACCGGGCGATCAGGCCTGCTTTTCTTCCAGCCGGCTGATGCGCCGGTCCGTCCAGTTCAGCCGTTCCGCCATGATCTTGCGGACATCGGCGGCGATGTCGGGTTCGCGGCTCAAAAGATCGTCGAGCTCCGTCATCTGGTTCATGGCGATCAATCGCAAAATATCGTCGCGAACGCCGCCGTCGGAACGCCGGGGCAGAGCCCTGACGGGCTGCGCCATATCGAGGTTCGCGTCCCGGTTCTGCTTGCGAATGCGCGCATTGTATTCCGGAAGGTCAATTTCCTTTTCATCGGTCTCGACGAACGCGTAGATGCCGACGCCCTTGCGAGGCAGGGGATAGAGGCTGAGCGCCACGTCGCGAATGGCCGGATCGGCGCGCAACACGGTATTGATCGTCGGCCCTTCGCGCTCGATGCGGTCGCCGGTTCCCTCGCCGTCCGACCAGGAAAACAGGCCGCGGGTGATCAGGTTGTAGACCTTCTTGCCGGTCGCCATCCAGATGCGCGACGGCAGCGATTTGCGCGCAAGGATCCGCTTTTCCGTCGCGGTCATCAGGTGCGGCGCAAAGGACCGTTTCTGCTTGATGAGATGCCTGAGATCCTCATAGGCGAGCGTGCGATAGTAACGTCCTTTCCGGCGATGACAGGAAGCGAGCTGGAAATCGATCACCGCCGCCTTGCCGTCCGGCAGCATCAGCCAGTTCTGCGGCTTGGCGAGATCGTTGTGGGTGATCCCCCGGCGGCGCAGATCGCGCAGCAGTCGGGCGGCGTCGCGATACCACGTCGCATTGTCCGGCCGCGCCAGATGCAGCGGCGTGCCTTCCGTCCAGGAGCGGAAAAGACCGTCGCGGTCGACCTCGATCAGCTCCGGCGTTCCGGCAATTCCTTTGACTGCTCTCAGAGCTCTTATTTCGCGATTGGCGAGGAACCAGGCAAGCGGCCGTGACCAGAGCGGCGAAGCCGACACGATGCGCCGGGCGACCCGCACGTCGGGGCGGTCGCTGAAATGGCCGGCGCGCGTCTCGGAAAAGACGTCGCGTTTGAATACTGTGTCGGAGACGAATTCTGACATGGTGTCCTCGTTACGCTCTGTTATGCGATCGGCCGGCGCCGCGCAATACTGTGCGTTTACTTGCCTCGTGGCTTTCGCGTCCGGTCAATCTCTGGCGAAGTCGTCGCCGTACCGCACCTCCGCGACGCCGATCAGGCGCGCGAACCGGTAAAGCTCTGCTTCAAGCTTCTGCCGTCGCTGCGCGCCCCACTGCACGCGCGGTTCCGGCCAGAAGCGCGTCGCGCAGATGAAGCCGGCGTTGCGATCCGCCTTGATTTCGATGCGGCCGACGAAGCGGTCGCCCTCCAGCAGCGGGTAGACGTAATATCCCCAGAGCCGTTTTTCCGCCGGTACGAAGATCTCGATCCGGTAATCGAAGCCGAAGAGACGCTCCGTGCGCGCCCGGTCCCGGATCGCGGGGTCGAAGGGGTTGATGATGCGCAGCCGGCTCGTCGGCTCCGGCGCATCGTCGAGTTTTTGCTCGATGTCGGGAACGGCCAGCGCCTTGACCCATTGCTTGTCCGCCGTCTGTATCTCGACCTCGACAAGCGCGCCGTTTCGCCGTTCGATCCACTGGCGGACTTCCGCCGGCGTCGTTGCTTCCCAGAAGCGCTGCACTTCGCCTGGACTTGCGAATGTCAGGCGGGCGAGGGCGGCGTCGCAAAGCCAGTCCACCTGGCGGTCATGCGCAATCTCCCGGGTCCGCAGGTCGTCGGGGATGACCCGGTCCGTGAGATCGTAATATTTGATGAAATTTTCGCGGTGCGACGTCGAGAGATCGCCGACATACCACAGATAATCCAGCGTCTTCTTGTGAGGCGGGCGCGCCCACATTTCCCGTGCGCCCTCGATTTTCGTGTCGAAGGCGTGGGTCGACAAGGGACCCTCGTTCTCGATCCTGTCCCGAATGATCTTCTGTTCGGCGGCGTCGAGGGCGGGACCGTAGTAGCTTGAGCGGTGGAGCCGCTCGCGCATTCTGTCGAACTGGCGACGCCACATCGGATAGAATTCCACCGGAATGACGGATGCGTCGTGCGTGTAGTGTTCGAAGATCAGCCGGTCCCTGGCCAGCAGCCTTCCGAGCATGGGTTCGCGGTAATTCTGGTTGCGGCTCCACAGGATGTGGTGATGGGCGCGGGTCACGTTGCGGATCGTGTCGAGCTGTACGAAGCCGAGCGAATGGATCGTCCCCATCAGGTCGAGCGGGCCGGTCGGCGTTTCGGCGAGACCTTGCGCGGATAGCCAGAGCCGGCGCGCGTCGCGATTGGAAATCCTCAAGGGCATTGGGGCATAAAAACTTTGCTAGAGATGCTCTTCTTCGGCGACGTCGATCAGGCGCTTGTTGAAATAGGCAAGCGCCTTGACGTGAGTCGCCCACGCAATGATGTGGGTTCCATGCTTCTCGTCAACCACCGGCAGACGTGACGAGCCTCCAATGTCGAAAGAACGCAGGGCCTTGTCGAGCGTATCGGTCGGTTTCAGCGCCATGCCGCGTTCATCGTCATATTCGACAGGCTCGTCGCCAGGGTCGACCGGCGTCATGAAATCCATGACCTTCACATTGCTGACCACAATATGCTGTGGCCCCGCCTGGACGAAGATGCCACGCATTTCCAGTTGCCAGTTGAAATAGGAATGGCCGTGGATCGCCTGGTTTATGCCGTGTGCGATCGCGACGGTAAGAAGCAGCGCAATGGACAAATCGTAGCCGCCGGTCAGCTCGAAGACGATCAGCGTTGTCGATATCGGCGCGCCGAGGACTGCGCCGACGACCGCTCCCATGCCAAGGAACGAATAGAGTGCGGGACTGGATGAAAGATCGGGAAAGGCGGATGCGGCGATGATGCCGTAGGCGCCGCCCGTCATGGCGCCGAGATAAAGGGAAGGCGAGAAGACGCCGCCGCCGAAACGCGAGGCAAGCGTGATGGACGTCGCAGCCGTCTTTGCGACGATCAGGATCAGCATCATCGCCAGCGAGAGGCGTCCCCAGAGGGCTTCGTCCGTCGCTTCATATCCGACGCCCAGAACCTGTGGCAGGAAATAGCCGATGCAGCCGACCATCAGGCCGCCGACCACCGGGCGCAGCCACAGCGGCATGGTGACCTTGCGGGCCAGGAAATCGGTGGAGAAGAGAGAAAACTGAAACGATATCGCCACGATGGCCGAGATGATCCCGAGAAGCGCGAACCCCGGAAATTCCCAGTAGGAAACGACCGTGTAATGGGGAACGGTGAAGGTCACCACTTCACCGAACCAGTTGCGCGACACGATGGCGGCGACGCTGGAGGAAATGACGATCGGCACGAAGGAGCGCAGTGAGTAGTGGCCCAGAATCACCTCGTGAGCGAACAGAACGCCGGCGATTGGCGCGTTGAAGCTCGCTGATATGGCTGCGGCGACGCCGCAACCGAGCAATGTGCGATCGCACCAGGACGGCATCTTGCTGTTGCGGGCGATCGCGGCCGAAAGCGTCGCGCCCAGATGAATGATGGGGCCTTCGCGCCCGGCGCTCGCCCCGGAGCCGAGTGAAATCGCGGAAATCACCGCCGAATAGATGCCTTCGCGAAAGCCCAGGCGCTTGCCGGAGACGGCCCGCGCCTCGATCACGTCCGCCACCGCCAGCGTTCGCCGCTGCGGCAGGAACCGCAGCATCTGGCCGACGACAAGACCGCCCACCGCAGGAGCGAACACGACCATGTACCACGGAACCTTGCGGGCGGCGGAAATGACCTTCTCGCTGCTGTCGTGAAGCCATGCCAGCTGAACGAAGCCGATCAGTTCACGAAAAATGATGGCGGCGATCGTCACCGCAAGCCCGCCGGCGAGCGAAAGCAGCCAAAGACGGGGCTGTTTTTCGTCAACGAATGACCGGATGTTCGGCGTCACCCAGAGCCGGATCTGCCGCGGCAGCGATCGGATATATTCGGGTAACATCGTTCCGCCGCTATTTCCTGTTGATCGCGATGCTTCGACCGGCCCTTTCGGGCCAGGGCAGGCTCGACTGAAGCCGGCGCATCCCGTCGATAGCGTTGTGCATGTCGGTTGGAATCGGGACGACCTTCGGTCCGGATGCGTCGATATGCAGGTAGAGCACTTCCGATGTCGCCGACACCCAGCCGTCGGCGTGTATCAGTTCCTGATAGGCGTGCATGCGTTTCTCGTCGAGGTCGAGAACGCGAAAGCTGACGCGGACGCTGTCGCGCTGATGGACCTCCCGCAAATAGCAGACATGGAGTTCGGCGACGTAGAAGCTCAGCCCGTTTCGCCGCACGTAGTCCTCCGTCATGCCGAATTCGCTGAAAGCCCTGTCCGCGCCATCGTCGAAAAGAACATTGTAATAGGCCATGTTGAGATGGCCGTTGTAGTCGATCCAGTCTGCCTTTATTTCTGCCGGGGGCGCGAGGAATGGCGCGTTCGTTTTCACCTGTTGTTCCTCTTCCCGTTTCGCCATATTGATACGCCCGAATTACTTTACTCGTTGAAGCAGGCGCCACAAGGGGCATCCTGCGGGAAACGGCATTAGGGAGGTACAGGATGGTACTGGCGGATGCGGGCGCCGGCTTGCGTAACGAAACGGGCATTGCAGCGGTTCTCGGAATACTCAAGCAGCGCTTCGGCGAAAGCTTTCAGACGGGCGAAGCCTTTCGCGCCCAGCACACCCACACCACCACCTATATTCCGGGCCAGTTGCCGGACGGCGTCGCCTTTCCCGAAACCGCCGGCGAAATTTCGGAGATCGTGCGCATTTGCGCCGAATATCGCGTGCCGATCATACCGTTCGGAGCCGGCACCTCGCTCGAAGGCCATCTCAACGCGCCGAATGGCGGGATCAGCGTCGACACGTCTCGCATGAACCGGATTCTGAAGGTCAATCCGGAGGATCTGGACTGTGTCGTCGAGCCCGGGGTGACCCGTGAGGAGCTCAACACCTATCTGCGCGACACCGGCCTGTTCTTTCCGATCGATCCGGGCGCAAACGCCTCGATCGGCGGAATGGCCTCGACGCGCGCGTCAGGCACAAATGCGGTGCGTTACGGGACAATGCGCGAAAACGTCCTGGCTCTGACCGTGGTGACCGCCGACGGCAAGGAGATCCACACGGGAACGCGCGCCCGCAAGTCGTCCGCCGGCTACGACCTGACGCGGCTCTTTGTCGGATCGGAAGGCACGCTCGGGATCATCACGTCCATTGCGCTCCGGCTCTACGGCATCCCGCAGAAGATCACCGCCGGCGTCTGTCCGTTCCCGTCGATCGACAATGCGGTGAACGCCGTCATCATGACCATTCAGATGGGCCTGCCGGTGGCTCGTATCGAATTGCTGGATACGGCGATGGTGAGGGGCGTGAACGCCTATGGGGGGCTCGACTATCCGGAAATGCCGCTGCTCTTTCTCGAGTTTCACGGAACGGACGCCTTCGCCGAGGAGCAGGCCATGACGTTTGGCGAGATCGCTGCGGAATTCGACGCCGGCGAGTTTCTCTGGGCAAGCGAGCTGGAAGAACGCAATCGCCTGTGGAAGGCGCGGCACAACGCCTATTTCGCCGGCATGGCCATGCGTCCGGGCTGCACCAACATCACGACCGATGTCTGCGTGCCGATTTCCCGCCTGACCGAGTGCATCCATGAAACGCACCGCGACATCGAGGAGTCGGGGCTGCTTGCGCCGATCGCCGGTCATGTCGGAGATGGCAATTTCCACGTCATGGTGATGATCGATCCCAACGATCACGAAGAAGTCAGACAGGGAGAGGCCTTCGTCGCGCGGCTGAACGAGCGGGCGCTGTCGATGGAAGGAACGTGTACGGGCGAACATGGCGTAGGGCAGGGCAAGCAGACTGCGCTGCGCACCGAAGCCGGAGAGAGCCTGGACGTCATGCGCGCCATCAAGCAGGTGCTTGATCCGGACAATATCATGAATCCTGGCAAGATATTCTCTATCTAAGCTGGAATGGCGCAAGGCGACCGACCGCCTGCGCCGCCCCGTCGCCCTGGAAACAGGCCGGCCCGGAACGATTTGTCATTTAACTCGCGGTCGAAAGCGCTATGATCGGCGGCGAGTGTCAATCGCGCCGCGGCGTCTGCGCCGCTGCAAATTAGGAGCCCATCCTGGTTCGTCTGTTCGTCATTTTTGGAGGTCTGCTCGTTCTGGCGCTGTTTGCCGCGCTGATCGGACCCTATTTCATCGACTGGAGCAGCTACCGGCAGGACTTCGAGCGCGAGGCCGGGCGCATTCTCGGCCAGAAGGTGCAGGTGCGCGGCGGCGCGGAAGCCCGGCTTCTGCCCTTTCCCTCCGTGACGTTCGGCGATGTGGCCGTCGGCGAAGCCGGCGACGGCGAGCCGATGATGACGATCGACCGTTTCGCGATGGATGTAGAGCTCGCGCCCTTCCTCAGCGGCGAGATCCGCATCTTCGACATGCGCATCGAAGGTCCGAAGGCTTTCGTGCGACTCTCCGAAGACGGCGAACTCGACTGGGCGCTCAGGAGCGAGAGATCCTTTTCCGGTCAGCCGGTCATCCTGGAAAACATCACCGTGACGGGCGGCGACGTCACCATCATCGACGATCAGAACGGCCGCCGTCATACGGCCGAGGATCTTGACCTGCGGATGTCGGCGAAGTCCATCGAGGGGCCGTGGCAGATCGACGGCGCCGGCCGTTTCGACGGCTACGCAAGCGCCTTTTCCCTGTCGACCGGCGCGCCGCTTGAGACAGGCGGCGTCCGGTTGCGGGCCGGCGTTTATCCGGATGCGCTGCCGGTTGCGATACAGCTTGAGGGCGATGCGCGGATCGAGGACCTGAAGCCCCGCTACAGCGGCAATTTCACCGCCGACGTCACGGCGCGGTCGCCCGACGATAACGCGGACGACAACGGGAGAAGGAACGACCGTCCGGCGCAAACCCGCGTGACAGGCAAGTTCGAACTGGACAACGAGCGGCTTCGCCTGCCCGAATACCGGCTGCAGACCGGGCCGAAGGACAACCCCTATATCATCACCGGCGAAGCGACTTTCGACACCGGTCCCGATCCGGAATTCCTGCTGATCGCCGAAGGTCAGCAGTTCAATCTGGACCGGATCGACGCCGAAGACGCCAGTCTGGCGGATTTCGCCGGGTCCCGCCCGTTCCGGGAAAGGCTCGCCGACTTTCACAAGTTCGTCTCGCTCGCGCCTGTGCCGCAAATGCCGGGCAAGGTGTCCGTCGCGCTGCCTGCGATTGTTGCGGGCGACACGACCTTTCGCGACATTTCGCTTGAGGCGGTCCCGGAGAACGGCGCCTGGAAGCTCGAAAAGCTGGAAGCCAAGCTCCCGGGACGCACGACCTTTCTGGCCAATGGTCGGCTTGGCGTGGACGCCGATTATGGTTTCAGCGGTGAAATCATCGTCGCTTCGCTCCAGCCTTCGGGCTTCGCGTCATGGCTGAGCGATTCGGTCGATCCGAGCATTCGCCGCTTGGACAGGGCGGGTCTGTCGGCCTCGGTCGAGTTGTCGCCGCAACTGCAACGAATGGAAAATCTCGAGATCGCCGTCGGTTCGGCGACTCTCAAGGGGCGGCTCGAGCGGATCGTGCCGAGGCAGGGACGACCGTCGCTGTCGCTGGTGCTCGAAGGTGAAACCGTCGACGCGGACGCCTTGCGAGCTTTCTCCGCCCTTGTCGCCGGTGACCAGGAGGCAAACAGGCTTTCCGGCCACGACATTGGCGTGCGGATGAGCGCAGACAGCCTGCAATTGGCCGGTCTCGACGCAAACGATCTCGACATTGCGGTGCGCCTGAAAAGCGGAACGCTCGATATCGATCGGCTGACGGTCAACGATCTCGCCGGCGTTTCGGTGACGATGGTCGGCCGGCTGGACAATGCGTTCACCGCTCCCGCCGGCGATCTGGACATCACGCTGACGGCGGAGCAGTTGGGCGACGTCGCAAAGGCGCTCGGGGATCTTGGAATGATCCACCCGGCGACCGATCATCTGCGGCGCAACGCCGATCTTTTCGACAATACGACGGTCAACGCCAGGGCGCGTTTCCTGACGCCGCAGGGCGGCGCGACGCAGCTTATCGCGCGTGCTTCGGGCAACACCGGCGGCAGCCAGTTCAACGCGGTCTTCGAAAAGAAGAACATCCACGCGCCGATGAGCCAGAATGACATGTCGGCGAAGATCGACGTCAACAATTACTCCTCGCGCACAATGCTTCGTCAGTTTGGCGTCGATCTGCTGGACGCCGGCTCCGACAGCGCGGCGAGCGCCTCGCTGCAGATGAGCGACAACGCCGACGCGAACGCCAATTTCACGCTCGGCTATCTGTCCGGCGGCCTTCAGTTCAACGCACGGGGGCAGGCCTGGGGCGACGAGGAAGACCGGCTGCTTGGAGACTTCCAGTTCGACATGACGTCGAGCGACCTGTCGCCCTATCTGCTGGCGGCAGGATTCTCTTTCGGCGGGCCGCAGGTGGTCCTGCCGACGAAACTCAGCGCGCGCGTCAAGGCGGACGCCGAGACGCTGTCGCTTCAGTCCATGGAAGGCGCGGTTGAAAATATCAGGTTCTCCGGAAATCTCACCATGCCGCGCGACGAGGCCGAGGTTGCGCTTTCCGGCGATCTCGCCCTTTCGGAACTTGACCTCGGGTGGCTTGCAGAAACGGTTCTGGGCGAGGGGGCTGTCTCCTTCTACGATGGAACCTGGAGCAACGCCGGGTTTGCTCCATCGTCGTTTGGCGAAACGCGTTTCGATATCGACGTGACGGCGCAAAGCGCGCTCTTGCCGGCTTCGGAGGCCATTCGGGATTTCAGGGGCAAGCTGGTTCTCGAAGACGGTGAACTGCAATTGCGCGACCTTGCAGCGCGCTGGCTCGACGGCGATCTCGGCGGAAGCATCTCGCTTTCCAACCGCGGCGGAACCGGGATCGTTTCTGGCCGGTTCGAACTTGGCGACGCGCAATTGGCGCCTCTGTTCTGGGACTATCGCGGCCAGCCCGTCGCCAGCGGCGATCTGGACCTGTCGCTGACGCTGGAGGGATCGGGCAAGAGCATGCAGGGCCTCGTCACCTCCTTGACCGGAACCGGAATTGCGACGGCGCGCGATCTGGAAATTCGCGGGATCGGAAGCGATGCGCTCGGCCGGCTGCTCGACGCCGCCGACAGGGAAGGCTTCGAAACGGAGGCGGACAATGTCGCGGACGTCGCAGGCCGGATCATACGCAATGGCGGGCTTTACAGCGCCCAGGTCTCGGCGCCCTTTACCATGGCGGCGGGCGTCATCCGGGTTTCGAACATGCGGTTTGAGGACACGGGCGTCACCGTGACGGGCGATGCGCGGATCGATTTGCCGCAAGACGACATGGAGTCGGAGTTCCGTGTCGAGTACGATCCCGGTCTCGAAGCCCTGACGGGCGCCGTGCCCGCCGTGACGCTGGAATTTTCCGGCCCAATCGGCGCGCCTTCGGTGCAGGTCAACGCCGCCGAACTGACCAATTACCTGTCGTTGCGGGCTTTCGAGCGAGAGAGGCGGCGCGTGGAACTGCTGCAGGCGGTGGTCCTGGAAAAACAGCGCATGCGCCGCGAGGTCATGTTGTCTCGCGACTATCCGCAACAGCGGATCCGCATCCGGCGTCTCGAACTGCAGCAGCAGGAAGAGCAAAGGAAGGTCGAGGAGGAACGGCAGCGGCAGGAAGAAGAGCGCCTGAAGCAGGAGGAAGAACTGCTTCGGGAAACCCGCGCTCAGGAACGCGCAGCCGTGCGGGTTGAACAAGACGCGCAGCCGGTGCGGGAGACCGCGCCGTCCAATGTGCCGACGCCAAGGCCCGCGCCCGACACTGCGCCTGCGAATGGCGGCGACGGCGTGCCGCTCGTCTTCGACGATCTCTACAGGAAGCTGGAAGAGGCGGTGTTTCCGAACAACTGACCGGTCAGCCTGTCAGTCGTCCTTGCGAAACCACTCCAGAACATGGATCCGGGCCGCCGACGACAGATTGTCTTCCACGTCGCGCTGTTCGTCGATTTCCGTAACCAGCGCCGCCATCGCCATGCGCCGCTCCGCCGCGATATGCTGAAGCGCGTTCCAGAACTGATCTTCAAGCGACAGGCTTGTTCGATGTCCGCGAATGGTGATGGAGCGCTTGCGGATCAATCACTGTCTCGCGGCGATTTTTCGAGCCGTTTCTGCTCGTGGTCGCGGAGCGATTTCAGGTTTTCGGCGCGGGTCGTGGTTTTTTCCGCCCTGGTTCGCCCGAAGGCGATGCGATTGGCTTCGGCCTGACGGTCCTTCTCGTCGCGCGCCTTGCGTTTCCTTGCCTGACGCAGATTGACGACGTTCGAGGTCATGGCCCTAGTTCTTCTTGCGGAAGGCGTCCAGCGACACGACGTCCGCGCCGGCCTTCTCGCTCTCGTCTTCCGTCAGTTCCTCATAGGCGTCTGCGGCTTCGGCATCCGCGTCGTCGGGAACCTCGGCGCCTTCTTCGTCGGAATTGACCGGATCACGCGAGAATTCGGAGTGCTCCGGCGATACGAGTCCAACGGCGGGGCTGTCTTCGTTGTCGGCGATCATGGTGTCGAATTCGAGTTCGAAATTGACGGAGGGGTCGTAGAACCCCCGGACAGCTGCAAACGGGATGTGCAGTTTTTCGGGCTTGTCGGAAAAGGACAGGCCGATCTCGAAATAGCTTTCCGTGACCTTCAGGTCCCAGAACTGGTGCTGGATGACGATGGTCATCTGCTCGGCGTATTTTTCGCGCAGATGACTGGAGATGCGCACGCCGGGCGCATGCGTCATGAATGTGATGAAGAAATGGTGCTCGCCAGGCAGGGCGCCGGTGGAGGCGACTTCAGACAGCACCTTGCGAATGACGCTTCTGAGCGCGTCCTGGGCGAGAATGTCATATCTGATGTGGTCTTGCACTGCCGGACTCCGCCTCGATTCACTCATTGCCTTGGTACAGGTGTTCCGGTTTTCGGGCAACAATGTGTTCGGGTTATCATTCATATTTTACTAAGGACAGGGGCGAAATCAAAGAGAAGGATTCCGAACCTGTGGAACGGAAGTCCCGGCGGCGCCTGCAAGCCGGGCTCGATCGGGTTTTGTGCAAGTGCGTCGGTTAGGCCAGCGCCCCGAATCTGAAGTTCGTTACATCCTGCAGCACGCTTCATTCGAACTTCAGATTCGATAAGCGCACTAGCAAGACAACGATTCTGGTGCGATTACTCCGGGCGTGTTTAATATGTAAATTATGTGACTGCGTGTTCAGATTGCCTTTACGCGAAAAGGAGATTCAGCATGGCGTTTCTTGAGGACTTCTTTGGCGTTATCGGCGATCTGACCTGGGGATGGTCGCTGCAACCGCTTCTCGTTGTCCTCGGCATATTCATCACGGTGCTGACCGGTTTCGTTCAGTTCCGCTTCTTCAAACGCATGTTTCGCAGTCTGACCGGCGCCGACCAGACGGACGATCCAAACGCGATTTCGGGGCGTCAGGCGCTCTTGTTGTCGATCGGCGGACGGGTCGGCGGCGGTAATGTCGCCGGTGTGGCCGTCGCCATAACACTTGGCGGGCCGGGCGCGGTCTTCTGGATGTGGGCTATCGCCGTAGTCGGCATGGCGACGAGCCTTGTCGAGTGCTCGCTCGCCCAGCTCTACAAACGGCGGGAACCCGATGGAATGTTTCGCGGCGGCCCGGCGCGCTCTATTATACACGGGCTGGGCCATGAATATCGCTGGCTGGCGATACTCTACGCCATCTGCCTTATCGCCGCCTTCGGGCTCGGGTTCAACGCCTTCCAGGGCAATACCGTCGCCGGCGCCGCACAAAACAGCCTGGGGGTTCCCCGCATCGGAACGGGCGCCGTTCTGGCTGTTATCGCAGGCTTCATCATATATGGCGGGATCCACAGGGTCGCCAAGGCAATGGACATTGTCGTGCCGGTGATGGCGAGCGCCTATCTCGGGACCGCGTTTTTCATCATCCTTGTGAACATCACTTCGGTGCCGGGCGTCCTATGGGAAATCGTGTCGAACGCCATCGGTCTCAAGGAGGCGGTCACGGGCGGAGTCGGCGCCGCCATCGCCCAGGGAATTCGCCGCGGGCTCTTCTCCAGTGAGGCAGGCCTGGGCTCGGTGCCGAACGTGGCGGCGACCGCAGACGTGCGTCACCCGATAGCGCAGGGAATTACCCAATCCATGTCGGTCTTTATCGACACGATGGTGGTTTGCACCTCCACCGCTCTGATTATCCTGCTGGGAGACGTGTATCAGCCTGGCGCGGAGGGAGTGGACGGAGTTGTCCTGACCCAGCAAACCCTCGTCGCGCATCTCGGCGACTGGGCGGAATACTTCCTGACCTTCATTCTCCTGCTCTTCGCATTCTCTTCGATCATCTACAATTACTATCTCGGAGAAAACGCGCTGACGGTGATGACTGAAAACCCGTTGGCTGTGAATGGTCTGCGGGCGATCGTGATCGCCATCATTTTCGTCGGCGCCGCCGCGCCGGCCGCGACATCCGTGTTCTTCTTCTCGGATCCGATGATGGGCATCCTGGCGATCGTAAACCTCGTCGCCATGATGATGTTGATGCCAATCTGTTTGCGGATGCTCAGGGATTACAGGAAGCAGCTGGCGTCGGGCCTCGACCGGCCTGTCTTTGATCCGGACGACTACACCGATCTCGACATCGATCGCACAGCCTGGAAACCAATCGCCCAAACGTCAAAGTGATCCGGCGGGAGGGGGACGCCCGGTTTGGCGTTTTCCTAAGGGAATTAAGTGGAGGCTTCTGTTGCCAGGTGCCTCCGAACCCCGCCTGACGGTGCGAACCGTCAGGAGTTTATTCGAAGCTGTCGCACCGCATTAAGCGGCGAGACGTGCTTCCGCATAGTTGTCGTTTGCAACTATTGTAACGGCCCGATAACGGCGGAACCATGCCGAGCAAAAAGTTGATCTTTACGCCCTCGTCGATCCTGTGTCGCCCCCAGCATCACAGGTCGTCAAGCGCGGCCTGTCATGGTGGAGGCGCCGGGTACTGCCCCCGGGTCCGATGGGTTTATTGCATCTCCCGTTTATCGCCATAGCTGTCGAAACAGCACTCCTGATATAGGGCCGCGGCGGCTGTTTGAAAAGGGGGGGTGATCCAGCGCGATAATCCGCCGAATGACAGGTAAGCTCTGCAAAAGTGGATGATATCGGTTTGCTTGACGACCTGTGGACCAACCGGCTTTGACCGCTCGCCGCAGCCGCTTCATCAAGATATCATGGGCCGCAACGAATCGCGCCAGGCAACACGATGAAACAATATCACGACCTCATGCGCCGTGTCCTCGACACAGGCGTCGACCGCTCCGACCGCACGGGAACCGGCACGCGCTCGGTGTTCGGTCACCAGATGCGGTTCGACCTCGCGGAAGGCTTTCCCGTCCTGACGACGAAGAAACTGCATCTGAAGTCGATCATCGTCGAACTCTTGTGGTTCCTGCGCGGCGACACGAACATCGCCTGGCTCAAGGAGCACGGCGTGTCGATCTGGGACGAATGGGCCGACGAATACGGCGATCTCGGCCCCGTCTACGGCTATCAGTGGCGCTCCTGGCCGGCGCCCGACGGACAGGTGATCGACCAGATCTCCGAAGTGGTCAAGATGATCAAGCTCAATCCGAATTCCCGGCGGCTCATCGTGTCGGCCTGGAACCCTGCCCTCGTCAACGATATGGCCCTGCCGCCCTGCCATTGCCTCTTCCAGTTCTACGTGGCGAACGGGCGGCTTTCCTGCCAGCTCTATCAGCGTTCGGCGGATATTTTTCTCGGCGTGCCCTTCAATATCGCCTCCTACGCGCTGCTGACGATGATGATGGCGCAGGTCACGCGGCTGGAGCCCGGCGAATTCGTCCACACGCTGGGCGACGCCCATCTCTACGCCGATCACCTGGAAAAGGCCGAGCTTCAGCTTCGGCGCGCGCCGCGGGCGCTGCCGACCATGCGGATCAATCCGGAGCGTCGGGATATCTTCTCCTTCACGCCGGAAGATTTCACGCTCGAAAACTACGATCCGCACCCGCATATCGCCGCGAAGGTTTCCGTATGAACGACGCGACGCCGGTCAGCGTCGTCATCGTGGCGGCGATCGCCGCCAACGGCGTCATCGGCGCCGACGGCGACATGCCGTGGCGGCTGTCCACGGATCTGAAGCGCTTCAAGTCCATAACGCTGGGCAAACCGGTGATCATGGGCCGCAAGACCTTCGAATCGATCGGCCGGCCGCTTCCAGGGCGTCTGAACATCGTGGTGACGCGCAGCAAGGATTACGCGCCTGAAGGCGTAACGATCGCGTCTTCGCTGGAGGAAGCCGTCCGCATCGCCGCCGAACGGGCCCGGTCGGACGACGCGGATACGATCTGCGTCGTGGGCGGCGGAGAAATCTACAAGCTTGCGATGCCGCTGGCCGACCGCCTGCACATCACCCATGTGCAGTGCGAACCGGATGGCGACACCGTCTTTCCGGCGATCGACCGGGCCATTTGGGAGCCCGTCCACGAAGAGCAGGTCGGCGAGGGCGAGAAGGACACATTCGCCACCCGCTACGTGATTTACGACAAAAAAGCCCAGTAATCAGCCAGATGCGGCCGGCCGCGCGTTGAAAGCGCGGGTCGCGATACCTATAACCGCTGGATAGCCCGTTAGATACACTTGCCATTTCAACTTGACCGAACTCGGTCGGCGCGCGTATCGAAGGGCCAATTATAAGGACGGAATGAAAAACCGGCACAGGAATGGCCACGAACGGCCCGGTGCCCGGCGAGGAAAGAGGAATTCATGCCCTGGAGCAATCAGAACGGAAGTGGCGGAAACGGACAAGGGCCGTGGGGGCAGGGTCCGCGCGGTCCGCGTAAAACAGGCGGCGGCGGACAACCGCCGGATCTTGAAGACATCATCCGGCGCTCGCAGGACCAGTTGCGCAACGCCTTGCCGGGCGGAACCGGCGGCGGGCTTATCGCCATCGTCGTTGTCGTCGGTCTCGTGCTACTCTGGGCGTTCCAGGCGATCTACACCGTGCAGCCGGACGAACGCGGCGTGGTTCTGCTTTTCGGAAAGCCGAAAACAGAAGTGTCCCAGCCGGGTCTGCATTTCCTCTGGTGGCCGATCGAACGGGTCGAAAAAGTCAGTATCGTTGAGAAACAGATCAATATCGGCGGCAATTCCCCGCGCGGCGCCGCGCAGAGCCTGATGCTGACGGGCGACCAGAACATCGTCGACGTGCAGTTTTCGGTGCTCTATTCGATCACCAATCCGCAGGACTACCTGTTCGACGTCGAGGATCCGGAAGACACGCTGCGTCAGGTCGCCGAAAGCGCCATGCGCGAGGTCGTCGGCCGGCGTCCCGCCCAGGACATCTTCCGCGACAATCGCCAGGCGATCGCCGACAGCGTGAAGATCACGATCCAGGAAACCATGGACACGTACGGCGCCGGTATTTCGGTCAATACGGTCTCAATCGAGGACGCGGCGCCGCCGCGCGAGGTGGCCGACGCCTTCGACGAGGTGCAGCGCGCCGAGCAGGACGAGGATCGCTTCGTCGAGGAAGCCAACCAGTATTCCAACCAGCAGCTTGGCCGCGCCCGCGGTGAGGCGGCGCAGATCCGGGAAGAGGCGGCCGCCTACAAGAACCGGGTCGTCAACGAAGCCGAGGGTGAAGCCCAGCGTTTCGAAGCGATCTACGAGCAATACGCCAACGCGCCGGACGTGACCCGCAAGCGCCTGTTCCTGGAGACGCTGGAAGAGGTCTACCGCACGTCCAACAAGTTCATCGTGGAGCAGAACGGAGAGCAGGGTGTCGTGCCCTACCTGCCGCTCAACGAACTGAACAAGCAGAAAGGTCAGGGAGGTTCGAACTGATGGGTAATCGTCTTCCCGCTATCATCATCGCAATCGTCATCATTCTGGGCCTGGCCTATTCGTCGTTCTTCGTCGTGCAGGCGGGCGAGCAGGCGATCGTTCTTCGGTTCGGCCAGATCCGCTCGGTCAAGACGGAGCCCGGCATCTACTTCAAGCTGCCCTTCGGTTTCATCGAAGCCGACAATGTGCAGATGATCCAGAAGCGCGCCATTCGCTTTGATCTGGACGACATTCGCGTCCAGGTTTCGGGCGGCAAGTTCTATGAGGTCGACGCCTTCGTCGTCTACAAGATCACCGATCCGGAGCGTTTCCGTGAAACGGTGTCCGGAGACACGGTCGCTGCCGAACAGCGCTTGCGCACCCGTCTCGATTCGGCCCTGCGCCGCGTCTACGGTCTGCGCGGCTTCGAGGCGGCGCTCTCCGACGCCCGCGCCGAAATGATGCGCGAGGTTCGCGACCAGCTTCGGCCCGATGCTGAATCGCTCGGCCTGACGATCGAGGACGTGCGCATCCGCCGCACGGACCTGACGCAGGAAGTCTCCCAGCAGACCTATGACCGGATGAAGGCGGAACGTCTCGCCGAAGCCGAACTGATCCGCGCCCGCGGACGTGAGGCGGGTCAGCGTATTCGCGCCATCGCCGACAGGCAGGTGGTCGAGCTGGAATCGAAAGCGCGCAGGGACTCTGAAATCACCCGCGGTGAAGGCGACGCCGATCGAAACAAGATCTTCGCGGAAGCGTTTTCGAAGGACGAGAACTTCTTCGATTTCTACCGTTCCATGGAGGCCTATCGCAAGTCGCTCGCCGATACCGACACGACGGTCATTCTGTCGCCGGATTCGGAATTCTTCCGTTTCTTCAAGGACGCGGGCGAAGCTGCGCCCGCCCCGGCTCCGGCGCCGAGCCAGGAGACGACCTCGAGCACGGACTGATCGGGCCGCATGAGCGATCTGATCATCGGACTTGGTCTGTTCTTCGTTATCGAGGGGCTGGTGTATGCGCTGGCCCCTCAACTCGTTCGAAGGATGGCTGAAGAACTGCCGAACATCGACGACAGGCTTCTCCGCGGCTTCGGTTTGGCCGCGGTTGCTTTCGGAGTCTTCGTCGTCTGGATAATACGCGGCTGAGCTCCATATTTTCGAACGGAACTCGCGCTACCGTGAATTGGAAGCAGGCGTCGTGGGCTCTATGATCTGCGACAGCGCTGCAAACACCAGGAGAGAGCCTGCAATGGCATTGGACATTATCTTGAAGCCCATCCGGATCGTGACCGCCGCGTCGATGATCGTCGCAGCCGGCGTGCAGGGAGCAGCCTTCACCGCGACGCCCGCCACAGCCGCCCAAGGGCCGGAATCGGTCGCCGATCTGGCGGAAACATTGCTCGATTCCGTTGTCAACATCTCGACCTCCCAGCGGGTGTCCGGCAACAACAACGTGCCGCGGCCCCGGGTGCCGGAAGGCTCCCCCTTCGAGGATTTCTTTGACGACTTTTTCGGTGATCGCGGCGGCGACAGGCCGAATGCGCCGCGTTCGCGCCGGGTCAATTCGCTGGGTTCCGGCTTCGTGATCGACGCAGACGGGCTGATCGTGACCAACAATCACGTGATCGCCGACGCCGATGATATCGAGGTCAATTTCGCGGATGGCTCCAAGCTGCCGGCCGAACTGGTCGGAACCGATCCCAAGACGGATATCGCGCTCCTGCGCGTCGACGCAGGCAAGCCGCTGCCGTTTGTTCCCTTCGGCGATTCCGAAGCCATGCGCATAGGCGACTGGGTGATGGCGATCGGCAATCCCTTCGGTCTCGGCGGCACGGTCACCACCGGCATCATCTCGGCGCGTGAACGCGACATCAACGCCGGTCCCTATGACAATTTCATCCAGACGGACGCCGCCATCAATCGCGGCAACTCCGGCGGACCGCTGTTCAACCAGAACGGCGAGGTCATCGGCATCAACACCGCGATCATTTCGCCGACCGGCGGCTCGATCGGCATCGGCTTCGCCGTTCCGGCCGACATTGTCCAGTCGGTGCTTGCCCAGCTGATGGAATATGGCGAGACGCGCCGCGGCTGGCTCGGCGTGCGCATCCAGCCCGTGACCGACGACATCGCCGAAAGCCTCGATATGGACCGCGCCGCTGGCGCGCTCGTCGCGGGCATCGTCGAGGGCGGTCCGGTCGACAACGGCACCATCATGCCCGGCGACGTCATCATTCGTTTCGACGGCAAGGACATCGACGAGATGCGCGATCTTCCCCGCATCGTGGCGGAAAGCCCGATCGGCAAGGAAGTCGATGTCGTCGTCATTCGCAAGGGCGAGGAAAAGACCTTCCAGATCGAGCTCGGGCGCCTGGAGGACGGCGAGAAGATGATCGCCGAGACCGAGGCCGCCGAAGAGCCGGAAACGGTGAGCATCCTAGGCATGGAGATCGCCGGCCTGGACGACGCCTTGCGCGAGCAGTACGGCATTTCCGAGGACGTTGAAGGCGTTGTCATCACCAGCGTCGACGAAGACTCCTCCGCCGCCGAGAAGCGCATCGAGCCCGGCAACGTCATCGTCGAGATCGCCCAGGAGGCGGTCCGCACGCCACAGGAGGTCGAGGACCGGATCGAGGAGTTGCAGGACGACGGACGCCGCAACGCGCTCTTGATGATCGCCAACGAAACCGGAGAACTGCGTTTCGTCACCGTCCCGATGCGGTAACGGGGCGACCGGTCAAATCATCTTCCGCGCCGCTGACGCGGCGCGGAGAACCCCCGTCCCCGGGGAATTGATACAAGATTCAGCATTTCCCTCATGCCGGACAGCAGGCGGGGGCTTCGCGGACAGGTCCGTAGCGCTGACCTTTTTCAGCCGTTCAACTGTTCTCGCGGATCGTTCGCCACTGATCCGCCGTCATCGCATGCAGCACGTGGCGCTTCAGGTGCGGATGGGTGTCGGGAACGCGCGGATGATCGAAATCGCGGTCCGGCGCGCGCGTCATGCCGAGGCGCCGCATGACGGCCGTCGAGCGTTTGTTTTTTTCCACCGCAAAGGATACGATTTCCGAAAGTCCGCGCTCTTCGAAACCAAGCCGCAACATGCGATGCGCCGATTCCGTGGCGTAGCCCGATCCCCAGTACTCTGGCAGCAATCGCCAGCCTACCTCCACGGCGCCTTTCGGCAGCGCCGGCGCGAGATCCGTCCGGGCAAGGCCCACAAAGCCGACCAGCGCCGAGTCGCTTTTCTGCTCGAGCGCGAAGAACCCGTAGCCGGTCGTCGCGATCATCTCCGTCAGCTGCGCCATCATATCGGCCGCCTCCGTCCGGTTGCGGCGCATCGGAAAGAACTCCATCACGGTTTCGTCCGAGTTGAGCCGCCAGAACGGGTCGAGATCGTCCGGTCGCCAGTTGCGGATGACCAGCCGGGGCGTTTGCGTAATCATCGTCATGGCGCGGCGAAGTCCGTCTTGCGATAGCCCTGGATGTAGAGAAGCGCCGTCAGGTCGCCATGATCGATGCGGATATCGCATTGCGCGGCGACCGCGGGCTTGGCGTGCAAGGCCACGCCGCTGCCGGCGAGACCGAGCATGCCGAGATCATTGGCGCCGTCGCCGACGGCGATGACCTCCTGCGGCGTCAGCTTCAGGCGGTCGGCGAGCGCCATCAACGTGTCGACCTTGGCCTGACGCCCAAGGATCGGCTCGGCGACCTCTCCGGTCAGCACGCCGCCGCTTTCCAGCAATATATTCGCGCTGTTCTCGTCGAAACCGAGCATCGCCGCGACACGTCCGGTAAAGGCGGTGAACCCGCCGGAAACGAGGGCGGTGTAGCCGCCATGCGCCTTCATCGTGGCGACGAGTTCACGCCCGCCCGGCGCCAGCGTGATGCGGTTTTCAAGGACGCTGTCGATGGCCGACCTGTCCAGCCCCTTCAGCAGCGCGACCCTTTCCTTCAGCGCCGCCTCGAACTCCATTTCGCCGTTCATTGCCCGTCGGGTGATGTCGGCGACCCGGTCCTTGATGCCTATTTCCGCCGCCAGTTCGTCAATGCATTCCTGCTCGATCATGGTCGAGTCCATATCCGCGAGCAGAATTGTCTTGCGCCGGTCGGTTGCCGGCCTGATCACGATATCGATGGGCAGATCGCCAAGAACCGCCTCCAGCGCCGCCCGCGTCGCATCCGCGTCGGCGCCGTCCGGCAGTTGCAGATCGCAGGCGACGCCGTCTGCGAGCCAGTCCGGTTCGGCGGCGCCCGCCGCCCTGCCGGCGGCCGCGCCGATATCCACGCCCAGAACGGGATTTGACGGATTGGCGACAAGCGTGGCAACGAGAGGCATGAAGAATTTACCTGAAATGGCGGGACGATGGATGCGGTTCTGATAGCGGGGCCCACCGCCAGCGGCAAGTCCTCATTGGCGCTGGAGCTGGCCGCAGAGCTCGACGGCGTGATCGTCAACACGGATTCCATGCAGGTCTACGATACGCTGCGGGTTCTGACCGCGCGTCCGTCGGACGACGACATGCGCGCCGCGCCGCACCGTCTCTACGGCCATGTGCCAGCGTCAGAGAGCTATTCCGTGGGCGCGTGGAGCCGCGATGTCGCGCGTCTGCTCAGCGATGAGGAAGGCCGGCGCCGCACGGCGATCTTCGTCGGCGGCACGGGGCTCTATTTCAAGGCGCTCACGGGCGGGTTGTCGGAGATGCCGGATATTCCGGACGATATCCGACAAAGGTGGCGCGACCGGCTGGCTGCCGAGGGGGCGCACCCTTTGCATCGCGAACTCGCCGCGCGCGATCCGGATCTCGCCGCAAGGCTCAAACCCGGGGACAGCCAGCGGATCGTCCGCGCGCTGGAAGTGCATGAGGCCTCGGGCAAGTCGATCCGCCATTTTCAACAGGCGAAGGGCAAATCTCTGCTCGAAGGCCGGATTGTCCGCAGGATCGTGCTGGCGCCTGACCGGGCGGCGCTGAGACTGCGCATCCGCGCCCGCTTCGAGGCGATGATGGACGCCGGCGCGGTCGAGGAAACGCAGGCGCTTCTCGCCATGGGCCTGTCTCCGGATCTGCCGGCGATGCGCGCGATCGGCGTGCGCGAGATCGCCGCCTGGCTTGCCGGCGACATGACAAGGGACGAGGCGGTGGAGCGCTCTGTTATCGCCACGGCGCAATACGCCAAGCGCCAGATGACCTGGTTCCGCAACCAGTTCGGTGAGGACTGGGAGTGGAAGCCGGCGTGAACCCGGCGTGCGGCGTCAGTCGCAGTGCAGACGCATGTCGAATGTTGCGCTGTCCCCGTCGACGGAGAGGACAAAAACCCCGTCGGCGTGTGCGAACGTTCCTGTTCCGCCAAGCACGATCCCTTCCGTTCCATGCGTCAGAACGGTGGAATGCGACTCATCATGCGGCCTGGCGGGCTCGAACAGGTACTGAAGATGAATCTGGCCGTTTTCGAGCACGATAACCGCATTGCCCAGGTTTTCATTCCGACCAAGCGCATGCACTGTCCACCGGATGTAACCGACCTCGCTTCCTGTCTCATCATGCATTGTTGTGTAGCCGATCCGGATGTCGCCGTGGCTCGCTCCGGGCTCTCCATGATCGATCAGTTCCACCAGTCTCTTGTCAGGGTTGGAGACAAGGCGAAAAGGTTCACATGTTTCGATCGCCCGGGCGTCCGGCATCGTGAAAAAGAGCGCGGAGGCGCATAGACCTGCAGTTCCAATCAATCGGTTCATCGCTATAAAATTCCTTCTGAAATTCTTCTATCTATAGTTGCATTCAGCCTGCGGAATCAAGATCCTTTGCCGGTCGGCGCGATGGCGGGGTTACGCTGAGACGTTGCCTTTCGCGCCCCGCTGTGAACAGTTGGAGGTCGTTCACACAGTCGCCAATGGGAGACGTCGATGCCCCTTGTTCGAGACGAACAAAACCTCTTTGTCGTGGATCTGCATTACATTGTCCCGCTCGAAGAAATCGAGCCTCACATCGAGCCGCATCTCGAATTCCTGGACAAGCACTATGCTTCGGGCTGCTTCATCGCGTCGGGCGCCAAGGTTCCGAGAACCGGCGGCGTCATCATCGCAACGGCGCAAAGCCGGTCGGCGCTGGAGCGCCTGCTGGAGGATGATCCATTCAAGAAGGAGCAGTTGGCGGAATACACGATCACCGAGTTCCGGCCCGGAAGGGTCGCGCCGCAACTCAGGGCCTGATGCTCGCAGGGACTAGTTTTCCTCAAGCGCCTTCCAGCCCTTCGCCATATCATCCCAGGTCAGCACGGGTGAATCGTAGATCAGTGCGCCCATGGCGTTGAACAGCGGTTCATGCAGTTCGAGGAGATGGTAGTTTTCCTCGATTTCATAGTAGAAATAGGCGCACCTCAAGCTGTCTTCCATTGTGAAATAAGTGGCTTCGGGTTTGAATTTTTCCTTGAGGTTTTCGAAAGCCCTGGTCATGGACCCGTCCTTTACGGCCCTGTTTCCGGCCTCCGGCGGTATCTTTATCTTCAGCATCATGCGCATGCCGGGTCATCCTCCTGTTGGAAAGCGCACGACCATGGCGTGAATAGTGTTCCCGATCGCGCATAAGGCGACTGTAGTGAACTCGCACGAGCGATCAAACGAATTCGCGCATCACTTGAAACCGTGAGCGTTTGCGTTCCGGATCGTCTGGCTTATCAGAAGTCCGAGGTCGCGGCCGGCCCCAATTGCCGTTTGACCGCGTCGACGTCGCCGAGCACCCACAATTCGGCGAGTTGTTCCTGACGGACCGTGAAGAAGGCCGCGCCGGACCATTCGATCATCCATCATGTCTTTGTCCATGGCCCGTCTGGCCCGCATCGTCATTCCCGATCTCCCGCATCATGTTGCCCGGCATGGCAACCGGTGGGGCATGACCTTCTTAGAACAGGACGACTGCGCGCTATACCTGTAATGCAGGCTGGCCGGCGGTTCTGGAGCGGCGGACCGGCCGCAGCCTGGCGCCGGCCAGACCCGGAAGGCAGCCGACCATCAGAGACTGGGTAAACTGTTGCCCTAATAGTAGCTGGCGATCCAGATACTGCCGTTCGGTGACCCGGCTGGCGAATGGGCGATGCGCGACAATCAACGTTTGTTGATCAGATCCGAAGTGGCGATCGGGCGCAGAAAACGATCGATGGAGCGATCCGGCACGTTCACCGAATAGTAGGCGATGACAAGGTCCCGGTCAGGAGACACGTACAGGCCCTGTGTCATCAGGCCGCCTTTCCACATATCGCCGTCCGGCCAGACGATGTCCCACTGACGACTGTTGGACAGCATCGTGTCGTCATTGAAGGCGAACTGGAAAGCCGGCCCGTTGTAGCCACCAAGGAAAAACTCGGTGGAGCGGACGCCCGACTGAATTCTCTCCACCATTTCTTCGGATACGATGCGCTCCACCGCAACCCTGTGCCAACTCGGCGTATAGAGCATTCCGAAACGCGCCAGATCGCGCAGGTTGCTGGAAAGCAGTCCGTGCGCCACCGCTATCCCGTCGGGCGTTAGATGCACCTGCAGCGGCGCTTCCGCTCCGATTTTCGACCAGACTCGTTCGTCAAAAATGTCTGCCCACTGTTTGCCTTCTACAGCCTCAGCAAGGAGCACGAGAAGTTGGGTGGACGCTGAGGCGTACTGAAAGGCCTCCCCGGGTTTGCGCGTCAATTCGGCATCCTTCAATACGTCTACCAGCGTCTCCACCTCACCATTGTGCGGCATTCCGAATTCGGCGAGGAACATGCGCAGGGCGATCGAATCCGGATCGGAGCGGGTCTCGGGATTTTCATCCGAATTCAGGCCGGTCGTCATGTCGAGCACCTCGCGCACAGTCACGGTCCCGGTCGGCGTTCCCTCGAATGCGGGGACATAGGTGGAGAGAGTCGCCGTCTCGTCGATCTTCCCTTCGTCGACAAGAAGGTCAATCACAAGCGAGGCTGTCACCTTGGCGTTCGACATCCAGAGGTGATAATCCTCCCTGCGCATGCGCGGATAGCGCTCGAAAAGCACGTCGCCGCGGTGCACCACGATGAAACCTTGCAGATAGCTTTCCGGAGTAGCGAGGAAATCGTCGAGAGTAAGGGTCCCGAAATTGATTGTTTCGGCTTCGATAGATCCGATTTCGGGCACGGGGCTATCGCCTAGCGGCAATACCGGTGGACGAACCGGCAAAATGGCCGTCGGCAGAAACTCGGATGCCCGAACGTTGAAATAGGCTGCGGCGTCGCCGCCGGCGAGCAGCGTCGCCATGTCGGCCTCTCGCGCGTTTTGCGCGACTACCCTGGGAAATCCGTTGACGAACTCTTCAAGGTGGGTGCGTGATTGCGCTGACGCTGTTTCGACGGCGCCGACGCCGATCATTCCGAGCAAAATCGCATAGTGGGCGCACTTCCTCCCGCGGTTTCCGAAAGCCATTTTTGTTCCTCCAGCACCTTATGGTTTCAGTATAGGCGGCAATCACATTGCAGGTCTAGCCGGCCGCCGGCCGCTCCAATCAGAAGTCCGAAGCGGCGGCCGGGCCCAATTGCCATTTGACGGCGTCGACGTCGCCGAGCACCCACAGTTCGCTGATTTGCTCCTGACGGACCGTGAAGAAGGCCGCGCCGGACCATTCGATCATCTTGCCGGTCGCGGGAGCGCCAAAGAGCTCCCCCTGATGAACGCCCCTGAAGAGCATCCGCGCCGCCGCCCGCCCGGGCGTCTCCACCAGATCCTCGATGATGCAGGTGAACCCTCCGAGCGCCGTGTGCACGGCGTCGAGATAGGTCACAAAGCCGTCGAGCCCACGCTTTTCCGGCCCAAGCGACCCGCGAAAACGGAAATCAGGCGCAAGTATCCGGCGCGCCGCGTCGACATCGCGCCGGTTCCACACGTCATCGTAGAAGCTTTCAACCAGGTCTCTCGGCGTCGTCATGATGGCGAGAGGCTACCAAGCACGTGGTTCGATCACAACAGGAGAGTGTGCCGAGAGGGGCAACCGCGAACATCCGGACCGGGACAAGCGCTACGACGAGTATCTGCGAAAACGGAATAACGCGGCCTGCGCGAATAATTCGCGTGGCTGCTGATCTCGTTGCCTTTCGGAGGTTTCGCCACTAATGAGACGATCACGGAGGTCAGCAATGCGGACGTAACTGATTTTCGCTGCGTTGGATCGAGCGTCAGGTTCCGGTTCGATAGTCAAAAACGGTTATCGGCCGGAGTTGTCATTCTTTTGTGGTGTCAGTTCGCCATAACGGGTCAACGTCGAACAGATTTCATCATGCAAACGTATTCATTCACAACCGAACGGCTCTTGTTCCGGCGACCCATCCGATCAGACCTGCTCCCGTATACACAGTACTGCCTGAGCGACCGAACGCAGTATGTGGGCGGCCCGTTCAATGAGGTGCAGGCCTTTGAAAAACTGGCTTCGATGATTGGACATTGGGAGCTGCGAGGGTTTGGTCGTTTCGTGTTTGTGGAGCGCAAGACCGAAAGACCGTTGGGACATTTCGGCGCGTTACAACTCATCTCGGCTGAGCCTCCTGAAATCACCTGGACCATCTGGAACGAGAATGATGAAGGCAAAGGATTTGCAACGGAAGCCGGTATTGCGTTCAAGAGCTATGCAACCCGGGAGCTTGGTTTCTCCAGTCTGATTGCGCTTGTGCATCGTGACAACTCTGCTTCGCGAGGTCTGGCTGAACGCTTGGGCGGTGAACTGGATGTTGGAGCAGTTCCGCCATCCCGGCTGCCGAATTTTGTTTCATATCGATTGTGCCTGAAGGCATGATCACCAGACAAAACGGATTTCCGATGACGCAATGCAAATGTCCGCTTTCAAGGGGGCGGCCCAATCAGCTTTCTGGCGAGCAAACATCTACGACAAGATTTGAAATTAGCTGACCCTCTGGACCGGGAGCCAACCACTCCAAAACCTGTCGGGTAGTTGGCGCTTGCCTCTTCGTCCTTGGATCAAGTCCGACGCGAACATCGGATCTCCAACGCAAAAATGAACCTGTCCGCATCCACTGTGGCTGCGCGGCGAAGTCGACGTCATACTCCGACAGCAGCTCCAGCTTCTGATCCTTTGAGAGACCGTACATGCGCACGTCGACTTCGGCAGGCTCGAAACCGGCCGCACGCAGCGTCCAATAACAGAATGCAGTCAATCCATTGCGTTTTGCATCTTCGCCTCTCCACCTGAAATAGTCGACTACGTCGGCAGTCTGGGCAAGAGGGATTGCGCGGCAATCAAATGCAACAGGACGGCCTACCTCAAGCGAGAAAATCCCACTTGCCTCTCCCGCGAAGACCGAGTTCAGCTTCCTGGTTTTTCCACTGAAGGGAGTGTCTTCGTTTTTCAAAAGAAGAGAGATTTCATCGCTTTGCGTGTAGCACAGGGAAATCTTTGCGCCGCAAATCATCAAATGCTCACAGGTTTTTTGCATCGCGGCATGAAAACGTTCGTCAAATGGGCGCGCGAAATCAAGCGCTTCCTTCGTCAATTTGGTGAATCCCCTTCCGTCCAGGCGCAATACTACCCAATCACATTCCGGAACGGTTTCGTTGAGGCTCAACTCATGTTGACGCATCATTCTGTCAAAATCGTCAAACTTCATCTTCTGACCAGGCCAGGACGGCGCCTCCGCCGATATCGATATGAAAGATTTTGCTGAAGCCTTCGGCTCTTGTTGGCGCGACAAGCTTCTTTGCCGTGGCCTTCAAACCGGCCTCTGGAACACGCTTCTTGCCGGCGCGTTTGTTGTTTCGTTCTTCACAAGTTTCAAAGGGAACATCAAAATAATAGGCGACAGCGTCAAAGTGGTGCTCTTTTGCTGCTCGAAGATATGCAGCACGATCCGCCTCTGTCGGATTTGTGTTGTCGATAACAACCCTTTGGCCGGCCTTGAGACTGGCGTCCAAAATTGCATTTTCACGGCGGCGGGTTCGTAGCATATCGAGGTTTATCCTGAGATGGGTATCTGCAAAGTGATCCAGGTAGAAAGTAGATTTTCCACTACCCTGCAGTCCCACGAATACAACGAGTTCCATTTCTCACTTTCCACGTCGCGCAAGTAACAGCGCTTTCGTCAGGGCATATCGCGACACAAAAACGAAGTCGACATGTTGCACCCTGGAAATTCAGCTACATTTCAAGTGAAAGCGAATCTTTGCTGCGCGTGCGTCTATATTTCATTCGGACGGACCTGCACGGCTGGCGGGGCCTCAACTGGACAAGCGTGCCTGCCGGCATTTGCGCAGGCAATACGGTGCGGCCTACGCGCATCAATTCGGGTGAATAGGCAATTCGCCTTTCGAGAAGTCAGAGGTCATCTATTTCGGGCCATAAATATCAAGCTCCAGTCCGATTCCGCGTTCTCCCAGTTGTTTCATGCTTGTTGCAGATAACCGGATGCCTTCATTCCATTCTTCCAGGAAGAGACCACAAAAGACACGCACTTCGCATTCGTTTGCGAGACCCGTCCAAACTTCCAAGTCCTGTGTCGTGCCTGAGAGAAGTTCAGCAATTTGAAGATCGAGATCACCCGAGGTTCGACGATCAACACTTATGCTCCAATGCCCTTTACGAGATATGACATCAGCGCCTGACGGGGTCTGAAAGGTCTCGCCAGCAAGACGCGCAATATCGGGTCTCTTGCCAAGCAGCCGAGTGATTTGATCAGGTATCACCTCGTCTCCGACGACTTTCAGTGATGCTGCTGTTTTGAATATTCTGGCCATTAAATGGACTTCTGACTGCTTTTGAACAGAGGCGCAATATCTCGGCAATCTTTCTGAGAAATCTGGACAGCGACCCGCGGATAGACCCGCCTAACCGGGAGCATCCGGACCGGGACAAGCGCTATGATGAGGAATTGCGGCGGCGCTACGATGCGGCTTATGCGCATCATTTTGGGTAGTGATCTTACAGAAAACGATGAGACTGTGGTCGCATGATTTGATAACGTGTGGCCACTATGATTAGTCAATCCAAGCATAAATGCCCGTGTTGCGGGTTCCCGACTTTGAATGATCGAGGAGCCTTCGATATCTGTCTCGTATGCTGGTGGGAGGATGACGGCCAGGACGACGCCACCGCCGACGAAATCCGGGGCGGTCCGAACAGCCATTATTCACTCACGGCAGCGCGGCGGAACTTCGCCGATCACAGCCATATGTACGATGCCGGGGAGGGCATTGACGCTGTTGAAAAGCCAACTGCTGGACGGTTGAAGCTATTATCGTATATAGAGGCTCTTTGCGCGGGTGAACCTCTGGATGAGCGGCATCTCGACAATTTATTGCGAGAAAGCCGAACGTGGTCATGAAAAAGCTTGTTGTCTTTGACGATGAACCATTCGGCAGCGGGACGGTCTTTTGTGTGCCGGGCGGCGTAACAGACGCCGATATTCTTTGCCTTATGTTGGTAGATTTGACGGCGTTTTCCATTGGCATGGCCGTTGTAGAAGCAACCGGCTACAACGCCGGATTCGTGCGCCATGTGTTGCCTCCGGAAAGCCACTATCAAGACACAAAAAAGGTCAGCGCCAGATGGTTGCAGGAAAACTGGGTTGAGGTAATCTATGACGAATGCTCAGTTGAAGATGTCGTTGTAGTCCATCGGCTGGAGCCTCCTGATGTCATCGCTGTCAGTAAGGGGTCGATCTGAAGAAGCTCGACAGCGATCCGCGCATCGACCCGCGCAACCGCGAGCATCCGGACCGGGACAAGCGCTATGACGAGGATTTGCGGAGGCGCTACGATGCGGCCTATGCGCATCGTTTTGGGTAGCGGTTGAACACGCAGTTGATAATACAGTGTGTTTGGGCGCGCTAACCTTTAACGCCTTTGATATTCTGATTTGGAAGCTGCATGTCCTGTCACAAGGCGAACAAAAAGCACCGTCCCTGCGATCAGAACTCAGCTCTCAGCCGAGCGTTGAAACCGTTGGCGATTGCGCCGTCTCCGAACTGACCCTCGTAGGAGGCGCCAACAGTGATGTTGTCAGAAGCCGCGAAGTCAACGCCGGCTTCAACGACGGCCGCATCTTCGGCAATCGGCGCGCCGATGACAGAGAATGGCGCGCTGCCGGAAACGGAAAAGGTTGAAGCAGGGTCGACATCACCAAACGCATGCCGCCAGCCCGCCAAACCGCGCAGTGTGGTGACATCCCCGACTTCGGCAGACAGACGCATGCCGATTGTCGTG
>BRLC01000002.1 GCA_024343425.1 Rhizobiaceae bacterium MnEN-MB40S
ATGGAGACGAGCGCGCCCATTAGGCAAACACCTCTCGATAAGCCTCGATCCGCGCGTTCGCCGCTCGCGACTGGACGATCAGAACGATGGCGATCAGAACAGCCGCCGCAGCCACGCCGCCGACGATCCAACTCGTCAGCATATCGAAGCCGGCCGGATCAACCGCGACCCCGCCGCCGGTGAGCGAACCCCCCGTACCGCTCGCCGCCGCCGCCTTCTGCTTGAACGCCGCCTCATCCGCGCCATCGGCGATCTCGCGCCGTGCGATCTCTTTCACCTTCTGCGCGGTGCGCTGCCTGGCGGCTTCGCCGGCGCCCTTCGTCATCGCCTCGGCCGCCATGGCGACGGCCTTGACCTCGATGTCGGCGACGCGGTTCGACCAGCCCTTGCCGAAGGTCTTCCAGATCTTCAGGCTCTGCATGAAGGAAAGCCGCTTGCGGCAGATCGCCCGCGCCGTCACCGTATGATCGCTGGAGCCGACGCTCGCCTTCAGCCATTTCAGGCCGCGCGACACGCCGGAATTGACGGCGGCGTCATAGACGGCGAGATCGACGCCCGGGACCAGATTGTATTTCACCGCTGTCGGACGCCAGTATTCGTCGCGATAGAGCCGCAGCGCCTCGGAATAAGAGATTTCCCGCACCGGCTTTACCGCCAGCTTCCGCTTCTTGAGCCAAGCCTGATAGGTCGCCTCCGTCACGCCATACATGGTCTTGCCACCCGGATCCGCCGCATGATTCGACCAGCCGCCCTCCCACTTGGCCGTGATTGCATGACACGCGTCAAAGCGATCGATTCCGATAGAAATCGTCATTGGGAACCTCAATTGTTTTGATTTATGTTTGAAACTCGGGAGACTGTCAGAGACTGATCGTCCCCAACACAGTCACCGTCACTGAGGCGGGCTCGACATAGGCCCCCGTCTCGTCGACGAACTGGACCCGCACGTTCCAGTCGTTCTTGCCCCGGATTACCGGGATGACGACGGAGGGGTAGCTCGACGGCATCGTATCGACGAGGATCTGATAGTCCGTGTCCACCATATCCCGGTCGAAGTTGATGGCAAAATCCCAGTCTGCATGACGGGTGATGCTTTCGACATTGGTCGAAGTCAAGATCGTCGGGTCGGCCCCGGTATTCGTCGTGAAGGAAACATGCACCTCGGCCTTACCAAGACCCTGATTGCCGAACACGTTCTCAACGTCGCTTTCGACATTGTCTTCCGCAACGAGCTTGGAGGTGTCGCCGGCGAAGCCGTTCACGATCTGGTTGTCGCTCGTGTAGCAGTGGAAAACATTGTTCTTGGCGGTCAGCGAACTGCCCGATTCCAGATAGACCGCCGTCTCGGTGGTGAGCCCGTTGTCCGGCAGGTTGACCGTCGAGTTGGTCAGCACGTTCATCTCGCCGTCGAAATAGAAGCCGAACAGCGCGCAGTCGTCGGCATAGCACTCGACGAAGACATTCTGGTTGCCGGTGATCCGGAAGGCGGTTTCCATCTCGCCGTCGGTAGAAGGATAGCTCCAGCAGTGCACGCGGGCGAACATGCCGGAATAGATCTCGCCGGCAATGCCGCGCCAGCACCCCTTGATGATCAGATCCGAGATCAGACAGTCGGAATTGGGGGCAGGAAAGTCGAAGTGGATGCCCTTCGGCTGGGTCGCATCGCCGTCGAAGGGGTTGCCTGGCTCGCGCAGGATCAGCCCGTCATGGATGATCGCCTCGCCGCATTGGGTTCCCGCGTTGGAGCCCAGGTGGATGTAGTTGCCGTCACAGTCGACGAACTCGAAATCGGAAATGTGGACGTGCTTGTAGTCGTGGAAATAGATGATCCGCTCGGCCAGATAGTTGGCGTCGATCTTGCCGCCCTTGAAGAACACGCGTTTGGGCAGATCGTCGCCGGTCAGCCCCTCGAACATGGCGACCATGACCGCCGTCGCCCGCAGGTGAAACCCGTCCTCGAAGGAGAATGAGACCTTGGGCATCCATGATAGACTGCTGGCAAGCGCATACTGGCCGGCCAGCCCGTAGACTGTGCCGCCATTCGCGAAGCCCGCAGCATAATCAATCGCACTCTGCATGGCCGCGCTGCAGTCGGTCGCGTTGTCCGCCACGGCGCCGAAATGGTCGAAGGTGATGAACTCGTCGGCCGGAACCCAGAGCCGCCCGTCGGCGGTGGTCAGCGCCGGTGTGGCGGCCTCCGCGTCCTCGACATAGCGCAACGCGCGGCCATTATGTGACACCAGCAATATCTGCGTGAAGTCGGAGATCGCCGTCGCCTCGGCGAGATCGCGGCTGGCGAAAAATTTCACCGCGATCGATGAGGCGTGCGCGGCTGCCTCAACAGAAGCCGCCAGCGCCACGTCGGCGCCTTGCGAAGCGATCGCCGCGTTTGCTTCCGCGTTCTCGATATCGAGGGCAGTCGGGCCGTTTTCCAGATCCGCGGCGGAGTCGTCCCATCGCAAAAGCGCCTTCGCCTCCGGTTCGGGCAGAACCACCTCAGTGTTTCCGGAGCTTGCCTTCACCTTGGCCGCGCGCCGGATGCGGCCGTCCAGCGTCTGGAGCGCCCGCGCGAACCGGTCGAACTGGCTCTCGAACGCCTGCGCGCGGAACGTGCCGATATCGGAGACTTCCGTCGCCTGTGTCAGCGGCTCGTCCCGGATGATGGTGACCGTGTCCGTCGCAAGAGGCGCTTCCAGAAATGTCACCACGCCGCTTGAGGTTTCCTCGCCCGCCACCGTGTAGTGGACGGCGATCGTCTGCAGGGTCTCCAGACCGTCCTCATCGGTCAGATAGACTGAAAGATGGCTCTCCTGCTCGAAGAAATACGGAAAGGAGAAGGCAGTCGTCGCGCCGTCGCCGGAATAGCGGATACGGCTTTCCGTAGTCGAAATGGTCATCTTTGTCCTCGATCGCGCACATGGAGACACCCGGCGCCGGTTAAAAGCGCCGAGTTGCCTCGTTTGTCCCGTGAAATGAAAGGATCAGCCGAAGCTGATCATCTGAATGAAGGGCGTATCGGAGCGGAAGAGAATATTACTCTTCCGTTTCCTCGCATTGAATCTCGTAGCCGCGACCGGTCCAGTGGATTTCGCAAGTCTCGGTCTCGGCGGCTTCCTGGTCGGGCTCGCCGCCGCAGGCCTTCGGCAAAACGACGAACACGAGGAAAGCGAGGAACGCGGCAATCGTCGCCTGCTGGAACCCGCTACCGAGCATGTCTGGCCTCTCGTTTCAGTCGTTGTTGCGATTCAACTCGTATCCGATTCGATTATCGCATTGGCGGCGTGAATATTTCGTTGCTCTGTTTTCGAGCGCCGCGCGATATGATCGATCGCCTCTTGCGGCGTGTATCCACGACCAGTCAGTTCCACAAAGCGGTCGAGGTCTGCGCGCCAGCCGACTGTCGAGAAATTCCGGTCGAAATCCTCGGGCGCCGCGTTCAATAGACCCTTGGCCCGGCTCATGGCGTCGGCCCGCAGTTCGCGGTCTTCGCTGTCCATCCCGATTTCCAGGCCAATCCTCACGCGCGCGGGCAGGTAGCCCGTCGCCAGCACGAAAGAGAGTTCCGCGCGACGCCTGTTTTCAGGTTTCAGGCGGCTTTCCATTTCGGCCCAGACCTGATCCGCGATCTCGGCCTGACGCGGATCTTTGCCATCTGTCGCCGCATGGCCCATGGATAAGGCTTCCTTGAATTCGCGGCTGCGCGCCTGATTTTCAAGTCGCTCGTTCAGTCTGGCTTTGAGCCGCGCCCGATCAGCGGGCGTCAGGTCTTCCAGAGCAATGTCAGACCCGCTTGCAGTATCACCGCGATCAATAGCGCTTTCGATACGCCGCGCGTTTTCGGTCCTCTTGTCGAATTGCGCGATATCCTTTTGGGCCTTGCGGCGGGCAACGAGACCCCGCGCCCTTGCTTCCTCGCGCAGTCGCCCCGTGAAGCCGAGGAAAGCAAGGCGAGAATTGGGCTCGCCCGCAATCACACCCGTTCCGTCATCCATCTCGTTGGCCAGCGCCGCCTCGAAAAGATCGCCCTGTTCTTTTTCCGGCGCGCGAAATGATCCGGTGACACCGGAGTTATCGATCTCGACAGCGGACGCCGCCTGCCCGGCGCCGGCTTCCAGCACGCGCGCTTTGTCACCCGTGCTGTCGGCGACAATTCCAAGGCCGTTTTCAAAAACGACAACGTCCGCCCTGTCGCGGCGCGCCGCAGGTCTGGCGAAGACACGGAGACTGTCGCTGTACGCGCTCACGCCTTCCGGAGAAGCGTCAAGCCATGCTCGGGCGAAGGCCGTCGCCTTTGCGCCTTCGTCAAGGTTCAGCCTGGCGGAAAACAGCTTTCTGAACATCTGATCGAAGACACCTGCGACAAATGTATCGCCTTCTGAAAATGCCTTTGCAAGCGTTCGGCTTTTCAGGTTTTTTCCGCCGTCGCCATTAAATAGCGGCTGTCGCGAGACCCCCAGCAATTCACCCACTGCATCGGGACGATGATCGATGTAATTGTCGACCAGGGCTGTCGCCAGGCGTTGGCGGATCTCCCCGCCCAGCGCCTCTTTTGTCTGCTCCGGCAGTCCGGAAAGCGCAACCTTTTGCAAATACCTCTGCAGGACCACGTCATAGGCTGCGGGCTGTTCTCTCACGGCTGTCGCGGCTCTTTCGCCGGCCTCCGCGAGCATCGTCAGCCTCTGCCCCCGCATGATCTCCGATTGCGTTGCAGCGGCAGCATTTCTCACTGGCTCCATGGCCCGATCGGCGACAGCGGCCGCCGCTTGCTGCATATGCTCCGGCTGTTTCGCCCGCAAGGCGGACAGGCGAGGCTCGATAATGCGGTTGACGACATTTGAGTAGAAGTCGCTCGCATCGCCGTCATGCTGCTGCGCCGCCTGAGCCACGTCGACGCCGGCCTGCCCGACCGTTTCCTCCAGTTCGGTCAGGAAATCGAACCTGGCGGCTTCCTCGAGACGAAGGTCGCGTAGCTGTCCGATCACGGATTCCTCAGCGACGTCCACGCCGTGATCGGTCGCATCCTCCGCCGAGGCGTCGCCAATCGTATTCCGGTCCAGATTCAAACGGATACGGCTGATGACCGCGCCCAGTTGCTGAAGACCTGTTCCAGCCGCGTCGTCCACCGGCGCGCGCGGCATGCCGCCCCGGTCTGTTGCAAGCGAAGCGTTTGAGAAATATGTCGGTATCCTGGCCATTGTATCGTGCTAGCGCTCCGGTCAGTTGGTCGCCCAGTCGGTCTTTGCAGCGCCGCCGATCACGGGCGTAAGAAACCCGTAGACCGCGCTTTGTCTCACTGCGGCGGCGTTCTGCTTCTGGTATCGGGCATTGGTCATGAGGTTTTGCGTGCGCGCCTCGCTTCCGTAGCGGATCGCCCTTATGTCGAACGCGGCTTCCGCGGCCGTGTCGTCGATTACAGCCGCGGCGCTGCCCGTCGGTTTCACACCGGAGGCGGCGTAATTGGCCACCTGGCGTCCGGCAAGCATTCTGGCCTGACGGGTGATCCTGTCTGCTTCGTAACGCCCCCGCTCGGCCTCCATTTCCGCCTGGTCCTCATAAAGCTCTGCCTGCGTTTCATACGCATCGGCCTGCGCCTGCGAGGCCGCCAGGCTGCCGAGGCCCGACAACACGCCGCCAACCAGCGGCAGCAATTGAATGCACATTACGGTTCTCCTTCTACGCCGACCATGACGCTGCGTATCGTGGCGGGATAAGCCCTGTCCGATCGGACGATCGCAACGCCGGAATTGCTCCAGCTGTCCTCCGCAGAAAGTCTTTTGCAGCCGGTGAACAATTCAGGCGCGGAGCCAAGAGTTTCGCTGCTTTTCCTGAACAGGTATTCGAACTGTCTTGCCGCTGATCCAGCCCTGATATAGCCGGTCTCCAGCAGGTCGAGACTGACGGAAACTGCGCGCATCCGGCGTCCAAGCGCCGCGCCGTCCCGGTTGCCCGCCTGAGGCAATCGCAGGGTTTCGGCGTAACTCTCGAAACGCAGGCCGTAAGTCACTTTCAGGGCTGTCGTTTCACCGGGCAAGGTGAACGCCCCGTCCGACACGACCGCATCGCCGATATCCACGCCGTCGGCAAACACGCCGACAGTCTCGCCTTCAAGATGCTCGGCGCCGGTGATTTCCGACGCCGCCTCCTCGAACGCCACCGTCCGGCTGCCGTCAAGAAACACCCCTTCCCCGATCGGCTTGCCGTCGAACGGCATGTCCAGATATTCGACGCTGCGTTTCACCGCGCCGTCGATCGTGCGTTTCACAATCAGCCAGAGACGATCGCCGCTTTCCACCGGAACCACACACCCGCTTTCGACAACCGCGCCTTCATCAGCGTGGCCGCCAGCGACAATGTTCCTTGAAACGCCGACAACCTTCTGATGGCGGTCATAGGTCGTTGCGACAAGAACGCCATCCGTTCGCCCGCACCATATCAGGCTGTCCGGCGTCTCCTGGTAGCTCAGAAAGGCGATTCCCGGCTTGAAGGCGTGATCCGACAGCACAGTCACTTCCGGCGAAAGGTAGCCATTGGCGTCGTAATTGTATGAAAACTCGTGCAGCGTTGCCTTGTGGAACCCCGCATAAATCAGCGTATTGGACACGGTCACCGGCGCGATGGAAGCCGATCCGGTCGTCGTCTGCTGCTTCTGGCGCACATTGCCCGGAGACAGCGCCTCGGTGCTTGCGGCCGGTCCAAGCGTCCGCATCGAGCCGTTGGTTCCGATCACGAGATCTCCGCTCTCTTCGATAAAGGAAATGGCGTTCAGCCGGCCGCCGGTCATCGAGATGGACAGCCCGTCGGAATCCTCGACAGGAACCGATTGCCCGAAATTGCCGAACTCCAGCGACTTTGAAAGCCAGACCGTCCGGGGCATCGCATCGTTCCGGCCGAAGGCGAGCCTCGCCTGATAGAAGCCCGCGCAGTGCGGCCACCCGCTTTGTTCTGACCATGCGCCAAGTGACCAGAAGACAATCGGATTGAGATCCGGCAAGGCGTGGCCGTGCAGGCGGATCCGGACAACCGTCGTTGACACGACTTCCGTGATTTCCGCCCACCTGTAACGGCTGTCGGATCCGAGCAATCGTATGTGCCGGCCCAGATCCGAAGACTGAAATCCTGCGTCCTGGTTGATGCCCTCCGTTGAAGACGCGGTCAGATCAAAGGGCGTCTGGTCGCTTGCCTTTTGATGAATGGCGAGTTCAGCGCTGCGCGAATACTCGCCGTCGCTTCCGCCGCCGCCGGAAAACTTCAGCTGGTAATAGGCGTAAGCCGCGTCGTTATCGAATTCATAATAGCGGGTTTCGCTTCCGCTCCACGCCGTCTCGCCGTCGCGGCTGTCCAGCGTGGTCCAGCTTTCTCCGTCGTTCGATCCCTGGAATTCCCACTGGGTGAAATGGTCGTTGAATTTCGGTTCATTGTCGGTGGCGGTGATCCAGTAGGCATCGGCGACTTTCCGGGCGTCATCCGCGAATTGAAACCGTAGATATCCGCTCGATCCCTCGGCAAGCGCAACCTGTGCGACCTTTTCCCGGTCGAACATGCGGAAGGCGTCCGTTGATCCGTTGCTGGCGCTCGCAGTTCCTTCCGGATCCGTGTTCGACGACATCTGCGGCGTGATGTGACCCGATTTTTCAGGCGTCAGCGTCGTCGCGGTTGCGTTTTCCTCCATGTATGGCCCGTCTTCGAATTCGAACGCCGAAAACGCCCAGTCCACCTCGCCGGACCGGATGAGCCTGTAGGGCGGATAATCGCCGTGAACCATATAGAGAACGTCGGCGCTTTGGGCGTAGCTCACAGAGGCGACGTCGGAAACATCATACGGAGATTCGATTTCGTAGGCCTCGCCGTCGATCTGGACCTGTCCGTCAAGCGCAAAGAAGCGGCAATAGCGATCGCCCTGTTCGACGACATAGGCTTCCGTTTCGTTGAATGCGAACGGGAACAGGCGGGCAATGTCCGAGCTATCCTTGATCTCCGCTACAAAGACTGTTCCGGACCGGCGCCGGATGCCGCCCTGCCGCAGGACGTAGAAGTTTTCACACTTGGCCAGCCCCATGGCGTAATGATCGGTGTCGATGCGTCCATGCAGCGCCGGCGACAGCTCGCCACGCGTAAAGGTCGCCTGAATGGGATAGACAGTCATTGCGTCTACCCTCGAACCGCTATCACGTCATTGGTGTCCGCTCGCTCGGTCATTCCCTGCAAACCGTCGATCCGCCGTCCGCGTTTGAGTTCCTGCTCGAAGCGGTCTGCGGCAAGTTGCGCGAAACTCGCCTTGCCGGTAATCGCATGGGCGAGGTTCGCGGCCAGAAATGCGGCGAACGCTGTTGTGGCGACAGGCGACCAGAGCCCGATCTGGCTGACGCGCTTGATGTAGCGGCATTTGAGCGGCGGCGCGGCGTCCGTCAGAATGTTCCCGTTTTCGATTTCGTGCGCAATCGTTCCGCCATTGAACAGTCCCTCTTCGCGTAGCGGCAAGACGCGCAGACAATCGCCCGGAAGCGAATAGCTGTAGTCCCAGCCGAAAAAGGGTTCGTCCGCGCTGGCCGCCAGTTCCGTCCGCGCAATGGCGAAGTTCCAGGGATGCGCCGCGAGAAATGAATCCCGCAACGCCTCGAAGTTTCTCTTGAACCGGCGCGCATTCGGTTCGTCATCGTCGATGGACCCGATCGGCCCCTCGTGCAGCATGTCCAGCGCCATGTTGCACACGCCGGTTTCCGTCATCGCGGACGTCATGCAATTTCTCCCGACATGGCGCTCGTGGAGCTGCTTCCGGACTTGCTTCCGGCAGGTGCTTGCCCTCGGTTTACGCGGCCGATGGCGACCACTTGTTCTGCAAGCTCCCGGCGTTTCACAGCCGCGGCGTCATCGGTCTTGACCAGGTGGGTCAGTCCATCGGCGCCGGCGGCAAGCCTCGCCAGATGGTCGCGTCGAACAATCTCGGCTCCATTGCGGAGCCGTTTGGCTTTCGTCATCTCGATCTCCTGAAAAAGAAAACGGGGGCGATCGCCCCCGTCCCTGAGCCGGTTAGCCGGCATTGACGTCAAGCTGCGCGAGCTTGATGTTCTTTCGGTCGTAGACACGATCCCAGTTTGTCGCGAGAACCAGTTCGGATTCGGTTGGAGAAATCCCCGAACAGGAAGCGTCCGTCCACTTCACGCCGCGCGGATGCAGCACGCAATGCCGCCGCGTGACCATATTGGTCTGGCCGCCGCCATTGCCCTTCAGCGGAGACCGGTCATATTCCAGCGCCTGGTCCGCATCCAGAGAAGCCGACGCATAGGCGAATGCGCCGCGACCGAACAGGTAGCAGGTGTACTTGTCGGAGTTTGTCCCCGAGGTCACCGGCATCTGATCATCGATGATCACGAGCCGTCCCTTGTAGTAGGGAATATCCTTCTCAAGCTTGGAGTCCTGGACGTAGTCGATGTCGTCATTGTCCTGCACCGACAGGAAAACCGAGGAGTGCATGGCGATCGCCACGACGTCGCCGAGGCGGTCTCCCATTGTCTGGCACGCCCTGTCGAAAGCCGATCGCGAGAAACGGTTGGCGGCGGTCGGCGATGCGATATCCTGATAGACTGAGAAGATCATATCGGAGTCGTCGTTGGCGGCGTTGTCGGCAAACAGACCCTGACAGGACGCGATGAGCATTGTCTGTTCTGCGCCCATCCAGTCTTCCGCCAGATGCTGCAGCACATGTCCCGCCGGATCCTTTCGGTGTCCACTCGCCATGATCCCTGCAATGTCCATGTGCGAATAGGCCTTCGCCCAATAGTGCTTGACGGCCTGGTCCTTGCTCGCCGTCACCTTCCTGGGCGTGATCTCCACCGTTTCGTCGTCCGATACGATGTCGGGCGCAGTGCGTGACAGATAATCCCAGAAGGGCATGTTGATCAGGCGACCGCCGGCGTTCAATTGCGACTGAACTTCTTGAGGCGGCGTTTCAAGTATGCCGGACCGGACGAACAGGTTTCGCTCCGGGAACTCCTCCTTCATGTAGCCGAGATAGACCTCGGGCGTGATGATGTCTGACTGATAGGTAATAGCCATGCAAATCCTCTTTCATTGGCAAATGCGCGCGCTCACAAGCGATAGGTCTTCGGGTCCTTTCCCGCGGACTGGATGAGTTGGCGCGCGAGGGTCGGGTCGTCGCGAATGATGGAGTTCTGTTCGTCCCAGTTCCGGCTCTCGTCCGAAAACGGATTGCGTGAGGCCGCGCCTCCGGAAACAAGCTGGTCTTCGGCGAACATCGCCTCCCCGGCTTTTGCAAGAGCCATTACGATCCTGGGCGCAAGGATGCGTTGATCTTCGTCGATAACGCCCGCGTCCACGAGTTCGGACATCAGGGTTTCACCCCCGAGACCGTCGATCGCCTTCGAAAAGTGCTCGCGATTTGTCGCGTAGCGCCGGGAACCCTGCGGTCCCCAAACCTCCTGGATCGCTTTCGTGGAGTCGTCGGCCAGCCGTTCGAAAAGCGCATTGTTTTCCGTTTGCCGGGCCTGGATGGCGGTCGCAGCATGCTGCAGAAACCAGTCATGAGCCTTTGCGGACACATGCGCCGGCAATTTCGCATCATGCGAGAACTGCCGCCAGGCGTCGGCGAATTCGCTGTCGTAGGGCATGTCTTGCGGCAGTCCCTCGGGCAGCGAATATTCGTAGCCGGCTGCGTCCTCTGGTCGAAGGCGCGCAGTCAGGCGATCGTAGAACGTATCGACTTCCTCCGCGCTTGCATCCTCGGCCGGAAACCGGACGGACCGGCCGATCAGGCTTTCCATCTCGCGGGATTTCGTGATGAGACCGGAGAGTATCTCCGCCGGATCGTCATCGCTGATCCCGTTCGCGTTGATCCATTCCCGGCTGTCTCTGTCGAGACCGGAAAGGAAATTCGATGCGGAAGGGTTTGACCCGGTGTCACTTCCGCCTTCAGCGGCGTCAAGGCTGCCCGCATCAGTTGCGGACCCGTCGAGCGTCGTCATATGATAATTCCTTGTAGGTGTTGATTTGACCGGAAAGGTCACAGGCGAATGCGCGCGGAAACCCGCCCCTGCAATGTCGCAGTGGTTGGCCGAAATCCAGTTTGTGCTGAAGTCACGGCTCCGGGGTCCGGAGCCTTGCCCCGGACGCACGAAACCGATCGTAGTTGCTGATGTCTCTTTATAGAGGATTTTCGGCAAAATTTCCATCGCGCCGAAATGCCGCAACAGCGTATTGCAGCGCAGAAATGACTTTACCTTACTGAAGTCGTTGGTTATTTCTCTTGCGTAGACTTACGATCATCGTCTTTCCTTTCGATTGAAACGTAACGCGCTACAGTCAGCGCGAACGACGGATAAAACTGCCGTCACCCGCTATCTCCCGACAGCCAAACAGCTCTTTTGAACAATCCACTGAGTTATCCCCTGTGGAAACATCGCGCTCGACAGGGCGCGGCTTTCGGACGATTATTTCCTTGCAAGCCGGGGACATTCCCAACCGCCAGATGGGCAAGATAACCGGAACACCTTGCAACCCTTGCGTGGCATTGCTGCACGCGCCCACGGCGATTGCATCGTGCTACAGATGGCACAAGGGACGCACTGGAAACGGATGCATACGCGAAAAAGTGTACCGATACTCCGGAAAACGGCGGTCTAATTCGTTAAATCCGGCATGTTTGTCAGACCTTCGGTCGCGACAGATCATGGGCCAGGGTTTTAAAAGATTCTGGTTGTCAGATGAGCCGGCAATTCGATTGCAGCAGAATGTCAAAGGCAATCCGTTGCAGGGGAATTTCAGGTTCCATTTGAACAGGGAGGCGCTGGCCGAGGCCAGCGTCTTTTTGTTTGAGCGCCGCTCATTCGCATTCCCGGTCATTGTTCACGAACTGCACGGTAAAATCGAGCTTGAAGGTACCGCCTTCATGCCTGACTTCCTGCATGGCGAGGACTTTGCCCAGCAGCGTCATGAACCCGCCGGGATGCTTCTGCGCCTGCACACGCAGATATTCGACCATGCTGCCGCCGCCGGCTTCCGTCGCAGCCTGCAGCACGGCGTCGCGGATCATTGGAAAATTCAATCCGTTTTCCGGCAACCCAACAGCATTGTCTCCGGCGCCGTCGGTCGGCTTCGCCTTTTTGCGACTGGTCATGCGCGCACCGGTTCATGCGTCACTGGCAGCTTCAGTGGCGTGCGAGGGTGCGCCGCTTTGCTAATCTCGGTCGGGCGTTTCGGCGCGGCGCCGAAACCGTTTGCCGCGCGCCACGCATTCCATCCGTTTCTTGACGGCTTGCGCGGAGAATACCGGTTCGGGGAATACCCGCTGATCTGCATGAGGTAGCTCCACGGCGTCGGCGGCTTTTCGGTGACCGTCCATCTGAAGGAACGCCTCGATCCGGACAGATGCACAAGCAGTCCGTCCCTGTCGAAGCCGCTATCCGCGAGATACGCCACGTAGCCAATAGAGCTGTCCTGGCCGTCCCTCGTGATAAATCGCTGACCGAGGCGCGCCGTGTATATCGTCTCCGGATCCAGTATCTCTCCAGTGCGCGTAGCCTGCGAAAGCCCAACGAAACGGTCATGAATGGTGTCGATCCGATGCCCGTGCGACGAGCGGATCAACGCATCATCGCTGTTCAGGAAGACGCCGTCCCGAAACAGAATTTCGGCAAGTGCGACCGGTCTCGGCTTGGGTGGGCGTGGCAGGTCTCGCTCCCCTGCTGATTGGTCATCCGGATAGTAGCTGACGTCGCCGACATCCGGGTCTCCCATGATCCGGTCGCCAAGCTTCAGGGTATGCCCCCAAAAATTTATCCTGGTGTCCGGATCGAAACGAACGCGCTGCCGCTTGCGATCGACGAGCGCATCGATGTGGCGGAGCGTCTTCTTGTTTGCGTTCAAAGCGTTACACCTTCTTCCTGGTCGGCGATCAGTTCCGCCGCCGCGGCGCGATAGAGCGCCGACAGATCGCCATCCGGCGACAGGCCAAGCCTTATGATCCGGGCGAAGACGCGTCGCATTGCGTTGGCCTCGCGGAGCGCGTCCGCGCTTTTCTCATGCGTCTGCGCAAAGAAATAGCCGCAATAGGCGGCGAGATCGGACAGCACGATCTCCTGATCCTTGTGCGTCCCGCCTGTTTCGAAAAACAGCCTGCGATAGGAAGCCTGAAGTTCGGTGAACGCCTGTCGGTCGCGCCGCTCGCCGCCATCTTTTCCAGTCGACAGGGAATGATATATGTGCGTCATGGCCGGCCACCGGCGTTTTGCGCCATCGCAAGCATGTCGCTAAAGGCTGCGCTTCCTTCACCGACTGCTTTCGCCGCATTGCCGCCGTTCACCGCCAGTTCCGTCAGGGTTTTGATCTGGTCAACCTGCCGCGACGCCGCTTCGGCCTGCCTTACATCCTCGATGGGCTTGAACATGGACCGCGGGGCGCCGTGAATGTCCTGCGCAATGTCCAGCATTTCATCGAGATCGAAACGCTCCAGCACCTGCGGCTTGCCGAGTTTGGCCATGGCCCCGGCCAGTTCGAGAACCCGCTGCATGCCAACGATTTCTCCGGCCCGTCGCAACTTGTCGAGCGGACCGGTAAAGGTGACGCCGATCTCGTGCCCCTGCAATCCGCCGGGCGCCGCAAGAGGCCGGCCTGGCCGGAAGACCCCGCGGCCCTCGAGAAGCGTGAATTCGCGATCGATCATCCGCGCCAGACCCTCCTGCAAGGAGAGCCCTGACGGACCAAGCAGGTCCCCCTTCTCCTGCGCGCGTATCGAGGCTTCCGTCGCCGTTATCTGCGGGTTCTGGATCAGGATCTGCCACAGGTTGACGTAGAGACTTTCGCGCAGCTGGTTCTGCTTCGCCTCGATGATGGCCCTCGCAAAATCCGGTCGCTGCTGCGTCACGATCGGCCGGATGAGCAACTCGCCTGTTTCGCTCAGCAATCCCGGATTCGGCGCTCCCGGATTGAGATTGGGAGGATTGGTCGCGTCGTCGCGCTGCGCTGTCGGCGGGTTCACCCATTGCTGGGTGGCGATATATTCCTGCTTGGAGAGCATGTTGACGGATTTGATTTCAGCAAGCGCAAGCGCCACCGGCCCCTCGCAATAGGGCCCCTGATTTTCCCGGTTCCAGTGAAATACGATGTAGGGAAAGCTCCGGTAGCCGCCCTTGCCGAGCAAATGCCGTTCATCTTTCTCGACATAGTAGGAGACGAAATCCATCGCATGGCGGTCGTCATCCGGCTTCGGCATGACTGCATGGAGAATGGTTACCGCGTCGTCCTGTCTCTTCGGATCGCTCGCGCAGTCACGCACCTTTTTCGAGCACCGCTCGCCCCAGCGTTCGACGCATTGCCGCGCGGTGCGCGTGAAGACGCGGAAATTGGTGTCGACCACGCCTTCGAAATTCGCCGCGAGATGGTTTTCAAGCAACGGAATGTGGCGATAGGACACCGGTGCGGCGAGCGTGCGCGCCGGCGCGTCTTCCACATAGACGACGCTTGTCCCGAACGCCGCCCTGCCTTTCACCGCCGCCTTCCCGGCCAACGCAAATCCGGACGAGGGATTGTAGCGCATCCGGAACATGTAGCGGGTCAGTTCGTCGAACCATCGCAACTCCGCATCGCTCGCCGCACTTGCAAACGGTTCGCTGCTGCGAAGCGTATGCCACGTTGCGCTCGCCGGCATGACAAGCGAGATTTCGCCCGCCGCCAGACGATCGATCGCCATTAGCGACGTGTGGTCGTAAATGTTCGGCGCGTTGTACGACCCATAGGGCTTCGAGGCGTCTCCCCCTTCGATCGCCGAGAGGATCGCCTGATGTTCAAGACCCGGCGCGACATAGCGCGAGATGTCGCGCCAATGGCTTTCCCACGGCCGTCTCGCATTGGCGAGTTGTTCCAGACGCGCAAGCAGCGCCTCAACTGTCGGATCTGCAGACATCAGAACTCCTCTTCAGAAGAGTTGTGCGTGCGCGCAGGCTGAACGAAGGTCCCGAATGCGCTGTCGCCAAGCGCGGACGTGAAAATGTTGGCGCTGGAGCCGCGGGCCCGTCGCCGGCGTCTGCGTGCTTCAGACAACAGGCTCGCGTCCGCTTCACGCTTGACCGGTTGCGGCGTCGTCGTCTTCGGTGTTTCGATTTTCGTGCTGAAGCACATAGCCCCATCTCCTGTAGACTGATGCGGGCACGCCGCCGCGCACCCATTCGTAGAGTAAAAACCGCTCGCCATTGCGGCCCCATTGCTCAAGGGCGCATTGTCGCCTGGCGCCGGTTGCCTCCAGCCAGCGATGCGCAGACGCGTGGCTTTCGATCGACCGCGCCTCGATGCGGCGAACGCCGCGTGCCTTCCAGGCGTCGACCAGTTCGCGAAAGACGAAACGTGTGACAGCGGGAATGCAGCGTTCGAAACCGCATGCGCCATAGGCCCAGGCGCTCAGGACGCCCGCGCTGATCGGGGCGAAACCGAAGGCTCCGCATGGCTGGCCGTTTCGCAGGACGACAAAGGCTTCACCAGCCGCGAGGCCGCTTGCGGCAATCGCCGTCGGCTTTGTGTCCGGCGGCACCTGACACTGGATTTCCTGTCTGTCGTCTGGCCGCAAATTGGCGGCAATATAGGACACGTCGCGCAGTGTGGCCGGAACGATCGCAACCGCGCCTCTCGACATCACCACTATCGCCTGCGTTTTTCCAGAACCTGCACGTCGCAGGAGCCGGAGGCGACGTCGACGCGCACCCAGCACGGCGCGCCGATATCGACAGGCACAAGGCCTTCCTCGGTGATCGTGGCGCCATCGCCAAATTTGACGTAAATGTCTTCGCCGATGCTCAGCTTGATTTCGCAGGACAGGCCGGCGGCGTTGCTGATCGCGACGGCGCCGACGCCGTCGGCAAGTTCCACCGGCAGACTTTGCGCGGTGACTCCAGTTTCATAGCTCATTCTTGGTTCCTTCCCGTTGAGAACAGTGTTTGCCGGACGAATGTCGCCTACCAGCCTTCCAGAGGATCGAATCCCGAAGAACTGAACTGCAGGCCGGCGCTTGCGTTCATGCGTTCGTGGTGAACGGTTTCCGCGAAGGTCAGCGCCAGGGCGTCGGCGATGTCCGGCGACAAGAGCCCGCGCCGCTTCATGTCTTCCTTCTTTTCGATCTGGATCCGGTTTCGCGTGTCGAAACTGTATTCCGGAGACTGCAGGTCGATCATCAGTTCGTCGTCGTCCGGTATGTCTCCGATATCGCGCAGCCAGTCGCGCATGCGCGACCACATTTCGGCGCGCTTGTTTCTGAAACGAAGGGTGTTTGAAGCCCTCGACCCTCCATTGACGTCTATGACTTTCAACCCGAGCTGCCGCAGCCGGTCGACCACCCCGCCGCCAACGCCCACGCCATCGACGAAGATGGCGTTCGGTTTCTCCTGAACGACGATCTCGCTGACCTTTCCCGCCGTCTGCATCAGGTCGAGGGTCGACCAGCGCCAGATCCGGGCAAGCTTGTAGGCGTGGCGCGCCACCAGAACGGTTCTGTCGTCCCCGAAGCGCGCGACGTCGAGACCCATGATCCTCGGACCTTCAGGCAACGCGCATTGCCGGTCACGCGCGGCAGCGACCGTTTCGCGGGCAATGAACTGCATGTCGGAGAGGTTGCGATAGCCGCCCAGCCACACATGCTCGTACTTGTTCTGGTCAAACGCCCGGTCACGCTCCATATCCGCCCTCAAGACGTCCGGAAAGAACGGATTGTCGGTGTAGTTCGCCCGAACCACGACGGCGTCTTTCGGCTTTTGTCGACGCAGGAAGCGGTCGATCGGGTCCGTCGGACTTTCCGGGTTCCAGGAAAACCACAATTCGCTCCCCGGGCTGCGGATTGTCGGAATAAGCAGGTCCAGGCTCCGCTGGCTAACGGTTTGCGCCTCCTCGATCCAGGCGATGTTGAACCCTTCAAGCGACTTGATGGAATGGGCGTTGTGGTGCTTCAGCCCCCGGAACGCGAACAGGCTGTCATTGGGCCCCCGGATCTGCGTATCGGTGACGTTGAAAAACGCCTCGAGCCCGAAATCCGCGATCTTGTCTTCGATCAGTTGCTTGACCGAATCCCGGATCGAGTTCTGCGTTTCGCGCAGGCATACGGCCCGCACCTTCCCGTCGAGCGCCCTGAGGCATAGCAATCCTCCAAAAAAATGTGACTTTCCGCTGCCCCGTCCGCCCCACGCGCCCTTGAAACGCGACTGACCGACGAGGGGCCGAAACACCTCGGGAAACTTGATTTTCATTGCGCTGGCTGGGTGTGAGGATCGCCCCCTGAGCCGGGGAATGCGCGTTGCGTTTGCGCATTGATCCGATGTTACTTTCGATGAGGGACTTATACGGTATTTTCGGACCGATTGGAATGGACGCAACGCCGCTGCAAACCGGGATCACAGCAAACCGCGCCTGCAACCAAATGAAATCACGACGTTATTCTTGATGTTTCTTTACGGCGTGGATTGAAGATAAATCGGAGTCAGTGCATTTTTACTCCTGACGAAGGCGGTTATCTGGAACTGTAACAAGGAAAATAAGAGTTGATTTTTGCCGACCTGTCTGGAACTGAACGTGCTGTCTGGGCAGGATGACTCGCCGATGAACATGCAATCAGGACGCCGCGGAGATAGGCAGGCGCAGTATTCTGCGGAAGCGCGTCGCCGTTTCGTCAGCGACAGGGTCACCACGCGTCTGGTTCTCAATTTTTCCGGTTTCGAAAACACCAGCGTTCAAGCGCTCGTTGATCGGCTCGCCCGATGCGCGGAGAAAACCGGCGACGTGTTCGGATTTACGGTGGAGCGATCGCCCCGGGAGGCCCGCGAAGCCGATCATATGAGCATTACCGATTTCCACTCGAAGGGATCGGATTGGCGCGTCGACACAAGGCTCGTGCAGTTCGGCTGGTTCGACATCGTGGCGGAATACGAGAATTCGCCCTATCCGGCGGGCTTCCTGGCGAACTTCGTCAAATATCTTGCCTTCTTTGCAGACGGCACGGTGCTGCGATACATGCGCACCAGCAAGCTGTACTTTCTCTTTTCCATCTATCCGCTAGTCCTGGCTGTTCTGTTTGCTGCGGCGAGCCTTGTGGCCGCGCGATGGATCGCAGACTGGCTGGGCCTGACGAGCTGGCTCGTCCCGCCGGCAGCCATCGTCTTCTGGCTGATCCTGTGCCGCTGGCCCGGACGCTTTTTCTATATGCCGCTGACCATCAGCGACTGGGGATTCGCCCGCGACATGATCAACCGGAGCAATCCCAAGATCGATGATCGCATGGATCTGTTCGCCAGGCGCGTCGCCGAAGAAATCGCTTCGTCCAACCATGACGAGATCGTCATATCGACCCACAGTTTCGGGAGCCTCTGGGCCATTGGCGCGCTCACGCGCGCGCTGGAAGAAAATCCGTCGTTGCTGGAAGGCAAGAAACTGCGTTTCCTCGCGCTCGGCTCAAGCCATCTCAAGATCGCGCTGAGCCCCAAGGCGTCATGGATGCGCGATCAACTCAAAAGGGTGCTGTCGGAGCCTGCGCTGTTCTGGCACGAATTCCAGTCGAAGGACGACGCCATCGCCTTCTACAAGTCAGATCCATTCACGCCCGCCGGTCTGACAGGCGACCCCGACCGATACAAGATTGATCGCGTCCGTTTCAAACGAGGCATGACGCCGGCCCGTTACCGACGCATGAAACGCTCGCTCTATCGCACCCATGGTCAGTATGTGCGCCATTACGACAATCCCGTCGATTTCGATTTCGGGATACGGCTGTTCGGACCGTTTGACACGAGGTCGCTTGCCGCAATACCGCACATCGTCAAGTTGCTCGTATCTGACCAGAAGGCTCGGCAGGGATAACGCACATGTCATCAATCGACTGGTCTTTGGCGGGCAAAACCGTCTGGTGGATATTCATCGTCGTGTGGGTGGCGCTGAGATGGCGGCCGAACGTCCGCGCGCGTCGTCATCGCGTCAAGCAGAGCAAGCGTAGTCTCAAAGAGAATATTTCTCTGGCGATTTCTTTCAGCGGCCTGTTTCTTGTGCCGGTCATCTGGATGTCGACGCGGTGGTTTCGGCCGTTCAATCATGACATAGGGCCGTTTTCGATCGCCGTCGGAACCGTCCTTTTGATCGTGTCGCTGATACTCTTCCATCTGACCCACAAGGCGCTCGGCACGATGTGGTCGAACAGCCTTGACCTCAGGACCGGCCACAAGCTCATCACCACTTCGATCTACACGCATCTGCGCCACCCCATGTATACGGCCTTCTGGGTCTGGGCGCTTGCGCAGCCATTCCTGTTCGCGAACTGGATATCGGGACTGTCCGGAATCATCGGATTCGGCGCGCTGTTTTTTCTGCGAGTCGGCACAGAAGAAGAGATGATGGAAGCTGAGTTCGGGGACGAATACCGCTCTTATGTCAGCCGAACAAAAAAGATTATCCCCTGGATCTACTAAGTACGCATATTAACGGACTGCGTTCTTTCATTTTTAATGACAATTGTATAATAAGTACCCGCTCGGGACATGTATTTTCCCGCTCTGCCAGTAGTTATGAAAACGTACTTGCGCTATTGTTGAAGCAATGTGCGGTATGTTTATATCGCCACGTCGGGGGACGATTGAGAGGGGTACACTCTATGCTTGGCATCGTGAAGACGATGAATTCTGTGCTTGCCGCAATTTGCGCAGCCACACTTATATGTGCGCTAACTGTACCTCAGGGCTTTGCTGAAAACGACGGCAATTACACAAATCGACAGACCCGTGACAGCACAAATCATAGCTACAGCAACACAAAAAACCGGAAAGTAAATCCCCGCACCGGCGAGGTGTTTCTGCTGCGTGGTCTCGCGAACATCTTTTCCCTCGGAATGGACGAAATAGAGAAAAAGATGGAAGCCCGCGGGCTTAACGCCAGAACCTTCAATCACAGCGGATGGAAATCCGTTGCAAACGACATTGTGCGTCGGTCGAAAGACGACAAGGTGTCGTATCCGATCGTGATCGCCGGCCACTCGCTTGGCGCCAACAGTTCCGTATCGATGGCCAACTATCTTGCAGACAATGGCCTGGAGGTCGCCCTTGTGGTCGCCTATGACCCGACGATCAAGCGGACGGTTGGCAAGAACATCGACAATGTCATCAATTTCTATGTGCCCAACGCCACTGATTCCAACGCCATCACCAAGGGCCCGGATTTCAAGGGACGGCTTAAAAACGTTGACATCTCCGACATGGAGAATGTTGGCCATATGAATCTGGAAAAGAACCCGAAGCTGCAGGACGAACTGGTCAACCGTGTCCTGAAGATAACACGGGCCAAAAAGTAGCCTCTACCCTCCGTCGCCCGTCCCGGTCATGAACCGCGTTGCTGCGGCATGGGGCAACGCGTCGCCGGCATAGCTGAAGGTTTCGCTGTGCAACACCTCTTCCGCCGCGCGCACCAGTCCGCCGAGCGCTGCGCGCGCAAAAGACCCGCCGACGCTAATGCGTTTGACGCCGGCGTTTGCGAGTTCGCCAACCGACCATGTCGGACCTGACAATCCCATGACGACATTCACAGGTTTGCTTACGGATTCACATACGGCGCGGATGGCGGCGAGATCAGGCAACCCAGGCGCGTAGAGCACGTCGGCGCCGGCTTTCTCGAAAGCCTGCAGACGCCGGATCGTGTCATCAAGGTCCGGCCGTCCATGGAGATAATTTTCGCTACGAGCCGTCAGGAGAAAATTCTGTCCCCTGCCCGCTTCGACACAGGCTGCGATTCGATCAACGGCCAGTTCGAAGTCGTAAATGGGTTTGTCGGAATTGCCCGTCGCGTCCTCGATGGTGCAACCGACGAGGCCAGCCGCGACAGCGCCTCCGATAATCAACGCGCAGTCTTCAGGCGATTCGGCAAAGCCGTTCTCCAGGTCTGCGGAGACGGGCAGCGACGTCGCTTCGACGATCTCTTTGGCGTTGGCAAGCATCGTTTCCCGATCGAGCCGATTGCTGGAATCGCGTTCGCCGATTGCAAAGGCCAGCCCGGCGGATGTTGTCGCGAGCGCTTTGAAACCCAATGCTTCCAGTATCTTTGCGGATCCGGCGTTCCATGCATTCGCGATGACGAAGCACCCCTCCTGGGTATGCAAATGTGTAAAGGCGTCGAATTTTTCCTGACGTGTCGGCATGCCCGCACTCTCCGGCTGCAAAACGCATATGGAACATATCAGGAACAACCAAATGCTGCAAGCAGGTGGGAGACAATAGATTTCATGGCTTGCGCCGTCGAAATATGTCAAAGAAGACGGGCCTGTCCTATTCTACGCGACGATAGAAAGGGACAGCTTCTGCCTTCTGCTGTGAGTCGCCGGGAAGCAAATGGATTTCACTGACCTGATACAATTGCTGCACCACATGTGGTCCGGGGCGTTGCGGTTTGACCCGCAAATCTACGATCCGTCCGGAATGGATGACGCAACGCGTTTCGTATCCGTTCTGATCGTCATCCTGGCGGGCGCGTCGGTTCTCATAGGCCAGTGCTTCGCCCTGTTTCTCGTGTCGGCCTCCCCCATCGGATTTCTTCTCGGCCTTTTGTTCAACGGACTTTCGCTGGCCATCCGTCTTGGCGTCTGGATGGCAGCGTCGGTGATGGTCGCCAGCCTGTTCTTCGACACCGTTCTGCCGCCCTGGAACTTCATCTCCATCATCTTCATAGCGACATCGCCTCTCGTGTTCGGTTTTCTCGCGGTCTTGCCGAGCATCGGCAACGTCATCCTGTTCGTTCTGTACGGCTCGACGACGCTGAACATGATGTACGGCATGTTTTACGCGGCGAAGGTGCCCTTCCTGTCCGGCGCGCTGTGCGCGCTGTCCGGATGGGTTGTGATGAGCCTGGTCGAGCGCCTGTTCTTTTCCAGAAGCCGCGCCGCCCATAGCGGCGGGTTCCTTTTTGCAAGTCGAAGACTGTCGCGTTATTCGTCAGAACAGATAGCCGACTACGTCAAGCAGCGGATTATGAACCGATGAGCGACCTGCAGGAACTGCTGACCGGAATTCTGCTCGTCGCTGGCGCAACGCTGTTCGTGGCGTTGTTCACCGCTCCCTTTGAAGCCATGACGTGGTGGTCGCGCTGGACAACCACGGATGATGGCGACCTTGAGAACATTGACGGATTGCCGATCGACAGGCTCTCCGAAGATCCGGCGGCGATCAATGAAGCCGACGACAGGGCGGTGGTGGTCTACGTCACGGGTATCGGAACAATCACGGGCGACTCGCATCCGCCGCTGGAGGCGAATTTTCTGGACGAGTTGAAAAAGGCCATACCCTACGCGACCGTCATCCAGGACTTTTTCCCGTATTCCCCGATGGGTATACCGCTTACCGGCCAGCGCATTTTTGGCTGGTTCTGGCGCTATCTCGGAGGCCACAGCGCCAATGTCGCCAAGAACCTGATCCGATTGCGCAACATGTTTCAGGTGCTTGTCGCCGCTGACGGCAGGTATGGACCGATCTATAGCGCAGGCACCTATCAGGTTATCCGCAAGAAGCTCTACCAGTCCGGTCAGACGCCGGGCTCCCACCGTCCGGTGATCTTGCTGGGCTACAGCGGCGGGGCGGAAGTCTCGGTCGGCGCCGCTCCCTTTTTGCGGACGGCGTTCAAGGCAAGGCTCTCGCTGTTTTCGCTTGGCGGCGTGCTTTCTTCCCATTCCGGGCTTTCCGCCCTGGACGACATTGTCCATATACAGGGCACGGCCGATCGCGTCGCCCGCATCGGCGCCGTCGGGTTCATTCACCGCTGGCGAATTTTCGCGAAATCCTACTGGAACGAGGCGCGCCGCGAAGGCCGCATAACGCGGATCACCTTTCCTGGAGTGGGACACAACGGGCCCAACGGCTATCTCGATGACGACAGCAGACCCGCAGAGGGGCAGCCGAGCAATATGCGGATGACGGTCGACGCCATCAAACAGATGGTCGACAACGAAATCGCGGAAAGCGAGAGAGACCGAAACTACAAGTCCTCAACGGTCTGACGCCACACCGATTATTCAAAGCAGAGATGAAAGAAGGAGTGCAAGAATGCAAACCGGACAGCTCGGCGATACGGTCTTCGAAACCTGGACGCCGGAGGAGGTTTACGAGGCCCTGACGCAACATCGCATCGTGCTGATCGATGTCAGGACACCCCAGGAGTTCATGTTCGAGCACATTGAAGGCGCGCTTCTTTCACCGATGGCCTTCTTCTCGGCGCAAGATCTGCCTTCGCAGCAGGGTAAGCCCGTCGTCCTCCATTGTGGTTCCGGCGTCAGATCCGGCCGCGTGGCGAAGATGTGCAGCGAAGCCGGCGTCGACAGGATAGCGCATATGGACGGCGGATTCGGCAAGTGGAAGGAAGCGCGGCTGCCCTATATCGGCACGGAGATGAGCACCGGCTCCCCAAAACGCATGCAGAAGGAATGATGGCGGGCGAACCCCGCTTCTTCGTCCTGTCCGGCTGCTCCGGAGGCGGAAAGTCCACGCTGCTTTCGGAACTCGCCGAAAGAGGCTACGCCACCGTCGAAGAACCTGGACGCAGAATTGTCAGACAGGAGACGCGCAACGGCGGAGCGGCCCTGCCTTGGTGTGATCCTGCTGCCTTCGCGCGCAGGGCTGTTGCGATGGCGATGGAGGATTTGCAGCAGGCGCAGGCAGCCGATGGACCGGTGTTCTTCGACCGCGGCCTCGTCGACGCGGCAGCCGCCCTGGAACAGGCGACAGGAAAACCTGTCCTGCAATCCGTGTGCAGTCCGCGACGCTATCATCACATGATGTTCCTCGCACCGCCCTGGTCCGAGCTTTTCGGTCAGGACACGGAGCGCAGACACGACTTCGGCGAGGCCGTCGCCGAGTATGAGAGGCTTGTGAACGCCTATCAAGCATTGAACTATACGGTCGTTCCTCTGCCCAAGGCGCCGGTTCGAACCCGGGCGGACTTCGTTGTCTCGATGATTGCAGTCTGATCCGTTCGGCTATCCAATCGCTCTTGATTGCTTACAGGAATGGAGACTGGCGGCGTCAAGTCCGCAGAGAACTTTGCCAGTAGTCACCTTATTGCTGCCCGGCCCTGCAATTAGACGACCAATTTTTTGCACTCTGGCCGCGGTCTATGAACTGGTCATTTTCTGCCCATCCGCCTCTTCCGCAAACGGTTGTTTATCCCAGTCCTTGCCGATGCGGCCGTCACTCGAAAGCAGTATGGCTATTGGCCGCGTCGGTTCGAAGGCCGCCAGCACGATAACGACCACAGAGGTCATCGGAACCGCCAGAATGGCGCCGGCGACGCCCCAGATCGCGTACCAGACAGTCAGCGAAATAAGAATGATGAAGGGGCTCAGGTTGAGGGATCGGCCAAACAGCCGCGGCTCTACGACGCCGCCCATGAACATTTGCGACGCTGTCAGCGTGACGAAGACGAAAAGCAGCGACGGGATCGAGCCGAATTGCGCTGCGGCGAGAAGGACGGGCGCAGCCACGCCGACCATCGATCCCACATAGGGTATGTAGTTGAGAACGCCAATGAAGACGGCGAAGAAACCCGCAAAATCTAGTCCGATCGCCAGCATCGCGACATAGCTGATCAGGCCCAGCATCACATTGACGAGGGTTTTCAGCGTCAGATACTCGCCAATGCGCTGGTTGACGCTTCCAACGACATCCATTGCGGTCTCGGCGTCCTTTCGGCTGCCGGCCGCAAGCATGACCTTGCGGGGTAGATGCAGCCTCTCTGCGATCAGGAAAGTCGCATAGAAGATCACGACGAAAATCTGTCCGGCAAAGGAGCCGACGGACGTCACGGTCGTGCTGATGACCCGCTGAAGATTGATATTTCCAAGAAGCAGATTGCGTATCGTATCCCAGGTGGGCTCATCGTCGATGCCCAGATAATTCGCGACGTCTCCAATGAAAAGCAGCAAGGTCGACTGGTACTGCGGCGCAAGCGCCACGATCCGCTGAACGTTCTCGGCAAACAGGAAAATCATCAATACGGCGAGAAAAATAAATAATAACAGAGCAATGACGTTGCGCAGCCAAAGCGGAATCACCGCTCCAACCACCGGAACCCGCCCCAGCACGGAAGCGATCGTCGAGAGAACGTATACGGAAATGACGCCGGAGATGACCGGTATGAATATCGGCTTTCCGATGTGCAATATGTAACCCACCATGATGGCGAAGGCCAATCCATAGACCAGATTACGAAAGCGGTCGTTCATTCAGCGGCTCCTGCGTGTGCAGCTTCTGGCGCAAAGTAGACCTGCATTCCTGTATGATTACAAGCCTCCGCGTCGTCTTCGACAGCGCCTCTTCGGAAGTCGTGGTGCATTCCATATACTGCCGTTGTTGATTGGTTTTTTGACAGGGAAACATACACTTTGACAGCGATGGATATCGACATATCGAGGGAGCCGGACAGCGCGAAATGACCCTTGGACTGACCAGGTTTGTTTCCTTTCTTCGCCGGGTGGATCCCGGCGGCCTCAACCTGGTTCGCGGACTGCATTTTGGTCTTGCCACCGTCCTTGCAGGCTCAATCGGTTATGGGCTCCATCGCTTCGCTCCGCCGGGCATGGTCCCAAACCTGACGATCTTCTGCGCCGCAAGCGCCGCCTTCAGCCTGCTGTTTCTCACGCCTGGGCCGAAACCGACCGAATTCAAGCTGATCCTGCGCAACGGCGCCGTGGTTCTGGCGGTGCTGCTCGTCGGAGCGATCGTCGGCTGGGGCAGCCTCGATCCAGGCGGCCGGCTCGTCACCTATGTCTGGGTCCCCGTCATAGCGTTCGGGTTTTACTTGCGGCGTTACGGCGTCGACGGAACCCAGGTCGGAAGACTGATGTCGATGATGTTCATGTTTCTCGTCATCGAAAACCCGGATCGCAGCGTTTCATGGTGGCTTCCCCTTGCCGCTCTGATTGGCGCGGGATCGGCCATTGTCGTACGTATTCTCGGCTGGCGGCCATCTTCCCTCAATGCATTTGCATCCGTGGAAAATTCAATTCTGTCCGAGTTTGCGCGAAGACTGAGAGACAACGACGTCGCTGATCGGCTCGAGGTCGATGATTTGCGCGCGCGCTGGACCGAGTTTGCGCGCCTCTCCAATATTGTCGTTTTCCAAAACCCCGAGATCAGCGACGAGGTCCAGACGCGAGTTCTTCGGGTTCTGCGCATTCTGCTTTCCGGTCAGTATATCGGCGACCTCTACAAGGAGATCACAGAGTCGGGAAATGGCGATGTAATCGCTCGTCCGGATCTTGCAGCGTTGCGCAAGGATGTTGCGCTGACTCTGCTCGGTTCAGACCGCTACAGCGCGAAACCCCCTGATGACGTCGAACGCATTCGCCGGCGCCTCCTTTCGTCAGGAGGCGGGAATGATCCAAAAGACTTCTATAAATTCAGATTGTTCGCCGCCTATGCAAGGATTTTTGAAATTTTGCAGACGACGAGCGCCGGCAAGCCGACGCCCGAGCCTCGCCACGCCTGGCAAGTCGACGCAGCAGATGCAGAAGCCGCAAACCGAATGGCGATACAGGGTTTCGTCGCCGCGAGCGTAACGATTTTCCTGACCTCATGGCTCAACCTCGCACACGGTTTCTGGGCCACGATGACAGTCTATATGGTGCTCAGCGGCACCGCGGGCGCGACGCTGCAGAGGATGACCGAAAGAACTGTCGGAACAGCCGCTGGCGCCGCCTTGGCGATCCTGGTCGAAAACACAATTCCGTTGACGTCGTTTCAGGCCGTTACTGCCTTGGTGGCGTTGGGACTTGTCGTACTCGCGCTTCCCGGAAACTACACAATTGCATCCGGCCTGATCAGTTACACCGTACTCATCGCCTTTCATCTTCTGGCCGACGCTGGCAGTGGAAACGAACTCGCGCGCGTCTACGACACCTTCATTGGCGCATTCACCGGGCTCGCTGCAGCGCTGCTGATTTCTCCGGTCAGATCGATCGACAAGATCGATCCCTTTTTGGTGGATATCAAAAGCAAGGCGTTGGCTCTCTTGCACACGGCGAAGGAAAGCCCAAAGCAGCAACAAAACGCCTCCCTGGCGGCGCTGGAACAGTCTTCCAGGAAGCTCGCCGAGATCATTCCCGAAATCGAGGCGGAACGTCTGCTCGACCTTCAGCCGCCGAAGAAACTCAGGAGACGCCTGGCCTATGCCGACGCCCTGGTCTCATACGTCACTCTTTATGTCGATACCCGCTCGAAGACAGAACCGTATCAACTCTCCAATGAGACAACAGACTTTCTTCACACCGTTCAGGAGCAAGTGGAAAAGGCGTTCCTGCCTTCCCCCGAAGCGCCCGGAACGGCAGCCAACGCATTGAAAGAGCTGGAAATACCGCGTCTTGACGCGGACAGCCGTCGGCTCTCAATGATGCTCATAGGCATAAGATATTACGCCTACAAGACAGCTGCCGTTCTGGACGAGTTGAATACGCTCAAGCCCTGAGGCAAAAAAAGCTTTCGCGATTGGGAGCGCACATCAGGTCCTTATCCCGCGCCTTGCTCCGTCCATGTTTGTTCGGACCGGTTCCGGCGACGGCGCCAGTTGTTCGCCTTTTCGCGCATCGACTGGAATACGAAATACAGCACCGGAACCATCAGCAGGCCCAATGTGCTGTCCACCAGCATCCCGGCGAATACCGGCACGCCGATCGACAACCTGGCGCTCGCTCCCGGCCCGGAGGCGAAGATAAGCGGCAGGACGCCAATGACGAAGCAGAGACCGGTCATTGTGACGGGCCTGAACCTCAGCTTCGCGGCGCTCAGCGCCGCATGAGCGATGCTGGCGCCTTCATCGCGACGCACCTTGGCGAACTCGACGATCATGATCGCCTTCTTTGCAGCAAGCGCAATCAGCAGCACCAGCCCGATCTGCGCGTAGATATTGTTGTTCAGGGAGGAGAGAAAATACAGCGGCAACAAGGCGCCGAACACCGACATCACGGTCGACGTCATGACGGACATCGGCAGGGTCCAGCTTTCATACTGCGCGACCAGAAACAAATAGGCGAATATGACTGCAAGGATGAGGATGTAGACAACAAGGCCGCCTGCCTGGACCTCCTGCAGCGTTACGCCGCTCCAATCGATGCGATAGCCATCCGGCAGGGTTTTCGCCGCGACGTCCTCCATTATCCTGATCCCCTCGCCCGACGCAACGCCGGGCTCGAGCAATCCGGTAATCGATGATGCCTGGAACAGATTATAGCGATAGATCTGGTCCGTCCCGAGAATCGGGCTTTCCGTTACGAGCGCACTGAGAGGAATCATCTCGTTCGAGTCGTTTCGAACATAAATATCGCGGACATCGCCGACCGAATGTCGGAACCGTGATTCCGCGGTGAGAACAACCCAGTAGATATTGCCGTCAACCACGAAATTGTTGACGTAATATTCGCCAAGATTGGCCTGTAGCACCTCGTAGATATTCGAAATATCGACGCCCAGGGTCTGCGCCCGATCGCGATCTATCGCGAGATAATATTGCGGCGTCGTGGCGGAGAAATTGCCAAACGCCTGCTTGTATTCCGGCGTCGCGTTCAAAGCAGCCAAGAACGCGCGCTGGACGGAATCTAGCTGCTGCAGACTGCCCGTATTGAGATCCAGAAGCTCGGCGGAGGTTCCGCCGCTGGAGCCAACGCCCTGGATCGTCGGCAGCGGAAACACGACCGCTGTCGCCGAAGGCAGCGCGTTGAACTCGCTGTCGAGCGTCGCGAGGATGCTGTACCATTGGGTTTCCGGCGTTGTTCGCTCGCTCCAGTCCTTCAGCACTGCGACGATCATGCCGGTGTTGGGACGCGTCCCGTTGATGAGGCTGTCGCCGCTCACGCCGATGACGTTGAGAACCCCTGGCGTCTTTGCGGTGATATCGCTCAGTTGAGAGATAACCTCCTCGGTGCGCTGCAGGGAGGCTCCGTCCGGCAATGTTATGCTCGACATCAGCACGCCCTGGTCCTCCTGCGGGATGAAGCCTGTGGGCGTGGCCTGGAACAGATAGACCGTTGCGCCAATGAAGCAGGCGAATATCACCAGCGTAACGCCTGCGTAACGCAGCATTCTGAACGTCAGCCACATATATCCGCGCCGCAGGCGATCCACCGTCCAGGGTATGACTCTCAGCGGTCCCTTGGCGTGGCCGGTGCTTCTCTTCAGCAGGAGCGAGCACAGCGCCGGACCCAGCGTCAGGGCGTTGACTGCGGACAGCGAGAACGCAAAAACGATTGTAAGCGCAAATTCCAGATAGATCTTTCCGGTAATGCCCGGAAAAAAGCAGACAGGCACGAACACCGCGGCCAGCACAAAGGTTGTGGCGATAATCGGCCCGGTGATCTGCGACATCGCCTTGAGCGTCGCCTCTCGCGGCTCCAGTTCCTCCTCTTCCATGATGCGTTCAGCGTTTTCAATGATCACGATCGCATCGTCCACCACGAGGGTGATGGCCAGAATGATTGCGAACAGTGTTATCATGTTGGCGCTGAATCCGATGAGATAGATCAGCGCCACGGCGCCCAGAAGCGAGACGGGAATTGCTATCGCCGGAATGATCGTCGCCCGCCAGCTCAAAAGGAACATGAAGGTCACCGCGATGACCAGAAGCGCGGTGATTCCCAACGTCTGCAGGACTTCCCGCACCGACGCGCGAACGGCCTTTGTCACGTCATAGGTCAGATTGTAGGCGACGCCTTCGGGAAAGGACTTGGCCAGTTCATCCATCTGCTCGTAGACGCCGTCGGCGACGTCGAGAGCGTTCGCTCCGCTTTCGAGCAGAATCTGGATCGCGGCCGCCGGCGTGTTGTTGAAGGTGGCGTTTGAATCGTAGGTTTCCGAACCGAGTTGCACGCGGGCGACGTCGCTCAGCCGGACCAGCGATCCGTCCGTATTGGCCTGCACGATGATCTTTTCGAACTGGTCGACCGTATCCAGCAAACCCTCGGCTTGCAGCGTGTACTGGAAATCGACCCTGCCGTCGCCGAACGGCGGAGCGCCGACCGTTCCGGCGGTCGCCTGGACGTTCTGGGCCTCGATCGCGTCGACGACGTCCGACGCCGTCAGGTCAAGGTAAGTCAGCTTGTCTGTGTCCAGCCATACCCGCATGCTGTAATTGAGTTGGCCGAACTGGGCCGTGCCGCCCACGCCCGGAATGCGGCTCAATGGCTCTTGCACATGGTTTGCCGCATAGTTGCTGAGAAAGAGTTCGTCCCGCGACTGATCCGGCGATATCAGGTTGATCACCTGGATCATGTTGCTGGACTGTTTGGACGTAATTACGCCCTGTTGGACCACAGTGGCGGGCAAAAGCGCCGTCGCCATGGCGACCCGGTTCTGCACGTTGACAGCCGCGATATCCGGATCCGTGCCGATGCGGAAATTGACCGTCAGGACATAGTTGCCGCTGTTGTCGCTGGTCGACGTCATGTACAGCATGCCGTCGACGCCGTTGACCTGCTGTTCAATCGGCGTAGCGACGGTGTCCTGGATCACCTTTGCGCTGGCCCCGGGATATTGCGCTGTCACCGAAACCTGGGGCGGCGCAATGTTCGGATAGTCCGCAATCGGGATGAATATGATGCCGATCGCCCCGACGAGCGATGTGACGATGGCGATGACGACGGCGAATTTGGGCCGATCGATAAAGAACTCCGAAATCATCAACCGCTCCCGTCAGCTCTGCTGCTCGACAGGCTTGACGACGATTCCGGGCTGCACCTTCTGAAGGCCCTGTACGATGACTTTCTGGCCTTTTGCCAATCCTGACGTGACGACCCACATGCCGGCCTGCTGCGCGCCAACCTGGACGTCCTGCCGTTCGACCTTGTTGTCATCGTCGACGATGAAAACGAAGTGGCCCTTCTTGTCGAGTTGAACAGCGAGCTGTGGCACGGCGAGTTCCGGCTTGGCGGTCGGGTCCAACGTCTTTGCAGTGACGAACTGACCCGGAATCAGAATGCCGTCGGGGTTATCAAAGGTCGCTCTGATTTCCGCGGTGTCCGTCGACTGTTCGATTGCGATGCCGACATAGTTGATCTTGCCCTTTTTGGGATACACATCCCCGTTCGAGAGCGTGATTTCCACGTCGAGTTTCGCCCCGTCTTCTCCGATGAGCCCCTTCTGCCGCGCGTCGACGAGTTCGGCTTCGCTCATGTAGAAGCGGACATAGATCGGATCGACGCTCAGAATGGTCGCCAAAGTGCCGCTGTCCGGGGTGACGAGATTGCCCACGTTGATATTCGTGGTGCTGATCCGGCCGTCGATCGGGCTGGTGATTGTCGTATAGCCGAGATTGATCTTGTCCAGCTCCAGTTGAGCCTTGGCTTCGCCAAGCGTCGCCTGACTGTTCTGGAGGTCGGCTTCCGCCTGATCCACCGCCGATTGCGGCTGGTCCTGCTTGTCGCGCAGGAACTTCATGCGTTCGAACGTCTTTTGATCGTCCGTCACCGTGGCCTGCGCGCCCTGTACGGTCGCCGACGACTTGTCCACGTTGGCCTTGTAGGTGTCCTTTTCTATCTCATAAAGGACGTCGCCTTTCTTGACGGTCGCGCCTTCAGTGAAATTGCGCTTCTCGAGAAACCCGGTCACCCGGACTTGAAGCTCCACAGTGCTGACGGCAATCACCCTGCCGACATATCTGTTCAGGGCGGCGGGAGACTGCTCCGTCACCGTCGAAACCACGACGGCGGGCGGTGGTGAAGAGCTGGCGGTTTGCGCTTGCGCCGTTATTGGCGTCAACGCCATGGACAATCCTGCTAACGCCACTCTGAAAATCATGAAACGAACGCCTCCATGCTATTGGAGCCGCCATCCTAGCCGATATTACTCTTGAGATCAGTAAACTATTCCTGATTTTCATTGCGCCGCCACCTCATCTACTAATGGTAGCAATACACATATGCGCCCTATAGTTGTATTTCTTTACAGCAAACAATCTATGTATTATATTAATACACGGTATTTCCGCGTTGCGTACCGGAAGTCGCGCGTGGTTAGCGAACGCCAGCGAGGTGGTGAACCGTGAACACGCACGCCATGACGATGGAGGATTTTCGACAGGAGTTTCTGTCCGATCATCCAGATTTTGACGATCACGAACAGGTCGTTTTCAGGCGGCTATCCGAGTTTGGCGTGGACATCATAATCGCAATCCACAGCACCGTGCTCGGGCCTGCCCTTGGCGGCGCGCGCCTGTGGAAGCACCCGACCAAGGCAGCCGCTTTGACGGATGTGCTGCGCCTTTCCTCAGGCATGACCTGCAAGAACGCCCTCGCCGGTCTGGAATTCGGAGGCGGCAAGGCTGTCATTATCGCCGATCCCGAACGCGATAAATCCCCAGCGCTGCTCAGGGCCTTTGCAAGAACAGTCAACGATCTTGAGGGACGATACATCAGCGGCGAAGACGTGGGTCTGACCCCGTCCGATATGGATATTCTCGCGGAAGTCACTCCCTATGTCCGCGGTGGAACGAAGGGTCCGGCGGGAGACCCCTCCCCCTACACGGCGCTGGGCGTTTTCGAAGGAATGAAGGAGGCGCGCCGCTTCAAAGTCGATGACGACCGGGTCAGTGGCTTGACCGTTTCCATACAGGGCCTGGGCAATGTCGGATGGCGCTTGGCGGAGATGCTCCATGAAGCAGGCGCAAAGCTCATCGTTTCAGATATCAGAAGCGACCGCGTCAAGAAGGCCGAAACCACGTTCGGGGCGGCCGCCGTCGACCCTGCAAAATCGCATCGCGTCGAAGCGGACATATTTGCCCCATGCGCGCTGGGCGCCGTCATCAACGACGAGTCCGTGGACGAGATTGCAGCGCCGATTGTCGCGGGTTCGGCGAACAATCAGCTTGCGGCTTCGTATCACGGTCAATTGCTAGCAGAACGCAATATACTTTTTGCGCCAGACTACGTGCTCAACGCCGGAGGCGTCATTTGTCTGGCGTGCCAGGATGAAACCGGGCCCGAGATCGAAAACAGGGTTCGCTCGATTGCGCTGACACTCCGTAATATCTTCGAAACCGCCGCCGAAGAGAACCTGCCGACCAGCATGGTGGCCGATGAAATGGCGCGCAGTCGCCTGAAAGCCCGGGCCGCCTGAAACTGGTTGTTATCATCTCGCAGCGCCTCGTTTCAAACGGTGCGCCGGCCCCGGATCAGCTCATGAACCATGCGTCGCAAGAGTATCTAAATATTCTGGTTACAGTACGTTAGTAATGTCGTCACAATTGCAACTTTGGAAGTGTCAATATCCGACTTCTGTGTATATTGACGCCGGTTGAAACTCTACACGCTAGGAGGTGAGTATGAGGAAATTGCTACTATGGGGATTGGCGGCGCTCTGCCTGCCGTTAATGACTGTTACCGCGCTGGCGCAAACGCCGGGCTATACTACAACCGGTGTACACCTTCGCGCAGGTCCGGGAACGAACTATCCGTCAGTCGCCGTCGTGCCGGCGAATTCGGCAATCAAGATTTACGGCTGCCAGTCCGGTTACGACTGGTGTGACACCAAGTGGGGCGCGGCCCGCGGCTGGATCGATTCCGAGTACATAGTCACTGTCGACAATGGCCAGAAAACACAGCTGACGCCGGCTGTCGCCACTGCCGTCGGCATCGGCCTGGCAACCTTTGACCAAGCGTACTGGAACAGCTACTACGTTGGATATCCCTGGTACAACCAGTGGGGTTACTACTATCACCCCTATGGTCCCTATGGTCCGCATCACCCCTACGGACCGCCTCCTCCGCATCATCCCTATGGTCCCTATGGCCCCTATGGTCCACACCATCCGTATGGACCGCCCCCGCCGCATCACTCCGGCTACGGGCCTCATGGTGGTCCGCCTCCCGGTGTCCCCGCACATTATGGCGGCGGGATGCCAGGCGGCTTTGGCGGTGGAATGCCGCACGGCGGCTTCGGCGGCGGCATGCCCGGCGGGTTCGGCGGAGGAATGCCACATGGTGGTTTCGGCGGCGGAATGCCCGGAGGCTTTGGCGGCGGAGGAATGCCCGGCGGCTTTGGCGGCGGCGGATTCGGCGGCGGCCACATGGGCGGCGGCTTCGGCGGCCATCGCTAGAAAAGCGCGGGCGTCAGCCTGAACATGCAGCGGGGCCGTTCATCGGCCCCGTTTTTTTTGGGCGCCGGGAAGCCGGAGGAATACGCCTCCACAGGCGACCGGTTTTACCCTATCGTGCCCGAATGGGTGTCTTCCTTTCATACTGGCGCGGAGAACGGGCTCTCGGACCGTCATTCTGGTTATTCTTCGTCGCGCCTTGCGTCATCGTCTACGCGGCGCTGGCCGGCGTGATGACCTTGCACCACGTCCCGTTCGTTGTTTTCGTTTGCCTGCTTGTCGCCTCTCTTTTGATTTTCGCTACGCTGTCGATCGGCGTCATCCGCGCAGGAGAGGCCCATGTCGCCGCGCGCGGCTCGCTGGCGCCCGTCTGGGGCAGCTACGTCGCCATCATCGTCGTGCTGTTCATTTTCGGCGCCCAATGGCTCGGTCTCTATCAGCGCACGATCTGGAAGCCCGAGGAAGAGCTGTTCACAACGAAGATGGATCGTCTCCACGCATCGACCTATGACTTGTCGCTGTCGGACGACGGCCGCGTTCTGACGCTCGATGGCGACGTCGCCCTCGGTTCGACGAAAATCATTCGAACTCTCTTGTCGGAGAATTCAAGCGTCAAAGCCCTGGCGCTCAACAGCAAAGGCGGAAATATCTACGAGGCGCGGGGCATCGCGCGGCTGGTTTCGGAAGGACATCTCGACACCAGAATTGACGGCGAATGCAGTTCGGCCTGCACGATCATCTTCATTTCCGGCGCCAACAGAACCATGGGCGCCGATGCAAAGCTCGGCTTTCACCAATACCGCCTGGACAGCACTGCCAATATTCCAAATGTGGACATTGCAGAAGAACAGTCGCGCGACCGCGCATTCTTCGAAAACCAGGCGATTGATCCGGAGTTCCTGAAAAGAATATTCAACAGTCCGCACAATGCAATCTGGTATCCTGAACGATCGGAACTCGAAACCGCGGGTGTGATCACGACACCGGACTGATCTGCGCCCCTGACGCCTCGAAATCCGCGTCGCGGCTGCCTGCCGCGAAGATTTCCTGGCTTGATTCAAATCCGTCGAAACGATGCGAGCCAATCGAAAAAATGTTCTGCGGCAGGCTGTCGCCGTCGCTTGCCAGCGCGTGAACGAAGTCGCGCGACATGATGATCTTGTTGCCGGTCGCCTTGCACAGTCCCTCCATCCTGGTGGCGAGATTGACCGCGGGACCAATGACCGTGAAATCGAGGCGATCATGGCTGCCGATATTGCCGTATGTCACATCGCCGATATGCAAAGCGATCCCCATGTCTATCGGTGGGCCATCGTCTGAAAGCCCTTTCTCGAGGTTTTCCTCGACGACCTTCATCGCCTGGCGGGCCGACCGCAGAGCCAGTTCCGCCTGCTCCGCCCTGTCGTCGGCAAGATCGGAAATTGGGAAGACGGCGAGAACCGCATCGCCGATGAATTTGAGCACTTCCCCGCCATTTTCGCTGATCGGCGCCAGAACCATGTCGTAATAGCGATTGAGCATCTTCAGATAGTCGTCGCGCGGAAGCTCTTCTGCGAGCCTCGTCGAGTTTCGCAGGTCGCTGAACAGGATCACGGCCTGGATATCCTCGCCATGGCCACGCCGAATGTCGCCGTTCAATACGCGTTTGCCGGTGCGCCGGCCGAGATAGGTGTCGAGCAGCGTCTTGGTGTTCTTGCGCAAGGTCAGAACTTCGAAATACCGCCCGATCGTCCCGACGATTTCGAAGATCTGCCCCAGGTCCGCCGTCGAAAAACCGTCCTTGCTGTCGCTCGCGAGCGTAATCACGTTGATCTGCCCGTCCGAAAACGGAAGCGGCATCGCTACATAATCCGTCGCGCCGGCGGCCTTCAGTTCATGAATGATCGGATAGTCGAACTCGAAAGCGTCGACATTGAGCGGCTGGCGCACGCCGCCTTTGGCCATGCTGACATAGTAGATCGGGCTGTTGACGAATTCGGGATCGTCGAGGAGATCGTAACTCGCTTCGGCCAGGCTGGCCTCGTCCGTATCGCGCTTCCAGACGATATTGGCGCCTGCAATCTCGGGATGCAGCGACCAGAGCACGACCGAGATGCGACTGACGCCGATGCCGGCCTCCACGAGCTTATGCCCGAGCATGCGCACGAGTTCACGGCGCGTCTTGCAATTGCCGGCTCCGCGCAAGACCCAATCGCTCAAGGGACTGCTGATATGGGCTTCCTCGATCCGGATTTCCGGAGGTGAAACGGCAAAGTCGTACTCTTCGGCGACTTCTTCCGTGAAAGCGAGATAGCCGCCAATGCCCTGTGCTTCAGTCAAGGGTCTTTGGTAGGACCAGGCGCCGTTTTCCTTCAAGCCGGACGCGGTTTTGACGTGCCAGTAGGAAGCCGTTCCCTTGAACGGGCAGAACGTCTTTTGATCGGAAGGAACGAGGATTTCAGGATCGACAGCATCGGAAGGAAAGTAATAGCAGTCGGCCAACCGTGTTTCGCGAAGCACACGCACACGTTCTGAAGATGCGACAGGCCGTCCTCCGTGGAGGACCTTGACCTCGCCTTCCACGTCTCCGATCTCGATGCTGTATTTATTGTTGTTCATGCAGCGAACTTAAGCCGCTCCGAGGCAGTTTCAAGTTCATCGTTGAGTGAACAGACAGTCTGCTGACAAAAGCCGAATTGCTTGCCGCCATATTCGACCCTAGATCAGGGCGAAGGTTTCGATGTCCTGATCCAGACCGCGGATCGCATGCATGCCCGTCGAGCGGAAAAGCGACGGAACGAAATCCGCCACCGCGCTCGTTGCAAGAACCGCATCGCCCGTCGCCTTGCAAAGATGTTCGACCCTGCTCGCCAGATTGACCGCCGGACCGATGACCGTGAAATCCAGCCTGTCCCTGCTTCCGACGTTGCCGTAAGTGACCTGCCCCATGTGAATTCCCGTGCCGGTTTCCAGCGGAGGCTTGCCCTGCGTCTGGCGGCGCTCGTTCAGCGCATGGAGATTGGCGCGGATTTCAATGGCTGTTTCCGCAGCGGCAATACAGCGCTCCTCCTGGTTCTTCTCTCCGGAGACCGGAAACACCGACAACACGCCGTCGCCCAGGAATTTGAGAATATCTCCGTCACGGGCCTGCACCGCTTCCGCGACGATCTCGAAATAGTCGTTCACCGCCTCGATCAATTCGGCCTCAGGCCAATAGGCGGATTTTGCGGTAAAATCCCTCAGGTCGGAAAACATCACCACCGCGTCCATATGGACAAGATCGCCCCTGCGTATCGCGCCTTCGGCGACTTCCTTCGCCGGTCCTCGACCGAGATAGGTCGCAAGCAGGCTGCGCATGGAGCGTCTCTGCGCGCAGGGCTCCATCGCCGCTGCGATCGGATCCCTGAGTGACTGCAGCAATTCCAGGTCGCGCTCGGAGAACCCGCGCGGATCTTTGGTGACGAAGCTCGCGCCCTGGGTGGAACCGTCGCTGAACGAAAGCGCCATCGCGAAGAAATCGGTCCCTCCTGCATCGGCCATTTCATGCAACACGCCGTGGTCGTCCACGGGATGCAGATCGTCGAGACGGCGTCGAAATACGCCGCGATTCTGCACGACATGTTGAAAGGGCGAACCGTGCCAGGCCGATGTCTGCAGAACACTTGCCGGTATTGGGTTTTCGATCGCCCCGTCCGCTGTCCACACTGTGCTCCAGCCAACGATCAACGGATTTGCAACCTGATGATTTATGCGCATGCGCGCCAGGGGAACGCCCGAAGCCAACAGGCGGGTCGCCAGACCCTCGACCACCTTCAGTCCGTCGCCATACAACCTGCCTTCGCCGATAAGCCAGTTTGCGATATCCGGCGCACTGTCCGCAGAACTGGTCGTATGATTGCCCACAACGCGATCGCCCAAATGAAACATGGTCCGGACGCAAAGACCCTCTCCGCAGACCGGACCGGAATTACCTCCGATATGGTAACCGTTTCGCGGGAAATCAAACAGCCGGCAATACGGCCGGGAAATCGAATGGATCAGGCGGCGGAGCGAATGCGCGCCGATGAAGCGGCCTCTGCTCCTTCAACCCTTGCGATATGCCGCTGAATGACCGGATTGATTACATCGGGATTGAAGACCGGCGCCATGTGGCCAAGCGAGAGAAACGTTTCGGTGCGAACGTCGTGAAAGGCGCTCGTGATATGGGACGTCACGCGCGCTGCGATGTCAGGCGACTGTCCGCCGCTCATCATCAGGGTCGGCAGATTGATCGCTCCCAGGTCCTGCAAGGTCCAGCTTTCAGCAAAGCCGGCGTTGAAATCGGCGATGATCGAACGCGCCTGGGATGCGAATTTGCCGCGCGACTTGTCAGGGAGCGATTCCCAGGCGCCGTCTCCATTCCAGAAATTGATGAAGGCGCGCATGCCCCGATCGGGATTTCCGAAAGCCAGCGATACGGAAACCAGCCCCGCCAGCCTGCTGATTTGCCGGAAGAGCGCACGGTCCGTCGAGCATCCGCGGGAGAGGAAATGAAACGTCGCCGGCTCGTACAACGCCAGGCTTTTGACCAGGTCGGGCCGAACCATCGCGATTTTCAGCGCGACGCCGGCTCCGTTCGAATGTCCAACGAGATGAACAGCCTGCCCTTTCCGCTCGATCAGTTCGATGACAGGCGCTGCAGCCGCCGCAACGCCTTTGCGGGAAATATCCCGGGTCAGGCTGGCTTGGCCGTATCCTGGAAGGTCAGGCGCGATGACCTCCATTTGCCCCGCGCTGTCGGCAGCGAATGTCCGCCACTGGGCTCCGCTGGAGGCCGACGAATGGAGCGCGACCACCACAGGCGCGGACGAAAGCTGATCGTTTTTGAATTCTGGCATCGTTGTTCATCCCGGCTTGCTTGATGAACCGGTTTTGAACGCCCGATGTTTCAGTCGATTTTCGCAGGTTCGGAATTAATGTTTCAATTGTTTAGGGTTGCCGTTCCCTACAGATCGTAAAGCGCGCCGAATTTTGTTTCCAGGTAATCGATCAGCGGGCGTGTGGACGGCGCCTTTCCCGTCGCCTCGGCGATCAGGTCCTGCGGCGCCAGCAATCTGCCCCGACTGTGGACGCGCTCGCGAAGCCAGTCGAGGATCGGCGCGGGCTCGCCTGCCCGGACCATGGCGTCGCGATCGGGCAGATCCGCCCGCATCGCCTCATCCAGACAGGCCGAATAGATGTTGCCGAGACTGTAGGTCGGAAAATAGCCGATCAAGCCGGCGGACCAGTGGACATCCTGCAGAACCCCCAGCCGCGCATCCGGCGGCGCCTTGCCGAAGTCCCTCTCGAAGCGCATGTTCCAGGCTGCCTCCAGATCTTCCGTCTCGAGACGTCCGTCGATCAGTTCGAGCTCCAGTTCAAAACGAAGCAGGATGTGCAGATTGTAATGCACCTCGTCAGCCTCTGTTCTGACAAAACCGGTTTGAACGTGGTTCACCGCGGCGTAAAGCTCCTCCGGCCCGCGGAGGTTGAGAGTGTCAAAGAGGGTCTTCAGCGAGGGGAAAAGCCATTCGGCGAAGGGTTGCGAGCGCCCGATCTGGTTTTCCCAGAAACGCGACTGGCTCTCGTGAACGCCCATCGAACAATAGTCGCCGGCCGGAAGATAAGGGTGCGCCGCGCCCTGGGTGTAGAGGGCGTGGCCAACCTCGTGCATGGTCGAGAACAGGCAGTCCTGGATATCGGCCTCGTCGATCCTGGTCGTAATGCGGGCGTCGCTCACCGTGCCGCTGCTGAAGGGATGGACGGAAATATCCAGGCGGCCGGCCTTGAAGTCATAACCCATGGTCTCTGCGACGAACCGCGCCAGGTCGAGCTGATTGGATTCCGGAAACGAACCTGAAAGGGCCGTCGGAACCGGCTTTTCCTGAATGCGCTCGCGCAACGAGACCAGCGCCGGGCGAAGACTTTCCAGCAACGGTTCGACTTCCGCCGTTTTTGCGCCCGGCTCGAAACTGTCCAGCAGACTGTCATACAGGCCGCCGTCCCCATCGGTCAGGCAGGCCGCTTCCTCACGCTTCAGAGCGACATTTCGTTTCAGCGCCGGCGCGAACACCGCATAGTCGTTTTGTTTGCGCGCTTCGGTCCATAACACCTGGCCTTCGGAGGCGGCTTTGGCGCTCGCTTCGGCAAGGGATTTCGGAATGCGTGTCGCCTTGTCGTATTGCCGGCGCGCCTGGTCCACGTTGCAACGATCGAAGGGCGTAAGTTCCGCCTCGTTCAAGCCCGAGATCCATTCCATCACTTGCGGGTCGGATTGGCGCGCGTGAATGGTCGCGGCAAGCGCCCCGATCTGTTCGGCGCGCAGGCTCGCGCCCTTCTCCGGCATCACGGTTTCCTGGTCCCAGTGGCTTGTCTCGGCTACCTGTGAAAGCAGCGAGGTTTGGCGGAGATGATCGAGAAGGAGGTCAAGTGTCATGACCACGCAGTTAGACAGGATTTCACCGGATGGCAACCGGCGCGTCTGCGGTCAGTCGGATATCCGCGCCAGTTCGGCATGGGCGTTCGCGAAGGACGCCATCGGCCAGTTGCGGGAATGGATGTGTCCGGCGCCGTCGGCGACATTCCAGACGAGGGTCAATTCGTCTGCAGTTTGATCGGAAAATATATCGATCAGCGCATGCGCGGAAGGGCCTGTGAAAACACAGAGGTTCTGACTGTCGCACGCCTGCGTATTCAGGCTCCAGACCGGTTTTCCATCACGTTGCAGGTAGGCGCCGCTTTCCGTCGAAATCAGGTCTTCTCCGAGATAGAACGCCACCTGCATGCCTTTGCCGTCTGCTCCGATCGTCGCGGACAGCGTCACCTCATAGGGTGAAAAGTCTATGGCGTCGTAGGCTACAAAGGAATCGGTGAGACGCATGTAACAGCGCTGCCCTGACGAGATTGCTTGCCCTTCTCCTGGACTGTCCGCAACCGGATGCTTGCAGAAGGTTTCCCATTCATCGAAACGGGCATGGTGGTTGTACCTCCAGCCGTCGTCTTCCTCACTGTGTATTCTCTCCCTGGCCTGACCGACTTCCTCCGAAGTCATGGTGACAAAAGCCAGCGCTCCGGCAAGCAACGCCGCAGCGGCAATCGTAAACGGACGCATATCGATTCACCGTTTTTTGTTACAGGTCGAATGCTCAGGATATGGTTCTACCATCATGATTACGAAGGATTTTTCCATATTATGGCTACGGATATGGGGACCGGCCTCCCAAATACAAGGCGTGTCAGAAAAACGTGATCTTCCTGCAACCGGATATCCATCCGCATCGCCTTTCACAATTTCCGCGTGATGCAACAAGATGCGGCGATTGACGCCGTTCAAAGGCCAGATATAGTTGGCGAAAAGTATTTTCCACCAATATTCATTATGGAATTGCATCAGCGATATGTCCAAGGCGCCGCGACGTGGAAAGCCCCGTTTTCTGACGATCCTTTTGGTTGGCGTGCTTGCCTTTCTTCTCTACTCGGCCTGGATCGGCGGCCCATATCTCAAATCGATTTTCATACGGGATTCGGCGATCACCGCCTGGAAACAACTTGCCAGCGCGCCGATAGCCGGTCAGATCGTTTCGCCCTTGCCCGAAATCGGGACGCGAGTGGGCCCGGACACATCTGCAGTACTGATACGCAACGACCGGCTTTTCACGGAAAGAAACCGCGTGGACGACCTTGAACAACGGGTCAACGCGACACGTGAACAGATTGACGAAGTCCGGCAATATATCGATCAGTTGCACACTTTGGAGAGCGAGCGCCTGGGGCGCCGAAAGGCTTATGCGCGCATATTTCGCCAGCGTCTGCACAGGGAAATCGCCGAACTCAAGCAAGACAGCACAGCACAGCTTGGTCAGATAACGGTTCTTGAGGACCTGCTGGAACGTCTGAAGTCCGCCGGAAGCGGGACGATTGTGCCACAGACGCGGATTGACGAAACAACCCTGCGCCTGTCGGAACTCCGGCAGGATCAGGCCAACAAGGCTGCGCATTTAGCGAAAGCCGTTGAACAGCTAAAATTCGCCGAGTCAGGCCACTACCAGAATTATGACGGCGAGGTTCCCGGCTGGGCTCTGGACGATGGGAGCGATCTGCGTCTGCCGCGCTTGCAAATGGTGGTGCACAGCCAGGAACTGGAGTCGCAACTGCGCTTCCAGGAAGCCGAACTGAAGCTGGCGCGCGCCGACCTTGCCCGAATGACCGAGGCTCAGGTGCCAGTGCCGACAGGCGCGACTGTTCTCAGTATCGAGTCGCGAACCGACGCTGTGGTTCGGCCCGGTCAGGTGGTGCTGACCTGGGTGGATTGTTCCGACCTTCTTGTCGATGTTCCGATCTCTGATGCCGAGACTCCCCTGATCCTTCCCGGCGCGAAGGCGCAAGTGGTCATCGAAGGCTCCCACAGGTCCGTCGAAGCCAACGTCATGCTCGTCCGCGGTTCTGCGGCGACTTTGGGCTCTGATGACCTCGCCGCGGTCGCCAAGGGTCGTAATCCCGGTCTCGCCCAGGTTCTGCTTTCAATTGAGCCCGACGATCTCGAGGTTGAAACCTGCCCGATCGGCCAGGCCGCCTATGTCGAGTTTCCCGACATCGGCCTCATCGACATCATCCGGGCGCGTATGAGGCTATGAGGCTACTTTCGGAGATAACGAGAGAGCCCACCAAGGTGGAAATATCCCGGGAACGGGCCGTCATCTATTCAAGCCTGGCTGATTTTATCCTGGTCCTGCTGCAGGTTGCATTCGCGATAATCACCGGCTCGCTGACCTTGCTCAGCGAATTTACCCGTTCCAGTTTCATGCTGATGATCGAGGTTTATTCGCTCTGGCTGCTGGCGAGCGTCCACCGTGGACGCATGACGCATTTTCAATTCGGCGTGGGAAAGATCGAGCAGTTCTCGTGGCTGATCATCGGTCTTGGCATGATCGCCAGCGGCGTATGGGTAGCTGGAAAGGTGGTTTATTCCCTGGTTGAACAAGGCGTGCCGCCCAGCCCGATTGGTCTCGCCTTCGCCGCAATTGTCAACGCCGCCAATCTGACGATCAACTGGGTTTCCCTGTTCGCTCTGGTTTCAGGCGAGCGCACGGAAGAATCCGATATCTACAAAGCCCAGATCAAATCTCGCATCGTCAAATGTGTCAATTCAACGTTCCTGCAGATCACGCTCACCGTCGCCACCCTCGCGAAGGATCCGGTGGTCGGTCTGGTTATGGACGGTCTCGGCGCGGCGTTCGTTGCCGTCGTCATGATTTTCAACGGACTGATGATGATTGCGCGGAGCCTCCCGGATCTCCTCGATGCGCCTCTGTCAGGGATCGAACTCTCACAAATCTCCGAAACGGTTCGCGCCCTGGATGCGCCACATGTCCAGATACTCAATATTCGGTCACGGCGCTCGGGTCAGTTTCCGCATGTCGAAATTCTGGTATCGCCCGTCGGCGGAGATTCAGCAGGCAAACTGCTTGAAGAGATCGGGCGTCTGCGTGATGCGCTTCGCGCGCTTGATAGCCACATAGACGCGACTTTTGTTGTCGCTCTGCAAGACAGGGCTGCAACCTGAGCGGGATTGAGCATTGACAATCTATACCATTATGGTATATATTGGACCTTTATTCCTTGTTCATACCCTTAAGCCATTTTCAATGTTCACAACTCAATATTCCTTTGAAGAATTGCCTGTGTGCATCGGCGTAACGGAAATTGCGCACTGCTCCGGCACAGCCCTGCTCGAAGGCGAAGTCGGTCCCCATGATTATGGATTTCGCGTCATTGGCGTGGAGTTGCAAGGCAACCTTGCCGGCGATTATCGCGACAAGCGCCAAGTCGTCCTGAATACTGGTTCAGACGACCCTCTTGCCTTGATCCTGTTTCGCAACATCGCCCGGGCGATCGAGCGGGACCGTTGCGCCGCGGACCATTACTACGACGAAATGAATGACCTGATGCACAACGCCGCTTAGGAAGCACGCTGGGCCAAGCCGGTCTCCGCCGCTACGGTTCTCGCCATCCTGACGCCTCATAGTTGGTTTACAAACGGAATTCTGGATAGTGGCTCTGCGCCATTGTTCGGCACGGAGGCGGTTGCGGCGACGCAACCGCCTTTCCCGGTTTTAAACCGGCGCGGACTTCCCCAAATCCACGAATCTGGTTTATCAGTCCTGCGATCAGACAATTATTCGCCGGAACAACTGAGCATGCCAATTCCCCAAGGCCCCTTGAAAATAGCCTGTGTCGGCGAAGCCATGATCGAGCTTGTATTGAACAGCGACGGAACCGCGGCGGATGTCGGCTATGCGGGCGATACGCTCAATACCGCGATCTATCTGCGAAGACAGATCGCCGCCGAAAACGAAGTGGCGTTCGTCTCCTGCATTGGCGAAGACCCGTTTTCCGAACGCATGGCGCTCTTCATTGAGTCACAGGGCGTCTCGACACGGTCTCTGGCGCGTATCGGCGACCGGTTGCCTGGTCTCTACTCCATCAGCACCGACGAAAAGGGCGAACGGTCGTTCTTTTACTGGCGGGACAACTCCGCCGCCCGTCAGATGTTCTCGGGAAGAGATTTCGACACCCTGGAAAACTACGACGTCATATATCTTTCAGCCATCTCGCTCGCGATCCTGCCGGAGGATATTCGCGAGGCGCTGTTCCTCTGGATCGAGCGCTTTCGCGCGGCCGGAGGACTGTTTTCCTTCGACTCCAATTATCGACCGCGCCTTTGGGGAAGCCCCGAAGCAGCAAGAAAGGCCGTCGCACGCGCCTGGCGGATGGCGGACATTGCGCTCCCTTCCGTCGATGATGAAATGGCGTTGTTCGAGGACAAATCCGAAACGCAAACGCTTGAGCGTTTACATAGTTACGGCGTTCGTTCCGGCGCGCTCAAGCGCGGTCCGCTTGGCCCCGCGCCGCTCGGAGACGCGGACATTTCGAAATGCGTTTTCGAGCCGGCCAGATCGGTCGTCGATACCACAGCGGCGGGCGACAGCTTCAACGGCGGGTTTCTTGGCGCCTACCTCGCCGGCGCAAGCCTTGAAGCTGCGATGCAGGCCGGTCACGACCTTGCTTCCCGCGTCGTCGGCCACCGGGGCGCGATTATTCCGAAGGACTGAACGGAGCGTTCGCTACTCGATCGGCTCGAGGCTTTCCTCAAGCTGCTCACGCCTGGATTCGTGCTCCTTGGGCAGCATGAACCCCTGGCCAAGTTCGCTCAGCTTTTCGTCCGTATTGAAACCCGGTTCATTCGTGGCGATTTCAAAAAGTACGCCCCCCGGCGAGCGAAAATAGATCGCGAAGAAATAGCTGCGATTCTTGACCTGCGTCACGCGATAGCCGTTGTTCAGCAGGGTCTCGCGGACCTTTTCCTGCTCCTTGCGGCTTTCAACGGCGAAGGCGACATGGTGGACAGATCCTGCGCCGGCCTTTGCCGGATCGGCGTGCGGCAACTCCTGTATGTCGATGCAATCGGCGCCATTGCCCTTGGCAAGCTGGTAGCGATGGTGATTGCCTTCCTTGCCCTGGAACTCATAGCCGATCAACTTCAGAAAGTCCGCAGTCGCCGCTGCATCCGCAAGCCGCAGGCTGACGGAGTGAAGACCGCGAATGCCGATGTCGGTGGAAAGGTCCGATCCATCCCAGGCCTTGCGCTTGTCTTGGGGGTTTTCGATGATTGCGATTTCCTCGCCGTCCAGTCCCTGAAACCTTAGCCGCTTCTGTCCGAAATACTCATCTGACCCGACGAGCCTGAGCTTCAGTTCCTCGACATGCGCCTCCCAGAAGGCGCGCGCGCCTTCAGGCGCGGAAAAGGCCACGCAGCCCACCTCTCCCGATCCCATCCGGCTGCCGGAAAGGCTCGGAAAGGGAAAATAGGTGATCAACGTGCCGGGCGCGCCAACACGCGTTCCGTAATAGAGATGATAGGCGTCGGGAACGTCGAAATTGATCGTCTTCTTGACTCTCCGCAATCCGAGCCACTTCGTGAAGAAACGATTATTCGCAGACGCATCGCGCGTCAGGGAGGTGACGTGGTGCAAACCTCTTACCTCTGAAATCATTTCCCCTCTTTCCGGACGCCGTGCATGTCAATTCGTGTGGATCGGTTGTCATAACTGTCGAACCGACAGCAACGCAAGCTGCAATACCGCAGTTATACCCAATCACAATTCGAACTGACCCTTGCCCCTCAAGCTCAGGAAAGACTGAAGCCGCGTCTGCTGGCCTTTACCGTCCGCCCCCGAGATGTTCCAGCAATTCGTCGCGCACGCCTGAAATATGCTCCCGCGTCAAACGCGCCGCCAGTTCGGCGTTTCCGTTTTCACAGGCCTCCAGAATGGCCAGGTGTTCGCGATACGCCATTTCAACGCCATGGGATATCGACAACTGGGTGTCAACATATCGCTCCGTCCGGTCCAGAGCATTGTCGATCATGTCCAGATGATATTTCAGTCCGCTGTCGCGATACAGGCTGTAGTGGAACTTGCGGTTAAGCTTGCTCCATTTTTTCGAGTCATCCGTGCGGCGGAATTCATCGCAGTATGCGCGCGCCTTGGCAATAGACGCCGACGTCATCTTCGGAACGGATGCAGCGATGACCTCGCTTTCCATCAGGATCCGGAAATCGAATATTTCAGAGGCTTCCCTGAGCGATATGCCCGCGACGACCGCGCCGCGATAACGCCGGTTCGTGACGAGGCCTTCCTGTTCCAGCTTGGACAGAGCTTCCCGCACGGGGATACGGCTCGTATTGAACTGGCTGGCGATATCATCCTGCCGCAAGGGCGTTCCATCTTCCAGCTCGCCGTCGATGATCGCTTTTCTAAGAGAATCATAGACGATCGAACCGGCGGAGGCGCGGTTGCCGATATCAATCGATTTCAGCTTCAGATTCGACGCCATCTGCGGAGTTCCGGGGGTAATCCAAAGGGTGCAAATACCTGCGTCCATCATAATATCATTTCCTCCAGATTGTAAATTGGATCCAATTTTATTGACCACTTAAATTGATGTGGTATGGAATTGTGGCGGTCGGAATAGCGCGACGGCCAGGAGCAGGCGAAACCGGCGAATCACGACGCCGCGCCCGCTTCGCTCAGAGCCCCGAAATTTCGATCATGAGATAAAACAATAGGTTGCGTTATGTCTTTGCCTCACTGAAAACGGGCAGAAAAAGATTAAACTTTCGCAAGGCTATGAATTGCTGCCGTGGGCAGCCTGAAAGGACGATGAAATGTGGCAAGGAGTCATACCTGCGGTCACCACAAAATTCACCGGAGACAATGGTCTTGACCATGCGGAGATGGAGCGCTGCTACGCTCTGATGATGGACGCCGGCTGTCATGGTTTGATCGCCTGCGGCACATTGGGCGAAGGCAACATGCTGTCGCATGACGAGCGCCTCGAAGTCCTTCGCCTGTGCAAGCAGGCGACCGGCGACAAGCCCGCCCTCCTTACGATTTCGGAACCCGGAACGAGAGAAGCCTGCGACCTGGCGAAGCGTGCGGCCGGAGCCGGAGCGGACGGACTGATGATCGTCCCCTCGCCGCTCTACCACACCGGCCGTGACGAGACGATCGCCAACCTCAGGGCGATCGCCGAGGCTGGCGACCTTCCTGTCATGATCTACTCCAATCGCGTCGGCTACCGCGTCGATGTGACACCGGACATGATGGAGGAGCTGGCCGATGACGCGCGCTTTGTCGCGATCAAGGAAAGCTCGGACGATATCCGGCGCACGACCGAGATCTTCAATCGTCTCGGAGATCGATACGACGTTCTGACGGGCGTCGACAATCTCGGGTTTGAGGCTCTGACCGCGGGCGCCGTGGGATGGGTCGCCGGACTGGTCGTCGCCTTCCCGCGCGAAACGGTCGCGATCTACGAACTGATCCGCCAGGGGCGCTATGCGGAGGCGCTCGCCATCCATCGCTGGTTCCGTCCCCTGCTCGATCTCGATGTTTCGACCTGGCTCGTGCAACAAATCAAGCTTGCGGAAGTTATTGAAATAGGGTCCAATGATCGCGTGCGCATGCCGCGTCAACCACTCCGGGGCGAACATCGCGAAAGGGTGGAAAAGATCGTGAGGCTGGCAATCGAGAGCCGGCCCGTATTGCCGCAACTCTGATCCGGACGGACCCGCGGCAGATGAGGCGGAACGAACCATGGCGCGGTTGCCCGGTTTGAGTTGAAGTAAGTTATGACGGAACTGGGCGAATCCAAACCGAACGTCATCGTTATCGGCGCAGGCATTGTTGGCCTGTCGACAGCGCTCAGCCTGCAGATGCGCGGCCAGCGAACCCTGGTGATCGATCGCGAAGGCCCTGCGGCCGGCGCATCGAGAGGCAACGCCGGCGCGTTCGCGTTCTCAGACATTATTCCACTCGCGTCACCGGGCGTGTTTCGCCACGCTCCCGCCTGGTTGATGGATCCGAGCGGCCCGCTGACGATTCCGCCGGCCTACGCCTTCCGGATTTTGCCGTGGCTTCTGCGCTTTAGTCGGGCGTCTCGTCCGTCCGAGATGGCGCGCGGCGTCGCCGCGCAATCCGCGCTCATGAACCATTCAAAGAAGGCGCTGCTGGATTTCCTCAAGGACGCCGGGCTTGGGGATATGTTACGGCGGGAAGGCAATCTCCAGGTCTATGAGAGCGACCGCGAGTTCGAGGCGTCGCTTCCCCACTGGCGGGCGCGCGAGAACCAGCTCATTCCGTTCCGGCATATCGAGGGCGTCGACGCGATCGCGGACGTGCAGCCGGGTCTTTCCTCCCGGTTTACACGGGCGACCTTTTCGCCGGAGTGGTACAGCGTCGACGATCCGCTCGACTATACGCTTCACGTCGCTGAAAAATTCCAGGACCGCGGCGGCAAGTTCGCGGTCGCCGAAGCAACCTCGGTGACAGCCGACCACGAGACGGCGAGCATTCGTTGCGCAGACGGTCGGGTTCTGGTTGCCGACAAGGTCGTCGTCTGCGCCGGAGCCTGGTCGCGTCCGCTGGCGCGCTCGCTGGGCGACCGCATACCGCTTGAAACCGAACGCGGTTACAACACGACCTTGCCGCCCGATGCGCTCGATCTGCGAATGCAGATAACCTTTGGCGGACACGGCTTTGTCGTCACCAGGCTGTCGAGCGGAATACGCGTCGGCGGAGCGGTCGAGCTCGGCGGTCTGGAGTTGCCCGCAAACATGCGCCGCGCCGATATTCTCCTGAACAAGGCGAAAGACTTCCTGCCCGGTTTGCGCATCGGGGACGGCGTTCAATGGATGGGGTTTCGCCCTTCCCTGCCCGACAGCCTGCCGGTCATCGGCATGGCCAGAGGCACGAACAGGGTCATATATGGGTTCGGCCACGGACATCTCGGCCTCACGCAGTCTGCCGGCACGGCAAGCCTCATCACGGAGCTTGCGCTCGGCGAGCCGGCTTCGATCGACCTGACGCCGTTTCGCGCCGACAGGTTCTGAAGGAAACACATGGCAAGTCACAGCTTCTTCTGCATCGATGGCCACACCTGTGGAAACCCGGTTCGCCTGGTCGCCGGCGGCGCGCCGCAATTGTCCGGTTCGACCATGCTCGAGAGGCGCGCGCACTTTCTGGCCGAATATGACTGGGTTCGCACCGGCTTGATGTTCGAGCCGCGCGGACATGACCAGATGTCCGGCTCCATACTCTATCCGCCCTGCCGCGACGATTGCGACGTCGGCGTGCTGTTCATCGAAACCTCGGGCTGCCTTCCGATGTGCGGCCATGGAACCATCGGAACCGTCACAATGGCCATCGAGCACGGCCTGGTCACGCCGGCAACGCCCGGGCAGTTGCGACTGGATACGCCGGCCGGACGCGTTCTTGCCGATTATCGAATGGAGGGCGGACGCGTCGAAGAGGTTCGATTGCGCAACGTGCCGGCGTTCCTCCATTCGACGGAGCTGACAGCCGAATGTCCGGGCCTCGGAGAAATCGTTGTCGACGTCGCCTATGGCGGCAATTTCTACGCTATCGTCGAGAGCCAGAAGAACTTCTCCGACATCGCCGATTTCAAGGCGATTGACCTGATCCGCTACAGCCCGCTGCTGCGAAAGGCGCTCAACGGGAAATACGAATTCAGGCATCCCGAACATCCCGAAATAGGCGGCCTCAGCCACATTCTGTGGACAGGCGCTCCCAATCATCCGGAAGCCAGCGCCCGCAACGCCGTCTTCTATGGCGACAAGGCGATAGACCGTTCGCCCTGCGGAACCGGCACATCCGCCCGCATGGCCCAATGGACGGCCAAAGGGCGCCTTCAACCCGGAGACGACTTCATCCACGAAAGCATCATCGGATCGCTGTTCAAGGGCCACGTCGAAGACCGGGTGAAAGTCGGCGCCTATGACGCGATCGTGCCGTCGATTGGCGGGTGGGCCAGAATGCATGGTCTGAACACGATCTTCATCGATGACCGTGACCCGTATCGCCACGGTTTCGTCGTCGAGTAAGGCGACTGACGTCACACGATTGTAATACTTCAATACATATCTATGGTTGCATCATCCCCAAGCATCCCCACCTGTGCAACCGCGCCTGCCCTGACCTGGAATCATCACAATAGCTCACAGACAAAACTGTCCGGCGGCGCGAATCAGCGGCGCCGCAACATGGCTCCAAAACCGCGAACTTCAGCCCGCGAACGCGGGAACGCGGATCGATTTCGGCCAATATTTTATTTCGAATGAATATTTTTTGTGACAGCCTGGACTTTTTGCGCCGCATCCACGTCGCGACGCTTATCCCCATGATTTAGAAGCGTTTTAATCAGACAGGCGCACGAGGAACAATCGCGGCCAGATTGCGCTCGCATCAGTATCGAACGCACGGAGATCATCGCCTTTCCTGCTTAGGCCCTTATCCCCACCGGAGACGACCGACATTGCTGGCGTATCGTTTTTTCCCATGGTATTCAGGGGGATGGCGAAATGGTGGAGACTGAACCCCTGTCAAAAGACATACAACAACGGCGAGGTAATCGGGACAGTTTCCTGCATATGACGACATTTGTTGAGGCGACACGAATGAAAATTTCCGGACATGCTAACGCATGGGTTGCAGGCGGCGCACGCTTGTACGCACAGAATCCAGCAGACTTGAACTTGAGCAGTCTGTCGACTGAGTTTTCGGGCGGCTCTCGTCGCTTTTCGGGCAACACCCTCTTCGTGGCGCCATGACGTTCGCAATGCAGTTTTTCGACGGGCCGGCGCTTCAACCGATTTCCCCCATGCGGGAAATCGGAGCCTACGAGTCGCTCTGGCTCGAGCCCGGATGCAATTTCACGTCCATTGCCGGACAGTTCGCCAAGAACCCCTCGGCGCTCCCCTCGAATTTCGCCAGCCTCGAAAGTCGCGAAGAATGCGCCGCCGGCGTTCTTGAATATTTTCGGCTCGCCGGCGTCGATCGCTACGGCGTGCGCATCCATCGCGCCGGCGACTATCCCCAGAAGCTGAGAGAGGCGCGCACGCCAGTCGAGCTCCTGTACTACCAGGGCACCTGGGAACTGGTCGAAACGGACTGCATCGCTGTCATCGGCGGCGAGAACGCTTCCTGGTCAGGCGTCAATCTCGCCGACAAGATAGCGCGCGTCCTCGCCATGATGGATTACACCGTCGTCTCCGGTCTTGGGACAACGGCGGACATGACGGCTCACAGGGCTGCGATAGACGCCGGCGGCAATGTCATCGCGGTCACCAGTTCGCCGCTCGGCGACATGACCGGCCTTGTCAGTCAGGAAGTCTACGAGACGATCTCCCGGAGTTATCTCATCACGACGCCGGTTCCCGTATTGCGCTACCAAAAGCGCAAACAGAGCGACATGAAATCGTTCAGGTCCCAGATGTACGAAATGATGAGCGCGCTGACTGCGGCGACGATCATTGTCGACGCGGAAGACGATTCCGATGTGCTCATCCAGGCGAAAGCCGCGCTGTACCAGGGACGCAAGCTCTTCATTCCGGATTTCTGCTTCCAGCGCCGGGACATCAGATGGCCCCGGTTTTACGAAGATCTCGGAGCCATCCGGATACGAGAACCCGCCGATATCTGGAGGAATCTTGAATAAGATCAGGTTCCGCGAAATCGACAGTTCCAATATCGCCGACTACGATTTCCTGAGGAACGACGACAAATGCCTCTTCCTCTTCGAATATACCTCCGGAAGTCATTTCAGCGGCGGCCAGACAAACCAGCTTATTGCCGATCTGTCGATTTCGCCGAAACACCGCTTCAAACCGGCTTACGCGCGCAAGCAGGAAGCGCTGCGCAAATGCAGCGCCTATCTGCACAACGCCATCAACTGGGCCGAAATCGGGAAGATGACCTTTGTCCCCGTGCCGCCCGCGCGCGAGGCGAGCGACCCCGACTTTGACGACTACATCACCCGGATGTGCCAGAACATCCATCCCGACGCCGATCTGGATATTCGCGATCTCATCGTCAAATCCCGACCGGAGCCGGTTTCGGAAGAACCCCCGCTGCCGGACGTTCTTCGCAACATCCTCGTTGTGAACCAGGACAGGGTGAAACCTGCGCCAAAGCAGATCGTCATCGTCGACGACGTGCTGAAGACCGGAAGCCATTTTCGCGTGATGCATGATTTGCTGCAGAACGAGTTCCCGGCCGCCATCATATACGGCGTTTTCATCGCGCGCAGGATCGTCTCACAGATAGATTTGCACTGAGCATCGCGGTCTTTTCATCAAATCAATGTCAGCTGCGTTACTGGCGCTGATATTGCGACCCCCCGGTATCTTGCGTTATTCACGACAATATGTTTCCTGCGAAACATCAAGTGAAGGTGGGTTTTGCATGATACTCGACAGATCGTCGGTGACTGAATGGCTTGAGGTAATCAAAGCCGATGGTCAGACCGGTCAGGAGGCGTTTGCGCATTGCGAGCGGCTGTGCCGTCTGATCGACCCGTCGCGCGAGAATCACATTCCGTTGCGGCATGCCGCGCCTGCCTCCTATCCGGACGATTCCTCGACGACGGCGATGGAGGCCTTCGAAGCCTGGCGCCGCCGCATCAACGAGCAGATCGCCGAAGCCGGCGGTCAATTCCGGCTCGAGGTCACGGACCACGACGACGTTCCCTTCAATCAGGTTCTGTGCTGGTTCGAAGGAGAAGGCCTGCCGGAGACGGCCGCTTCCCCACCGTCTCCAAAACCTGAAGCAAAACCGCAAAAGCCTCTGCCAGCGAACACCGTCCAACCGTCCAGCGCGCCCGAAACCGCGCCCGCCGCGTCCGCCAAAGGCGCGATGCAGCACCTGACGGAGTGGCTGTCGGACGAAGACAAATCCCCTGTTTTTCTCCTGTTGGGCGAATACGGAACCGGCAAATCGACGCTTTGCCGCAACCTGTCAGAACGCCTGTCGCGGGGGGATTTCGACTACGAGGCGGTCTATCTCGACCTGAAGCAGGCGCGGCAGCTTTTCTACAGCGAGACGCCCAGTCTGCGAAGCCGCCGTTTTCGCGCCGACGACATACACCTGTTGATCGACGCGCTCGCCGAAATCGACGGTTACGCGTCCGAAGAGGTCTATGCGAAGATCAACGCCGGCAATTGCATCGTCATTTGCGACGGGCTGGACGAAATCGGAGCAGCGCTCCATCCGGACGAGACCGCAAGCCTGTTCCAGGCGCTTGTGGCGTTTCTCTCCATCGGCGCCGCGCGCTCGACCTCCAATCGCCTGCTTGTATCCTGCCGGAGCCATCATTTCCGCAATGAACGCCAGATTGCCGCGCTGCTTGGCAATTTGAAAAATGTCTCTGCGCCGGAGATCGTGTCGACGGATCTTCTGGAGCCGGAACACCTTCGCGGAGCCCTGATCGAGCTGACCAGCGACGCAGAAAAGGCACAACAGACGCTCCAGGCTCTCAACGGGCTCGCGGTCATGGCCCGGCGGCCGTCCTGGCTGCATGCGATCGCACAGCGTCTGGAGGCCCTGGACGAAGAACGGCGAAGCGCCGGCTCCGTTAATCTTGCAAGACTGTTTGACGATCTGATCGACGACGTACTGGCGGCGGAAGAGAACCGCCAGATTTTCGACTCGGACATCAAGAAGCAGTTGATGGTCACACTGGCTGGCGACATGTGGGATTCGGGTCGCGCCGCCTGGTCGGCGTCGGAGCTCAACGCCTGGCTGGACGCACAGTTGCGCACCGACGAGCGGATGAACGATATCTACGCTTCGTCCTACAAGGGCAAGGCGCGCGAATTGCTTTATGTGGATCTGCGCACCACGACGTTTCTGGTTCGCGGCCAAGATGATCTCTTCCGGTTCTCGGACAGTCCGATCAGGGCGTTCTTTCTCGCCTCGCATCTGTTCAAATCAACCGGCGAAGGACGTTTCGACGCCTGGGAGGCCAACGAGACGGACCATGACGTCCAGATTTTCATCACCGATCTGATCTTCAACAAGGCGACGCAGAAGGAACGCAAGGCCTTTCTGCAAAGCATCGGTAAGATCTTGTCCGAACCCTACAAACCGATGTCGTCGGACCTCGCGTTCGGCATTGCGCTCCAGGCGCAGGAGCGCGGCGATCCGGATGCGCCCAAGGGCGGTTTCCAGATGCCAGGCGTGGACCTTTCCCGTCTCGGCAAAAAGTCGCGCCTGTCGGGGTACGACTTCGCCGGATCGAATTTTGCGGACGCAATCCTGTCCAATGCGCACATCGCCAACGCCAGTTTCCGGGATTGCGATCTGCAGGGCGCGCGTTTCGAGAATTGCCGGTTCGATGATGTGAATTTTTCTTCGGCGAAGCTGGATAAAGCGACCATATCCGATTGTACGTTCCGGCATTGCGAACTGACGGACGCAAATCTGCAAGACGCCGCCTGCACGCAAAATCTGGTTGTCCATTGCGATGGCCTTGAAAAGGAGTCGCGCACGGCGCTGATCGCCGGCGGAAACAGCGTCGCGCCGGCGACAGCCGCGGAATGGCGCAGGATAAATGTGCGGCGCGAACATCTGGCGAGGCGCCCGGAAGCAGACCGCACCATTACGACATGCGTCTACAGCCCCGACGGAAAGCTTGTGCTTTCGGCTTGCGACGACGGCGCAATGCATATCTGGAACAGCGAGACCGGCATTGAACACGTCGCCCTCAAGGGGCACGCCGCAGCCGTCCGAAGCTGCGCCTTCAGCCCTGACGGACGCCTTGTCGCGTCCTGCTCCGACGACGCCACGATCAGGCTGTGGGACGCCGGCTCCGGAAAGGAGAAAACTGTTTTCCGGGGTCATACCCGTTCGGTGACCTGTTGCGCTTTCAACAAGACCGGTTCTCTGCTCGTCACGGGATCGCAAGACACGCTTCTGAAGGTTTGGGACTGCAAGTCCGGAAAACTTGTCCACACGCTCGCCGGGCACGATGACGCTATAACGGATTGCGACATCAACGCCGCCGACGCCATCATCATTTCGGCTTCGGCAGATCGCACCCTGCGCTTCTGGGACGCCGCCTCAGGCGAGGAATGTTTCCCGGCCGGCGAACACGAGGCCGCGGTCATGGAATGCGCCTTTTCATCGTCAGGCGGACGCGTCGTTACGTCCTCGCAAGACAATCTGCTGCATTTGTGGGACGGTGCCACCGGAAAGGCCATCGCCATTCTTCCCGACCACGAGGACAGCATCACCAGGGTGGCGTTTGCTCCGGGCGGCAAGTCGATCGTCTCCGCATCGAAGGATTCGACCATTCGCGTCTGGGACGCGGATTCAGGCGAAATCTCGCAAGTGGTGACCGACCACTCGTCATCCGTGACCTGGCTCGATTTCAGCAATGACGGCAAAACCGCCATCACGTCCACGCAAGACGGCATGCTGCGGCTTTGGGACACGAAGACCTGGCGATCAGTCTCGGCCTTTCCAAGGCAGGAATCGACAATTCTCGGCTGCTCGATCAGCGCCGACGGCCACCATATCATTTCCTGGTCGGACACCGGCGTCATGTGCGTCTGGGATGCGGCGAGCGACCCGGAACTCGCCTGCCTGGAGGGGCACGTCGACTGGATTCACGCCTGCACCTTCAGTCCGGACGGCACGCGCATCGCATCGGCTGCCCGAGACAACACCTTGCGTTTGTGGAACGCCGAAGACGGCAGCATGATCGCGGTTCTTGGCGGCCATGACAACTGGGTTCAGTGCCTCGATTTCAGTCCCGACGGCACCCGCATCATCTCCGGGTCCGACGACAATTCGCTGCGTTTGTGGGACGGGGCGACGGGAGATCCGATCGCAAGACTGGAAGGCCATGGCGGGTCAGTCAACATCTGCGCCTACAGCGCAGACGGCTCGCGTATCCTGTCCGGTTCCGACGACGGTACGCTGCGGCTTTGGCATGGAACAACCGGTCACCAGATCGCCGTCCTGCAGGGACATTCCAACTGGGTCAGGGCCGGCGCCTTCAGCGAAGACGGAAAGCGCATTGTTTCCGGCTCCTACAACAATGGCTTGAGAATCTGGAATGGCGAGACAGGCAAGCAGATCGCAACGCTGAAAGGCCATTCGGACTCGATCATCTGCTGCAAATTCAGCCGCGACAGGAAGAAGATCGTGTCGGGATCGAACGATCGCAGCGTGCGGATCTGGGATACGAAGAGCGCCACCGAATTGCTCGTTCTTGAAGGGCACGAGGCCGCTATCACCGCTTGCTGTTTCAGCCCCGACGGTAAACTGATTCTGTCGGCTTCGGAAGATTCCACACTGCGCGTCTGGAACGCCGAAACCGGCGAACTCGCCTATATTCTGAGCGGTCATGAGGGCATCGTCAGCGATTGTTCCTTCAGCCCGGACGGAGGCAGGATCATTTCCTGCTGCGACGACAGAACGCTCAAAATCTGGGACACCCGGTCGGGCACGATGATCACCACCCTCAAGGGACACACAGGCTTCGTGAAAGTCTGCGCCTTTAGCCCGGACGGCGCGCGCATCGTGTCAGGCTCCTACGATAACACCCTGCGCGTCTGGGACGGAAACGCAGGATGCGAGATCGCCAATTGCCACCATGTTCCCGACGGCGGTCACCTCACCTTCTCGCGGTCGGACGATATGGTTCTTTCCGCATCGGCGAACGCCTGGCGACACTTTGAATGGCGGTTGCCGGAAGGCGCGAGCAAGCCCGCCGTCATGCCGCTGGAAGCGGATCCGGAAATCGGCATGATATCCGACGAGGGATTCCACAGGACATGAACGGTCCCTCTCCCGCACGCGCGGGACAGTGAGTGCAAGCGATGTTCGCTTTCTTCAAGAGGCGTGAAACGTCAATAACGCAGTCCAATGTGGCGATCGTCATCCTGTGCGGTCTCTCAGGAATGACGGCGCTCTCCATCGAAATCATCCTGCCGACGCTTGGGCTGATTGCGCGCGATCTCGATGTGCCTCCCGCGCGCGGGGCCTATCTGATCAGCCTCTACTTCGTCAGTTTCGGCGCAGCCCAGCTATTCTGGGGCGCGCTCTCTGATCGCTTCGGCAGGCTCCCGACGCTTTATCTCGGGCTTGTCCTGTTCGTCCTGGCCAGCATTGGCTGTGCGCTTGCGCCGACATTCGAGATACTGCTTGCCTGTCGCTTGCTGCAGGGGGCCGCCGGAGCCGCCCCCATTATCGCGCGCTCGATTGTGCGAGACGTTCTCACCGGACCGAAGGCTGCGCGCCAGATGGCGGTTTTAACGTCCGTGAGCGCCGCCGCGCCGCTTATTGCGCCTTCCATCGGCTCCGGCCTGCTGATCCTGTTCAACTGGCGAGCCTCATTCTATCTGCTGGCCGTCGTCTCCGCGGTGTTCCTGCTGCTTGCCTGGCTGCGCTTGCCGGAGACAGTCGGCCAAAAACAGCCGAACGCGACGCGAATACCGTTTATGCTCGCAAGAGCGCGTATCCTGTTCACGAGCCGCGAGTTCGTTGTAGGCACGATGGTGTCCGCGCTGATGTTCGGCGCCTTTTCGACATTCCTGTCTCTCGGTTCTCTCGTGGCAGAGAACTACGGCATTGCGCCGGAATCTTTCGGCTCTGTTTATGCGATCGCCGCCGCTTTCTTCATTGCCGCAATTCTGCTGACGCATCAGTTTGTCGAAAGGCTGGGATTAAGGGGCATCGGCAGCCTCGCCATGGCCATCCTGTGCGTCGCCGTCGCCATGCATGCGGTCTTCCTGTTTTGGGAGCCGGAATTCACCATATTCTGGGCTGCTATTGCGGTCTATCTTTTCGCCTTCGGATTTGTCGTTCCAACCGCCACGACCTATGCGCTGCAACCTGCGCACAATATGACCGGCTTCGCCTCATCGTTGCTCGGATCGACGCAAATGCTGGTTGGCGCGGCCGCCGCCAGTCTGGCGACGCTGTTCTTCGATGGAACGGGTTTCGCCATCAGCCTCTCGATCGTCGTCTGCGGCGCAGGCGCGCTGCTGGTCTTCGCGACCGGAAGGGTCATCAGCTACATTCATTGACAATTAAGGGAAAAGCAGGATCTTCCTGTCTCTCGTTCAAGGAGGCGCGTCGTGTCCAACGCTATCAAGATCCGCGCGGCATTGGTGTCGGTTTTCGGCATTGTCGCTCTTGCCACCGTATTCTTCCACTATACGGAGGGTTGGGACTGGGTTGATTCCTACTATTTTTCAGTGGTCACGATGGCGACCGTCGGATATGGCGACTTCGCGCCGAAAACAGATCCCGGCAAAATCGGCGCTACGATCCTGATCTTCACCGGCATCGGCGCGCTTGCCGTGCTGATAAGGCTGTTCGCGGATCAGTTGATCGACATGCAGGCGCGACGGATCGCGCACTCCGCCGAACGCCATCCGCATCTCCACCGATATTGAGTTCATCCATCCGATGCGTAGAGATCGGTCGCGGTTACGGTGTGGTGGATGATGCCAGGCTCGTTGAAGACATGGCCGGCGTCATCAACGATGACGATTTCCGATTCAGGCCATAACCGATACAGTTCCCAGGCAGTGCGGGCTGGCGTCACCACATCATAGCGTCCCTGGATAATCGTTCCCGGAATGCCGCGCAGATGGTCGATGTCCCGGAACAGTTGGCCTTCGTCGAGGAAGGCGTCGTTCATGAAATAGTGAATTTCGATGCCCGCAAAGGCGAGCGCAAATCGTGCGTCGCCATAATGGGCGGCGGTGGATTCGTTCGGCAACAGCGTCGAGGTTTCACCTTCCCATAGCGCCCAGGCCTTTGCTGCCTCCTCCCGTACGGTTTGGTCCTCGCTGTTAAGGCGACGACTGTAGGCCGTCAGAAGGTCCTCGCGCTCGGAAACCGGGATAAGGCTGATGAACTTCTCCCATTTGTCGGGAAAGAGCAGAGAAGCCCCTTCTTGGAAAAGCCAGTGTATTTCGAACCGGCGCGCCGTGAAAATACCGCGCAGAACCAGTTCGCTGACCCGCTCGGGATAGGTTTCGGCGTAAGCCAAGGCAAGCGTGCTGCCCCAGGAGCCGCCGAGAACCAGCCACTCCTCGATATCGAACATGATGCGTAGCTTCTCGATATCGGCGACCAGATGCCAGGTCGTATTGTTTTCCGTGGAGGCATAGGGCGTTGACCGCCCGCTTCCCCGCTGGTCGAACAATATGATGCGATATTTCCGGGGATCGAAGAGACGCCTGTGATCCGCCGAACAGCCTCCGCCCGGACCACCGTGCAGAAAAAGCGCCGGCTTTCCTTTCGGATTGCCGCACACCTCCCAGTAGACATGGTGGTCGTCGCCGACGTCCAGCATGCCTGAGTCATAGGGTTCGATTGGCGGAAAGAGCGTTCTGGAATAGCCATTTTGCGGGCCGTGCTGGGTCTGCATCGCTTTCCTCGTAACCGGCTTGTCGCGGAGCCTGATCCGAAACTAACCCCGTCTCGTCAATCGGGCAACGGTTTGCCGGTGGTCTCCTTCAAGGTATAGACGGCGATGGTCGAAATCACCGCGGTAATTATGAGATAGTAGACGGGCGCGAAGTCATCGGACGTGCGCGACAGCAGGTATGTGGCGACAAGCGGCGCCGTGCCGCCGAACAGGCCCTGGCACAGATTGTAACCGATCGCCACGCCGCTGCATCGCACATGGGCGGGAAGCGCTTCCACCATCGCGGATGACAACGCCGCATAGCCGATTGCGAACAACGTTGCGAAACCGGCCTGCCCTATGAAGACGAGATAAACGTTCTCGTGATGCATGATGGACCACAGCGGCCAACTCAGAAACAAAGTGCCGATGCTTGAGGTGTAAAGCAGCGGCTTTCTGCCGATATGATCGGAAACATAGGCGCCGAAGCCGATTATCGGGATCATGATCATCAGCGCATAGGTGTTGATGTCGAACGCGCTGGACGTCGAGATATGCATGTATTCAGTCAGGTAGCTGCTTGCAAAGACGAAGAGCAGGTAGAAGCCGACGGCCAGCGACAGGGTAAGACAGATGATTTGCAGGATTTGCCGCCAGTAGTCGCGAACAGCCTCGATGAACGGTATGTCGCCGTGCACCTCGAGACGGCCAAGCGTCGGCGGCTCGCTCATGTGACGGCGAAAAACGACTGCGCCCACGGCTATCAGCGCGCCCAGAAGAAACGGTATGCGCCAGCCCCACTGCTCCAGGGCGTCGTCGCCGATGAGCCCGCCCAGGATCGCCGCCGCGCCGTTTCCAATCAGAAAACCCATGAACGCGCCGATCACCGGCCAGCTGGTAAAAAGCGCCCGGCTTTTCTGCGGCGCATGTTCGGCAAGAAAAACCACCGATCCCGGGTACTCCCCTCCGACGGAAACGCCCTGCATCAGGCGCAGCAGGATCAGAAGGACCGGCGCGGCCAGGCCAATCTGCTCATAGGTCGGCAACAGACCGATGAGCGTTGTGCCGACGCCCATGAGCGAGACCGAAATGATGAGCGTGGTCTTGCGGCCGATCCGGTCTCCGACATAGCCGAGAATGACGCCGCCCACGGGTCGCGCGGCGTATCCCACGGCGAAGACGCCGAAGCTCGCAAGCAGCGATGTCAGGGGATCGCCCGACGGGAAGAACAGTTTTCCGATTATTGGCGCCAGAGATCCGTAGATCGCAAAATCATACCACTCCAGCGCATTGCCGACTGCGCCCGCAAGCGCGTTACGCAGACGCGCGGTCTGCGTGCTGGTTTCCGTATCGCCCACTTGAAATATCGCCCGTCAGTAAAACTAAAAACATCAACACGAGTTCTGGACCGCGCCCGCATAAATTGCAACCCGCCAGTTCCAGACAACACTACGGGGGAAGCGGCTTTCCGGCGGTCTCTTTCAACGTGATGGTCGCCAGGAGCGAGATCGCGGCTGCGGCGATCAGATAGTAGACCGGCGCGAAGTCGTCGGACGTGCGCTGCACCAGATAGGTTGCAACCAGCGGCGTCGTGCCGCCGAACAGGCCCTGTGCGAGATTGTAACCGATGGCCGAGGCGCTGCAGCGAACATTACCCGGCAACATCTCGATGATCGCGACAGACAAGCCGGCGTAGCCCGCGCCGTAAAGCACGGCGAAGCCCGCCTGGGCAAGAAAGATCATGACGGGATCGTCGTGATGCATCAGGCTCCACAAAGGCCAGGCCAGCAGCAGCGTTCCGACGCCCACGAAATAGAGCAATGGCTTGCGCCCGATGCGATCGGAAAGGATCGCGGCGATTGTCGTGGCCGGCAGTATGACAACGAGCGACAATGTGCTGACGTCCATCGCTTTGGTCGTCGAGATATGCATGTGCTCCGTAAGGTACGAGGTGGCGTAGACCCAAAGCAGATAGAAACCGACCGCATTGACGAGCGTCAGGGCAACGATCCGCACGATGCTTCTCCAGTGATCCCTGAAAGCCGCAACAAACGGCGCCTGTCCGTCCGACCCTGTGTTTTCGAACCCCGGAGGCTCGGTCATTCCCCGGCGGAACAGAACGCCGGCGATCGCGATGACGGCCCCGAAGAGAAACGGAACCCGCCATCCCCATTCCTGCATGGCGGCGTCCCCGATCGCCGTCGTCAACAGAACCGTGACGCCCGATCCCATGAGAAAACCGACCACGCTGCCGAACATCGGCCAGCTGGCGTAGTAGCCCCTTCTCCCGTCCGGCGCGTGTTCCGAAAGAAAGACGATGGAGGCGGGATACTCCCCGCCCACGGAAAGCCCCTGCACGAGGCGCAGAAGGACCAGCAGAACGGAAGCCGTGACGCCGATGCTCTCAAATGTCGGCAGAAATCCGATGGCCGCCGTCGTGCCGCCCATCATGAATACTGACAGGATCAATGACGGCTTGCGTCCGATGACATCGCCGATGTGCCCCAGAAGAATCCCGCCGATCGGTCGGGATATGTAACCGACGGCGAAAGCGCCGAAAGCCGCAAGAAGAGACGTTAGAGGATCATCGGAGGGGAAGAACAACTGCCCGAGAATCGGGGCGAGCGTTCCATATACAGCGAAATCATACCATTCCAGCACATTGCCGAATGCGCCGGACAGTGTGTTGCGGAAGCGGGATACGCTCTCCCGCTCACCTGATTTTCGCTGCTCCAGGCGCAAGGCTCCCCTCCGGGATGCAGTTCAGCCGTGCATTATCTGGCGAACCATGACCGGCGGATGCGCAAGCGTCAACCGCGTTCAAGCCATCGGCCGCGCAGTAGCAGGCATCATTTGGACTTGCCAGGTCGCTCAAATAGGCATAGGAGGGCGCTCAGAGGCGCCGGGCGCCTGCCGCCTGCAGACGAGAGTCACGGTGAAGCCCGGAATTTGAAGACACCTCACCCTCGAAGCATTTCGCAGGTGGGCAATGCAGGCTCCCTTCCGTTTCGAAATGCTCTTTGTCAGGAGTGAGCGATGTCTGGCGGACTGACCTCCACGAATGCGGCGAAGCGATATCGGACATCCCTTCAGGACGTCCGCGTATCGTCCTTGCGCCGCCGTCAGCCATCCTGCCAATGTCCGATACAGGAAGAAAGGCATGACCCAACCAACACTTGAAACAGTCAAGGCGCAGGCCAAGGCGCTGCGCAAAGCTCTTGAGGCCCAGGGCTCCGCCATCAGCCACGCCCAGGCGCTCGAACTCGTCGCCAGGCAGTATGAAGCGCGGGACTGGAACACGCTGCACGCCCGCATCACGCGCAGCAACGCCCCGCCCGAGCTCGCATTCGGAGACCGCGTCGAGGGACGCTATCTCGGGCAGGATTTCACCGGGGAGATCATATCGATGTCCGGACCGGCGGATCACCGGGACGTGGAAATTCGCCTCGATGAACCCGTCGATGTGGTCACCTTCGAGAGTTTCTCCAACTGGCGGTCGCGGATTCGCGGCACGCTTAACGCCGACGGACGAAGCCATCGCAAGACGTCCAACGGCGCGCCGCAACTCACCGTCGCGAAACTGCGGTGACGAAGCTATGCGAAGACGGATGATCCATTCCGTCTTCGCGAGCGCCGCTCATCCGCGTTCGAACAGTTTCTCGGCCATCACCCCGACGCGGCTTTCGATCGCCTCGCAGGCGTCGAGGATCATGTCTTCCCGGAACCGTCGTCCGACGATCTGCACGCCGACCGGCAATCCGTCATTGTAATTGGCCGAGACATTGCCGGCGGGCAGCCCCATATAGTTCATGGAGCCGACATAGTAGGCGCTGCCGATCATGTCGATGACGCCGTCCATGCCTTGGGCGTCGCGGTCCCACGCAAGCGTCGGCTGATGCAGGAAGGGCGTGAGGACCAGCGGATACTCGTCCAGGAACAAAAGCCACTGCCGGATATGGTGGGACCGTCTGGCCATCGCCTGGATCAGTTCGGTTTCGCTGTATGGCTTGAAATACTCGTAGTAGTTCTGGAAAATCTCCCCGATCGTCTCGCTGCCGTATTTTATGATATCGTCGCCAAGCAGGATCTTCATTTCCCCGAACAGCGCGCTACCCATCTCGCGGCCGATAACGTCAACCGCAGGCGGCTCGGCGTCCGTCACATCATAACCAGCGTCGACAAGCGCCTGCCTGGCGGTGTCGAGGGCTTTTTCGACAGCCGGATGAAGCGGAAACTCGTACGTGTTCTTGGTGAAGGCGACCTTCACCTTTCCCTCCGGCTTTTCGCCCTCGAACGGCATCGGAACCATCCAGGGGTCGTGCGGGTCGTAGCGGATCAGTGATTTCATCGCCAGGCGCACATCGCGCGTCTCGCGGGCGATTACGCCCTGCACGGACATGATTTGCGCAAGCATGCCCCGCTCCGCCGTCGCTGACGGGTTGTAGGCCGGCGTGCGCCCGAGCCCGGGCTTCACGCTGACGGCGCCTGTGGCCGCCGGCGGAAACCGCAGCGATCCGGCGATATCGTTTCCGTGCGACAGCGGCCCCATACCGGACATCACCGCCGAGGAAGCGCCGCCCGATGAACCGCCGGACGTCGCCCAATCGTTCCATGGATTGAAGGTGCGTCCGTGCAACTCGTTCGACGTCGTCGCCCGCATCGAGAATTCCGGCGTATTGGTCCGGCCGATGATGATGGCGCCGGCCTCGCGGAAACTGCGCACGATCGGCGAATCCGCAGGCGCGATGATGTCCTTGAACGCGGTCACCCCGTTCGGCGTGGCCTTGCCCTTCTGGTCGACGTTTTCCTTCACCGTCACCGGCACGCCGTGCAGCGGGCCGATCGGGCCGCTCTGCTTCAGGATACGATCATATTCCTCGGCCTGGACAAGAGCCTCATCCGCCAGATCGTCCACAACCGCGTTGATGTCGGGATTGCGCGCATGCATCCGGTCGACACAGGCCTGCACGGCCTGCGTTACCGAAACGCCTCCCTTGGCGATACGTTCGGACAGTTCGCAGGCGCTCAATTGCCACAACGGTTGGTCGGTCATGATGTCACTCTCGCTGGTTCGGGGAGGATTACAGGGAAAACTGCTTCAGAAATGCTTTTTCGCCACTCGGCGTGAAGTCGACAATTCGGGAACCGTCGATCCGACGCGCCCATCCGAGATCGTAGATGCGCTGGAGAAAGGCGGCTCCGAGTTGGCCGGCAAGATGCGTGCGGCGGGAGCTCCAGTCAAGACAGGACCGGCAAACCGGGCGGCGCGACGCGCGAAACGCATCCTCGTCGATACCGAAACTGGCGATGAACGCCCTGCCCTCTTCCGCCAGGCGAATGTCTCCGTCCCAACTGACGTGACCCTGCCGGACGAGGCTGTCGTAGAGCCGCACGCCCAGATCGCCGGCCAGATGGTCGTAACAGACGCGAGCCTTGCGCAGCGCCGGATCCTTGGGACCGGTGCGGGTTCGGATGTGGCCGAGCTTGGCGGCCAGTCCCATCAGCGATTCCAGCGCATTGCCGATCTCGTCGTCGCGGAGCTGGAAATAGCGGTGTCGCCCCTGCTTTCGTTGCTGGAGAAGTCCGGCGTCCATCAGCTTCGCCAGATGCGAACTCGCCGTCTGGGCGGTCACGCCTGCTTCAAGCGCCAGCTCCGACGCCGTCAGCGCCTTGCCGCTCATCAGGGCCGTCAGGATGTTGGCGCGCGCCGGATCGCCTATCAGCGCGCCGATCCTGGCAATGTCGGGTCCTTCTTTCATAGTTCGACAGTAGTCGAACCATGCTGTCATGACAAGCACCCTACCGCTTCGCCCACCCCTTGATGTCGTCGAAAATCTTGCCGCCGATCAGGATGCCCCGGTTGAAGAAATCGCCGGTGGTATGAATCGCGATCACATAGCGCTGATCATTTTTCTTGTCGTAGAAATAGATCGGGCTGCCGCTCTGGCCGCCTTCGGTGTCGACCATGTATTCGACGAAACAGTCGTCGAAGGCAGAGGTTCGTCCGGCGTTGTACCAGAGCGTGCCGTAAGGTTTATCCGGCGTCTGCGGAAAGCCGGCCGTATTGACGAACAGCATATCGCCGTCGAAATTTTCCTCCGACAACACGTCCTTGACGCCGAAATAACCAAGCCGCTTGCCAAGATCGGCTTCCTGAACCTGATCGGGTATGCGGATAGCGGCGTAGTCCTCGCGATGCGCCTGCTCTTCCTTGTCCCTGCCGATTTCCATCCAGACGCCGGGTATCATGCAGTCGTCGGCATCCGGATCGTGACACGGCACATCGCAAACGAAGACGCCGTAGGGCGCCAGGCTGCCGTTTCGGCCGGGCACCACGCGCACGCGCGTCGCACGCCTTGGCGGCTCTTCCCATCCGTAGTAGCTGCGGTCGACCAGCACGTGAGCGGCCGTCACGATCAGGTCGTCGCCGACGAAAAACCCCGTGCCTGCGCCCACCGGCCCCCGGTCATACTGCACCTCCAGGTGACAGATGCAACGCCATGGCGTCATTGCGGTGTCGTTGACGCGAACCCTGTTGTCCGCGCCGATCACGTTTTCAGGCTTAGCGGAGAAAGCCGGCGCATCGCCGACCGACACCATGGAGTCGCTGGAATAAAAACCGCCGTCCGGCCGCGCGTTCAGCACGGTCGGGCCCGAGACGTAGCTGGTGTCGAAGCCGGCGGTCGCCGCCCGGAAGACATTGAACCCCGGAACGTCCTCCGGCGAGCCGCCGCCATTGGTCTCAGCCATCAGACTGCCGAGCACCCGCGGCGTCTTCTTCGATTTCGACCCTGTGGTTGATTTGGCGGCCATCAGCTTTCTCCCAGATATTCGGCAAGCGAAATGCGGCGATAGCCCGCCGGCGTTGCGCTCTCTGCTCCCGGCGTGACGAAGCGGACAGCCCCGGAGGCCGCCTCGCCCCGCCAGCGATTGCGGGCGAGTTCGCTCCAGTCGTATTCGAACAGCGAGGCGAAATAGGCGTTGGCCCTGGCGTTGCGAATGACGAGGCTCGCATCGCGGTTCGGGCCGGTTCCCCCTGCGGTGAAATTCTGGGAGCCGAGCATCACCGTGTGATCGTCTACGATCATTCCCTTGGTGTGGCACGTGTCGAAGTACCGGATATGGTCGGCGTCCGTGCGCATGCCGAATTCCTTCAGGCGGCGCAGCGTTGTCTTCTCGCTGCCGAAAAGGTTGCGGAAGATGATGCGCACGTCGAGGCCGGCCTGCTGCTTCTTGCGGATTGCGCGGGCAATGGCGAGAAAATGCTCCGGCGTGTTGTCGATCTTTGACCAAAGGTTGAAAGACTGGTTTTCGATCAGCAGCCTTTCACGCGCGCTTTCCACCAGATCCAGCACGACTTCGGGGTAGTTGTCCGGCGTCAGCAGCGGCTGAACCGTCATCTCCTCGTCGAGTTCCAGCGGCGCGAATACCTGGAACCGCGTCGGCTCGGGCGGTCGTTCGGCGATCGCTTCGGGAACCAGAACGTCCGGCGTCGCGCCGACGGTCTCGCTCTCGGTCAGCTGCGCTGCTTCGCAATCCTCGTAATCCTGTTCGAGGTGACGCCGAAAGGTCGCCGCCAGATCTTCGCGCCACACAACGGCGTGCCATTCGCGATTGAAGTCGCGCACGTCGCGCCAGGTCAGGGTCTCGAACGGCTTGTCGATGTTCGCCTGGTTCGTCGATTGCCAGTTGCCGCTTGAAAGCCAGAGCGCCTTGTCGGACCGCTTGTCGCCACGCAGCCGATCCGTCCAGACCGCCACTTTGATGTGATAGGCCGTGGCGAACAGGCTGTTGGCGCCAAGCGCCGCCTTCACCCATTTGAACCGCTTCTCCATGGTCGTCTCGAGCGACTTGATCGTATCGCGTTCAGGGATGTCGTCCTTCTTCTTCTCGCCCGACGTGTCATCGGGATTTTCCGCCTTGTCGCCCCGCTGGCGATCAAGCGTCAGCGTGATCCGGGACCGGCGGCGGCCCGCTATGTCCTCGATGGCTTCGACAACATGCGGCGCGGTCACATGATACATGCCGATAGTCAGTTGCTCGTAATCGTCAATCGCCAGAAACTGCTTGAGAACCGGCCATCCGCATTCCGGGCTGACATGAAGCGTCATCTTCATCTTGCCGCTCACCGGATCGAGATTGAACCGCGGGTCGGAAAGGTCGCGGCTGTAACGCGCCCGTCTGTCTGTAAAGGCCTCGACCGAATAACCCAGCAACTCTTCGGCGACAGCCTCCGGATCGGCGAATTCGGCCACCACCTCCACGCCGTCCACAACCGACTGCAAACCGTAGGCGGCAAGGTCCAGACTTGCGCCGGGCCGCACGCCGATAATCACGCCGTAATCGTCGCTGAGCTGACCATCCTTGAAAAGGAAGCCGGCGTTGACCTGCAAAATGCGATTGTCGTCCGGATAGGCTGCAAGATAGGCGCGGATAGCGTTGGCGGCGGCTTCGGCGCTTTGCTTGTCCGTTCGTATGGGAGCGTCGCTTGCAACGGTTTGCGGCGCCGTGTCCACGCCAAGCTTCACCGTGATTTCCAGCGGCACTGTCAGGGTTATCGCGCCATCGCTCGTAACGGACGACGCCGCGACAGCCGCGCCGCCCTGCCCGACTGCCATCGGCGGCCTCGCCGTGTCGCTGGACATCGGCGCGCGCGGCGCTTCGCCCTGCCAGGGCCTTTGCCGCGCCAGCTTCTCGAGCTCGGCCGCGGGCACCGCGTAGTTGTTTCGAAACATCGCGCCCGCATAATGCAGTCCGATCGCCTTTTTCTTCTCCAGGTCCCAGACGATGGAGCCGGAATTGCCCGGCAGCGTCGAACAGTCATGGGTGATGGAGGCGTGCTCGGGATCCGTCACCCTTCCCAGCGCCAGCCGCTTGATGCCGAACTCCATGCCAAACACCTGCTTGAACCTGCGCGCGTCATAGGAGCGTGAATCATCCCCCGGATAACCGATGACGGCGACCGCTGCTCCGGTTTGCGCGTCGGTCGTCAGCGGCAATGGCCCGGAAAGACGATCTGTTCCAGCGCTCCTCGAAACCCGCAGAAACGCGACGTCGAGTTGCGACGTCTGGGAAATCCAGATGATCTCTGTCACGGGGAACTCCCGCGCGACGGACCCGCCAAGCTCCTCGCGAAAGTCGATCTTCGCGCTTTGCGGAAGATTGAAGTTGGGAATGCCCGGCTTGAAGACGAAGCCCGCCTGGCCGCGCCTGGCGAACAGGTTCGCGACATGGGCGTTCGTCACGACGATGTCTGACGCGCCGTCGAAATCGATGACCCAGCCGGTTCCGGCCCATTCGAAATTCGCGTTGTCGGCAATCTCGATGCGACCGATGGAAGGCAGCGCCCGTTCCAGCTCGCTCCGGTTGGAGGAATCGTTGAGCGCCTCCATGAGGCCCGGCATACCCGGCCCGTTGGCGTCGACGGACCTGTCGTCCACGGCGTCGTTCGTGACCCAGAAGACAGGCCGCGACCAGCGGATCACCGCCTCGAGCTGCGCTGATTCCGAAACTTGCCCGAATGACGATTCCAGAGAAGGGCCGAGGGCGGGATCACCGATTATCTGCGCCGATGTCGCTTCCCTGACGAGCTTTTCCGGTTTGGCGCCTTCGGCCGCTGCAAGCGCGGCCACTTTCCTGCGCAGCACATCCAGGTCGTCTTCGCTGTCCGCCATGGTCGCCTCCCTGCGGTTCGCAGCCTGCAATCCGGTTACAGATTACAATCGCAGTGTACCAAAAGTTGCTCGCCAAGATGTGACAAAACCCACAAAGTGTTGGTATTGGCGGTTTTCTACATGCAATATACTGCGCGTCTGGAGCCGCTCATGATCATCGACAGTCCGAAACGGCGCGCGCATCTTCTTGCAATCGCCAGTCGCTTGCCGGAGCATGTCGCACGGCTTGGCTGGTCCGCCGAACAGATAGCGAGAGAGCGTCAGGTTCGTCTTCGAGAGACCGTTGCATGGGCCAAATCGCATTCCTCCTGGTACGCCGAAAGGCTGGCGGACATCGATCCGGAAATGATGACGGAGGACACGCTTCGCGATATTCCGGTGATGAACAAATCCGACGTGATGTCGAACTGGGACGCGATCGTCACCGACAAGAGACTGACCCTGGAAGGCTGCAACGCCCACATCCAGGACAAATTGCGCGGCCGGACGAAGGATTACTACTATCTCGACGATTACGAGGTGTTCGCGACCGGCGGATCTTCCGGCTCCCGTGGCGTCTTCGTCTGGGGCTGGAACGAATTCATCGAGATCGCCTGCGTCACGTTCCGCTACCAGTATCGCGACGAATCCATGCATTTCAGCAGCGGCAGGCGGGTGCTGGCGGTGATCGAAGCCGGCGAGATCGTGCATGGCAGCCCGTTCCTGTTCTCCGTCACGCCCCACCCGGACGCCGACATTCACTGGTTTCCGGCGCAAACGCCCATGCCGCAACTTGTTGATGAACTGAACAGGACGCAGCCGACGCACATCAACTGTTTCGCCTCCTCGCTTCAGGAACTGGCCGGAGAAGCGCTCTCCGGACGGCTTAACATTAGGCCGAGGCATGTCGCCACCAATTCCGAACCTCTGATGCCGGAAGCGCGCGAGGCGGCCAGGCAAGCCTGGGGCATCGACATCAACAACATGTGGGGCTGCGTCGAGGTTGGTCATGTCGGCATCGAGTGCGATCGCCACGAAGGCATGCACATGTCCGACGACGCGGTCATCACCGAATTCGTCGACGCCGACGACAGGCCGACCGGCGATCCGGATGAAATCGCAAAGGTCCTGGTCACCTCTCTCTTCAATCGCGTGCAGCCGATCATTCGCTACGAACTCACCGATATCGCCATCCCGTCGGTCAAACCATGCAGCTGCGGCGCCGCCTTTCCCCTGATCAGGGAGGTCAAGGGACGCAGCGACGACGCCTTCCGGTATCCTGCAGGCGTGTCCGTCCATCCGCTGGTTTTCAGAACCCCGCTCGGTCAGCATCCGATGATCGAGCAATATCAGGTGCAGCAGACGCCGCATGGCGCCGCGATCCGCATTATTACGCGCGGCGAACTTGATCTCGGCCTTCTGAAACGCGACTTAGCGGACGCGTTGAAAGCAGCCGGGCTTGAAAAGCCCGACATCGAATTGGACGTTGTCGAGACCCTTCAACGGCACGCCGAAACCGGCAAGCTCAAACGCTTTATTCCCTTAAAGCAGTAACCGCGTCGCGGATCAGCGCCGCAAGCCGCTTCAGCGGCTCCTCCATCTCTTCCGGCGAAAACGCGCTGAAACCGGTCAGGAGCCCCTTCTTTCGGCGTGGCCCGTCGTAATAGGTCGAGAGCGGCGAGCACGCCACGCCGGCTGCGAGCGCCGCCTTCGACAGGCGAACATCGTCGACGCCGTCGGCCAGTTCCAGGGCGATCTGCATGCCCGCCGGATTGTCGGAAAAGCGCGCTGCATTTCCCAGTTCCCTGTGCAGCATCCCGACGAACGCCTCGCGGCGTTCGCCGTAGATGCGGCGCATCCGTCGAATATGGCGATGGAACTCCCCCTCCTCGATGAACGTCGCCAGCGGCAGTTGCGGCGCCACGGATGCGCGCGACCCGTATTTGCGCAAGGCCGTGTTGAAATCGCCGACGAGATGTTCCGGCAGAACCATGAAACCGATCTTCAGGCCGGACGAGAATATCTTGGAAAAGCTGCCCACATAAACCACTCGCCTGCCGTCATCCAGCGACGCCATCGCGGGAATGGGGCGCCCCGCGAAACGGAACTCGCTGTCGAAATCATCCTCGATGACGACGCTGTCATTGCGCGCCGCGTATTGCAGAAACGCCAGCCGTCTGCCGGTCGACATGGCGCCGCCGAGGGGAAACTGGTGGGAGGGCGTCAGGATGATGGTTTTCACCCCCGCCTCCTCGCCGGGCAATGCGGCGCCCTCTTCCTCGACATCGAGCCATTCAGGCCGAAGATTGTAGAGTTGCGCCAGGTTCAGCATTGGCCTGTAACCCGGTCGTTCGAGCCCGATCCCGTCGCCCGTCGAAGCCAGAACCCGCAGAGACAGGTCCAGCGCATCGCCGGCGCCTGCGGTAATCAATATCCTCTCCGGATCAGCGGGAATGCCACGCCACGACGCAAGATGTCCGGCGATGGCGGCGCGTAGTCTCGGGTGCCCGAACCCGTCCTCTTCAGCAAGCATCGCCTCGGCGGACTGCTTGGCCGTCCGCGACAGGTGCCGCGCCCACTTCGCATGCGGAAAAAGGCGCATGTCCGGAACACCCGGCGTGAACGGGCGCGGATGCAGAGGCCGTGATTGCGCTGGTTCCGGCCGAAATGCAGGGAGGACCTGACCATGCGCATCCGGCGGCCGCACCGGCTCGATATCGCACACATAATAACCGGACCCCTGCCGCGCCCGGATATAACCTTCCGCCGCCAGTTGATCATAGGCCGCAACGATGGTCGATCGTGAAACACCAAGCTCTCGCGCCAGTTCGCGCGATGGCGGCAAGCGCGCGCCGGACGCCATTTCTCCGGACATGATTTGCCGTCCAAGCGATTCGTAAACCTGTTCGAACAGCGGCGCGGATTTTGTGTAGTGGATCTGGGTTCGCATAATTGGATGGGTGTATTTTTCAATAATTGGATATTTTTCTTATACCAATTTTTCGCTATCCGACAATCAGAACGAATTATTCAGGTGCGAACCCATGACCACGGAACAGCTCGATCAAACGCCGCGAACCCGCCTCAGGCGCAGTCACAAGCGCGGCGATTTTGATCGCGACACGATCAATGCGATCCTCGACGCCACGTCGCTTTGCCATGTCGGATACCTGGTCGACGGAAAGCCTGCCGTCACCCCGACGATCCACTGGAGAGAGGGCGACCACGTCTATTGGCACGGGTCGAGCGCCAGCCGCGCGCTGAAAAACAGCAATGGCCATGACGTCTGCCTTACCGTTTCCTTGCTCGACGGCATGGTGCTGGCGCGTTCAGCCATGCATCACTCCGCCAACTATCGCTCCGTCATGATCTACGGTCATGGAACCAAGGTCACCGACATCGATGAAAAGAAGGAAAAGCTCCGCACTTTTTTGGAGCAGCTTTTCCCGGGACGCTGGGACATGCTTCGTCCCATGACAGACCAGGAACTGAAGGCGACCATGATCCTCGGCATGCCGATCGAAGAGGCTTCCGCGAAGGTGAGAACCGGAGGCCCCATCGATGACGAGGAAGACTATGAACTCCCGATTTGGGCGGGCGTCTTGCCGCTCGTCCATGCCATGAAGCTTCCGGAGGCGGATCCGCGCAACCTGAAAGGCGTTGCAATTCCCGATCACGTATTTTCGTTCGCGCGTCCGTGAAACGACGACGAACCCGGTTGATACCCTCGGCCGGGTTCGCTAACGTCGGGCGCAGGCACCGCCCTGACCAGTGACAGGCAAATGCAGATTTCGGCAACGCCCGTGCTGCGCGCGCCTCACCTCCAGCGGAACGGGCATGTCATGTCTTCCTCAACCACTCTCAAACTCGGACGCGTCGCCGTTACGCTTCCCGTCAGCGATATTCGGAAATCCTGCGATTCCTATCGCGACGTTTTCGGCTTCGAAAAGGCGTTTGAAAACGGCAATCCAGTAGGCTTCGTGATTCTGAAGAAAGACGACGCCGAAATTCATCTGACGTTGCAAAAGACGCATCGCGCGCCTCCTTTCAATATTGCGCACATGATGGTTTCCGACGCTGCGGAGACCTGTCGTCGATGCCAGGAGCATGGTTTTCGCATCATCCGGAAACTGGAGGACAAGGACTACGGTCTCAAGGCCTTCGTGTTCGCCGATCATGACGGCAATCGCATCGATGTCGGAGAAATTCTGTAAGAGCCAAATGGATTGTCTGCGACAGGACCCGTGTTTGCTGACCTTTGACAAATTATCCTAAAGAATGTCCGCCGAGCGGATGTCCTCCACGGCGAAGTCGATCAGCGCGCGGATCTTGCGCGGCAGCGTGCGGCCCTCCAGATAGACCGCGCTGACCGGGCCCCTCGTGCCCGTATACTCGGCAAGCAACGGCACAAGGCTTCCCGTCGCCAGGGCGTCGTAGAGCGCGAACCGGGGCGCATAGGCGATCCCAAGCCCGTCGATCGCAAGATCGACGGCAACGCGCGCCGAATTCACCTGGAACTGGCCTTCAACGTTGACGGTGTGCTCGATATCGTCCCGGTGAAACGTCCAGCGACGGGGCGAGCGGCGATTGCTGTCCAGAATGCACGCATGCGCCTGCAGGTCATCCGGTGTCGTCGGCGCGCCGTGCGAGGCGACATAGGCGGGGCTCGCCACCAGCATCGAATGAAATTCCCCGAGTTTGCGCGCCTTCAGCGACAGCATCTCCGACCGTCCGATGCGAATGGCCAGGTCGATCCCTTCGCTCGCGAGATCCGCATAGCGGTCGTTCAGCCGCAGATCGAAGCTCAGAGCGGGATTCTTCTCGCCAAAACGCGCGAGCATCCCGCTGACATAAATTTCACCGAATGTGACCGGAGCGGATATGCGGATGACGCCGGAGAACCCGCGCGAACTGTCTGCGACACCGGCAAGCAGATCGTCGAGATCGTCAAGCACGGCCGGCGCCCGCGCCAACAGTTCCTCGCCCGCGGGCGTGAGGCCCACCCGACGGGTGGTTCTCTGTAAAAGCCGCACGCCCAGCCGCGCCTCCAGTTCGGCGACGTATTTCGAAGTCAGCCGATTGGATACGCCAAGCTGATCGGCGGCTGCCGTAAAGGAGCCTGTCTGCGCTGTCGCCACGAAGGCCCTGAGTACGTCGGTGGTGTCCATGCCATTCCAATTGAGAACGTATTGGAGATAGTCATTGAATAAAATCTCTATTTTGTTGAAAGATTGCAAGACCTAATTTCACGCTGGACCAAAACCCACGCCATCCCGAAAGGACACCGGACATGAACTCCCCTACCAATGCCGACTACGCAGCATTCATCCTGCGCGTCACCAGCGGCATCCTGTTTCTCGCCCACGGCCTCACCAAGGTCTTCGTTTTCACCATTCCCGGAACCGTCGGTTTCTTCGAAAGCCTCGGCCTGCCGGCGATTATCGCCTACCTGACCATCCTCGCCGAAGTCGGCGGCGGCCTGGCCCTGATCCTCGGCGTGGCTACACGTCTTGTCTCCGTGCCTCTGGTTTTGGTACTGCTTGGCGCAGCCTGGGCCCATGCCGGCAATGGCTGGAGCTTCTCCGCTCAGGGCGGCGGATGGGAATATCCGATTTTCTGGGCAGCCGCTCAGGTTGCGATCGGCCTGCTTGGCGCCGGAGCCTTCGCCCTGCGCTTGCCGGTTGTCGAAAAGAGCCTCGGCAAATTCGCCTGAACGAACGGGCCGCCCTACCGGCGGCCCTGCCTGCCTGACCAGGGAGTAGCGTCATGAGCATCGCCAATCAATTGCAGAACCTGCGCGACCGCTTGTCGCCATCCGAGAGGATGCCGCTGGTCTTCCTTGGCCATGGCAGTCCGATGAACGCCATCGAGGACACTGCCTTCAGCCGCGCCTGGTCCGAACTGGGCAGGACGCTTCCCCGGCCGAAGGCCATCCTTGTTGTCTCCGCCCACTGGATGACCAGCGGCACGACGCTGGTCGATGTGTCTCAGATGCCGCGAACAATCCACGACTTCTATGGGTTTCCGGAAGAACTCTACCGCCAGAATTACCCGGCGCAGGGAGCGCCCGATCTCGCCCGCGAAGTCGTTTCGCTGCTGTCGAGCCATCACGCGCAGGAAGACGAGACATGGGGCCTGGATCACGGCGCCTGGACCGTGTTGAAGTTTCTCTATCCCGGCGCGGACGTGCCGGTGTTCCAGATCTCGATCGACATGACGAGCGGCCTCGATCATCAGCTTCGCGTCGGACGCGCTCTATCGGAGTTGCGAGATCGCGGCGTGCTGATCCTCGGATCAGGCAACATCGTGCACAATTTGCGCGCCATGCGCCCCGGCGGCGCGCCGCAAGACTTTGCCCTGGAGTTCGACAGCCTGTTCGCGAACCATCTCGCCAATCGCGATATCGCCTCCTTGGCGGATCGCCAGCATCTGGGATCACTCCTGCCCATGGCGCATCCCTCGGTCGACCACTACCTGCCGGCCCTGACCGTCGCCGGCGCTTCGGATGGCCGCGACGACCTGACCTTCATGACCGACACGATCGACCTCGGGTCGGTTTCCATGCGGTCCTTCGTGTTCCACGCAGCCTGAGGAGACCCCCCAATGCTCGTCGAAGGCAAATGGATAGAAAACTGGCAACCGGTCCAGAAATCCGACGAAAAGGGCCGGTTCGTCCGCCAGGTCTCGTCGTTCCGGAACTGGATCACACCGGATGGAACCCCGGGCCCGACCGGCGCGGGCGGCTTTGCGGCCGAGGCCGGACGCTATCGGCTTTATGTCGCGCTGATCTGCCCCTGGGCCTCGCGCGCGCTGATCGCACGGAAGCTGAAAGGCCTCGACGCCTTGATCGAGGTGACAGTGGTGAACCCGTCGCTGACACCGCAGGGCTGGCAATTCGGCGGCTATCCGGGCGCAGACGAAGACCCCCTCTTCGGCGCGCGTCACATCCACGAGCTCTATACCCGCGCCGACCCCTGCTTCACTGGCCGGGCGACCGTGCCGGTGCTCTGGGACATGAAACAGAACGTCATGGTCAACAACGAGAGCGCCGACATTCTGCGCATGTTCGACACCGCGTTCGATCATCTCGCGCCCTCGGAGCTGCGCCTCTATCCGGAAGACCTCGCCACGCAAATCGACGCGCTCAATCCGCGCATTTACGACTTGCTGAACAACGGCGTCTACAAGTCCGGCTTCGCCTCCTCGCAGGAGGCCTACGACGAAGCAGTGGACGGCGTCTTTACGGTCCTGGAAGAACTGGAAGACCGCCTGACCGGCGGTTTTCTCTTCGGCGATCGTTTCACTGAGACCGACATCCGCGCCTTCGTCACCCTGATCCGCTTCGACGCAGCCTATCACGGCGTCTTCAAGACCAACCGAAAACAGATCAAGAACTACCCGCGTCTCTCAGCCTATATGGCGCGCATCCTCAACATTCCCGGCGTCGCCGAAACGGTGAACATGGATCACATCACCCGAGGCTATTATTCCATCAAGGCGCTGAACCCCGGCGGCATAAGACCGGTCGGCCCCAAACATGTGTACGACATGCTGGAAGCAGCCGGTCAGAGCTTCTGAAGCAGTCCGCTCTTTGATCGCACCGCAGATCCTATGTCTCGACCGGAGGCAACCTGCGGTTCCCGAAACAAAGCCAGAGTGAGAAGCAAACTCACCTCCCACCCTCATCGCGGACGAAGATCCGCGACCCATCGGGCGGCGCCACTGCGTGGCGTGGGATTATTTCATGATGTCAAGGACACTAGAACGAAACGCGAACTTTCCTGCTGCATTCCGGGGCCATTTGTGCTACAAGAGGTGCGGCGGAGTTCGCCCGACTAGGTGTCCAAAACCCGAAAACGCAAATTCCCGAAACAAAGCCAACGCCGGCGAAAGGCCAAACTCCCAAAACAAAGCCAGACTAAAATACTGCCATTACCCCATCCACCCTCATCGCGGGCTTGACCCGCGATCCAGCGGCCACGCGTCCGCGTGGCCAGAGATGACAAGCCTGAAAACACAGAATCCCGAAACAAAGCCAAATCACACGAAAAAACAAAATACGTATTTTCATTAAATAATTCAATACCTTGAATTATTTTCTTTCACCATAACCTCTCCTCTATGACCAAATGCGTCAAATCCATCCATCAATACTCCAGCCGCCCGAACAACTCGTCGAACGGAACCATGACGGCGTCGCGATAAGCCGGACGTTGTTTCAACCGCTCATACCAACGCACGATATTGGGGACATTCGGCCGATCGATATCGATCTCGAAATAGCGATAGAGATGCGTGCCGATCGTAATGTCGGCGAGCGTCATCGCCTCTCCGAAAAGCCATGGCTTGTCGGCGATCACGGTGTCCAGCAGTCTGAAATGGTCGGCGCAGCGCGCGACGCTCCGCTCGACCGACCGCGTATCGCGCCGGGCTTCCGGCGTACGATAATAGCCCCAGAAAACGCCCGTGAGAAAATCCACCTGAAGCGTGGTCTGCGACCAGTCCATCCAGGCGTCGACATGCGCGCGGTCAGCTATGTCGTCAGGCCAGAGCGCGCTGTTGGCGCTGCGCGACGCCAGATATCTGAGTATGGCGTGGGATTCCCACAAAACCGTATCGCCGTCCTTGAGAACGGGAACCTTCCCGTGCGGGTTCATCAATCGGAACTCCGGCGTATCCAGCCCGCCAAACGCGCCGCCGAGTTCGATATGACGATGCGGCAGGTCAAGTTCCGCGAGCAACCACGCGACTTTTTGGACGTTGAAAGAACTGCGCCGGCCGAGAAGCGTGAGCATGGCGTCCTCCCCCTTGTTGCGCTCGGAGCTTCCGGACAGCAAAAATTCGATATTGCTTTTTCGCAAAAAACAATGGGAATATCTTGAGCAGGACGGAGCACGCCGTCTCCAATCGCGTTTCGACGCCAAAGACAAACTGCATAATCAAAGGGAACAGACACATGGGTTTCTCCAAATATCTCACATTCGGGGCAGCTGCTCTGGTGGTCGCCGTCGGCATGGGCGCCGCTCAGGCGCAAATGAAGAAAATCAAGATCGGGACGGAAGGCGCCTACCCTCCGTTCAACAACCTGACCTCCGACGGCAAGCTCGAAGGCTTCGACATCGACATCGCCATCGCGCTCTGCGAGGAGATGAAGGCCGAATGCGAATTCGTCACCAACGACTGGGACGGCATGATCCCGTCGCTGATCGCCGGCAAGTTCGACGCCATCATCGCCTCCATGTCGATCACGGACGAGCGTCTCGAGCAGGTCGATTTCAGCGAGAAGTACTACAACACGCCGCCGGCGATCGCCGTGCCCAAGGATTCCGACATCACGGATGCAACGGACGCAGGCCTCGACGGAAAGGTGCTCGGCGCGCAGAGCTCGACCACCCACTCCAACTACGCGGAAGAAAAGTTTCCGTCCACGGATCTGCGGCTCTACCCGACGCCTGACGAATACAAGCTGGACCTCGCAAGCGGCCGCATCGACGCCGCCATTGACGACGTCGTCGTCCTCAGCGACTGGCTGGCTTCTGACGACGGAGCCTGCTGCATGATCCTGAGCACGCTTCCGACCGACATCGTGATCAACGGTCCCGGCGCGGGCATTGCCGTCCGAAAGGGCGAAGAAGAACTGCGCGACGCCTTCACGCAGGCGATCGCCGCAATTCGCGCAAACGGAAAATACAAGGAAATCAACGACAAGTACTTCGAATTTGATGTGTATGGCGACTAAGCCGTGCCTCTAGCGCCAATTGCTGCAGGATGTTTCATCCTGCAGCACAGGTTCTGCATGATCATCCAACCAACGCCTTATCCGGTCTGACGTCATGGATCGGACCTTGACCCTTCTGAGTTTCGGGCCGAATGGCTGGATGGACCAGATCATGTACGGTTTTCTGGTCACCGGCGGTCTGGCGCTCGCCACCCTTCCTTTCGGCTTGTTCATCGGATTTCTTCTCGCCCTCGCCAAGCAAAGCGAGGTGAAGCAACTGCGGCTTGCCGCTGAAATCTATACGACCATCTTCCGTGGATTGCCGGAACTCCTCACGCTGTTTCTCGTCTATTTCGGCCTGCAGATCGGCTTCAGACAAACCTTGTTGTTTTTCGGCGTCGAGGGCGGCATCGAGATCAATTCGTTTCTCGCCGGAATGATGGCGCTGGGGGTCGTCTTCTCGGCTTTTTCCAGCGAAGTCCTGTTGTCCGCCTTCAAGGCCATTCCGGTCGGGCAATATGAGGGCGCGTATGCGCTTGGGCTCGGCAGGGTTCGCACGATGACGAAGGTCATTCTGCCGCAACTGGTGCGCATCGCCCTGCCCGGCCTTGGAAATCTGTGGATGATCCTGCTCAAGGACACCGCACTCGTGTCGGTGATCGGCCTGCCGGACATCCTTCGCCAGGCGGGAATCGCCGCCCGCGTCAGCAAGGAGGCCTTTCTCTTTTTCGGCATCGCCTGCCTGCTCTACCTGCTGCTCGCAATATTCTCCTCGATAGTCATCAGCGCTGTCGAGCGGCGTGTCAGGCGATCGGAGGTTCGGGCATGAGCTTCGCCGAGCAGATGATCCCGCCCCGCAGTCCGCCGCCGGCAATCGCGCCGGGCTGGTCCGCCGCCAAGACAACCGGGACCATCGCCATGGCGTTCTGGTTGATCGTCGGCGTTGGCCTGATCTACTTCCTCTTCAGCGCCTGGGATCCCGCCAAGGTCGCTCGATACGGCCCGAAATATCTGTCCGGTCTCGGCGTGACATTGACGCTCGTCAGCGTCTCGATCGTTCTCGGCGCGCTTGTCTCGATACCCGTCGTCGCTGGAAGAATGAGCCGCAATCCATTGTCTTCCGGCGTCGCCTACGGCTACGTTTACTTCTTCCGCGGCACGCCGCTGATCGCGCAGCTCTTCCTGTTCTACTATGGTCTCGGTGAGTTTCGTCACCAACTCGAAGCCGTTGGTCTCTGGGGGTTCTTTCGCGAACCCTGGAACTGCGCGATACTTGCCTTCACGCTGAACACGGCCGCCTATCAGGCCGAAATTCTGAGAGGCGCCATCCAGAGCGTGCCGAGAGGACAAATCGAAGGCGGACAGGCGCTGGGGCTTAACCGAGTGCAGATCTACCGAAAGATCGTGTTGCCCCAGGCCATGATCGTGGCGTTGAGGCCCTATGGCAACGAGATCATCCTGATGATCAAGGGATCGGCTGTCGTCGCCATCATCACCGTTCTCGACCTGACAGGCGAAACAAGACGCGCCTATTCCCGCACCTTCGATTTCCAGACCTACATCTGGGCTGCGATTTTCTATCTGTTGATCGTCGAAGTACTTCGCAATGTCTGGAATTGGCTGGAACGCAGGCTGACGCGGCATTTGAAACGGTAGGCGCAATCAGGCATATATAAGTAAGGTATCGCTCTTGTCGCAGCCGTCTTAGGCAATCAAGCCGAGTATGCATAATGAAAAAGGCTGAAGAAAAAATCCTCTTTGAATCCGGAAGCGGCAACGTCTTTGCCGACCTGGGACTTCATGATGCGCCTGAATTGAAACTCAAGGCGGCTATTGTCGGCCAGATCAACGCAATTTTCCGGGAACGGGATCTCACTCAGCATCAGGCAGCAAACCTTTTGGGGATTCCACAACCGAAAATATCGGCCTTGAAAAACGGAAAGCTTCGTGGATTTTCACTCGAGAGATTGCTGGACTTCATGGTCAAGTTGGATCGAAACGTCGACATAAGCATCCGAAAGGCCCAGAGAGACGAACAGCCGGGGTTCTCTCTCCGCAACGATGAGAAAGCCATCTCGTTGGCAGTTTGAATCGGTAATGAAAAACCGGGCGCCCTGTGCAAACGCCCGGTCTTCCCCCAGCCGGCCGACATTTGCGGGTTTGGCCGGCCCTCTCCGGCGTTCAGATTGCAGTTTGAATCTGAACGCCGGATGAACAGCCGCCCCGCTGACGACGACGAAACATTTGCTGACGGATTCCTGTCATTGCACGCCCGCGTTTTTGTGCTTATTCATTGAACCAACACACTCATAACAAGGGAACACGGGTGGTTTTCATGATCTCGAAGAAAGTACTTCTCAGCGCCGGTGTCGCTTTTGCGATTCTGGCCTCAGGCGCCAACGCTCAGGACCGTGTCGTCAACGTCTACAACTGGTCCGACTACATTGCCGAAGACACGCTGGACAAGTTCACGGAAGCGACGGGCATCAAGGTCGTCTACGACGTCTATGACAGCAACGAGGTGCTGGAATCCAAGCTTCTTTCAGGCAATACGGGATATGACATCGTCGTTCCGACCGGCGATTTCCTGCAGCGGCAGTTGCAGGCCGACGTCTACCAGCCGCTCGACAAGTCAAAGCTTCCCAATCTCGCCAACATGGACGCCGGCCTCATGAAGCAGGCCGCGGAATACGACGCCGACAACGCGCATTCCGTGATCTACATGTGGGGCACGACCGGCCTCGGCTACAATGAGGACATGATCGCCGAAAGGCTCGGCGACGATTACGTCGTCGACTCCTGGGCCATTCTGTTTGATCCGGAAATCGTCTCGAAACTGCAGGACTGCGGCGTCGCCGTGCTCGATGCGCCGACGGAGCTGTTTCCCGCCGCCCTCAACTATCTCGGTCACGATCCGAACTCTTTCGACAAGGAGGAACTGGAGGAAGCGGCCGAACTGATGAAATCGGTTCGCCCCTACATCCGTTACTTCCACTCGTCACAATATATCAACGACCTCGCCAATGGCGACATCTGCCTTGCCATGGGCTGGTCCGGCGACCTGTTCCAGTCACGCGACCGGGCGGACGAAGCCGACAACGGCGTCAGCATCGCCTATGTCATTCCGAAGGAAGGCGCGCTTCAGTGGTTCGACGTCCTCGCCATCCCGGCCGACGCTCCCCACCCGGAAGAAGCGCACGCCTTCATCAACTTCATCATGGATCCGCAGATCACGGCCGACATCACCAACTATGTCTGGTACGCCAGCGCCAACAAGGCGGCCATGCCGCTGATCGACGAGGAGATCACCTCCGATCCGGGAATTTTCCCTCCCCAGGAAGTGCTCGACAATCTCTTCGCCGACAAGCCGCAGCCGCCGTCGGCCGATCGTCTGGTCAATCGTTTGTGGACATCGGTCAAGACCGGTCAGTGAAGCCCGCCCTGTCGCCGCCGGAGGATGCCAGGCATGAATGAGCGCCAGTCGCCTTCGGATATGCCCTGGCGCAACGGTTCGGAACCGTTCGTCCGTATCGTCGATGTTTCGCGAAGCTATGGCCCCGTCGTCGCGGTCAACAACGTTTCGCTCGACATATACAAGGGCGAATTGTTCTGCCTCCTCGGCAGTTCGGGCTGTGGCAAGACAACCTTGCTGAGGATGCTGGCCGGATTGGAAACTGTTTCCTCCGGCCGGATAGAGATAGACGGGCAGGATATGGCCGGCATCTCGCCATGGGACCGGCCGACCAACATCATGTTCCAGTCCTATGCGCTGTTTCCTCACATGAATGTCGAGCGAAACATCGCCTATGGCCTGTATCGCGATGGGTTGCCTCGCTCCGAGGTCACAGATCGCGTCGCCGACATGATCAAGCTGGTCCAGCTTTCCGGCATGGAGCGACGCAAGCCTGACCAGTTGTCAGGCGGGCAGCGCCAGCGCGTCGCGCTCGCGCGCTCCCTGATCAAGCGGCCGAAACTTCTGCTGCTCGACGAACCTCTCGCCGCGCTCGACAAGAAGCTTCGTGAAGAAACCCAGTTCGAACTGGTCAATATCCAGGAAAAGCTCGGCGTCACCTTCGTCGTCGTCACGCACGATCAGGAAGAGGCGATGACGCTCGCGACGCGCATTGGCGTCATGCGCAACGGCGTCATCGAGCAGATCGCGGAACCGCGCGAGATCTACGAGTATCCGCTCAATCGCTTCGTGGCGGATTTCATCGGCTCGGTGAACATGTTCGAGGGCGTCGTCTCCGAGACCGATCCGGACAGGACGCTCATCCGATGTGAGGACGCGGACATGACGATCAATGTCTCCCACGGCGTGAGTTGCTCGCCAAACCAGCGTCTGTGGTTTGCGCTCCGGCCGGAAAAGCCCGAGATCAGTCGACATCGGCCAGAGAACGCTGACAACGTCGTCGAGGGCGTCGTCGAGGAAATCGCGTATCGCGGCAATCTTTCGATCTTCCGTGTACGGCTGAAAACCGGAAAGCAGATCGACCTGACGCGCACCAACCAGGAACGCTCGGCGGAGGAGCCGATCACATGGGACGATCCCGTCTTCGTTTCCTGGGACGCCGCGTCCGGCGTGGTGCTGACGTCATGACAACGGCGGTCGGCAGTTTTTTCATGAAGCACCGCCGCCTTCTGGTGATCGCGGTTCCGATGGTCTGGCTGCTGATCTTCTTTCTCGCCCCGTTCCTCGTCGTCTTCAAGATTTCGTTTTCCGAAGCCGCGATGGCCCGCCCGCCCTACCTGCCGCTGACCTCCTGGGAAGACGGCCGGTTGCTGATCACGCTCAATCTGGGCAACTACCAGTTCCTCCTGGAAGATCCGCTCTATCTGCTCTCGCTGATATCGTCGGTTCAAATTGCCGCGGTCTCGACCATATTCGCTCTGCTCATCGGCTATCCGATGGCATGGTTTATCGCCCGCTCTCCGTCCAGGCGACGCAATATCCTTCTGATGCTCGTCATCCTGCCTTTCTGGACCTCGTTTCTGCTGCGCGTCTATGCGTGGATCGGGATCCTCAGAAGCACGGGCGTGATCAACAATACGCTTCTTGCACTGGGCATCATCGACGAGCCGCTGGTGATGCTGCAGACCAATTTCGCGGTCTATATCGGCATCGTCTACACATACCTGCCGTTCATGATCCTGCCGCTCTACGCCAATCTGTCGCGACTCGATCCGGCGCTGCTTGAAGCCGCCGCAGATCTCGGCGCGAAGCCCGCAACCACATTCCTCACGGTGATCCTGCCAATGTCGCTGCCAGGCATTATCGCCGGCTCCATGCTCGTCTTCATTCCGGCGATCGGCGAATTCGTCATTCCCGCGCTGCTTGGCGGGCCCGACACGTTGATGATCGGCAAGATTCTCTGGACGGAATTCTTCAACAACCGCGACTGGCCGGTGGCGTCCGCGGTGGCCATGGTGCTGCTGGCGATCATAGTCCTGCCGCTCGTGCGCTTCCGCCGGGCGCGCGGATAAGGAGGGAGGATGAAACGCATCCCCCTTCTGTCGATCATGGCGCTCATCGGCTTCATCTTTCTCTATGCGCCGATCCTGTCGCTCGTCGTCTACAGTTTCAACGAGTCCCGCCTCGTCACCGTGTGGAGCGGGTTTTCGACGAAATGGTACGGCGAACTTTTGCGTGACCCGCAAATCCTCGGCGCCGCGTGGATCAGCCTGAAAGTGGCTGTGGCGAGCGCGACCATTTCCCTCGTGCTGGGCACGATGGCTTCGCTGGCGCTCGTGCGTTACGGCCGCTTCCGGTTTCGCGAACTTTTCAGCGGCATGACGACCGCCCCGCTGGTCATGCCGGACGTGATCACCGGCATCTCCCTGCTGCTGCTTTTCGTGACGATGGAAGCGCTGTTCGGGTGGCCGGCGGGTCGAGGATTGCTCACGATCATCATTGCCCACACGACTTTCTGCATGGCCTACGTCGCCGTCGTCGTCGAAACGCGGCTGATCAATGTCGACCGCTCGGTGGAGGAAGCCGCCGCCGACCTCGGCGCCAAGCCCTTGCGCATCTTTTTCGACGTGACCCTGCCAAGCATCGCGCCGGCTCTTGTTTCGGGCTGGCTTCTCGCCTTCACGCTGTCGCTGGACGATCTCGTCATCGCGAGCTTCGTCGCAGGTCCAGGATCGACCACCTTGCCGATGCTGATCTTCTCCAAGGTTCGCTTGGGCGTCAGTCCCGACGTCAACGCGCTCGCCACCATCCTGATAGGACTGGTCGCCATAGGCATCGCGATTTCGGCGTTCGTCATGACCCGCAACGGCAGATCGTCAGAAACCGACGCCTGAATTCTCCCCGCATTTTGATTGCGCGAAATGACCTTTTCTCCGCAATATGGTCATAGTTTTTTCCATTATGACAGTTCGGCGACACTGTCGGCGTCTTCGCCGAAGTTGGAGTAGTGCGTGGTGAGTTTGAGCGTATTGTTTGTCGGCGGAACCGGTGAAATTTCGTGGTCATGCGTTCATGAAGCGGTCCGGAAGGGCTTCGACGTGACTGTCCTCAATCGCGGGCGATCCGGTGAACGACTGCCTCTTCGCGTCAAGCACATAGACTGTGACTTTACCGACGACGCGGTCTATCGCGCGGCCGTCGAGCAGGGCTTTGATATCGTCTGCCAGTTCCTGGTCTTCCATCCCGAACAGCTTCAGCGCGATATCGACGCGTTCAGGAACAAAGTCGGTCAATATGTTTTCATATCCACCGCCTCGGCCTACGCAAAACCGGTCAGCCGCGTCCCGATTGTCGAGACGACGCCGCTGGTCAATCCCTATTGGGAGTACAGCCGCCGAAAGGCGGCCTGCGAACAGTTGTTGCAGGCGGAAAAGGCCCTTCCTTTCACGATCGTTCGCCCGAGTCATACGATCAGGACGCGATTTCCGACCGCCATGTCGGAGGGCGACACAGCTCTTCATCGCATGCTCGCCAACAAGCCGATCATTGTGCCCGGTGACGGCGCAGCGTTATGGACGCTTACCCGCAGCGAGGACTTCGCCGTTCCGTTCGTCGGCCTCTTTGGCAAATCTGCTGCGATCAATCGTGATTTCCATATCACCTCCGACCACGCCTGGCCGTGGGATATGATCTACACGACAATCGGAAGCCTGCTTGGCGTCGAGGTCGATCTGGTCCATGTTCCGACCGACACTCTGGTCCGGTTCCGGGAAGAATGGCGCGGGCCCCTTCTGGGCGACAAGGCCTATTCCGTGATGTTCGACAATGCCAAGGTGAAGTCCGTCGCCGGCGATTTCACCTGTGAATCGGACCTCGCCAAGCTGCTCAGAGGTCCGTTCGAGCACTGGCTGGACAAGGGCGGCCCTTCAGGCCTGCAGCCTTCGGAAGAACTCGACGCCCTCTTTGACAAGCTTGTCGCTGCCCAGCGCAGGGTCAAGCCAAAGGTCCACGCTCTCTAGCCGCCGGGCTAACGCCCTGCAGCCGCTTCGGTCTTGTGACCCGGCGCCTGTCCGCCTATATCAGCGGCAATTCAACCATAATCGTTACAAGAGCTGGAGGATTTGTCCCACCATGAGCGAAACGGCTGCAAAGGAAACATACTCATTCCAGACCGAAGTCGGGCGGCTTCTCGATATCGTTGCGGGCTCGCTCTACTCCAATCGCGAGATCTTTCTGCGCGAACTGGTCTCCAACGCTTCGGACGCCTGCGACAGGCTGCGCTATCTGGCGATCACATCACCCTCTCTCGTCGAGGGCGATCAGCAATTCCGCATCGAAATCAGTCTCGATGCGAAAGCCAAGACCATCACGATACGTGACAACGGCGTCGGCATGAACCATGACGACCTGCTGGAAACGCTGGGCACGATCGCTCGCTCCGGCACAGCCGCCTATCTCGAAACGCTGGATAAGGGCGACAAGAAGAACGGCAAAAGCGATCTCAGCCTCATCGGCCAGTTCGGCGTCGGCTTCTACTCCGCCTTCATGGTTTCCGACCGGGTGGATGTCGTCACGAGAAAGGCGGGCGAGGCAGAAGCCTGGCTCTGGTCTTCCGACGGCAAGGGCGAATTTTCTATTGAGCCTGCAGAACGGGACGAGCGCGGCACGACCGTGACGCTCCACATCAAGAAGGACGCCAAGGAATTCCTCGAGGAGCCGCGCATCCGCCACATCATCAAGACCTATTCCGATCACATCGGCTTTCCGGTCAAACTCGGCGACGAGACCCTCAACGAAGCATCGGCGATCTGGACCAGGCAGCCGAAGGAAATCACCGAAGAACAACACAAGGAATTCTATCATCACATCGCCCACGCCTTCGATGATCCGTGGATGACGATCCACAATCGCGTGGAAGGCGTGGTGAGCTACATCAACCTGCTCTATATCCCCTCGACCCAGCCATTCGATCTGTTTGAGCCTGAACGCAAAGGTCACGTAAAGCTCTATGTAAACCGCGTCTTCATCACCGAGGATACAAGCGGCCTCTTGCCGACATGGCTGCGCTTTCTGCGCGGCGTCGTGGATTCAGAGGATCTCACCCTGAACATCTCCCGCGAGATGCTGCAGACCGATCCGAAACTGGCGAAGATCCGGACTGGCCTGACAAAGAAGGTCCTCACCGAGATCAAGAAGAAGGCCGAGAAGAAACCGGAGGAGTACGAGACATTCTGGAGCAATTTCGGAGCCGTCGTGAAGGAAGGCCTGATCGAGGACGCAACCCTGCGCGACCGGATACTCGAAATCTGCCGGTTCACCTCCACACAAGGAAGCGGGCAGGTCAGCCTCGCAGACTATGTGGGCCGTATGAAGGATGGCCAGGAGGCGATCTACTATATCGCCGGCGAAGACGCTGCCAAAATCGCCCACTCGCCGCATCTCGAAGGCTTCAAGGCCAAGGGCATCGAGGTTCTGTTGCTCTCCGATCCGGTTGACGAATTCTGGATGCAGCATGTCACGGAGTATGAAGGCAAGCCATTCAAGTCGATCACGAGAGGCGCTGCGGATCTTGACGCCATCAAGGGCGAAGAGTCCTCGGACGAAAAAGAGAAAGACGACGACACGACGTCGCTCGACAGCCTGATTGCCGCGATCAAACAGGAACTTGGCGCCGAAGTGAAGGACGTCCGTTCATCCAAACGGCTGACCGAAAGCCCCGTATGCCTGATCGCCGACGAAGGCGACATGGACGTCAATCTGGAGCGTCTGCTGAAACGTCACGGCCGGTTGCAGGGCGGCGGCATGCCGCGCATTCTGGAGATAAACCCGGGCCACGCTATGGTGAAAAAGCTTGCGACCCGGGCAGGACAGGCCGATGCGGAAAACGATTCCCTGCTCAAGGACGCCGCGCACCTCCTTCTCGATCAGGCGCGTATCGCCGATGGCGAAGCGCCGGCCGATCCGGTCGAATTCAGCCGACGTCTCACCGCCGTCATGGAAAGCGCGCTTTAGACTGCAAGGCCGGCGTCTGCGCCGGCCTGCATCAGTTGCACGAACATCATGATCAGGCCGATGATCGAAATCAGCCACAGACCGGTGCGCAGGAATTTTACGCCGGCCAGATAGGCTGGAAAGTAGAGTATCCGCGCGATGATCCAGATCGTAGCGCCCATGCCGCCGACATTGCCAACCGCAATCAACGCCAGGTCGAGCGCTACAAAGGGAACAAGGTTCTGGACATAGTTCTCGAGAGCCCGGCTGGCGCGCCCGCACACTGTTCCCTTCGGCTGCCTCTGTTCGTCGCGTGACGAAAACAGATAGTCGTCTCCGAACTCCGAGCGTGCGACAAGAACCTGCACAAGAACATGGGCCAGCCAGAGGGCCATAGCGATCTGAAGGCAAAGCAACTCACTCATTCGTCTCCCCTCCTCTGCGATAGACGCAGGTGTCTGAACACAACGAGTGTTACGCACCAAGAATACTTCACCACGCCAATCGATACAAATTAACTGTGCCTTGATCGAGGATCGCTGCCCTTTCAGGCTGGAGGAGAATTGAATTTTGAAAGACTAGGCGTTTGCCGCTTTTCGGGTTTTGCGATCCGGCAATTCAGCTTTCAGAATCTCTTCGATCGTGTTCGAGCGGGCAATCGCGCCGTTCTCTTCAAAGGCCTTGTGATTGGTTTCAAGCAGTTCGAGATCGTAGAGGTAGTTGGCCATGACGCCACAGGATTGGCGGATGCCGTTGGCCGAAGTATCGGCCATGGGCAGAATGTCATGAACGAGCGCGCCATTTCCAAGATGAAAGCGCGCGACGGGGTCGAACGGGAGGCCATTGGCGCGTTTCTCTTCCACGAGATACCGTGCGGCGAGGCAGCGCAGGCTGTTCGACATCGGTTCAAGAGGCTCTGCGCCCTCTTTGCCTTCCGCCGCGTCCGCTGCTGCAAGGATTTCTGAAATGCGCAAAACTGGTTCCGCGCTTGCCTGCTTTTCCAGCCAGGCGCGGAAACCCGGAAGCGGCGACAGCGTCACATAGGTATTCAAATGCGGAAGGTCATGGGAAAGGCTCTCGACGACCTGCTTGATCAGCAAATTGCCGAATGACATTCCACCGAGCCCCTGCCGAGAATTGGAAATGGAATAGAAGACCGCGGTGTCTGCCTCCGATTCCGCAAGGATCCGCCTTTCTTTGGCGAGGATGTCCTGAACCGAAGCGGGTATCCCTTTGCACAGGGCGATTTCCACGAAAATCAATGGTTCGTCAGGCGTCTCGGGATGGAAGAATCCAAAGCATAGCCGGTCTTCCGGCTCAATTCGCCTTCGAAGATCATCCCAACCGTCGATCGCATGGACAGCCTCATATTCAATGATTTTTTCCAGAAGGTCGGTCGGCGCTTCCCAGTCAATTCTGCGGAGCACGAAAATCCCCTTATGAACCAGGATAAAAAGCGTTGAAAGAAATGAATATCGATCCCGCCGCGCGACGAAGTTTCCTTCATGGCTCGGCAAAGATCAAGTCGCACCATGTCGGGTTTTAAGATGCCCGATGCGCGGCGGCTCTGAAAATGATTGGCGGAACACCTGCCAGAAACGAGTCTGCGATGGACGCCGGCATCCGCCTCACCGCAAAGCGGTGAGGAGAAGGTGTTGCAGGTTACAGCGAGGGAAGCGGCGGAAGCTTCTGGCCCAGCCACTTTTGCGAGAGTTCGTCCAGCTGGCCGCCAAGCTTCTTGTGCAGAATGAAGACATTGACCCACTGGAGAAGATCGAGGTTCCCCTTCTTCACGCCGATGAACGCGGGCGATTCCTTGATGATGAATTTGGTTTCGATATCAAGATCCGGATTGTCAGCGGAAAGTTGCGCGGCGACGGTGTTGCCCGTCACGAGCACGTCAACCTGCTTCGAAAGATAGGCCGACAGCGTCGCTGCATTGTCGCCAAAGCGAACAATCTCCATACCTTCCGGACCGTTCTCGGTCAGTTCCAGGTCTTCAAGCGTGCCGCCGGTTACGCCAATCTTTTTGCCGGCCAGATCATCCATTGAGGCAATCGCCATGTCCGACGCGGCGAACGCGCCCGAGAAGAAGGGAGCGTAGGCGCTCGAAAACCAGATCGACTTGGCGCGTTCCGGGTTGGCGCCCATGGAAGAAATCACAAGATCGACGCGATCGGTTTCAAGGAACGGGATACGCTGCTTGGAGGTCACCGGCACCAGTTCGAGTTCGACGCCGAGATCTTCGGCGATGAGATTGGACACATCGACATCGTATCCGACATGCTCGCCTTCATCACCCAGCGATCCGAAAGGCGGGAAATTTTCCGGCACTGCGATCTTGATCGTCCCGGCGCTCAGGATGTCCGAGAGGTCGGCGTGAGCCACGCCGACCTGCATGATCATTGATGCAAGCAATCCGACCGCTGCGGCCTTGAGTGTGTTCCTCATGTCTTTTCCTTTCCTCTTCACATGAAACTCTGCGTTTAGGCGACTGCCGGCTTGTCCCTGGCCTTGACGGCGCCGAGCTTGCGTTCGAGATGACGCGACCAGGCCGAAAGCGGGAAACAAAGGCAGAAATAGATGAGCGCCATCAGCGGATAGATGACGAAGGGTTCCGTGTCCGCCACCGGCGCGTTCGCCCAGCGACGGCCGACGGCCATGAGATCGTGAAAGCCGATGATGTAGGCCAGGGACGTGCCTTTGATGATCTGCACCATGAAGCCGACGGTCGGCGCCAGCGACAGCCGAAAGGCCTGCGGGACGATGATGAGACGCGCAATCTTCAGAAAACGCAGTCCGAGCGCCCTGCCCCCTTCCCACTGTCCTTCCGGGATGGCCTCCACAGCTCCGCGCCAGACATCGGAAAGATAGGCGCTTGCGTACAGCGTCAGCGCGACGCCGGCTGCGATCCAGGAGTTGATGTCGACGCCTAGCAGCCTCGGCACGCCCAGTCCAAGCAGGAAGAGGAGCATAAGCAGCGGGATCGACTGAAACAGCCAGATATAGGCGCTGGCGGCCGCCTTGGCCCGCTTCGACGGCGCAATCCGCACCAACATGACGGCGAGCCCGATCAGTCCGCCCCCGAAAAAGGCAATCGCAGACAGATAGATCGTGAACTGCGTGGCGTCGAGCAGTTGGAAAATGACGATGCCGAACGGTTTGCCGAGTATGGATACGAAGAAGTCTTTCATCGCACCGTCCGCCACTTGAAGGCTGAGCGATAGATGGCGTTCAGCAAGGCTTTGAAGCTCAGCGCCATGACTATGTAAATCACAGTCAGCGCGGTAAAAATTTCAAAGGAGCGGAATGTCCTGCTGTCGATGTAAAGGCCCGCATGGGTCAGGTCCGTGACGCCGATTTCCGCAATCACACCTGTCGTCAGGAACAGAAAGATGAACTGGCTGTTCAGGGACGGATACATGGCGGCAACGGCCTGGGGGAAGACGACTTTGCGAAAGATCGTCGCCTTGCGAATACCGAGAGCTGCGCCCGCCTCCAATTGTCCCGACGGGATTGAACTGAAGCCGGCGCGCAGAATTTCGGCGAAATAGGCGGAAAAATTGAGCGTAAGCGCAAGCAGCGCATGCGCCCAGAACGGCCAGCTATAACCGAGCAGCAACGGCAATCCAAAGGCCACGAAGAACAGCTGTACGATCAGAGGCGTGTTGCGGATGAACTCGACATAGGCTGCAGATATCCGGCCAAGAACTGGCGCCTCGGCGTAGCGGCTGACGGCAAGAAGCGTCGCGAGCAGAAATCCAACCAGACCGCCGCCAATTGCAAGCGATGCGCTGACGCCGGCCCCCTTTGCAAGCAGCAACAGATATTCGCTGCTTCGATAGATCTCAAAGAACCTGAATTCCAAGCCTCACTCCTCAGCCGACGACATATAGCCAAGCAAGAAGGGCGCCATACGATTCAGCACAGCTTGCAGGATTTCGGAGCCGCCAGTTTCCGGAAGGCGCCCATTTGTTCGGCACTGGCGCCTTTATTTGCTCCGCCGAGCCTGGAACACCCTGATTGCGAAGGCAGTCACAGCCGCAATCGCGAATAGAGACACGACCGTGTGAAATGGAGACGCAGTGACGTGACTGGCCAGCTTTCCCACCGGAAGATGGTCGTGACTGCCGGGATGCGCAAAGGCCTTTCCGCTCGACACCAGAACCATGGCTGAGACGACGGTTCGATTGATCATGGGGCTATCCTTCCTCTGAATGAAAACGCGCTTTTAAAAGAGTGACGAGATCCACATCGTCCCGCTCGGTCAACGAGACATAGGTAAATGTCATATTCTCGCGCTCGCTGACCATTTCACCGGGAAACGGCATGTAGACGAGTTCGCGCGAAGCAAAGGCCGGAGACGCGGTTCCGATCTGCCAGTTCGAGACGATCGAGGCGTCGACCAGGTTCAGCGTCAGCCCGTCGGCTCCCTTCCGCGTGAATGGTATTCCCGAAAGCCTGAGATACGAGGTCTTGTCGTCCGCCTTTCTGAATGCGTCGATGAAACTCGCGGCCAAGGCCTGTATTTCATCCATGCGTTCGCGGTCTGGCGTGCCGTGAACATGCGAATGCAAGTGGTCAACAGGATGATTGTGCCCGGCGCCATGATGATGATGGTGGTCGTGGTCATGATGGTGATCATGATCGTGATCGTGATGAAGGTGTCCCATGAGCCCTACTCCACGTCCGGTCCGGCCGGAATCGTGACAGGCTTGTCTATAATCGCCTTGTGCGACCCCATCTTGCCGTGGGAAACGAGCGTGCCCAGCACGTCGACGATGACGCGCGTCGCCAGCAGCGCGGTGATGTCGGATGTGTCGTATGGCGGCGAGACCTCAACGACTTCAAGACCGCAGATGCCTTCAGCGGCGACCAGCGAAACGAGCTCGAGCGCTTCTCTCGGCAGGAAACCGCCAGGCTCCGGCCAGCCGGTTCCGGGCACGAAGCCGCAGTCGACACTGTCGATGTCGAACGAGATGTAGACGGCGTCTGCGTCCTTCCAGGCAAGCTCCAGCGCCCGGGCGGCGGTTTCCGCCAACCCCAACTCCTCCACATCTCGCATGGTGAAGATATTGGTGTTGCGCTTCCGGGCTATCTCGACGCCTTCGCGGGGCACCTGCCAGCCGCCGATGCCGACCTGCACAAGGTTGACGGCCGGCACATTGACGAGGTCCGTCGCATGGAACCACGGAGTTGTGTGCATACGTTCGTCGAGATCCTTCTCCTGGATGTCGATGTGGCGGTCGAAATGAACGATGCCAATTCTTTTCGATGTGCACTCCGCAATTCCACGCACGCATGGAAAGCCGATCGAATGATCGCCACCGATCATGATCGGCAGCGCGCCGGACGAAACGACATGGCTCACGGCCCGGGTTATCTGGTCGAAGGTTTTTTCGATATTCGCGGGAATTGTGAACACGTCGCCAACGTCGCAGAGCGTCATCTGCTCGCGCAGGTCGATACCCATCTCGTAGTTGTAGGGCGTATAGAGCGCCGAGATCCGGCGCACGCCCTGCGGACCGAAACGCGTGCCCGGTCGATAGGTCGTGCCGCCATCGAACGGAATGCCGATAACGGCGGCGTCGTAGGCGCTTACCTTTGTGACATCTTCGATATAGGGAGCCTTCAGGAAAGTGTTGATGCCGGCATAATGGGGCAGTTCGCCGCGCGCGAACGTGGGGATCGACTTGTCTTCAAGACTGTCCGATCCGGTCAAACCCATGCGCAACGCCCATTGCTTTTCCTTTTCCCACGCGGCCGTTGGCAGCGTCCCTTCCTTTTCGGCCGCCTTCCAGCCGCGCAATTGCAGCTTGTCGAAGTCCGGATGATGGCGGCGTACAGGCGCGCCTCGGCTGACAGTTCCCGCTGCCCTGTGCTTGCGGGCAGGTCCCGTCGCAAATATGTCCTTCATGCGCTTGCTCCTGTGCTTGTGTCGGCGTTCATCGCCAGTCCGGCCAGTTCCGGCGGCGGTCCCGCGTCTTTTCTCGTGAGTGGAAGGTCGTAGGTGATTGTCGCCCCGTAGGCGTCCGGCGCCTGAGGATCGTGTCTGATCTTGTCGAAGACAAGAATGCGCGTTCCCAGCTTGAAGGCTTCCCGAATGTCGTGCGTGACCATGAATACGGTCATGTCGAGTTCTTCCCAGAGGCCAAGAAGCAGGTCGTGCATATCGGAGCGAATGCCCGGATCCAGCGCCCCGAAAGGTTCGTCGAGCAGCAGCACCCTGGGGCGTTTCAAAAGCGCCTGCGCGATCGCGAGGCGCTGTTGCATGCCGCCAGACAGTTGAGCCGGATATTTCAGGCGCGCCGAACCAAGGCCAATCTTTTCGAGCGTGTCGTCGATCTCGGCGCGCGCAGCCTTTCGCGACGGGCCGAAGGAGCGTCCGAACAGGTGTGAACGCTCGAACTCCCGGGCGAGAATAAGATTGTCCTCGACCGTCAGATGCGGAAACACCGAATATTTCTGGAATACGATGCCACGATCAGGTGTCGGTTCGCCTGGCAATGGCGAGCCGTCGAGCTCGATTCGTCCACGCGACGGCGTTTCTTGTGACAGAAGCATGCGCAGAAAGGTCGACTTGCCGCAGCCCGAGGCTCCGACAATCGTGCAGAACGCCCCCTCCTCAACCTCCAGATTGAGACGCTCGAGCACGGTCATGTAGCCATAGGTTTTTGCGACATTGCGTACAGAAATCTTTGGCGGCGCGCTCACAGGCTTTCTCCGCCGAGATGATGCCAGGGAAAAGCGCGTTTCGACAAAAGCAGCAGTAGCCGGTCGATGATGAACGCAAGCAGCGTGATCCAGACGACGTAGGGAAGAATCACGTCCATGGCGAGATAGCGCCGTACGAGAAAAATCCGGTAACCGAGTCCTGAGGTCGAAGCGATCGCCTCCGCCGAGATGAGGAAGATCCAGGCTGGAACCAGTCCCAGGCGCATGGCGTTGACAAGCTTCGGAAGCGTTTGCGGCAGGACAACCCGAAAGATCATCTGCAGGACGCTCGCGCCGAGCGTCTCGGCCTTGATGATCAATTCGCGCGGAATGTTCATCACCTCCTGCGAAACCGACCGGATCATGACGGGCGCCGTGCCCACAACGATCAGCATGATCTTCGATGTTTCCCCGAGACCGAAGATGATGAACAGGATCGGCAGGATGGTGATCGGCGGAATCAACGAGAAAGTGGCGATGTAAGGCGCAAGTGTGCTGCGCGCATGTGGAATGAAACCGATCAAAATGCCGAGCGTCAGCGCAAGGATCGTCGCCGTGCCCATGCCCATCCCGAGCCGCCAGAGGCTGTCATAGGTATCGAGCCACAGCAGCAGATCGCCGGACCGCTTGTCCGGCACAAAGGCCATGCGCCAAAACGTTTCGCCCATCTGCTGGAGCGACGGCAACAGCTTGTCTGCCGGATTTTCGAGCCGGCGATAGTGGCTCGCCAGCGCGTAGGCGCCAATCGTCGCCGCAAAGGGCAGCGCCGTCAAAGTGACGCTCGTTACGCGCGATGGCTTGCGATTGATGATGCGCACGAAGAATACCTCGGTGCGACCGTCCGGCGGAATGATCCCGCCGGACGGTCGATGGCCGTGGTTACAGTTTGTCGCCTGCCGCCATCTCCATGTAGGAGGTGTCGAAGCGCAGCTTCACATTGTTCGTGTCGCCGTAGACGCTCCCGTCCGGGAACTCGACGCCAACGAATTCCGGGCTCGGCGCGCCTTCACCGAGAATTCCATTATCGAAGAGGAATTCAGCGACGAATTTTGAAGTCTCCGCAAGTTCCGGAGACTTGGCGAACTCGACGGCTGCATCCGGCGTGTAGAACATCTTGGTCGTCGCCAGCTGTGCGTCATATCCGGGGAGATCGGTGCCGGAAGCTTCTGCCATCGCCGTGCGCGCTTCTTTGCCTTCTTCGCTGTCGGAAGACATGATGCCCATCAGTTCGTACCAGGCGCCGACGAGCGCTTTGCCGAAATCCGGATTGTCCGCCAGCGTGTCGGTGTTGACCATCATGATGTCGATGATCTCGCCCGGAATGCCGGAGCTGTTGAATACTTCGGTGGCGTTCGGCTGGGCGACGATCTCCGACAGAAGCGGATTCCACGTGACAACCGCCGTTACGTCCGGCGTCGCATAGGCCGCGATCATGTCGGCGTCAGAAGTGTTGACGACTGTAATGTCCTTTTCGGACATGCCGACGCTGTCGAGAGCGCGCGCCAGCAAATAGTGCGACACTGACAGCTCAACCAGATTGACGTTCTGGCCCTTGATCTCATCCAGCTTCGTCTTATCCTTGAGAATAATGCCGTCATTTCCGTTTGAGTAATCGCCGACGATCAGCGCCGTCGTGTCGACGCCGCCGCCAGCGGGTATCGACAGTGCGTCCATATTCGTCATCGAGCAGCCGTCATACTCGCCGGCTGTATACTGGTTGATCGATTCGACATAGTCGTTGATCTGAACGATATCGACCGTGATGTCGTATTTGTCGGCCCATTTCTTCATGAGGCCCGAATCCTGCAGGTGGCCCCAGGGCATCCAGCCGACATAGATCGACCAGCAGACCTTGAAGTCCTTCTTTTCTTCAGCATTGGCGATCGTCGCAGCAGACAACGCAGCGGCCAGCAGCGCAGTCATTCCAAGAGCTTTGATGGGTGTTCGTATCATGTCTGTACGCCTTCCTGATTTGCGCCAATCGATGATTGGCTTTCAAAACCTGGGCTCTGCGCACAAACCGGGAGAAGGTCTGCGCGCGCAAACCTGTGCAGTTGTCTCCCGGGATTTTGTCCCGCCGTGTCACCGGCTATGCATGTCGCCGGCTTGCGCCTCTTGGACCAGCGTTCCGCAATATTTGGTCGAATTGCGGAACCGGAACCCTAGGCGCGCTGCACGCTATTTGAGAAAGCAAGGGATGTGCCAGTCAATTAACGACCGGTCTGACCACTCATAAAGCAATGTGATTTCTGAAGGTTACCGTTAAACCCAGAGAAACAGAATCTGGTCTCCAGCGGATTGCTTCGTAGCACAAAGGGGCAAGTTTAGGCCTTCTGCATAAATATTGGTCAGCGTTCTGCTACTGATTTGCAAGAAACGGCCATACTATATCCGCCAATCTGTCTGGAGCGCTCAGTTGCGGCGCATGTCCCGTATCCAGAGTTCGGACGACAGTTCCCGGAACCAGTTCCTGCATCCGTCTTTGCAACGAAATGTCTATCGACCGGTCCAAGGAACACTCCACATACAGGCGCGGCACAGCGCCGAAACGTTCAACGGTCCAGTTCGCTGCGACCGCGCGTCCTGACTCCGGTTGCGGCGTGAGTTTGCCGGCTGCCTCGCGCGCGTCTGCGGGATCGGCGTCATGGTAGAAAATCTCAACCGCCGCCTGAGTTGGAACGCTGCTTGTCGATCGGTCGGACGACCACAGGAGATGGTCGCCAATCCCGATCAAGCCTCTGTCCCGTGCATTTTCCTGCGCAAGCAGGTCACCGAACGACATCCCCGACGGCAGCATCATTCCGGCAAGGTAGACGATGCGGGCGACACGATCCGGGCGCGCCTCCGCCACCGCGGTCGCGACATTTCCTCCGCCGGAATGCGCTACGAGGCTGACGGGCCTATCGAGGCCGTCAAGGATACCCTCGACGTGTTGCGCATACAGCTCGAGGGTGACCTCACCAAGAGGCGTGGCGTCGGCTCCGTTGCCGGGCAGATCGACAGCATGACACTCAAGCCCCCTCGCCTCCAACTGCCCGATCAGGTCCTGCCAGGCCCAGCTTCCCTGCCAGGCGCCGTGTATGAGAATAACCGGATCGAACATAGTATCAGCGCATTTCCCGCAGCAGGTCGCCCGGGTGGGCGACAGTTTACTTTGACAGCCAAAACGTCTAATCGGTGAGCCGCATCGGTGCAACGGTGCAGAACCAATGTAGCGCCCGATCCGGATGCGGAATAGCGGCGCCTGCCAGCAGACCCTGGTTGCGTCATGAGAATATTGCTGATCAATCTGGATCGGTCGCCGGATCGGCTGGCCTGGATGCAAAAGGAAATGGACGAACGCGGACTGACCTTCGACAGGATCAGCGCCGTCGATTTTCAGTCACTGTCTCAGGACGAGATAAGCCGGCATCAGATCGATCGCGAAATCATCATGACGATCAGCCCGGGCGACGTTGCCTGCTTCCTCAGTCATCGAAAATGCTGGAATGACATGATCGAGAAAGGCGACGACTATGTCTGCATTCTCGAAGACGACATTTATCTAAGCCGGGACGCTGCACGGTATCTTTCTTCCCCAGACTGGATCCCTGACGGCGTCGATATCGTCAAGCTGGAGACCTTCCGCGACAAAGTCGGATATATTGCAAAGGACCCGATCGAAGTCGGCGACCGGATTCTGGCGCCTCTTCTTGGCCGTCATATCGGCGCCGGCGGCTATATCATTTCACGCGAATGCGCCGAACGTCTGCTGAAGACAACTGAAGATTTCCACGACCCCGTGGACGAAATGATGTTCAACCCGAAACTTGGCTTGTTCCAGACGCTGGAAATCCTGCAGATGGTTCCAGCGATCTGTATTCAGACCATGCACTATTATGCAGAAGCGTCCGATCCGCTTCCTGGCAGCACAATCCACTCAGTGCGTCTGGAGATGTTGAAACCGAGACAGGGATGGAAGAAGTTCAAACGTGAAGTGACCCGGCCCTTCATCAATTTCGGCGAATGGCTGCGGATGACCTATGTTCGATTGACGACCCCCAGCGTGTGGGGCGAAATCCCCTTCAGGGAATGAGCATGCGTCTTCTGGTCATTAATCTGGTACGATCCCTTGAACGGCGTAAATGGATCACGGACAGCTTCGCCGCCCAGACGCTCGTTCCCGAGTTCGTATCAGCGATAGACGCCAATGCAATGGAACCAGGCGACATCGACGCCTGGAATGAATCCAGCGATGGGCCTCCCATGATGGCTGCGGAAATCGCGGTTTTCAAAAGTCATCGCAAGTGCTGGGACGCCGCCGCCTCCGGGGACGACGAATACGTCTGCATCTTCGAAGACGACGTGCATTTGTCGAGCGACGCGCACCTTTTCCTGACAGACGACAGCTGGATTCCGGACGGCGCCGATATCGTCAAGATCGAGACATTCCGAAACAGCGTGCTTTGCTCCCGGCCGCCTTTGCAGCCGGTTCACGGACACCAACTCCTTCGGCTGCATACGCTGCATTGGGGCGCGGCCGGCTACATCATTTCAAGGTCCTGCGCAGCACGTCTCCTCAAACTCTCCAAGACCCGGTTATACGCTGCGGACGAATTTCTGTTTTCTCCCACATTCAGCATTTTTCGGGATCTCGACCTGTATCAGGTCAGTCCGGCCCTGTGCATCCAGGACATGCAGCTCGAAGAAATCAACAGGGCGGGCAATCTTCAAAGCGTCAAGGGCGTACGCGACGATCATCACCTCATGCAGCAGCCCCAGGCGCCCGTTCGCGGCTGGAAAAAAGCGCGAAGGGAAATCGAAAGGCCCTTTCGGAAACTGGCCTCGTCCATCGATCGCAATGTCAAAGGCAAGTTCAGCACAGTCATCGACTTCGAGCGCTGACAGACTCACCCATTATAGGTTCGGCGATACATTTCCTGCAGATGATCCTCGACCTTCACCGGAGCGTATTTCGGCGTTTGCCCGTCGCTCAGGCAGGTCGGAATGCACGACACCTCGAAATCCGGATTCCCGGTGAAGAAGAACGGAACCGAATACCGCTCGCGTCCGGAATGGTTGATCACCCGGTGCAGGGTGGAGCGATAGGTATCGTTCGTCCAACGGGCGATCATGTCGCCGAGATTGATCACGAATGTTCCGGGAATCGGAGACGCACGTATCCAGATTTCATTGTCCTGATCAAAGACCTGCAAACCGCCGTTTTCGTCCTGCAGGAGAAGCGTCAAGCCGCCGAAATCCGTATGGGCGCCTGCGCCGAGTTCGTCCGGGTCCGATTGGGGTTGTTGCGGCGGATAATGCAGCAGGCGCAGGATGGCGAGCGGATCCCGCACGAAACCTTTGAAGTAGTTTTCGTCCAGATCCAGCGACAACGCCATGCCGCGCATCAGCCGTTCCGCTAGATCGAGCATGGCGGCATAGTAGGCGCGCATGACTGGTTTGAAGCCTGGCAGATCCGTTGGCCACTGGTTCGGACCGTGATTGAACTTGCCCGCCAGGACGCACGGATCATCCTCCGGCAATTCGTAGCCGATATAGTAGCCTTCCTTGCGATCCGGCTTGGCGCCGGCCTGCAAGGTCTGTCCGCCCAGATGCTCGTAACCGCGATTGCAGGGTGAATGGGCCTTGTCGACCGCGAGTTTTGCCTCTTCGGGAAGATCGAAGAACGCTTTCGTCTCGGCAAAAACAGCGTCGATCAGACCCGAAGGAATGCCGTGCCCGGAACAATAGAAGAAACCCTTGTCGAGACAGGCGGCGCGCAAGGCCTGGCCCACCTCACGGCGATCGCTCTCTTTCGAAGACGACATGCCTGAAATATCGATAACGGGAAGCTGAGCCTGATCGACCGCCACAGCGCTGAGTTCTCCGGGCATCTACGGGTCCTTTGTGAAAGATTGACCACGCTACTATGCGGTCATTTTCCGGCGTCGACAAGGTAAACGCCGCCAGGAAGAATGCGGCGGAATCTCGCAGATCGATTCAGAAATCAGCGCCATCGTCCTGAAGCAGAAGACTATTCGGTTTCGTAATTTTCCGAAAAGGCGTTCGAAAGCTGATCGACGAATCGCGCCGCCGCGACAGGCAGCGTGCGACCGCGGAGATGTCCCATGTAGATCATCCCGGCAGGAATGTCGCGCGTGTCGATCGGCCGATGCACGAGATCATTGTCGAGACTGTCGGTCGGCAATCCAATCGGGATCTGAAGGCCGATCCCGGAACTCACACGGGCGAAGCTTCGAAGGAATTCGAAACTGTCAGACTCGATCGAAGGTTGCGCCTTGAGCGTCGAGCGCTCCGTACCCGCCTCGAGCAACGCGCGCACGCCATAAGGCGCCGTCGGCAAGGCCAAAGGCCAGGCAGTGCAATCGCGCAACCGCAGCACCTTGTGCGAGGCCAGCGGATGACCCGCGCGCATTACGGCGTGCACCGGTTGCTTGATCCGTAAAATCGTCTGGAAGTCGGCGAACCGGACCGGCTCGAAAACCAGCGCCAGATCCACGCTGTAATCCATCAGGGCTTCTTCGGCCGTCCGCCGATCGCGGACGTAAACGCCGAAAGTGACGCCGGGATGTTCATCGCGGTAGATCGAAATCTGACGCGGCAGAAAATAGGGAACCAAAGCCTGGCTGCATGCCACATTGACGTTCCCGCGCCGGATGCCGGTCAAATCGGAAATCTGCGACCGCACGCGTTCGAGATCGAAAATCTGGTTGCGAATGTGATTGATCAGAATTTCGCCGGCCGCATTCAGGCGCACGCCGCGCGGCAGCCGCTCGAAAATGGGTTCCCCCAGTTCTTCCTCGAAGGCCAGGATGCGCCTGTTGAGCGCCGACGACGTGATCGATAGGGCTTCCGCCGCGCTTCTGATGGAGCCGACGCGCGCGACAGTGTCGATGTACCGGAATGTCTGGAACATCCGCATGCGGTCATACTCCAGTGATGCAAAATGTGCAGCGATGTGATGAAAAGATAACAGATGACCGAACAAGTCACCACGACTAATAGTCACGCGTCTGGATGTATAGAGTGGAACGGCGCGACAAGCGGGAATGAAATGATACAGGAATTGCCTTTCGATATCGCCAGGCTTCGGGAAGCCTATCAAAAGGGCGAGACTGCGGAAAATGTCGTCGCCGAATGTTTCCGCAGGATCCGTGTCGTCGACGATCCCGGAATTTTCATCAGCTTGAGGGATGAAGCCGACGTCGTCGCGGAAGCGCGTGCTCTTGGACCTTTCGATCCTGACAAAAAGCCCCTCTACGGCATTCCCTTTGCGGTCAAGGACAATATCGATGTCGCGGGCCTTCCAACGACGGCGGCTTGCCCGGCTTTCGAATACGCCCCGAAAGCCGACGCCTTCTGCGTCAACAAGCTTCGCGAGGCCGGAGCGCTGGTGATCGGCAAAACCAATCTCGACCAGTTTGCGACGGGTCTCGTTGGCGTGCGCTCTCCGTACCCGATACCTCGAAACGCTATCGACCCGGAGATCGTGCCGGGCGGATCGAGTTCGGGATCGGCGGTCGCCGTGTCCCAAGGCGTCGTCAGCTTCGCTCTTGGCACGGATACGGCCGGTTCGGGACGGGCGCCAGCCGCTCTCAACAACATTGTCGGCCTCAAGCCGACGCTGGGCGGCATATCGTCGTCCGGAGTCGTTCCGGCCTGCCGTTCTCTGGACACGGTGTCGATATTCGCGCTGACGGTCGACGACGCCTGGTCCGTTTATCAAACCGTGTGCGCCTACGACGCGGAAGATGCCTATTCGCGGAAGCTGGCTTCGCCCGCCCTATCCGAAATGGCGCCATCGCTCATCGTGGGAATTCCCGACAGGTCTTCGATCGAGTTTTTCGGCGACACCCTGCAGGCCGCCTCCTTTGCTGTGGCCGTAGAGACTTTGCGACGGAAGGGAATGGAGATTGTGGAGCTCGACTTCGCGCCGTTCTACGAAATCGCGAAACTGCTTTATGAAGGACCGTGGGTGGCGGAGCGTTACGCCGCGATCCGCGAGATCATCGAGACGCAGCCGGACGCTCTGCTTCCGGTCACGCACGGAATCATATCGAAGGCGGAGACGTTCAGCGCGGCGGACGCTTTCGAAGGCGGGTACCGCCTGAAGGAACTCGAGAGAAAAGCCCGCGCATTGCTGGGTTTGGCGGACATGCTCTGTGTGCCGACGATCCCGACTTTCTACAGCGTCAGCGATCTCGAAAAAGATCCCGTCGGGCCGAACTCCAATCTTGGAACGTACACCAACTTCGTCAATCTGCTTGACCTCTGCGGGATCGCCGTTCCGATGAAGGCAAGGCAGGACGGGCGACCGGGCAGCGTCACGCTGCTGGGAGGCGCGGGACGCGACGCGTTCCTGGCGTCGGTCGGCGCCTGGCTCCACCAGGACGCAGACGTTTCTCTGGGCGCCACCGGTTGGGTCCTGCCAGATCCCGCAAAGCGCATGCCTGCCGCGCAGACAGATGAAATCTCTGTCGCGATGGTCGGAGCGCATATGTCCGGGTTGCCGCTCAATGGTGAAGTTACGCGGCTTGGCGGACGATTTCTCTGTACTTCCCAAACCGCGCCGGGCTACCGCTTTTACAGCCTTGCAGGCGGGCCGCCGGCCAGGCCAGGTCTCGTGCGCAGCGAGGGCGGCGGCTCGATCGACCTCGAAATCTGGGCCCTGCCGAAATCCGCGTTCGGCGCATTCATGGCCGGCATTCCCCAACCGCTCGGTATTGGCACGATCAATCTTGTCGACGGGACAACGGTCAAGGGTTTTCTGTGTGAACCCGCCGGTCTGGAAGGCGCGGAAGAAATCACCGGATTCGGGGGCTGGCGCGCTTACCTGGCGAGCCTGAACTGATCAAATTGCTGTTTGCTGGCGCGCCGGGTTTGCAGAGGTCGTCTTACTCGATGAATTCCACCGGTTTTTCCCACTGAATAAGAACGACGCATCCGTCCTCCGACCACACACGATGGTTGGACCCCTTCTCGTTTATGACGAGCGAACCGGTTTCGTAACGACCGTGGTCGTCACTTTGCGATCCCTCGAGGACGAGGATCGACTCCATGCCATGATGTATGTGACGCGGCGCTTTCGCGCCTGCTTCGTAGCGGAGCAGGGCGACTTCGGGCTCTCCCTCGACCAGCCGGCATATCTCGATGCCTTCGTGAAAAGGACCAAACGTCGCCTTCTTCCAGCCGCCTGAGAGAAGGGCTGTGAACTCAAACGGTTTAGGCATGAAGCGCATCCACAATTTTTGAAGTAGGCGCCGTCCAGCCGACGATCGCTCCCTGCGCGCGGATCATGTTGAGCACCGCCTGCTTGAATTCCGGGAAATAGCTCTCGGTCGCGTCCTCCGCGAGAAGACAGTGATAGCCGCGATCATTGGCTTCGCGCATCGAGGTCTGCACGCAGACTTCCGTGGTAACGCCCGCAAACACGAGATGACTGATGTCGCGTTCCTCCAGCCATCCCGACAAGGGTGTGGCGTAGAACGCCCCCTTCCCCGGCTTGTCGATCACGAGTTCGCCGGGAAGCGGCGCAAGTTCGGGAACGATCTCGGCGCCGGGCTCGCCGGACACAAGAATGCGGCCCATCGGACCGTGATCTCCGATACGCAACGCCGGATTTCCACGTTCGCGCTTGGCCGGCGGACAATCCGAAAGGTCCGGCTTGTGGCACTCGCGCGTGTGAACGATCGTCAGACCCGCGGCGCGAAAACCGTCAATCAGATTTCTGACGGTGGGCACAATCTTCTGAAGCAGTTCGACATTGTTGCCGAGGCTCGCTCCAAAGCCGCCCGGCTCGACGAAATCCCGCTGCATGTCGATGACGACAAGCGCGATCTTTTCGTGATGAAAGGGGAAATGAAAGGGATCTGCATCAAGCAATTTCATGCTTGACCTGCCATGTGTTTTCCGATCTCGGCGACGCTCGCCTGTTCAATGGGCGTCTGATATACGATCGCGCCCTCCGACATTACCAGAACACGATCCGACAATTCGAGGATTTCGTCCAGATCCTCACTGATCAGAAGCACTGCAGCGCCTGAATTGCGGGCGGCCATAATACGCGCGCGGATTTCAGCAACTGCGGAGAAATCCAATCCAAAGCAAGGATTGGAGATGATCAGCAGATCCACCTCGCCAGTGAGTTCCCTGGCGAGCACTGCGCGCTGCACATTGCCGCCGGAGAGCGACTCGATTGGGCTTTCCGGAGACGCGGTCTTGACCTTGAAGGCTGCGATCAGTCCCCTTGCCGCCTCGCCCATTCGGCCGCGGTCGATCCAGAAACGCGTCTTGCCGGCGTCGTTCACGTCGAATGTGCGGAAGGCGAGATTTTCCGTAACGCTCATGCGCGGCGCGCAAGCGTTGCGCAACGGTTCCTCAGGCAGATACCGCACGTGAAATTCGCGCGCTTCGGCGCGGGTCGCGGAAAACGGTGCGTTCTCGACACGAATCTCGCCTGCCGAATAGGGCCGCTGACCGGCGAGTATCTCCATCAGTTCCATCTGGCCATTTCCCGAAACACCGGCGATGCCGACGATCTCCCCGGCGCGAATGGTCAGGTCTTCGATCCGGATCGATTTCAGGCCCGACCGGTCGCTGGCGTGAACCTTGTTGACCGTGAGGATCGGCTCGCCGACGGCGCCGGACCGCTCGGCCGTCTTCTGCAGCTCTTTCTCGCCGATCATCATGGCGGCCATGGCGGCGTGATCGAGATCCGAAACCTTGCCGCCTCCGACGAAGGATCCGCGCCGAAGCACCGAAACCTCGTCGGCGAAGGCGGTGACCTCGCGGAACTTGTGGGAAATCATCAGGACCGTCAGCGCGCCGGCTTCCGTCAGACCGCGAACCATACCGAGAAGCTCGTCTGCTTCCGCCGGCGTCAACACCGAGGTCGGCTCGTCGAGAATGAGAAAGCGGCGTCCGAGATAGAGCTGCTTGAGCAATTCGAGCTTCTGCTTCTCGCCGGCCGCCAGCCGGTTGACAGGCTGATTCAAGGGAACCCGGAAAGGCATTGTATCCATGAAGGATTCCAGCCTCCGGTTCTCTTCTTTCCAATCGATCATCTCCGGCGCATCGGAGCGGCTGATGACGAGATTTTCAGCAGCTGTCAGTGAAGGCACAAGGGTAAAATGCTGGTAGACCATGCCAAGGCCTTGCGCATGGGCGGTCTTCGGGTCCCGTATCTCCACCTCGTGATTGTCGATCATGACCTGGCCGGACGTCGGGTGATAGAACCCCATGACACATTTGACGAGCGTCGACTTTCCGGCGCCGTTTTCGCCTAGCAAGGCGTGGAAGCTCCCCGCCTTCACCTTGATGGATACATCGTCGAGCGCGGTGAAGGCGCCGAACCTCATTGTCATGCCAACCGTCTCGACGCTGATCGCAGCCATGTCCTTGCGCCCTGACGTCATGGCAGTGATTTCACGAAGGCTTCGGAATTGCTGACTGATCCGAAGACGCCGCCCTGCATCTTGATCATCTTGACCGCCGCATCGTGATTGCCCCTGTCCGTCGCGGCGCAACAGTCTTCAAGAAGCAGGCACTCGAAGCCGCGATCATTGGCCTCTCTCATCGTGGTGTGGACGCAGACATCCGTGGTCACGCCCGTCAGGACGATGTTGTGGATACCGCGCGTGCGCAGAAGCAGTTCCAGATCCGTCGCGTAGAAACTGCCTTTGCCCGGCTTGTCGATGATCGGCTCGCCATGCTCCGGAGTGAGTTCCTCGATGATTTCCCAGCCCGGTTCGCCGCGCACGAGGATTTTTCCGAAAGGCCCGTCATCGCCGATGCCTGCGCCGATCTGCCGTGACCGCCATCGCTTGTTGTGCGGCAGGTCGGCGAGATCCGGACGGTGCCCCTCACGCGTGTGCATGATGTGATACCCCTTTTTTCGCATCGCATCGAGCACCTTCCTGATCGGTTCGATCGGCGCGCGTGTCAGGCTGAGGTCATAGCCCATCCTGTCGACGTAACCGCCGACGCCGCAGAAATCCTTCTGCATGTCGATCACGATCAGCGTGGTGTTTTCCGGGCGCATGTCGCCATGGTGTGGCCAATCATAGGGGTCGGATGCGATAATGGTCATTTACGCAGCTCCTTGGTCGACAGACATGTTTCGTTCATTTCGCTTCCTACTTCGTTATCGAGAGCGCGCCGGGAGCGCCCGCCATTGCTCGCGTCCTCGAGCTGGTTGCGATCAGGACACACAGCGTCAGCACGTAGGGCGCGGCGTAGAAGAGATAATAGCCCTGGGTGACGCCAACGGACTGCAGGGCCGGTCCCAGCGCCCCCGCCCCGCCGAACAGCAGGGCCGCCCAGATGCAGCTCACCGGGTTCCAGCGGGCGAAGATCACCAGCGCCACGGCCATCAGACCCTGGCCGGACGAAATCCCCTCGTTCCAGCTGCCTGGATAGTAGAGGGAGAGATAGGCGCCGCCGACGCCGGCGAGCGCCCCGCCGACGGCTGTTGAGAAAAGGCGCACTCGGTCAGGATGGAAACCGAGTGCGCGCGCGGCGTCGGTGCTGTCGCCGACGACGCGAACCATGAGACCGATGCGCGTGGAGCGGAACATGCGCCCCATCAGGATTGCGACGACGATCGCAAGCAGGAACAGCACGTTGATCCTCAGCGCCGCCTGAACCTGCGGCAGGTCGGACCACCAGCCAAAAGGAATCGAGGGCAGATCCGGAGCAACCGGCTGGATGTATGGCTTGCCGAAGAAGAAGGCGAGCCCCATGCCAAGGATCATCAGGGAGATGCCAATGGCTATGTCATTGACTCTCGGAAGCTTGCACATCCATCCATGGGCAAAGCCGAAGGCGGCGCCGGCAATCGCCGCGGCGATGACGCCGAGCCAGGGCGACCCTGTTTGGTATGCGATGGCGTATCCGCTCATCGCGCCGAACACCAGCGTGCCCTCGAGCCCGAGATTGATGCGGCCCGAGCGTTCCGTCAGACACTCTCCGACGCTTACCAGGAGGAAAGGCGTGGACACCCGGATGGCGCCGCCGAGAATGGCGAGCGGCACGCCCCACAAGCCGATATCGGTCTCGCTCATGCCCGCCTCCATAATTCGGGTTGAAACAGCTTGAAGCGTCCATAGAGAGCATCGCTGAGCAGGATCGCGACAAAGACGAATCCCTGCAGCACGAGCACCGTGGCGTCAGGCAGATCCATTCGACGTTGCACGAGACCGCTCGATGCCTCGAAACCGGCGAGCAGGATGGCGACAGGGATGATGGCGAGCGGATTGTGCCGGGCAAGAAAGGCAATCAAGATACCGGTGTAGCCGTAGCCGGCGGCTAGAGAACCGTTGGCCGAGCCATGAACGGCGGCGACCTCGATCATGCCGGCGATCCCGGCGAAAGCGCCGCCAAGCGCTGTGAAACCGATGATCAACCGCCCTACCGGCAACCCCTGGATCTGCGCGGCGCGCACATTGCCGCCGGCGATCCTCGCGGCGAATCCCCAACTCGTTCGTTCGATGAGAACCCAGGAGACGATGCATGCGACGACGCCGACGGCCAGTCCCCAATGCACGTCGAAACCCGGCATCGATCCAATCCGCCAGCTTTCCGCAAGCGGCGCGGTCGACGGCTTGTTGAGGCTCGCAGGATCGCGGAACGGGCCCTCGACGAGATGATTCATGATGGCGATGGCAATGTAGGCCATCAGAAGGCTGGATATGGTTTCGTTAACGCCGCGCAAATGGCGAAGCGCGCCGACGAGACCAATCCAGATCCCGCCGGCGCAAGCAGCGAACAGCGCCATGCCCACCAGGCCGGCCGGACCGGGCAATTCCGACGCGACCATGGCGAACGCGCCTGCCGCGACGCCTCCCAGCACGATAGCCCCCTCTCCACCGATGACGACAAGTCCAAGTCTGGCCGGCAGCGCAACGCACAGGGCCGCCAGCAGCAGAGGCGCAGTGCGCGACAGCGTGTTTTCCCATGAGAATGCAGTGCCGAAACCGGCCTTGTAGACCAACGCGTAGAAGTCGAAGGGCGACTTGCCGAGAGACAGCAGAAACAGTCCGAATACCGCGAGACCCGCAATCAGCGCGCCAACGGGAATGACGAAACCTTCCGCGTTGCGGGCGGCCTTCTCAAGCCACTCGCGAACTGCTGTCTCCGATCCGGCGCCCGATGCCAGATCGATGCTCATTGATGGTCTCCTTCAACACAGGGCCCGGCCCTCGGCAGGGCCAGGCGGCGGGACATGCTCAGCTCGTGGAGCCGACCACGCCTTCAACCAGATAATCCATGCTCTCCAACTCGACATCCGTCTCGGCGAAGCTCTGGCCTTGCGTGGCGATCACGTTGCCCTTGTTGTCCTTCATCGGTCCCTTGATGACGGCGTAGTCGCCCTTGAGGATCTCGGCCTTCGTCGCCTCGAACTGGTTGCGCGCCGCATCCGACACCGCCGGCCCGAGCGGGCTCATCTTGATGAAGCCTTCGGCCAGTCCGCCACGGACGAAATTGTCGATCTTTTCGCCGGCCAGCGTCTTGTTGATCATGTCCGAATACACATTGCCCCAGGCCCATTCGGCGCCTGTGAGGTATTTTTCCCCGGCGAGCGGCTGCTGATTGGCGTGGTAGCCGCAGACGAAGGCGTCGCGGCCAGCCGCCGTTTCCATGACGACCTTCGGTCCGTCGACGTGGCAGGTAATGACATCGACGCCCTGGTCAGCAAGAGCGTTCACCGCCTCGGCTTCCTTGACGGCGAGCGACCATTCGCCGGTGAAAATCACCTGGCAGGTGATTTCCGGATCGACGGAACGCGCGCCCAGCAGGAAGGAATTGATATTGAGAAGAACCTGCGGAATGGGCTTGGCCGCGACGAAACCGATCTTTTTCGTCTTTGTGGCGTGCCCGGCGGCGACGCCGTTCAGGAACTGTCCCATGCCGATATAGCCGAAATAGGATCCCGCATTGGCCGGATGCTTGTCGGCGCTCCACAGTCCGCCGCAATGCTCGAAGCGGACATCCGGATTCTCCGGCGCAAGCGTCAGGATATGCGGATCGAAATAACCGAAGGACGTCGGAAACAGCAGCGACGCGCCGTCGAAATTGATCATGCTCTCCATGGACTTCTGGACGTCCACGGTTTCGGCGACGTTCTCCTCTTCGACGATCGTCACCCCTTCGATGCCCTTGACCACCGCAGCCCCTTCGGCGTGCGCCTGGTTGTAGCCGAAGTCGTCTTTCGGTCCGACATAGATGAAGCCGACCGTAAGGTCCGCGGCGCGCGCAGACGTCAGCGGCAGTCCGGCGCCAAGCGTTGCGAGACCGGCTATGCCCGCTGTCGATTTAAGAAAGTCACGTCGCGTCGTATTTCTGATGATAGCCATATTCGAATTCCACCTCTGAAATTTCCGACCGGCATTCAGACCGGTTTGTTCTGCCGCCTCAGCCCCGATGATCGGCATCATGAAGATCGTATGTCGCGCCACCGCTTCTGTCTTGTGCTCATTTTTCGGCACAGCGCTGCAAAAACTGCAGCAGAAAAACTTCGCTTCTTTGGTGAGAGACTAGCCGCGCCCCACGTAATTGTGGCATGATCTCACCGCGAAAGCGGAGGACAATTCATGACCAGCGCCGGCCCCGACCACATCATGCGCGTCGCCATCGGCTACGGCGTTTCCAAGGCGCTGCTGAGCGCTGTCGGTCTCGGGCTCTATACGCGGCTCGCCGAAAGCCCGATGACCCTTGACGAGATCATGGCGGAATACGGCTTGCGGCGGCGACCCGCCATGGATTTCCTCGACCTTCTGGTTTCCGTCGACATGCTGGGACGCGATGGCGACGGACCGGATGCGCGCTACCGAAACACCACAGCCACCGGCGCCTATCTCGACCGAAACAAGCCGGACTATATCGGCGGCATTCTCGAATTGTGGGAAGCGCGCAACTACCGCTTCTGGGCCGATATCGGAGAGGCCTTCAAGACCGGCGAACCGCAGAACGAATCCAAGGCTGCGGGCACGCCCTTCTTCGAGACCCTCTACTCGGAACCCGCCCGGCTCGAAGCCTTCATGGATGCGATGAACGGCTCGTCCCGCCACAATTTCGAGAAGCTCGCAGAGGTTTTTCCTTTCGACAACTACAAGACTCTCTCGGATATCGGTGGCGCGGACGGTCTGCTTTCGCGTTGCGTGGCCGCGCGCCATCCGCATCTTCGCTGCACGAGCTTCGACCTGCCCAACGTGACGGAAATTGCAAAAAAGAAGATCGCGGCTGACGGTCTTTCGGACCGGATCGAAACGGTGTCCGGCGATTTCTTTTCCGATCCCCTGCCGCCGGCCGATATCATAACGATGGGCATGATCCTGCATGACTGGAACCTCGAACAAAAAAAGGCTCTGGTAAAAAAGGCCTATGACGCGCTTGCCGAAGGCGGCGCCTTCATCACCGTCGAGGCCCTGATCGACGACGCCAGGCGCGAAAACACCTTCGGTCTGTTCATGTCGCTGACCATGCTGATGGAGTTCGGCGACCGAGCTTTCGACTTTACCGGCGCCGAGTTTCGCGAATGGTGCGGCGAAGCGGGTTTCAGCCGTTTCGAGATCATACCGCTTGTAGGGCCTTCCAGCGCAGCGATTGCTTATAAATAAATTGATCGAAATTACTCTTTTAAATATCTGTTTTATCTGAGTAATATATATTCGCATAAACTCCGTAAAAATTCTGGCTTTGTTTCGGGAATCCGGGTTTTAGGCGTCCGCTCCTCATTTCCGACGCGCGGACGCGCGGCGCCTGGATGCTGCATCAAGTGCGGCATGAGGGTTGGCTGAAGGTTTGCTTCACAATCTGGCTTTGTTTCGGGAAATTGCGTTTTGGGTCGTTTGGGTTCGTTTCGGGAATTCGCCTTTTTACAAGTTTGGGTTTGTTTCGGGAATTTGGAAATTGCGGCAATTCAGAGCGGTTCGGCGGCGGTCAATCAAATCTGGCTTCGTTTCGGGAAATTGCCTTTTCTTTAATTTGGCTTCGTTTCGGGAATCTGCATTTTATGGATTTCGCGCTCGACGGCGGGCGGATTTCAACGCGCATCTTATAGCACAAATCACCCTAGAAATCAGCAGGTTTGTTCATCTTTTGTTCTTTCCTCCGTCGAACCTTCACTTGGCCGCCGATGCTGGCTGATGTAGCCTTTCCGACGACGATAACGGAACAGGGAGCCCATCCATGGACAAGCAGCGAATCCGCATCGAACAGCACGGCGGTCTCGGCCTGATCTGGCTGGCGGGCTGGCTTTTCACCATCGGCTATCTCGATCTCGGTTTTTGGCGCGGCGTGCTCGCACTGATCGTCTGGCCGTATTTTCTCGGCGTAGATATGGCGGCGGTTGATCCTCCCGCCTGAGCATCCGGCGCTTTCGCCTGAACCAAATTCTGCTATGGATTCGACACTGAAACGACGCCCAACGGGATACTCGACATTTGATCTGGATCGATACGGATATGGGATTCGACGACATGCTCGCCGTGATGATGGTGGAGCAATCACCCGTCGACATAGCAGGCGTTTCCCTTGTCTATGGAAATACGAGGCTGGAACAGGTTGTCCGCAACGCATTTGACGCCTCAAGCTTCCTTGGCTGGACCATGCCTCTGTTTGCCGGCGCTTCCCGTTCGATCCTCGGCTCCGTTGAGACTGCTGAACGGATCCTTGGCACTACCGGCATGCCGACGCTGGGCAAGCGACTTCCGGAAAGCGCGACCACAGATATTCCCTCCGCCCTCGCCGGCCTGACGGAGTGGCTTGAAGGTCTTGACGATCCAAATCCAGTGCTTGCGCTCGGACCGCTGACCAATATCGCTATCCTGCTGCTGGCACGCCCCGATCTTGCTCAGAAAATCAGCCATGTCCTGTGGATGGGCGGCGGTTCCGGTCCGGGCAACCACACCGCATCGGCGGAGTTCAACGCCTTCAGCGATCCGGAGGCGGTCGCCATCGTTCTTGCAAGCGGCGTCGAACTGCGGATGGTCGATCTGGAATGCTGCAGACAGGTTCTCGTCGGTCCTGATTTTACACAATCCCTGAACGCAGCGGGCGATGAGAAAGCCTCCGTTCTGACCGACCTGATGGGCGGCTATATCGATATCGCGGTACAGAGGGGCCGCCCCGCCATGGCGCTCTACGACCCGGTCGCGGCTGCGATCGCCATTGGTGACAATGTGGCGACGCTCGAGGCGGTTCGCATCGACATGGAATTGGCTGGCGGCCTGACGCGCGGCCGGACAGTCGTCGACCGCCGACCCTCAGCAGGCGCAAACGCCAGGATCGCCGTTCGACCGGACGCCGAACGCATCAGATCCATGGCGCTTGACGCCCTCGAAAAGGCAACACGACAATGACATCTTCCGCCCTCGAACCGGATGATCTGAACGACAGACCACTGCGGGACCGCGCCGCGGCGGCGGCGCGCGGCGATGCGCCTTTCGACCTTCTGATCGTCAATGGCGACATGCTCGATTCCGTGACCGGCGAAATCCGCAAGGCCGACATCGGCACAACAGGTCCGATGATCGCCAGCGTGCATGCGCCGGGAAGCAGAACGGACGCTGAAGAGACCATCGACGCCGCAGGAAAACTCCTCACAGCCGGACTGATCGACGCCCATATGCATGTCGAAAGCTCGATGGTCACGCCCGCGACCTACGCCGAAACCATATTGCCGCGCGGCGTGACGACAGTCGTCTGGGACCCGCACGAGTTCGGAAACGTGCATGGTCTCGCCGGCGTCGACTGGGCTGTCGAAGCGACGTCCGGCCTGCCGATGCGGTTCATCGTTCTGGCGCCGTCCTGTGTCCCCTCTGCGCCGGGTTTCGAATGCGCGGGCGCGGCGTTCGGCGGAACAGAGATGGAGGCGATGCTCGCCAATCCCGGGATCGGGGGCGTCGCGGAAGTGATGAACATGGCCGGAGTGGTCAGTCGTGACGCGCTGATGACGGATATCGTCCAGGCGGGGCTTGCCAGCGGAAAGCCGGTTTTCGGACATGCGCGCGGCCTGAGCGGGCCGGATCTGAACGCCTTCATGGCCGCCGGTGTGACGTCTGACCATGAACTTACCTCCGCGGACGACTTTCTTGAAAAACTCCGCGCGGGATTGACGATCGAAATCCGCGGTTCGCACGATCACCTGCTTCCCGAAATCGTCGAAGCCCTGAACGGGATTGGACATCTGCCGCCGACTGTGACGCTTTGCACCGACGATGTCTTTCCCGATGATCTGGACAGAAATGGCGGGCTCGACGATGTGATCCGCAGGCTCGTGCGCTACGGCATGCCGCCCGTATGGGCGATCCGCGCAGCGACGCTCAATGCGGCGACGCGTCTCGGACGCAACGATCTTGGCCTCATCGCCGCCGGGCGTCGCGCCGATCTGGTGGCTTTCAACGACCTGCAGTCACTGAAGGCGGATTTCGTGATCGGCAATGGCGCGATTGTCGCCCGCAAAAACCGGATGAGTTCGCCGCCTCACCGCATCAAAACCGATCTGCTTGAACAGTCCGTGAGATGTCCTCAATTCACGCCCGAGGATCTCATTATCAAGGCGAATGGAAATCGCGTGCGCGTCGCGACCATCGATCGGCCGCGCTTTACGCGCTGGCGCGAAATGGAAACGGAGGTCAAGGATGGCCATGTCGTTCCGCCTGAAGGCGCAACCCTGATCGGCGTTTGTCACCGTCACGGACGCCTACCGGCCGAAATGAAAGTCGGCTATCTCACGGAATGGGGCGCATGGAACGGCGCTGTCTGCACGACGGTTTCCCACGACAGCCATAATCTGACTGTGTTCGGAGGCAACGAGGCGGACATGGCGCTTGCGGCGAATACCGTCTGCGCCATGGACGGCGGCCTGGCCGTTGTTTCGGGAGGCGTGGTTCTGGCCAGCCTGCCGCTGCCGCTGTCAGGCCTTGTCAGCGAAGCGCCGATGGCCGATGTCAGCACTGGCTTCACCGCGATCAAACAGGCGATGGACAAGGTCGTCGCATGGCAACCACCCTATCTGGTCTTCAAGGCCTGTTTCGGCGCAACGCTTGCCTGCAACGCCGGCCCGCATCAGACTGATCTCGGCCTCTCCGACCTGACCCTGGACGGTCCGCTCGAAAGCCCGGTTCTCGAAGTCATAGATTAAGGGTTTTCGAGGAAGCGGGAGCGCGTGGTATCAAAGAGCAAAAAAGGAACCGAAAGCCGCAGCCTCTGTTGTTCCACAGGCAGTCCTCCGCGTCGCCGCGGGAAACGCGCTCCCGGATGAATCCTATCCAACAAGCCCTAGCGGCGCAAGTTGCGCAACGCGACGAGTGAGACGAGTCCCATCTCTTCACGCAGACGCTTCGGCGGTATCTGGCGAAATCCCCTGTTACCCGCACGGCCTGTGGCGGCCTGGACGATCTTTCTGGCGATCCTGAAATCCATATCCTTCAAGGCGCCGCGATTTGAGGCGACCCTTAGAACCGTCGCCAGCCCCGGCGCGGCGAAAGGGTTTTCGATATCCAGCATCACATTGGTTGCCAAGACGAGACTTTGAGCCCTGTCCGAGGGCGTTTCTCCGGCCAACCCCGCCGCCAGTCCGTCAATCCTGGAGCAGATGCGTTTGACGAAACGCGCCTGCAGATGTGGAGCAGGACTTAGTCCACCGTTGTAGGCGATCGAAATGCCAAGAAAATCAATGCGGGCGCCACCTTCATAGGCCGGATCGGCGGTTGACGGCATTCCGTTTCCGCAAAGCGCTACACGGCGCTCCTTTTCCATCTTTCTGCTCACGCCAAGTCGGGCGAGGATCGGCTCCAGATCGGCGTCCACCTGCTTCAGCGTCTGCAGATCGGCATGGGCCAGAATGAAGTCGTCGTTGTAACGCGCATAGAAGAGGCCCTCGACTCCGTTCAGGTAGACGTCCATTTCATGAACCGACAGATTGGACACCAACGGCGTCAGCGGCGTGCCCATCGAGACGCCGTGCGTGCGCGTGAAGGACGAGCCATCCGGATTGCTAATGACCGGTCGAACCAGATCAACAATAAGAGACCAGGTTTGGTCATTGACGTCGCTGCGCGGATTTCCAAGACTGGCCACCTCTCGCATCGTCTTCCAGAGCGGCGCCGCCGGCCCCATGGGCAGGGATTCGCCAAACTTGCTGAAATCGGATTTGAGAACGTGGAGCGCCGGCGGCCTTGGACCAGCCTGCCTGCGAAACCGACGGATAAAGTCTGAAAATGCAATGGCTGCGGAGAGATTGCTGCGTCCGGGCAGATAGGAATGTACGCCAGGCAGGCCATAGGCGCGGGCGTTGCGGGTCAGCAACTGGAACAGCACCGCCCCGACAATCTGGTCGACGAAAACAGGCCGATGCGCGGGCCGAACCTTGCCGTGGCGCTCCAGGAACCAGAGCGCCACCGGGCTTATGCGATACTCTCCGGCGGTAATGGTCTTCGCGATCCGGGACGCCAGCGCCCGACGGTCGGCGGCCGCGCGATAATAGCTCACGCCGGGCGCCGCGTCCGCAGATATTCGGCCGCTTCGCACGCGCTTGGAAAACATCTTGAGTATTTCCGCCTCATAGACGGATCGGTCCTGCAGACTTGCCTCGATGTCGACCGGCTCAACCATCAGCGCTGACCGTTTGCTTCTGTTCTGCGACAGTGGCGCTCGCGCGCTGCGCCAGGGATTGTCGCCATCTCTTCAAGCCGTCCTGGTCCGCTTCCGGGGGCAGCACGAGCAGTAAGCGTAGCGCACCCTGGCAAAACACCGGGACCAGCACATGATCGCGGATCATGGCGACGTGCTTTCCATATCTGTAACTTTTCAAACCGGTTGTCAGCGCAAGCCGTGTGATACCGGGATCGAGGCGTTTCATGCCGATGTTACCCTCTCCGGTCTCCAGATCGACGAAGTCGCCATTTTCGAACATCGCCGTGAAAAGGGATTTCTGTTCATCAATCGGGTATCGCGCGGCCTGTTGCTGCATGTCAGGCCAGCGCGACAGCAGGACGGTTGCGGCCGAAACGCCGTCGGAAAAAACCGGATCGCCGTGGCGCGTCGCGGCTGTTGCGCCGCCCGACATCACGGAAAGGTCGATATCCAGATCCTGCGCCTTCACCACATCGCGGTGAAAGAAAAGGAGTGAGTCCTGATTTCGGAACGCGAAATGACCGTGTCCGGAAAGCCGCGCGCGAACGGCGCTGATGACCTGACGACGCTGAATCTCGGGAATGTGCGGCGCGAACCGCAACTCGCCGACGAAGAGAGGTCGCTCAACAGCCCGCAGCGTTTCGAACCATGCCGCCAGATCGAGCTGGACGGGCAAAACCTGCCTGCGGTTTCTGAAATGGTGCAGATTGATGAGAGCCACCAGCACGACGATCATGACCGCGGTGACTTCCAGCAAATCGGAAGCCGGCTGCGGATCAAGCCACACCAGCCACAAACCGAAGGCGAAGAGGCCGACGCTGCCAACCACGGAACGGAGTCGCCCATCCGCAAACATGCGGAACTGGTAGACGCCGATCAGGGAGCGCAGCAGGAACAGCGGCGCAAGCGCCAACTGCAGTGTGAACGAGAAATCAATCGTTTGCAGCACACCAAGCGAGAAGCCCACGAGCCAGAACCATGTTGCAATAATCATTGCGACGACGATCACACGATTGAAGAAAGAGCGCCGTAACGCGTGATATTCCTCCGTCCGGCGCAACCTCACAAAATCGAAATAGAAAACCCTCGCCCAGTTGTAGCTGCCGGTCAGGGCCGGAAGCAGGAGATAGAAGAAGGCGAACGCGTTGATGATGTGCCAGGCCGGATCGGCGGCGGTGAAATCTATCGCGCGCGCGCTTCCCGACACGGAGCCGAGGAGTATCAGCACAAAGATCGCATCGAGCTGGAGACATAGTCCCGCGAGCAGGGAAAGCGCCGATCGCCCCGCAGGCAGGCCTTTGAGGAACGTCGAAAAACCGACCGGCCTCAGGACCGACCCCAACGTGCGACCGGACAGCTCGTACACCCTCAGCGTATAGCGCAGACCAAGCAGGATTGAGCCTACGGACGCGGCGAGGATGGAGAGGAGCAAAGCCGCGGTGGGCAAAATGGCGTATCCGATCGCAAGAATGGCGATCTGGATGACAAGCGGCGCAAAGATCGACCAGCTTGGACGAAATATGCGCCGCGTCGCGTACATGCCGGAATGAATCGTGGTGACGGGCAATTTGGCGACCGTCTGCAGGAATATGAAGAAACTGTAGATCGCAACGATGGCGCCGCCTTCCGACGGCAGGATCTCGATAACGATCAAGAGGATCGCCGCGAACAGCGACGTCGCCCCCACCAGGCCCGACAGGGCGATCCAGTTGCCGACCTCCTGATCTCTTTCCTGCGACCGCCCTTCTTCGGCGAGATCGCGCAGGCGCTCGCGCATGACTTCCAGAAATCCCCACCAGGCCCCGTCGACCAGAAGCGAGCCGACCCGCAGCGCGAGAACGATAAAGGCGTCGATGTGACCCAGAAGCCGGTAGACAAGGAGAAATTCGGTCGCCCGGGCCACAAACATCAACGTGTCGAGAATGACCACATTGCGCAACCGATACAGAAAATAGCGTCCCATGGAGCCGGTCACTGCGCACTGGAAGAAGGAAACCAGCTTGTCTTCGCTTTTTGCCGCCCGCTCGAACCAGGGGTCGATGCGCTTCATGAACCGCCTCGCAAATCAGGGTCTCCCGTTTCACTCTCTTTAACACCTGGTTGTATCGCAAAGAAAGCAACACGTCCCTCATATCCGCATAGCGCAGAGCTTGTTTTAATTCGGGACCTCGCCGATAGTGTTGGCCTTCACGACCGTGCGGAGACAAGGCGCTGACACGCCAGGATTTGACAGTTTTGGGCCTATCGGCGGGGCTTTTGACGGTGGCCGCCGCCTGCGTGATTTTCAGCGTGTTCGTCATCGACACGCAGTCGAGCGCGACTATGCGCCGGGCGGAGGAGGCAGCGCTCAGCAAAAGCAGCGTGTTCACGCTGAACTGGGCGCCGGCTTTCTGCAAGACCGATCCGAAGAATGAAGGCTGCAGCAGCGGGCGCGTGGAAAAGCTGGGCGACCAAATGATCATCCACGGGCTATGGCCGCAGCCCTACGAAAACGACTATTGCGAAGTTCCCGAAAAGGAAAAGCTGGCGGCCGAACACGGCCACCTCGATCAATTGCCGCCGATCAAAATCGCAAAGCCGACGCTTGACCGTCTATCGCCGTATTACTCGCGACAAGAAGACATGGCCTATGAGTGGCTGAAACACGGCACCTGTTCGGGCGTCAGCCAGGAAGAGTATTTCAGGGACATTGAAGATCTGTTCGCGCAGGTCAGCAAGATTCTCGACCCGGTGTTCCAGAGCGCCGCCGGTGGTGAACTGCAGGCGGACGCCATCCGCAGGCGGCTGGACGCGACGCTTGGAAGTCGCGCCGGGTCGCGCCTGAAGCTGACATGCGTGAAGGCGCAAGGCGTGTCCGGAGACGTCATCCTTGAAGCGGAGCTCTCCCTTCCGCGCGTCGAGGACCTGCGGCGAGACGGCGCGCTGAAGTCTTTGAAGGACCTCTTGCGCCACGCGCCGAGAATCGACGGGGGATGTCCGGGAGGCCTCGTGGTCGCGTCCAAAGACTGACCGGGAAGCCGCGCCGGTTCAGGCCGGCAGCCGCCGCTCCACCAGCCGCGCCCAGAAGCTTGCGCCGGTGATGATGGCCTCGTCGTTGAAATCGTACCGGGTGTTGTGGTGCAATGCGCCGTCTTTTGCAGGCCCGTTGCCGAGCCACACATAGGCGCCTGGAACTTCGCCCGAGAAAAACGCGAAATCGTCGCCGGCGGTGGATGGGGGAAACTGCGTGCGAACCGAACCGCAGACGTCCCGAGCCGCATCCAGCGCGGCTTCAACGGCGATCGCGTCATTGACCACCGGCGGTATGCGCCGCTGAAAATCGTAATCCGCCTCGACGCCGAAAGCCATGGCGACGCCACGAGCCAGCCGGCCGATTTCCTCCTCGAGCTGATCACGGACCTGTGGCGTGTAGGCGCGCGCGGTGCCGCCGATTCTGACGATGTCGGGAATGACATTGAGCGCTTCCGGATCGCCGGCCTGCACCGAACAGGCGCTCACGACGGCCGGCTGCAGCGGATCGACGACCCGGCCGACGATCGTCTGAAGCGAGGCAAGGAAATGACCCGCCGCCGTAACGGGATCGCGGCCGAGATGCGGCTTCGCCCCGTGTGTGCCGATGCCTTTGAACGTCACACGCCAACTGTCGGAGGAGGCCAGTTGCGGACCGGCCACGACAGCCATCTCGTCGACCGCCAGCCCCGGCATGTTGTGCAAGCCGAAAACCGCGTCGCAGGGAAACCGACGGAAAAAGCCCTCGTCGACCATGCGTTTGGCGCCGCCCCTGCCCTCCTCGGCCGGCTGGAAGATGAAATGCACCGTGCCGGAAAAATTGCGCGTTTTCGCCAGATGGCGCGCGGCCCCGAGCAACAGCACCGTGTGCCCGTCGTGACCGCAGGCGTGCATCTTGCCGTCCACCGTCGACTTGTAAGGCCGGTCCGCCGTTTCCGGCATGGCGAGCGCATCCATGTCGGCGCGCAAGCCGATTGCGCCGTTGCCTTCGCCGACCTGCAACGATCCGACGACGCCGGTTTTGGCGAGCCCGCGATGAACGGCAACGCCTGCCTCTTCCAGAAGGTCGGCGACGATGGCGCTCGTGCGCTCCTCTTCGAAGCCGAGTTCCGGATGGGCGTGCAGATCGCGCCGCAAATCGATCAGAAACGGCAGGTCATCGCGTATGGCGTCAATCGTGGGCATGTGTCACTCCGTATGAATAGTCCAGGAATCATAGTATCGGAAATGAGCGACGAACAGGACCTGGAACCATTCATGCAATCCATCGATTTCTGGCAGACCCTCGAACCGCCCGGGACATGGGACGCCTCGCGGCTGGCGCGGTTCGACGATCTCTATCCAGCATCGCTACCTGACGGACGCCAGATCGCCCTGCCGGTGCGCGTGCGATCGGGCGGCGAAGAGGCCCTGCCTTCGCTCATCCTGAACCAGGCCAGCTTTGCGGTCGTGGACGCGCTTTCCGAGGCGCTGGCGGCTCGGCTGAGAGACTACCGACCCGATGTGATCGTCGGAATGCCGACGCTTGGCCTGACGCTCGCCGCCGAAACGGCGCGCAAACTCGGCCATGACCGCTATGTGCCGCTCGGCACCTCCAGGAAGTTCTGGTACGACGTCGCGCTGTCTGTCCCGTTGATCTCGATCACCAGCCCCGGTCAGGAAAAACGGCTCTATATCGACCCGCGCATGCTGCCGCTCCTGGAAAACAGGCGCTTCGTCCTCGTCGACGATGTAATCAGCACCGGCGCTTCGATGGCCTCCGGCTACAGCCTTCTGGAAAAATGTGCGGGCGAACCGGTGGTTCTGGCTGCCGCGATGCTTCAGACCCGTCGCTGGGAAGAATGTCTGGATTCTGCCCGAACAGGGCTTTCGCAGAAGGTCTGCAGCGTGTTCGAAGTCCCCCGGCTGGTTTCCGATGGCGCCGGCCAATGGATGGCGGACGCCTGAATGCAACGGGCGACGCCTTGCAGCGCCGCCCGAAAGACCGTCCCGTTGGAAAACGGATTATTTGGGCTGTGCGACGACCCTGAGATAGGGCTTCAAAGTCTTCCAGCCATCCGGGTACTTGGCTTTCGCTTCCTCGTCCGACACGGCCGGCACGATGATGACGTCTTCGCCATGTTCCCAGTTGGCGGGCGTCGCCACCTTGTGCGCCGCAGTCAGCTGCATCGAATCGATCACGCGCAGGATCTCGTTGAAATTGCGTCCCGTGGTCATCGGGTAAATCAGCATCAGCTTGATCTTCTTGTCCGGCCCGATGATGAAGACTGTGCGAACCGTCTGGTTGTCGGCGGCGGTCCTGCCTTCCGACGTGGAGCCTTCTTCAGCCGGCAACATGCCGTAGAGCTTGGCGACCTTGAGTTCGGGATCGCCGATCATCGGAAACTCCGGCAGGAAGCCCTGCGTTTCCTCGATGTCCGCCACCCATTTGGAATGGCTGTCGACAGGGTCGACGCTCAGTCCGATCACCTTGACGTTGCGTTTCTCGAATTCCGGAGCAATACGGGCCATCTGGCCGAGCTCGGTCGTGCAGACAGGCGTAAAATCCTTCGGGTGCGAGAATAGGACGCCCCAGGAATCACCGAGCCATTCGTGAAACCGGATTGCGCCTTTCGTGGTCTGCGCTTCGAAATCGGGGGCTTCTTCGCCAATTTTCAAATTCGTCATGCCCGCTACTCCTCTATCAGGTTGCAAGACCCTGCGCACAGGCCGACGCTGCGACCGCCCGGGTCCGGATGAAGATATAGTCGCACACTCTTGTGAATGCGAGTAGCAAAGCGCTGCCTCTTGTGACCCTGATTGCGGAATTCTTTTTCCAACACCGTTGTGTCGGCTCTCACTACGGTTATTTGCCGTGTCGAGTGGAAGAGCTGCGTTACCGAAATATCCGGTCCCTTGCACAATATTTAACCATCACAATGGGCGACAGCACAAATTAGGCACTTGACATGTAAAGCTCAAAAATGACACCGTACTGAACGTTCAGTAATACGACGTCTACGGAGAGCGCGTCTTTGCTCCACCACCCTCTAGACCATATACTGTGGGCTTCCGCCGATCTTGAAAACGGTAACTCGACTTTCGAGCATGTCACCGGCGTCAAGCCGGGCAATGGCGGCAGCCACGACGGAAACGGCACCCGCAATGCGCTGGTTTCCCTTGGCCTGAACTGTTATTTCGAAGTGATCTCGATCGACCCGGCGCAAGACACGCTTGGCCCACGGGCAAAGCATATCTCCGGAATCACGTCGCCTGCCCTGCATGCGTTCGGCGTATCGGGAAACGACCTCGACGCCTATTTCGAAACAGCAAGCAAACTCGGACTTTCGGTATCCGCGCCGACCACGATGCAACGCGTCAGGAAAGACGGCGTGCTTGTGCGCTGGCGCGCGATCTATATCGAAGATCCGACCTGGGGTTACATGATCCCGTTTCTCATCGACTGGATGGATAGCGAGCATCCCTGGAAGACCACGCCGACCGGATGTTCGCTGGTCGATTTCCAGGCGCTTCACCCCGAAGCCGAGAGGCTTCAGCAGATTTATAGGGCCCTGGGCGTCGACGTTCCTGTCATTCGTTCGAATACCGCCGGATTTCTGTGCCGACTGAACACACCCAAGGGCGAGGTGTTGCTCACATGAACGCCTCCAGCGCGCCTGGACTCTTCATAGGAGCCCATGACCCGTCCGGGAAGACGGTCGCAACGGGCCGCAGCGCGCGCAACTTTGCTCCCCCTCTCAAAACCGTTCGAAATTCCAGCAACTACGTACAGGAGAAAGTGAGATGACCAAGAAGACAGAATTACCGGGTGTTTTTCGCCAACTGAAAACGTCGCGTCGCAGCGTCTTGCGCAGCAGCGCCTATCTTGGACTGGGTTTGGCTGCGCCTTCCATCATATCTCGGGCGGCCTGGGCGCAGGACGCGAAGAAAATCACGTTCATCAGCGAAGAATCCAATCCGAAGGCGCAGGCCGTCTACGACAAGATCAACGCCGACTTCGAAGCCGAGACCGGCATTTCCGTCACGATGGAATATCCGGGATTCGAGAACATCGCCCAGCGCGTGGCGACGCTGATCGCCTCGGGGACGCCGGCCGAGCTTGTCTGGTACGGCGCCGGTTCGGCGATGGAAGTCGCGCTTCAGGGTCAGCTTGCGGATGTCAGCGATCTCGTTGCGGATCTCGGTATTCCCGACAATCTGCGTCTTGTGGTCGACGGCGCCGATCGATCCGTCGCCACCAGCCAGCAATTCGTCTACGGCTGGTATCGTTCCGACCTCTATGACGAGGCCGGACTGGACCCCTACTCCGATTGGGACAGCTACCTCGCGGTCAGCGAGAAGCTGAACAACCCGCCGGCCATGTACGGCAATATCGTTCCCTCCGCGCAAAGCGGCGCGTCTCACCTGCTCATGGAAACCATGATGCAGAAGAACGACGCCCACTGGTTCAAGATGGGCGATGACGGCGAGTATGAAGTCTACCTCGACCAGGGCGATAACATGGGCAAGGTGGTCGAGACGCTGGAGTTCCTCAACAATGCGCACAAGTTTGCGCCGGAAGGCTCGAACTACAGCTGGGGCGATCTGATGAGCCAGTATTTCACCGGACGCGTCGCCAACAGCTACTATGTCGGCGCGCGCCTGCTGGAGCAGACCCTGTCGAACGCGCCCGATCTTGCGCCGCTGACGAAGCCGATTTCTCTGCCCGCCAAAGAAACGGACAATTATTATCTGTCGGTCCAGGGTTTCCATGTCGGCAAGGGCTCGAACGAAGACGGCGCAAAGCAGTACGTGAAGTTCTTCATGAACCACCCCGCCTATATCGAGTGGCTGCACTCCGTGCCGCTGCATATCATTCCCGCCAAGCAGGAAGTGCTGAACTCGGAAGCCTATATGGACAACGACGTCATTCAGCAGCGCATGGACGTGCTTGAGTTCCTCGACAGCATCTGGGGCAAGGGCCGGGCGCCATACTACTGGGATGGCGACAAGCTGAACAAATATGTTGGCCTTTACCAGAACGACAGTCTCGGCGGCTGGATGCTTGCGGCCATGAACATTGGCGGCCAGGACGCTGAATCCGTCGTCAAGGAAGCGGCCGACAAGATCCGTGAAAAGATGAGCGACCTCTGATCGCGACACGACGCAACGGGATGGCGGATCACAAGCCGCCATCCTCTACTTCAGCTCACTCAGGCAGCCATAATGTCGACTTCAGATAGCCCCCGCGAAGGTGGATGGGTCGCAGCCGCGATCGGGCCAGCGCTAATACTGCTTCTGCTGACGGCCTATATTCCGATCATCTACGCGCTGACGCTCGCGTTCTACAACAAGACCGCCTTCAATCCGGATATGGATTTCGTCGGCTTTAAGAATTTCGTGTGGCTGCTCAAGCGCGACGATCTCTGGATGGCGCTCGGCAAATCCGTCGTGTTCACCATTGGCTCGGTCGGATTTCAGCTCGCCTTCGGCCTGTTTTTCGGGCTTTTGCTCAACGAGGCGATACGCGGCCGGGCGATCATGCGCAGCCTGGTCATACTGCCTTATCTTCTGCCGACGATCGTCATCGGACTGGTTTTTCGCTGGATTCTCAATCCGGAATTCGGCGTCGTGAACCAGATCCTGCTCTCCATGGGCGTCGTGGAGCGCCCCATCAACTTCTTCGGCGGTCTTGACGTGGCGATGACGTCGATCATCGTGACGACGGGCTGGCAGTACGGGTCCTTCGCCGTTCTGCTGATCCTCGCCAGACTGCAGTCCATCAATCCGCGCCTTTACGAAGCGGCCCGCAGTTGCGGCGCCGGAACCTGGCGCTGTTTCGTCGACGTCACCCTGCCAAATCTGCGCACCACCCTGCTGCTGATCGCATTGTTGCGGGGCATCTGGATGTTCAACAAGTTCGACCTGATCTGGATCATCACCAAGGGCGGACCTTTACAGGCGACGGAAACGCTTCCGATCTACGTCTACAAGATCGCGTTCCAGGACTTCAATTTCGGGCGGGCCGCTGCAGGCTGCTTCGTGATGTTCGTCATTCTGCTTGCCGTATCGATCATCTACTTCAAATACTTCAACCCCACGAAGGAAATCGAGGTAAACCGATGACAGCGCATTTTGTCGTGCGATGGATGCGGTTTATGTGGCTGTCCGTCGGCATGATATTTGTCGTCTTTCCACTCTACTGGATGGCGACGACGGCCCTGACACCGCGGGCGGAGCTGTTCAAGCCGCCCTACCCGTTGCTTCGCACGAGCTACTCGCTTGAAAACCTGATCGAACTGCTTTCCGCCACGCAGTTTTTGACGTTTCTCAAAAACAGCCTGATCGTGGCCGCCGGCTCCGTCTGCATCAATGTCGTGGCGGCCACGCTGGCGGGATATGCGCTCAGCCGATTTGCGTTCAGGGGCAAGAACCTGTTCGCCGCGGCGACCTTGTGGACCTACATGTTCCCGCCGATCCTGCTCGCCATCCCGCTCTACCTGATGTTCTCGACACTCGGGATGAGAAACTCCTATTCCGGGCTGATCCTCGCGCATGTCTCGATATCGCTGCCTTTGAACATCTGGATCATGTGGCAGTACTTTCAGGTCGTTCCCAGGTCTCTGGAGGAAGCGGCTTGGACATCCGGCGCCAGCCGGTTTCGGGCGCTGTGTGAAGTTCTCCTGCCAAGCGCGATGCCGGGAATAATATCTGCCGCGATTTTTGCATTTGCCTTGTCATGGAACGACTTTGCATTCGCGTTCATCCTGCAAACCGATATCGGCATGTTCACGCTTCCGGTCGGCCTCGCCACCTTCGTCGAACAATCGGCCATTCACTGGGGCCTGATCATGGCCTCATCGCTGATCGTGTCGATTCCCACCTTTGCCCTCGTGTTTCTGATGCAGCGCTACCTGATGCGCGGCTTTGCAATCGGCAAATAATGAAAGTTAGAGATGTCTGTCGGACTTACCCTTGAACATGTAACCAAGACCTTCTCGCAGGGCGCGAAGTCGATAAACGCCGTCGATGATCTGTCCCTTGAAATCAGCCCTGGCGAGTTTTTCACATTCGTCGGAGCGTCGGGCTGCGGAAAGACGACGACCCTGCGCATGATCGCCGGCCTTGAAAGCGTCAGCAGCGGACGGATCCTGTTCGACAAGGAGGACGTGACGCGCATTCCGACGCAAGGCCGCGATATAGGCATGGTGTTTCAGGACATCGCGCTGTTTCCCTACATGTCGATCCGGGAGAATATCGGATATTCGCTCAAGGTCGCGCGCGTTCCCAAGAAGGAAATAGACGAACGGGTCGAACGCACGGCCGAATTGCTTTCCATCAGCGACAAACTGGCGATGAAGCCGGTGCAACTCTCCGGCGGACAGCAGCAACGGGTCGCCATAGGCCGCGCCATAGTCAGGGAACCGAAAGTTCTGCTGCTCGACGAGCCGCTGTCGGCGCTCGACGCGCGCCTTCGAACCGAGATGCGCAGCGAGATATTGCGCCTTCACCGCAGGATCAACTCCACCATCATCTATGTGACTCACGACCAGGTCGAAGCAATGACGATGTCGTCGCGCATCGCTGTCATGGAAGGCGGAAAGGCCGTTCAGGTCGATCAGCCGCGGAGCGTATTTCGGTATCCGGCGCGCGAAAGCGTGGCGACCTTTATCGGCACGCCGGCGATGAATGTGTGGGACGCCAGCCTCGAAGGGCCAGCCGACGCGCCGCGCCTGACCTGGTCGGGACTGTCCATTCCCATTCCGCGGGAAGACGCGCAGGCTCTTGCAGGTCTAACGATGGTGAGACTGGGCGCTCGCCCTCAGGCCTTGAAACTCGTTCCAGCCGATGAAGCGCTGCTGGAAGCCACGCTCAGCCTGAAGGAGCCGCTGGGCCTCGAAGACGAATGCCATCTCCAACTTTCGGACGGGCTGGAGCTCAGGCTGGTCGGACGGGTTCCGGACAGCGTCGCCGAAGGCAGCCTCGTCCATGTCGATATCGACCCATCGGATTTTTGCGTGTTCCACCCGGAAACCGGGGATGTCTTGAGACACGGACTGAACGACAAAAATACTAAAACCAGTTAGGGAGAGTATAAAAGATGCGTGCGATTGTCTTCAACGAACACGGACCGTTCGAGAACCTTGAGGAAGCCGACATTCCGCAGCCTGACGTCGGCCCAGGACAAGTGCTGCTTCGCGTCAAGGCAGTTTCCCTCAATGGCTTCGATCCGATGGTGATGCGCGGGATTCCGGGACTTCGCACTCCCCTTCCGATGATTCCAGGCGCGGACATATCGGCGGAAGTCGTCGAATTCGGCCCGGACGCCGATCAAAAGAAATTTTCTCTCGGGCAGCGCGTGACGATCAATCCGAGCAATGATCGCGGAATGATGGGCGAAACGCTGAGAGGCGGAATGTGCGAGTATATCGCCGTCGACCAGAGCCAGATCCTGCCGATACCGGACGGCGTGAGCGACGTTCAGGCGGCCTGCCTGCCGACGGCCTATGCGACCGCCTATCGCATGCTGTTTTCGAGGGGCCACGTCAAACGCGGGGAGAGCATACTGATACTCGGCGCCAGCGGCGGCGTCGGCACGTGCTGCATCCAGCTGGCAAAGGCGGCCGGTTGCCACGTTGTGGCAGTGACGAGCAGCAAGGAGAAAGCGGAAAAGTTGAAGGCCATCGGCGCTGACGACGTGGTGGACGCCAGCGAAACCAGCTATGTCGACTTTGTGATAGAGAAGTTCGGGAAACCGCGGACAAAGGGACCGACAGGCGGCGTAGACGTGTGCGTCAACTATTCCGGCGGCGACAGTTGGGCGGAGTGTTTCAAGGTCGTAAAGCGCGATGGACGCGTTCTCACCTGCGGCGCGACAGCGGGCTATGATCCTAAAACCGATATTCGCTACATCTGGTCCTTCGAGCAAACGATCATCGGGTCGAATGGCTGGCGACAATCCGATCATGAAAAGATGCTGGAGATGATCGCCAAAGGAGAACTGGACCCAGTGATCGATCGCGTTGTTCCTATGAGCGATGTCCAATCAGCCATGCGCGACTTGTACGATCGCAAGGTGACAGGCAAGGTCGTCCTCACGATACCACAGTAAGTAGAAAGGCTTTCAGCTATGTCGTCCGGGAATCTCGGGAAGTGCTTCGACGCCAGCGTGTTGGGCGAGAAGATTGCTCTGATTGAGCCGACCAAACCGGCCGAGCAACGCGAAACAAGCTATACCGAGCTCGATCGCGAGGCCGACGCCGTAGCCCGAGGCCTGATGAAGAAGGGTCTGGTCGCCGGAGACAGCGTCGGTCTGATCGGCCAGAACAGCAGGGAATTCATCAGCGCCTATTTCGGCGTCATGCGGGCCGGGATGATTGCGGTTCCGATGTCATTCAAGCTCCCGCAGAGAGTGATTGACCATATTTTCCAGGATTCCGAAATAAAGGCCGCTTTCGTCCAGGATGATTTCGCCGGAATGGTTCCCGAAGGCGTCGAGGCGTTCAGCCTGCACAGGAACAAAGGCTTCGAGACGTTGCTCGACCATGGACCGTTCGAAACGTTCGAACCCCAAGGACGGGAACTGGCGATGATCCTCTATACGTCGGGCTCCACCGGTTTGCCCAAGGGCGTGTTGCTGTCGCACGCCTCCCAGAAATGGTCGATCGACCACGTCGCAAAGGCCGGTGAGGACAAACGGCGCCATCGCTACATCGTGGCGGCGCCGATGTTCCACATGAACGCCACCATCAGCGTCAAATCCGCGCTGGCGGTAGGCGCCAGCATCGTCCTTCTGCCGACATTCGATGCTCTCGAATACGCAAGGGCGATAGGCGAATATCGCGTGACCTGGCTGACTTCGGTTCCGACCATGCTGGCGATGGTCGCCAAGGAAGCCAACCGTTTGGGGAATATCGATTTCAGCAGTGTCACGAATGTAACGATGGGGTCCGCCCCGCTGACTCAGGCGCTGATCGACAAGGTGCAGGCGATGTTTCCCCGAGCTGTGATCAACAACAGCTATGGCACGACCGAGGGAGGCCCTTCTCCATTCGGACCTCATCCTGACGGCGTTCCACGTCCGGAACTTGCGCTAGGTTATCCGATTAGCGGCGTGGAGACGAAGCTGCTTGAAAGCGACGAACCCGACCAGGGCGTGTTTTACGTCAGAAGCCCCATGGTGATGGAGGGGTATCGCAATCTTCCCGAAAAAACCGGCGAAGTGCTGCAGGACGGCTGGTACAGAAGCGGCGACCTTTTGCGCCGGGACGATGACGGCTTTTACTATTTCCTCGGCCGCGCGGACGACATGTTCAACGTTGGCGGCGAGAATGTCTGGCCGGGAGAGGTCGAAAAACTGATAGAAATGATGGACGGCGTCCATCAGGCGAGCGTGGTGCCTGCTCCACACGAAATGAAGGGCCAGGCGCCATTCGCTTTCGTTGTTTTGCGTGAGGGCGCGAACCTCACCGAAGAGGACATAAAAGCCTTTACGATCGCAAATGGACCTGCTTTCTCACATCCGCGCAATGTCCGGTTTGTCGACTCGATTCCTCTTGCTGGAACAAACAAGCCGGACAGGAAACTGCTTATCGAGAGGGCGGCGCGCGAATTGAGTTGAGCGACATATTCGCCAATGCGGAGGATAAGACATGAACCTGATCAGCGCCGCCGGCACGCGCATCAAACAGACCTATCGTGTCTCTGACTACCAATCTTCAGAAACGATCATGACCTCCACTATCGTCGCCTGCGCTGAAGAACTCGTCAGCGCGGCTGAAAGCATGCATGGTTTCGCCGTACTCGATTTCCTGCTTCACAATTCCTGTGTCGCAACCTGTGAGCAATTCGACATCACGGCGCGTCTCATGGATCGACGCGGCAGCGTTGCGACCTGGGAGCTGCACGCCGAAACACCGGACGCTCGCCAAATCGCGCGCATGTCTGTGTCGATGACGAGCGACGACGAACCTGCCGTTAAAATGTCGAAGGTTTCCCCCGCGGAAGAGGCGCCGGCGACGGCGCCAGCAGTGGAGAAAGCAGCGCCTGGCGACAAGCGGGAACTGATTGCCGAAGCGGCTTGCCGCGTCATAGCTGAAAAGGGATTTGCAGCTTCCACGATGCGGGAAATTGCCCGCGAAGCGTCAATGCACGTCCCGACAATGTATCAATATGTCAGGAGCAAGGAAGAAGTTCTTGAACTGATATATCATCACCTTTGTCAGCGTATCCGTGTGACCACGAGGCCGGTTTTCGAAGCAGACCTGCCGCCGAGGGAAAAGCTGAAGGCCGTGATCAATTGCCTGATTCATGTCAATGGGTCCTTGAGAAAAGGATCCGGCGTCATGAACCGCGAGTTGAAATCGCTATCGCCGTCAGCACGGCGGCGCGTACTGGACGATTATGCCGAGATTGTAGACAAGATCGCGAATATCATCACTGAAGGCATTGAAAGCGGCGCGTTCAGACCGACAAACAAATTGATTACTGCGAACTTCATCGACGCGATGTGTGACATCTGGGTTCTGCGTCCTTTCGCAATAGAAGGAATTGGCGAGCAGGACTACATCGATCATGTGGTTGACTTCACTTTGAACGGGCTGCTGGACACAGCGTCAGGCTCCACCTGAAAACGCACGTCCCGGCGTCGGAGGAAGAAGCCGTTGTCCAACACGAACATACGCCCTGAAGAACCAATCGACCAGGCAGCCGTTCGCGCCATTCTTCGGCAATGCTTTCCCGGACCCGAGGAGGCGCATCTTGTCGATCAATTGCGCTCCCGCGGCGATGCGGAAATCATGCTTGTCGCCCAGGAAGATGGTAGACCTGTCGGCTTTGTTGCCCTGTCGCGCATGCGCGCTCCATTCAAGGCTCTGGGACTTGCGCCCGTCGCCGTGCTCCCGGAATACCGAAATCACGGCATAGCCGCCGAACTGATACTGCGCGCGCTTGCAGACGCGAGAGACGCCGGCTGGGAAGGCGTGTTCGTGCTGGGCGACCCCGATTATTACAATCGCTTCGGTTTCACCATCGAAGCCGCGCAAGGTTTCAATTCCCCTTTTTCGGGCCCGCATTTCATGGCGCTGGCGCTTGCTGGAGACCGTCTGCCTGCTTCATCCGGCGCGGTGGAATACGCGCCGGCTTTCTCGGAACTTTAGAACATCTTTCCCGATCAAGCCCCCGCCGGCTGCGGCATGCCGCTTCTGCCGGAGCGATACCGCATCAGCACCGCGACGATGATCAGATTGATGACGCCTGCGGCGGCGGCGTAACCGTAGGAGTAGCTGTAGGTGCCGAGCTGGTCGTAGAAATATCCCGCCTGGAAGCCGCCAATTCCCATGCCAAGCCAGCCCGCCATACCGACGATCGCGACCGCGAATCCGGTGATGCGCAATGGCGCAGCTTCCCTGGCGCAGATCAGCAAACAGGTCATGACTCCGGAAAAGAAAAATCCGAAAATGATCGAGAGCAGATAGAGCAGCGGAAGCGAGGCCGTCTGGGTGAACCAGAACACGGAGGCCGTCTGGCCGATCGACGCTACGAAATAGGCGCGAAGACCGCCAATCCGGTCTGCGATCGTTCCAAACAGGATCCGCCCGACAACGCCGGACGCCATGAGCGCGAGCAGCAGGCCTGCCGCCGTTTGCGGCGACAGCCCCAGATCCGTGCCGAGCGGCACGAGATGCATCAGCGGCGCCGCCATGCAGATGCAACAAAAAACCCCGGCGATCGACAGCCACGGAATGGTGATCATGTGCGGCAAACCCCAGAGATTGTCGTTGGATTTTCGAACCTGTGCGCCGGATTGCTGAAGCACCGGCGGCGGCCGGAGCAGAAACATGGCCGGCAACAGCAGCACGAGATAGCAGACGCCGAGCGCGAGCATGGCCGTTCGCCAGTCCCAGGTGGAAATCAGAAAACGCGCCACATAGGGAACCAGCCCCTGCCCCAGCGCCCCGCCGGCCGTGGCGATGCCGATCGCCATGCCTTTTCTCCGGCTGAACCACAGACCGGTCAACGCAAGAAGCGGCGTAAAGAGACCGGCGAAGCCGACCCCGCCGATCAGCAGATACAGAAGATAGATCGCATACAAGTTGGACTGATAGCCGACAGCCGCCACGGCGCCGGCCAGCGTCACGCTGGCGAGCATCGCGATCCGCCTGGCGCCGATGCGATCGGAAAGACTGCCCCAGACCAGACCGCCGAATGCAGCGCCAACGGTGACCATGGTGTAGGCCATGGAAATCTCGGCGCGGGACCAGCCAAACTCGGTCTGAAAGGGATCGATCAGAACAGTGACGGAGAGATTCGCGCCAAATCCCAGAGCGAGGCTCAAGGTGGCGACCGCCACGATGACCCAGCCATAGGCCTGTTCCTGAATGTTTTCCTGAGCCGCCAACGGCCTTCCTCCTACCTTCCCCGAGCCGAATGCTGACTCACGGAAGAACAAGGATATCTCTATTCGACCAGACCGACCAGTCTGCGGTTGTCATCGTCTCTCAGGGAAAAGTCGCCTCCGGCAAATCCGGCAGCCGCTTCTGTGCAGAGCCAAGCGGCGGCGCGTCCCGCCCAGCTTGCAGGAATATGGACTGTTGGATCCAGTTGACTGACCGGATTAATGCCGGAGGCTTTGATGGCGACCTGCATATCGGTCGCCACCGTACCGGGGCTGAGTCCGACGACACGGATACCCTGATCGCGATATTCCATGTCGCCGCAGCGCGTGAGGGAAAGGGCCGCCGCCTTGGAGGAGCAATAATGGCTCCAGCCTTCTAGCGCGGAAACGGCGGCGCCGGAACTGACATTGACGATTACGCCGCCGCCTTGTGCAAGCATGACAGGGATGGCGGCGCGCATGCCGTAATAAACGCCCTTGTAGTTGACGTCTGCGACCTTCGTCCATTGCTCAGGGTCGGAATCCGCCAGCCGCGCGATCGGTTCGATCTGGCCGGCATTGTTGATCAACAGGTTGAGACCGCCGAAGCGATCGACGCACGCGTTCACCAGAGCGCTGACGCTGTCATAGCTTGCGACGTCGCATTGCATCGCTTGCGCCGAACCGCCGGACTGACGGATTTCTTCAGAAATTTTTTCGATTGCATCCAGGTTGCGCGCCGCCAGAAGCACCTGAACGCCAAGAGTGGCGAGTTCGCGGGCGCACGCTTCGCCGATGCCCTTGCTTGCGCCGGTGACGATCGCGCTTTTCCCGGATAATTCCAACATCATATAATTATCGCAACAATTGCTGTTCAAAGCGCCGCTTCAGGCGATGCAGAACGCTATCCGGAAATGTTTAGACACGGTTTGAAACTTGATAAACAGTTCGACGCGCATGACATTCATGTGTATTATGCATGAATGGAAGTCGACACGCTGAGAATATTCACCTCGGTTGCGAAACTCGGCAGCTTCGCGGCCGCCGCCCGATTGCACGGCACCGATCCCTCGACCGTGTCGCGAACGATCTCGAACCTGGAGGAAGAACTCGGCATCCGTCTTTTCCAGCGGACGACCCGAAGCATGACGCTGACGGAAAGCGGCGACGCCTATCTCGGGCGTATATCGACCATTCTGGAAGACATCGACATCGCCCGCGAAGACGCGATGGCGGTCAGCAAACGGCCGACAGGAACGATCCGCATTACGACAACTTACGCCTATGGCCAGATCCGGCTGCTGCCGCTGCTGACAAAATTTCGCGACCGGTTTCCCGGCCTGAAACTCGATCTCATACTCAGCGATGCCCCGATCGATCTTGTGACGGACGAAATCGACATCGCGATCAGACTGGCGCCGCGCATCCGGGGAAACGTGATTGCAAGCAAAATCCAGGATTTGCGCTACCATGTCTATGCAAGCCCGGACTATGTGGACATACACGGCCCCATAGACCGCCCAGCCGACCTTGAAAGACACCCTTGCATTCTATTCCGTCTGCCGGCGTTCGGCAGTATCTGGATGGCGCAGGACAAGAACGGGATCGAACGAGAGATCCGCATCCAGGGCGACTTGAGCATCTCGTCAATCCTCGCGCTCAAGCAAGGCGCCATCAATGGACTGGGGCCTGCATTGCTGGCCGATTGGGTGGTCGAAGACGATATCGACGCAGGCCGGCTCATCAAATTGTTGCCCGACTACAACTTCTTTGCAATGCACGTGCAATCCGCTGTCTGGCTGGTTTATCCGAGCCGGCGATATCTGCCGACGAAGGTTCGCGTGGTGGTGGATTTTCTCAGGGAGAACCTGACAATCTAGGTCATGCAACACTGTCAGGCGCCAAGCGGCGGCCGATTATTTCGAAACACTTCCTTCCAGGGATTGAAACGCCATGACCACCCCACCCTCCAATGTATCCGACCAGACCTGGACCGTGGATGTCGCCGGTCTTCCTGTCGACCTGCCCATCGTGGCGATCAAGCCGGATTTCGCCATCTCGCTTATGATGGTCATCGATCTCGGCGTCGGCTTCATCTCGCATGTCGGCGCAGAGCTGGCCCGGAAACTGGCGCCTCTCGAACCCGACGTGATCGTGGGAGCGGCGACGCTGGGAATTCCGGTGGCGATCGAGGTAACGCGGGCCCTGGGGCTGGACAAATACGTCATCCTGCAGAAATCCCCGAAGATCCATCTGGGAGACGCGCTGACGCAAACCATCGCCTCGATCACGTCGAAGGGCGACCAGCGCCTTCTGCTTGATCGTCGCGCCGCCCCTCTGCTCGATGGCAAGCGCGTGGTCGTGGTCGACGACGTGGTCGCCTCGGGATCGAGCCTGAAGGGGTCTCTCGAGCTCGTTCGCGCCGCCGGCGGCGACGTCGTCGGCGTCGGCGTTATCCTGACCGAGGCCAATGACTGGCGGGACGCGCTGGGACAGGACGCGGATCTGATCCACAATCTCGCCCATATCCCGCAATTCACCAAAACGGACGATGGGCTTTGGGCGCCGATTGCCGGAACCTTGCTCTAGGGGCATTCCGATCTGGCCGATCTGGCCGATCTGGCTTCATGGAGCGTTTTGAACTGGGACTACTTGCCTTTGTCGAAGTCGTGAGAAGATATAGGGTAGGCAATTCCGTTCACTGCTGGAGCAGCAAATGAATTTTACCCCCGGCGCCAATGATTTCAGCGAAGCCGTCGAAAGCGACCGCGCGCATGTGTGGCACCATCTGAGCCAGCACAAGCGCTACGAGACATCCGATCCGATGGTGATGATCGAGGGCAAGGGTCTGCGGCTCTGGGACGCCCAGGGACGGGAATTCCTTGACGCGGTTTCCGGCGGCGTGTGGACCGTCAACGTCGGATACGGGCGCGCGAGCATCGCCGACGCGGTGCGCGACCAGCTCGTCAAACTCAACTTCTTCGCCAATTCGGCCGGCAACATACCGGGGGCGCTGTTTTCCAAGAAACTGATCGAGAAAATGCCCGGCATGAGCCGCGTCTATTTCTCGAACTCAGGATCAGAGGCCAACGAAAAGGCCTACAAGATCATCCGCCAGATCGCCCACAACCGGTATGGCGGCAAGAAGCACAAGATTCTGTATCGCGAACGCGACTATCACGGCACGACAATCACCGCGCTCAGCACGACGTCCCAGAACCAGCGACGGGACCAGTATGGTCCGTTTACGCCCGGTTTTGTCGAAGTTCCGCATTGTCTGGAATACCGCTCGCAATTCGGCCCTTGCGAGGATTACGGCGTTCGCGCCGCCAAGGCCATCGAAGACGTTATCCTGCGCGAGGGCCCCGACACGGTCGGCGGCATTGTGCTGGAGCCGGTGACGGCCGGCGGCGGCGTCATCACGCCGCCCGAGGGCTACTGGGAAACCGTTCAGGAAATCTGCCGCAAATACGACGTCCTGCTTCACATCGACGAGGTGGTGTGCGGCATGGGACGCACCGGCAAGTGGTTCGGCTACCAGCATTACGGCGTCAAGCCGGACATCGTGACCATGGCGAAGGGCGTCGCATCGGGCTATGCGGCGATATCCTGCACCGTGACCACGGAAGCGGTTTTCGACGAATTCAAATCCGACCCGTCGGACCCGATGAGCTATTTCCGCGACATCTCGACCTTCGGCGGCTGCGCCGCCGGCCCGGCTGCGGCGCTGGAAAATCTGCGCATCATCGAGGACGAGAACCTGCTCGAAAACACGACGCGAATGGGCGACTACCTGATGGTGCGGCTTGAGGAGCTCAAGCAGAAGCACGAGATTATCGGAGACGTCCGCGGCAAGGGCCTGTTCTGCGGCGCCGAGCTGGTCAGCGACCGCGAAACGAAAGAACCCGCCCCGGAACACGTCGTTCAGGCGGTGACGGCCGACTGCATGGCGCAGGGCGTCATCATCGGCGCCACCAATCGCAGCTTTGACGGCTTCAACAATACGTTGTGCCTCAGCCCCGCGCTCATCTCCACTCGCAACGACATTGACGCGATTGTGGAGGCTGTTGATGGCGCCCTGGAACGCGCAACGACTTCATAGGTTAATATTGCTGCCTTTAACGGGTGCTTTTCACCCGAAAATCGCGAAATAGTTGTTGCTCTCTATTGGCTTGTCTCACAGTTCCCCATAAACATGGGTTCTGAACTGCAATTTGTTCCGCCATTACTGTTGTTGCCGAATTCCCTTCAGGGAGACCCGTTCGGCTGACTGCCATGGAACGGAAACCTGTTTCCGGGATCTTGTTGCTGCGCACCGGCATAGTTGTGAATTCCTTGCGTGAATCACCCATCCCATCACTCGCAAGGTTTGTCGGACGGGGACCACTTGGTCCCCGTCTGTACCGGAACCGGCGGGCCAGGACGCGCTATTCCGCGGTCCAGCCGCCGTCTATCGGCAGAAGAGAACCGGTGATGGAGGCTGCTGCGTCCGAGCACAGAAACACCGCCAGACCCGCAACCTGATCGACCGTAACGAACTGCTTGGTGGGCTGGGCGGCAAGAAGCACGTCGCGTTTGACCTGTTCTTCCGTCATGTTGCGGGCCTTCATCGTATCCGGAATCTGGTGTTCGACCAGCGGCGTCCACACGTAACCCGGGCAGATGGCGTTGACCGTCACGCCGTTCTGGGCGACTTCAAGCGCAACCGTTTTGGTCAGGCCGGCAATGCCGTGTTTCGCGGAAACATAAGCCGCCTTGTCGGGCGAAGCCACCAGCGCATGCGCCGAGGCGGTGTTGATAATACGCCCCCAGCCGCGCTTCTTCATGCCGGGAACGGCGGTTCGTATCGTGTGAAACGCCGACGACAGGTTGATTGCGATGATTGCGTCCCATTTGGCGATCGGGAACTCCTCGATCGGCGCGACATGCTGGATGCCGGCGTTGTTGATGAGGATATCGACGGAGCCGTATTCGTTTTCGGCGTCCGTGATCATGGAAGCGATCTCGTCGGGCTTGAGCATGTTGGCGGAAGAATAGGAGCATTTGACGCCGTGTTCCGACGCAATGCCGCTGCGGGTCTTCTCGATTTCGTCGGCGTCGCCGAGACCGTTGATGACGATATTGGCGCCCTGAGCGGCAAGCGCATTGGCGTATGCAAGTCCAATTCCGGACGTCGAACCGGTTATCACCGCAGTTTTGTTGGTCAGCATCTTTGTCTCCGATTGGTCGGGTTAAGGGCGATCGGCCGTTGTGGGTCAGGCCAGATAGTCATAGACCACCTTGCCGAGACCGAGCGTCAGATCGGCCTTGAGATGCACGGCGGAAAGAACTTCCAGAACCGGCAGGTCGGCGACCGGCGCCAGGGCGTGGGGAAACAGCGACAGCGCGGCCGGACCGGTCCATGCGCCTTTCAATGTCACGTCTTCAAGCCCGTATTCAACGATTTCGCAAATGCGGGGCGACCCATCGACATGCGGAATGATCTTCAAGAGGAAGTTCGGCGCGTCGAGGCTTTTGCGCACCGCATCAAGATCGGCTTCACGGTGTTTGTAGCCCATGGTTCCCGTAGCCACGCGCACGCGCCCATAGTCCAGTGTTCCGACCAGCGTATCGATTTCGGCTTTCAGGCTCGGCGAGGCGAGTTTCTTCGGAAAGCCCCAGAGTTCACGACCGCCGGCGATGGGCGGGTGATCGTTGAGGAACATGCAATGGGTGTAGTTGCCCGCCCTGCCCTCGAACGTCACCGGTATGACCTGGCCGGTTTCCGTGTAATCGCCGAAGCCGGTCGAATCCGGCATGCGGATGAATTCGTATTTGACGACCGGCTCCGTCATCTCGAGCGGTTCGGGGACAACCGCCCGCAGCCGCTCGGGATCCGTCCGATAGGTGATGGTGAAGAACTCGCGGTCGACGAACCTGTATGGCCCGGGCGGATAGGCCGGGCTGGTGAGCGGCATTGAAAAGGCGGATTTTCGCACGTCTTCCAGTTTCATGAGCCGATTTCCTCATCGTGGCGGTTGGCAGCAGTCATGCGTCGTCAGGCGGTGTCCGACAGATAGTCGAACGTTTTCACGCAGGACACATTGTCGGGCCTTTCGAATATCTCCGGATGACGAAGGGAGTGGACGGCGTCGATATATCCGGATTCCCAGTGATCCTCGACGCTGAGGCGCGAGAACTCGTAATCCCTCGAGGACCCTTCATAGTGTTTTGAACGGTAGATGAGGTGCACGATGTTATAGACATGGTGATCCATGCTGTCCTTCAAGCGCCGCGCTTCCTCGGTATCGGCGAGCTCGGCGGGAAGCTGGGACAGGAGCTTCGCGATATCAGCCTGAAGTTCGTGTTCGCGGCTGAATTCATTCGTGCAGTGGCGCGTACGGCTTGAGAACTGGATTTCCTTCTGCCGCTCTGAAACATCGGCCAGGTTTTTCGGGAATTCGCCTTTCGCGCTCCAGAGGTCGACCTGGAACGCCAGCGTGTCCTGCCGCGTGCCGCTGTCGCGCAGCACCCATTGGAGCGGCGTATTGGAGACGAGGCCGCCGTCCCAGTAGAACTCGCCTTCGATCTCCACGGCGGGAAAGCCCGGCGGCAAGGCGCCGCTCGCCATAACATGTTCCGGTCCGATCGTATGGGTTTCCGTGTCGAAATAGGTGAAGTTGCCCGTTCTCACATTGACCGTGCCGAGCGACAGGCGCTTGCCGTCATTGTTGATCCGGTCAAAATCGATCACCGCCTCAAGTGTCTTTTTCAGAGGTCCGGTGTCATAGAAACTGGTGGCGGCCATCGACCCCGCCGGCTCGAAGAACGGACCCGGGAAACGGGGCGTGAAGAAACCCTCCGCACCATTGACCAGCGCAAGGCCGGCGCTCATCTCGTTGAACCATGACCGCGCCTGGTCGCCTTGCGTCGCCGCGCGGAAATACTCCCGGTAAGGCGACATGAAGGATCGGTCCGATATCAGGTGCCAGAACTCGTCGAGTTTCTTGACCCGGTCTTCCGGCGCATTGCCGACGATGATCGCGGCGTTGATTGCGCCGATTGAAATGCCGGCGACCCAGTCCGGTTCGATCTCGGACTCGTGCAAAGCCTGATAAACACCGGCTTGATAGGCGCCGAGAGCCCCGCCTCCCTGGAGAAGCAACGCCACGCATTCGAATGGCGGGCGTTCGAGGTTGTGGTGGTCCTTTAACAGTCTTGGAGCTTCGCTGACCATGGTGCGACCGGTTGACCGAGGAAAATGAAGCGCGGCGTACTGCTGCGCCGCAACAAGATACCGCAAGAATTGCGCAACGCAATATCATTGCAGCGAAACATAACGCTCCGTGCTTAACAGTATCCTTACGACACCAGGCGTTCCGCGAGATTTGCGGTCAGTTCAGTGAATGTTCTCGAGGTCTTCCTCAAGCTCCGACATCTGCTCGCCGCCGGCCATCAGGTTCAAAACCTCCTCGCGGGTCTTTTCGCCGCGCGAGAAGCGGGCCGCCACCTTCCCATGGATCAAGACCGCGAAAGCGTCTCCGACGGCCATGGCGTGGCGGGCGTTGTGCGTGATGAAGACGATCGCCACCCCCTCCGCCCTCGCCTGACGCATGAAGCGCAACACAACGGAGGCCTCCTTGACGCCGAGGGCCGAAGTGGGTTCGTCGAGGATCAGCACTTTCGCGCCGAAATACATGGCCCGTCCGATCGCCAGAACCTGACGCTCTCCGCCGGACATGGTGCCGACGAGCTGATTACCGTCGGATATCCGGGTAATGCCGAAGCGGGCGATCTGTTCGAGCGCGATTTCATTCGCCTTTGCCTCGTCGAACCATCGGAAAGGACCAACGCCCTTGGTCGGCTCGGCGCCCAGGAAGAAATTGCGGCCGACGCTCATGAGCGGAATGCTGCCGACATCCTGATGTACGGTCGCAATGCCCCGCTGGCGCGCTTCGCGCGGACTGGCGAAGGCGATCTCCTCGCCTTCCAGCCGGATCGAGCCGGACGACGGCTCATGATACCCGGACATCACCTTGATAAGCGTCGATTTTCCCGCGCCGTTATCGCCGAGAAGGCAAAGAATCTCGCCCGGCCTGACTTCGAGCGACACATCGTCGAGCGCCCGGGTGCCGGCAAAGGATTTGGAAATGTGCTGCAATTCGAGGATTGGTTGTCTCCGTTCCATGATCAGCGCCTCGCCGTCAGCGCAAAACGCCGGACATAGTTGTTCGCGAGAACGGCGAGCGCCAGAAGCGCGCCCAGGAAGAGCTGGATCCAGTCGGTGTTCCAGCCCGTGTAGAATATGCCGGTGGAAATCACCCCGAACAGGGCGGTTCCGAGAAAGATGCCTGCGACCGAACCGTAACCGCCGCCAAGCAGCACGCCGCCGATGACGACAACGATCGGGGCCTGAAAGACATATCCCTGTCCATATGTGGAGTTGCCGGAATTCCATTGGACGCCCTGGAGCACCCCGACGAACGCCGCCGCCACGCCGGTGGCGATGAACAGAATGATTTTGACCCGCTCCACCGGAACGCCTGCGCCGCGCGCGGCCTGCATGTTGCCTCCGGTCGCGTAAACCCAGTTTCCGAACGTCGTTTTCGACAACACCCAGCCGCCAACGATCGCCGCGCCGAGCCACCACAGGATCGAGATGTTGGCCTGCCCCCAGCGCGCGGCGAAAACGGCGTGCGCTGTATCGGACGAGACAATGGAACTTGATGTGACATTGGCGATCAGCCGCGAAAAGCCCATCGTCGCCCCGATGACGATAAAGTTCGTCGCAAGCGTCACGATGAAGGACGGCAGATTGGTGCGCACGACCGCCATGCCGTTTGCCAGGCCTATCAGTGCGCCGATCAGCAGGGCCAGACCGATCGCCGGCCAGATCGGCATGCCGTAGAAGCTCGTTGCGATGGCGACCACCATGGAGGCGGCGCCGACTGTCGAGCCGATCGACAGGTCGAACTCGCCGGAAATCATCAACATGCCGACGGGAATCGCGACAATGCCGAGTTCTGCAGCCAGATTGAGCCAGCCGGCAGTTCCGTTGACCGAAACGAAACCGGCGCCTTGTGTAACGATGGCGAAGAAAATGTAGGTCAGGATGAAGGCGGCGAATGCGCCCAGTTCGGGTCTGCGCAAAAGGCTCGTCATGAACCGGATTTCCATTCCTCTGGGTTTGCGGAAAACAGTGTAGGACAGGCGACTTGAGTGACGCCAGCGGTTTACTCAACAGATCGGGACGCATCGCTGCGCCCCGATCCATTCCTTGTGACGCAGGCGCTTACGATGCGCCGCGAACGCCGGAGAACTCCTTGTTGACTTCCAGGGTCTTGTCGACATTGGACTTGTCGATGACCAGCGGCCCTGTGGTGACGGCGCCGATCGGGTGCAGTCCGTAATCGAGATACTGCTTGGCGGTCTGTATGGACAGGAAACCCTGCAGATAGGGTTGCTGGTCCATGGCGAAGGCGATGTCTCCCGCCTTGATGGCCTCGAGAACCTCATTCGACAGATCGGCCGTGCCGATCATCACCTCGCCTGCCCTTCCCACTTCCTGGACGGCGCGAAGCGCGCTCATCGCAGGCACGGCGTTCAGGGTGTAAACCCCGTCGATCGTGCCGTTGGCCTGAAGCGTGCCCTTGATCGCCTGAAGCATGGCCTGCGGGTTTGTCGCATCGCCGGTGCCGATGGTCTGGTAGGTGGTTTCAAGACCGGCTTCCTTCATGGCGTCGACATAGCCGGTGCATCGCGCCTCGACTGTCGGATTGCCCGGCACCTGATTGAAGCACAATCCGTGCTTGACGCCGCCTTCGGCCTGGATCTGTCCGGCCTTGAAGCCCATTTGATAGGGATCTTCGCCGATAAAGCCAATCGATCCGTTCTGTTCCCACAGCGTTTGGCCGGAGTTGTGAATCAGAACCGGAATTCCGGCCGCGGTCGCTTCCTTGATCAGGGGATCCATGCCGTCGGGAAAGAATTCGCCGACGAGCAGCATGCGCGGATTGCGGCTGATCGCCTGCTGCAGAAGCCGCGGATAGTCGCTCGTCATGTTCGCGGTGTCGGTAACGGCGACGTACTGGAAATCGACATCAAAAATTTCGGCCGCATCATCGAAGCCCTGCTTGACGGCGGCGAAGAACGGCCAGGACAACGGTCCGCTGACGACGATAATCGGTCCGTCGTCGGCGGCCTTTGCGTGCATGGCGACAAGCGGAGCCGCGCCAAGGGACAACGCCCCGGCGAGCAATACGGCGCCCAGTCCGCGCCGGCTGACGCGGGCGGCGGAATTCAAATAGTCCAGAAAGCCTCTCATGGCGATCTCCTCCTGATTTTCAAAACTGCGCCTGCCGTACAGGCGCCCTCTACCCATAAACCGATCAAAATGACGTTCCCTGACCGATTTCGACCGTCAGAAAACACTGCAAAACAGGTCGTGTCAATAATTATTCAACTTGAATTACTAATTGACAGCACACATCCGGCTTTCTAGTCTAGAGAGGATGAAGGCTGTGAGGAGGCATTCAGGCCATCATTCCGCACCAGGAATAAACCATTCGATTCATAACGTTGCATGACCTTCTTCAAAGCCGCGTCATGCCAGGGGGAACAATGAAAACCGTATTGTGCTATGGCGACTCCAACACATGGGGGCAAACGGCTGCCGATCGCCCTGATGACCGCTACGGACCGCATGAACGCTGGCCCGGCGTGCTGCGCGATCTTCTCGGCTCCGAATGGCTGGTGATCGAGGAAGGCTTGAGCGGCCGCACGACCATCAGCGACGATCCGGTTGAAGGCCATGAGAAGAATGGCAGAACCTATTTCAAGCCGTGCCTGCAGAGCCACAAGCCGCTCGATCTCGTGATCGTCATGCTGGGCACGAACGATCTGAAGGTGCGCTTCAATAAACCGGCGTCGGAGATCGCGATGGGGATCGGCGCGCTCATTCTGGACATAAAGGCGCTTACACCCGGCCACGGCGGCGGATCGCCATCAATTCTTGTGATTTCCCCTCCCCCGATACGTCGGGATCTGAAGGGGTGGGAAAGCGTCTTCGAGGGCGCTTACGAGAAGTCGCATCTGCTGGCGACCGAATTCGAGCGGATCGCGGATGCGCACGACGCCTATTTTCTCGACGCCGGATCGGTCGTCACCTCAAGCGAGGCGGACGGATTCCACCTCGACATCCCGGCCCACAAGAAACTTGGACAGGCCGTCGCCGACTGGATCGCGTCTGTGGACTGGCCTGCGCGCGCCTGATTTTTCGGTCTTTGCGCGTGACACGTTCTGAAATGTTACTATGGAATACGATGCGGGAAGGAGTGCTCTGATTGCCTGACATGCGTTATGCGCCGCCATCGGCCATGCGAGTCGTGGATCGCGGCGGCGGCCTGAACCAGACAAGCGTGCGAACCTACAATGAGCGTCTGGTGATGTCGCTGCTGCGGCGTCACGGCCATCTCTCACGCATGGAGATCGGCCAGCACAGCGGCCTGTCGGCGCAAACCGTATCCGTCATCGTGCGCTCGCTGGAGCGCGACGTCCTCGTCCAGGCGGGAGAAGCCCAACGCGGGCGGGTTGGCCCGCCGTCCATTCCCATGTCGCTCAACCCGGAAGGCGCGTTTGCAATCGGCATAAAGATCGGACGCCGCAGTATCGACGCTGTTCTGATGGACTTCGTTGGCGGCGTGCGCACGCAGATACATCACAATTACCCCGAGCCGGATCCCGAGACGGTGTTCACGCTGATCCAGCAGGACATCGCGGCCATGCGGTCCGGACTGGACGCCGAACAGCGCGAAAGACTGGTGGGCATCGGCATATCGCTGCCGGACGATGTGGAGATCTGGTCCAATTCGAGTTCCGACGAAAACTGGACGAACATCAATGTCGAAGACAGGGTAGCGCGCTTTTCCGAACTGCCGGTTTATCTCCAGAGCGACGTAACCGCCGCCGCCGGCGCGGAATTGTTGTTTGGCGCAGCCCGCGAACTCAACGACTTCGCCTATTTCTACATCGGCTACAGATCCGCATCGCGTCTGGTGCTGAATCACCATGTCTACGCCGGCAGAAAGGGGCGCGTGACGCCGACCGCTGAAAAGCTGGCCTCTATCGCCGATCTCGAAGCGTCCGTGGTTGCAGCCGGGCTGGACGCGGAGCCGCTGTCGGCTTCGCCCACATCCTGGCCCGACTATGGTGAAGCGCTTGACAACTGGATAGAAACGACGGCCAGCGAACTGACTTCCTCCATCCTTTCGATGCTGGCTTTCGTCGATGTTGATCGGGTTATTATCGACGGTCGCATGCCGGCCGCCATTCGCGAGCGTCTGGCCGAAACCGTAGGCCGCCACGCGGCCGCCGCCGGACTGCAAATGGATGATGAGCCGTCGGTTGCGCCTGCGCTCACCGGGCCATTCTCCAAGGCGCTGGGAGCGGCGAGTCTGCCATTCCATTCCCGCTTCATGGTGGAGCAGGTCGGGCTTACTGCCGACTGAATGTCATTTGGGCGCCACGGATATCCCGGCCTTTTCCTGACGTCGTTGCAAAATCAAAAAGACAATGCCGATGACCGGAACAAAAACGTCGGTCCAGAAGATGATCCCGGCGTTTCCGGGAGCAAAATTGTGTTCGGTCACCATCTGGTAGATATGTCCCCCCGCGGCGCCCCAGAGAAAAAGCGCCGGACCGAGAACGGCCGCCAGACGCATGTCGAAGCTGCGCCAGACGGCAAGCAGCCCAACAACGGCGAAGCCGAGACTGGCGAATCCAACCTCGTACTGGAACGGGCTGTTTGCCCAGCCGATGAAGGACGCCGCCGTCTCCGCGAAGATCGTATGCATGACGGCGTTGTAGAGGTAGCTCAGGCCTGTCGAGAAAAACAGAAACCATTTGAAAAAGGCTTCGGTCACCACCGGCGTGGTGAGCGGCTTTTCGGCCCGCAGCAGAACAATCGCCGTTACGACAAGTCCGATAACGAGGAAAGTCAGCGTAAAATTGCCGAGAATGAACTGGATCAGACCCGCCATCGCCGAACTCTACAAGTTCAGATGCGGCAGGTCGTGGAAGGCGGAATTCAACGCCTTCGACCAGGATTCCGACAGGGCGGTGAAGTCTTCGTCATCCTTCTCGATGCGGCGCTGTTTGAAAAAGCAATACTCATCGGCCTTGATGACGGCGAGATCGAGCGGCATGCCGACAGACAGATTGGATCGCAGGGTGGAGTCCATCGAAACGCAGGCCGCCAGCGTCGCCTTTTCCAGCGGTGTTTCAGGGGTGATCACCCGGTCGAGTATCGGCTTGCCGTATTTGTGCTCCCCGATCTGGAAGAACGGCGTATCGGGGGTGGCTTCGATGAAATTGCCGGCGGAATAGATCAGGAAGAGCCGGCACTGACCGCCTTTTCGCTGCCCGCCGACCAGCACAGTGGCGTCGAAACTCGCGCCCTGCATCTCCATGCCTTCGCGATGTTGCTCCTGCATTTCCCGCATGGTCTCGCCGACAATCTGGGCGACCCTGAACATGCTGTCGGCGTTGAGGATCGTCTCCCGATCGGGATTGTCACGCGATTTCTCGATCTGCTTGTCCAGCCGCGTGATGATGCCTTGCGTAATCGACAGGTTTCCGGCCGACATCATCGCGATGGCGCGCTCTCCTGGAACCTCCCAGCAATGCAGTTTGCGGTAGCGCGAGATATTGTCCACACCAGCATTGGTTCTCGTGTCCGCCAACATCACCAGCCCGGCGTTCAGCCGGATAGCAACGCAGTATGTCACCCCCGTTTTACTCCATCATTGCTGCGTGCTGTCCACGACAGCGACTTCCGCAGCCAGAGATATATCTGATTCTCCCACGACATGTCCCTTTATGGGCGTTGCATCATCCGCATCAAGTCCACAGGCAAGTCGTATGTAGTGGTCGGTCGGGCACACGGCGTTCGAAGCGTCGAAACCGACCCAGCCCAGGCCGTCGATAAAGACCTCGGCCCAGGCGTGGGTTTCCAGCGTGTCTTCCTCATCATCGGCCGCATTCAGATATCCGGTGACGTAACGCGCAGGAATATCGATGCTGCGACAGGCGGCGATCATGACATGCGCATGATCCTGACAGACCCCTGCCCCGCCGGCCATCGCTTCGGCGGCTGTCGTGGCTGCGCTCGTTGCGTTTGGCTTGTAGGCGACAGCCTCATGCACGGCGTCGCACACCGTGTGACAGGTCGCAAGCGGGTTCTGCTTGTCGACGGCGGCCTCGGCCAACTCGCGTATTTCATCCGAAATGACGGTCAGGGGCGTACTGCGCAGAAAAACGCCTTTCGGCGGGCGACGCGGAAGATCTGCGACGACGCCGTTCCTGTTTTCGGTTTCCACGACGCCTTCGGCAAGAACGACGACGGACGTCGCCGTGTCCGTGCTCTGCCAGAGGGCGACGTCGTCGCCATAGCCGGACATATAGATCGGATGAACCTCTTCCCCGTTGACGCTGACGTTCCAGGAACGAATGTACTGGCCGTCGAAACGCGACGGAAACAGCTTAATCCGCAGGGAGACCCGCAATGCTTCGGGTTCATAGGAATATTCCGACTTGTGGCGCACTTGCAGATGCATCAGGCCGCTCCATCAGAAGTGATAGGCATCGGAAACCTCCTGGCTGATGCGGGATGTCTTGGCGATCTCCTCATTGATGAATTCATGCAAGCCATCATTGAAAACCCCGGAAATATCGATCCGGTTAAGCCTTTCGAGTTCCTGCCGCGCCGTTTTCTGACATTTGTGGCTGCCCCCGTGATCCGTCTCCATGTGGGACAGACAGTGGTCGATCTGCGAGTAGCAGAAGGCGAGCGACCGCGGGAAAATCTTGTTCAGCAGGAGGAAATCGGCGATGTTCCACGGCGCATAATCGCTGCCGTAGTGATAGTGATAGGATCGCAAGCCGGAAACGGCGTGAAGGACCGACATCCACTGGTGATGATCGCGACCGCCGCCCACCACTTCGGTTTCCGGCAAGAGCAGGAAATACTTGACGTTGAGCAGGCGCAACGTCATGTCGGCGCGTTCGATCGAACTTCCCAGTCGCAGAAAGTAATAGCCTTCGTTGCGCAGCATCGCCGTATCGACGGCTCCGCGGAAATAGGCGGATTTCTTGCGCACCCATTCGAGCACCTTGGAAAGCTGCGATCGCGCTGTCAGCTCGTCCAGCGATTCCAGATAGCGCCAATCCTCGTTGAGGCTTTCCCACATTTCCTGGGTCAGGCCCGTGCGCACGGCCCGGCCATTGTCGCGGGCTCGCAACAGGCACGCCTGGATGGAGGACGGACCTTCCGGATCGAGAATCAGGCATTTGATGACGTCGAGCTCGGAGGCCATTTCGTCGTCCGGCATCTCGGCGCCGGTGGTCTGCATGACCGAGGTCCATTCGGATCGTCCGGGCGAGCCGGGCAGCATGGCCATGCGCTGCCCCATGGCAATGATGCGGGCCGTGGATTCGGCGCGCTCCATGTATCGGCCAAGCCAGAACAGATTTTCGGCGGCGCGGCTCAACATGGCGTCACTCCTGTAGCACCCAGGTGTCCTTCACGCCTCCTCCCTGGCTGGAATTGACCACCAGGGATCCCTTCTTGAGGGCAACGCGCGTCAGACCTCCGGGCACCAGTCTTATTGTTCTGCCGACAAGACAGAAGGGGCGAAAATCGACGTGCCGGCCCTCGAAGCCCGTCTCGACCAGCGTCGGCGCCGTGGACAGATCCAGTGTCGGCTGCGCAATGAATTCGGAAGGATTGGCCTTGATACGCTCGCCGTAAGCGGCGATCTCCTCTTTCGAACTCTTCGGCCCGATCAACATCCCGTAACCGCCGGAGCCGTGTACTTCCTTGACCACCAGATCCTGGATATTTTCCAGCACATATTTGCACTCGTCCGGATTGCCGCACTGCCAGGTCGGTATGTTTTCCAGCACAGGCTCCTGATCGAGATAGAAACGGATCATGTCCGGCACATACACATAGATCGCCTTGTCGTCGGCGACGCCGGCGCCCGGCGCAGAACAGATCGTGACGTTGCCGGCGCGATAAGCGTCGAAAAGGCCGGGCACGCCAAGAACGCTGTCCGGCCTGAAAGTGAGCGGATCCAGATAGGAGTCGTCTATTCTGCGATAGATCACATCGACCTTCTGAGGGCCGCTGATGGTGCGCATCCAGACTTTCGCTTCATCGACGAAAAGGTCCTGCGGCTCGACAAGTTCTATGCCCATCAGGTCCGCGAGGAAGGAGTGCTCGTAATAGGCCGAGTTGAGCGATCCCGGCGTCAGCAGCACGACCGTCGGGTCACTGCTGCTCGCAGCGGGCGCCACTTCTTTAAGAGTGCGGAGCAATTCGTTCGGATAGTGATCGACAGGACGAACGGGGCCGCCGGAAAAGATCTGCGGGAACATGCGCCCCATGATCTCGCGATTTTCCAGCATGTAGCTGACGCCCGACGGCGTGCGGCAATTGTCTTCAAGGACCTGGAACTTGTCCGGTCCCGTGCGCACGATGTCGATGCCGACGATATGACTGTAGACGCGGCCTGGCGGTTCGAACCCGATCATTTCGGGCAGGAAGGCCTTGTTCTCGTAAACAAGCTCCGCCGGTATGACACCGGCCTTGATGATCTCGCCGCGGTGATAGATATCGTAGAGGAAGGCGTTAAGCGCCCTCGCCCTCTGGCGGATCCCGGTGTCCAGGATTTTCCATTCATCGGCTGAAAACGCGCGGGGCACGAGATCGAAAGGGATCAGGCGTTCGGGATCACCGCCTTCGCCGTAGACAGCGAACGTAATTCCTATTTTTCGGAAGATCGCCTCGGCTTCCTCTCGCCGACGCAATAATAATTCAGTTCCAGTCTCCTCGATCCAGTTCGAGATGTTCTTGTAAGGCGGACGTATGCCGTCCTTGCTCTCCATTTCGTCGAATGGCACGCCTGAGATCTTCCCTTCTGGCCTTTGCGGCCCTGTATTATTGTTCTGTTCCCCAACGCTAACACGGTTATCCTGTCACAAACAAATATGACTGTGCAACGGGATTTTGCGCAGTGCGATACGAAGGCCGGACTTGATCGAGGTAACGGATCGAACAGACGATCGTTCCGAAATATTTGTTGCTCGAAACTTCAAGGCAGGATATCAAATGGCCCTGAAACATCTCTCCCTGAATGCGCAAGACCCACGGCGGGTCGCATTGCTGCTTGCGTCTCTGCTCGGCGGCGAGGCCTTGCCCTTTCCGCCATTTCCGGATTCCTGGATCGCATTTTCGAGCGCGGATGACGGCTCGGCAATCGAGGTCTATCCGGACGCGCACCGCCTCAAAGCCGGCCCTGACCGGATCGAGTGCTATTCGGCTCTACCGGACCGGGACCATTCATTCGTTCATGTGGCGTTCGGCTCGCCGCTTGCGACTGACGAAATCCTTGCCGCGGCGAAGCGCGAAGGCTGGCTGTCGCGCCTGTGCGATCGCGGTCCGTTCCAGTGTGTCGAGATATGGCTGGAAAACCGGATCCTGGTGGAAGTCCTAGATCCGGCAATGCAGAAAGACTACCGCGAGGGCATGACGATCGCGAACTGGAAGGCCATGTTCGGCCTCGAGTGACCGCTCACACGGACACCGGGCTGCGGGCATCGCTGAGAATACGCCCGCCGATCGCAACGAAACATACCCCCGCGGCGCGTTCGATCCAGTGACGAGAGCGGCGGAAACGGCTGATCACCGGCCGGGACGACATGAACAGGCTGACGATCGAGTACCAGATCAATGCGCTGGCGACGACGAGACCGACCATCAACGCCATCGCCCAGTCAGGCGTCTGCGCTGTGACTGCCGTTGCGAACACGCTGGTAAAAAGCACCACGGCCTTGGGATTGGTCATCGTGACCAGAAAACCGAACAGGAGCGGGTTCGCGCGCTTCTCGTCAGGACCGTCAGCCACCTCCAGAGCCTGCGGACGGGCGAACAACAGCCGGATGCCGAGATAAATCAGATAACAGGCGCCGAGAACCCTGACAATCCAGGCGAACCACTGGTATTCGACGAGGATGGCCGACAGGCCGACCAGGCTGAGCGTTGCGTAGAGGCCAAGGCCGATCGAGACGCCGAGCGTGGTCAGCAGACCAGACCGCGTCCCTCCCGTCATCGACGAACGCACGACGGCGATAAAATCCGGCCCGGGCAGGATGAGCGCGGGAATGAAGATGGCGAAAACGCCTATGAGCATGATTGAAACGGACATGGTCCACCAGACAGATTTCCTGCGAAATCAACACATATTCCGCTTTTCTGCAATATCGCGCTTCAGGCGGCCCTGTCTTCGGTGCGAATCGTCCTGCGATAGAGCAGTGAAACCAGCACAAAGCTGATGATCATCAGAAGGAACCAGGCCACCAACTTGTTTAGCGAAACCGGCGTCCAGAGAAGCTCCTGGCTCGGATACAGCCAGACATTGGCGAATGTCGCGACGTTTTCCGCAATCCAGATAAAGAATGAAATGAGAAGGAAGCCGAGAAGCAGGGGCATGTGCCTTTCGCTCAAAACGGTGAACCAGACTCGCGTGTTCCGGAACAGGATTACCGCGTAAGCGACCAGAAAATAACGGATATCGAAGACGAAGTGATGGGTAAAGAAATTGAGATAGACAAGGCCGGCTAGCACGTAGGTATGCACTAGAGGCGGGTAGTCGGTAAAACGCAGTTTCAGGATCTTCCAGGCACGGGCGATATAGCTGCCGACCGCCGAATACATGAAACCGGCAAAGAGCGGCACGCCGAAAATTGCGAAATATGCGTGCTCCGGGTAGTTCCACGAGCCGATCGCCTCGGATGTCTTGAAGATCTCCATGACCGTCGCCACGACATGGAAACCGAAAATGACCATCACTTCCCTTCTTGTTTCGAGGCGAGCGACGATCAGCACGATCTGGGTCAGGATCGCGAACAAGAAAATATAGTCGTACCGATCGAGCAGCGGCAATTCTACAAAGCGGGTAAACAGCATGAACGCCAGCAGAAGCCCGCCGAACAGGGATGCATAGGCCTGCTTGCAGGCAAACACGATGAGTTCCGTCACGAGGCGGATTGCCAGGTTCTCGGCGCGAACAAGATTGGAAACAGCAGGCATCGAGGGGCCTCGACCAGACAAAAGGGCTTTTGCGTCCCGCGCAACAGAACGGATGGGGTGCAACGCAAGAGCGGTCAAAATATGGCTACGCCGATGATCGACGCCGTGTATCCGACGAGGTTTCGCGATCCGCAAGCGGCATCATGAAGATCGGGCGCTTTGCCGAAGCCGATCCTGGAGCTATAAGCGGGTCTATTGTCCAGCAGACGGAGTCGCATACATGCCAAAGCCTCAGATACTGGCGCTAGGAAAACTCATGCCGGTTGTCACCGAGGGCTTGCAGGCGGAGTTTGATCTGCGCGTTATCCCACCGGACGCCGATCGCGAAGCTTTTTTGCAGTCTGTTGCGCCCGAGATACGCGGCCTCGCCTGCGGCGGCGGACTGGTGGACGGCGCCTTCCAGGACAGGTTTCCAAAGCTCGAGATCATCGCGAATTTCGGGGTCGGCTACGACAATATAGACGCGGCTCACGCAGCCAGGCTGGGCGTCATGGTGACGAATACGCCCGACGTCCTGACCGACGAAGTCGCCGATCTGGCGACAGGACTCATGATCGCCGCTGTGCGGGAAATCGCTGCGTCCGATCGCTGGGTCAGGGCCGGAAACTGGACGAAGTCTCCCTATCCGCTATCGCACGGAACCCTGAGGGGAAAGAAGCTGGGCATTCTGGGGCTCGGACGCATCGGCAAGGCGGTCGCAAAGCGCGCAGAGGCGTTCGGGCTCGACATTTCCTATTATGGCCGAAGCGAGCAGCCGGACCTGCCCTACACCTATTTCAGTTCGTTGAAGGACATCGCCTCGCACAGCGATATCCTGCTGTCGGTGCTGCCGGCGACCGGCGCGACGCACAAGGCCGTCAACGCGGACATTCTTGCAGCTCTCGGCAGCGACGGAACCTTCATCAATGTCGGCCGGGGCTCGACTGTCGACGAAGAAGCCCTGGTCAGGGCCTTGCAGGATGGAACGATCCATTCGGCGGGGCTCGACGTTTTCGCCGACGAGCCTAACGTGCCGGAAGCGTTGCTGACGATGGACAACGTCGTGCTGCTGCCGCATATCGGATCGGCTTCGAAGCACACCAGAAACGCCATGGGCCGCCTGCAGCTTGAAAACCTCCGTCAGTGGTTCGACGGCAAGGGTCCGGTAACGCCGGTCGCCGAGACGCCCTGGCCTGCGGAATAGTGGCTTGGCCTAGATAAACGCCACCCTGTCGACCGAGAGAACTTCCAGCAGTTCCTCATGGACAGACCGGCTGGAGGCCGCGGCGACCCTGCCGTCGGATTCGAGCGTCAGCGGCTTGCCCTGCCAATCCGTGATTACGCCGCCGGCTTCCTCGACCAGTGGAACGGCCGCCATGTAGTCATAGGGTTTCAAACCGTAATCGATCACGGCGTCGACATGTCCGCCGGCAAGCAGACAGTAGGAATAGGCGTCGTAGGAAAACCGCATGACGCCGCAATGCGCATTCAGGCGGCTCACGAGATCGTCTTCCCGCGCGATAATCCGGTCGCCCTCATTGACGTAGACCATCGCCTTGGAAAGCGGCTTGCTTTCGGCTGTCTTCAGGCGATGCTCCCCGAACCAGGCGCCCTGCCCCACTGTTGAGGCATATTGCTCTCCGACTGCCGGAAAGGTCAGGACCCCGAGCACCGATTGCCGCTCTTCCTGGTCAAACAGCGCGACGAGCACGCTGAACAATGGCATGCCCGAAATAAAGGATTTGGTCCCGTCGATCGGATCGACGATCCACAGCAACCGGCTGTCGCCCCTGACCGTCCCGAATTCCTCGCCCAGAATGCCGCAATCCGGAAACCGTTCCGACAGCCTTTGCCGGATCAGTTCCTCTGTCCGCCTGTCGGCGACCGTGACCGGAGAGGCGTCCTCCTTCGAGATAACGTCCAGCGGCTTGCGGAAATAGGGCATTGCGCACGCGCCCGCCTCGGACGAAATGCGCAGCGCCTCTTCCAGGTAAAGAGAATGGTCGTTTTTCACGTCAGTCGGCAATCTGAATATCTATCTCGTTTTCTCTCAGGCACGCCGCCAGATCACTTGGCGGGTCGCGGTCGGTGACAAGCATGTCCATGCGCGAGGGATCGGTGATGCGGACAGGCGCCGTCTTGCCGAACTTGGTCGCATCGGCTGCGACGATGCGCATCTGCGCCCGCTGCATGATGACCCGGGTGAATTCGGCTTCCTGAAGATCCATAAGCATGAAACCGGTCGGCGCATTGATCGCCGCCGCAGAAAGGATGGCATATCGGACGGAGAATTGTCGAACGAAATTCATCGCTTCGATGCCGAAACTACCGCCGTCATGGCCCCGCAACTCACCACCGGCCATGAAGACGCGGTTGTTGTTGCGCGTCGCCAGAGTATTCGCGACGCTCAGCGAATTGGTGACCACGAAGAGATCGCTGTGACGCTTGAGGGCCTGGGCGACATAGGCCGTCGTCGAGCCGATATCGAGCATCAGCGAATCGCCATTGCCGATCATGCTGGCGATGTGGCGGGCGATGCGTTGCTTCGCATCGCGCTGCTCGCCCATGCGCTGCTGGAAACTCGGCTCCTGCAGCGCGTCCTCCTGAAGATGGACGCCGCCATGCACCTTGCGCACCACTCCGGACGCCGCCATCTGGCGCACATTGCGGCGGATCGTTTCCTCGGAGACGTCAAGACGGCGCGCCAGATCCTGAATACGGATCGAGCCCGAGAGCCGCAACTCTTCCAAAATCTCCATCTGTCGCTGTGTCGAATGATTGGCCATGGCTACCACGTTTTTGCCGACAACCCACATTATCGAATTTTTCTGAACGAAATTACAACAAAAAACCACATATTCCCACATTTACGCACAAATTCAGTTGACTCGTCTGACGTTTTGACCAAGCTTGAGCAGGTCGGACGCACGACCGGTCGTTGACAAGACCGAAGGCGGCGCCCCGACTTCCAGGGGAACAGGAAAGGGAATTCGATGCTCAAAACGCATTTTCTCGGAGCCGCATTTGCAGGCGCGCTGGCAATCGGCCTGTCGGCCAGTCCGGCGCTTGCAGCCGAATCCGAAGAGCCGATCAAGTTGACGCTGCACGACTGGACCGGCCAGCTGATCACGACCAACATCATGGGCGAAGTGCTCAAGAAAGCCGGCTACAATGTCGACTACGTTCAGGCGGACTACATCGCGCAGTTTGCGGGTCTGAAAACCGGCGACCTGCATGTCGCCATGGAAATTTGGGAAACCACCGGCCGCGAGGCCATGGACGAAGCCACCGCCACCGGCAATGTCGAAAATCTCGGCGAGACAGGTATGCAGGCGATCGAGGAATGGTGGTTCCCGGCTTACATGAAGGACGTCTGTCCGGGACTGCCCAACTGGGAAGCGCTGAATGACTGCGCGGAAGATTTTTCGACGCCGGAAACCGCGCCGAGCGGACGTTATCTCGGCGGCCCGGTGACCTGGGGCGGTTTCGACGACGAACGCGCCGAAGCGCTGGATCTCGACTACGAGGTGGTTCACGCTGGAACCGACGCTGCTCTCTTCGCCGAACTGGAATCGGCCTATCAGCGCCAGGCGCCGATCCTGCTCTGGGTCTATGCGCCGCACTGGGCTCCGGTGAAATTCGCCGGCGAGTGGGTCGAGTTCCCGAAATACGAAGCCGCCTGCTATGACGACCCGTCCTGGGGCGTCAATCCGGACATGGCCTATGACTGCGGCAAGCCGCGCGGACCGATCTGGAAAGTTGCGTGGTCGGGCGTCAAGGACAAGTGGCCGGGCGCACACGACGCCATCACGAAGTTCAAGATTTCCAATGAGGACATGGGCGCAATGGTCGCCGCTGTCGATCTCGAAGGCAAGGATCTCGACGCTGTTGTCGCCGAATGGATGAACAACAACGAAGACACCTGGAAAGCCTGGATAGAGTAAAAAAGCTGAGCCGCCGGGCGGAACAAAGAGACAGTTTCCGCCCGGCGGCGCTTTTCCGCTACAATCGCCTCACCAGAACCACTGCGTTGTCCGAAAGTGCGCAATGAGCGACGAAGCTGTCAAACTCTCCGCCCGCAATGTGTGGAAGCTCTTCGGTGACGGCGCCGAAACCTTTCTGAAAAATCACCCGAAACCGGACTCACCAGACCTGAACGCGGCGGGGCTCGTCGGCGCGGTGCGCGAAGCCTCGATCGATGTGCGCCAGGGCGAGATTTTCGTCATCATGGGGCTGTCCGGCTCCGGCAAGTCTACGCTCGTGCGATGCCTCTCCAGACTGATCGAGCCCACGGCCGGCGAAGTGCTGTTCGACGGCATGGATCTACTGCAGGCCAGCGAGCGCAAAATGATCGACATACGCCGTCACAAGATGGGTATGGTGTTTCAGCATTTCGCGCTGCTGCCGCATCTCAACGTCCTTCGAAACGTCGCCTTCCCCCTGGAAGTCCAGGGCGTGAACCGCGAAACCCGCGAGAAGCGCGCGCGAGAGGTGATCGACCTCGTCGGGCTGGCGGGCCGTGAAAATTACTTCCCCCGCGAATTGTCGGGCGGACAGCAGCAGCGCGTGGGCATTGCCCGTTCGCTTGCCGTTGAACCGGAGATCTGGTTTCTCGACGAACCGTTTTCCGCTCTTGATCCGCTGATCCGGCGCGAAATGCAGGACGAATTCCTACGCCTTCAGTCTGTTCTGAAGAAAACGATCGTGTTCATTACCCATGACTTCGACGAAGCGATCCGGCTCGCCGACCGCATCGCCATCATGAAGGATGGTCTGATCATCCAGACCGCGACGCCTGAACAGCTCGTGCTCGAACCGGCGTCGGACTATGTTCGGGAATTCACCAGACACATTCCACGCGCCAAGGTGCTGACTGCGGGCTCGATTGCGCAGCCGGCCCCCGACGGGACGGATCTGGCCGGCGAAGTTCCCGCCGGCGCCCGCATCGAGGACATCGCCGACCGCGTCGAAGCGGCAAGCCTGCCCTTTGCGGTGGTCGATGTGAACGGCGACCGGATCGGAATCATCGACGGGCGCGCCATCGTCGACGTTCTGATTGGACGGGAGCGCTGAGCGATGCGGCTCCTGCGCGCCATCAGTCCTTCCGGCTGGTTCTGGGTCTGGGCCTTCGCGATATCGCTGTTTCTGGCCGAACACGCAAAGAGCTGGTCGCGCGCCCATGACATGCGCTGGCTCATGGACACGCCGCGCGCAATCCGCCTTCCGATCAAGGACGACATTTCCGATTTCATGGACTGGCTGGTCAACAGCGCCACTTTCGGCCTGTTCACCTTTACCCAGTTCACGCGCGCCATCTCCTGGCTGATCGAGCAACCCTACCTGCTTGTCAAATCCATGCTGGTGACGGGTTGGGTTCAGGGGTTCGGCGACAACGCCGTGCAACTCCTGCCGCCTTTCAGCTGGATCGCCGTGATCGTCACGGTGTTCGCCATGGGCTACTATGCCCGCAACCTGTGGCTCGGCCTTTTCGTTGCGGCGTGTTTCCTTTACCTGGCGATTTTCGGCCAGTGGGAAAGCGCGATGGTGACGCTCTCATCGATCCTGATCGCCGTGCCGATCGGGGTCGCGGGCGGCCTCCTCCTCGGGATCCTCGCCTATCGCTGGCGCTGGTTCAACGTGGCGATTTCACCGGTGCTCGACCTCATGCAGACGGTGCCCATTTTCGCCTACCTGGTTCCGATCCTGTTCCTTTTCGGGTTTGGCCCTGTAGCCGCGCTGCTCGCGACCATCATCTACGCCATGCCGCCGATGGTGCGGATCACGACCCTGGCGTTGAAATCCGTTCCGGAAGAAATCCGTGAATTCGGTCTGATGGCCGGCTGCACGAACCGGCAAATGACGTGGAAAGTGCTGGTTCCCGCCGCTAACCGCAGCCTGATGGTCGGCGTCAACCAGGTCATCATGCTCTCGCTCAACATGGTTATCATCGCGTCGATGATCGGCGCCGGCGGCCTGGGCTACGATGTGCTGACGTCGCTGCGCCGGCTCGATATCGGCGGAGGCCTCGAGGCCGGCGTCGCAATCGTGGTCCTTGCGATCGCGCTCGACCGCCTGAGCCAGGCATTCGCGGACCGCAACCCGCCCGATCACTCCGCCCTGCCCGCCAGTCCGGTCCGTCGTCATCCGTGGATCACGACGTGTCTCCTGGTGGCGCTCGGGACGGGTCTGGCCGGTCTCCTCCTGCCGGCGCTGCAAGCCTATCCGCGCGAACTGTGGGTCACCACCGGCGACTTCTGGTCGAAGCTCGTGGAATATATCAACGTCAATTTCTTCGACCAGATCGAAGCCGTGAAGACCTTCATGCTGGTGACCTTCCTCGTGCCGGTGAAGCGTTTTCTGCTTGGCCTGCCCTGGCCCTGGGTGATTGCGCTGCTGACTTTCGCGGGTTGGCAGCTGGGCCGCTGGCGGCTGGCTGTCATGGTTTTGCTGATGTCGCTCTTCATCCTGGTCAATGATCTCTGGGACAAAGCGATGGTGACCGTCTATCTGGTCGGCGTGTCGGTCGTCATCGCAAGCCTGATCGGCATTCCGATCGGCGTCTGGTCGGCCCAGCACAAGCGCGCCGACCGCATCGTCGCCGCCGTCATCGACACGCTGCAGACATTGCCGAGCTTCGTCTATCTCATCCCGGTCGTCATGCTGTTTCGGGTCGGAGACTTCTCGGCGATGATCGCCGTCGTGCTCTACGCGCTCGCGCCGGCTATCCGCTACGCCTCGCACGGCGTCAAGACGGTCGATCCGCAACTGATCGAGGCCGGCGTCGTCTCCGGCTGCACGCGGCGGCAATTGCTGTGGCGCATCCGGTTGCCGCTGGCGCTGCCGGAAATAATGCTTGGCATAAACCAGACGCTCATGCTTGCGATTTCCATGCTGGTCATCACCGCCCTCGTCGGCACACGCGAACTCGGCCAGGAAGTCTATATCGCACTGACCAAGGCCGACACGGGCCGCGGCATCGTCGCCGGCCTGTCGATCGCCTTCATCGCCATTATCGCCGACAGGATGATCGCCGCCGGCGCCGCGCGGGCACGGAAGCGTCTTGGACTGGAAGCCGCCCGATGATTTCTCCCAGAGACCGCGCAGCATCGCTTGCCTGCTGGACCGGACCGGTTGACCCGACGCCGCTCGACGGCGGCATCACCAACACCAATTTCATTGTCGAGGACGCCGGCCGCCGGTTCGTGGTTCGCATCGGCGAGGACATTCCCATCCATCAGGTGATGCGTTTCAACGAACTGGCGGCCAGCCGAGCCGCGCATGCCGCGGGCGTTTCGCCGGCGGTTCATCATGCCGAGGCCGGCGCCCTTGTGCTTGACTTCGTCGAGGGCAAAACGCTGTCGGAGGAAGACGTGCGACGGCAACCCGTGCTTGAGCGCATCGTTCCGGTGATCGCACAATGTCACCGAGAAATCCCGAAGCATCTGCGCGGTCCGGCGCTCGCCTTCTGGGTCTTTCATGTTCTGCGCGATTATGCGGCGACGATCATCGAAGGCGACAGTCCGCACACGGATCTATTACCGGTCTTGATGAAGCGCGCAGAAATCCTGGAGGAACGGGTTGGCCCGGTGACGCTCGTCTATGGGCACAACGACCTCCTGCCCGCGAATTTCATCGACGACGGCGAGCGTATCTGGCTGATCGACTGGGATTACGCCGGGTTCAATTCACCGCTGTTCGACCTTGGAGGCCTGGCCTCAAACAACGGTCTGTCACCCAGCCAAGAAGACTGGCTGCTCGAAACCTACTTCGACGCGCCGGCGACGGACGCGCTTCGCGACAGCTACCGCGCCATGAAATGCGCCTCACTGCTGCGCGAGACGATGTGGTCGATGGTCTCGGAAATCCATTCGAGCATCGATTTCGACTATGCGGCCTACACCCATGAAAATCTTGCCCGGTTCGAAGCAAGTTGGGCGGAAATTAAAACAAGATGAGGAACGACTGACAATGGCTGACTTTCCAACTTCGGCCAGGGCCGTGATTATCGGCGGCGGCATCGTGGGGTGTTCGACCGCCTATCATCTGGGAAAACTCGGCTGGACCGACACGGTCCTGCTGGAGCGCAAGAAGCTCACCTCCGGCACGACCTTCCACGCCGCGGGCCTCGTCGGCCAGTTGCGCTCGAGCGCCAACATCACCCAGATGCTGGGCAATTCCGTCGCGCTCTACAAGTCGCTGGAAGCCGAGACCGGACAGGCGACGGGCTGGAAGATGAATGGCGGCCTGCGCCTTGCCTGCAACGAGGAACGCTGGACGGAAGTCAAGAGACAGGCGACGACCGCGCATTCCTTTGGCCTGGAAATGCAGCTTCTCACGCCGCGCGAAGCGCAGGACCTGTGGCCGATCATGGATATTTCCGATGTCGTCGGCGCAGCCTTCCTGCCGACCGACGGCCAGGCGAACCCGTACGACATAACACAGGCGCTGGCCAAGGGCGCGCGCATGTCGGGCGTATCAATCTTCGAGGACACGAAGGTTCTGAAGATCCTGACGCGCGACGGCAGGGTTGTCGGCGTAGAGACCGAAAAAGGCGCGATCGCCTGCGAAAAAGTGATCTGCTGCGCCGGACAGTGGACTCGCACGCTGGCCGCCACCGTCGGCGTCAACGTGCCTCTGGTGTCGGTCGAGCACCAATACATGGTGACCGAACCTATCGAGGGCGTGACGACCAACCTGCCTACCCTGCGCGACCCGGACAGGCTGACATACTACAAGGAGGAAGTCGGCGGGCTCGTCATGGGCGGATACGAATCCAATCCGATCCCCTGGGCCATGGACGGCATTCCGGAGGACTTCCACTACACGTTGCTCGATTCGAATTTCGACCATTTCGAGCCGATGGTGGAGCTGGCGCTCGGACGCGTCCCTGCCCTGGAATCGGCGGGTGTGAAGGAACTGGTCAACGGGCCGGAGAGCTTTACCCCGGACGGCAATTTCATTCTCGGCGAAGCCCCCGAACTGCGGAACTTTTTCGTCGGCGCGGGTTTCAACGCCTTCGGCATCGCCGCCGGCGGCGGCGCCGGGCAAGCTCTGGCCGAATGGGTGACAATGGGCGAGCCGCCCTACGACCTGTGGCCTGTCGATATCCGTCGCTTCGGCAGACCGCATTTCGACACGGACTGGGTGCGCACCCGCACACTCGAGGCCTACGGCAAGCACTACACCATGGCCTGGCCCCACGAGGAGAACAGTTCGGGGCGGCCCTGTCGTCGATCGCCTCTCTACAGCCAGATGAAAGACGCAGGCGCGTGTTTCGGCGAGAAACTTGGATGGGAGCGTCCGAACTGGTTTGCGGACGTCGAAGCGGGCGAAGAACCGCGAGACGTTTACAGCTTCGGCCGCCAGAACTGGTTTGGCGCCGTCGCCAGGGAACATGAAGCCGCCCGCACGAACGCGGTGCTCTTCGACCAGAGTTCATTCGCGAAATTCAAACTGGTGGGTCCCGACGCGGAAGCGGCGCTCTCCTGGATCTGCGCCAATGACGTCGCAAAGCCTGTCGGTTCGCTGACCTACACGCAGATGCTCAACGATCACGGCGGCATTGAATGCGACCTGACGGTTGCGCGCATCGCCCAGGACGAATTCTATATCGTGACCGGCACGGGCTTCGCCACCCGCGACTTCGATTGGATCAGGCGCAATATCCCCGACGGAATGAACGCACAGCTCGTTGACGTGACGTCGGCCTATGCGGTGCTGTCGCTGATGGGACCGAAATCGAGGGACATCCTGCAAGCCGTCACCAAAGCCGATATCGGCAACGACGCCTTCCCCTTCGGCAAGGTTCGTTCAATCGGCATTGCAGGCGCCATCGTCATGGCGCTGCGCGTGACATATGTCGGCGAACTCGGATGGGAGCTCCACATTCCGTCCGAATACGCCATCGCCGTATTCGAGGCGTTGCAGAAGGAGGGCGAGGCTTACGGTCTGCGCAACGCCGGATACAGGGCCATCGAGTCGCTTCGCCTTGAGAAGGGATATCGTGCATGGGGTTCGGATATCGGACCCGACCACACACCGCTGGAGGCCGGCCTCGGCTGGGCCGTGAAGCTTAGGAAGAACATCGACTTCAAGGGCCGCCGTGCAATCGAGAAACAGCGTTCCGAAGGCATACGTAAAATGCTGGCCTGTTTCACGGTCGATGATCCCGAAATCATCCTGCTCGGACGCGAGACGATTTTCCGAAACGGCGAACGCGTCGGCTGGCTGACGTCCGGCGGTTTCGGTCATCATCTGCAAACGCCGATCGGATATGGCTATGTCCGCAATCCCGATGGCGTCGACGCCGACTTCGTGCTGTCAGGCGACTATGAACTGGAAATCGCCACGGAGCGGGTTCCATGCGCAGTCACGCTCGATGTGCTTTACGACCCCAAAATGCTCAGAGTTAAATCCTGAGACGTTTTAAAAAACGAATCGCATTGAAAGGTGTTGGAAGCCGGGCGCCCGCTGCGAAGGGCCGCGATTGATTCGTTGAGAAAAGAAAGAGGGGAAAGCGGCAGCCATCCGTTGAGGCGGAACTTCAGGCCCCGCTTTCCCTTTTGATGCAACCCGGGCGACGTGGGTCACACTCAAAACATTTTTCCCCGATGCGTTGTATTCCGCTATCAGGGACAGATCACGTTTCCCTCAACCATACGAAGAAATTTTGGCTTTCGGCTGATCAGAGATATCCGCATCAATTGCGCCGAAAACCTTTCCTCCAAAGGTCGCTGGCAATCCGGAGATTATGCAACCATTGCGAATGACGCAATCACCCGAACGGGTGGCGGGGTATCCATGTCGATATCTATAGTGTTGGTTTCACACGATATATTAGGACAACCATGCATATGCAGCTTGATTGTTCGGTAAAAAAAATTTGACAAAGCAGGTGTTTCGGTTGAATCGCTAGTAAGAATTTTTTTTTGCTTACGATTTTGATTGTCTAGTCGCATTGTTCGTAGTCACGATTTGGAATCAGCTTGCAAAATTCAATTGACGAAATACAGGTTAAAATTGCGGTCATGGAGCAGCTGGCCCGTCGCGCTCCAATTTCAATCGCGACATCCATAGTGTTCGCTTCAATTGCAGCGATATTTTTTGCATTTTCGGCTACGGTTCCGGAAATCATAGCCTTTTGGCTTGTCATCTTCATGTGCTGCACTCCCCCGATGCTCTACCTGCTTGCACAGCGCACTTTTCCGTTCGACAGCGGGAACATCCAGAGTTACCAGCTTGTCCACACATGCAATGCGGCCATTTCCGGGTTCGCCTGGGGCGTTGGCATCGCGATATTGGCCGACCCCTCATCGAATTATTCCCTGACATCATCGTTTCTGCTGCTTACTTGCTACGTCATTGCAGCGATTCTTGCTCTCGGCGACTTCTACCGCTCCTATATCGCGTTGCTAGTCACGGGGCTTACACCGTTCGGTCTGACCATGCTGATGCACGGAAGCAGGCAGTCATTGTTGGTCGCCGCAGTCGCGCTGCTTCTGATCCTGATCATCAGTTATTCCGTCAGGGTAATCAGTCAGAACCGCTACAGAAACATACGGGCGCAGCTCGAGAACCAGCTTTTTCTTGCACAGCTTCAGCAACAGCGCGACGCCATCCAGCGCGTCAACGAATACAAGAGCAGCTTCCTCGCCGCGACCAGCCATGACATGGCGCAACCGCTGGAGGCACAGGGCAATTTCATCGTTTCCCTTCGGCGCCTGCTCAAGAACAGGGAAGAGCGTGAACTGCTGTCAAAGATCGAAGACAGCTGGAAAAGCATGAAAAATCTGCTTGAAGGCCTGACGGACATTTCAAGCATCGACGCAGCCACCATCATGCCACGGCCGACGGAGATCGATCTGAGCGATCTGATCGAACGTCTAATCGATGAAATCAGCATCAAAGCGCGCAGGAAATCCCTGCAGTTAAACACCGACCTCGAGCCCTGCACTGTTCGGACCGACGCGACTTTGCTTGCGAGGATTCTGCGCAACGTCTTATCCAACGCCGTCAAGTTCACGCCTTCGCGTGGCCGGATAGACATCGGCGTGGCATGCTTTGGAAACCAGGCCGTGATCTCGATCGCCGACACCGGCCCGGGCGTCCCCTCGGACAAGCATGTGGCTATTTTCAAGGACTATGTGCAACTGGGCGCCCCCGGCCGCGGAAGCGACATGGGGATGGGGCTCGGACTTTCCATTGTCAAACGGCTGTGCGAACTGCTGGACATCGAAATGGATTTCCGCTCCGCGCCTGGCGCGGGCACGCGCTTCAGTTTCCGGCTGCCGCCGGTTGACGCCGAAACCGCCAGACTGCCGACGCCTTATCCCCGACTTAAGCCTTTGCGAAAACGTCTGCTCGTCATTACCCCCGACAAGATGCTGCGCGAAGACATCTCGAGAACGCTGTCGGAATGGCAATGCGAGGTCTATTGCAGCGGCGATGCGGAAGAAGCTTGCCGGATCATCAGAACAACCGGTTCGACGCCTGATGTCGCTATCGTCAGTCTGGACGGCTCCGAGAAAACCGGTGCAACCGTGGTCAGTCTGCGCTCCAGAATGTCGTCGACGATCCCAGCGATTGTCTTTCGTCACGAAGGCGACGGACCGCCTCCTGACCTGGACCACACGACCGTGCTCGACGCCCCCCATTCCAACAGAAAACTGCACGAGGCCGTGCTGGCCGCATCGGCGTCGAGCCTTGCAGCTGAATAGCCCGGTCGTTACTTCATGATATGAGGCCGGTCTGCTGCGCGCGCCGGATACAGGCCGCCCTCGTCCCGACATTCAAGACCTTGAAAATGTGCTTGAGATGCGATTTTACCGTGTTCTCGCTGATGTTCAGCGCGTAGGCGACTTCCCTGTTCGAATGGCCGTCGGCAATCAGGTTCAGGACTTCGATCTGGCGCTCGCTCAACTGTGAATCGGGTTGTACGGCGTTGCCGCCACGCAGGGAATAGCGGTCCTGCTCGAACAGATCCCACAATTGCGGCGGCAAGTAGGTTTCTCCGGCGAAGACCGTTTCGAGCGCATCCGACAACATGGCCTGCGTCGCGGTTTTTGGAATGAAGCCCTGGGCGCCCAGCCGCAACGCCTCCTCCACCGGCGGCGCCGTGTGGACGCCAGACACGATGAGCACCGGCATCTTGAACCCTCTCGACCTGAGCGCCTTGACGAACGCGATCCCGTTCAAATTTTCCATGATGAGATCGGAAATGATCAGATCGAACAATCCGCCGTCGGCAAGAACCTCGATTGCGTCCAGCGGCGAGTTGAATACGGTGCACCGATAGGCGTCGTCCATGTCGGCGAGCAAACGCGACAGACCGTCGGCGAACATCTCGTGGTCGTCGATAATCGCGATCTCGACTGTTTTTTCAGCCATCGCATTTTATCCGTGCGTCGACCATTCGTTCTGCGCCCATAGACCACTCGCGCCACATCACCAAATACACTCCTCAGAAAGCTTCGGCGCTGGCGCGCCGCCAGTCATCCGCGAACGCCGGCTGCACATTGTCGCCCAGAAGCTCATCCGGAGCCAGGGAGTCCTGTATTTGGGTGATTTTGCGCTCCGTCTCGTCGGCGACGCGCCGGTGGATCGCCGACGCATCAAGTTCGGACGGTTTTTCAAGCCCCATCGCCCCGATCAGGTCAAGGAAACTCTCGATCGTCGCCTTGTGGAAACTGGCGACCCTGTGCTGGCGGAGATTGATATCGACAGCCTGGGCGCGTTTGCGATCCTGGGTGGCGACGCCTGTTGGACAGGTGTTGGTGTTGCAACGAACGGCCTGAATGCAGCCCAGGGCGAACATCATCGGACGCGCCATGTTGCACATATCGGCGCCCAGCGCGATCTTTTCGATCATGTCAAAGCCTGTGACGATCTTGCCGCTGGCGATGATTCGGATCTTGTCACGCAGACCTGCTCCGACGAGGCAGGAGTGCACAAAGGGAAGCCCCTCGTTGATGGGCACGCCCAACCGGTCGGTAAACTCGACCGGCGCGGCGCCAGTGCCGCCCTCCGCGCCATCGACCGTGATGAAATCCGGGAGGTTACCCGTCTTCAGCATCGCCTTGACGATCCCCATGAATTCATGTCTGCGACCAATGCACAACTTGAAACCGACCGGCTTGCCGCCGCTGAGCTCGCGCAGTTGCACCACGAAGTCGAGCAAACCCTCAGGTGTCGAGAAGGTCTTGTGCGCGGGGGGCGAGATCACGTCCTTGCCCATTGGAACGCCGCGAATTTCCGAAATCTCCTTGTCGACCTTCGGCGCCGGGAGCACGCCGCCGTGAGCGGGTTTTGCGCCCTGTGAAAGCTTGATCTCGATCATCTTCACGACATCGAGCTTCGCCTTTTCCGCAAATTTGTCCGGATCGAAATCACCGTCCACCGTGCGGCATCCGAAATAGCCGGTTCCCACCTGGAAAAAGATGTCGCCGCCGCCCGCCAGATGATACGGGCTCAACCCGCCTTCCCCGGTGTTGTGCGCGAAATTGCCAAGGCGAGCGCCGGCGTTCAGCGCGTGGATGGCGTTCGGGCTGAGCGCTCCGAAACTCATTGCGGATATGTTCAATCGAGACGCTGAATAGGGTTTCGCGCATTGCGGCCCGCCGACGAGCACCCGAGCGGACTCGGGATCGGCCTTCTTGGGCGCAAGGGAATGACTCGCCCGTCTGAATCCCACATCCAGTATGTCGTATTGGGTGCCAAAGGGTTGGGTTTCTATCGAGCCGTCGGCGCGCGCATAAACCAGACGTCTCTGCAGCCTGTTGTAGGGTCTGCCGCTCTCGTTGCTTTCAATGAAATACTGCTGGATCTCGGGACTGATGAACTCGAACGCATAACGGAGGTGCCCGATGACCGGATAGTTGCGCAGTACATTGTGCTGCGCCCAGTGGATATCGAATATTCCGAGCGCCACGAATGGAACGACGATCACGAGAAGCCACCAGAACGGCGCCCACAATTGCGCCAGAAGAGCAACAAGGACGAGCGCCGTCACGGACGTTATATAGAATATGTTGCGAACCACGAATTTCCTCCCGTCGGTTTTGTTCCGGCCGGATTAACACCGGCTCTAATAGGCGTTGCCAAAAGATCTACCTTCAATCCGTAAACAGCCGCCGATCCTGCAAATCCAAAAAGCACATATCGCATTTGTCGGCATTAATCGTGAGTGTTGCATAAGTGTATCAATAATCAGTTTCTTTGGAACAGTTGTATTGAACTGCGTGTTGAACACAATCCGGCCCAAGTTTGGAGCAAAACCCTTGCCATCCAGACACCCGGTAATGCGTCCGAGAATCACGCCAACAAGGAGCTCATTATGAATCCAGGCAAAACAGTCGCAGCAATCGCGCTCGCAATCACAACAGCATTTTCATCCGCGCCGGTTGTTTCGGCGGCAGACATGACCAGAGGAGCACCCGCGCCTGCGCCGGCCTACAAGGAACGGTTCGTCAAGATCGGCGTCCTCAGCTGCCTCAGCGACGGAAGTTTCGGCTGGATCATTGGATCCCACAAGGACCTGCAGTGCAGGTTCGAGGGTCAGGGAAGCCGCGAACTCTACGCGGGCTCGATGACCAAGGTCGGCGCCGATATCGGCTTCACAGCCAAGGAAAAGCTCGTATGGGCCGTCTATGCGCCAAGCCATCAGGTGCGTCCCGGCACATTGTCCGGCACCTATGTGGGCCTGTCTGCGAACGCAGAAGTCGGACTGGGCCTCGGCGCGAACGTGCTTGGCGGCAATTTCCGGGACAATATCAACCTCGTGCCGCTCAGCGTCAGCGGCAGCGTGGGATTGAGAGCCACAGCTGCGATCGGCGCACTGACGCTGACCCAGTTCTGACCTGAGAAACAATTTGACGACAGGAGCGTCCGCTGTTCGCAGCGGGCGCTTTTTTTTATGATCGACGCTTTCCTGTGAGAAGACGGATAACTTACTCAATCGTAATGTAAGGTCGGTTGATATCGCCGGATCCGGTTCCGATATCGAATATAGAAAGTCAGTAAGGATCAAGCCATGAACAATGGACTTGCAAGGGGAACGGAGACGCTCCCGGACAGATAGAACATCAACCAACCGACGGGAACAGGTCGCTTCCCACCGCCGGCAAACTGCAGCCTCCGATTGCTGTCGCAATCGCGCCGCCCAAGCGAGGCAATGCCATGTTGTACGCAAACTCATACAAGGACCCAGACGACTATATCGCCATCAATCCCGACTTTCGGGCAGTCGACGTCAGCCGCAAAAAAGTGTTGCTGCGCGGAAAGCGCAAATCGGTCAAGCTCCCCGGAGAACTGAATGTCGAACTCGTTTCGCTGATGGACGGCTCATTGCGGCGGGACGAAATCAAGGACCTGCTGAGCGCGACATTCGATCAGGCCTTGGTGGAAGAGGCGATCACCCAAATGATCGATAGCGGTTACGCCATCTATGCGCCATCGGCGCATAACGCATCGGACACTGCGCGGCGTATGTTGAACGCACTCATTGCAAACAGGGAAAGATGGTCAGAATCGCCGAGGATCCGCTATACTACGGACGGCGTGATGAGACCCGCTTCCGGCAGACGCCGGCGGCGCCCCGCGTCGGAGTGATATCGGTGGGAGGATCATCGAAGTCCAGATTTCATATCGCCCGGCCAGTGGGTGTACAATCCCGGCCGGGACCATCGCTTGACGGCAGGCCCCAGACGGGAAACCGCCGGCAACGAGCAAGCCAATCATTCAAACCGCAAGCAAAAAGCCAGCAGGAAACGTCTCAATGTCGCACTATCCGCATATCTTCAGGCCGCTCGATCTGGGTTTCACAACACTGCCAAACCGCATCCTCATGGGATCGATGCACACCGGGCTTGAGGACCGTGGCGCGCATGATCGCGTCGCCGCCTACTTCGCGGAGCGCGCCCGCGGCGGCGTCGGCCTGATCGTCACCGGAGGCGTGGCGCCGAATGTCGAAGGTTCGGCGTTCCCGAACGCCGGCAAGCTTTCGGAAACAGACGAGATCGCCCATCACCTGCCCGTGACGCGCGCCGTCCACGAAGAAGGCGGCAGGATAGCCATGCAGATCCTTCATACGGGACGCTACGCCTACCACCACCGCGCTGTGTCGGCGTCCGGCGTCAAGTCTCCGATCTCTCCCTTCGCGCCGATTGAACTGGATGAAGCGGGAATCGAGAAGCAGATCTCCGATTTTGCAAATTGCGCGGCGCTTGCCCGCGAAGCCGGCTATGACGGCGTCGAAATCATGGGTTCGGAAGGCTACTTCATCAACCAGTTCCTGGTTACCCATACCAACAAACGGGAGGACGACTGGGGCGGTTCCTACGCCAACCGGATGCGGCTGCCGGTCGAGATCGTCAAACGCGTTCGCGCCGCCGTCGGGGACGATTTCATCATCATATACCGCCTTTCCATGATCGATCTTGTTCCCGACGGCTCGACCTGGGACGAAGTCGTTCAGCTCTCGAAGGCGATCGAGGCGGCCGGCGCCTCCATCATCAACACCGGTGTCGGCTGGCATGAGGCGCGGATACCGACCATCGCCACCTCGGTGCCGCGCCGCGCCTTCGCCTGGGTCACCAAACGCATGATGGGCGAAGTGGGGATTCCGCTTGTCACCTCCAACCGCATCAACACGCCGGAGGTCGCGGAAGAGGTGTTGGCGGACGGCTGCGCAGACATGGTCTCAATGGCCCGCCCATTTCTCGCCGACGCTTATTTCGTCAAAAAGGCGCAGGAAGGCCGGGCCGACGAAATCGCGCCGTGCATCGCCTGCAATCAGGCCTGCCTCGACCATACATTCCAGCTGAAGACGTCGACCTGCCTGGTCAATCCGCGGGCCTGCAACGAGACCGAACTCGTCTACGAAAAAACCAGCAATCCGAAATCGATGGCAATCATCGGCGCCGGCCCGGCGGGACTGTCCACCGCGATCGTCGCGGCGGAGCGCGGCCACCGGGTTACGCTGTTCGACAAGGCCGCCGATATAGGCGGACAATTGAATATGGCCAAGAAGGTTCCTGGCAAAGAGGAGTTTTACGGCCTCATCGACTATTACCGGCGGCAACTTGAGCTCCGGCAGGTGAAGGTGGTTCTCGGCGCCAGCGTCGACGCCGCCACGCTCCGCGAGCAGGGATTTGACGAGATCATCGTCGCGACAGGCGTGCTTCCCCGCACCCCGGAGATTCCGGGCCTCGATCATCCCAAAGTGCTGAGCTATGTCGACGTGCTCGCGGGCAATGCGAAGGTCGGCGGCAAGGTCGCCGTCGTCGGCGCCGGCGGAATTGGCTTCGACATATGTGAGTTTCTCGCCCATGAAGGCGCATCGCCGACAGAGGATCTGGACCTCTGGAAACAGGAATGGGGCGTCAGCGATCCTGCAGTCGATCGCAGCGGGTTGGCGCCGGAGGGACCGCAACCGGCCCCCTCCCCGCGAGAAATCACACTGCTTCAGAGAAAGTCGAAAAAGCACGGCGCCAGTCTTGGGAAGACGACGGGCTGGATCCATCGCGCATCGTTGCTGATGAAAGATGTGAAGATGGTGGGCAACGTCAATTACGAGGAGATCGGCGACCGCGGCCTGAAGATTTCTTTCGGGGAAGACCGCCGTGACCCGCAATGGCTGGACGTCGATACGATCGTAATCTGCGCCGGTCAATTGTCCGAGAATAGCCTGGCCGACGGACTTGCCGCCGTCGGGATTTCCAGCCATGTCATCGGCGGCGCCGATGTGGCGGCGGAACTGGATGCGAAGCGGGCCATCGACCAGGGCAGCCGACTGGCCGCCGCGCTGTAGCATCGCGGCCGGTCGCGACAGCACCTTGTGCGGCGAACGCCAACTCCCTACCTGACACCGGTCAGGGACAGGAAACATGAAGATTTTCATCGCATCCATCGGCACCCGCGGCGACGTCCAACCCTATGTGGCTCTCGGCAAGGGGTTGCAGGCGGCCGGTCACGCCGTAACGCTGGCGACCTGCGAGCGCTTTCGCGGCTTTGTCGAAGGACACGGCCTCAATTACGGCTATGTCAATGACGAGATCATGCAGCTCATCGACAGCGATCTCGGCAAGGAATTGATGGAGGACACCAACGGCGTCCTGCGCGTGGTCGCCACCAATTTCCGCCTTATGCGCAAGGTGGGACCGATGCAGGAACGCCTTCTCGACGACACATGGAAAGCTGCGCTCAAGGCAGACCCCGATCTGATCCTGTTCCATCCCAAGGCGATCCTGGGGCCGGCCATGTCGGAAAAACTCGGCATACCGGCCGTTCTGGCGAGCCCCATTCCGTTCATCGTGCCCACGGGAGACTACCCCTGCGTCGGATTTCCCGCATTGCCTCTGGGCCGGGCCTACAACCGGCTCACCTACGGGCTCGTCAATTTCTTCATGAGGCTGATCGCCGGCCGCTACGTCAAAAAATGGAGAATGAAGAGCGGAACACCCGCGAAACGGCGTAATCTGGACCTTCTGCGCGATCCGGAGGGACACATAGCGCCGGCCCTCTTCGCGTACTCCAACCATGTCATTCCAAGGCCTTCGGACTGGCCCGACAATGTCATGGCGACCGGTTACTGGTTTCTCGACACGCAAGAGGCATGGCAACCGCCCGCAGACCTGCTGGGCTTTCTCGCTGCCGGCGAAGCGCCGATCTATATCGGCTTCGGCTCCATGGCCGGGCGCAGCCCGGCGCGCAAGGCCCGTATGGTCGTCGACGCTCTGATCAAAAGCGGGCATCGCGGCATTCTGGCCCGCGGCTGGGGCGGGATGGAGGCGACCGATCTGCCGGACACCATCATGGCGATCGACGAAGCGCCGCATGACTGGCTGTTTCCGCGCATGGCGGCCGTCGTCCATCATGGCGGCGCCGGTACGACGGCGGCGGGCTTGCGCGCCGGAAAACCGACATTGATATGCCCCTTCTTCGCCGATCAGCCGTTCTGGGGCCGCGAGGTCAACAGGATTGGCGCCGGGCCAGAGCCGATCTGGCAAAAGAAGATGACCGTGGACCGGCTGACGTCCGCATTCGATCGACTCGTCAATGATCAGGCGATGAGAAAAAGGGCGGAGGAGATCGGCGCCAAGATCCGCTCAGAAGACGGGATTGGAAACGCTGTGAGGTTCATAGAGAATTTGAAACGCTGACGGAGCCGCCCCTACACATGCGGCGTGAAAGCGACCACCACGTCGGATGGAATATCCGTCAGGCTGTAATTGTCGGTCGTTACGAACATCAGGGACTGCTCGCCCTCACCCAGAAGTTCGCGTGCGCTGTTGAAGAGCTGGTGTTCGAGTTTCACGAACTTTCGATTGTAGGTCTTGATCCGCAACCGGACAATGATCTCCTCGAATTCGCGGGCTTCGCGAATGAACTTGTGATTGAAGCTTCGCGTCAGGATATAGAACGGCGTCTGTTTGAGATCGAAATTCGGCATGCAGCGGCGGAAGAAGAGCTCTCGCGCCTTGCCGACCCATGACACGTAGTTCGCGAAATAGACATTACCGACGGAATTCGTGTCGGAATAGGTCGCCGTCAGCCTGATCTCGAACCACTTGCCGTCAAACCTCCCGTCGGGATCGAACGCCGGGAGAATGTCGCGAGGCTGCAGGATAACCTGTTCCTTATGCGAACCTTCCATCATTTCCATGGCGTCCAGCTTTGGCGCGGACACGATCTCCTCGCCATTTTCCGATAGCGCGCGGCGCCTTTCGATGAACAGTGGCGACAGCGCTATCAGACCGGCGACCGTCATCAGCAAAGGAATATCATTGAGATATCCGGAACTCATGACCAGCAGCGACGCAAGGCCCGCGAACAGGGTCGTCGTGGTGATTTCAGTCCTTTTCGATCCGTCCCAAAGATCACGCAGCAATATAGCGCTATAGGGTACGAAAAGTGTCGCGTAGACGATCATGAAATATTCCAGGTGACCGCCAACCGACCAGACCAGGACGGCAGCGCCCGAGGCCAGAACGAAGGCGGGCAGCGTCGATTTCAGCAGAGCCTGCGGCATCATGCGCAGCAATGGGTTGTCGTTGGCGTTGACAACCGTCGGCAGGAACCATGAAAGCGCGGACTGGGCGCTGTCGAAGGTCGCCAGAAGGCAAAGCAGAACCCAGACGCAATAGAGGAACAGGGGCAAGCCGCCGCCCTGTGACAGAGCCTGCGTGATGGCCGACTGCGCATGGACGAAACCGTCCCGACCAATGAACCCTCCGGCTTCCAGCCCGCCCGTCACCTGCAAGGCGAGCGCGCCATTGAGCATGAGCAGACAGAAAAAGATGACGCCGCCAAATGCGAAACTCCGCGCGACAGGCACGTTGCGCTTCTGCATTTCGACGGCCCGTTGCCACTGCTGTATGTCATAGGCCGGCCCGAGGAGAAGGCCGACAATCATCGGAAACAGCAGGCCTGCAAAGAAGGGCAGATCGCCCGCCTGGGTTGCCGAAGCGATGGCCGGCCCGTTTGCGACAAGCACGACTGCGGCGGCGACCGCTGCAGCCAGATAGACGGCGTGCAGCTTGACGAGACGACCTATCCCCGCCAGTTCGCCGGTGAAAACACCGATTGCAAGAATGGAAAGCGCCATGAAGACCGCAGGAGTGGAGGCAAGCGGCACAAGAAAGTAGGAAATCAGGGCAAAGAGGGTCAGCGCGACAGCGGCGATCTGATACAGCGAAAACAAGCCTGCGTGGCGAGCAAACGCGCTTTCGATCCAGGTCTTGAGAGACGCATTTCGGCTACTTCGACCTGCAATCCATCCAAAGACAACAAGACTCAACGCGTTGGGTATGGCGAAGCTGAGCAGGCCCGTCCAACCATACAGAAAGGTAAAATGTACGGAAAAAAATAGTCCCAGCCCCCACATCCAGGACAAGGCTACAGACGCACCCCATACAACACTATTCATTCGATACGAGCCTCAATACGATACGCCCTATGGCATATTCCTCTGACCTCCCCTTTCGAATTAATTACACTGAAGGATTGTATTTGTACAATTTATTATTTGTATAAATATTCTAATATAAGTATATTCTAGTTTTATTACTTGTTGCCTTAAATATAATTCAAACTAAAATATAATTTTGTTAAAATACAAACAACAATTGGCGCATTTAAGCGGCCTCAGGTGAGCCTTGACGTATACTCTACCGCATTAGTCGCCGAACTCGGGATTGTAAATGAGCCCGATGGCGTTGCCCCAGGGGTCCAGCACCGACGCCGTAACGATCTCGCCTCCGACATTCGTGGGTTCTTCGTGGATCGTCGCGCCCAACTCAAGAAAACGCGCGACCTCCGCCTCGATGTTCTCGACGCCCCAATAGGTCATGACATTGTCTGATCTGGCTTTGTTTCGGGAATCCGGCAAAAGACCGAGCTCGTACCCGCCGACGTTGAATCCGACATAGAATGGTTCATCAAAGTACGGCTGGGTCTCGAAAGCGTCCGCAAACCATTTCTTCGCGGCGGCGATGTCATCGACTTTGTAAATACAGGTTCTCAGACCAAGTGCGGGCATGGGTTGACCTTTTCCAAAACAGTACCAAGGAATATATTCCTATATGCGCGTCATGGCAACAGTCTGAGGAAATTTGTCAATCCTTCAGCGGGAAAAGGTGATCCACCATGTCGTCGATCAACTCATCCGCGTCGAGCGCCGGCAAGGTCTCGACATAGACCGGATCTGTCAGCACCGAGGCGGCGCCGACGACGCTGACGATCATGTTCAGATACACGAATTCGACCGGTCTGTCCGGATTCCTGCTCTGGCCCTGGGCGCCCAGTATGGCGCGGGAACTGTGGATATAGAAGGCCGCCAGCACTTCCTTGACGTTGCGCCCCGCCGTGCGGCTGACGTCCGGATTGCGAATGACTTCGCTCAACGCCCTGTTGTCGACATGCCAGCGCATGCAGGCGCGCGCCATTGCGCGCAGTCGGTGGGCCGGATTGTCGCCAGCCAGATATCCGGCGTCGACAGTCGTCGTCAGCATGTCCTCGTAGGCCTCTTCCATGATCGCGGACAGCAGATCGGCCTTGTTCTTGAAGTGACGGGTCGGCGCCGAATGGGATACGTCGAGATCCCGGGCAAGAGCGCGCAGGCTGAGGGCGGCGACCCCTTCGCGGCCGATCACGTCGACGGCGGCGGCGATCAGCTCATCACGCAGATTGCCGTGATGATAGGTATCGTCGTCGTTCAGTACGTCATAAGCTACGGACATACGGTCATTCACTCAGTTAATGTGGATACTGACAACATGCTATGCCAGCCTGGCGAGGGCAAGCTTTTGTCGAACACATACCGTGTGCTGTGGAAAACATTCCGTTATGTGACATGTGAAACTTTAAACTATTTCACAGAACACCAAGACAATATTGTCGAATATGGCCGCCGATCATTGATTGACCGGCAATAATCGGGATGTGGAAACACAGTGACAATCGAAGACAACGTCAAAAGCCGTCAACATTGTTTTGCTGACTCTGGCGTCAAACTCCCTTTTTCGCGTCCCGCTGCGCCTTATCACGTTTCGCCTGCTTCTGCGCTTCCTTGTAGGCTTCTTCCTCACGGCGAATTTCGTCTTGCGACAGGCACTTCTTCTCGATAGCGACCTTGGTGATCGCATCATAGTTTCCCTTGTAGCTGGCGAGTTCGGCTTCCCTGTCCTTGCCTGCGGCCAGCAGGAAAAGCGCCGGCCAGAAAAGCACGACGCCCACGCCTACGGCGACCGCGTCGCCTCCGGCCTTGTCGGCCTGCTGCTTGGTGATGACCCGAACATTTTCGACGATCGTCCGACGCTCCGACAGGAGTTGATCGCACGTATAGTCCTTGTAGATGGCTGGCGATACGTAAGTTCCGTCGATCTGGCTGGGCCGCGCAGCACAGCCGCTCACAATCGCCAGGCACAGGCCCGACACGATCATCCTGTTCACAATACATCCCCCGAAACAACCAAAAGTATGTCTATACTTGCGATTAACCGATGAAGATGCTGTGCGTCACCCTTCCCTGTACATAAGTAACATGATTTTATTTCTCATGTTGCTTACGGGTCACACCGGGATACCCAGCAAATCAGGATGGCAACATGATCTTTGCGGTCAACCCGCCGCCTTCATTGTTTGCAAGCGTCAGCGCGCCCCCATGGGCCTGGACGGAAGAACGGGCGATCGCCAGTCCCAGACCGATGCCGCCGGTTTCCTCGCTGCGGGACGTCTCCAGCCTGACGAAGGGCTCGAAGATGTCGTTGAGGCGTTCTTCCGGAATGCCCGGCCCACTGTCGGTCACGGTTATTTCGACGCCGTCGGGTCTCGGCGCGAAGCCGACCTGCGCCTCCTTGCCGTATCGCACAGCGTTGTCGATCAGGTTGCGAAGGGCGCGCCGGATGGCGATCGGACGACATGACACGATGGTCCGCGGAACGTCTTCCGGAACCTGAAGGCTGACCGGCTGCCCCATGTCCTGGTAATCGGCGACGATGGCGTCCAGAAATTCCGACAGATTGACCCGGCCAAGCGTTTCACGCTGCGCTTCGTCGCGCGCAAAGGAGAGCGTCGCCTCGACCATGCGCTGCATTTCGTCCAGCGTGGCGATCATCTTGTCGCGGTTCTCCTCGTCGTCGATGAATTCAGCGCGGATGCGCAGCGAAGTTATCGGCGTTCTGAGATCGTGGCTGATCGCCGCCAGCATCGCGGTGCGGTCGGCAATAAAACGGGTCAACCGCTCCTGCATGACGTTGAATGCGTGAATGGCGCTGCGCACCTCGGGCGGTCCGGCTTCCTTCAGTTCCTGCGGATCATCGCCCCGACCGAGCGCGTCCGCGGCCTCGGCCAGTCGCCGCAACGGCTTGGTCAGACGGCGCACCGTGAATGCGATGACGAGAATGACGCCGACCGCCATCAGGCCGGCCGCCAGCATTGTCCTGAGCAAAGACCCGCGCGGCATGCTGAGATCGGCCGCCATGTTCAGCCAGTTTCCGTCGTCGAGCTGGATCGACATGGCGAAGACAAGCGGGACATTGCGCGAATATCGTGGAGGCGGCGGCCTGACGTTCCGTTCGCCCGGCTCGGCCCTGTCCTTTCTGTCTTCGCGTTTCTCACGGCGATCGCGATGCGGATTGTAACCCGGAATCTCCATGTCGCGGCCGGCGTCCGTCCGGATCTGTCGCGTCGAACCGAGCTGCCTTTGAAGGTTCCGCAGGATGCGTTCGTTGACACGCTCGTCTCCACTCTTCTGCAACAGCGGTTCATCCGATATCCAGTAGTAGAGCAAGGGACTGGATGCGGCGTTGCGGATCTGCTCATGAAGCTGCGGGGGAGACTCGTCCAGCAATTCGACCAGGGCCGCGGTGCGCGAAACAACGGTTCCGGCGGCCAACTCCATCAGCGCGAGGCGGCGTTCATCCGTAAACAGCCAGAGCGCGAAGGCCTGGGATATGACAATGGCTGCAAGCGTCAGCGAGATAAGCTGGGCAGCGAGACTTGGGGGCCACAGCCCGAACCGCCGTCTCATCCGTCCGGCTCCGCGACATCGGCCGTAAAAGAGTAGCCGCCGCCCCAGACCGTCTTTATGAGGACCGGGTTCTTCGGATCCTTTTCGATCTTGCGCCTCAGCCGGCTGACCTGATTGTCGATCGAACGGTCGAACATGTTGGCTGCGCGTCCGGTCGTCAAATCAAGCAGTTGGTCGCGCGACAGAACCATCCGCGGACGTTTCAGGAACGCCACAAGCAACTGGAACTCACCGGTCGACAGCGGCGTGATGACGTCGTCTTCGCCGATCAGATGCCGTTGCGCCATGTCCAGGACCCAGTCGCCGAAGCCGAGCTTCTCGCTGGAAACCGGATCACGCTCCTTCGGCGCCAGGCTCGCCCGGCGCAGCACCGCCTTGATGCGCGCCAGCAATTCGCGGGGATTGAATGGTTTGGTGACATAGTCGTCAGCGCCGATCTCAAGCCCGACGACCCTGTCCGTGTCCTCGGCCATTGCCGTCAGCAGGATGACGGGCGTTGCATCGCTTTCGACAAGGTGGCGGCACAGCGACAGGCCATCCTCACCCGGCATCATGATGTCCAACACGACGAGGTCTATCGCCGCCGCCTTCATGACCTTGCGCGCCTGCGCCGCGCTGTCGGCTGTGCTGGCGCGCATGCCGCTTCTTGTCAGATAGCGGGCGAGAGACTCACGGATGTCGCGATGGTCGTCGACGACCAGTATATGAGGGGCCATGTCGCTCATTCGGGCTGCCTGTCGTTGAATGTCCGGGCCTGTCTATTCCGGTTTTGCGCCGGACGCGAAGGAAAGTTGTAACAAGATGTATCACTGCGCCGATGTGCGACAAAGCCTGACACTAAAGCCGGTTTGCCAACGTATTTCTGCGACAAGTCCATCCTAGATCCTGGGCTATCGCAGCAACAACCGAAAGGACAGTAGCGATGAAGCCTATCGGAAAGACAGTCATAGCACTGATGGCCACCACATTCCTGAGCGCAAGCGTATTGCCAGCGCTCGCTTCGCCCGGCGAACGCGGTCACGGCGGACATGGATGGAGCCAGGGCTTTGGCGGCAAGTGGAAGCAATTCTCCGGCCGAAAGGCCTTGAAGGAATTCGACGTGGACGGCAATGGCGTCGTGAGCCAGGCCGATGTCGACGCTGTCATGGCGGAGAAATTCGAAGCCATGGCGGGCGACGACGGAACAGTCGACCTGGAGCAGTTCAAGGTCTACTGGAGCGAACAGGCCAGGCCGCGCATGGTCAGGGGCTTTCAGCGTCTCGACCGCGATGGCGACGGCCAGATCACCCGGGAAGAGTTCGACAGCGTTTCGAACGCCATGTTCACGTTGCTTGACCGCGACGGCAATGGCGAACTGACGCGTCCGGCGCCGGGAGAAGGCCCCCGCGCGGACAACCGTCCGGAACGACCAGGACCGGGCGGCGAAGGCAAACCCGAGCGCGGCGAACACGGTGGACCCGACCAGAAGATGGGCATGCGCGGAGATCACGACAGCAAGCGCCCGGGCGGCCCCCGTGGCCACGACGGACCTGGCAAGCGTTTCGGTCACGGCGGACCAGGTGGTCATGGTGGACCAGGTGGCCCCGGCGGACATGGCCGGATGGGCGGTCAGCTGGCCATGATGGAAATCATGGAGCGCTTCGACGTCAACGGCGACGGCAAGATCACCCGCGCCGAGTTCGACGAGGTGCGGACCGCAACCTTCGACGAGGCGGCCGGCCCCGGCGGCTCTGTCGATCTGGAAGCGTTCGCCGGCGTATGGTCGACAATGACCGATCGCATGATGGTCAAGGCGTTTCAGCAGATGGACGTCGACGGCAATCTTGAAGTGACGGCTGAGGAATTCAGCGCGCCAACGAAAGATATCGTCAAGCGTTTCGACCGCAACGGCGACGGCGTTCTGACCAAGGCCGACCGAAAGGCCGGAATGGACCGCAAGGGCCACGGGCCCGGCAAGGGCGGCATGCACCACAAGGGTCACGGACCGGAAAAGGCCGGTATGGAGCGCAAAGGACCTCCGAAACCTGACAACGAAGACATCTGATCATGGCCCGAAACGCCGCCGAAAGGCGGCGTTTCCTTTTCCTAAGACGCGCTACATGCGCGATAGAATGAAGCCCGCCAGCGCCGGAGAAAGCCAATGGATGGCCGCCATGAGCTTTGCCTTTCCAACATAAGTGCGCGGTCGACCGCTCATGATGGCTTCACATATCTGTTCGGCGGCGACTTCCGGACTGATTTTTCCGGTCCCCCTTCCCGCCGTCATCTCGGTGTCGACCAGCGGCAGATACACCTCCTGTAACCTGAGGCGCCTGTCTTTCGATTGAAGACGCAGCGCCTTTGCGAACATCCCGAGCCCTGCCTTAGCGGCGCTGTAGACCGCTGCCGAACCCTTTGGCTCGAGCGACAGCAAGGACTGTATGAACACGACCGCGTTGATGGGGGCTGTCTCGCACAGGGTGCGGGTCAAAAGGATTGGCGCTGTCAAATTGAGAGCGACGTTGCACGTCAGCGCATCGGCCGTGTTTCGCGTGTCGAAGAATTTCCAGTCGTCCTGGGTTGCTGCGTTGTTGACGAGTATGGCTCCCCCTGTCAGAGCGGCGGCGATCGCCTCGCCCGCCGCTGCTGCCTGTTGAGGGTTCGACAGGTCCACCGAATGGCATTGCAAGGGAGATCCAGTCGCCGAAAGACGCTCAAGATCGCCCACATTGCGGGCGACCGCGACGACGTGATGGCCTCTCTGCAGGCATAGCTCGGTCAAGGCCCGGCCTATTCCGCGACTTGCGCCGGTAATGATTATCGTTTCTTGTGCCAAGGGATCCTCTCTCCATTTCCGGAAACGGCGTTGTCCGTTTCCTCAATCTTGTGAGTCCCTTGTGCCGGTGTGCGTAATGTCCCGCATTAACCAGGATTAATCGATGCCAGGTCTGGCGGCGGAAACATTGATGAACCGCGTCGCGCGGGAACCCTTGCCCGACTGGCGGGTCTTTGCAGACGCGATTTCAGTGTCACGCGTCGCCGCCGGCGCGTCGGTGTTCAGGCCCGGCGACCAAGATCGTCGGATATTCATTGTCCGCAGCGGGCTCATCAAACTCGTCTACACGCTGCCCGACGGCGACGAGTGGATCAAATCCTTCATACCGGAGGAAAAATTCTTCGCCTGTTCCTCCACTCTGCAATCCGGCGCCGCGGCGGGGTTTGGCGCCGAAGCCATGGAGCCGAGCGAACTGGAACATTGCGACTTCAGCGTACTGGAGAGCCTTGCCGGACAGCACATCGAATGGGCCAGGGTTATGAACGCGCTGCTGCTCGATTTTGCGGCGAAAAAGGAGGAGCGCGAGCGCGTTTTCCTGACGCTCAAGCCGGCGGACCGGTTCATGTGGCTGAAGTCAACCATGCCGCGCCTCATCGAACGGGTTCCGCAGAAGGATCTGGCCGCCTATCTTGGGGTAACGCCGGTTGGTCTCAACCGCATCATCAAGCGGCTGGAGAAAACCTGACCATTCTTGCCCGCTGCGCAGCTGAGGCGCTACTGTGGCCCGATGACGATTCCGGACCAGACTTTCGCAGAAATCAAAGAGATTCGCCGTGACCTGCATCGACGGCCGGAGCTCTCCGGCAAGGAATTCGCGACCGCTGAAACCATCGCGGGACATTTGCAGGCCTTTGCGCCGGACGCGATCCTGACCGGAATCGGGGGCGCCGGCGTCGCAGCCATTTTCACCGGTCCGGGCGATGGGCCGACCGTGCTGATCCGGTGTGAACTGGACGGCCTTCCGATCGAGGATCTTTCCGGTCTCGAGCATCGATCCACCATCGCAGGCAAAGGCCACCAGTGCGGCCATGACGGCCATATGGCGATCGTTCTCGCCACGGCGTTTCTGCTGGCGCGGGACAAGCCTCCGCGGGGACGCGTCGTCCTGTTGTTCCAACCGGCAGAGGAGAATGGCAAAGGCGCGCGGGCCGTCATCTCGGACCCGCGTTTCGGAACCATCGCTCCTGACTTTGCGCTCTCGTTGCACAATTTTCCGGGCTACCCGCGTCACAGTATCCTGGCGAAATCGGGATTTGTCACCTGCGCCTCCCGCGGCATGCGCATCGCTCTGGAAGGCCGCACGGCGCATGCCTCGGCGCCGGAAACCGGCGTCTCTCCAGCCGCCGCCATGGCGGAGCTTATTCAGCGACTGAACGCCATGTCATCGTCGGAGCGGCTCGACGAGAATTTTGTTCTGGTGACGGTCGTGCATGCGCATCTGGGAGAAAAGGCGTTTGGCGTCTCGCCCGGTCACGCGGAAGTCTGGGCGACTCTTCGAACCCTGACCGATGAGCGGATGGCGCAGCTCGTGAGCCGTGCGGAAGAGAGCGCCCGCGCGGTTTCGACAATGCACGGTCTGCAACTGCAAATCGACTATGACGACGTATTCAGCGCCTCGGTCAACGACAGCGCCCTGACCCGGATGATCCGACAATCGGCTGACGAACTCGACCTGGCGCTGTTCGATCTGGAAGAGCCGATGCGTTTTTCGGAGGATTTCGGCGAGTTCGGAAAAATTTGCCCGTCGGTGATGTTTTTCCTCGGCGCCGGCGCCGATCACCCGGCGCTTCACAATCCCGACTACGATTTTCCGGACGAACTCATTCCGACAGGCGCGGCGATGTTTCACCGCACGGCCATGCGCCTGCTTGGCGTCAACTGACGCCGCTCAATCGCCCACCGTACAGGCAAGCACGCGGCTGATATGGGTAAAGGGTCGACCGGACTCTTCGCGCCACCGATTGAACGCCTCCTGAGCCTTCAAGCGGTCCCGCTTCGACGTCGCCGCCTTGTCCACGACGCCCTCCCTTACCAGCGCCGCCACCACGTCTTGCGACAGGATGAAACTGTCGCGTCCCATGAAACGCAGGAGATACATGCCGGTGTTACCGCTCAGACGCGTGCCGCGCTGCTTCAGCACGTCCAGCAGCCCGACATAGTCTTCGTCCGGCCATTCGGCGAAGAACCGGGCGGCTGATCCATGTTCCTTCGCCAGATCGGCGAGGAACTGCGCATTGTCGCGGATCGCGGCGATCTTGGCGCCATTGCGGATGACGCGCTTGTCGGAGAGCAGCGCCTCGATGTCCTCGTCGGTCATGAAGGCGGCGCGCGTCACGTCGAAACCGTGGAACACCTCCTCGAAAGCCGGCCACTTGTTCTCGACGACTTTCCAGTTGAAGCCAGCCTGAAAGATGCATTTGCTCATCGTGGAGAGCCAGCGGTCGTCGGGTATGGCGGCCAGCTCCTCAGGCGTCTTCGGCGTCGTCAGCGTCGCCTCGAAGGCTTCCGGACCGCCCTTGCGATCCGCCGCCAATTTATACAATTCATCGAAGTTTCTCATGCCCCCTCCCTGTTCTTTCGAATTACTCAGCCTCGATTGTCATGCTGACGCGTTTCGGTTCGAAGGCGATACGGCCCGCCAGCATGCCTGCAAAATCGAATGGATCGGCATAGGACCAGCCCAGATTCTCGGCCAATACATGCCCGGCGCCGTCGACCACGGAGAAATAGGAGGCGTCGCCCTTCAGCGGACAATGGGTCGACTTCTCCGTTTTCACGAGTGGGGCCACAATGTCGGATTCCGGAATGTAATATTGCGGCGGATAGAGACCCTTACCCACTTCCAGAAGCCGAAGCGGCTCCCTGGTTTCGGCGATCAGCAAACCGTCCAGCACGATCCGCACTGTCTGCGTGAGACCATCGAGTTGCATGTAATGCCGTTCGTTGTCGGGATTGTGCACTGTCTGTCGGATCATGTTCCTGCCTCGCCTCTGGGTTGACATCCGATATGGCGTCTCGGCTTTGCATTTTCGATAGGATACGGCCAACGGACACCAGACTGAAATGCCTTGAACCCAAATAAATCATTGTTTTTATTCGGTTTATAAATTCTGGCTTTGTTTCGGGAATTCGACCTTTGCCCGATTTGGCTTTGTTTCGGGAATCCAGATTCCTGCATCTGGCTTTGTTTCGGGAATCGTCTGATTTGAGCAAATACGCGCTCTCGACTGTCTGAAACACAAATTTTCCAAACAGGAAAATCACAATGTTCCTTTTTTGTTCTATCATGTCGCAGTGTTAAATTGCAAGAGCGGCAATGGCGGTAATCACAATTGCGGGGAGCTGTGATAATCAGGTTTGAAGTGTGTTTCCACGGAATGAGAGCCAGCAAATGACCCCACACAACGAAGCCAACAGCGGCGACTACGCGGAAGCGGTGTTGCTTCCCGGCGACCCCTTGCGCGCCAAATGGATCGCCGAGACCTTTCTGGAAGCGCCGCGGCTCGTCAATTCCGTTCGCAATTGTCTGGGTTTCACCGGCTCATGGAAGGGCAAGCCGGTGAGCGTGCAGGCAACAGGCATGGGGCAGCCGTCGACTGCCATCTATGTGCATGAACTGGTCACGGTCTACGACGTAAAAACGCTGGTGCGTGTCGGCACCAGCGGCGGGCTGACGACGAAGGTCAAGGTTCGCGACATCGTGCTGGGCGCAGCCGCCTCCACCGACAGCGCCATGAACGTGTCCGTGTTCGCGCCCTACACCTATGCGCCATTCGCCGATTTCGGCCTCCTGCGCAGCGCCGTTGAAAAGGCGGAGGACCGCAGCCTCAAACACCATGTCGGCGGACTGGTGTCGGGCGATGACTTCTATCACGACAATCCGGCGGAAACCTATCGCAAGCTTGCCGAGCACAATGTTCTGGCCGTCGAGATGGAGGCGTCGACGCTCTACACGCTCGCCGCACGCTTCGGCGCGCGGGCGCTTGCGATCTGCGCCGTATCCGATTGCCTGATCACGCGCGAGGAGATCGACCCCGCAGCACGGCAGAGCTCGCTGCACGAACTGGCGAAGCTTGCGCTCGACGTGGCGGTGGAGGCCTGATCCCTAGCCCGGTGATCCGGCAAGATCACGCGCTTCGGAAAGCGAGTTTGCAAGCGCTATGCGGGAATAATAGTCCCGCCAGGTCTCGCAATAGGCCGAGATCTTGGCCGTTGCATTGTCGATGGCGATCACCCGCTTGCCGAGGGCTTCCGCGAACAGCGCGCCGTGCAGCCGGTCCGTGATTACGGTTTGCTTGTCCACAAGAGCGCGAAGCGCTGCGTCCACCTTTTGCCGGGCGGTAAATTGTCTGATGCGCCAGCGCATTTGCGTTTCGGGAAAGGCGTTGACGAGCTTGCCCGCCCGGTTCCAGAACCTGAGCGCGGGCAGATCCGGCCAGTCCCAGGCGTCCAGACTGTCGGCGCCGGCGCGTTTCAGAGCCGCCTCCCCATCCGAGCGCAAAAGGCAGGCGACGCCCCTCCCATCATTCGAAGGCCCGGGCAGACACAGGCTCGCCGGATCGGGGCAAAGGCCGATGTCCCTGTTCAACAACTGCCCGAACAAGCGCTGGCTCGCTGCGTCCCGGGCAAGCAATGTCAGGTCCGGATGGGACTGCAGCGTCTCAAGGATTTCTGCAGCGAGCGGATCGCCCTCGCGGTCGAGCCCGGTGTTGCTTTGCGGCAGCAGCACGATGCGACATCCGGGTATCGCGCGGATCGCCGCGAGCCGCATCCGGTTGTGCTTGGCGTAAAGCGCGCCGAGATTGCCTCCACCCAGAAAGTAGACCGAGCCGTCGCCAACCGCCCGGATGCACCGATTGGCGTCGAAACCGCGCAGCGTGGACGCATAGTCAGGCGGGCGACCGTAGATCCGGCGGAGGATTTCGCACGCGCCGAGCCATATCGCGCAGTCGCCGGGGTTCAGGTAATCAGGATAGTCCACCAGCGCATATCGTCCCTCGCGACACCATGGTCGCCAGGAGTCGACGAGTTGCGTCTCGGGAACCGTCAACGCCTTTAGATCCCGTCTTTTTCCCGCTCGCCGGCGGCGAGCGAAGCCACCGGCCAGGTCGCACGGCGGCGCTGCATGTGACTGTTCCGGAACACCGCCAATTTGGTGGCGCACTGGTAACGTGTATTTCTCATGAAACGGCTTATGTCGCCGCCAGCCCAGAGACGTTCACGGTCCTGGTTGATTTCGCTCGAGGTCTGCAGCGCTTCCGACGGCTGGCAAATGGACGGCTGCACGATCTTGACGCAGGCCTCGTGGTTCCACCACTGCTTCATGTCCATGTCGACCGGCAGCGAGAAGCGGCGCGCCCGTTCCGCCATATAGGCGGCCGCGGGTTTGGTGATTGCATAGCCGATGGTCGACATGGGCAGGATTCGCGCCACGCCGTAGTAATATCCGCATCCAAGAAACTCCCTGTCGAAGAGGTTCTTCGTCTTGTCGGAATAGAGTTTCAAAATGTCCCAGTCCGGCGTGCGGCGAGTGATCTCCTGCAAGACGGCGGCGGCGTCTCTCTCGAAAGTCGCATCATCCTCGAAAACAAAAGCGGCAGGGTGGTCGCCCTGCGCGATCTCCTTCCAGACCGCGATATGGGAGAGATAGCAGGCGATTTCGGCGCGCGTGAGCGGTTTCTTGATGATTGCGTGTTCGGGCTGGACCGGGAGCTCATTCACCCGGGTGCGATCCAGCTCCGCGCCATCGATCGCCGAAAAGCGCCTGAATGGAAAACCGAGCCGCAGCATTTCCTGTTCGATCGCGTCCCTGCGATCGACCGACCGGTCAAGATTGATGACGTGAATGGGCCAATTCAACATTTTATCGGGGTGTTTCGCCACTTTACAGACACTGCACAGGGTAAATCGACAGGATTCTGATCCGACATTCGCTCGCCGCCATTAAGCCATTTAACAACACAACTTCCATTCACTTCATTTCATAATAACAACCAATTGAACGGAAGACGCAGTAGCCTGTCGTCGCCCATTCGCATATCGCCCGGTCACGCCGCGCTGCGTCGGTCTTCAGAACCTGAAGGCGCAGAGTGCTCAAGACCCCTGCCCAACATATACTCGCCACGCAGCTGATCGCAGTAATGACAGATAGTTTCCCGTCCGCAGTATTCGAGCCAGCATCTGATCGGCTCTTCCCGATCGTACCAAAGCCTTTCCAGATGGTCGGCCTTTGTCGATTTGACGTAGATGAGGTCGTTCGGCCGCCTTGTCTCCTCAATGAAGTGGTTCAGATTGAAGACATCATCAAACATGTGCAGCCGACCTTCGAATTCCGCGGTGATCTTGCGAACGTGTTTCGACTGCTTGCCGTAAAAGCAAACGATATCGGCCACTTCCAGCGCCTGTCGCGCGACCCTGCGGTATTTGCTGCTGGCGTCGCCACGATAGCCGGACAGCGTTCCGACAATCACAATCTTGCGCGGTGACCGGCTGTCGCGAACCACCTCCATGCTGCTTTCGAAACTTGTCATGGCGTTCTTGAAGCAGTCGAGAACGAAATAGGATCCATCCGGAAGGTGGTGGATGCTGTCCCTGTATAGATACGGCTCGAAGCCTTCCAGCGTTTCGCAGATTTCGGCGAACGGCACACCCAGACTTCTGGTCGTCGCAATCGCCGCGGCAATACTTACGAGCCATCGGTTGCCGGCCAATTGCGTCCTGATCTCGCGGGTTTCTTTTCCGTCAGTCACGGTCAGGCGCAGGGTGTCCGGCAGACCGTCCGACCAGTCCAGTATCCGGATATCGGCTTCTTCCGACTGTCCGTAGGTAACGACCCTGCAACGGCAGCGATCGCGGATGGCAAGCACGCGGGGATCGTCCGCATTCAGGACAGCCAGCCCCTTCTTCGGCAGTCTCGATGCGATCGACCCCTTTTCCACGGCGACGTCGTCGAGATCCTTGAAAGCCTTGATATGATCGCCGGTGACCGTCGTGACGACCGAAACCGTGGAGCGCATGAACTTGTCGCACTTGGCGAGCTGACCGGGATAGGATCCGCTGGCCTCCTGCACCCAGTACTTGCAGCGCCAGGGAAGGCGCGCCAGCCTCTGGGAAACCGGACGCGGCGCATTGGCGTCAACGCCGAGGTGGACCTTGCCACGTTTGGCGAGAATGGCGTTGATCATATTTGTCGCGGATGTCTTGCCGACCGTTCCGGTGATCGACACGACCTCTTCTGGCGCGCCGAAGCGACGGATCATGGAGCCGCGCCAGACATAGAAGTCGAACCGCCTCTCGCGCACGAAACTTCTTATGCGTCCGTTCTTGTCGCCTCGAATATTCAAGCGTAATGGCCCCCCACCTACGTTCACATATATACAAAAGGACAATCGAGTTGAAAGTAAGACGAAACTATTCGGTAATTGTGGACTGCATCAAAAACTACAAATCAATAAGAATGATTATTTGGCATCGCTCGTTATTGAAACGGCGCGAGTTGTCCGCCTACAGATGCGGAACTTCTTTGGTGTATTGGAAAATATAAATGATGCCGGCCTGCGGAAAAGGATCGGAACCTGACGTTCAATTGCGCGTTCGCTCGATTATCCGGCAAGTGTTTTCCAACTTCTATAAAAGGACAAGTATCTGAAATGGCGCTTATAATATTCCTGGTTCTCGTGGCGCTCGCTGCTTCCGGCGGCGTTTTCTTCCGACCCGGCAAGCACTATGAAGCGCTGAAAAAGCCAGGCTGGACCCCGCCCAACCGGGTATTTCCTGTTGCGTGGACTATTCTCTACATCATGATCGCGATCGCCGGATGGCTGGTCTGGCGCGCAGAGGGCGCAGGCGCGGCGTTGTGGTTCTGGGTCATTCAACTTGTGTTGAACGGCGTCTGGTCTTGGTTCTTTTTCGGCCGCAAGGACATCCGTCTGGCGCTTTACGACATTCTTCTGTTGCTGGCGATGATCGTGGCCTTCATCATCGCGGCTGCGCCGGCGTCCACTTGGGCCGCCCTGCTCTTCCTGCCCTACCTCGCCTGGGTGGGTTTCGCGACCGCGCTGAACTGGCGGATTTTTCAAATGAATGGCCGTCGATCCCATGACTCACGACGGTAAGCGCCGCTGATCCGGCTGTAACGCCTGGTTGTGCGCGCAGCCCGATCGGGGTATTTCAACGGCGCGCCAATTTGAAACGCCGGAGAATCGCCATGACGCACGGACGCTCGAAATCCGCTTCGACACTGTTGATGACAATGACGATGTTGGCCGGGACGACCGTGGGAAGCCTCGCAGCCGGCATGGCCTGCGAATCCTTCGAGGTGGTGAGCGACGGCAGCAAGCGGAATGTCGAGTTCGTTGACGTCAACAATGACGGACCGGGGGTCGGCGACTACCGCATCGGCGCACGGCAATTGCTGAACGCCGACGGCGAACCCGTTGGCGAAACCCATTGGACGCTGCTTCTCATGAACGGCGTTCCCGGCGGCGCGCCACAGACCTCCATCCAGTGGATCTTCCTTTTCGAAGACGGAGAGATTTACTCCAACGCCGTTGGCGGAGGAACGAAGACGGCGGGAGAAACCGGCCACCCGAGTCTCAGCAGCTTTCGCGGGCCGGTGAGTGGCGGGACCGGCGCGTTCAAAGGCGCGAGCGGAGTTCTCGACGGTGTGATCGAAGGTCAGACGATTACGTTCACGTTCGATCTCTCGTGTGATTAAGCCTGAGAGGTTTCAGGCTCAAACTACACCAAATCCGTTTCTGACTCGAAGAATCGATGCAGGGTCATGTTCCATTCTGCGAGTGCTTCGAACGCCTTCTCGCGATCTTTCTCTTCCACGAGCCAGACGACACAGCTCTCGTGAATTTCCACGAAACTGCCGATCGGAACATTGTGGCCTTCAAAACCCAATATTTTCCGCAAATATTTTAGCTGGTTCTCATTGAGAATATTGCATTGGTAGACGCTCCGAAAACGGCCTCTCAGCATCTCTCCGGCTGGAGCATGTAATCGCTTGAACCACTTGCATTCCAGCGTAACAGGCCAACCACCTTTGTATTGATTAGCCGTATTGTTGTCTTCGTAGATATTCGAATAACCCGACACATTTTTAAAATGGCGGCTTATGACCGACATCAGGGCGACTGTCGCATCCCGATAATCATCAAACGGCAAGTCTGGCAGCCAACAATCAACCGCGATCTCAAAACACTTCCTTTCGCCCAAGAACGGCGCATAGGTAAGTGCAAAGCCAATAACTGGAATGAATTTCTTTTTGCCTTCTTCATCGACAATTGCGTTCGGCGACATGGCAGCGACATAGGCATAGTGGATCCAGGTTTTCCTCGTATCGAAACCGCCATCAGGTCTGTTTCTATTCCCGATTTTGCGAAGGTCGACGGTTCTGGAGGCGGCAGTCTTTCGCTTCCAAACCCTCGGATCTCCCTTCCTGTAATCGTCTACTTCGACAATCTCGACAACCGTTCCCATAACCTCCAGGACAGCATCGGCGCACTCCAGGAAGCTCTGCCAGTCAGGCACTGAGTCCGTGTAGAGAACGAGCTTGAAATATTTCTTCCGTGGAGCAGCCTTTGCGCACGGAGTTGCTTTCGAAGAATTCATGGACAACCCTCATTCGTCATCACGCTAGAAAATATTAGGCCACACGCCAATGTAGATATTTTATTTCGATAACCTTCGAAATAACGCTTGACAGGCCATCCGTCCGATAGCATTTCTATTTCCATGAACATCGAAATAGCATCACGCCAGCTCGAAGCGCTTGGCAATCCGTCGCGTCTTACGATCTACCGGACTTTGGTTCGGGCAGGTCATGCGGGGTTGGCCGTTGGACAGCTTCAGGAGCGCATGGACATGCCGGGCTCGACGCTGTCGCATCATCTCAAGCGGCTGATCGACATGGGGCTTGTGCGGCAGGAACGCGCCGGCACAAGTCTGATCTGCCATGCCGAGTACACCGCGATGGATGCCCTGCTCGGCTTTCTGGTCAATGAATGCTGCGCCGATGAAGGCAACTGCCTTCCGCCCGCCGTCAAGATGGTTCGGCGGACGGAAGCGGCGACCTAAAATTTGATTTTTATTTCGAAATTTCCGGAAATATGAAAGGATTAGACATGACCTCGACAAGCACTCTTCCGGTGGCGATCGTCGGCGCCGGCCCGGTGGGGCTCGCAGCCGCTGCGCATCTGGTTGCGCATGATATCGAGCCGCTTGTTTTCGAACGCGGCGCGCAGGCCGGCGCGACGATAGCCGAATGGGCGCATGTGCGCGTCTTCTCACCCTGGAAATACAACGTCGACGCCGCCGCCCGCACGCTTCTCGAGGGCGAAGGCTGGCAACTGCCCGACCCGGACTACCTGCCGACCGGCGGCGAGATTATCCGTGATTATCTGGCGCCACTTGCCGGCCATCCCGCGATCGCGCCGCATCTGCGACTGAACGCGGAGGTGATCGCAATCAGCCGCGAGGACCATTCAAAACTCGATTCGGAGCGGCGCGACGAAGCCCCCTTCTCTATCGTGTGGCGTGACGCGGACGGCGTCCTGCGACGTGCACAGGCGCGCGCCGTTATCGATGCTTCGGGCACCTGGGTGAAACCAAATCCGATCGGCCGCGACGGACTGCCCGTTGAAGGCGAAACCGAGAATGGCGACCGCATCGTCTACGGCATACCCGACATTGCGGGCGACGCGCGTGGCGACCATGAAGGCCAGCACACGCTGGTGATTGGCGCCGGTCATTCGGCCATCAACGCGGCGCTCGATCTCATCGACCTGAAAGACAACGCACCGGAAACCCGCGTGACCTGGGCGACCCGCTCCGGCGGTATCGGACGGCTTCTTGGCGGCGGACTGAACGACGCGCTGCCCGGCCGGGGTCGTCTTGGCCTGCGCGCCGTCGAAGCCATCCGCTCCGGCGCTGTGACGCTGCGCTCTCCCTTCAGCGTGCGCCGGATAGAGGCGAAGGACGGCTCCCTGATGATCGACGGTCTGGAAGACGGCGGCAGCGTGCGCTTCGACGTTGATCGCATCATCGTGGCCACCGGCTTCCGCCCGGATCTGACGCCGCTCGCAGAGCTTCGCATATCGCTCGATCCGGCAGTGGAGGCGCCTCCACAGCTTGCGCCGCTGATCGACCCGAACCAGCACTCCTGTGGAACCGTGCGGCCGCATGGCGTGGTTGAACTGGCGCATCCGGAAAAGGATTTCTACATCGCCGGCGCAAAAAGCTATGGCCGCGCGCCGACCTTCCTGATGACGACCGGCTATGAGCAGGTCCGGTCGATCGTCTGCGAACTGGCGGGCGAGCACGACGCCGCGCGCGAGGTGCATCTCGAACTTCCCGAAACCGGCGTGTGCAACTCCAATCCCCTGCCCTTGGCCGACGGCGAAACGGCCGGCTGTTGCGGCGGGGCGCCGAAACAGGATGAAACCGCTTGCTGCGTCGCCGACGAAGAGGCAAAAGCGGAAGGCCTGTCCGGTTGCGGATGCGGTTCCGCCAACTCCGTCAAGGAAGCCGCCCACTCATGATCCTGTCCGAACGCCAACGGACGATATCCGCGCTCGGCATTGTCGAGATTTTCGCCTGGGGCAGCACCTTTTATCTGATGGCGGTTCTCGCCGGACCGATGAGCGCGGATTTCGGCTGGAGCCCCGGCGCGATCACGGCCGGCATATCGCTCGGACTGCTTGTTTCGGGCCTTGCGGCAAGCCGCGTCGGACTGATCATTCAGGCGCGCGGCGGCCGGCAGGTGCTGGTGGCCGGCATGGTGATGATTTCGGCGGGGCTGACAGTTCTCGGTCTGGCCGAGAGCTTTGCCGTCTATCTGTTCGCCTGGGCGCTGCTCGGCCTCGGCATGTCGGCGAGCCTCTACGACGCCGCCTTTTCGACGCTGGGGCGCCATTATGGAAGCGGCGCGCGTTCGGCGATCACCGTCCTGACCCTTTGGGGCGGCTTCGCGAGCACCGTGTGCTGGCCGATCTCCGCCTTTCTGGTGGAGGCCGTGGGCTGGCGCATGGCCTGTTTCGCCTATGCGCTTTTGCACCTGACCGTGACGCTGCCGCTGTGCTGGTTTGCCCTGCCGCGCGGCGTCAGCACCGCTACGGGTCACGAACATTCCGCGAGCGGCGGATCGCGCGACGTCAACGGCCGTTTCGACCTGAGATTCTGGTGCATTGCGCTGGCGGGGACAGTTCTTGCAGTGCTGTCCTCCATCTGGTCCATCCATCTCATCACGATTTTGACGGCGGAAGGCTACGCCCTGGCGGCGGCGGTCGGTCTCGGCACCTTGATCGGACCCGCGCAGGTGGGCGCCCGTATCCTCGAAATGATGGGACGCGGACGCCATCACGCGATCTGGACGATGATCGCGTCGACAGCGCTCAGTCTTGTCGGCTTCATTGGCCTCTATTTCCAGCTGCCCGCCGCCGCCGCTCTCGTGGCCTACGGCGCCGGCAACGGACTGTGGTCGATCGCTCGCGGTTCGCTGCCGCTCGCCCTGTTCGGCCCGCACGATTATCCTCGCATCATGGGACGTCTGGCGACGCCCATGTTGATCGCCGCCGCAGCGGCGCCCATGCTCGGAGCATTTCTGATCGAAGGCTACGGCGCGCGCGGCACGCTTCTCGTGCTTGCGCTGGGCGCCACGATCCCCTGCCTGGCGGCGCTTGTTCTCTCTCTGGATCTCCTGAAGGAGCGCAAGGATCTCAGAAAGGCGGGCGCTGTTTAACCAGTCACTCATCCGGGGACGTTTCCGAATTGAAGACGACGATCCAGACATAGGCGGACGACCACAACACCCCCGCAAGGGTCAGAGCGTAGAGCGCCATCTTGATGTCGTGCGACAGGTAGAGGTAGTTGGAAACCGCCCAGACGAATGCGAACGAAACCCCGGTGATCTCCGCAAGCAACAAGAGCGTGGCTGCGACCACGCCAATCATGCGGCTTGTGTCTAAGATACGGTTTTCGGCTGAACGCAAGGGAGGCAGACGCAACAAACCCGCGAGACGGGAATGCATTGGACGAAACTCCGGACATGTGAGGCGTGATTGCCACAGCAAGGCCCGGAATCATCGCCTCGATTGCGGCCGATTGGTGGCCGAACCGGTCCGAGCCAGAAATTATGTTTCGCACAGATCCTGCGTTCAGCAATCGTTATCGGCTGTAACCCAATTTGCATCCGACTGCCGACGTGACAGGCGCTTTCCGCCACAGTTCCGCCATCGTGCGCTCCGGAAATCCTGCTGCTTCGGCGACGCGCCGAAGCATTCACCAACAGGAGACAAACATGAACAGATACGTCGTGGCGTGCGCCCTTATTGGCATCGTTGCGGCAGCCGGGTGCAACAACGGCGCCGGTTTCGCATCAGTCGACGCCGATAGCAACGGGACCATATCCATGGACGAAGCGGCGTCCGGAATGCAAATGGACGAAGCCAGATTCATAGCAGCCGACACGAATGCTGACGGCTCGCTCGATTCCTCGGAATACGAGGTGGCGAGCGCCCGGTAACATTTCGCATGGGCAAGCCCTCCGTCTCCCGAGACGGAGGGTCGCACAAAATATTGACCGGGGCCTCCCTTGCGCAACGTCACTGCTCATCCCATCTGATCCTGCGTCGGAGCGCAACCGCCGTCTCCGGCCAGCTCCCACGGCTTTGACACAAGAAGACCGCACAAAGAGCTGCCTCACTGGAGGTGCCTTGAAGTGGGTCTCATGCTTGTCGACGCGTTCGGCTACCCCTTGTGGATGTGGCTGTCCTTCCTTGCGCTTGTCCTGGCGCTGCTCGGTCTCGATCTCGGCGTCATGAACCGCCGGCAGCGGGACATCGGATTTCGTGAAAGCCTCTATCTGTCGGCGTTCTACATCACGATCGGGATCGCATTTTCGATCTGGATCGGCTACGCGCTCGGACGCGACGCCGCATTCGATTATCTGACGGGGTTCGTGGTCGAGAAAAGCCTCGCCATGGACAACATCTTCGTGATTGCGATGATCTTCGGATATTTCGCTATCCCGCGTCCCTATCAGCACAAGCTGCTGATCTACGGCATCGCCGGCGTGATCGTGTTGCGCGGCATCATGATCGGGGCCGGCGCAGCGGCCGTGATGCGATTCGAGTGGCTGCTCGACGTTTTCGCCCTGTTCCTGGTTTTCACCGGATTGCGGCTGATGATTTCAGGCGACAAGCAATATGATCCGGGATCGAACATCCTGCTTCGCTGGGTTTATCGTCATTTTCGAGTGACCGAGGCGCTGCATGACGGCAAACTCGTCGTGCGCCTGCCGGACGCCGGCGGAAAATTGAAATATCACCTCACGCCGCTGTTCCTGGCGCTGGTCATGGTGGAAACAGCGGACGTGATATTCGCCGTCGATTCGATACCCGCTATCTTTGCGATCACCACGGATCCCTATGTCGTCTATACCTCGAACATCTTCGCGATCCTGGGCTTGCGCGCATTGTACTTCGCCCTCGCGCCGCTGCTTCAGCGATTCAGATACCTGTCTCAAGCTCTTGCGCTAATTCTCGTTTTCATCGGCGCAAAGGTGCTGGTATCCAGCCTCCTGGGTCTTGAATCGGTTCCGGCCTGGATTTCCCTGTGCATCACGCTTTCGATCCTCGCCGGCGGCGTCGTCTATTCGCTGTTGCGGGATCACCGCGACAGAAACGCTGCAGGCCAGGCCGCGGAGAGATCGCAGTGAACGTTTTGCACGGCCGGACGCCCGCCTATAACGGCTCACGGGGCGCAAACCGCAGCCGCGTCAGACCAAGGCGTCTCTCACAGGTTTTGCGAATGCTGCAGCGCGCGCCATCGGAAAGGCTCTCGATCGGCAATTTGATAGAAAGCCTGGGCGATCAGAATTTCGCGCCACTGCTGTTTCTCCTGGCCATCCCCAACATCATTGTCGTCGTCCCGGGTTCGCCATTCATTCTTGCGTTGCCGCTGATTGTGATTTCCTATCAACTCATGACCGGCGCGTCCTTTGTCGCCATGCCTCGCTATATCAGCAACCGCTCAATCAGACGCAAACTGTTCGAGGCGATTTCATCGCGAACCTTGCCGGTTCTCAGGCGGTTCGAGCGGCTTGCCCGTCCGCGTTTCTGGCCGGTTGGCGACAGATGGGCCGAGCGCATCACCGGCTTTTCGTGTCTGGTCATGTCGCTGCTGCTTTTCCTGCCGATTCCATTCGGCAACGCCGCGCCGGCGCTCGCCATCGCGTTGCTGGCTCTGGGACTGGGCGTTCGAGACGGTATCTGGTTCGCCGCGGGTCTGCTGATCGCACTGATCGTGACTGGAATTGCGCTCGGTGTGGCCTACGCTCTTGTGATGATCTGCTGCTGATTGCGCCTCTGGTTCCAGACGCCTTCACCTGACGCAATCTTCACCGGTTCGAGCGTTCGTTCGGCCATCAATGACATTTCAGTATGCCTTGCAATTTCAATAAATCGTATTTGCTTAATACATTTATCATATTCGCCTGCATGGATTTGCATATTGCCGCCGACAGTCGCATAAGGGTCTCCGACATCACGTAACCACGCGTCATCCGGAGATCCCTCTAAGGCATGAACAAGCAGGCTGAAGACACGTCCCAACCGCCCGCGTCAGACCGTCACAAAGCAGACCCGCCGGAAGACGGCGGCAAGAAAGGCAAACAGGGCGGCCTCTTCGACAAGATGACATTGTTCTTTGCCGCGCTTGGCGTCATCGCAGCCATCACGCTGGCGATGCAGCGCGGGTCGGATGTGGTCGTCGACTCGCTGTCTGACTCCGCTTTCCTCGCCATTGGCCTGCTCCCGCAAATCGCGGTCGGCCTGTTTCTGGCGTCCCTTGTGAGCGTGATGGTCCCGAAGGACACGGTCGGCAAGTGGCTCGGCCAGAGCTCCGGCCTGAAGGGTCTGATCGGGGCGACGATCATCGGCGCGATCATGCCCGGCGGTCCCTTCGCCTCCTTTCCGCTGGCGCTCGCCTTCATTGCGGCCGGCGCCGACATCGGCTGCATGATCGCGTTTCTGCTGGCCTGGGCGACCATCGGGCTGAACCGGTTGCTTGTCTGGGAAGCGCCCTTCATGGGCTTTGATTTCTCGATGCTTCGCTTCTTGTGCAGCCTGCCTGCGCCCATCATCGCCGGCTTCGCCGCACGATGGCTTGTGCGCCGCTTCCCCTCGATACGCCCGGACATCGGCTAGATGGGGTTCGGCTTTTATATACTGGCGGCGATTTCGCTGGTGTTGCTCGGGGTGCTCGCGCAACGTTCGCCCGGGAAAATTCCCGAGGTCTTTCGCGCGACCGGACGGCAGATCAGGCCTCTGCTCATCCGGCTGCCGGTCGCAGTGATCGCCGCCGGACTTCTTGGCGCGCTGCTTCCCAGTTCGCTGATCGCGGAGCTTCTCGGTCGCGACACCGGGCTGATTGGCATGGCGACCGCGACGGTTATCGGCGCGCTGCTGCCGGGCGGGCCCTTCGTATCGTTCCCGCTGGCGCTGCTGGTGTGGCAGGGCGGCGCCGGCGAGGCGCAGATGGTGGCGCTCCTGACGTCCTGGTCGATCCTCGGCCTTCACCGAGTCATGGTCTATGAACTGCCGATCCTGGGCGGCCGTTTCGTCGCGACCCGGCTTCTGGCCAGCTGGTATCTGCCGCCGCTCGTCGGCCTGCTCGCCCTGCTGGTTATACTGTCCGGCGCGGTTGGCGATTCACGCGACCATATTCCGGACAGTCCGGCTGTGATCGAAGAAGTACAAACGGAGCCGCCTTCATGATCAGAATATTGCGACGGTTGGTTCTTGTGATTGGAGCGATCGTTGCGATCCTGGCGGCGGGCTTCTTGAGTGTAGTCCTCATAATACAGCTTCTCTACATGAACCCTATAGAGCAACTTTCCGAGACCATCGACGTTGGCATGGATCGCGAACAGGTGATCGCAGCGCTCGACGAATTCGCCGAAGGTCGCGAAGAAAAATCGTCAGGCTGGTTCGGCTACCGCTTCGGCTACGACAAGGATGGAGACGAGATCTACATCGGCTTCAGCAATGGATTCGACGGGTCGAATCTCTTCATTAATTTCAATGGGAACAACGGCAAGGTAATCTCCAAAAACTACTTTAGAGATTGACCTAAATGTCACCCAACATGGGGTTCGAAATCCATGTCTTCCTCGATGATCGTCGCCGGGAAGGCAGGCAGGACCCAGCCGGTTTCACGCAGCGAACATCCCGTGACCTTTGCGTCGCCGAGAATGGCGAGATTCTCGTCGCCGCATGATCCGAATTTCAGACTGGCTTCCGCAAACGCCGGTTCGGACGCCCAGCCGCTGTGGGTGTCGATGCGGAGCAACTGACGGATCCGGTTCTTCGGATCTCCGTCCGGCGCAACGATGTGGCGCACGGAATAAAACCCCTGAAACGGCGGCACCTTGGACGGCGCGATGTCATCGCTGAGCGCGCCTTCCATCTCGATGATCGGGCTGCCGTAGCGGCTGATCCTGGAGCCGAAGGTCTTGCGCGTGCCGACATCGGCGAATTTCGAGCCCTCTTCGGGAACGATGGGCCAGACAAGATCGATATCGGCCATCTTTTTTGGCCAGCCGAGCACCTCGCGCGCCTTGTAGATTGCCCAGTCGCGGTCGAGCCACATGCCGATGTTGTAATGCCGCTCGGCGGGATCTCCCGGATAGGTGACGCCGACCGTCAGGCAGACTTCATGATAGGCGGAATAGCCAATGCCGCGCGCTTCCTCGCCGACCGGATTTCTTGTGAGGTGATAGAGTTTCAGGAACGCCGAATGCGGATCAACCGCTTTGAGGGGCGCAGGAATCCACGGCGAGAGATCCGTCTCGGTTTTGAAGGTCAGATAGATGACCCGGCCGATATATTTCTCCTCCACCATGCGGTAGCTGGAGAGCGTGTCCAGACCGTAAGGGGCGGCTGCGCCGATGAGTTTTCCGTTGCCCGTCATTTCCACCTCGTTCGAACCAATCTACATAATCTCAGCCAGCCGTTTCTTTGAGCGAAACGACAAAACTGGTAATGAAAGCGTATCGTGGGCACACCCCCCAGGCAAGCCTGTCTTTCGGAAGAAAGCGCAGACAATTAATTTATAAAGTAACAGTTTTTACGGCTTTACTACCTGCACTTCGTGGAAAAAGATCGATTGCGGATCTTTCATTGAAAGACATCGGACAATCGTTCCGCTGAACGGCACATCTCCAACGATCGGACTCAAGCTCAAAGGATATTCACCATGGCGACAGTCGTCGACGCATCAGTCAATTACCGGGGCAAAACGAAACTGCCCTTCTACCAGTCGGAGCTGCGCCGCGCCGCCCGCGAACGGGCCGAACGCCCGATGACAGCGGAAGCCCTGTTGCCCGTGCTAGACGATGCGGGCATCGACAAGGCGGTGCTGATATCGAGCATAGCCGCCTCCGGCGTCGGCGGCGAAGTTGACGCCATTCACGCCGACGAAGTCTATCCGCAACTGCAGAAGGCGCCGGACCGCCTGTTCGGCTATGTCGGCCTCAATCCGACGCTGCCGATCAACGAAAACGTTCGCTATCTGGATTACTCATTCCGCGAACTCGGCTTTCGCGGCGCCCACGTCTATCCGCACTGGTGGGGCATCCGCATCGACGATCGCCGTTACTGGCCACTCTATGCGAAATGCGAGGAGCTTGGCGCGCCGATCATGTTGCAGGTCGGATCGCCCACGCCGCGCAATCGCGCGATGATCGCTGCGAAACCCAGCTGGCTGGATCCTGTCGCCTACGACTTCCCGAACCTGACCATTCTCGGCATCCATATCGGCACACCCTGGGCCAACGAGATGATCATGATGTGCCGCAACTACGAAAACGTCTACATGGTCGCCGACGCGCACAAGCCGTCGACCTGGGAGCCGGAGCTGATCGATTATCTGAACGGCGGCGGACGCCGGAACCTCGACGGTCTCGAAAAGATCATCTGGGGGTCGGACTGGCCTATCCAGGATATCAAGGCCTCGTTCGAGGAGGCCAAGGCGCTGCCGATATCAAAGGAGGCGATGGACAATCTGCTGGGGCTCAACGCCATGCGCGTGATGAATCTGGGTTGACCCTCAGGTTCGCTCGGAACCGCCGGAACCGGCGTTGATCTTCCTCGCAACCTCGAGGACCATCGGGATGAAGCGGGCGATCGTATCATCGTCAAACCTGAACTCCGGCCCGCACAGGCTGATTGCGCCGACCACGACGCCGGCGGACGAGAAAATCGGCGCTGCGACAGAAGCTGCGCCGGACTGGCGTTCGCCGCGGGAGGCCGCGTAGCCCTGCCCGCGGATGGCCTGCAGCCTCTCCAGCAATTGTTGGCGATCAGTGAGTGTTTGTTCTGTCAGACCCGCCAACTGACCGTCCAGAATGCGGTCGCGATCCGCTTCCGCGAGGTTCGCAAGGATGACGAGGCTGGACGCGCCGGCGTGCAGCGGGTAGCTGCGCCCGATATCGACCGTCATCTTGATTTCCCGAGGAGACACGAACTGCTCGACATAGGCCCGGCGATCATTGTCGAGCAGCGACAGGGTGGTGGTTTCCCGCGTGGCGTCGCGAAGACGGACAAGCTCGGGCCGCGCAACATCGCGAATGTCCAGACGCGAAAGGCTCCGCGCGCCCAGAATTGCGGCGGCGGGTCCAAGGTCGTAGACGCCCCTGTCCGATGAATGCCGCAACAGCCCCTTTGCGACAAGCGACTGCAGGATCCGGTGCACGACCGCCTTGCTCAGACCCAATTGGCGCGCGAGCGCGCTCACGCCGAGACCATTATCGCCGGATGAAAAGGCAAGCAGAACATCTGCGACCCGGTCCGCAGCCGTCGTTCCGCGCGTGAGTTCGTTCGTTCGCACCTGTTTTGTCGGCACGGTCGCGTTCATCCTGCTTTGTGAGCGCGGTCAATCCACGCCAGTCGCAATCTGTTACAGGACGAGCTCGCGACAGTTCAAGTGCCGCTGCAGCGTTGCGCAATCTTTCTACTGCGCCTTCTTTCTCAAATCGATGATCGGCTTGGCTTTCCAGCCGCCGCCGGCGAGAACCGCTTCGTTGGCGCCGACCGGCTCCATGACAGGCATCACACCGATCGTGGCCTTGACCTTTTCAGCGGCGCGGCGACCGATGTCTTCGCCGCCACTGCGCGGGCGGAAACGGATGCGCAGGCGATCCATCGAAAGCACGTCGGCTTCGTCTTCCTTGTCGACGAAGGCCTGGAAATCGGCGATCCCGCCCTCCGCCGCCAGCGCATCGACGAGCGCCTGCGGATTGACGAGCATGCCCTTGATCTTGACGAAGCCGTCACGCCGGACCGGTATGCTGACGAGGCGCTCCGTCAATGCGCCGCAATGCGGGCATATCGTGCGCGTCAGCCGCGCCGTATCGCCCAGCGCATAGCGCAGAACGGTCGAACCGCGCCGGTCGAGATGGGTCAGGAGGATCAGCCCTTCTTCGCCATCGGGCACCGGTTCGTGTGTTTCGGGATCGATGGCCTCGAAATAGAATTGGAGCGGCGCGGGATTGAGATAACCCGATCCCGGCGTGCATTCGACCATGCCGCCCTGCATCTCGGTGGCGCCGTAGGACACGCTGATCTTCGGATCCCGCGCGCCAAGCCGTTTCAGACGGTCGACAAGATCGCGGCGCGCTTCCTCGCCGAAACCTTCCCCGGTCACGAAAACCAACCGCACCGAGAGTAAACGCACGCCCAGTTCTTCCGCGCGGCCAAGCATCTTGCGCATGTAGGACGGCACGCCCCAGAGAATGGTCGCCCCCGACCGTCCGGCCAGCGCGCAGACTTCATCCATCCGGTTGCCGAGCTGCGGATGACGCCGGCTCGGCGCGCCCGGCATGGCCGCGACAACCGGAATACTGAAAGAGGCCGCAGCATTCATCGCGCGCGCGAAGGCCCCGTGCGGATGGCTCGTCAGGGGAAACAGATTGAGGATCACGTCGTCGGCCGTTACCCCGCGCAGGCGCAGCATGTTGCGGTTCAGCGCCAGTATGTTGACGAAATCGTAAGAGGTCGAAACAAACGGCGTCGGGTCGCCGGTCGACCCGGTCGTGTACATTACATCCCAGACGATGCGTTCGGTCGCGTCGAAGGTATCCGGGAGTTTCAGCGTGAAATCTTCCGGGCGGCTGACAAAGTCAGCCTTGCTGGTTACGGGCAGACGTCCGATGTCTTCGATGCCGGAGATATCCGACCGGGCGATGCCCTTTTCGCGATAGAGCCTGCTGTAGTGCGGGTGGTGCTCGAATATCCGGTCCAGTGTCGCGGAGAACACCGCGTCGCGCGCCTTTGCAAGATCCTCGGGATTGGCGAAGAACAGGTCATCGGTCACGATCGGCTTTTTAATTGTCGTCATTGGGAGATGTCAGCTTCTGGTCATGTCAGGGCTCCACAGCGCGGCGTTCTCTCCCTCAACCCGCGACATGGACATGTGGTACTCGTAGATATCCGGCCGATACAGCGCGTTCAGATATTCAACGGGACGATCGTTCTGGTCGACCACCGTGCGCTTGACCCAGAGGAGCGGATAGCCCGCCTCGATCTCCAGCAACGGCGCCACCATCGGATCCGCTAGCTTTGCCGAGACGGACTGGTCGGCAGCCGAAACCTTGACGCCCGCCCGCTCCATCAGGAGCAGAAGCGGCGTCTCCGAAAGCTCGCGCTCGTCGCAGTGACGTCCGATTTCCTCCGGCAGATAGGTGGTCAGATGCGAGAACGGTATGTTTTCATGAAAACGCACCCGCACGGCGCGCTGAACAGTGGCGCCCGGCTCGATCTTGAGCTTTTCGGCAATCGCCGGAGGCGCGGGAACATAGCCGAACTCGATCAGCTTGACGCGGGTCCTCAGACCCATCGCCATCAGATTTTCAAAAATTCCCTTGAGGTTCGCAGAAATGGCCTGCGGCGCCTGCGGCAGGCGGGCGAAGGTGCCCTTCCCGCGCGCGCGGCTGACGAAGCCTTCCTGTTTCAGCCGATCCATCGCGCGTCGGATCGTGATCCGGGACACGCTGAAGATCTGCGACAACTCATGTTCTGAGGGGATTTGCTTGTCGTCTGCAAACTGCCCCTCCTCGATCTGCTGACGCAGGACGACGTAGACCTGGTGGTGCAGTGGCGTGACTGTGTCGTTCGATACCGATTCTCTGCGCACGGGCCTCTCCACAAATATTGTTATATTGTTATGCTTTTTAAGTACAATGATGGCAAGTGCCTGCGCCCGCCAATTTGCCTGGCCGGGATCAGGGCTCCTCCCACACCATTGGACCGGCGCCGCCCGCAACTCCGTTCTCGCGGGCACAGACTTATCATGTCCAATCCGAATCCTGTTCAGAATTCTATTATTGTTATATCAATACATCATTATTTGGCAAAGCCCCGACAGAACGGATCATCAGGAGACAGACTGACATGGCAAAACACGTGGTTGCGGCCGCCCACGCCTCTTCGATCATGCTCGACAAGCGGGCGTCGCTCGCCAAGGCCTGCGACCTGGTGCGCGAGGCGGGACGCTCGAGCGTCGAACTGCTGTGCTTTCCTGAAACCTTCGTTCCCGGATTTCCCTACTGGATCAATCTCTATGCCCCGGCGGACCAGCACGGCATCTATGTCGGTTACGCGGATCAGTCGGTGGACCTGTCGAGCGACGAGCTCAAGCCGCTTTGCGATGCGGCTTCAGAAGCGGGCGTCGCCGTCGTGCTGGGCCTCAGCGAGCGGGCCGGAGGCACGATGTACAACACCCAGGCGTTCATCGGCCAGGACGGGGAATTCCTGGGCAAGCATCGAAAGCTTCAGCCGACCTATGCGGAACGGATGATCTGGTCGCAGGGCGACGGCGCGACATTGAAAGTCCATGACATGGCGGCCGGGCGGGTCGGCGCCCTGATCTGCTACGAGCACATGCTCAACCTCGCCCGCCAGGCGCTGATCGATCAGGACATGCAGATCCACTGCGCGAGCTGGCCGACCTTCGCAAGCAACCGCGACGCCCGCAACGCGATCTACGACATGCGCGTCGAGGCGCTTATGCGGTCTCACGCCATCACCGGCCAATGCTTCGTCATCGTCGCCCAGAACCCGGTAACGCAGCAGAATGTGGACGCGATCGAAGCGGCCATGGGTCCGCAATCCGTTCTCGGCGTCGGCGGCGGATGGTCGGCGATCATCGGCCCGACTGGTGAATATATCGCCGAACCGCACACCGGTCTGGAGGAAAAGCTCGTGATCGCCGAGATCGACCTGGAAGCCATTCGCAGCGCCAAGGTGCTGGCCGACACGGCCGGACATTACTCCCGCCCGGAAGTGCTGTCGCTGACGGTTGACGAGAGGCAGTTTCGCAAGTGAGGCGGCGCGGCGGCCGCGCCTAGCCACGCACGCCCATGTAAAGGCGCGAGACCCTTTCGTCGGCGATCAGCGCCTGCGCCTGGTCCTGGATGCGGACCTGGCCGAGTTCCAGCACATAACCGCGATCGGAAGCCAGCAGCGCCTTCTTGACGTTCTGCTCCACCATCAGGATGCCCTTGCCGTCTTCGGCAAGCCGACGGGCGGTGGAAAACACCAGATCGACCATTTTTGGCGCGAGGCCAATGGACGGTTCGTCGAGCATCACCACCTTGGGATCCATGATCAGGGTTCGGGCGATCTCGAGCATGCGCTGCTCGCCGCCGGAAAGACTGGCGGCGAATTCGTCCCGGCGTTCCCTGAGGATCGGAAACATCTCGCAGACCTTGACGATGCGCTCCTGCAGCAACTTGGCGTCATCCAGCAGATAGCCGCCCATGCGCAGGTTTTCGGTGATCGTCAGCTTCGGAAAGATGCTGTGGTGCTGGGGAATGTAGGCAAGACCGGTCACCAGCATCCTGTACGGGCTGACCTTGAAGATGTCCTTGCCGTCCAGCAACACCTCGCCCTCGCGCACGGGCGTCAGGTTGAAAATGCTCTTGAGGATGGTCGACTTGCCGGCGCCGTTCTGTCCGATAACGGTCACGATCTCGCCCGCCGCGACATCCAGATCGACGCCGTCGACGATCAGCCGGCCGCCATATCCGCCTTTGAGATTTCGTATTTTCAGCATGGTCATGAGCTTATCCCAGATAGGCGTCGATGACGCTCTCGTCCGCCTGAACCTGCTCCGGCGCGCCCTGCATAAGAACCCTGCCCTGGTGCATGACGATGATCGTGCTGGCGAGCGACATGATGAACTCCATATTGTGCTCGACGATCAGGAAAACGATCTTCGTTTCCTCGTAGAGCTCCACGAGGAAGTCGCGCAGCGTGTTCAGCAGCGTCGGGTTGATGCCGGAAGCCGGTTCGTCAAGCAGCAGGATGCGCGGCTTCGACATGAAGCAGGAGACGATCTCCAGAAGCCTTCGCTGGCCATAGGACAGGTCGCTGGCGGGCTGGTCGGCGTATTGTTCGAGATTGATGAGTCGCAACAGACGCCGCGCCTCCACCTCGGCGTCGCGTCGATGTTTCGTATTGCGCGTGAACACCTGCAACATCTCGCTTGTCATGCGCTTGCTTTGCGCGGCGAAGAGCACGTTGTCGAGGCAGGTTTCCTCCGGCAGCACGCGGCATTCCTGGAAGGTTCTGGCAAGGCCCTGGCGCGAGAGTTTGTACGGCTCGACGCCGTCGACACGCGAGGAATGGAAAAGCACCTTGCCGGCGTCCGGAACCTGCCTGCCGCAGATGATGTCGAACATCGTGGTCTTTCCGGCGCCGTTGGGACCGATCAGACCATAGATGCCCGGATGATCGAGCGTGAATGAAGCGCCGTTGACAGCCTGAATGCCGCCGAAGCTCTTCGAGATGTCGGAGACTTCAAGTATAGCGGACAACGTTCGCCTCCTTGTTGGCCAGCTTCCGGTAGGCGACCTCCGCCGCGCCGCAGATGCCGCGGGGCGCAAAGCGGGCGAGGATGAGCAGGACGAAGCCGAAAAAGATGAGTCGCATTTCCGCGGCGACACGCAGAAATTCCGGAAGCGCAATAAAGGTGATGGCGCCGATGACAGGGCCGACAAGATAGCCGGCGCCGCCGAGGATAAGCATCATCATAAGATTGATGCTCTCATTCATGTCGAACGACAGCGGCGCAGCGGCGCGCAGGAACAGAACCTTCATTGCGCCGCCGACGCCGGCAATCGCCGTCGACAGGACGAACGCCGCCAGCTTGTGGCCGAATACGTTGACGCCGCGCGCCGCCGCAAGTGACTCGTCCTGACGCAGCGACGAGAGCGAGCGCCCGAAGTCCGAGCGCACCAAGATGTATTGCAGCCCGAAGGTCAACGCCGCGATGATGAAGGTAAGAACGTAGAAGCCCGTCAGCGAACGGAAATCCAGGACAAACGAACCAATCTCGATATTGCCCGGCCGCGGAATACCGGGCAGTCCCTCGGCGCCGCCGGTCAAGCCGTCAAGATTGTTGAACAGCGTGAAGAGGATCATGCCGACCGCAAGCGTCACGATGATGAAATAATGGCTGCGCAGGCGCAGGCAGGGAATGCCGACCAGAAAGCCCAGAAATCCTGCGGCGAACATGCCGCCAAAGAGCGACGGGACGAAGGGCAGTCCCACATCTTTCATCAGCAGCGCGGTTGTATAGGCGCCGACGCCGGCGAAACCCATATGACCAAGTGAAACCAGGCCCGTGTAGCCGTAGAGGATATTCACGCCTATCGCGGGGATCGTGTAGCAGAGAGCCAGGGTCAGGACGTAGAGAATGTAGGGCTGTCCGCCGAAAATGAACGGAGCGAGCGCGCCAAATGCGAGTATGACAATGGTGACGATGGTGGAAAGGGACAGTTTCATGATCACTATCAATCCTCTCCGCGAACCCGAACGCCGAATATGCCCCAGGGCCGGATGAGCAGCATGAGGATGAGAACTCCGAATGTGATGGTGTCGCGGTAGTCGGTCGGGATAACCAGCGTTGACAGGGATTCGACGATACCGATGCCAAGTCCGCCGACGATGGCGCCGGGCACGCTGCCCATGCCGCCGATGACGATGGCCGAAAGCGCTTTCAGCATCGGCGCGTCGCCCATCTGCGGAAAGATGATAAAGAGCGGACCAAGAAGCGCGCCGCCGAGGCCCGCCAGCGCACAGGCGATCATGAAAGTCAGCGTGTACACGCGGTTCGGATCGATGCCGACGACCACGGCCGCTTCCGGCGCCTGGCTGGTGGCGCGCATCGCTGTTCCGAGGCGCGTATGCGTCAGGAAGAGGTAAAGCGCCGCAACGGCCGCCGCAACCACGCCCATGATGACGAAATGCTGCAGGGTGAAGGACAACTGGCCGAACTTGACGAGTGTCTCGACGGTAGTCGGACGCATCTGAAGGGCGTGCGGTCCCCAGATCTGGACCACCCCGTTCTGGATGATGAGGATGAGACCCAGCGATGAGACGATCTGCATGCGCAAATTGTCACGAAGCGCGCGGAACACCAGTCGCTCCAGCACAATACCGATTGCGGCCAGCGCCACCATCGAGCCGAGAATTGCCAGCGGATAGCTGCCTGTCCAACTGAAGAAGAAGAGATGCGTGAGGTAGCCCCCGACCATGAACAGGACGCCATGGGCGAAGTTGAGCACGTGCATCACGCCGTAGATCAGCACCATGCCAAGCGCCATGAGGACATAGATCGAGCCCATCATTGCGCCATTGATGAATTGTTCGAGAATTGCGGTCGCCATCGTGGCTCCGGTCAACAGGTGGGAGAAGCGGACAACCGCCCCGCCTGAGCGGGGCGGTCACGGTTTTCGGTCAGCCAGCGCCGCAATCAGCAGCAAGATCCTCAGGGGCAATGATCTTGCGGCTGCCGTCTTCACACCATTCGGTGATGTAGACGGGCGGTGAAGCCTGACCTTTCTCGTCGAACGAGATCGTACCGATCACGCCGTCGACAGAGATCTCTGCGAGCGCATCGCGGATGGCGGCGCCGTCGGTGGTGGTGCCTGCCGCCTTCATGGCCTCGACTGCCACGAATACGCCGTCATAGGATTGCGCGGCGAAGCCGTGCGATTCCTCGCCATACTTTTCCTTGTAGGTGTCAGAGAAGTTCTTGATCCGCTCCATCGGCGCATTCGGCGGAAACGAGCTGTACTGCACCATGCCATTGAGATATTCGGCGTTCAGCCGGTCAAGGAAGCGGTTGGAGCCCATCGCCAGCGTACCGATCAGCTTGGCGTCGAGGCCGGCGTCGCGGATCTGGCGGATCGCAAGAGCGCCCGGTTCCTCGTCCATCAGCAGCATGATGGCCTTGCTGTCTTCATTGCGGATATTCGTGATGTGGTTTGCGAAATCCACCTCGCCGACATTGAAGAAGCCGATATAACCAAACTCGAAATCCTCAGGCAGCAATTCCCGCATGCCGTTAGCCCCGCCGCGGCCGGTGTCGTTGTTCCACGCGATGAAGGACAACGGCTCGGAGTCGATTGTCTCCACAAATGCTGCAAGCGCTTCGTTGAGCTGGCCGCTATTGGCGTTGACCCGGAAGAAATAGGGATTGCCCTGTTCCGTCAGGCTCGACGCCGTCGGCACGGTGACAACGAGCGGAACCTGAAAATCCTGAGCAATCGGCGCTTCGGCGGCCGCAACAGGACTGCACAATTCACCCAGCACGATCGGCACCTGATCAACGGTCGCCAGACGCTGCATCGCGGACGCGCCTTCGGCGGCGTTGCAACGCGTGTCATAGACCTTGAGCTCCAGCTTGTAGGTCGTGTCCCCGATCTGGAACCCGCCGTTGCCGTTGATTTCGTCAACAGCGAGGTTGAACCCGTTCATCTGAAACTTGCCGGGAGCGGCAAGCGGTCCGGTTTGCGCCGTCACGACACCGATCGTCACGGTCTCTTCATCGGCATGCGCAGCCGGCGCCATGAACGCGGCGGCGAGTGCAGTCGTCAACAATAGCTTTCGCATGGGTTGCTCCTTGTTCCCTTTCTTATTCCAGTCCATAGACGCGCATGGCGTTGTCCCTCAGGAACAACTGCTTCGCGTCCTCCCGAAGAGCGAGATCCTCGATCTCGTCTATCGTCCTCTTGAAAGCCAGCACGGGATAATCGGTCCCGAACATGACTTTGCGCCGCCCATACGTGTTGATGTAGTGCACGAAGGATTGCGGCCAGTATTTGGGGCTGTGCGCATCCGATCCGATGAAAACGTTCTCGTGTTTCCACGCCATGGCGATCATTTCTTCCGTCCACGGTATGCCGACGTGGATGCCGATCAGCTTCAATTCGGGGAAATCACAGGCGATATCATCGAGCAGGATCGGTCTGGCGACGCTGCGCAGCGGACGCTTGTCGTAATAGACCAGAGACTGGCCGACCTGCATCTGGATTGGTACGCCGAGTTCCACGCATTTTGCGTAGAAGGGATAATATTTGCGGTGGTTTGGCTCGATTTCGAACCAGTGCGGATAGGTGTGGGCGCCGATGAAACCCATGTCCCTGACAGCAGCTTCGAGGCGTCGTACGCCGTCCATGCCTTCCGTCGGGTCAACGCCGGCCAGGCCGGAAAAGCGGTCAGGATAGGCGGCGACCGCCTCCGCAACCCATTCATAGGGCATGTGCCAGGCGCCAGGCGTGCCTTCCTGGCCAAGCTTGCAGGCAATCAGGAAGGATCGTTCGATCCCGGCCTCGTCCATTTGCCGAATCATGTCTTCATGCGTGACCGATTTGACGTCGGATTCAGCCCGTCCGATTTTCTTCGTATGAAAGGTCCGTGTCCATTCCGGCCGTGCCGCGACTATCTGCGGCGTGAGCGGATTGACCACAATATCGACGGCCTTGATTGACATTCGGGTGTCGTCTCCATCTTTCATCTGATATATTGTTATGTGAATAATACAAAACTGACAAGGAGGTTCTGAAATGGAAGTTGCGCCCGACACAGTTGGAGAAGCGTGGCTCAGGCTTTTGGCCACGCGCGGCGTCGATTTTCTCTTCGCCAATGCGGGCACCGATTTCCCCTCCATCGTCGAGGCCATCGCCCGCGCCGAGCAGACAGGCATCTCCATTCCGCGGCCGATCCTGTGCGGGCACGAGAACGCCGCAATCTCCATGGCGCACGGCCACGCGATGGTTTCCGGACGCGCGCAGGCCGCCATGGTCCATGTCAATGTCGGCACCGCGAACGCCATCAACGGCCTGATCAACGCCGACCGCGATTATGTGCCGCTCATGCTTGCGGCCGGACGCACACCCTTTCTTGAGGAAGGACAAAACGGCTCGCGGTCGCTCAACATCCACTGGGCGCAGGAAATGTTCGACCAGGCGGGCATGGTCCGCGAGAGCGTGCGCTGGGACTATGAACTGAAGGATGTGCGCCAGCTTGTGCAGGCGACGGATCGGGCGCTTGCGGTTGCGCATTCGGATCCCGCCGGCCCGGTCTACATCACCCTGCCCCGCGAACTGCTTGCCATGCCGCCGGCGGACACAGCCATTCCCGCCAAGACCTCAATGAAGCCGGCGCGCGCAGGCGGCCCCGATCCCGACGACGTCACCGAAGCCGCACGATTGCTTTCCGCCGCAAAGTCTCCGGTTATCGTTACGGCGCGGGCCGGCGCGGACAAGGCCGTGCCGCCGCTCCTGTCGAAGTTCGCCCGGGCGTTCGGCGCCCCTGTCGTTGAATTTCGTCCGCGCCATCTCAGCCTGTCGAGTGAAGACGCTATGCACGGGGGTTTCGAAATCGGTCCATGGCTTGCCGACGCCGATCTGGTGCTGGTCATGGAATGCGACGTGCCCTGGATGCCCGCCAGCAACCGCGTCGCCGACGACCTCAAGGTTATCCAGGTCGGGATCGACCCTCTCCAGGCGCGCTATCCGATGCGCGGCTTTCGCTCTGATCTGACGATCCATTCTTCGCCACGACTTTTCATCGAAGCGATGCTCGACGAACTCGGCGAAACACCTGCCGACCACGAACGCGCCGCTGCGGTCTCGCAACGTTGCGCCGAGATGCGTGAAAACGGCCGCGCGGCGGCCGCCACACAACCCCAACAGATCACCATGGCCTGGGCCTCGGCATGTCTGGACCGGGCGCGCGCGGAGCATTCGATCCTCGTCAACGAATATCCGCTTGTTCGCAATGTCATGAAGACGACAAATCCGGGTGAATTCTACGGTAGCTCCCCATCTGGCGGCCTCGGCTGGGGCCTGCCGGCGGCGCTCGGCGCAAAGCTTGCAGCTCCGGACAGGGAAGTGATCGCCGCGCTTGGCGACGGCAGCCACCTGTTTTCTAATCCGATCGCCTGCCACCAGATTGCGGCGGCCGAAAACATTCCGATCCTGGCGATGATCTTCAACAATGGCGGCTGGGGCGCCGTGGACCGGGCGACGCGCGCCATGTATCCCGACGGCCACGCCGCGCGCGCCAACAGCATGCCCTTGACGCGTTTCGAGCCGGCGCCGGATTTCGCCGCCGTCGCGCGCGCCTGCGGCCTCTGGGGCGACACGGTCGAGGATCCGGCGCTGCTGCCAGACGCGCTCGATCGCGCCTTTGCCGAAATTCGCGAGAACGGCCGCTCCGCCGTTCTGAATGTCCGCTGCGCCGGCTGATACGGAGACAAGAGCAGATGACCGATACACTTCCCATGCACCCACTTCTGCCGGAAACCGTCACAGGCGCGGCGGCGGAAAGACGCGGCCGCCCGCATGTCTTTCCGGACATCGATCCGAAAAAGACCGCCATGGTCGTGATCGACCTGCAGCGCGCCTTCATGGATGTCGGCGCGCCTTCAGAGGTTCCCCAGGCGCGCACCATCGTTCCGAACGTGAACAGGCTCGCCAAGGCGATGCGCGCGGCTGGCGGTCGGGTCGTCTGGGTTCGGGCGACGTTCGATGAAGCCGGATGGCCGATCTTCTTCGACCATATCGTCAATCCGGCGCTTTCCGGCCGCATACTGGACGCACTGCAGGACGGCGCCGAACTGCATGAGATCTACGAAGGCCTCGACGTGCAGAAAGGCGACATGATCGTCAACAAGTACCGGCTTTCGGCCTTTCTTCCCGGAACCTCCAACCTGCCGATTCTGCTGCGCACGGCCGGCATAGACACGATCCTGATGACCGGATGCATGACCAATGTCTGTTGCGACAGTTCGGCGCGCGACGCCGCCATGACGGACTTCAAGACGATCATGGTAGAGGACGCCAACGCCACCCGCACCGACGAGGCGCATCTCGCAGCCCTCACCACTTTCCTGCAGGCCTTTGGCGACGTGCGCCGCACCGACGAAATCATCGACATGCTGTCAGGCAAAGACTGACAGCTCTCCGCTCTCCCGCAACTCTCACTATCGGTCAAAACAGAACATGGATCCCCAGATTCTTCCCGCATCGGACGCCAATCCCGAAACCTTTGTCGACGTCGTCATCATCGGGGCCGGCGCCTGCGGCCTGACCGCGGCAATGGCTGCAGCGGAAAAGGGCGCAGACGTGATCGTGCTCGAAAGGGACAAGTCTCCAAGGGGATCGACATCCATGTCTTCCGGGTTCATTCCGGCGGCCGGAACCAAGACGCAAAAGGCGATGGAAATCGACGATAATGCGGAGCTTCTCTACGACGACATCATGGCGAAATCGCACGGGCTTTCCCATCCGGCGACGGCGGATCTTGCCGCCCGGTCCATAGGACCCGCGATCGACTGGCTTGGCGACGCGCACGGCGTCGAATGGATCGTGATCGATGATTTCCTGTATCCGGGATTCAGCCGGCCGCGCATGCACACCCTTGCCGACAAGACCGGCGAAGCGCTGGAAATGCGCCTGCTGGACGCGACCGAAACCGCTGGCGTTCCAGTCGTCACCGAAGCGACGGTCGATCGCCTCTACTGCGACGGAAGAATAGTCACGGCGGTGGGGCTGACCCGGCCGGATGGCAAATCGGAAGTGATCGGCTGCAAGGCCGTCATACTCGCCTGCTGCGGCTTCGGCGGAGACAGCGAACTTGTCGCCAAACATATCCAGGGCCTGTCGAACGGCGTGTTCCACGGTCACGCGGGCAACACTGGCGACGCGCTGAAATGGGGTACGGCCCTGGGCGCCGCGACGCGCGATCTTTCGGGTTGCCAGGGGCACGGTTCGCTCGCCCATCCTCACGGCATCCCTATTCCCTGGGCGCTGATGTCGGAGGGCGGCATAGCGGTCAATCTCGAGGGAAAGCGGTTTTCGAATGAGAGCGGCGGCTATTCCGAGCAGGCCGAAAAGGTTCTCGCTCAGCCAGACGGCGTCGCATGGGAAATATTCGACGAGCGGCTGCACACATTTGGCGGCGGTTTTCCGAATTACCGCGAAGCGCTGGAACTCGGGGCGGTCAAACGCGGTGAAACGATCGAAGAGCTTGCTGCGGCGACCAAGCTGCCGGCTGACGCGTTGGCGGCAAGCCTCGCCGAGCGTCACGGGACCGGCGTCGACCGGTTGGGGCGGGATCTGACGAACCTGAAGCCGCTGGTCGCGCCCTATTATGCAATCAAGGTCACTGGCGCCCTCTTCCACACGCAAGGCGGGCTGCTGATCGACGACAAGACCCGCGTCGTCGACGCAGAGAGCAAGCCGTTTCCCAACCTTCTGGCGGGCGGCGGCGCGGCCTGCGGCGTCTCGGGACCGCAGGCGGAGGGTTATCTCTCCGGCAACGGCCTGTTGACCGCAATCGCCTTCGGCTGGGTCGCCGGCCAGTCAGCCGCCGATATCGCCGCGCAATAGCGCCTTCAGCCGAGTTCGGCGATCATCTCTTCTATGGTGGCGACCCGGCCAACGGGTTTCAGAGCCGCGATAGCCGTGTCGTGCACCTCGTCGGAGAACGCCGCGCAGCCGTCTTCAAGCACGATCGTGTCGAATTCCCGCACATGCGCTGCGCGCACGGTGGTTGCGACACCGCCGTTCGTAACGATGCCGGCGACCAGAAGCCGTTCGATCCCGCATTTGCGCAGAACCCACTCCATGCGCGTCTGGTAGAAGGCCGAATAGGCGATCTTCTCGACCACAAGATCGGCGGGCTGCAATTCGTCGACGAGCGTATGCCCCCAACCGCCCGGCATGAAATCGCCCTTCTTCAGGAACGGTCGCAGGCTTTTAAGGTGCGGCGCGATCATCGGTTCGCCGCCCTTCGCCGGCACCAGGGTAAACTGGGTCGACACGACCCACCCTCCCCGGCTCCGCAGAAGATCCGCCAAGGGCTTCAGCCGGCCCGGCAGAGCGGCGATCGACGCCGCAGTCTGCCCTGCCTTGCCGTAGGCGCCGTCCGGATGCAGGAAATCGTTCTGCAGGTCGACGATCAGAAGCGCCGTTTTCTCAATCGGTATCGCATCGCTGCTCATCAGGCGCGCTCCATGATGATGTTGCCGAAGTTGTCCACACGCGCGACGAGATCCGGATCGACGACCACCGTCGCGTCCGGCTGCTCGAGAATGGCGGGGCCGGAAATGACCGCGCCTTCCGGCAGGTCGAGGCGCGCGTAGATCGCCGTATTGTGCCATTCGCCCTGGAACCAGACATCCCGGTGTCCCAGCAACGCGCCTCCCACCGTGGTGTCCTTGGGCGCTGCAAGCGCGGACAGATCGAAGCGAGGCCTGATTCCGACCGCCGCCGTGCGCAGATTGACGATGCGGACGCCGATATTCGGAAGCAGTCTGGAGAAACTCGCCTCGTAGGCCTTCTCGAAGGCCTTGCGGATGAGATCGACCGTTACCCCCGTCGTGCCGTCTTTCACCTTGGCCGGCAGCGGCACCGCCAGCGTATGGGTCTGGCCGAGATAGTGCATATCGAGTTCGAACAGGACGTCGATCCTTTCGACCGCCAGACGAGCGCTTTCGACGATGGCGCGGGCGTGGTTGGCCTCCTCCATCATGCGCGCGTCGAGCGCTTCGATATCCAGACCATCGAGATTGGCGTTGAGCGTCTGCACCTGGTCGTGCCGGATGTCGGCGATGACGCAGCCCAGCGCCGACGTGACGCCCGGATAGCGGGGAACAAGCGCCGCCTTCAGCCCGACGTCCTTGATCAGCGCGCCGGCGTGAAGCGCGCCGCCGCCGCCGAAGGGCACCGCGGCGAATTTCGCCGGATCGTGGCCGCGTTCGATGGACATGAGGCGGATTGCGCCGCCCATCTTGCTGTCGGCTATCCTGACGATCGCTTCGGCTGCTTCCATGACGCCGAGACCCAGCGGCTCGGCGACATGGGTCGCGATCGCGGCCTTCGCCGCTTCGACGTCCAGCCGGTCCAGCTTGCCGCCGATCGGGTTTTCGGCGTTGATGCGTCCGAGCACGACATTGGCGTCGGTCAGCGTCGGCCGGTCATTGCCCTGGCCATAGCAGACCGGACCAGGACGCGAGCCCGCGCTTTCCGGCCCGACCTCGATCATGCCGCCGGCGTCGACGCGGGCGATCGAGCCGCCGCCTGCGCCGATCGTCACGATCTCGATCATTGGCGTGCGGATAACCAGTCCGAAGTCGATCGTCGTCTGCGGCGCAAGCATCGATTTGCCGTCAACCACGAGCGAGGCGTCGAAGGATGTGCCTCCGAGGTCGCCCGTAATGACATTCGGGAAGCCTGCTTCGCGCGCAATCGCGGCTGCTGCGATGACGCCGGCAGCCGGGCCAGACAGCGCCGTGCGCGCCGGCAGTGTCCGCGCCATTTCGGTGGACATGACACCGCCATTGGACTGGACGATATGGAACTTGCCGTCGAATTTTCCTTCGGCGAGCGCACCCTCCAGCTTGCCGATGTAATTGCCGACGACGGGCTGGAGATATGCGTTGAGAACCGTGGTCGATGTCCGCTCGAACTCCCGGATTTCAGGAAGGATCGAGGCTGACCCGACGATATGATCGTTCGGCCAGACACTGCGGGCGGCTTCGAGAGCCGCCTGTTCGTTCGCCGGATTGGCGTAGGCGTTCATGAAGACGATCGCCAGCGCTTCCGCTCCCATGGCGAGAAGTTCCTGGCAGACCGTTTTTACCGCTTCCGTATCGACTTCCCTGCGAACGGTTCCGTCGGCCATGGTGCGTTCGGCGACCTCGAGACGCAGATCTCGCGGCACGACCGGAATGAAGTCGCCCGAAAGGCCCCAGGTCGCTCGGCGATCGCGACGACGCATTTCCAGGACGTCGCGAAAGCCCTCGGTCGTGATCAGACCGACCTTCGCGCCCTTGCGCTCCAGGAGGGCGTTGGTTCCGACCGTTGTTCCGTGCACGATGGACGCAAGTTCCGTCAAGGGGCCGAAACTCGTCAGGCCTTCGAGAAAGCCCACCGCCTCGTCGCCGCGATTGGACGGCACCTTCGCGGTCGAGAACGTGCTGTTGGTTTCGTTGAAGTGGAAAAGATCCGTGAATGTGCCGCCGACATCAACGCCGACTACGGATCCGCCAGACTGACTGTTCACTTCGCAAGCTCCTTACGGCGCGCCTCTGTCGCCACTGTGTCGATATCTCCCTTTTCATCGAGGATGACGCCATAGTCCCGTTCGGCCGATGCTCCGCTCACGAAACCCAGTTCGACATCCCGTTTTACGAGCGCCGCCGGTCGCGTCGCCGGGTCGCCCCAGCCGCCGCCGCCCGGGCTCTCCAGCCGCACGCGACGACCGGCAGGCAAGTGCAGGTCGGTAATCTTGGAGACCATTGGCGGGCTTTCTTCGCCGGTTTCCGTCTGCCAGTAGAAGCGGTTCATGGCGGCCGGGCCGCCGCCGGCGACTCCGAAAGGCGGAGCCTTGCCGCGTTCGCCGAGCAGGGCCACGTCTGAAGGCCGCAGCGTCTCGATCTCGTAGACGGCGCCGACGCCGCCGCGATGACAGCCGGGGCCGGCGCTGTCGGGGCGCAGACCCCACCGGGTGAACATAACCGGATAGGCGGCCTCGAGAATCTCGACAGGCGGAATCGTGGCTGTCGAGATCGGATTGTTGGCGTGATTGAGGCCATCGCTTTTTGGCGATCCGCCAAGTCCGCCGCCGAAGAACGAGAACATCACGAAGCGACGACCGTCATCGTGGCCTGAAATCGACAGGGCGTTGATCGTGCCAAACGGACCGCCCAGCGCCCGATCAGGATCCGCCTGGGCGATCGCCCCGAAGATGACGCCGATCAGGCGCAGGATGGTTTCGGTGTACCCCGCAACCGGCTTGGGCGCTTCGGCGCCCAATATGGAGCCTTCGGGAATGACGAAGTCGATCGGACGCAGACAGCCGGCGTTGGCCGGCACATCCGTAAACAGATGCTTCAGCGCTACATAGCACGCCGCGACCGTCGTCGAGCGGGAAATATTGATCGGTCCCTTACAGGCCGGAGACGAACCTGTGAAGTCCAGCGTCATGCGGTCGCCCCGTACAGTCGCCTTCAGCGTTACCGAAAGCGCCTCGTCGACGATGCCGTCATTGTCCAGAACGTCGGAGAACGAGTAGCTGCCGTCCGGCAGCGCGCTGATCGCCGCGCGCATGAGCGCCTCGGAACGGTCTGAAAATGCGGTGAACGCCGTCGCGATGGTCTTGTCGCCGTATTCGTCGAGCAGCGCGCCCATGCGCCGGACGCCCAGTTCGAGGGCGTTGAGCTGTCCGTTCATGTCGCCCCAGTTGGACGTCGGCACCCGGGAATTGGCTTCCAGAATGGCAATGATGTCCTTGCGCAGCGCGCCCTTCTCGTAGAGCTTGACCGGCGGAATGCGCACGCCTTCCTGAAAACTTTCCGTCGCCTTTGGATTGTAGCCGCCTGCGACATTGCCGCCGATATCGAGCCAGTGGCCGACGGAGGCCATCCAGCAGAACAATTCGCCATCTCTGAACAGCGGTCTGACGAGACGAAAATCGTTGAGATGCGTTCCGCCGTCATAGGGATCGTTGAAGATAAAGATGTCGCCGTCGGCAAGATCGCCGTCTTCCTCCACTTTCGCGATTACCGCCCGCACGGCGAAAGCCATCGCGCCGACGAAGATCGGCAAACCGTTCGAGCCCTGGACCAGCGTATCGCCGGTCACCGGATCGTACAGGCCATGGCAGGCGTCCTTGGCTTCGGCGATGGTCGGATTGAACGCCGACCGGTACAGGGTCGCATCCATTTCATCGACGATCTGTTCGAGCCGTCCCTTCAGGACGGCGAGAGTTACCGGGTCCAACGCCGCGGCTTCGGCATCATTCACGCGTCATTCTCCTTCTTGCCCGCTGTTTCATAGGCTTGTCCGCGGGCGAGTATCTCGGGGGTGCCGAGGATTTCATTCAGCTGGGTAAAGTCGAACATCCGGTCCGCCATCGGCCGGTTGGAGCCGTTTTCCTTGAGGCTCTGGTAGTAGTCGGTCATCGCGAACCCGAGAAAACGCACGATGCCGCCGGGGAATATGACGATGGAATATCCGAGTTCGCCAAGATCGTTGGCGTGCATGATCGGCGTCGATCCGCCTTCGACCATATTGGCGAGCAGCGGCGTTGCCGTTCCGAGACGGGTCGCAATTTCCGCCAGGTCGTCGCGGCTGCGCGGCGCTTCCACGAACAGGACGTCGGCGCCTGCCTCGGCGTACATCTGCGCACGCTCGATCGCCGCCGAAACGCCCTCGATCGCCAGAGAATCGGTCCGTCCGACGATCAGGGTTTCCTCGCTCTTGCGGCTGTCGACAGCGGCGTGGATCTTTCCGACCATCTCGCTTGCCGGGATGATCTGCTTGTCCGCAAGGTGACCGCAACGCTTCGGCATTGTCTGGTCCTCGAGCTGGATCGCGCGCGCGCCGGCTTTTTCGAACAGCCTGATGCACCGCTCCACATTGAGAGCGTTTCCATAACCGGTGTCCGCATCGACGATGACGGGTATCTCGACCCGATCACACACCATCGTCAGGGTTTCGGCCACTTCGAACATGGAGACAAGGCCGATATCCGGCCGGCCGAGCCTTGTGTAGGCAATCCCTGCGCCGGACAGATACAACGCCTCGAAGCCGCTGGCTTCAGCCACCGACGCTGTCAGGGAATCGTAGATCCCTGGCGCCACTACCGGCGTCTTCTCCTTCAGACGTGACTTGAAACTCATTGGAGAGCCCCCCGATTCATCATTCAAACTCCTTACAAACCCAGATATGCCTGTCTTAATCTTGCATCTTCGCGCAGATCGCGCGCAGCGCCTTCCACGACCACTTCCCCGTTTTCGAGGATGTAGGCGCGCGACGCGATCTCCAGAGACTGCATGACGTTCTGCTCGACCAGCAGGATCGTCAGCCCCTCCCCGGCCAATCGGCCGATGAGGGTGAACATCTCTTCCACCAGCAGCGGCGACAGGCCAAGCGACGGCTCGTCGAGAATGAGGAGGCGCGGCGCGCTCATCATCCCGCGCCCGATCGCCAGCATCTGCTGCTCGCCGCCGGAGAGCGTCCCGGCGTATTGCCTGCGCCGTTCCTTCAATCGCCCGAAAGTGGCGTAGACGTCCGCAACCATCGCCTTTCGCCGGGACCGGTCTCCGCGGTAATTGCCCAGTTCGAGATTTTCCTCGACGGTCAGGTTCGGAAAAATCTTGCGGCCTTCCGGCACCTGAACAAGCCCTGCCTCAACGATCTCGGCCGGACTGCGCTGATCGATCCTATGTCCGGTGAACTCGATCTCGCCGGACCACAGGGGCAAAATACCGGAAAGCGCCATATTCAGCGTCGACTTGCCGACGCCGTTCGACCCGAGCACGGCGACGATCTCGCCTTCGGCGACGGTCAGGTTCACCCCCCGCAGAATTTCCGTTTCGCCGTATCCGGTTCTGACGTTTCGAACCTCAAGCATGGGGTTGTCCCCCTTCCGCCCGCAGACGGGCGGCTGCCCCTTGCCCCAGATAGGCTTCAATTACGGGGCGTTCACCGCACACGATTGCGGGCGCGCCTTCCGCGATCAGCTTTCCCTCGTTGAGCACATACACAGTCTCGCAAAGGTTCATCACGGCCTGCATGATGTGTTCGATCATGAAGATCGTGACGCCGTCGTCGCGGATTGAGCGGATCACCGGAAGGATGTCGCGGATTTCCGTCGGATTGAGACCCGCGAGAACCTCGTCGAGCAGGAGGAGGCGCGGTCGCGTCGCCAAGGCGCGCGCCAGTTCGAGACGCTTGCGTCCGGCGACCGTCAGGGACGAGGCCGCAAAATCCAGCATGGGACCCAGCCCCAGCCGATTGCCGACGGTCTCGGCCTCGGCGAGCGCATCCGCTCTGTCGGGGGTCCGCAGATAGGCGCCGACGGCGATGTTTTCGCGCACGGACAGTCCTGCGAAGGGCTGTACGATCTGGAAGGTGCGCACCATGCCAAGACGCGTGCGTTCGTGCGGCGGCATGGAGGTCACCGTCGCGCCCTCGAAGCGGACATTGCCTGCATCGACGGGTACAAATCCGGCAGACATCGCAAACAGCGTCGTCTTGCCTGCGCCGTTCGGACCAATCAGTCCGGTGATGGAGCCGTGTTCGACCCGCAGGCTGACGTCATCCACGGCGACGAGGCCCGAGAAACGCTTGCTGAGGCGATCGATCTCAAGCATCGGCGCCTCCGTCCCGGCTACTTCGCGCGGTGTGGCCACGAGTCTTTCTGCGAAAGCTCTTCAGGGAAATCCCTGCCAGTCCATTAGGTGCAAAAGCGACCGTTATGATGAGGATCACGCCGAAGACCAGCAGATCAAATCCGGGAATTCCGCCGGAAAACTCCTTGGTAATCTCACCAGCGCCGAGCAGAACGACCGCGCCGATGAGAGGACCGAACATGGTTCCGAGACCGCCGACGATGGCGGCGAACAGCGCCTCGATGGAAATCCACGGTCCGTAGGCGACATTCGCGTCCAGGAAGAGAAAGTTCTGGGTGTAGAGCACGCCCGCCAGCGCGGTCAGAGCCGCAGACAGGGTTATCGCGCCGAGCTTGACGTTCATCACGTTGACGCCAAGAGCGCGCGCGGCGTCCTCGTTCTCGCGTATCGCTATGAGATAGGCGCCGAATTTCGACCGGTCGAGCCAACGCGTGATCACCAGCCCGACGCCGACGCAAATCACCGCAAGCAAGACGAAGAACCGCCGGTCGCGCAGCTGCAGGTTTTCGAAACCATAGTCGATCGGCACGACGATGCCTGCCCCGCCACCGGTGATCTCTGAGGAATTGGCGATAATGCGCAGCACTTCAGCGAATGCGAGGGTTATCAGGGCAAAATAGCTGCCTTTGAGACCGGAGCGGAATGTGAGAAGGCCGATGAACGCTCCGACGAGCGAGCCGAGGACGACGCCAGCAACAAGCGCCGCCCAGGCGTTGACGCCGTAACGGGTCTGGAGGATGGCGGCGGCATAGGCGCCTGTGCCGAAAAAGGCGGCGTGGCCGAAGGACGCAAGCCCGCCATAGCCGCCCAACACGTTCCAGCCCTGGGCGGCCAACGCGACGATCATCATGAAGATCAGCAGATTGAGGAGACTGCCGGACAGTCCCAGAAACGGGAGAACCGCCAGAACAAGCAGCACCGGCAGGATCGGGAACAGGTCGCGGGCGCTCATATGCGCGCTCCGAACAGACCTGTCGGCTTGAAAAGCAGCACCAATATGAACAGTACGAAAATGCCAAGCTGCCCCAGGCTGTCCCCCAGGAAAAGCGAGGATGCGGCTTCAACAACTCCGATAAGGAGCCCACCGAGCAGCGCACCGGTGACCGACCCCATGCCGCCGAGGACCACGATGGTGAAAGCGACCAGAACAAAGGCGCCGCCAGTTTGAGGATTGACGTAGAAAACCGGCATCAACAGGCCGGCCGCCACGGCCAGACAGGCTGATCCGAGGGCGAAGGTCATGGCGTAGATGTGATTGACGTCGATGCCGACAAGTCTGGCGCCAAGTTTCTCCTTCGCAACGGCGCGGATCGCCTTTCCGACGTCTGTCCGGTTGAGGATGAGCCAGACGATGACGGCCGTCGCCATGGTCGCCACGAACCCGACCGCGCGCGGCCAGGACAGAAGCAGCGGTCCGATTTCGATGACCCTGAAACCGTAATCCGTTGCGATCGTCCGGGTGTCGGACTTGAAGACGACCAGCAATCCATTCTCGATGACGATCGATATGCCAAGCGTGACCAGCAGGATGGAATTGTCGCGGCCATGACCGGCCGGGCCGATGATAAAGCGCTGCACGCCGTATCCGAGCCCGAACATGATCGGCGTGAGCATGAGGATCGACAGATAAGGGTCCAGGCCCGCATGTTCCCACAAAAGCCAGATACCGAACATGGACAGCGTCAAAAACGCGCCATGGGCGAAATTGACGATATGAAGAACCCCGTAGATCAGCGTGAGGCCGACGGCCACCAGCGCATAGACCGCGCCGAGCATGAGCCCGTTGATCAGCGCCTCCGCTATTATGGGGATGGGGTACATTATACTCGTCCGCTGGGCCAGACACCGCAATGCGCGTCAAGCCTTGTCGATGAAGTGGCGTCCCGGCGACGGATGCCGCCGGGAGCCGTCAATACGATCAGTTGACCGGGAAGACCGGTTCCGCCTGCGCGTAGTCTTCAGGATAGATGACCTTGATGTCGCCGTTCTGCACCTGGGTGTTCAACGGCAATGCATTCTGGTTCTGCCCGGTCTCGTCAAACTTGACGATGCCATATGGCATCACGGTCGGATCGAAATCCTGCGTCTTCAGAGTTTCGGTCAAGGCGGCTCTGTCGGAGGAGCCGGCCTTCTCCAGCGCCTGGGCGACGACATGGATCAGCGCATAGTTGGTGGGCGTGTTGTAGGCGTAGAATGTGCCTTCATCCTTGACCGCCTGCATCAGCTTTGCAGTCGCCGGATGGTCTGGCATGCCCCAGTGATTGCAGTCCATCACGCCTTCGGCTGCTTCCGGATACTCGTTGACGAAGCGATAGGAAGACGCCGCGCCGCCGAAGATCGCGTAAATTCCCTTCGGCTTGACCCGCTGCTGCTGGAGCGTCCGCGCAAACAGAACGAACTCATTGTAGTAGTGAGACGGAATGATCAGGTCAGGATTGAGCGAGCGCAGGCGCAGCACGACGTTAGACATGTCGCGCGCAGGCGTCGGATGGCTGATCACCTCGACGATCTCGAAGCCCATGTCGGGAAGCTTTTCCTGCATCAGGCCGGCAAGGCCCGAACCGAACAGGCCGTCTTCGTGAACGAGAGCGACGGTCTTCGCCTTGTCTTCCGCGGCGTCGTTCAGGCGCTGCAGATTGGCAAGGGCGATGGTTGTCGCGATACTGAAGCTCGGTCCGAAACGAAACGTGTTGGACAGCCCGCGTCCGGTGATCGCATCCGACACGGCCGTATCGACGATGAACGGCAGGTCGTAGCGCGCCGCAGCCTGGGTCGCTGTGGTCGAAATACCCGAGGCGAAGCCGCCTGTGATGATGCTCACGCCTTCGTCATTCAGGGTTTCCGTCGCCTGGGCGCCCGCCTCGGCGTTGGACTGGCTGTCGCCGATGATCAGTTCTATCGGCGCGCCGCCCAGGGACTTGATGCCGCCAGCGGCGTTCACCTCTTCAACAGCGACCTTGGCGCCGATTGAAGCGAGCTGGCCGTCTCCAGCAAGAAATCCGCTCATCGGCTGCAGGAGACCGATCTTGACGGCCGCCGGCTGTGCGCGAAGCACGGTCGGAGCCGCGAGCGCGCCCACTCCAAGCGCAGCGGCTCCCTTCAGAACCGTGCGGCGTGAAAGCGTATTTTTTACACTAGTCATTGTTCCACCTCTTCCTGTTGGTGTGCGCATGTCGCGCATTCTGGTTTTCCTTTTTCCGATCCGCCGGGCTCCAATAGCGTGCTCCATTGCCGCCCGAACGAACCAGATCCATCCGGAAGCCGTACCGGTCCGGCCGGTAGCGCGCTTCGAGATACTCCATGCCCCTGCCCTGGCTGTCGAGAACCGTTCTCGTCAGCGAGACAAGCGCCGAACCAACCTTGACGTCGAGGGCTTCCGCCACATCCGGCGAGGCAAGCATTGCGCTGATTTCCTGCGATGCGGCGCTTGCCTTCAGGCCCGAACGCTCGATCAGCTCCAGCAAGGGATCCCGGGAGAGATCCTCTCGAGAGTAAAGGCGGCCGATCCTTTCGGGCACCTGCGCAGTGAGATAGGAGAACGGCTCATCGTCGACGAGGCGGACCCTCACCGATCGTTGCACGCGCTCGTCCGCCTCCAGCTTGAGGGCTTCGCGAACATGGCTTTCGGGAACGACATATTCGAACGACAGCATTCTGACAGCGGTGCTGCGCCCCATTTCCTTCAGATGGGTGAAAACGTTGGAAACGTCGGCGATCGCGGACTGCATCTTGCGATGCGACTGCCTGACATAGGTTCCAGACCCGGCGCGCTTTTCCACGAGACCGTCGGCGACCAGTCCGTCGATCGCCCTCCTGACGGTCACCCGCGACACCGAATGCTCTTCCGCCAAAGCCTGCTCACCGGGCAGTTTCCCACTCTGGCCGAACAGACCTTCAGTGATTCTGTCCCGAAGCAGAAGATAGACCCGATGGGTTTTGGCGGGTTGGGTTACCTGTGACAAAAACGGCTGATCCGGTATTAAAAATGTTGCAATAGTTGTATTAATTATAATACAGATTGTCAACGAGAACGCCACGCCGGATTCTGTGAATTTCCAGACATTTTTCGTGGCGATGACTGGCGGCGCAGCAGCAGGGAGCCATGACAGAAACCGACTTTCCGCATGTGATGAGCCCTCTGAACGTCGGACCGCTGACCTTCCGGAACCGCATTTTCGTTCCAGCCCACACCACCAATTACGGCGAGAACCACCTGCCGAGCGAGCGCCATCTCGCCTATCACCGTGAACGCGCAAGGGGCGGCGTCGGCGCAATCATCTTCGAATCCATACGCATTCACCTGAACTCACTGGGCAGGCCGCAAGCCGTACAGGGTTTCGATCCGTCCTGTATCGAACTGTTTCGCAGCATCACGGATGCGGTCAAGGCCGAAGGCGCATGCATTCTCGGCCAGGTTATCCACCTGGGCAGACAGGTCGAGGGCGATTTCGAGCGCACCGTGTCCTGGGGCGCATCGCCGATTCCGTGGACTGGCACCGCGCTTCCGCCCCGTCCGATGGACGAATACGACATGGAAGCGGTGATCGACGGCCATGTGCGCTCCGCCAAAAATCTGGTCGAAGCCGGTTTCGACGGCATTGAACTGCAGATGGCGCACGGGCATCTCCTGCAGCAATTCATCTCGCCGCTCTCCAACAAGCGCGACGATCGCTATGGCGGCTCGCTTGAAAACCGCCTCAGGTTTCCGATCGCCGTTCTGCTGGCGGTGCGCGAGGCGATAGGACCTGATCTATGTCTCGGCATAAGGCTTTCCGGCAGCGAGTATATCGACGGCGGTCTGGAGCCGGCGGAGGCGGAACAGGCGGCCCTTGCTCTTGCGAAGGCGTCGCGCGTCGACTTCTTCAATGTCAGCCACGCCGCCTATCACGGCAGCTATTCGCTGGCGACGCAGATGGCCGATATGGGTATGGATCCTGAGCCGTTTCGCGATTTGCCTGCCGGAATACGCTCGACGCTCAGAGAGGCGGGACACGAGATTCCGGTCTTCGCCGTATGCCGTTTCACAGGCCTCGCCGAGGCCGAATCCGTGATCGCCTCGGGGACCGCCGACGCTGTCGGCATGGCGAGAGCCCATCTCGCCGAGCCGGCGATCGTCCGCAAAACCATCGAAGGGCGCGTCGACGAGATACGGCCCTGCATCGCCTGTAACCAGGGATGCGCCGGCATGCTCGAACGCAACCTTCCGATACGGTGCCTCGTCAATCCGCGCGCCGGACTGGAAGCCGAATGGGACGAACCCGAAATCAGCCCAGGCGGGCGAAAGCGCGTCCTGGTGGTCGGCGCTGGCGCAGCCGGGTGCGAAGCAGCCGCAACCCTGGCCTCTTTCGGTCACGAGGCGACGATCTGGGAAGCTTCGGAAGGACTGGGCGGCCAGTTGGCGGAGGCGCCGCGCCTTGCCCGGCGGAACAATTTCAGCAAATTCCTCGACTATCAGGCCAGGAGCCTGGAACGCTACGGAATAACACCGGAATTCGGCGTGCGCGCCAATGCCGACATAATCGTCGAATTGGCGTCTAAAGAAGCCATAGACCATATTCTGCTTGCGACCGGCGCCGTCGAGACCCGTCCGGACTTGCCCGGCGACGGACCGATCGCCACCCAGATGGAAGCGCTGGATGCGCCCGACCGACTGGGAAACAACATTGCCTTCTGGGATCAGACCGGCGAATGGACGGCGCTTTCGCTGATCGAACATCTGGCGTCGCAGGGCCGCAAGGTTACGGTTTTCACAGGCCCCGCCTCGATCGCCTGGAGAACCACCATCTATTCCACATTGGCGAATTTCCGTCGCCTGCGCGAACTCGGCGTGCGCCTGCGCCCCTTGAGCAGACCGGTTCACTGGGACGGGAAAAACCTGTCCGTTGAAGATCTGTCCTGCGGCGAGGTCACTGTGACGCCGTTCAGCGGACTCGTTGGCGCGACCCATCGCAACGCCGACCAGAGCCTCTATCTGGAACTGCGCAAACGCGGCCTGCCGGTTACGCAAATCGGGGACAACAACGCGCCGAGAACGGCTCTTGAAGCCGTCTATCACGGACATCGCGCAGCCCGTGAAATTGCCGGAGCCGCCGCATGAAAATGCTCGTCACCGGTGCCGGGGGTTTCCTGGGGCTCAATCTTCTCGAACGGCTTCTTTCGAGCGGCCACAACGTGTGCGCCATCAACGATCGCCCGCTGGAACCAGTCGCTCTCAACGCATTCGCGGCCCTGCCCGGTTCTCTGAAGATCGTCGCTGCGGATGTGCGCGACCGCTCTGCCGTCCGCAAGGCGCTGACCGCTTTCCGGCCCGAAGCCGTGCTTCACGCCGCCGCCATTACGCTAGGACCACAGGCCAGGTTGGCGTCGGCCGAGCGGACGCTTTCGGTCAACACGCTTTCAACGCAGATCCTGCTCGAAGAGGCCGCTCAGGCAGGCGTCCGCCGCTTCGTCTACCCCTCCTCCTCCGCGGTGTACGGCCCAGCGCCCTTTGCGGGCCCGGTTACGGAAGCAACGGAGACGGCCCCCGCCGGGCTCTATGGCTATACGAAGCTCGCCAGCGAATTGCTGGTTGCGGAAGCCGGACGAAGCCGTGGACTTGAAACGGCGTGCGCGCGCATCACCGCGCTGTTTGGACCGTGGGAACACGATACGGGCGTGCGCGAAACGCTTTCGCCGCCCTGGCAGGTCGCCATGCGGATCAAGCGGAACGAGGCTATCCAGCTTCCGGACGGCGGCGCGCGAGACTGGACGTCAGGTCGCGACATCGCAAAGTGCCTGGAAATCCTGCTCCTGGCGGAATCCCTGCCCCACAGGATCTACAATCTGAGCCTCGGCGCGGTCTGGACGCCGCATCTGCTGTGCGCGGCCATGGGCGTGGATCCCGACCGATCAGAGCGCGAAGACCCGTCGGAGGTCGCCTATAATGACGATCTTTCGAAATCACGACATCCTGTAAGCGGCGCGCGCTTTGCGGAGGATTTCGGCTTTCAGTTCATGACGCCCGAAGAGGCCTGCGCGGATTACGCGGCCTGGCTCGACACCAGCGCCGGCCAGGGAATGGTCCGGCGAACGACACCTAATGGAGTTCCAAAATGAAGATATTATATACAGCAGAAGGCAAGGCCGTCGGCGGACGGACAGGCGCCGCCTCTACGCCTGACGGCGCGCTGGACCTGACGCTTGTGAAACCTAAAGAGATGGGCGGTCCGGGCGAAGGCGGAACCAATCCGGAGCAATTGTTCGCCTGCGGCTATGCAGCCTGTTTCGTCTCAACGCTTGGCGTCATCGCGCAGATGGAGAAAACCGCCATCGGGACGCCGGAGGCCGTCGCCAAGGTTTCGATCGGTCCGAACGAGGACAAACCGGGATATGGTCTGGCCGTCGAAATGACGGTGACCATTCCGGACGTCGACCGGGCCGCCGCCGAAAAGTTGCTGGAAAAGGCGCACGCCATGTGTCCCTATTCGAACGCAACACGTGGAAATATTCCGGTCAAGATTACACTGGCCGACTGAAAATCGAGGTTGAATGCCGCTTACACTGTTTGACAAGGTCTGGAACGAACACGTCGTCGTCACGCGCGAGGACGGCGAGGATCTTTTGTGGATCGACCGGCATTTCGTTCACGAGGGATCGCATCACGCCTTCGCCAAGCTCAAGGCGCGAGAGGCGAAAGCCGCAAGGCCGGACCTCACATTCGGCGTGGCCGATCATTACGTGCCGGTGCGCACCCGCAGACGCGAAGACTTCGCGGATGATATCCGCACGATGCTGGGCCGGCTCGAAAACAACTGCGCCGAACAGAATATCGAACTGTTCGGACTGGATGATCCGCGCCAGGGCATCGTCCACGTCGTGGGGCCGGAACAGGGCCTTACCCTTCCCGGCCTGACGCTCGTCTGCGGCGACAGCCATACCTCAACGCACGGCGCTTTCGGCGCGATCGCGTTCGGCATCGGCGCTTCCGAGGCGGCGCATGTCCTGATGACCCAGACGCTGTGGCAGATGAAGCCGAAACAGATGCGCGTAACTGTGGACGGCGCGTTGCCCGAAGGTGTTTCGGCCAAGGACGTTGCGCTGAACATCATCGCCAAGGTGGGCGCTGACGGCGCGCGCGGTCACGCGCTCGAATACGCCGGCTCCGCGATCCGGGCGCTGTCCATGGAGGGCCGACTCACGCTCTGCAATCTCTCGATCGAGAGCGGCGCGCGCTGCGGCATGGTGGCGCCTGACGAAACGACCTTCGAATGGATCCGGTCTCGGCCGCTCGCGCCGGTGGGCGCAGTACTCGAACAGGCCATTGAACATTGGCGAACGCTTCAATCAGATCCGGACGCCGCGTTCGACAGCGAAGTCTCGCTCGATGCTTCCAGCCTCGTTCCGACCGTCACCTGGGGCACGAGCCCGGAGGACGCCCTGCCGGTGACGGCCAGCCTGCCTGATCCCGCCAAAACGAGTGACCAGGCGAAAGCCCAGCATCAGCGCGAGGCGCTGGACTATATGGGACTGCGCCCCGGACAGCGGATAGAAGACATCGCCGTCGACCGTGTCTTTATCGGTTCGTGCACCAATTCCAGGATCGAGGATTTACGCGCGGCGGCAAAGGTTCTGGTCGGTCGCAAGGCTGTGGTGCCGGGCCTGGTCTCGCCAGGGTCAAGTCTGATCAAGGCTCGTGCCGAACAGGAAGGTCTCGATCGCATTTTTGTCGACGCCGGGCTCGAATGGGTCGAGGCCGGCTGTTCGATGTGCGTCGGCATGAATGGCGATCTGGTGGGCCCAAGCGAGCGCTGCGCATCGACGACCAACCGCAATTTCCGCGGTCGGCAAGGTCCGGGCGCGCGCACGCATCTCATGTCGCCCGCCATGGCGGCCGCCGCCGCGGTCACCGGACGTCTGACAGATCTGCGCAAACTCGAAACCGGGGCGGCCGCATGACGCCTTTCACCGCAATTACTTCCGCTGCTGTCAGGCTTCCGCTCTCGAATGTCGATACGGACCAGTTGCTGCCTGCGCGCTTCATGAGCCAGCCGCGCTCAGAAGGCTATGGCGACTTCCTGCTCCACGATCTTTCGCGCGATGATGACGGCGACCTGCGTCCGGACTTCGCGCTGAACGCCCCTGAGGCCAAAGGGGCACAGGTGCTGGTGGCGCGCCGGAATTTCGGCGGCGGGTCGTCGCGCGAGGGCGCCGTCTACGCGCTCGTCGATCATGGTTTTCGATGCGTGATCGCACCGAGCTTTGGCGACATCTTTTCAAATAACGCCGCCAATAACGGACTGTTGACCGCCCAGGCCGCCGAGGACGATGTGGAGTTTCTGCTGACGACGGAGGGAGACGTCTCCGTCGATCTCCGCGACTGCACGATCCATGCGGCGGGCCGGCGCATCGCCTTCGACATCAACCCGGTGAAACGCGAAAAACTTCTCAATGGCTGGGAGGATGTCGACCTGACGCTCTCTCGCAAGGCCAAGATCGACGCATTTTCCGACCGGGACAGGCACAGGCGGCCCTGGCTCGTTCCCACGCAGCGGTAGTGCTCAGCTGTCCCGTCTGTTGCCCTGGATGACGGTCAGATCCCGATCCATTGTCGACCATTGCTCGCCCCCCGTCTTTTCACGCTCCATCGTCATTCGGTACTGGTAGCGATCCGGGCGATAAAGTGAACGCAGGTACTCGACCGGCGCGCCGTCGCGCCCATAGACGGTTCGCGTGAGGGCAAGGAGCGGCGAGCCGACCGGCAGATCAAGCGCCGCGCCGACCTGTGGATCGGCGAGCGCCGCGCTGAAACTCTGTCGCGCGCTGCCGATCTTCACGCCGTTCTTTTCCAGCAATCGCATGAGGGACGTCACGGCAAGATCCGCCTCGTCAAACGCCTTGCCGATATCGCCGGGTATGTAGCTGGTCAGATAGGAAAAGGGAGCGCCCTTGCTGCTGCGAACGCGGACCGCCCGCTGCACCACGTCGTTTGGTCCGACCTGCAGCTCGGACTGGACATCGGGGCTCGGCATGACGAAACCGAATTCCAGGACCCTGACTTCCGTGCTCTCGCCGATCTCGTTCAGCGTTTCGATGAGATCGTCTATGTCAGCGGAAATGGGTCCGGGAATGTTCTGCGGAATGATGCGCGTTCCGGCGCCGCGACGGCGCTGAACAAGGCCTTGCGAAACCAGTTCACGAATGGCGCGCGACACCGTGATGCGCGAGACGTCGAACTCCCGGCTGAGATCCTGCTCGCTCGGCAGGTTCCCGCTCGGCCCGTAATAGCCTTGCTCGATCCGCTCTCTGAGCACCAGCTGGATTTGGTGATAGAGAGGCGTCGGGATCTCGTGCAGGGAATGTCTGGCGGTGGCGTCCGCCGGATGATCTACCATCGCGTCCTGTCGCTTTTCATGCTCCGGCCGGAACGTCGAGGTTCAGAATCCGCACCGCGTTGGCGCCCAAAAGGCCTTCCATCGCTTCTTCCGAAATATCGAGCGCCCTGACTTCGCTGATCGACTGGCCAAGCTCCTGCACCGGCCAGTCGGTTCCCCACATTACTTTCTTGATTCCATCCTTGTTCGCAAGGGACGGCCGGGAAAGGTAGTCGACAAAATGCGGCGACCAGGAGGATGGCGGATGTGCGTCGGCGATGATGAAGACATTCTCGTAGGACATCGCCGCGCTCGTCATTTCGAAATCGAACGGAATGCCGATGTGCAGTCCGATGAGCTTGAGTTCGGGAAATTCGAACGCCGCGTCCTCGATCCATACCGGACGGCCGCACAGTTTGCCGCCGGAGCGCGGCGACTGCCGTCCGACCTGCAGCGTGATCGGAACATCCAGTTCGCAGCATTTGGCGTAGATCGGCCAGTATGTGCGGTCGTTGATCGGCACGCCGAACCAGTGCGGATAAACGTGCACGCCCTTGAAGCCCAGTTCTTTTACCGCGTATTCGATGTAGCGCAGCGTATCCATGCCGCCGAGCGGATTGATGCCGCACCAGCCGAAGAAGCGATCCGGATATTTCTGCAGGACGGGATAGACCTCGTCGACATGGGTCGCCAGCAACTCGCCGTGCACGCCGTTCTGAACCACGTTGGCGATAAGCCCCGCCATTGCCACGCCGTTTTCGTCCATCTTGGCGATGTAGCCTTCCGGATCGACCGGCAGCATGCTGTCTCGATCGATGCCCAGAACATCGTACAGCTTCAATTCCTTGTGCGGCTTGAAATTTACGCTCACATCGATGATCGGGGCCATGGTCGACTTTCCTCGCTTGCTATTTCCGGTTGGCGACCGACTCGTGCCAGGGCGTGACGAACCGGCGGAGGAACACCACCAGGAAGTACAGGACAAGGCCGAGAACGGTCAGGATGAGAATGACGGCGAACATCGCCTTCACGTCGAAGGCGTTGAGCGTGGCGACGGCCATATAGCCGAGGCCCTGGCTGCCGCCGAGATATTCGCCGACAATGGCGCCGATCGTGGCGAGCACGATGCCGACTTCCATGCCGGTGAGAATATACGGAAGGGCGTTTGGCAGTTCGACATTGCGGAACGTCGCCCAGGCGCCGGCGTTCAGGCACTTCATGACGTCGCGGTGACCCGGATCGACGGATTTGATGCCGAGGATCGTGTTGGTCATGATCGGGAAGAAGGCGATGACCGCGGCGAGAACGACCTTCGACGTCATGCCGAAACCGAACCAGACGATAAACAGCGGAATGAGCGCCACCTTCGGCATGACCTGCAGGCCCACGATCAGCGGATTGAGCGCCTGTTCGAGAACGCGCACCTTGCCGAACACGCCGCCGAAAAACACGCCAAGAATGACCGCAATCACGAAGCCGGCGACCGTCTCGAAGAGCGTCACCCACATGTTCCAGTAGGTCTTTGGCTCACCGAGCAGAATGACCAGCGAATCCCACACTTCGCCCGGGGGCGGCAGAATGAAGGGGGAAACGTTGAACGCCACCACATAGGCTTCCCACAGGACAACAAGACCCACGAGAACTCCAGGCGTGATCAGCCATTTCATTTTGCCGGTCATCAAGATCCGCTCCCTTCGTCGGTGGTCTCGCCAAACGTGTCGAGACGCCGGCGCAGCTCCGTTTCGATTTCCTGGAATTCCGCCATCGACTGGACGTAGATGTCGCGCGGTCGCGCGATCGGTATGTCGCGGATCGTGTCCATGCGCCCCGGACGCGGCGATAGAAGGAGCACGCGATCGGCGAGGAACACGGCTTCGCGGATGGAATGGGTGACCAGAATGACGGTGCAGCCGCTGTCCATCCAGATCCGCTGCAATTCGCTGTTCATCTGATCGCGCGTCATCGCGTCAAGCGCGCCGAAGGGTTCGTCCATCAGCAGGATCTTCGGCCGGCAACTCAAGGCGCGCGCTATGGCGGCGCGCTGCCGCATGCCGCCGGACAGTTCCCGCGGCCAGCGTTTCTCGAAACCGGTGATGCCGACCATCTCACACAATTCGCGCGCTCTTTTCCTGCGCTCAGACTTGCCGACGCCCCTAAGCTTCAGCGGCAATGCGATGTTGTCCTCGATCGTCATCCACGGAAACAGGTTTGCTTCCTGAAAGACCACGCCCAGTTCCGCCATCACCGCGTCGTTGCGCGAGGCGTTGCGCCACAGCGAATTTCCACCGACCTCAACCGAGCCGTTCGTCGGCTGCTGAAGGCCTGCGATGATGCGCAGCAGCGTTGTCTTGCCGCATCCGGACGGTCCCAAAAGCACCAGAAACTCACCGGCCGAAATCGTGAGATCTATTTCGGTCAGCGCCAGAACTTCCTGATCCTTCGTCCGGAACAGTTGTTCGATACCGGAAAGGACGATTCCGTCGCCCGTTGCCGACCCCGCTGCGTCAGACATGACTTCCATCCCGTCCAAACGCCTCTGCGGCTGATCGGAAATCGATAATTTCTGCAAATCCGAAACCCATGGTCCCTATTGAATTCTCATGACGTTGTGTGTCGAAATCGGCGCAGGCGTCCTCGACCACGCGCACGTGATAATCTCTCTGACCGAGGTCACGTACCGTGCTCTCGACGCACATCGACGTTGTCACGCCTGCGACGACTATCTCGTTGGTTCCCCGCGCCCGAAGCATGGCTTCAAGGGGCGTGGCGTAGTGCGCGGAAAACCGCGCCTTGTCGATGATTGCATCTCCCGCGGCCGGCTCGACCAGTTGCGACAGCTCTGCATCGCCGCTGCCGCGTTTGAGCGCGCCAATCCTGGCCAGATTTGGCCGCAAGGCCGATATGAGGCGGCCGCCGTCGGAATAATCAGGCTCGAACATCATGCGTGTCCACACCACCGGCGCGCCGGCCCTGCGCGCGAGCACCGCCAGTTCGTTACAGCGGCGCGCCGCGTCGCTCAAACCGGCGATGTCCCAGCCTTGCCGCGCCATCGATCCGTCAGGATCGCAAAAGGATTTCTGCAGATCGATGAGCAGCAGCAAGGAGACAGTTCCAGCCGTCAGGAGAAGGCCATCGCGCGCGCCGCGTCGTCGTAGAAGTTCTTCTCGTCGAGCGGTTCGATCAGCTTTGCCTCGATCATGAGATTATAGGCTGACTCCCACTTCTCAGGCGTTGAGAACAACCTGTCGTCATAGGGCGCCTGATAGTTGCCGATGCTGTTCTTCAGCGTCGAGAGGCCCTTGTCGGGGCGTTTGGCTTCGAAGATGTCGTATTTCTGGGACATCGACTCGATCACCGGCGCCAGGTCTTCGGTCTGCAGAAGGACGCCGAGACATTCGTGAACGCCCGCGATGAACTTTGCGATGGTTTCCTTGTTGTCCTCGTACTGCGCCTTGGACGTCATGTAGACCTGTCCGGGGCAGAGCGCGACGTCATCGGTCGACCAGGCGAAAACCGGCTGCTTGTCGACATTGAGCTGGAAGAGCGTGTCGTTGGTGGCGATGAAGGCTGCGATGCGGCCCTGCTTGACGAGTTCGAACGCAGCAGGCGCGTTGCCGACGACTTCACGGCTGACTTCGTCTTTCGGCACGCCGGTGGCGGCGAGCATCATGTCGAGGATATTCTCGACGGCGCCGCCGGCCGAAACGATGCCGATGGTCTTGCCGGCCATGTCTTCGGGCGTCTTGATCGGCGCGTCTTCGGCGCTGATCACGAAGAACAGGTCCTTCTGATAGATTTCGGCGACCGCCACAACGGACGGATCTTTCGCATAGGCCTTGATCAGGTCCGTGCCGCCGGTGCGCGACAGCAAGGCGTTGCTTGCGGTGACCTGCTGAACGGCCATGGCCGATCCGCGACCGCCCTCGATGGTGACGTCGAGGCCGTGTTTCTTGAAGATGCCGCTTGTGTCGGCGTACATCGTTTCGGCAAAGCCGATCAAATAGCCGAAGGGCGTCAGATAGGTCATTTTCGTCAGGTCCTGGGCGAACGCCTTGCCGGCGAAACCGGGAAGCAGCGACGCTGCGCCCAGCGCCTGGGCGCCTGCAAGGAAAGACCGACGGTTGATTTCGAATTTAGCCATGGTTCCTCTCTCTTCTATTGTGGTTTGGATGTGGCGTGGGTTGAATTCAGATCAGGCTTTTCGCCGGACGGCGACGATGCGTGATAATCGTAAATAAGGCGGGCGTTGCGCCCGGTCGTCCAGCCGCGCTCGTAGGCATAGCCGCCGGTCACCGTGACTTCCCCGAGTTCAGCCAGTTCCTCGTCCGGCGCCTTGCCGAAATGGAGGCTGCCTGCCCCTTCCCGGATATTGCGCGTCACGACATTGTCGAGCTGAAGTTCGAAAAGCTGCTCAAGGTCGTCCACATCCGGGCTGGGGCTTGCGACATAGCGATACAGGAAGGTGGAGCCGCCATGGCCCGGCAGCCGCTCAAGAGACTTCGGCTCCTCGTCGAACCGTATCGCCATCTCGACGATCGTATTGCCATAGCGTGACACCGTGCCGCCGAGAACGTAAGGTCCACCGGCGAAATGCGGATTGGCGCGTTGATGACGTGTCCGGTCAACCTCGGCCAGTCTCTTGCTCCAGCCGAATATCGGTCCCATGCCCATCGACCAGTCGCGATCGACCCACACGAGCGCGCTGTAGCGGCCCAGCCTGTCGCCAAATCGGCAATAAAAGCCGAGAACACATTCATTGTAGGACGACCGGGCCGGCGCTTTCCAGCCATTGTCCGGATCCTCCACGCTGACCTTCGCCATTTCGGCGATCATCACCCACCCCTCGCCGCTCTCCAGCGGCTCCAGGCCGGGCGGCAGCAGATTGGCGATCTTCTGCGGATCCGCCTTGAAGGATACGTGCAGGGAGTCGCAGCTGATGTGATGAGGAAGCGGTTCGACGAGCGCGCTGCGTCCCGTCATGGTCCGGGGCCAGGACTGGCCGCGCCAGGGTTTCATGCCTTTACCGTGGTCGGAAACGTTCATGGGCCGATAATCACACAGGCTGCTACAGGTCGCTATTGATATATAAACATAACAATAGGCATAATTTACCGCCTGCCGCAAGACCAATCGAGGCGAATTCCACCAATGTGTCTGGACAAATCGTCCAGACAGAGCGCATCAAGTTTTTTGGCTGAGGGTCTGGTCTGCTGATATCAGGCGATGTGGCCGTAGATAGCCTGGCGCATGCTGGAGCGCATGACATCGCGCTGGGGCGGCGCCTGCATCATGAGCACGGCGCACAGGTCCTCGGCGGGATCGATCCAGAAATAGCAGCCAGAAATACCGGCCCAGAAGAAGTCGCCGACAGATCCCGGCAGCACATTTCCACCGATCCGGTTGCGCAGTGCGAAACCGAGACCAAAGCCCTGCCCCATCTCCGGCGTGGGCGCCAGCGCGCCCAGATTTTCCAGGCACAGCCCGAATTTCACATCTCGCGGCAGGTGGTCGCTGGTCATCCATTCGAGCGTCTTGCGACCGATGATCCGTGTCCCGTCGAGTTCGCCGCCGGCAAGCAGCATCCGCGCGTAGCGCGAAATATCGGCTGCGGAAGCAAAGAGGCCGTGCCCGCCGGACACCCAGCCGGCCTCGTAGAAATTTCTCGAACCGAACACCGGGATCTCGCCGGTCACCGGATCCGGCTGCGTTTGCGCGATCCGCTCGATCTTGTCTGGGGTCGGCCAGAAACCCATTGTTTCGAGCGACAGCGGGCCGGCGACGATCTCCTGCACGAGGTCGTCCAGGCTGCGATCCGCGATGAGCTCCAGCAGCCAGCCCAGAACGTCGGTGGACATGCCGTACTCGAACGTAGAGCCAGGCTGGTAGGCAAGCGGCAGTTCCGCGAGCTTGTCGAGGAGATCGCCTGAGGTCTGATCGAAATCCGACATGCCGAATTCACGGTATTCCTTGTGTATCAGCGCATCCGAAAACTGCCCGTAGGTCAGGCCGGATGTGTGACGCAGAAGGTCATGGACAAGCACCGGACGCTCCGCCGGCACGCGTTTGAGAACGCGGCCTGACGGCGTCTCGGTCTCGACGCCCACCGACAGGTTCTCGAACTGGGGAAAATAGCGGGAAACCGGTTCTCCGAGACTGAGTTTGCCGCGCTCCACGAAATGCATTGCGATAATCGACGTGACCGTCTTGGTGATCGAGGCGATGCGAAAGATCGTGTCCTCGCGCATGGACGAAGCCTCGCCACGATCCCGGTAGCCGCCATGCCAGCCGTAATCCACGCCTTTCCACGTCACGATTGTCGAGGCGCCCGGTATTTCGCCGGATTCGATGGCTGCGGAAAGCAGATCTTCGAACCTCGGGAAAGCCGACGACAAGGGTTCCATTGCTAACTTTCCTCCGGCAGGGGCGGCAGTTCGGATTTCCGCACCTTTCCGGCGCTGTTGCGCGGCAGTTCGGCAAGCCGGATCAGATCGCGCGGGATCTTGTAAGGCGCGAGCCTTTCGCGGCACCAGGCGACAAGGTCCTCGTCGGATATGTCACGGGAGAGCACGACAAATGCGGCCACTTCCTGGCCCATGATCTTTGAAGCCCGACCGACGACCGCGGCCTCGGCGACATCGGGATGCGACTGGAGCACGGACTCGATCTCGGCCGGATGGATGTTCACCCCTCCCCGGATGATCATGTCCTTGGCCCGCCCCCGCAGAAAGACGTAGCCTTCCTCGTTGATCTCCGCGAGATCGCCCGGATAGAACCATCCGTGCCGAAAGGCCGATTTTTCCATCGCCTCCTCCCGATAGAAACCGTCCGCCACGCCTGGCCCGCGATAGCGCAGGTGACCGATCGCGCCGGCAGGAAGCGGCTTGTCGTCTTCATCGACCACCTCCACCTCGACCGCGAAAACAGGCAGGCCGACCGAATCCGGATAGCGCCGCTGCGTAGCGGCGTCCGAATAGGATACGCCGCCGCCTTCAGTCGAGGCGTAATATTCCACAAAATTTTCACAGAGGCGCGCGCCGATCTCATGTCGTTCGTCGCCGGTCAGTGGCGCGCCGCTCGACAGGAGAAGGCGCAGCCGCTTCATCGATGCGGTTGCTTCGCTTGGCAGATCCAGCAGCTTGCGCAATTGCGCCGGCACCAAAAAGATGCTCGTCGCATCAACGCGGGCGATCTCGCCCGGCAAATCGGCGACATCAAAAGGCGGAGGATACAGCACCACGGTTCCGCCGCTGAAGAGCACGGACATGGAGAAAGTGCGGCCACCGCCGAAATAGAGCGGCGTCGCCGAGACATAACGATCCGTGCTGTTGAGCCCGAAATTGATCCAGTGCGTCCAGAACCGGCGCAGCATATGCCGATGGTCGATTCTCGGCCCTTTCGGCCTGCCGGTCGTGCCGGAGGAAAGCGACAGGAGCAGCGGCAAGGCACCGTCGGGCGATGCCACTATTTCCCCCTCGCCCTGCGAGGCGGCAGCCAGGTCTGCCATAGTCCGGACAGCGACATCCGGAATGTCCTGTTGATCGTCTTCACAGAAAACCGCCGCCGCTTCGAAATGCTTCGCAACGCTCTTCTTTTCCGCAATCGTCCAGCGCCAGTCGATCGGCAGCGTGACAACGCCGGCGCGCGCGAATGCAAACAGCAGAACCAGGTGATCGGGAGTGTCGCGCAGGCAGAGCCCGACGACATCGCCGCGCTTGACGCCCAGGGCCGCCAGACCCGCTGCGGCGTTGCGCACACGCTCTGCAAATTCTCCATGAGTGACCGTCAGATCGCCGGCGATGACCGCCGGGTGCAGCGGTCGCGCGCGGGCGTGGATTTCAAGCGCCTCGGCGAGATTCACGATGCGCCGTCCAGATTGTAGATTCGCAGCACATTGTCGCGCAGGAACTTGCGTCGCGGCCCCGGACGCAGGTCGAGATCATCGATCTGCTTCATAGTCTTTGCGAAATCGAGCACCGGGAAATCCGTCCCGAAGATTACCTTGTCCTGACCGTAGGTGTTTATGTACTGGACGAAATTCGCCGGCCAGTAGGCGGGCGCGTGCGCATCCGAACCGATGAACACATTCTCGTGCTTCCACGCCATGGCGATCATCTCGTCCGTCCATGGTATACCGACGTGGATGCCGATGAGCTTGAGTTCCGGGAAATCGCAGGCGACAGTATCGAAGGTGATCGGGCGTCCTACGCTGCGACGCGGGTAGCGGCGATCGTAGATCAGCGACTGGCCGACCTGCAACTGGATCGGAACACCGAGCTCGACGCATTTTGCGTAGAACGGATAGTAGCGGGCGTGATCCGGCGCAAGCTCGAACCAGTGCGGGTAGCTGTGCGCGCCGATGAACCCGTATTCGCGCACCGCGCGTTCCAGTTCCCGAACGCCGGCCATGCCCTCGGTCGGATCGACGCCCGCGAGACCCAGAAACCGGTCCGGATATTTCTGCACCGCATCCGCCACGAGCCCGTATGGCACGTGGTAGCAGGACGGATGGCCGAGCGTCCCGACCTTGGCCGCAATCAGGAAAGACCGCTCTATGCCGGCCTCGTCCATGCGCCCGATCATCTCTTCAAGCGACACGCCTTCAAACGATGCCTGATCGACCTTGACCTTGCGCCTGTAGAATTCTTCCCGGTCCGGACGCCCGCTCAGGGCCTCCTTTGTCCAGATGTTGACTACGGCGTCGATTGCGAGAAAGTCCGGCGAGTCCACGTTGCCTCCAATCAATATTTATAATGTTATATCAATAGATCTATTGTGAGGCAATCTGCGCATTGCTCTCAATGCGCAGCTGCGCCAGCGATGGCGTTGGAGCCGAATTATGGATGTATTCTCGAGCTATGGACAGGAATTCTTCCCTGTCGATGGGCGTTGCGCTGAACGCCATCAAAATCAATTTACAGATTATGTCCGGGAAGCTGCGATCGCTGCTATTCGGCGGCCGCCATATCGCCTGACGCTCCGATCGGGTGATGAACGATTTCGGTGCCCAATACAACGAGATATTCGCGTATGAAGGCGGCGAGCGCCGTCCAGCCCTCGGCTGTCACAAGATTGCCATCCCGCAGGGCCTCCTTGCCTCCTATCGGGACATAGGTGGCGTCGGTCAGAGCGATCTCCGGTTCCGTGGTGAACAAACCGGAGATCCGCTTGCCGGCGATGACCTCCGGCACGGCGACCAGCACCTGCACGCCATGACAGATTGCCGCGATCGGTTTTCCGTCCCGGTGGAACTCGCGGACGATCTCCCGAACCCGCTCATAGGTGCGGATATATTCCGGCCCGCGACCACCGGCTATATATACGGAATCATATCTTTCGGTTGTTGTTGCGTCGAAGTCCTGCGTCACCTCGATCGCATGCCCCTTGTGCTCCGTCCAGGTCATGATACCCGGTGCGAAGTCGTGGACGCTGGTGGTCACGCGATCGCCCTTCCTGGTCTCCGGACAAATGATATCGACCGTATGGCCCAGGGCCTCCAGCGCCTGTTGCACGACGAAGATTTCGTATTCCTCCGAATACTCGCCAATCAGCATGAGTATGCGTTTGCCGTCCATGATACTCTCCTCCCTTGAACTTTTATGCGTGGAAAGCGGTCGCTTTGCTCACGCCGTATCGCCGCGGTTCCATCCACGGCCTTCGCTCCCATAGAGCTCGAAACCATCCTCCGTGACCGCCAGCGTATCCTCGAGCTTGATGAAGCCACGGCGCGGATGCTGCATCGTCGTTTCGACCGACAGGACCATGCCGGCCTTCAAAGGCTGGTCGGCGTCGACACCCTGATAGGTGACGGGATGGTTCGTCATCAAAAACGGTGCCTCATGGGTTATGACACCCATTCCGTGGGCGAAGAAATCGGTACATTCCCGGTTGGGCTGCTGCGCCAGCGCCTGCTGTCCGGCTTCAATCAGGTCACCGCCAAGGGCCCCTGCGCGCACCTTCGAGAACGCCGCCCTCTGAACGGTCTCGACTTCCTCCAGAAGGTCTACCAGCTCCGCGTCCGGTTCGCCGAGAACGCCCATGCGACAGATATCGCCGATATAACCGTGGAGATTGCCGCCGGAATCGATGGACAGGACCTCGCCCTGCGCCCATGACTGGCCGGACGCCGCCCGGTTGTGAGAGGCGCCGAGCGTCAACAGACAGTATTCGAACTGCAATCCGCGCCCGGTCTCCTCCTGACGCAGTCTCTCGATGATCTCATGCTTGGTCGACCCTTCCCGAGACGCTGCAATGGTCGCCTGCATGGATTTGCCAATACGCTCCGAGGCGTCCTTCAACAAAGCGAGTTCGGCTGGCGTCTTCACAGCCCGCAACCTTTCGAGAACGCCGCAGGCGTCCACAAGCGGCGCGTTGGAATAGGCCGCTTCCAGATTTCTGGCGGCGTCAATCGGCAAAAACCCGGGCTCGACGCCGATCCTCGGCGAGGCGGGCGCCGCCGACTTCAAATGGCGGATCGCATCGGCCATTGCGTCAGTCGACCCCCAAGCGACCGGCTTGAAATTCGGTGTCCAGAACGGGTTGTTGACGTGCTCCATCCCCTCCATCCGGTTGGCGATGTATGCCGTTTTTTCCGGCGCTCCCCTGACATAAACGATTATGGGGAGGTAGCGGCTGTGCCCGATGGCGTCCATCGCCGAAAAGAAAATGAATTTGTAGCCCCCCAGCAGATACTGGACATTGTGCTTCGACGTGGCGAGGAGCACGTCGATACCAGCCTCCTCCATGAGATCGTCGAGATGGGCGAAGTCGTAGGGCAAAGCTTCAGTGTTTATCGCATCCATGGTTTACCCCTCCGCTGGAATAAGGTGGAAATCCGGCATTTCCTTCAACAGCTCTTCAGGACCCGCGGGCGAGTAAACCACGAAAATCTGCATCTCTTGCGAACCGGTGTTGAGCGTCGAATGGAATCGGCTCTCGGGAATGAACACCGAACAGCCGGCAGCGACCGTTTCGGTATGCGGATTGCCCGCCTCATCCTCGACCATCTGTTCGCCCTCTCCCTTGAGGATGAAGATGATTTCCTCTGAGCCGGGATGGTTGTGGCGTGCATGTCCCTGCCCCGGCGGCACGGTCACCACGGCCGCTGAAAACTGCTTCGCATCGTTCACCTTCGGTCCAAGCGTCACGGAGAGCTGTCCCCAGTCGAAACCGTAGGCGTCGACGTCCCCCGGGTATTTGAAAAGATCATTCACGTCCGTCATTCTCATCCTCCCTTCACATTGACCGCCTTGAAGGCGCGTATCTGGTCGGCGATCGCCCGTTCAGCCGGCAGACGCTCGGCCGATGATGCGCCATAGAAGCCGTGGATCCGGTCTGCATGTGAAAGCACATAGGCCGCGTCCTCCGGCATCGAAATCGGGCCGCCATGGCATAGCAGAATGACATCCTCGCGAATGCTCCGCGCGGCCCTGGCGATCTCGTCAATTTCCGAAACACACTGGTCCAGGCTCTTGGCCGACGTGGCGCCGATGGCGCCGCCCGTCGTCACGCCCATATGCGCGACCACTATGTCCGCTCCGGCCTTCGTCATCGCGACGGCCTCGTCGGCGTTGAAGACATACGGCGTCGTCAGCATGTCCTGCTCGTGCGCCAACGCGATCATGTCGACCTCAAGGCCAAAACCCATGCCGGTCTCCTCGAAGCTTTGCCGCATCGCGCCGTCGAAAAGGCCGACCGTCGGGAAATTCTGCACACCGGAGAAACCCATATCCTTCAGTTCTTTGAGAAACTGCGGCATGAGGATGAACGGATCGGTGCCGTTGACGCCGGCAAGGACAGGCGTGCGCTTGACGACCGGCAGGACTTCGAGGGCCATTTCCTTCACGATTTCATTGGCGTTGCCGTAGGCGAGCAGACCGGCGGCGGAGCCCCGGCCAGCCATTCGATATCGGCCTGAATTGTATATGATGATCAGGTCGATGCCCCCGGCTTCCTCGGACTTGGCCGACAGACCGGCGCCTGCGCCGCCGCCGATAATCGGCACGCCCTCCCCGATCATCGACCGGAAGCGTTCAAGGATGGTCTTTCGTGAGATCGCGGTCATCAGGTCTCCATCAGCGTCTGAAATATTTCGGCTGCCGCATCGGCAAATTCCGGGTCATTGATGTGGCAAGGCAGGAAAACCAGTCGGCTCTGATCATCGATGCCTTCGCGAATAGCGTCGAACAGGGCGGCGTCGGCTGACGGGTCCCAGAACTCGCCGCCTTCGATATCGAGCCCCGACACGCCCTTTTCAGGCAGCAGCAGCCGCACAGGACCACCGCATCTATTGAGCTTGCTGGCGATCCAGCGGCCCATTTCCGCGTTTTCCGACGGCGTTGTCCGCATCAGGGTGACGTTGGGATTGTGTCGGTAGAACTTCCTGTCGCGATATCGCTCCGGAATGGTTTCCGGAGCCCAGAAATTCACCATGTCCAGAGCGCCAACCGAACCGACCCAGGGGGCGCCGGTTCGCGCCACGACATCCAGGCGGTCCGGGTCTGCAGCGAGGACACCGCCGAAGAGCAGATCGGCAATCTCGGTCGTGGTTATGTCGACCAGACCTGAAATGAACCCCTGCTCAAGCAGTCGCTCCATGGACCGTCCGCCGGTTCCAGTCGCATGGAATACCAGACAGTCGTATCGCGAACCCAGCCGATCCGTAATCGCGTCCACGCAAGGTGTGGTCACCCCGAACATCGTCAGACCGATCGCGAGCTTTTCGTCAACGATCTCCGCAGGCGGAGAATCCACCGCTCCGACGAGCGCATGCGCCGCATTCGACAGAATCACCCGGCTCAAGCGGTTCAACCCGGCAATATCGGTGACCGAGGGAACCATGACGATATCGGAAACACCGATGTATGGCGCCACATCGCCGGAGGCAAGCGTGGAAACCATGAATTTCGGGACGCCGTAAGGCAGTTCCCGCATGCCCGAGCAGGCAATGGAGGTTCCGCCGCCGCCGCCGACCGAGATGATCCCGGCAATCTGTCCGGCATGACGCCGGCACCATTCCGCGAATGCGGCTCCCATCCCCGATACGGCGGTTCCGCGGCCGTCGGCGCCCAATACGGCTTCCTCACCATCAGGATGGAGGGATGCGACGTCTTTCGCGCCAATGTCCGTCGGGATCGTCGGGGTTCGTATTCCCAGATCGACGATGACGGCTTCCTGCCCTGCGGCGGCGATGAGATCGCGCAGGTATGCAAGCTCTTCTCCTTTGGTGTCGGCTGTGCCGACAACATGAACTACGCGCAAAGCGCACTCCTCCCGGAACCCAGCGGCCATTCTGATTGCGGCCGTCTGAAAAACCCACTTGACCAAAAATGGGACTGCAGTACCATATTGGGATGAATGTCCCACGTCAACGCAACGAAACCGGCGACCATCCGACTGCGCTCAAGGGCGCGTCGGCGAGAACCTGGGCTCTGATGGTGAACACTGCGAACGATATGATGCAACGCGGTCTTTCTCCCTCGGTCAGCGAAGTGGCGGAAGCCGCGGGCGTATCGCGGTCGACCGCCTACCGGTATTTTTCGACGCGCGCGGACATGCTTCGCGCGGTGGTGGCGGAAGCGCTTGGTCCGATCCTCGACTGGGACGACGGCGCAACGGGACGAGACCGCATCGACTCGCTTTTCTCCACGGCCTTCCCCAGGCTCTACGAGCACGAGGCGACCTTCCGGGCCGCTCTGCGCCAATCGCTTGAATCCGATGGCGCGGACACCACACTGGGTCGGGGACATCGCCGTCAGCTTCTGGCCAGCGCGATACGCGAGCTCGATCTTCCCGAGGCGCAGAGAAAACGGCTCAATCAGGCTCTGTCGCTGACTTTCGGCATCGAAGCCATGGTTGTTCTGAAGGACATATGGGGCCTTGACGATGAAGAGGCCCGCGATACAGCCCTCTGGGCGGCGCAGGCCATGATAACGGCGGCCCAAAGCGACGCGAAAGAGCACGCCGATGTCTGATACCACGCAATCTGGTCTGGCCAGTTTCGGCCTTTCCAGTAGTATTCCGGGCACGGCCCATGTACCGTCCGGAAACATGGCTGGACTGGCTAGATTGTATATTTTAGAGGAATAACACATCGACTGCCCAACATTTAAAACGTTTGGAAGGATATAAACACCTCCTTGACAATCAAGGCAATCTGGTAATACCAAATTTGTTATCGTAACGGTGACTTTTCCGAAGCGACAGGCGGTGAGGATGGATTGAAGGTTCTTGGAACCGAGACCGCCATGCAATTAAATTGGGAGGAAATCGAAATGAGAAGCTATACTTGCCGGCTCCTTGCCGGCGCCGCAGTCCTGGCGCTTTGGGCGCCTTCTGCCAACGCCCAGGAACTTACAATCTTCTGGGCTGAATGGGATCCTGCAAACTATCTTCAGGAACTTGTAAACGAATACGAGGAAGAAACCGGAGTGATGGTCACCGTCGAGACCACGCCCTGGCAGGACTTCCAGACCAAGGCCTTCACCGAATTCAATGCCCGTGGCAACGCCTACGACATGATCGTCGGTGACAGCCAGTGGCTTGGCGCAGCCTCCGAAGGCGGCCATTATGTCGACCTGACCGAGTTCTTCAAGGAACACGACCTGGGCAACGTCATGGCTCCGGCGACCGTCAAATACTATGCTGAGTATCCGGGCAATTCCGGCAAGTTCTGGGCAATTCCGGCCGAGGGCGACGCAGTCGGCTGGTCCTATCGCAAGGACTGGTTCGAGGATCCGGAGGAAATGAAAGCCTTCGAGGCGAAATACGGATATCCGCTCGCTGTGCCACAGACCTGGCAGCAACTGATAGACATTGCCGAATTTTTCCATCGGCCGGACGAAAACCGCTACGGAATCGCCATCTACACTGACAATTCTTATGACGGTCTGGTAATGGGCGTCGAGAATGCCTTGTTCTCCTATGGCGCCGATCTCGGCGACTACGAAACCTATGAAGTCGAAGGCATCCTGAACTCCGACCAGGCGGTCGAAGCGCTCGAAGCCTATCGCCAGCTCTACCAGTACACGCCTCCGGGCTGGTCGAAGACGTTCTTCGTGGAAAACAACCAAGCTATCACAGAAGGCTTGGCCGCGATGTCCATGAACTACTTCGCCTTCTTCCCGGCGCTGGTTAATCCTGCGACCAATCCGAATGCCGAGAACACGGGCTTCTTCGCGAACCCCGCGGGACCGGACGGCGACCAGTTCGCTGCTCTTGGCGGACAGGGCATCTCGATCGTTTCGTATTCCGACAACATCGACGAGGCCTACAAGTTCCTGGAATGGTTCATCCAGGACGACGTCCAGAAACGCTGGGCCGAACTCGGCGGATACACTGCCCACGCAAAGACGCTGGAAAGCGATGAATTCCGTAACGCCACGCCTTACAACGAGGCGTTCTACCAGACCATGTTCAAGGTCAAGGACTTCTGGGCCGTGCCGGAATACGCCGAGTTGCTGACGGCGGCCAACCAGCGTCTCTATCCCTATGTCGTGGGAGGAGAAGGGTCAGCCAAGGAAGTCCTGGATGCGCTGGCGGAAGACTGGAAAGAGACCTTCAAGAAGTACGGTCGAACCAACTAACCATCCAAAAATCCGACACGCCGGCGGGTGCGCGAGCGCTCCCGCCGACTGTTTCATCCAGAAAGCGACATCGTGACAGACGTAATCACAAGGCTGGAGCCGGATAGCCGCGCCGCTTCGCGGGGACTTTCAGATCTCACTATTCGAAATCTGTTCATCATTCCGACGATCGCCTTTCTCATAATCTTCAACGTATTCCCGCTTTTGTATTCTCTGTGGACATCGTTCACGGATTTTCGGGCGTCCACGACAGCTCCAGCCAACTGGATCGGTCTCGCCAATTATCGCGAGCTGCTGAACGATCCATTCATCTGGCGGAATTTCACCATTACGGCAAAGTACGTAATCATTTCGGTGACCGGACAGGTGGTCGTCGGCTTCGGTCTGGCGATGCTTCTCAACAGGGCCATTCCCTTCAAAGGCCTCGTCACCACGTTGCTGCTGCTGCCCATGATGCTGTCGATGGCTGTTGTGGGCCTTTTCTGGAAGCTTCTTTACGATCCCTCGTTCGGAATCATCAATTATTTCCTGGGCCTCGGCAAATTCGAGTGGCTGGCCGACCCTCAGGTGGCGCTCTGGGCCGTCGCCATCGTCGATATATGGATGTGGTCGCCCTTCGTGATGCTGCTGTCTCTCGCCGGGCTCTCCGCAGTGCCGAAACATCTCTACGAAGCCGCGGAAATAGACCGGGCGGGCCCGTTCTATACATTCTTCCGAATAACGCTCCCGCTGGTCGCGCCGATCCTGATGATCGCCATCATTTTCAGGACGATGGAAGCCTTCAAGACATTCGACCACGCCTACATCCTGTCGTCACAGCCGACGACGGAGCTGATTGCGATCCGGCTCTACAAGATGGCGTTCCTGGAGTGGCAGACGGGCCTGAGTTCAGCATTCGCCTACATCGTGCTGATCATGGTCGTGGCGATCACCAACATTTACGTGAAATATCTCAACCGGGCAAAGGCGCGCTGACATGGCCGAGGTGAAAACCAAGAGCGAGGTCGTAATGAACCGCGTGGCGATCGTCGCCGTGTTCGTTGCGCTGATCATCATGCTGACGCCCATCTACTGGATTGCTTCAACCGCGTTCAAACCGCGCAGCCTTGCCACGACCGTGCCGCCGACCGTCATGTTCGAGCCCACGCTCACGCCATTCGCGAAGCTATTCGTGCGTCGGTCGCAGATGCGCGAGCCTGTGGAGCAGGAAGTTTACGAGGCGGCTCCATGGTGGGAAAAGCTCATCTATGACGACGGCGAGAATGTGGTGCGCAACCGGAGATCCGGCGACATCACGCCTTCCGGCTATGCAGACCGATACAAGAACTCACTGATCATCTCGATCATATCGACCTTCCTTGCCGTTTCCATGGGGACACTCACCGCATACGGTTTTTCGCGGTTCAAGGTGAAGGGCGAACAGGACTGGCTGTTCTTTATTCTCAGTACGCGAATGCTCCCGCCTGTCGTTGTCGCGATCCCGATGTTCCTCATGTACCGGACCGTCGGGCTGCACGACACCCATCTGGGACTGATCATCCTCTATACCGCCTTCAACCTCTCATTCGCCGTCTGGATCATGAAGGGATTCATCGACGAGATACCGAAAGAGTACGAGGAAGCGGCCCTGGTGGATGGCTACACGCGACTGCAGGCGTTCTGGAAGATCGTTCTGCCGGAGGCCCTGACTGGCATAGCGGCGACGGCGGTGTTCTGTTTCATCATCGCCTGGAACGAATACGCATTCGCGCTGATGATGACCAACCGTAACGCCCAGACGGCGCCGCCATACATTCCGTCACAGGTCGGTTCCGGGCTGCCTGACTGGAGCGTCATCGCGGCCGGCGCCTTCCTGTTCCTGCTGCCGGTGGCGATATTCACCTTCCTGCTCAGAAATCATCTTCTGAGGGGCATGTCGTTCGGAGCTATCCGGAAATGACCTTTCGAGAAATGAACGCAAAATGGTTCGAACCGGCGTCCCAGTGGATCATGATCTCCGGATTGATCTTCCTCTGCCAGCCGTGGGTCGAAGTCCTGCACCGGTACGGATTGTCCATCACGATCCTGGGCCTGATCGGCTTTCTCGTGACATCGCACATTCCGCCGGAACCCGAAATCGAGGACGACGAAGAGGAAGAACTCATCTGATGGCGCAGATCAAGCTTCAGAATGTCCAGAAGTTCTTCGGCGCCGTGCAGGTGCTGAGGGACATCAACCTTGAGATCGCGGACGGCGAGTTCGTGGTCATGCTCGGCCAGTCCGGCTGCGGAAAGACGACGACCCTGCGCGCGATCGCAGGTCTGGAAACCGTCTCGTCGGGCACGATCACGATCGACGGACGCGAAGTCCAGGATCTCAAGGCGGCGGACCGGGACATAGCTTTCGTCTTTCAGTCGTTCTCGCTCTATCCTCACATGACGGTTTACGAGAACATCGCATTTCCTTTGCGTGCGGTCAGGATTCCACAGTCCGACCGCGACAAGGAAGTGAAAGAGGTTGCGAAAGTTCTTGGCATCGAGCGCCTTTTGTCGAAACGGCCGTCGGCCCTTTCAGGTGGAGACATGCAGCGGGTAGCAATCGGCCGGGCGCTCGTCCGCCGACCGAAAGCGCTTCTGATGGACGAACCCATCGGCGCTCTCGACGCCAAGTTGCGCGAGCAGATGCGCGCGGAGATCAAGCGGCTGCACATTGCCCGCAATTCCACCAGCGTCTACGTGACCCATGACCAGGTCGAAGCAATGTCGCTCGCAGACCGGATCGTCGTGATGCATGACGGCGTGCTGCAGCAGGTCGATTCGCCCGAGCAGGTATACCTGCACCCGGCCAATCTTTTCGTGGCGCAATTCGTGGGATCACCCGTGATGAACATCACCGATGTATCGGTCGAGGGCTCCGGAACAGACGCTCTGCTCCGCATCGGCAAATCGGAAGGCTTTCGCGTTCCCTCCGCGGTGGTCTCTCATTTGAACGGAGCGCCCGCGAAACTCGGCATCCGACCGGAAGCAATCATCCTGTCGCACAATGGCGGAGAAGGTTTCGTTGAGACCGAGACGACCAATGTCGAGCCGCTCGGCAGCCATGACATCGTCGACATCAGAATTGGCGACGAAACGCTGCGCGCGCGATGCGAGTCAGGTTTCGCCCGCGGCGAAGGCGAGCGGATGTGGGTTTCACTGGATCATCATCGAGCGCATTTCTTCGACGCCGGCAATGGTCAGTCACTGAGAAAGGAAGTCTGATGGCGCGGGTCGAACTCGAAAATGTTTCAAAACGTTTCGGCGGCACCCGCGCGCTGAAGGAATTGAGCCTCACGGTCGAGGACGGCGAGTTCTTCGTCCTGCTCGGCCGCACCGGCGCCGGCAAGACGACGGCGCTCAGGGTCATCGCGGGGCTGGAGAAACCGGACTCCGGCCGGGTGATCATTGGCGATGCCGATGTGGTGGGCAAGACCGCAGCGGAGCGCGACGTTGCGCTCGTCCTTCAGCAATATTCCCTCTATCCCCGACTGTCGGTGCGCGGAAACCTGGAATTTCCATTGCGGCCGAAAGTCCGGAAGATGAAGGATGACGAAATTGCGCGGCGCGTGGAACGCGCGGCCAATACGCTACAGATAACCCATCTGCTTGATCGCAAGGTCGAGCGGCTGTCCGGCGGCGAGATGCAGCGCGTCTCCATCGGACGCGCCATCGTTCGAGATCCGCGCGTGTTTCTGATGGACGAACCTCTTTCCGCCCTGGACGCGAAATTGCGCGAGTCGTTGCGGGTCGAGTTGAAGAAGCTCCACCAGGACCTCGGAGCCACGTTCCTGTTCGTTACCCACGATCAGGTCGAGGCAATGTCGATGGGCGACAAGATCGGCGTGCTCAGAAGCGGCCGACTGGTTCAGGTCGGCTCTCCTTCCGACATCTACGAACGCCCCCGCAACACCTTCGTCGCGCGCTCTGTCGGATCTCCGCCAATGAACCTCATCGAAGGACGCTTTTCGGATGGCAAGGCGGAAGTGAATGGTTTCAGCCTGCCAGTCGCTTCCTCCGCAAGCGCCGGTCCAACGGTGACATTCGGCGTCAGACCAGAAAATCTCGTACTGGAATCGGGAGCTCCGGCCGAAGCGAAGATATTCGACATTGAGGACCAGGGCGTCGTAAAGATCCTCACGCTCGACATGGGCGAGACGCGACTTCACGCAACCGTACCCGCCGGGTTGCATATACAGCGGGATGAAACGGTCCGCTTTGGCTGGAAGCCGGATCGCGTGCTGACCTTCGATACAGAGACGGGCCAGAATCTGGCCGTCGCGTAGTCAGGCGAAGCGTTCGCGATATCGTTCAACAGCGTCCGGATTGACGAGTTGAACAGGCAACTCGCCTTCGGCGATGAGCCGTGCTTCAGTCACCACGCCCTCACCCATGCGTAGCATGCTCTCTTCCGTGATTCCGGCCATATGCGGCGTGAGAACCACGTTCGGAAGATCGAAAAACGCATGTCCAGGCGGCAGTGGCTGCGTGTCGAAGACGTCAATTGCCGCACCTCCGAGATGTCCACTCCCCAGAGCCTTTAGAAGCGCCTCCTCGACCACAACCGGACCGCGGGCGACGTTGATCAGGATTGCGCCCCGCCGCATCGACTGAAGCGCGCGCGCGTCGATCAGCCCTCTGGTCGCATCGGTCAGCGGACAGCACAGGACCAGCACATCGGACGTTTCCAAAAGTTCGGAAAACGACACAGCCTGCACCTCGTCCGGAATGCCGTCCGGCCGGCGCGTGTGGCTGATCACTTTCATAGAGAAACCATTGTGCGCGATGCGGGCGATTTGCCTCCCGACATTCCCCATACCGAGGACGCCTATTGTCTTTCCCGACAATTCACGTCCACCGTCCGCATGTGAGCGCCCTGCCGACCACCCGTTGTCGCAAAGGTCGCGATTGACCTCCGGATAGCGCCTGAGGAGCGCGAGCGCCGACCAGATGGCGTGTTCGGCGACCGTGACGGCGTTGGCGCCCGGCACATTTGCAACCAGCACGCCCGCCCGGGTTGCGATATCGACAGGGATCATGTCGAGGCCGGCCCCGTGGCGCACGAGCGCGCGCAGCGCTTTTTCCCTTTCGATTACGCTTGGTGGTATCGGCGCCCTGACGACGATCAGTTCGGCGCCCCCGCTTTCGGCGAGAATGGCATCCGGCGTCGGCGCGCTTGCCACCTTGTAGTCGCCAAGCGCCGAAAGGGCTTCGGTCACCTGCGGGTGCAGAGGGTGCGTGGAAAAAATCGATAGCGCGGGCATATCAGGAGCCGGGCGCGTGCGGTTCCAGCAGCTCGGTCCAGTAGCTCATGACGCCCCGCAGATGCGACACCATAAGGGCGGACGTCAGAGCCGCGTCCCGTTTCACAAGAGCCTCGTAGATCTGCTTGTGTTCTTCATGCGATTTGCGATTGCGATCAGGATCGCGAAAATACACCTCAAGCCTTTGCCGACCAAGTTCATAGAATGACGTGCAGATGCTCAGAAAAAGCGTGTTTTGCGTGGCGCGAACGATCTGGAGGTGAAACTCCTGGTCGAGCGCATCGATACCCTCCCCGGCCGCGATCCGTTGCTCGGACCGCTCCAGCACATCCTGCAAACGCTCGAAATCCTCCTCTGTGGCGCGAACCGCCGCCAGTTCCGCGGCCTTGATCTCGTGGATCTTTCGAACTTCTACTGCTTCATAAATCTGTCGATTCTCGAGCGGAATGCCGGCGCGCGCAAAAAACGCCATCGCCTCGAAGCCGGACTTGTCGGTATTGACGTAAATGCCGGACTTGGCGCGGCGTTCGATCACCTGCATTGATTCCAGGATCGCCAGCGCTTCGCGGACCTGGCCGCGGCTGACCGAGAAATGTTCCGCCAGATCTCTCTCGGAAGGAGCCTTGCCGCCATTGGCGCGCGCACTGTCCAGAAGGTGGGCGGCTATCGCCGGAAGGATTTCCTGTCCCTGCATATTCACTCCATCAGCAGACCGTAAATCTGGAGACGACGTCCTCGTCGATCTCAAGGCCAAGGCCAGGCCTGTCGGGAACCGCAATCGTTCCGTCCTTGACTACCACCTTTTCCCGGGAGAGATCGTGAATCATCGGATTCGCACCCAGTGAGAACTCCACTATAAACCCTGATGGCGCGGCTGCGACAACGTGCAGTCCCGCAAAAAATGCAGGCGCGCCAGCCCATAAATGCGGCGCCAGCCGTAAATTGAAGGCGGAAGCCAGCGTCGCGATGCGCATCGCTTCGGTAATCCCGCCGCAAAATGCGGGATCCGGCTGGAGAATATCGACCCCACGCGAGACGATCAGATCCCTGAAATCGAAACGCGTGCACTCCGATTCACCAAGCGCCACCGGAATGTGGGTAGTGGCGCGAAATTCCGAGACGCCCAAACGGTCGTCTCCGGTGATCGGCTCCTCGAACCAGGCGAGATCACAGTCGGCGACCATATTGGCGAACCGTTTGGCCTCAGCGACGGTATAGGTTCCGTGGGCGTCCACCATCAGGTCTATTGCTGGTCCGATCGCCTTGCGGGCGGCCTGAACGCGCTCTGCCGAGACATATGGCGCCCCGTCCATCGAGCCCACCCGCATCTTGACCGCGCCAAACCCGCCGGAATCGATGTAGCTTTTCAGCTGATCGCCTATGCCGTCGGCGTCGGCCCAACCTCCTGAAGCATAGGCCGGCAGCCTTTCCGCGGATCGGCCGCCAAGCAGAGACCAGACCGGCGCTCCAAGCGCTTTGCCGCGAATATCCCACAGGGCGATATCGATGGCGCTGATGGCCGCCACCGTCAGTCCGCGACGGGACAACTCAGGCATCACATGCCCTCTGGCGGCGGCGCTTTCGCACCGACTGCCGTTGTAGAGGCTCTCCCAGATTGGTGTAATGTCGGACGCATCACGGCCGATGAGAACCGGGGCATATTCCTCGTTGATGAGGTGAACGAGCGCAGCGTACTGACCAGCGCTGCCTGCGGCGTTCTTGCCTTCGCCCCAGCCGACGACGCCATCTTCGGTTTCTATCCTGATGATGGCGGCGTCGAATGTCTGCAGACGACCGAAGTCACTGACATGCTGACGAGATTTCTCGATCGGTATCCGCACCCACCGAGCATTGACCGATTTTATCCGCATCGCATCTCCTTCAGCCGTCTGTATTCGCTCACTTCATCAGCGGGAGCAGTGTTTCAGCGGTGATCCGCATCTGATCCGCGTAGAATTTCTCGGTGAGAAGCGAGGAGCCGTGGTCCTGAATGAACTTCAGTTGCTCCGGTGAAATATCGACCGGATCGGTCTCGACCATATCGGGGTACATCGTCGCCGGCGTCCGATCGACCGGGGCGACGAACTCGTTGGTGAGAGCGCCGTCATAGCCAATTTCCTTGAGAGTCCCCACGATCTTCGGCCAGTCGAGGTGACCCAGACCTGCAGCGAAGCGATTGTTGTCGGCCACATGGAAATCGAACAGCCTGTCTCCGGCCAGGCGGATCGCATCGTAAATGTCGTTCTCTTCGATATTGAGATGGAAGGCGTCGAGACAGACGCCGCATTCCGGGCTAACCGCATCGGCGAGCGCCAAGGCCTGTGCGCAGCGGTTGAAGACATAGGTCTCGAAACGGTTCAGCGGTTCGATCGCTATCTTGACGCCTTTTTTCTGGGAATGCTCGAAACATTCCTTCGTCGCATCGACCAGCCAGTTCCACTCCTCCTCGGGAGTGCCATCGGGCACGACCTTGCCAACGGTCGCCGGCACGAGCGTTATGATCTCGCCATCCAGCTCCGAGACCATGGTGATGACCGACTTCACGTAGTCCACAGATTTCGCGCGCTGCCCCTCGTCTTTAGCCGCCAGGTTGCGTTCACCCAGCATCAGGGTCACCGCTCCCCAGCAGCGCATGCCGGTATCCTTGAGCAGAGCGCGCGTTTCCTTGACGTCATACTGTTCAGGCTCACCGGAAATCTCGATGGATTCGTAGCCATACTGCTTGATGCGGCGCACCGTCGTCTCCAATGGTTCCGCGCGCATCCAGTTGTGTGTCGACAGATGCATTAATCTCCTCCCGCACCGTGTGCTGTTTAAAATCATTCCACAAAACAAATTCTGGTTAGACCAGATTGCTGCAGTTCAGACAAGTGGTCAAGTGACATAACATCGCAGAAGGCCTTCAATTCCACACGTATCAGCTGTTTACCAGTGAGCTCAGCAAGTTATCCGTTTTCGCGACTGGCGAAGCTCAACCCGATCTGGTATTACCAATAATCGAACGGGAGGGTCAGGTTCTTGAAAATCGGAATGTGTATGTTTCTCTGGACGACGCGTGTCGGGCCGGAGCATGAAACCCTGCTGGAGGACATTCGAGAAACAGGGTTCAACGGAGTCGAAATACCCGTTTTCGAAGGCAGTCCGGCAGACTACGAGAAACTTGGAAAAATGCTCGACGGCCTGGAACTGGAGCGAACGGCCGTCAGCGCTATCGGCGATCCGCGGTTCGACCTGATCTCGCCTTCGAAGGCCGTGCGAACCGCGGCTGTCGATCACATGCGTTGGGTTCTGGATTGCACGTCCGCCCTGGGCGCCAACACGGTGTCCGGACCGCTGCATTCCGTTCTTGGTCAGTTTTCCGGCGCAGGCCCCACGTCGGATGAAATTGCACGCGCGGTCGAAAGCCAGAAGCTGGTGGCGGAGCACGCCGCGAAGGTCGGGGTAACGGTTGGGCTGGAGGCGCTGAACCGCTTCGAATGCTACCTGGTCAACACGATGGACGATCTGTGCTCGTTCCTGCACATGGTCGATCATCCCAACATCAAGGCCATGTACGACACGTTCCACGCCAATATCGAGGAGAAGGACCCGATCGGCGCGCTGACGCGCAACGCCGCAGACGTCGTGCACATCCATATCTCCGAAAACGACAGGGGCGTTCCCGGGAAAGGCAATATTCCCTGGCCGGAGACTTTTTCCGCCATCAATGCGATCGGTTACGATTCATGGCTGACGATCGAGGCTTTCGGCCGGGGGCTCGCAGACCTTGCCGCAGCGACCAAGGTATGGCGCGACCTCGCCGACAGCCCCGAGCAGGTCTACCGGGACGGATACAGGCACATCGTGGACGGGATGAGCCTGGCGAGACAGTCCTGAGCAGAGATCATCTATGCCGGACGATAGACCCGCGCTGCGGTGTCGTGAAGGATGGACGATTTCGCATTTTCGTCCAGCTTGTCAGCAGCAAGCCGGTAGGAATCCACCATGGTCTTGTGATCGGTCCAGAGCTTCTCTATCGGAAAATTTGAACCGAACATCAGCCGATCGCCGCCGAAAATGTCGACCGCCCGGGAAACGATGAAATCAATCAGTTCCGGATCGTTGCGATGGATAAATGTGCCAAGGCCTGAGAGTTTTGCGAAAACATTCGGGTGCGCCGCAAGGCGCCGCAAGCCCTCCTCCCAGGCAGCAACTGTTGCAGGCTCCGTATCCGTCAGCATTCCAACGTGGGTCAGGATGAAATCCACATCCGGATTTTCCTCGACGAGCATCGCCCCATCGGCCATCTGCGCCGGGAACAGCTGGAGGTCGAAGGAAAGCCCGTAGTCCTTTAGAAACGCCACGTTTTTCCTGACATTCGGCTCCAATACCTGCGTGGCCGAGACAGCAAAACGATAGTTTGGGTTTTCGTGCCAGTGAAGCTGCATGCGGACGCCACGCAAAAGGGGATATTTCGCAAGCCGGTCGATTTGCGGGCGCACGTCGTCGACCGTCATGTCCGCATAGCCTACGATCGCGTGCGGCCAGCCGGTGCGGTCCGCGGTTTCCTGCACCCAGGCAGTTTCCTTTTCGAAGTCCTCCTTCGCCCAGTTGGTCTGGACGTAAACCGCTTTCTCAATTCCTGACGCCTCCTGATCGGCCAGAAACTCCTCGATTGGATAGTCACGCCGGATTGGATCATACGGACCGAAGATGCGCGGAACCATGGGACCGATCAGCCATGGCAGATCCTGCTGACGCCAGATGTGAAAATGAGAATCGATGATCGGCTGCATCAGGAAGCCCTCCGCCAGATGGTTTTTGCACCAGTCGCGGATCGCGCCAGCGACAAGAGAAAACCGGTTATGCTCGCCACCGACGAACCGTCTATGAGATCGTCGAGCAACGGAAGGATCGCCTTCATCGCAGCTGTTTCGGGACGAAAGCGCGGATCGCCGGCCAAAGGCGTCACGAAGGTCAGGCGCCAGGCCCTGCCACGCAAGCGGCTTATCGCGAGTTCCATTGGCGCCGGATCGCCGCGCTCCAGACCGTCGGAAAGGATCACGACACAAGCTCCATTCGCAAGAGTGGCGAAACGCGGTATCGACAGAAATGCGAGAAGCGATGGCCCGATGCGCGTTCCGCCGTCCCAGTCGTCAACCAGCGACGCAGCCCTTGCAACCGCCATCGACCTTTCGCGGATACGCAATGCCGCTGTCAGGCGGGTCAGCCGTGTGCCGAAGGTAAAAACCTCGGCACGCGCCGCCCCCTGAACGGCCGCATGCGCCACATCAAGATATCCGGGTGTATATCGTTTCATCGAGCCGGAAACATCGATCAGCAATAAAAGCCTGCGCGGCGCCTCGCGCCGCTTGCGCCAGACAGGTGACGGGATATCACCATCACTGCGAACAATGAATCGCAGCGACCGATGCAGATCAAGCGCGCCGGGAGATTTGGCAACCTCCGTCCGGAACGAGCGCCGTTGCGGCAGGGCTTGACCAATTTGTCGCTGGAAGGTGAGCAAACTGTCTGTCCGGAGCGAAAACTCACGTCGCGCCAGTCGTTCCTCGGTCGAGGCATGCTCGCCGCCCGCTTCGCCTTGCTCAGGCGCCACTTGTTCCAGGCCGGCGCTGTTTTCCTTGACCGCGGTTTCCTCGTCCTCACCGTCTTTATCTTGCTGAACCTGCTCCTCACCATGCAGCCACATGCGAAAGAGCATGTCGAATTTGCCGCGCCTGTCCGGCGGCGGCGCGAGAGTGGCGTACGCAGCTTCGCGGATATGATCGACCGATTTCGGACCCAAAAGGGCGATCGCCTGCATGAAGGTCGTCGCCTGCTCCGACGACGTCACGAATCCATGACTTCGAAGAAGCCGCGCGAAACCGAGAAGAGGCGCGGCCGCCCGCGGCATGTCCGAGGCGGCGGACGGCGTCACGATAGCGCCCCTTCAAGAATGGCATCGAGCTCGGGTTCGATCACGCTAAGGTCGTCTTCGTCCTTGATCAGCAGACCCACGGCGCGGCGCAATGCGATCGGCCATGGGCTACCTCCTTTTTCAAGTATCGTCGCTGCGTTGGCCCAGTCGACTGCCTCGGCGATACCCGGCGGCTTGGCCAGCGGCCGCGCGCGTACATCGCGCACCGCAGCGGCGACGGCTGCCGCCGTGGCCCTTGCCACGTCGCCGCTGCGAAGCATGATGATCTGCGCCTCGCGCTCGGCGTCCGGATAGTCGATCCAGTGATAGACGCACCGCCGGCGCAGCGCTTCCGCCAACTCCCGGGTGCGGTTGGAGGTCAAGATCACAAGGGGTCGAGAGACCGCCCGGATCGTTCCGCGTTCGGGAATGGAGATTTGAAAGTCCGCCAGGAATTCGAGCAGCAGCGCCTCGAATTCGTGGTCGGACCGATCGATTTCGTCGACGAGCAGCACGCAGCTTTCGGGTGATCTCAGAACTTGCAGCAGTGGCCGCGCGATGAGAAAGCGGTCGTCGTAAAGATTAATTTCGGCGTCGCCGGCCTGGCGAATGGCAAGCAACTGGCGCTGGTAGTTCCACTCATACAGCGCCTGGCTTGCATCGATGCCTTCGTAGCACTGCAGCCGGATCAGTTCGCGGCCGAGAGCCCCGGCCATCGCCTTTGCCGCTTCGGTTTTTCCAACGCCAGGAGGGCCTTCTATCAGAAGCGGTTTGCCGAGCTGAATTGCGAGAAAGATGGCCGTCGCCAGGCTGTCATCGGCAACGTAGTGCAGTATTGACAGTTGCCTGGCGACCTCATCCGGAGATTCCATGCCGTCGGAACCCGCAATAACCATCAGCCTGCCGGCGCCTCTCGCGACTGGGCCTTCAGGGCCCGCAATACGCGTTCCGGCGTGATCGGCATGGTGTCGACGCGAACGCCGACCGCATCGAAAATGGCGTTCGCGACCGCTGGAATCTGAGGATTGGCGCACATTTCGCCAACGCCCTTGGCGCCATACGGACCGTCCGCCGCCGGACGCTCGATAACGATCGTCTCGGTGTCCGCAAGATTCCCCGGCCCCGGCATGAGATACTGGTTGAAATCGGTCCCGCCATTGTCGCGATCCGGATAATAGGGTTCGGTCGTTTCAAAAAGCGCGTGGCTGATGCCCATCCACGACCCGCCGACAAGCTGCTGCTCGACCATCTTCGGGTTCAGCGCGCGACCGACATCATAGACGTTCTTGACGGATAGCACCGAGACTTCGCCAGTTTCGTCGTCGACCTCGACGTCCGCTACGACACAGGCATGGGCGTAGCACGTCGCAGGTTTCATCGCGCCGGTTTCTGTTTCCGGAAAAGACCGCGGGACGAGGAACATGCCGCGCCCCGATATCGATCTGCCGTGTTTGAAGTGCGCTGCCAGCGCCGTATCGAAAACAGATATCGACTTTTGGGGCGCGCCCTTTACGTGAATATTGCCTGTCCCGTCGGTCTCGAGATCTCCGGCGTCAACTTCGAGTTCTTCCGCCGCAACTTCCAGCATGACGTCACGGGCTTCGCGGGCCGCCTGCACGATGGCGTTGCCAATGCGGTGGGTTCCACGCGATGCGAACGTTCCCATGCAGTGCGGTCCCGTATCGGTGTCAGCCGTATCGATCGTCACGGCTTCCGTCGGCACGCCAATCGTTTCGGCGCAGATCTGCGACATTACCTGTCTCAGTCCCTGACCCAGATCGACGCTCGACAGGGTCACCATGAAGCTGCCTGTCGGCGTGGAATGGACCAGCGCCTGGCTCGGATCGCCTCCCAGGTTCATGCCGGTCGGATAGTTGATGGCCGCAACGCCGCGGCCCCGTTTCAAAGCCATGTCACGCCTCCCTGCTCCGCGAGGACATCTCGTAAAAGCGATCGGCGACCGGCCAGTCGGCAACGCGCGAAGCCTCCTGCATGCATTCGATCAGCGCCGCCCCCTCGGTCGGCTGTCGATGCGCTTTCATGTCGCCGTCGCGATAGGCGTTGATGAAGCGGAACTCCAGCGGATCCATGCCGATCAGCCGGGCAAGCTTGTCCATCTGCACTTCGAGGGCAAAATCGGCGATCGTCACGCCAAATCCGCGCATCGCGCTCGACGGCGTCCGGTTGGTGTAGACGCAGTAGGTGTCGATCCAGACATTTTCGACTGTGTAGGGACCTGGGTAGTGCGCGGCCCCCTTCTGGGCGCCGTAGGGCGAATGGCGAGAATAGGCGCCGGCGTCGGTGTAACCGGTGACCTTCCGGGCGACAAGGCGACCGTCATTCATCACCCCGTCCCTGATCACGATCCTTTCGGCGGCGCGTGGCGAGGAAATCTGCATCTCCTCCTCCCGGCTGTAGATGAACGAGACCGGTCTGCCGGTCAACTTCGCGGCGAGAATGGCGATCGGCTCGACGATGACATCGACCTTCCCGCCGAAGCCTCCGCCTACGGTGCCGCCGACCATGTGCAGCTTGTGGCCGGGCATCTGCAGAATGATCGAGGCGTTGTCCAGCGTGAAGAACATGGCCTGGGTATCAGTGTAGCAGGTGAACCGGTCGTTCCCGTCTGGCGTGACGATACACCCGGTTGTCTCAAGGGGCGCCTGCTCGATCGGCGAGGAATTATATGTCTGCTCGAGAATGTGGTCGGCCATCGCGAAGCCTGCTTCCACATCGCCGAAACGGACCTTGCGATGGTCACCGCTGTCATAGAGATAAAAGTTGCCCGGATGGTGCTCGTTGACCAGCGGCGCATCCGGCTTGAGCGCTTCCTCCATGTCGAAGACGGCCGGCAGAACCTCGTACTCCACCTTGACCTTCGCCGCCCCTTCCTGGGCGGCGCGCTCGCTTGTGGCGAGCACAGCCACGACCGCTTCGCCCTTCCAACTCACCTTCTTGTCGGCGAGAACCGTTTCGTCCTCCGGACCGACCTGGATGAGGATCAGGATCGTGTAAAGATTATGCGGGACATCCTTGGCGGTGAGCACGCGGATGACGCCCGGATGTTTTTCCGCTTCGGAGACATCGATGGATCGGATATTGGCGTGATGATGCGGACTGCGCATCATCTTGAGATGCAGCAGGCCGGGGAACGTCCGGTCTGCGAAATAGGCCGTCCTGCCTGTGACATGACCCGGCGTGTCCGAACGCGTCCGCGAATGACCGATCTCGTTGAGATCGTCGTTGCGTTCGTCCGAGAAATAGTCTTTTCGAAGTTCCATCGTCGATCCTCAACCGGCCTTTTGGGAATTTGATCGCGCGGCTTTCAGCACCGCCTGGATGATCGGCTCGTAGCCGGTGCAACGGCAGATGTTCCCGGAGATCGCCTCGATGACGTCTTCGCGGGTCGGATTCGGCGTATGGTCGAGCAAGGTTTTCGCAGCCATGATCATGCCAGGGGTGCAAAAGCCGCACTGGGCGGCGAAACCGTCGACGATGGCGCGCTGCAATGGATGCAGGACGCCTTCACTGGCAAGACCGGCGGCGGTTTCGATGGAAGCGCCCTCGCATGTTTCCGCCAGCGTGAGGCAGCTCAGCCTCAGTTCGCCATCGACAATCACGGAACAGGCGCCGCATGCGCCTTGCTGACAGCCGCCTTTCGGCGACGTGTCGCCCATCGTGTCGCGCAAGGCATGCAGCAACGTGACGCCGCTTTCAACGAACTCGGCCCTCTCCTGGCCGTTGAGCGTGAACTGAACGGGAACTCTGGCCATTTCTCCTCCTCGTGCTCCGGCAATCAATCCGCCGAACACCTCTTGTTTTCTCAGCCGAGCAAAAGTCGACTGAAATGCACCGGCAATACCTCGCTGCGATACCAGGCGCTGGCGACCGGATCGGTAATCGGGTTCGTTCCCTCTCCGATAACCGCAACTGCATTGCGGATATCGTCCTTCTCCAATTTGCAACCGATCAGCGCCTGTTCGGCGGCTTGGGCGCGTATCGGACGGTCCGCCATGCAGCCGAGCGCAATCCGGGCGGACTTGACCTTGTTTGCGTCATCCAGCGCCAATGCGGCGGCGATCGTCACGACGGAAACACCCCTGGGCTTCACCCGCGAAACCTTCAGAAATCGCAGAACACCAGCGGACGGAACATCAAGGCTCACCGCCGTGACGATGCCGCGCTTACGCCTGTCATCCCGGCCGGCAAGAAAGTCTTCGATCGGCGATTCACCGTCAGCGCCATGGACCGTTGCTTCCAGCGCCAGCAGCCCGACGGTGAAATCGCCATAGGGCGCCGGCGCAAACAGATTGCCGCCGACCGTCGCCATGTTGCGAACGGTCGGGCCTCCGACGGCTTTCGCAACGGGATGGAGACCGGCAAGACCGGCGTTGCCCAGAACGGCCGCCATTGTCACCGAAGCGCCGATGGTCGCCCTGCCTTCGGTTATGTCGATGGTCTGTAGCGTCGGGGCCGTTGAGCGCACATATCCCGTGATGGAAACGTCGCCCTCGTTGACCGCCCGCACCACCAGCGTACCGCCGCCGAGATAGCATATTCCGTCTGGCTTCAGTGCGTCGGACGCGTCCCGAACCGATGAGTATGTCTGAACAGCAAGCGACATGTGGCGCCCTTCCGAGAGATCAGGATTTGCCGGTGAAATGGTCCTGCAACGCGTTGAACCCGCCCTGGAAGACGTTGGCCCCCATTCCTGCCGCCACCTTGTCTGCCTCCTCCTCGGGCGCGTCGAAAGTGGCCGTCCATTCGGCGAAGGTCCGATCGCCGTCGGTGACCCTGCGCAATTGCAGCGTGGCGCTGTGGTTGGTGATCGGCTGGGGCGTTTCGAGGATCGAATAGCTCACCAGATAGTCGTCGTCCGAGAAGGCGGTCAGTTGTTCACGCAGCTTCGGACCGCTCGCCAGCGTGAAGTTGCGCACGCAGCCGATTTCCGTAGCGGATTTTCCATCTTCGATGTGGCTCTCCACCATGCGCGGATGCCATTCGGGCAATCCGTTGAAATCCCGGATGCGCGCCCAGACCTTTTCGACCGGCGCATCGATGATGCTGGAGACAGTGATTGTTGCCATGGATTCTTGCCCTCATGAATTCATATTGGCAAAACCATAGCGCGCCAGAATTGCCGCGCTTATCAATGCGTCTTCGCGCCTTATCAATCAGTCGGAAAATCGAACCGCTCTAAACTAGTGGTCCGGTTCCGACATAGCATCCTTATGCTGCTCGTCCTGCGGCAAATGTTGGAATCTTCAGGACCGCTAGCCAGATTATATTTCTAGTGGAGCTTCAAATTTGACATTTGAAGACGAGTTCGCGTCTTGCGGGGATCAAATGTCAAATTAGCTCCACTAGTGTTGGCTGCGCGCCGCCTCGCGGTACTGGATTGGTGGAACACCTACGTGATCCCTGAAAAACCGGGAAAAATTGCCTTGCGTCGTGAATCCAAGATTGCAGGCGACCGAAATGAGCGGATCCGGCGAACTCTGCAACTGGCGCCGCGCCTCTTCCATGCGCAGCATGTTCCAATACACATTCGGCGTCAGCCGGGTCTGTTCCTTGAAGAGGGCGAAAAAGTGCGCCCGCGACATGCCGACCTTTCGCGCGACATCATCGAAGCAGATGCGCTCGCAGATGTTCGCTTTCATCAGTTCGACCGCCTTGCGGACGCGGAAATCATGGGCGGCCACAGGATCGCTTGCCCATCGCGTCCGGTTACGCGCGCACCGGGCGGCGGCGACCACCTTGTCAATCAGCTTCGTGATCTCGCTTTCAACGCCGTCGTCTTCGGGAGCATCGATGCGCAGACGCCGTTCGAGATGAACCGCGTCGAGGTAGAGCCAGTCGTCCAATTCAATCGTGGACTTGGTGAACAGCGGCGCTCCGTCCGCCAAACCGTATTGGCGCTCCGCCCATTCGGGGTTGATGTAGAAGGCAAGGAAAACTCCCGGACATTCGGCGTTGGAAAAGGCATGGCTGTGCGGAATAAGGGAATTGACGCCGGCGGCGACGCCGGGTCCAGGCAACACGGTCTCGCCGCCAATTGTCATTGTGCCGGCTGCGCCTTCGAGCCAGATGATGATATGGGCTTCCGGATGAGCGTGCGTCACCAGATCGCTGGCGACGTTAAGCACAGAGACATGGCCGAACCGGCCCCGAAAGAGCTTGATCGAAGTCATCGCAATTTCCTCCCGAAACGCCTCTCAGTGCGCTTCGAAAGGAAATCTAGGTCCGGGGCAAAGGCGGCGTCAAGCGCATGCCGTGTCGGGTCGACAAGAAAAGCCGGGTCATATCGAACGACGACAATTCAAGACGACGTTCAAAGGGCCTGAGGTCCAGGTCGCAAGACAGGTGTCCGGCACGAAACTTTGTCCCGGCATTTATGCAGCCGCCAAATAGACATGAAGAACACCGACTTTTTGAAAACCTTTGACGAAGAGACCGGCCGTCTCTCCTTCGTCAGACGGATCAATCCAAACATCGAAAGCGAGTTGCGCCTGGAAACCGCACGCGCGCAGACGCGATGTCTGCACCTTTGAGACCGTCAAAACGATTTCGCTGTGACGCAGGGTATCGGAGACGCGGGACATACCGCTCCAGTCCAGTTTCAGGCAATCACCGGGAAACCAAGGATTTTCCATGGACTACCATGCGGCTGCCGGAAAATAGCCGCCACTCGAACTGCCTCTACAAGTTATTGATTTTATTGGAATTTTTGGTCGGAGCGGCGGGATTCGAACCCACGACCCCTTGACCCCCAGTCAAGTGCGCTACCGGGCTGCGCTACGCTCCGAACCGCGCAAACCCATATATAGTCCGCGCATCCGGCGCAACCCAAAAACGACAGTTCCGAGCAAAACGCAGAACTCATGCGCCCACTTCCAAGCTGGGATGCCGAATTACTATCGACAAAATGGCTATCAATCGGTCAGTCATGGCCGCATTGCAAAGGGGCCTAGTAAAAAGCCCATATCGGATGTCCGCGCTCTCCCCAGTATCGATACCATTTTCCGGCTGATTCGATTATCTCCAGTTTTTCTTCATCCGGCATGTCCGCAATTTGCGCCCGTCTCCGCCGGCCGAACAATTTGGCCAAAAACCCTGAAGATAATTGGCGCCGTTCGCCGAAATTGCGAAACTGTTCCGCAGCTTCCAGCAACTGCTTCCCGTAGTCTTCCGCCTCATCAGGCCGCATAACATCTGTCCAGGCCCTTTTCAGAAGGTCGCTCCCGATGATGTCCTCACAGTCTTCGAGAAATGAACCGCGAAAGGAACAGCGATCAACACCATCATACGCTCCGGCGTTCGAGTAATTTGATATGCCGTCCGAAGGGCCGAGGAGCGCGAAAACCCTGTAACACTTGTGTTCCTCAAGGAACTCTGCATCCGGGAGATCGCTGTCGGCCGATTTGTTTTGCAGCGCCCAGGCGTCGGCCTCCGTATGCGTCCCGACAATTGGCGCGCCTATCGTCTCGCCGGGTTCTATCGAAATTTCAAACAACCTTGCCTGCACTTGATCCGAAATATCCGGGTTGCGGTAGAGATCGATCATGATGCTCTCCTATTCGTCCCTGAATTCCGGTTTCGCAGCGCCCAAAGGCACACAATCGAGCCCCATATCCAAGGTCCTTCAGCTGAATGCGATTTCAAGCTTTTCACAAAACGCCTTCTGGTTGCAATCCTTCCAGCGATTTCTCCTCTCTCTTTCGTGGAACAAAAACCCCGTTCCCGCATTCTTCAGGCCAGGACTACAAACCTCAAAGGGAAAGGAACCACAGCATGGCTCTCAAGAACCTGGAAGACCTGTTTGAGCACACGCTTCAGGATGTGTATTTCGCGGAGAACTTCATTCACAAGAAGCTGCCGACGATGATCGAGAAGAGCACCAACGCTTCGCTTGGAAAGCTGTTCAAGGACCATCGCGCGGAAACCGAGGGACAGATTGAACGCTTGAAGACGGTGTTCAAACTCATCGGCAAGGAACCCTCCTCCGAAGAATGCCCGGCGATAGAAGGCATCATCGAGGAAGCCGAGGAACTGATCGAGGAGATCGAGGACTCGGAAACGCTGGACGCTGCTTTGATCGCCGCCGCGCAGGCGGTCGAACACTATGAGATCACGCGCTACGGCACGCTGCTCACCTGGGCGAAGCTTCTCGGCTACGAAGACGCAATCAATCCGTTGCGTGACAATATCGAGGAAGAAAAGAGCGCCGACGCCAAGCTTACCCGGCTCGCCGAAGACAAGCTCAACAAGAAGGCCGCGTAACACGGTCTTGAACAGCGCTACCCGGCGTCAGGCCGGGTTGCGCCACCGGAACCGGATCCCATCCCCCCTTCCGGTTCCGGTCACCCTACCGGCTGCAAATCCAGACACGCAGCGATCATTCTCAGAGCGTTGCGCATGAACGTCTCATCGTCGATCGGCTGTAGCGCAGCAGGGCGTTGGGCGGGATCGATTCGCGACCTGAGCATGGCCGATATCTGGTCGATCGCAAATGCAGCCGCCTCATCGGCGTCGGCAACGCCGATTTCCTCCCGACGGGCAAGCACAAGTTTCAGGAGCGCACGGCGGGAATTGCCCTGTATTTCGGCATAGTGCGCGGCAAGCTCGGGATAGTCCGCGACAACCGCGGATACGGCCGCCTTCGCCGCGGGATCCTCCCGCGCGGCGTTCAGGGTAATTTCCATATAGCCGCGGAAAAGATCGAGCACGGTGGCGCCGCGCCAGATTTCGGGATCCGAGGCTTTGGCGTTGAGCGCCTCGTAGGCGTCGGTCATTCGGTCGAAAAGCGCCAGGAACAACGCTTTCTTGTCCTTGAAATGGTGATAGACGGCGCCCACCGAAAATCCCGCCTTTGCGGCGATGTCGGCGATCGACGTGGCCTCCGTGCCTTTTTCGAAAATCAGCGCCTCCGCCGCGTCGAGCAAAGCCGACTGCGTGCGTTCACTGCGCGACTGCTGGCCGGCACGGCGCCAGTGAAGTTCCGATATCCAGCGGTTTTCGGTCATGACCACACCAAAACAGAATTCATGTTCGGTTTTATTGACAGCGAATGCGCGCCATGTCAAAACCGAATGTAAATTCGCTTTCTGATCACCTCAAGGATTCCTGCAATGAAGAACACGGCACTGATCACTGGCGCGTCCAGCGGCATTGGCAAGGAAATGGCCCGGCTGCATGCGAGCCGCGGCGGAGATCTCGTTCTCGTCGCCCGTCGCGCGGATAAACTGAACGTCCTGAAGGAAGAACTCGAATCCCGGCATGGCGCGAAAGTGCTCGTTCTGGCGGAGGATCTTAATGACGAGGCCGCGCCACAGCGCATATTCGACCGGGTGACGGCCGAAAACATCGACCTTTCCATCCTCATCAACAATGCGGGGTTTGGCCATCGCGGCAAGTTCCACGAGCTCGACTGGGAAGACAATCGCTCCATGATACAGGTCAATGTCGTGGCGCTTGCAGCGCTGACCCGGCTTTTCCTGCCCGGCTTCGTCGCGCGCAATACCGGACGCATTCTGAATGTCGCATCCACCGCGGCCCTGACGCCAGGCCCCCTGCAGGCGACCTATTTCGCGACGAAGGCCTTCGTCATGTATCTGGGCAACGCTATCGCCGAGGAAATCAGCGACACGTCCGTAACCGTGACGACCCTTTTGCCGGGCGCGACCGCAAGCGAGTTCGCGAAAACAGCCGGGATGGACAAGACATCCCTGTTCAACCGGACGACGCCGGCGGCCGACGTCGCCCTGACCGGTTACGAGGCCATGCTGCGCGGCGACCTCAACGTCTTTGCCGGCGTGACGCGCAAGCGCAAGATCATGATGTGGATCGCGCCGCTTCTGCCCAGGCGCTACGTTCTCAAGAGCGTCCGCGAAATGCAGGAGGCGCAGCCGGCTTGAGCGTCAAGCAGACATTGCGTCCTTGTAAATCCTGCCGTCCTTCATGATCATCAGGAAGTTTCTTTCGGGATCAGCGATCAGATTGATGTCATCCAGAGGGTTTCCGTCAACGATCAGAAGGTCCGCCAGGGCTCCGGCCTCGATCACGCCCAGCTTGCCTGGATAGGGATTTCTGGGGCCTGAAAGACCAAGCAGTTCTGCGTTTCGGCTAGTGCCCATTTTGAGAACGTCGGCGTTGGAAAACCATCGGGAAATCTTCGCCAGTTGCTTGCCCTGGGTGGAGGTCTTTGCGGGGTCAAACAGGATATCAGTGCCCCAGGCCATATTGGCCTTGTATTTCTGTCCGAGTTCAAAGGCTGCATCGTCCCTTCCGCGATCATCTTCTGCTGCTCTCTTTGCTCGGGCAACTGCTTTGGATTGGCGTCCTCGTCGGCAAGAAAAGGCTGCAAGCTCCACCAGACGCCAGTATCGGCCATACGGCGCACAGTGTCCTCGTCGGCGAGTTGACCGTGCTCTATGCTCCTGACGCCGTTGTCGATCGCCCGGTTTATACCCTTTGATGTATAGACATGGCTGCACACATAGGTGCCCCAGTCGGCGGCGGCGTCAACGGCGGCCCGGATCTCTTCCGGCCGCAACTGGGTGGAATCGATCGGATCGAACAACGACGAAACGCCGCCGCCCACCATGATCTTGATCTGACTCGCGCCGAGCGCGAGCTGCTCACGTGTCCGGCGCAACACTTCCGCATCTCCGTCGGCGATCGCGGAAATGCCGGCAGCCTCCGCAGCGCTCAGGCCAGATTGCGCGCTACGGGGTATCTCGTTGCGGAACCGGAAATCACCATGACCGGAGGTCTGTGAAATCATCGCACCAGACGGAAAAATGCGCGGCCCCATAACAATCTGCTCGTCGATCGCGCGTTTCAGCGCAAAAGACGGGCCGCCGACATCCCTGATGGTGGTAAAGCCGCGCATCAAAGTGCGTCCGGCCTCGTCACCGGCGACGTAGTGGACATAGGCGATGTCGGCGGTCACCGCGACAACCTGCGGGATGGCCGCCATGATCGAGTGCCAATGGGCATCGATCAGTCCCGGCATCATCACGCGCCCGCCGCCGCTGATGACGCGCGCATCGCCAACCGCCTCTCCCGCCGGCACCAGCGCCTCAATTCTATTGCCAGAGACAAGAATGTTCACGCCTTCCAACAATGCGTCCGAATGGCCGTCGAAAACCCGCACATCGGTAAAGAGGAGAGGACGAGAATCCGGTTGCGCCGCGGCCAGCGGCGGAGTGAACGACGCGGCGGCCAACGAAGCGATGATTCCCTTCAGCGCCGAGCGCCGGGAAAGCCCCTCGAAGAGCCTGTCATTGATCCACAGGAATTCCGGCGAGTGACAAACGCAGCCAAAGCCGTGTTCGAACCGGCTGTATCTGCCGCCAAGTCGCGCCCGTATGGTCATCGTTCGGTTCCTTTTTACGCCAAGCCGAGTCGAATCGACTTGTACTTGTGTGCGCAGGTACTTGCATCGGGATTTATTTCCAAAGTCTTATGCAGTTGTCATAAGGGCGTTCTCACTATGTTTAAGACGCATACCATAGGTGATCATACCAGGCATCAAATCGCCCCAGAATTGCGGAACCCTTCGGTCGTACGGAAGTTTGAAGTGCGTATAACCGAAAGGGTGATCCAATGAGAAATGTCGCAACAATTACCTTCGCGTCGCTGCTGCTCGGACTGGCGGCTTGCTCGGACTCCGGCGAGACGGAGACCAGTTCAACCGACCAGCCCGCAACAAGCGAGACGACATCGGCCATGGAAACGACCGAACCGGGCGCGTCCGACAGCACTGTGACGGGGTCGATTTCCTCTGACGCAGAAATGGCCTCGAACGTTCCCGACGTCGCCGTGGACGCGTGTCTCGATGCAGTTCAGATGGAGGCCTCAGCCACCGAAACCGACGTTATCGGCGCGGAATATTCGGAAGCGAATTCCATCGTGACAGTTGGCGTGGGCGCCGAGCAGACGCCGTGGCGTTGCCTTGTATCGAATGAAGGTCAGGTTGAGGAAGTAACCCAGGAGACCAACTGATATCGGCCGCAAGACCAAACAAACATACGCCCGGCGGAGCCTCCGGCGGGCGCACTGTATTTGCCAGGTTGATCAGACCGATGCGAGCGCCTGTGCGATCACGGGCCGAAAGCGGCTCGCCACTTTCGCAAATCCGGCGCTCGTTCCATGGATTTCGTCGTTCCAGTCGGACACGTCCGGCATGGCGCCGCGGCAGTCCACCAGCCAGACCTGGGTCTGGCTCGAATCTCCGGCAAATTCCTCCAGCATCTCGTAAAGCCGGTCGATAAGATAGGCGCAGACGCCCCTGCGCAAGGCGGGATGCATGATGCCTCGCGCGTCCAGGGGCGCGCCAAGCCATTCATTGTTGTCCGCATAGGCCGGATTTCGCGGATCGCTGCTCCCCCAGGGATAGGGGAAAACATAGTCGTAGCCGTGAATGAAGATCGGCAATCTGCTGAAACCGGGCTCCTTGCGGACGTTCTCGATCACCGTCGAATAGGCCTGCCTTAGAAAATCCAGCTTGTCGCGCAGCAGCGAGTGGTTGATATGGCCTTCGACGTCGTCCGGGTCGCCGTTGAAGGGCGTTAGTATGTTCAGAAGCACTGCCTCGCCCGTAACCGTATCCTCGCCGATAATATCGTTTCCCGCCGCCGAGAAGATGAACCCCTTCACCGCCTGCTTCTGCTGGCGCAGCGCAAGCATGTATTCCGTCCTGCCGGGTTGCTGCGGCCCGAAGACCATGTTCTGCGCCGTATCTCCGGCGGCGCCGACGGACCATACAAGAAAGTCGTCGTAGAGCTGATCGATGATCTCCTTGATAAGCAGCGGGAACTGGCCCCAGCTGTCGCATTCGGAAACCAGAACCGGCAGCGACGACCCCAGAGCCTTTCGGGTGCGGAAATGTGCCTGCCGACGGTAACGCGCAAGGCCGTTTCCCATCTGCATGGCGTTTTCGAGTTCCACGTCTTCCGCGGACATCTCGACCATCTCCGGGTCGGGCTCCACAACAATACTGAAGGCGCCCTCCCCGCGCCTGACCGTGGAATAGCGAAGAAGCTCTTCGTCGCTGACATCGGGATTGCGCGCTATCCGCAGGTAGTCGTCGTAGCTGATCTTGGGCATCGTCCACTCCGCCATTGCCGCCGGCTTGCCTGCGCTACGCCCGTTCTCAGACCAGCCGTGTTGTTCATTCCGATCCGAGCGCATTGAAGAAATATAGTTCTATTTATTCAGGATAATGTGCGATTTCACACGCATTCCTTGAAATATCCGGAAGTGAAAGTCGTACAAAACGCTATGTTACTCGGTATCAATATTGTAATTAATTGAAACATGACTTGAGTATCTCGACACTTTTTCGCCCCAAACCCTGCCTAACCGCGAGCGATCAGTAACGGCCGGGTGAGATCCCGCGCCTTCGTCAAACCACCGATTGCGGCCAGCAGGTTAGTATCCCCCACAATGAAGAAACATCGTTTTACCGGCGTCAGGGCCGCCGGTCTCGTCGTCGCGGCGCTTTGCGCGATCTCCACCGCCACACCTTTGGCCCAGGCCGTTGCGAATGACGGCGCAGCGTCAGTCTTTCCGATCGCATTCAAGCCAAACCGGGTTCAGTTCAATACGCTGAAAGGCTACAACAAATCTCAGGTCTCGATCGCCAACAAGATCGCGGGCGGCTTCGCCAAGGCGGGGTATGGCCGACAACATCAGATCGCCGCCGTCTCTGTCGCCATTCGCGAATCCACGCTGAATCCGAAGGCGGTCAACCGGGGGTGTGGATGCTACGGTCTGTTTCAGCTCAACAAAAGGGGCGGTCTCGGCCGCGGTCACAGCGTCGGCACGCTGACCTCCGCTGACAGCAACATCGCGCTTATCATCGGTGAAGCCAACCGTTTTCCGCAGTTTCGCAAGGCAAGGACAGTCGACCAGGCGGTCAACGCCTTCGTGCGCTACGTCACTCGGCCTGCGAACAAATCCAGTGTTGTCGGCAGGACAGTCAAGACCGCCAGAATGGTGGAGAAACACGCCCAGTAGATACCGAACAGGCGCCGGACTTCTTGTCATCCGGCGCCGTTGGGGGCTAGTCAACATTTTCCGTATTTCAGCTGATGTGCAGACCACGCATCATCAGCGGGTTGGGCCGCCTTTCGCCGCGTCGTTTGCTGTAGGCGTCCTTGCAAGATGCGAAGCTGCGTTTGAACCACCTCGCGCGATGATCGCGTGCGATCAGGCCGGCTTCGACGTGGTCTGCGCTGCGATTGCTCTTGAAGATATTCATCTGTCATCTCCCGTTGGATTGCTCGACAACCTGAATATGGAGGACCGCAGATGAACAGCGCCTGTCCGGAACGTTAATTGCGTGACAGAAACAGCTAAATTTATGGTTGTATTATTCGATAATCTCGCAGGTTGAGAATGCGCATCTACGGACAAACTATTCCGCTGCGGCCATCACCTCGATTTCAACCTTGAATTCCTCTCGCGTGAAGCCGCTGACGATGATCAGCGTTGAAGCCGGCGGAGGCTCAATCCCGGCCACATAGGCGTCGCGCGCCTGCATGTAACCCTGCATCCATGCGCGGTCGGTAACATAAGCCGTGACATGCAAAATGCAGCTTCGATCCATCCCGGCCTCGGCCAGAATGGCGTCGATATTGGCAAAACAGATCTCGGCCTGTGATCGCACATCGTCCGGCACGACGCCGTCGTCTCGCAGCCCAAGTTGCCCGGAAGTTCGGACAATGCGACTTCCCGGCGGCGCCTCCACGCCATGGGAATAATGCGCGAAAGGGGGAGCAATCTGTTTCGGCTTCAAAGCTCTCATGGTCTTCTATCCCTGTTTCTGCCTCTCAATGCGGCAACGATGAACAATATTTGCGCATTACGAGGTGTTTTTGCATAGTAATTAATCTCAAAATTCTATTGAATATATTTTAATCAGAAATTCGTTGACAATCCATATGCTCATGCCAAGTCTGGCGTCGGATCGATAGAGAAACATGGAGAGTTTTCATGAAAACCGTATTCCTGGCGGCCGGCATCGCGGCGCTTACTGCATCGACTTCGGCTTTCGCGCTTGAGAAAGTCGCATTCGGAACGAACTGGCTGGCCCAGGCCGAGCACGGCGGCTTCTACCAGTCCGTCGCTGACGGCACTTATGAGGCATGCGGGCTGGAAGTCGAGATCGTTCCGGGCGGACCCCAGGTCAACAACCGGGCGTTGATGCTTGCCGGGAAGCTGCAGTTTCATATGGGCGGCGACATGCTGCAGGCATTCTCCGCCGTGGAGCAGAACATTCCGGTGGTCGCCGTCGCCGCGATCTTCCAGAAGCATCCGCAGGTTATCCTTGCACATCCCGGGGAAGCCGAGAAATGGGAAGATCTGAAAAACCTGACGCTGCTGATCGGCGACAACGGGTTCCAGAGCTACTATCAGTGGATGATCGCAGCCTATGGCTTCACCGCAGAACAGCGCGAGCCGTACACGTTCAACCCCGCGCCTTTCATCGCCGATTCGAAGAAAGGCATGCAGGGCTATCTCTCTTCAGAACCCTACCTTGTTGAGAAGGAAGCCGGATTCACGCCGGGCGTGTTCCTGATCGCCGACGCCGGCTACTCGACCTACGCCACGACGATCGAAACCATGGCCGACACGATCAAGAACAAGCCGGAAGTCGTCAAGTGCTTCGTCGACGGTTCGATCAAGGGCTGGTACACCTACCTCTATGGCGACCGCTCCGGCGCTGACGAGTTGATCAAGGCCGACAATCCGGAAATGACCGATGACAAGATCGCCTACGCCGTCGAAAAGATGAAAGAATACGGCATTGTCGACAGCGGCGACTCTCTGGAAATGGGCATCGGCGTCATCACTCCCGAGAAGGTTAAGGACTTCTATGACAAGATGGTTGAAGTCGGCGTCGTTGGCGGAGACATCGACTGGGAAGCGACGTTTGACGCCCAGTTCGTCGGCGACGGCGTCGGCATGGACCTCAAGAAAGACTGACACTAGACTTACTCACATAAACTCTGGCCTCAACGGGCGGATCAAATCCGCCCGTTGTCCACTGGACAGAAATTATGGAAATTCAGGTTTCAGCGACCAACCAAACAGCGTCGCGCGACAAGCTCCTCACACTTCACAAAGTCGACAAGGTTTTCGGGCGCGACGTGGTCGCGCTCCAGAACATGTCGCTTGATATCTGCGAGGGCGATTTCATCAGCCTGCTCGGCCCCTCGGGCTGTGGCAAGTCGACGGCGCTTAGACTGATAGCGGGTCTGATGCAACCAACGAACGGCTTCATCCGGTGGGAAGACGGACGCCAGGGCGAATCCCTGAGCGTCGTGTTCCAGGAACCGACGCTGATGCCATGGGCGACCGTCGAAAAGAATGTCTGGCTGCCGATGCGGCTCAAGGGCGTGTCTTTTGCGAAGGTCAGGGACGACATTCACGAGGCTTTGGAACTCGTCGGTCTTGCGGGCTTCGAACACGCCTATCCCCGGGAACTCTCCGGCGGCATGAAGATGCGCGTGTCCATTGCGCGCGCCATGGTGACCAAGCCAAAGCTCGTCCTCATGGACGAACCGTTCGCCGCTCTCGACGAGATCACGCGTTTCAAACTCAACAACGACCTGCTGCAGATGAAAGCGAAGATTGACTGTACGGTGGTCTTCGTCACGCATTCGGTCTTCGAGAGCGTGTTCCTGTCCGACCGGATCGTCATCATGGCGGCGCGACCCGGCCGGGTCATGCAGGAACTCCAGGTGGACAAGCCCTACCCGCGGGAAGAAGAATTCAGGACGTCCAACGACTACGCCGCCTATTGCCGCGCTGCGTCTCAGGCGCTGAAAGAAGCCCAGGAAGGACCGCGGCAATGAGCGACCTCGCCCAAGATCCCGCAGCCTCCTTCGTCGACGAGGAGGAACGCGCAAGTGCGCGCAGGGAATTGCGCAATCGCGTAGGCAAATGGATTCTTCCCGTCCTCGTGTTCGCCGTCGGAATTCTCGCCTGGGACTGGATCATCAGGATCAACGAGATCCCGCACTACATCCTGCCCGGACCAGGCCTTGTCTTCCAGACGCTCATTCAGGACAGGGCGATCCTGCTCGACGCCCTGATGGTCACCCTGCAGATCACACTGCTCGCCCTGCTGGTCGCCGTCATCGGCGGCGCCGGGCTTGCGATCTTGTTCAATCAATCGCGTCTCGTGGAAATGTCGTTTTATCCATACGCCGTCGTTCTGCAGGTGACGCCGATCGTGGCGATCGCGCCGCTGATCTTCATCTATGTCGAAAACAAGCTCGTAGGCCTGCTGATCTGCGCCTGGATTGTCGCATTCTTTCCGGTGTTGTCGAATACGACCCTGGGCCTCAAGAGCGCCGATCACAATTTGCGCGACCTTTTCAGCATTTACGGGGCCAGTCGCTGGCAGCGGCTACTTTATCTGCAGCTTCCTTCCGCCCTGCCCTATTTTCTCGGCGGCCTGCGGATCGCAGGCGGTCTGGCGCTGATCGGTTCGGTGGTCGCAGAATTCGTCGCCGGAACCGGCGGCATCGGCTCCGGGCTCGCCTTCCGTATTCTGGAGGCCGGCTACCGGCTGAACATTCCCCGCATGTTCGCAGGCCTGATCCTGATCGCAGGAACGGGCGTCATGATCTATGCGGTTTTGAGCCTGGTGAGTCATCTCCTGCTGCGGAAATGGCATGAAAGCGCAATAAAGCGGGAAAGTTGAGATGGATTTCAGGACACTGCCCGCAGGCGGCGCCTTTACGCTGACGAACTGCGTCACGCCATCCGGGCTCAGCGGCGCCGATGGCGACTTTATTCCTGTTGACCTCGCAATTGCCGACGGAAAGATCGCCTCCGGAGCGAATGGCCCGGAGATCGACATGGGCGGGTCGATCGTCCTTCCGGCTTTCACCGACATGCATACGCATCTCGACAAGGGGCATATCTGGCGCCGCGCAAGCAATCCAGACGGTACGTTCATGGGCGCCCTGACGACTGTAGGCGCCGACAGAGAAGCGAACTGGTCGGCGGAGGACGTCCGCGCACGCATGGATTTCGCGCTGCGCTGCGCCTTTGCCCACGGAACGCGCGCAGTTCGCACACACATCGACAGCCTCGCGCCGCAGGACGCGATCTCCTGGCCGGTTTTCCGCGAGGTCAGGGAAGATTGGAAGGACCGCATCGAGCTCCAAGCAAGCTGCCTGCTGACGATTGAAGCCGTCGAGCCGGACAGTCCGTTTGTTGAAACGGCCGATCGGGTCGTGAACAGCGGCGGCGTACTCGGCACTGTCACATTCCCTGTTCCCGATCTCAAGAAACGCCTGGAATTCTTCTTCCGAACCGCCGCCGACCGTGATCTGGTCGTCGATTTCCATGTCGACGAAACGGGTGATCCGGCCGTGCGGACGTTGCGCTCTATTGCGGAGACGGCGATCGAGATGAAATTCGACGCTCCAATCGTCGTCGGACACTGCTGTTCGCTGGCTGTTCAGGAGGAAGACTACGCCGACCGGACCATGGACCTGATGGCCGAGGCAGGCATCTCTGTCGTGTCGCTTCCGATGTGTAATATGTATTTGCAGTCGCGCCAGCGCGGCCGCACGCCGCGCTGGCGCGGCGTTACGCTGGTGCACGAAATGAAATCCCGCGGAATTCCGGTTGCCTTCGCCTCCGACAATACGCGCGACCCGTTCTACGCCTATGGCGATCTGGACATGATGGAGGTGCTGCGCGAAGCAACCCGCATCGCCCAGCTCGACCATTCCGATCCGGACTGGATCCGCTCTTTCAGCGCCACGCCGTCCGAAGTATGCGGGTTCTCGAGCCAGACGCTCAAACCCGGCGACCCGGCCGATCTGGTGATCTGCAATGCAAGGGACTGGACAGAACTCTTCGCCCGCCCCCAGTCTGACCGCATTGTCGTGCGCGACGGAAAATCGATCGACAGAAGATTGCCCGATTACCGGGAACTCGACCACCTCATGGAGGATTCATGACGCCGAACGTAGCCGCAGCCAAGGAGAAGCTCTCCCATCTGGAAATCGACGACAACCCGGTGACCATCAAGAACAAGAGCCGGGATTTTTTCTGGTATTCTCCGGTCCTGAAAACGCGGCTCGATCATGTCGTTGGTGATTTCGTCGTCTCGCCATGCAACGAGGCCGAAGTCATCGAGGTTCTCAAAGTCTGCTACGAACATGACTGCCCGGTAACAACGCGCGGCGCCGGAACCGGCAATTATGGCCAAGCAATGCCCTTCTCCGGCGGTTGCGTCATGCACATGAAGAACATGGCCAAGGTCAAGGAAGTGCAGCCGGGCCGCGTGATCGTGGAGCCGGGCTGTTTGCTCAAGGACCTGGATGCCGCCTGCATCGCGGACTCGGGTCAGGAAATCCGAATGTTTTCATCGACCTGGGCGACCGCCACCATCGGCGGCTTCATCGCCGGCGGATCCGGCGGCGTCGGTTCGGTGCGCTGGGGATCGCTGCGCGATCTCGGCAACATCATCCGGTTGCGGGTCGTGACGATGGAGGAAGAGCCACAGGTCCACGAATTCACCGGCGAGGAACTCGCCCGCGTCTCCCACGCCTATGGCACCAATGGCATCATCACCGAGCTCGAAATGCCGCTTGCTCCGGCCTATGAATGGGTCGACGTCACCGTCGCATTCGACGACTTCATGGACGGCGCGAAATACGCCGACGACCTTGCCAACGAGGACGGCGTATTGCTGAAACTGGCGACGCCCATCGAAGCGCCGATCCCCTACGATTATTTCCAGCGCTTCAAACCCTATATCCGGCGCGAGCAGAACCTCGTCATGCTAATGGTTGCTCCGCAGTCGATCGACGCATTCGAAACCTTCACCAAACGCGTCCGGAGCGCAGAGATCATCTACCGCTCGGACGACAATGACTGGGCGCGTAATCCTGGTCATATTTTCGAGTACGCCTGGAACCATACAACCCTGCGCGGTCTCAAATTCGATCCGACCATCACCTATCTGCAGGTCCGCTACGGCTTTCCCGATCACCTGGAAAAGGTTGCGGAAATCAGGAAAATCTTTGGCGACGAAGTCCCGCAGCATCTTGAAGCCATTCGCGGCACCGGCAAGATCCATTTCGCCGGACTGCCCATCGTGCGCTTCACCACCGAGGAGCGCCTGGACGAGATCATCCGCATTCACGAAGACCTGGGCTGCATGATCTTCAATCCGCATCGCTACACGCTCGAGGAAGGCGGTCGCCAGATGGCCGATGCGCGCCAGCTCGACTTCAAGCGTGAAGCCGATCCGAAGGGCTTGCTCAACCCGGGAAAGATGATTGCCTGGGACAAGCCCGACTGGAGCTACGAGACGATGTATGATTACTCCGGAATGCGGAAGGCTGGCTGAATGCGCACCCTGGTCCTGTTCGCACACCCCGTCCCCGAGAGCTTCTCGTCCTCGCTGCACACCACAGTGGTTGAAACACTGTCGGCGCGTGGATGGGCAATCGATGATTGCGACTTGAACGCCGAAGGCTTTTCACCGGTTCTGACCACCGAAGAGCGGCGCAACTACCATGAAGAAGATATCAACACCGGTCCGGTGGCCGAATATGTCGAACGGCTGCAGGCGGCCGAAGCGCTGGTTCTCGTCTTTCCCGTCTGGAACTTCGGCTACCCCGCCATTCTCAAGGGATTCTTCGACCGGGTGTTCCTGCCCGGGATTTCCTTCAAGCTTGTCGACGAGAAGGTGGTGCCCAATCTGACCAATATTCGCAAGCTTGCGGCCGTCACCACCTATGGCGGCAGCAGGATGCGCGCCTTCCTTTCCGGCGACCCGCCGCGAAAGGTCGTAACCCGGCCATTGCGCTTTGTCATGCACCCGCAAGTCAAGACGCGTTATCTTGCTCTCTATGACATGAACCGCGCCGACGAGGAGAAGCGGGCCGGCTTCGTGGAGCGCGTGAAGACCGAAATGGAGCGGTTTTAGTTCGATGAACACACTGGTGGTCTATTGCCACCCGCACGAAGGCAGTTTTACGTCCGCCGTGCGCGATGTCGTGACCGGCCACCTCCGGAAGATCGGCGCAGAATTGCGGGTGATCGACCTTTATGGGGAAGCCTTCCAGCCGGTGCTGTCTGAAAGCGAGTGGTCCAGCTACGAAGCAACGGAAGGCAGAAGCGACGATATCGCGCGGCACGCCGAAGCACTCGCATGGTGCGACACGCTCATATTTGTCTATCCGACGTGGTGGTACGGGCATCCCGCCATGCTGAAGGGCTGGATGGAGCGAATTCTGCTTCCCGGGGTAGCTTTCGAAATGCCGGATGGCGGAGACATCAAGCCTCTGCTGCGCAACGTTCGGCGGCTCGCCGTCTATACGACCTGCGGGGCGTCATGGTGGCTGACATTTTTCATCGGGGCGCCGGGCCGGAAGACGATATTGCGCGGCATCGGCCTGCTTTGCCATCCACGCGTCCGCAAATCTTTCGCAGCCCATTACAGCATGGACAGTTCGACTTCAGAAAGCCGCGCACGGCATCTTGAAAAGGTCAAAAGAGCAATTGCAAATCTGACGGCAAACCGGAGAGACCAGGCATGAAAGATCAGCACCTTTGGGCCGCCTACAAGACAACCGAATACAGAGACATCGATCCTCAAAAAACGATCGCGATTCTGCCGACAGCGGCGATCGAGCAGCATGGTCCGCACCTTCCGGTCGGCGTCGACACGATGATCAACCAAGGCATGCTGGAGACGATGAGCGAACGCGCTCCGGAAGTGCTCGACGTCCGCATTCTGCCGGTTCAGGCAGTCGGCAAATCGAACGAGCATCTGCACGCGCCTGGAACGTTGACCCTGCCGGCTGAGCTTGTGATTGGCATGTGGACCGAGATCGGCCTTTCCGTTGCGCGGGCCGGCGTGCGCAAGATGGTGATCGTCAATTCCCACGGCGGCAATCTCGACATTATCGGCATCGTGGCGCGCGAACTGCGCGTGCGCGCCGGCATGCTGGTCGCCAAGTGCCAATGGGGGGGCTTGGGCCATCCGGAAGGCATGTATTCGGACCACGAGCGCGCCTACGGTATTCACGGCGGCGACGTCGAAACCTCGCTGATGCTCCATTTCCAGCCCGACCTCGTCGACATGGCGAAGGCGGAAAACTTTCGCTCGACGGCGGAAGACATAGCGCCCGATGACCGACTGATGCCGACAGGACCGACCTCCTACGGATGGATCGCATCGGACCTGAGTTCCGCCGGAGTCGTCGGCGACGCGTCGGCCGCCACCGCCGAAAAGGGCAAGGCCACCGCCATACACCAGGCGGACGGCTTCATTGAGTATCTCAAGGAAATCGAACGGTTCGACATCACCCGTTTTCCACTTCCATCTGAAAACAATCCGTGATGCAGCCGCGGTAACGCCCTGTTCATCTGAACAGGACAAAATCACCATATGTGATAATCTTGCGGGACTTTCGGGAGCAAGCCCACGCAATGCTGCATCTTCTGGTCGATTTTCTTTCGGGCATCATCCGCATCCTGGCGGCGGCCTGTATCGTCGCCGGCACAGTGTACGGCTATGTGCAGGCGCCGGTCATGCAGGTTGAGCCTTGGGTCGGCGGCCTGATCGGTTTCTCTGCCGGTTTCCTGGCTGCATCGCTGGGCGGCGGTCTCCTCGCCTGCCTGATCCTGATTGAAAACCATCTGCGCGTACTGGCGGACGCCCAGCGCCGCATCGACAGGGCAAAGCCGGCCTCAAGGGCGCGCCGCGTGGAGGAAAAACCGGCTGAAAAACCGGAGCTGGATCCGGAGCCTGAATCTGAGCCCAAGACGACCGACTACGCCGCCTATCGCAAACAATACGCTTTCCAGCCAAGGCCGCCGGACGACGCGGCGTCGGATGCGGCAAAGGCGGAATCCGGGATAAACGGAAAACCTGACACGTAACAGGGATCGGCCGTCTGATCGCGCATTCCATCTTGCACGGCGCAAGACGCAACTCCGGACCTACCGCGCCTGATCCAAAATGCGCTTGCATTCCAGCAATTCGTAGAGCGTTTCCTGCAGCAACGCCTTGTCATCAGCCGCAAGATCGGGCTCGCCGTTGCTCTCGCCTTCCTTGCCGCCGCCGAAGCCGAACAGCCTCTTGCCCTTCGGAACCCTGGCCTGGCCGACCAGCCGGTCATCCTCGAAGCCCGTATCCTCGCGCGCCTTCGGCGTTTGTTCGGGTTCAGGCGCCTGCGTCTTGTCAAAGGCTGACAGAGCCTCGGCCGCTGTAACCTCTCCTGCGCCGATGGAAATCGCAAAGCGAGATCCGTTCTGCTTGAGCAGCTTCTGCACGCCCTTGATTGTGAAGCCCTGATCATAAAGAAGATGGCGGATGCCCTTCAGAAGCTCGACGTCGTCCGGCCGATAGTATCGACGACCGCCGCCGCGTTTCATGGGCTTTATCTGGTTGAAACGGGTCTCCCAAAAACGGAGAACATGCTGCGGCAGATCCAGTTCGTCAGCGACTTCGCTGATGGTTCGGAAAGCGTCAGGGCTCTTGTCCATTTCACCGACCTCCTGTTGGGTCACAGTCGCCGGTCGGAGCATTCCGGCAATCGAAATGACGCCTAGAGCGCGGGCCGACTCGGCTTGCGCTGATTGCACCGCTAAATTGTGGATTTTTCAAGTAAAAAGAACGTACTCAGCTGCGGGCCCTGGCCCTATCCGCTCTTCTTGCGTTTCAGGTGCGCATCGAGAACGCGCTGCTTGAGCACATTGGAGGCCTTGAACGTCATGACCCGGCGCGGCGAAATAGGCACTTCCTCGCCCGTCTTCGGATTGCGACCGATCCGCTCGTTCTTGTCCCTAATCTGGAATGTGGCGAAGGAAGAGAGCTTGACGCTTTCACCCCTGACAATGGCGTTGCAGATCTCGTCGATTACCATTTCGACGAGAGACGCGGATTCTGTACGCGACAGTCCAACCTTTCGGAACACTGCTTCCGCAAGATCCGCCCTGGTGACCGTTTTCCCGCTCATTTATGTTTCGCCGTCCCCGAATGCTTATCAAATGATTATTTTGCAGCGCTTAGACACTATTGACGTATTCTGGACCGGTCAAGCCGTGATTTTCCCCGCCAGCAACCGAAAAGGGTTGCAAAACATCAAATTACGGTGGTCGCCTACCAGCGAACCAACACCGCCCCCCAGGTAAATCCGCCGCCCATCGCTTCAAGGAGCACGACGTCGCCCTGCTTGATCCGACCCGCGTCCAGCGCATCGCAAAGCGCCAGCGGAATGGACGCCGCCGATGTGTTTCCATAGCTATCGACGGTTATGACGACCTTGTCGGGGTCAATACCGAGTTTGCGCGCAGACGCGTCGATAATTCGCTTGTTGGCCTGATGCGGCACGAACCAGTCGATATCGTCTGCGTTCATGCCTGTTGCGTCGAAGACGGATTCGATCACATCGGTTATCATTCCGACAGCATGTTTGAAGACTTCACGCCCCTGCATGCGCAGATGCCCGACTGTCTGTGTCGAGGATGGACCGCCGTCAACGTAGAGCTTGTTCTTGTGACATCCGTCGGACCGCAGCTTGCTTGCAAGGACGCCCCGGTCGTCGAGCGTTCCGGCGGATTCAACCGCCTCTACCACCAAGGCCCCGGCGCCGTCTCCGAACAACACGCAGGTTGTGCGATCCGTCCAGTCGAGAATCCGCGAGAACGTTTCGGCGCCGATCACCAAAGCGCGTTTGGCAAGCCCCGTGCGCAGATAGGCGTCGGCCGTCGTAAGAGCGAAAACGAAGCCTGAGCACACGGCCTGCACGTCGAAGGCTGCGCCCTGCGTAATCCCGAGGCGATTCTGAATATCGACGGCTGCGGCCGGAAAGGTGTTGTCTGGCGTCGACGTCGCCACAATGATCAGGTCGATATCCTGCGGCTCGAAACCGGCGTTTTTCAGCGCGGCCCGCGCTGCGCCTGCGCCCAGAGAACAGGTCGTCTCGCCCTCGCCTGCGACATAACGCTGGCGGATGCCCGTGCGCTGGACAATCCATTCGTCCGACGTCTCAACGAGGCTTTCCAGATCCTTGTTGGTCACTGCCTTTTCGGGAAGGCAAGACCCGTAACCCCGCACCACTGTTCGGATCATCGTTACCCCTGACTCACTGCCGCCTGCACGCTGCCAATCGTCTGTTTCGCGTGGTAGAGTTTTAGATCATTTTCGATTTTCGATATCAGATCGTTTCGCGCCATATCGTGCGCAACATCGACAGCGGCTGCGAAGCCGTCCGCGTCCGTCCCGCCGTGACTCTTGATGACGATGCCGTTCAGCCCCAAAAAGACGCCGCCATTGACCCGGCGCGGGTCCATCTTCTCTCGAAGCCTGTCGAAGGCGCTTTTCGCCAGAACATAGCCGAGACGGGCAAGGATTGTGCGGCCCATGGCGGCGCGCAGATATTCTGCAATCTGCCGCGCCGTGCCTTCCGCGGTCTTCAGAGCGATATTGCCCGCAAAACCTTCTGTGACGACGACATCGACCGTTCCCTTGCCAAGATCGTCGCCTTCGACGAAACCGTGATAATACATACCCGGAAGCTCGCTCGCCTTGAGGATGCGACCCGCTTCCTTGACCTCTTCCAGACCCTTGACCTCCTCGACGCCGACGTTGAGCAGACCCACGGATGGCCGGTCGATCTCGAAGAGCGCGCGCGCCATGGCGGCGCCCATCATCGCATAGTCGGTCAGTTGCTGGGCGTCCGCGCCCACCGTCGCGCCGACATCGAGCACGATGCTCTCGCCGCGCAGGGTTGGCCAGATGGCCGCGATCGCCGGACGTTCGATATTCGCCATGGTTCTGAGGCAAAACCTCGACATCGCCATCAGCGCGCCGGTGTTTCCCGCAGACACGCAGACATTCGCCTCGCCGTTCTTGACTGCCTCAATGCTACGCCACATGGATGAGCGCCAGCGCCCCTGGCGCAACGCCTTGCTGGGCTTGTCGTCCATGCGCACCGAAATGTCGCAGTGATGAAACGTGCTTGCCGCCGCGAGCTTCGGGTGCTCGGCGATCAGAGCCGTGCACTTGTCCTCCTCACCGTAGAGAAGGAATTTCAGTTCGGGATGCCGGTCCAGTGACTTCGCCAGACCCGGTATGGCTACCTCCGGCCCGAAATCACCGCCCATCACGTCCACGGAAATGGTGATCAAACTAGATTTTCCCTCTTATTCTTTTTCTGGTCGCGGCAATCTAGTTCTGACGCCATATCCGGACAGTATTGGGGTCTTGATACGCATGATCTGTTACTGAAGCTTTTCACAGGGCGCCATAAATAGACTCTTTCCAAGTTGATACAACCGGTTTGTCGTGTTTTTCCGGCATTTCCGCCACCTGTCGCGGGTAAATTACACTGAGACCAAACGCTCTACTGTTTCGTTCCGCTCCAGCCCTTCAATCCTGCAAAGGGAGAAACTTTCTCACTCTCATCGGGGGCGTCATCAGAAGGTGGCGTGAAAGCCGCGCCCTCTTTACGCGGATAAGGATTGATTGCCAACACTATAAACTCCTCGCATATGGCGGCGATGTCGACGCTTTCGCCAGTGAAAGTCTCGGGCATGTCCGGCCCTTCCGCATCGACCACCATCTCTCCCGTCTCGTCCATGTCCACACGGGCGAGCCTTGAGCCTTCCGGAACGAATAGCGCCTCCACGTCTTCGTCTACGGTCTCATGCACCGGCTCCAGCGTCACGACGCAATTCTGAATCAGCGACGCCTTCACCCGGCCCTTCACGCGCACGCCGTCGCGCTTCCAGCGGGACAGGTCGAAATCGCCCTCAACCGATTCCACCGCCGGAATGTTCCAGCGTCGCGCCAGCGCCTCACGCTGACGTTCATCGGCCTCGATGTGAACCGTCACCGGATTTTTGGAGATATGGCCGACATTGACCGGCCAGGAGAATATTTCGGACTTCTTGTCAGACATTTGCGACCACTTCCTGTTAAACCGATTCAGCCGGGCGCTGCAGGATATCCCCGGACAGGATGCCCGCCTCCCCGCGACCGGAGAACTCTTCCTCGAGACGCAGCACCGCTTCCGCGAGCGCACTCATATCCGCGCCCGACTCCGCCGCGGCCTCGCCCGCGAGGCCGGGATGAATATTGCGCCTTAACGCCTCAGCCAGCGCGGCGGCGTCTCCTGCATCGAGAGCCGCGCGATAGGCTTCCGCGCGCCCGTAGAACATGCGGGCGAGCTTTTTCATGCGTTTCGGCACGCTGTTGTCGCCAACGCCAAGCTCCCTGATCGAATGGTCGATCTCGGCGAAGAAGCTGTCGACAACATCCTGCGCCAGTTCCTGGACGGGCGTCGAAGCCTGACCCGTTCGGCGCAGAAAGAGAATCATCATGATGCTGATCATCTCATAGCGCCCCATCACGGTATCCGGGACATTCATGTGGATGTAGTAGGACGGGTCGCGCGCCACTCCGGTCAGTTGACCGTAAATTGAACGAACGATTTCCTGATTTTTGCGGTTTCTGCTAAAATAGCCGAATATCATGTGTTTGCCTTTGCGCGCCATAATTTCGGCGCTGGATTGCTGCAAAGCATGAGGCGCGTTCATATTGGCCTGTTGCATCGCTTGCGATCGTGGTTTACCGAAGCATTCGGGAAAAGCAACTCAGCCAGACTGTCAGATGGAGATGCTGTTGACACGGCGTGTTTTCAACCGAACGAAAGAATATTTTTACTGCACGACCGTCGCTGTCGGACTTTCGGCCGTGGCCCTTTCGGGCTGCTCGATGACCGAAGAACTGACGCATGGTTACGTTCTGGAGCAACAGACGCTGGAACTCGTCCCTCCCGGCTCCAGCAAGGAGCAGGTTCTTCTGTCGCTGGGCACCCCGACCGTTGAGGGCGACTACGGCGGCGAAGCCTACTACTATATCTCCCAGAAGAAGGTCAAACGGGCCGAATTCCTGAAGCCGCGGCTGGTGGACCAGTCCATTCTCGCTGTTTATTTCAACGAGGAGGACGGGACAGTGACCCGGCTTGCCAACTATACGCTTGAAGACGGCAAAGTTTTCGACACGATCAGCCGCACGACGCCGACGGGCGGCAGGGAAGAAACCTTCCTGACGCGCGTCCTGTCTTCTGTCAGCGGCGGCGGCAAGGAGGCCGCGACAAGAGGGCTGTTCGGCGGATAAGACCAACAGCATTTCGCAACAGTCGGCTCAACAATCGCCAGACCGTCAGACCAAACAAAACCCGCGGCTCTTTCGAACCGCGGGTTTTTCATTGATGCGAAATGGTTGCGTTTGATCACATGCCCGAATGAGCGAGGATCGCAAGCAGCAGCAGCGCCATGATGTTGGTGATCTTGATCGCCGGATTGACGGCCGGACCAGCGGTGTCCTTGTAGGGATCGCCAACCGTATCGCCCGTCACCGACGCCTTGTGGGCTTCGCCGCCCTTTTCGTGACGAACGCCGTCAGCGTCGACGAAGCCGTCCTCGAAGGACTTCTTGGCGTTGTCCCACGCGCCGCCGCCGGACGTCATCGAAATAGCGACGAACAGGCCGTTGACGATCACACCGAGAAGCGATGCGCCGAGCGCCGCAAAGGCAGACGCTTTCGAGCCTGAAATCAGCAATACGCCGAAATAGACCACGAGCGGCGCCAGCACCGGCAGCAGCGAAGGAATGATCATTTCCTTGATCGCAGACTTGGTCAGCATGTCGACCGCCCGCGCATAGTCGGGACGCTCGGTGCCTTCCAGGATTCCAGGCTTCTCACGGAACTGACGACGCACTTCCTGCACCACCGTGCCGCCTGCGCGACCCACCGCCGTCATGGCGATGCCGCCGAACAGATACGGGATCAGACCGCCGAAGATCAGACCGGCCACGACATAAGGGTTGGACAGGCTGAAAGAGATGGTTCCGACATCCGCGAAATACGGAAACGACTCCGAATTGTTCACGAAGAACTCGAGGTCGTTCGAATAGGCTGCGAACAGCACCAGGGCTCCCAGTCCGGCTGAACCGATAGCATAACCCTTGGTTACGGCTTTCGTCGTGTTGCCGACCGCGTCGAGCGCGTCCGTCGATTTGCGGACTTCAGACGGCAACCCGGCCATTTCCGCGATACCGCCGGCATTGTCGGTCACCGGACCGAAGGCGTCGAGCGCAACGATCATGCCGGCGATGCCGAGCATTGCGGTGACCGCGATGCCGGTGCCGAAAAGGCCGCCGAGCTGATAGGTGGCGATGATGCCGGCGATGATCACGATTGCCGGCAGCGCCGTCGCCTCAAGCGAGACAGCAAGCCCCTGGATGACGTTGGTGCCATGACCGGTGACGGAAGCCTGGGAAATCGAATTCACCGGACGCTTGTTCGTTCCGGTGTAATATTCGGTGATCCAGACGATCAGACCGGTCACGATGAGGCCCACGATGCCGCAGACGAAAAGATCGAACCCGGTGAACGCTGCATCGCCAACCTGGCCCCATCCGATGGTAAGCTGGGTTGCGATGGCAAGCCCGACAATCGAAAGAATGCCCGTTACAAACAGCCCCTTGTAGAGGGCGCCCATGATCGAGCCGTTCGATCCCAGACGGACGAAGAACACGCCGACGATCGACGTGATGATGCAGGTCCCGCAGATGGCGAGCGGATAGATCATGATATCCGCGAGCACCGCCGAGCCGGTAAAGAAGATTGCGCCGAGCACCATGGTCGCCACCACCGAAACCGCATAGGTTTCGAAGAGGTCGGCGGCCATGCCGGCGCAGTCTCCGACATTGTCGCCGACATTGTCGGCGATCGTGGCCGGGTTGCGTGGATCGTCCTCCGGAATTCCAGCTTCGACCTTGCCGACGAGATCGCCGCCGACGTCAGCGCCCTTGGTGAAGATGCCGCCGCCGAGACGCGCGAAGATTGAAATCAGGGACGCGCCGAAACCAAGCGCCACCAGCGCATCGATCACCGTGCGGTCGCCAATGGCGAATCCGGCGATGTAGGTCATATAATAATAGTAGATCGCAACGCCCAGCAGAGCGAGGCCAGCCACGAGCATGCCCGTGATGGCGCCCGACTTGAAGGCGATATCAAGACCTTCGGCAAGGCTGTTGGACGCCGCCTGCGCCGTGCGCACGTTGGCGCGGACCGAGACATGCATGCCGATGAAGCCCGCGGCTCCGGACAGAACAGCGCCGATCAGAAAGCCGATCGCCGCATATCCCGACAGCAGGATCCACGCAATGATGAAGACGACGACCCCCACGATCGCTATCGTTGTATACTGACGGGCGAGATAGGCTTGCGCGCCTTCCCTGATTGCGCCGGCAATTTCCTGCATGCGCGCGTTGCCCTGATCCGCAGCCAAAACCGATCGCGTCGCCCAAATGGCGAATACGATCGAAAGCAGGCCACAGGCGATAACGGCCAATAATAGTGTCAATGCCAATTCCTCCAGTTTGCCGGCTCACACTCCCTCCGGCAGTTGAAACAGACGGCCGTATGACAATTGGTCGCGGGCCGCTCTATCGGGCGGATGTTTGGCGACAGCGCGGGCGGTCGTCAAGCTTTCAGTGGCGAATCTCTCGTGCTTTCCGACGAAAGGCACATATATCAGCCCGCAATCTCGCGGTTTTTTCGATCGCTTCTAACCTGCAAGGCCAGCAGCAGCAGGCAGAGAAGCGCCGCTGGCCACAGAACCTGGCTGATCGCATCCCAGCCGAAGGAGTTCAGGACGCGGCCCGACATCAGCGAAGCGAATGCGACAGTTCCGAAAAGAATGACGTCATGGACGCCTTGCACCTTGTTCTTTTCCGCAGGCCGGTATGTGGTGCTGACCATGGTCGTCGCGCCGATGAAGCCGAAGTTCCAGCCGACGCCCAGCAGGACGAGCGCGCCCCAGAAATTCCAGAGTTCGATGCCCATGCCCGCGATGACGGCGCAGGCGATCAGAATCACAAGGCCGCTGGCGATGATCGGCGCATATCCGAAACGGGCGATAAGCTTGCCGGTAAAGAAGCTTGGCGCGAACATGGCGAGCACATGCCACTGGATGCCAAGCGCCGCCATGTCGGTTGAAAACCCGCATCCGACCATGGCGAGCGGCGCGCCGGTCATCATGAAGGACATCATCGCATAGGAGCAGACGCCGCAGGCGAGCGCCGTGAGGAACTTTTGCTGGAGCAGGATCTGCATAAGCGGCCGCTCAGGGGTCTCCGAGCGGTGTTCGAGCAGGACCGTGTTCTCCTTGATCCGAAGCATTGAGAGGATAACGACGCCAATCGCTGCAAGTCCCAAAATGGAAGCATAGGCGCCTGCAAACATAACCGGAGCGAAGAAATCGCGAGTGAAAATCACCAGCTGCGGTCCAATGACGGCGGAGATGACGCCCCCCATGAGAACCCAGGAGATCGCCTGCCCCTTGAATCTGTCCGGCGCATTGTCGGTCGCGGCAAATCGGTACTGCTGGATGAAGGAGTTGCCCATCCCGATAATCAGGAGACCGAAGGCGAACAACCAGAAACTGGACTGAAACAGCGCAATGGTCGCGACAGCGCCGCCAAGGCCGTTGAGGCATGCCCCGCCCATGAAACCCAGCCGACGCCCGATCAGCCGCATCAGCCAGGCCGCCGGCAGGGCGCCGACCGCCACACCGAGTGTAAAGCCGGTGACCGGAGCGGTCGCCAGCGACTTGTCTTCGCCCAGCATGTAGTCGCCAGCCAGACCTCCCAGCGATACGGCGATAGGCGCGCCGGCGCCGAGAAAGGCGTTAGAGGCAGCGAGAATCAGTGCATTGCGCTTTGCCAGAGCGAGATCGACGCCCGACCCCGGCACGGTTTGATTGACATTCATGAATATATCCCGGCCGCCGTACGTCGGTTCAGCGCGCCTTGCTCATAATCAATGATCCGCCGCAAACGGCAAATTTACCGGGCGATGAATATATCAGCGATTGGTAATAGGCAATCGCGCTGTTGTGCGGACGGGCTTCACTCACCCGCGCATGCGTTCGCCCTGCGGGTCGAAAGGCGGTTTGGTGAGAATACGGGCCGGGCGTCGTTTGCCGAGAATCTCGATCTCGAAAACGCCTTTTTCCTCGATATCGGCCATGGCGGCCGGAACGTAGCCTTGAGCGAGCGACATGTCGACATAGTGACCATATCCGCCCGAGGTGACCCATCCTACAACGCGCCATTCCCCATCCCTTTGGGGATGTATTTTCGGCATCTCCGCGCCAGACTCATCGAATCGGGGCGCGCCATAGCCGTGCGGCGGACTGACCAGACCATGATCGACGTCGCCAACCCTGGCCCACACGGGTTCGTCGCCCATCACATCCGTGTCGTCCGCCTCGATCACAAAACTGACGCGTCGCGCCTTCGGGCCCTTTTCGTGTTCCTCCGCCGCCTTACCCACCCCAATAAAGTCGTTTTTGGACAGTTTCACAAAACGCTCCATAGCGCCTTCATATGGGCCATAGATCGGCCTGAGTTCGGCAAACCACGTCGGGAAGTTTTTCTCCAACCGCATGGACGACAACGCCCGCATGCCGAAATCGGCGATGCCGAATTCCGCGCCGGCGTCCTTGATCGCCAGGTAAACCGTCCGTTCATAGGCCGGCTCCATCCAGATCTCGTATCCGAGATCGCCGGTATAGCTGATCCGGTTGACCTTGCAGGGGCAGCCCGCGACATCCATTTCGCGATAATCCATGAACCGGAACGCTTCGTTCGAGACATCGATGTCAGCAAGTTTTTCAAGCAAGGCGCGCGACTGAGGTCCAGCGATGGACAGACCGACAAGCTCCTGCCCGAAGCGCCGCAGACGTACAGTTCCATCAGTGGGCAGATGGCGCTCGAACCAGCGCATGTGATAAATTTGCGCGGCCGTGGATCCCCAGACCATGAAACGTTCGTCGCCGGCGCTGGCGATCGTGAAGTCCCCGATCAACTTGCCTTCATGATTGAGCATCGGCGTCAGCACAATGCGGCCGGGCTTCGGCATCGTGTTGGTCATCAGCCTGGACAGCCACCCGCCCGCCCCCGGGCCCGATACTTCGTATTTGGCGAAATTGGCGATCTCCGTGACGCCGACGCGTTCCCTGACGGCGCGCACCTCAGCGCCGACATGAGCGAAATCATTGGACCGATGGAAGGACAGGTCGTCTTTTGCTTCCGCGGCGCTCGGCGCAAACCATAGAGGCGTTTCCAGACCCCAGCTGTCTCCCATGACTGCGTGGTTGTCCCGCACCATGATATCGTATAGCGGCGTCGTCTGCTGCGGTCTCGCCGCCGGCAGCTCCTCGTTGGGAAAACGGATCGAGAATCTTCGGGAATAGTTTTCCCGGACCTTGGCGTTGGTGTAGCGCAGCGACGTGAAATCCCCGAATCGGGCGACATCCATGCCGAAAATGTCGTGGCCCGGATCGCCGTCGGTCATCCAGTTCGCCAAAGCAAGACCGACGCCGCCGCCCTGCGAGAAGCCGGCCATCACGGCGCAGGCGCACCAGAAATTCGTTAGTCCCTGGACCGGTCCGACAAGCGGATTGCCATCCGGCGCGAACGTGAATGGGCCGTTGACTATCTGCTTTATGCCGGCTCTTCCGAAGGCCGGGAAGTGCTCAAACCCGACTTCAAGAGACGGCGTGATACGATCGAGATCCGGCTGCAGCAATTCGTGCCCGAAATCCCATGGGGTCTCTTTTGCAGACCATGGCACACAGGCCTTCTCGTAGGTGCCGAGCAGCAGACCCTCGCGCTCCTGCCTGGTGTAGATCTCACCCTTGAAGTCGATGACCCCGACGAGTTCACGGCCCGAAGCCTCATTGAACTCACGGACTTCCGGCATCGATTCTGTCAGCAGATACATATGCTCCATGGCGAGCAACGGCAGTTCGAGCCCGACCATGCGTCCGACCTCCCGCGCCCACAGGCCGCCAGCATTGACGACATGATCGGTTCTGACTGTTCCCTTTTCCGTCGTCACGATCCATGTTCCATCGGGGCTCTGGGCGATATCGGTCACGCGGTTGCGCAGCTCTATCTTCGCGCCAAGTTTGCGCGCCGCCATGGCGTAGGCGTGGGTCGTCCCGGAGGGATCGAGATGGCCTTCCACCGGATCCCATAACGCACCGACAAAACGGCTTTCATCCATCAGCGGGAACATCGCCTTGGCCTCGGAAGGCGTGATAATCTCGGTATCCATCCCGAGCGCCCTGCCCGTCGCCTGCGTATAGCGCAGGAAATTCAGTCGTTCCTCGCTGTCCGCCAACATCACGCCGCCAGTGAGATGCAGCCCGCAGGACTGGCCAGACAGTTCCTCCAGTTCGCTGTAGAGGGAGACGGTATAGGCCTGCAGGCGCGCGACGTTCGGGTCACCGTTGAGCGTATGAAAGCCGCCGGCCGCGTGCCACGATGAACCCGACGTCAGTTCCGACCGCTCGACCAGAAGCACGTTCTTCCAGCCGGCCTTCGCCAGATGGTAAAGCACCGAACACCCGACAACCCCGCCGCCTATCACCACTGCGCTTGCATGTTCCTGCATCAAATCCGCCCTTTGTTCCGCAATCAGGTGAAGCCAGTCTAATGGTTGTAGTGCCAATGGACTAGCGGCAGGATACACACTAACAATCAAAGTGGACCAGTCAGATTAGGTTATGCAATGGGCAAGACACCTACAGCGTTGAACGAAAGCATTCCGCGCGATGCGACGCCAGGCAGGCGCCGGCGGTTTTCCGTGCCGTTGAAGGCGACCATCCTCCTCGTCTTCGTCCTGACCACAGTGCCGGTGCTTCTCGCCATCATCGAGATCGACCAGCGCACCGGCAGTAAAGTCGTACGCACTCACGCGGCCGAGATGGTGGAACGCTTCCGGAACGAGACAATTCGTGAGATCGTGACCGAGTTCAACGCCCTCAAGGTGCTGATTTCGACCGCAGCCGAACTCGGCCGTCAAGCGCCTGACGTCTTCGAGGACGACCGCGCGCTCCGGTATCTCTTCAGCCTGCTACAACACGGCGAAACGATGCTGAACGTCTATGTCGGGCTTGAGGACGGGTCCTTCCGACAAGCACGGCGGATCCATGATCCGAACATGGATATCCACGGCGCCCGCCCGCCCGCGGGCACGGAATATGCCTATCGCCTGCTGGAACCCGATCTCGGACCATCGACACTCGACCGCTACATCTTCCTCGACAATGAACAGAATTTTCTTGGCGAGGTCTCGGCGGAAAGCGGCTACGACCCGCGCCAGCGCGCCTGGTACAAAGTGGCGGTGGACGCCGGTGCGAAGACGATTACGGATCCGGAATTGTTCTGGGCCTTCGGACTGGTGGGTTTCACGGTGGCCGAACCCTACGAGGTCGACGGCAAGCTCGCCGGTGTGGTCGCGGCGGATGTGACTCTCGACAGCTTTTCGTCCTATCTCGCCCAGAAGCCAGTGAGTCCGAACAGCCTCAGCTACCTGCTGGACGACCACGGGATGGTCCTGGCAGCCTCGGACGGCACCACGACCTATGGTAGCGACAACGATCAGGTGTCCCTGCCGCATGTCGCGGACGTCGAGAACCGGCTCGTCTCTTTGGCCTATTCGCAGCGGCCCGAGACTGCTGGCGCGGAAGTCTACAGGTTCAGTCACGAGGGAAGTGACTACATTGTCGGACTGTCGTCACTGGAAGAGGATCTGGACAAGCCCTGGCGGCTGATGGTGCTGACGCCGCTGAGTGATTTTACAGCCGAGTTCACGCGCAACAGCCAGCGTATGCTGGTCATCGGCCTCGTGGCCATTGCCGTTCAACTGACGATCATCTACGTGATCGCCGGCCTGATCGCCTCGCCTCTGCAGCGGCTGACCCGCAAGGTGGCGCAGATCCAGTCGCTGGAAAGCAGCGCCGACCTTCCGATGAAGCGCTCACAAATCCGCGAGGTGGACGTGCTGTCCCAGGCCATCGACACGCTCGATACCGTGGTCCAGGCATTTGCCCGCTTCGTACCCGTAGGCCTGGTGCGCGAGCTGCTGAAATCGGACCGCCAACTGGAACTGGGCGGGCAGAGCCGGTTTCTGACGATTCTCTTCTGCGATGTCGAGGCGTTCTCTACCCTCGCCGAACGGATCGCTGCGCGCGACCTGCTGGCCCGGGTCTCTGTGCTTCTGGGAGATATCACGAAAAGGGTTCACGACCAGAAGGGAACGATCGACAAGTTCATGGGCGACGGCGTGATGGCCTTTTGGGGCGCCCCGGTGGCGCTTGACGACCATGCCTGGCGCGGCTGTGTTGCGGCGCTGGCGATCCAGCGCGATCTCGAACGGCTAAACGCTGAATGGCGCGGCAACGATGCGCCCGAGATGCGGCTCAGGGTCGGCATCCATTCCGACGTGGTGCTGGTCGGCAATATCGGCTCGAAGGATCGGATGAGCTACACTGTCCTGGGCGACGGTGTGAACATCGCGTCGCGACTGGAAGGCTGCAACAAGATGTACGGCACGCTCGTCTGCATCAGCCACGACACGTTTAGCGAGGCGGGCGACCGGATTTGCGTGCGTCCAATCGACGAAGTGCAGGTCAAGGGTCGGCGGGCCACGATCACCATTTACGAACTGCTCGGGGCCTATGGCGCAGGCGAGATCTTCGAGCCCGACACAGAGACGCAGGAAATCGCACGGATCACCCGCACCGCCTTCGATGCGCACGTCGGCGGCGACCGGCCCGCTGCGCTAGCCGCCTATCGCGAGGTGCTGGCGATCCGCCCGGACGATCCTGTGGCAAAGCTGCACGTCAGCCGGCTGGAAGCGGACGAAGCTCTTCCGCGCGCGCAGGTCAAAATGATGGAGGGCCATGATGGCAAGTTCTCCTGAAGTTTCCGCCACCGACAAATTTCGCCCGAGTGATTACTCGGCGGCGCTGGTCTACTGCCTCCTGCAACACGGAACCTGGGCGCACGGTGCGCGAGTGCTCGATGTCGGCTGCGGCAGCGGCGTTCTCCTTGCGGCGGCCGGCTCGGCCGGAGCGGTTCATCTTTGCGGAGTCGATATCGAGGCCGACGCCGTCGCCGCGACGAGCGCGCTACTGGACAGGCTCGGCCACTCGGGCGCCCGCGAAGTCCACCTCGGCAAAATGTTCGAGCCAGTCGCGGGACTCCGCTTTGACCTTGTCCTGGCCAATCTACCCCACTTTCCCATGGACGGGCCGCCGGTCGACGGACGACATATGTCGTGGAGCAACGGCGGCGCAGACGGGCGCAGACTGATAGATCGCTTCCTCGACGGCCTTGCCGCGCATCTGGAGCCAGACGGACATGCGCTGGTCATGCACAACGATTTCATCGGTCTCGACCGTACGCGGGAGTTGGCCGGGCAGCACGGACTGGCAGTCGAGATCGCCGACAAGATCATGGTTCCGATTCCGGACGCCAAGCTTGCCGTAATGTCCGATGACGTCCTGGAGCGCGAGACGGGGCTGTCGATTCGCCGCTTTGGCGACTATACCTTCGGCGCGATCTCGGTCCTGGTGATCAAACATGCGACAAAGGGGAAGGAGCCGTCATGATCGGTGCGCTACGGGGCACTTTGGCAGTGCTTGTACTCGTCCTTCTGGCGGCGCTCTCACCTGCACGCGCCGAAACACCGGACGAGGCGCTGGACGCCCTGCTTGCCAAGGTCCGGTCCGAGATTCCCGAGGCCTGCGACAAGGAGGACGCCGACACACTGGTCCGCATCCTGTGTACGGGCACGATGCGGGTTGGGGTCCGTTGGAACTATCCGATGTTCTCGACCCTGGTCGGAGACACCGACGAGCGGATCGGCTACGACACCGCCGTGGCCAGCGCCATTGCGGCGCGGCTGGGGGTGAAGACGGAATGGATCCATGTCCGCGCGGCCACCCGGATCTCGACCCTGGCCGAGGGCGGAGCCGATGTCGTCATCGCCACGATGGGGCACACCAAGCAACGCGACGGGCAGACCCGGTACATCCGCCCGCACTACTACAGCTCGGAGACCATCGTCGTGGGTGCGCGCGAACTGGACATCTCCAGCTGGGACGATATCAAAGGCTGGCGCGTTTGCAGCACCATCGGCAACCACGCAAACAGCTATCTCGTCACCCAGGACGTCCGGCTGATGTTGTTCGAGAGCGCCGTCCGCCTGCCGGAGGCGCTCGAAGACGGGACCTGCAGGCTCGCCTCCCAGGACGACAGCTTTTTCGCTTCCTTTATCGCCGTGCCGGAGTTCGGGGACCGGTTCGAGCGCAAGTTCGGCTTCCACGCGGTGCCTTGGGGCATGGCGGTGGCGCAAACCGGAAGCGATGAATTCGCCATGGCGCTGGAGCTCATCAGCGCGATCATGCATCGCGATGGCGAATTCCTCAAAATCGGCATCGAGAACAGCGTCTTCACAGGGTTTCTCGAAGAACAGCACGACAAGTGGCAAACACCGGCCTGCGTTGATGCCTCGGCCGTCACCGATGCGAGCTGTGTCCTGCCTGCACTCGACAACACTCCGTTGCCGACCCGCTACGCGGACGAGGTGAACGCGACCGTGGACTGGATAAAAGCCAATCTCGGCCTCGCCCTGGAACTGCCGATGCTGACCAGCGTACCGGCCTTCGAACTCTTCACCGCCGGAATCGTCAATTCCTTGATCCTGGTGATGGGCGCACTGGGTGCGACGCTCGGTTTCTCCCTCTTTTTCGGGTTCTTCGCAATGATTCCCCTGCGGGTGTCTCGTTTCGTGACCTGGGGCATCGTCACGACGATCCAGTCCTCGCCCGTTATCCTGACGCTGGTGGTCGCAGGAACGGTGGCAACCACAATCTTCACCTATTCGCCCGCCGTGGCGCTCGGCTCGGCCATCGTTGCGCTCGGGCTCATGAACGGGGCCAACGCGGGCCAGGCGATCGGCGAGGCCGCAGAGAGCCTGCAGCGGGACGGCCGGTACGGATCCGGTTTCAATGGAGCTCTCTACGGGGCTGCGGTCAGGCGGTCGTTAACGCAGATCCTGTCCTTCCTGACCAACGCGGCAAAAGGCACGCCAATCGCGAGCTTCACCGGCGCCCCGGAACTGCTGAGCGCACTGACCGACATCACCTCCTTTTCCGCGGGCCGCGGGACAATGTACACGATGGTGCTGATATTCTACATCGCCGTCGTCTTCCTCGTCGTCTGGGCCTGCGAACGGGTCCGGACCCGGCTGAACAAGCGGGAGGAGGCGCAGGCATGACCAGTCTGACCGATCTTCTCGCAAGCAACTATCCCCGGGACCTGGCGACCGGGATGGTCGTCAATTTCCAGATCGCAGCCATCGCGCTGGGGCTGGGTCTCGCACTCGGGGCGCCCTTCGTTCTCCTGCTGCTCGGAGGCAAGCTGACGCGCCGGCTGGCGAGCCCGCTGATCGGGCTGATGCGGGCGGCTCCGACATTCGTGGTGATGTTCTTCCTTCTCAACATCATTCCCCGTCCCTTCCTCTTCTTCGGGACCGAAGTGTATTTGCCCCCTTCGCTGATCGTCGCCCTGTCGCTGACGCCCTATGCAGCAGCCTACGTCGCCGACAACGGCCGCGCCGCGCTTTTAGGGTTGCGCGCCGGATCGCAGACCGAGGCGCTGTTGTTCATGCCGAATCTGATCCGGGCCTTCACCGTTCTGGTCATGTCGTCGAGCGCGGGCGTCGCCATCGGTGTGAACGAAGGCGTCGCCGTCGTCCTGCGCGAGGCCGAGCGCTTGCCGACACTGGGCGAACAGATGCTGTGCTTCGCCTTCGGTGTCTTCGCCTTCGGCGCGGTGTTCCAGGTCGGCTTTGCCATTGTCCGCGTGATGATGCGCCACCTGTCCCGGCGCAAGGACGCCGACGCCATCCATGCTGGTGAATAGTCGCTAACGCGAAACAACAGGCCCATATGGTTCAGGTCACGTGCGAATGCCTTGTCGCTAAAGCAGCGAGTCATGGATTAGATGCATATCCTGCTTCATAGCAGCAGTTCGTGCATTCCGCCCTGTTGCACAGATCGCAGATATTCCCCACTGCCTGCCCTTGCAGATCATGGAACCGGCCATATTGTTGTCGGTCGGGACAAGGTTTTTCTCTGGGCAGAACCGATTTTCGCGACCGTCTCCGCTAATCGGAGACCTTTTTCGGGGGCCGCAATTTCTTCGCCAGACGATCAAGAACGGCGTTGACCATCTTCGGTTCGTCTTCGTCGAAGAACGCGCCGGCGACATCGACATACTCCGTCACGATGACGGCGACAGGCACGTCGCGTCGATTGATAAGCTCGTATGTCCCGGCCCTGAGGATCGCGCGAAGAGTGGAGTCGATCCGCGACAGCGGCCAGTCTTCAAGAAGCGCCGAACGGATCAGGGGATCAAGTTGTTTCTGCTGCTCGACCACGCCCGAGACAATGGCGCGAAACCATGCGGCGTCGGCCTCGCGATACTGGTCGCCGTCGATCTCCTTGCCCAGCCGGTGAAGTTCGTATTCCCTGACCACCTCAAGGACGCCGGTTCCGCCGACATCCATCTGGTACAGAGCCTGGACTGCAGAAAGACGCGCGGCGCCGCGTTTGTTGGCCGGCCGAAAAGGCCGGTTTCGTCCGTCTTCGGTCACGCGCCGAGCCTTTTCTTGATATCGATCATCGTCAAAGCCGCCCTGGCCGCAAAGCCGCCCTTGTCTTTCTCGCCGACGCCGTCGTGCTGGCTGGCGCGTTTCCACGCCTGCTCCCAGTTCTCGACCGTGAGTATGCCGTTGCCGATCGCCAGCGATTCGCTGACAGCAAGATCCATCAGAGCCCGGCTGGACTCGTTCGAGACGATGTCGAAATGGTAGGTTTCGCCGCGAATGACGGTTCCCAAGGCGACGAAGCCGTCATACGCCTTGCCGCCCTCGTCCGCGCCGTCCAGAGCCATGGCGATCACGGCCGGAATTTCCAGCGCGCCCGGAACGGTCATGATATCATAGGTCGCATTCGCTTCCTTGAGAGCGGCGGTTGCGCCTTCGAGCAGCGTGTCGGCGAGATCATCATAGAATCGGGCTTCGACGATCAGAAGATGCGGGTTTGATTTCGCGCCCATGGGTTCTGTCCTTTGGAAAAGTGTGCCGCGGTAATTACAGCAACGCGGCCCGGAGGCAAGCACAATCCGACCAATCGAATCACAATTGCATCGCGGCTGAAATCAGTCGGCAGCCGTGCGGAAACCGATCAGGCGGTCAGCGTATCGCGCCATCTGGTCGATTTCGAGATTGACCGTGTCTCCGGCGCTGCGCTCCGACCACGTGGTTACTTCAAGCGAATGCCGAATCAAAAGCACATCGAATATCTCAGCCTCGACGCTGTTGACAGTGAGGGACGTTCCGTCAAGCGCGACCGAACCTTTGGGCGCTATGTATTTCGCCAGATGGGATGGCGCGCGCAGCCGAAAACGGCGGGCCTCGCCCTCATCGAGGATCGAAACAATGTCCGCCTGCCCGTCGACATGACCTGAAACAAGATGCCCGCCGAGTTCATCGCCCATGCGCAGCGACCGTTCGAGATTGATTTTTGCACCCTCATTCCAGCTCCCAATAGTCGTCAGCCGAAGCGCCTCTTCCCAAGCTTCGACCTCGAACCATTTCGCGTTGTCTTGCGGCCCCGGAAGCCCGGTCACGGTAAGGCAGACGCCGGCGCAGGCAATCGATGCGCCAATATCGATCGTCGCCGGATCGTATTGTGTGGCGATGCGAAGCCGCACGCCCTCATCCATCTCCGAAATCTTGTCAATCCTGCCGATATCCGTGACGATCCCGGTGAACACGATCATACCCTCTCGTAAATTCGGCACACGTCCCGGCCGTAGGAAAGCGTGTCCGCAAGCCTGAAGCCGTCCGGAGTGTCGTCAGCGTCAAGCGGCGCATCCACCCCGTCCGGGCCGATTTCGTCCGAACCGGTGTAGAGCACGATACGGTCGACGAGCCCCGCTTTCAGAAACGACCGTGCAACCCGTGCGCCGCCCTCGACCATTACCGTAAAATAGCCCCGTCCGGCCAGATCATCGAGGAGTTCTGCGAGAGCAACGCCGTCATCGGCCGGTTCACACGCCATCATTTGGCATCCGGCGTCCGACAGAGCGCGATAATCGACAGAGTCCGGCGACGCAGTGGTGGCCACGATCACCGGCGTGGTTGCTGCTGATTGCACCAGCCTGGACGAAAAAGGCAGCCTCAGGCGACTGTCGAGCACGAGCCTGGCGGGAGAACGGGACTGAAGTCCAGGCAGCCTGCATGTCAATTCGGGATCGTCCGCCAGCGCGGTCTCGACGCCGATCAAGATAACATCGCTGACAGCGCGCAAAATATGGGTCGCCGCACGGCTCTCCTCCCCGGTGATAGCGACCTGCCCCGCCCCTTTCCTGCCGATTTTACCATCGGCGGAAAGCGCCATCTTGAGAGTCACATGCGCGCGATTCTTGTTGCGTTGCATGAGGTATCCCGCCATCGCGAAGTCGGCGTCCGCCTTGAGAACGTCCGTCAGCACCTCGACGCCGGCATCCCTCAGGATCGCATAGCCCTTGCCGGAAACTCTGTGATCGGGATCGGTGGTGGCGGCCACGACTCTTTTGATGCCGGCTGCGACCAGCGCGTTGGCGCAGGGCGGCGTGCTACCATGGTGGGCGCATGGCTCCAGCGTCACATAGGCGGTGGCCCCTCTCGCAAGTTCTCCTGCTTCGGCGAGCGCCTCGGTTTCGGCATGCGGCCGACCGCCGATTGCAGTCACGCCCCGTCCGACGATCACCGGACCTCGCTCTGTGTCGCGGACGATCAGAGTGGCGACAGACGGATTGGTGCCCGTTCGGCCAAGATGCCGATAGGAATAGCGAATTGCGGCGGCCATCATCCGCCGGTCGAAGTCACTTGCCTTTGACGAAACTGCAGGTCTGTTCATGGAGATCTTCTAACCGTCCGGCTCGACTTCGGCGTCGATCTTGGCGGTCAGTTCGTTGATGACGTTCTCGAAATCCTTGGGATCGCTGAAATCCCGATAGACGGAGGCGTAGCGCACGAAGGCGACATCGTCGATCGCCCGCAACGCCTCGATAACCATCAGTCCGATACGGTCGGACGGGATGTCGGTTTCACCGGAGCTTTCGAGGCGTCGCACGATGCCCGAAACGGCGCGTTCGACGCGGTCGCGTTCGACCGGACGTTTTCTCAACGCAATCTCGAAGGAGCGTATCAGCTTGTCACGGTCGAACGGCACTCGCCTACCGGTTTTCTTGATAACCTGCAGGTCGCGAAGTTGCACGCGCTCGAACGTGGTGAAACGACCGCCGCAATCCGGGCACACCCTGCGCCTGCGAATGGCGGTCCCATCTTCCGCGGGTCGAGAATCCTTGACCTGGGTGTCTTCCGAGCTACAGAAGGGACAGCGCATGGCCTAGACCGCGATCTGGTTAAGTTGAAAAATTTGAACGAAGCTATTCCGCTTGCTGGCCAAGCAAAATGCGCGTCGTTGCACATCCCGGGCGCAACCATGGCTCAACGCAGTCTGGAGCCGGAGCCGCCCGGTCCGTTCGCGGATTTGTCCAATCATCTTGCTCTATGCTTTGCCTGTAAGCCTTCGTGCTCGCTCGACGACCACGCCGGCGAATCTGCGAACGTACTTAACAGAACTGCTCCATGCATGGAAATAGGCGCCGGGAAAGCTGCCCGCAGCGTCGGACCAGACGCCGGCGACCGTAAACTCTTGGCGATGGCGATTAATGTCGAACAGGCGATAAAGCAGAACGCAAATCAAGGTGCAGAACAGAATTGCAAAGATGGTGTCGCTGGTGAAGTGCCGTCCAAGCATGATCCGCAGCATGGCCGCAACGCCTGCCGCCGCGACGATAAGCCAGGACAGCGGCTTCCAGGCGAAGACCCTGGCTTCTTTTCCCATTAGGATTATAAGAACAGCCGCAAACGTCGCCGCAGCCGATCCTTCGCCGGAGACGAACGAACAATTCTGCATACACTGGTCGCTTATGGAAAAGGCGGACGAAAAATTCGCATTGCCGCCGAACTCCAGCACCTGTTGCGGCCGCGCCCTGCCCCAATATTCCTTCAGGATCCCGTTGACCAGGAGGCCCGGCCCAAGCAGGAAGGAGGAGCAGACAAACGCCCAGACGTTTCTGTGAACTTTCACCCGTCCGGGCTCATAGAAGCTCGTGAGATACATCAGCAGGCTGAAGATAATGCCGGCTGTGATGACCCAGATGAAGGCGGAGCGAAGAAAGCGGACATAGGGATTCCAGGTCAGGAAAAACCGTCCGCTGTCATTCGTAAACAGCGAGCTGATCCAGATGTCGATTCCTGGCAATCCGACGAACAGGACAGTCGTGAACAGGCAGACGGAGAGCAAGACGGCCAGTGTTTTCCAGAACTCCAGCTCGCTGTTCATCCTCATTTGTTCCCGTGCATTATCCGAATGAAGCGACGCCGCGACCCTCAGAGGTCCTGATAGATCGGGAAACGGTCTGTCAGGGCGATGACCTTTTGCTTGACGGCCTGTTCAACGGATGCGTTGCCTTCTTCCGAGTTCGCCGTGCGCAGTCCGTCCATCACCTCGAGAATCAGAATGCCGATTTCGCGGAATTCGGCAGGTCCGAAGCCACGGGTCGTGCCGGCAGGCGTTCCGAGCCGTATGCCGGACGTGATCGTCGGCTTTTCCGGATCGTTCGGCACACCGTTCTTGTTGCAGGTGATGAATGCGCGGCCAAGCGCCTGTTCGGACGCCTTGCCGGTCAGGTTCTTTGGACGCAGATCAACAAGCATCAGATGCGTGTCGGTTCCGCCCGAAACGATGTCGAGGCCGCCCTCGACCAGCGTTGACGCAAGCACCTTGGCGTTTTCAACGACCTGTCGCGCATAGTTGGAGAATTCCGGGGTCAAAGCCTCGCCGAACGCGACCGCCTTGGCGGCGATCACATGCATCAACGGGCCGCCCTGCAGGCCGGGAAAGACCGCTGAATTGATTTTCTTTGCGATGTCCTCGTCATTTGTCAGCACGAGGCCTCCGCGCGGCCCGCGCAGGGTCTTGTGGGTGGTCGAGGTCGCGACATGGGCGTGCGGAAACGGGCTGGGATGAACGCCGCCGGCGACCAACCCCGCGAAATGCGCCATATCAACCCAGAACCACGCGCCGACACTGTCGGCGATGGCCCGAAAACGCGCAAAGTCGATTTCTCGGGAATAAGCTGATCCGCCGGCGATGATGATCGCTGGACGGTGCTCGCGCGCCAGCGCTTCCACCTGGTCGAAATCGATCAGGCCGGTCTCCGGCACGACGCCGTACTGGACGGCGTTGAACCACTTTCCGGACATATTGGGACGCGCGCCATGCGTCAGGTGTCCGCCGGCGTCCAGACTCAAGCCGAGGATCGTGTCGCCCGGCTTCGCCAGCGCCATCATGACCGCCTGGTTCGCCTGACTGCCGGAATTCGGCTGGACATTGGCGAAAGCGCAGTCGAACAGCTTGGTGACGCGCTCGATTGCAAGGTTTTCCGCGATGTCGACGAACTGACAGCCACCATAGTAACGCCTGCCCGGATACCCTTCCGCGTATTTGTTGGTCATCACCGAACCCTGTGCCTCCAGCACGGCGCGGGAGACGATGTTTTCGGAAGCAATCAATTCGATTTCGTGACGCTGACGATCAAGTTCATCCCCGATCGCCCCGAACAGAGCCGGATCAGCCTCCTGCAGGGACCGCGTGAAAAACGTGTCGGTGGAAGGCGCCGGAGATCTGGCTACGTCTGACATTCGGAGGTTTCCCTTCAGCTGTTCGGTTCGATCTTGCTGATTCAGCAGGTCCGCGCGGGCCGGATACCCAGCCCTCTCTTGCGCTCGTCTGGCGACTCAATAATGCGATGCGGCAAAATACTCAAGAACGACGGCGCAATCCTGTGCCGCAAGCGAATTGCAGCAACGGATTTTGCGACATAGGAAATGTTTTCGATGCTTCCGACCCGGAGCTCGAATGGCGCAAGGCTCTCTAAAAAAGCCCGCTCTTACTGGAGAGCGAGTTCTTCCACGCCGTCACGGTGGTAAATGTCGTCGCGGAACTGGACGACGCCATCGGATGTCGACCAGGCGGTGATGTAGGTGAAATACACCGGCACCGGATCAGCAAGCGCAATTTCCGTGTTCTCTCCGGTCGCGATGACGGTTTCCATCGTCTGGCGATCCCAGCCCGCGGTGTTTTCCAGCAGCCAAGTCGTCAGGTCCCGCACGTTCTGCACGCGGACGCATCCGGATGACTCGAAACGCATCAGCTGGCCGAACGTCGACTGCTGCGGCGTGTCGTGCATGTAGACGGCGTGCGGATTGTGGAAATTGATCTTGGTCGACGCCATGGCGTTGATCTTACCGGGATCCTGCCGAAACATCAGCTTCGGCGCCTCAGCGACGTTCCAGTCGATCGTCTGCGGGGAAACCTCGTTTCCGCGATAGTCGAAGAGCCGGATGTTGTTGCGGGTCAGATAGGTCGGATCCTCCCGCATCAGCGGCATGATATCTTTCTCGATGATCGAACGCGGCGCCGTCCAGTACGGGTTGAGAATAATCTCGTGTATCTTGGAGTTCAGGATCGGCGTCTGGCGACTGATCTTGCCGACGATGGCCGTATGGCGTTGCACCACGCGATTGCCCTCGACCGCTTCGATCTGCGCCGCGGGAATATTGACGACCACGTAACGATCTCCGAGGAAACCGGACATCGACTTCAACCGAACCAGATTGGTTTCAAGCTGACCGAGACGGATATTGGCGGGAACGTTCAGCGCCGCAAAGCTGAATTGACCGAGAACGCCATCCGCAGGCAGGCCGTGACGCGCCTGGAAGCGCTTGACGGCTCCCTCGACATAGGTGTCGAAGGCGTTGGAGGCGCCTGCTGCGCGCGGCAGATCACCGGAAATGAAAAGACGTTGACGCAACACCGACACCGCAGGATCGTTATCGCCAAGCTGAAGCTTGTTCGAGGCGGGCACCATCGGCCAGCCGCCCTGCATCACGATATTGTTGTAGGTGCGAATGGCGTCTTCGACGTAAATCACCGTCTCGGGACTCAGCATCGGCACGCGCGAACTGACTTCCTGCCCGCCGCGAGACCCTTGCGCGTCGAATTGATCGTCCCAGGAACCACGCTGGGGAGCGTTGATTATACTTTGGATAGCAGACTGCGAGAGATTCTGGGCCGCGGCGCCGGAAGCTGCAAGGCCTAGTCCCGTCATCGCGGCGCCTCTTACAAACGCGCGTCGCGACAGATGTTTACCGATCTTCATTTTCGACATTTGCATTTACCGTCCGGCGAAGAAAACTGTCATCCATCGTTCATAACAGCCATATGCTTAACAAAACGCGATCATACGCGCTACGACCCTCCTGCGCTCTTCACGATATTGCGAGTGCGCGGCTCTGGATCACAGGATCGCGGCGCCAACCAGGAGCAACGATAGGGTCTCGAGTTTCACAGCAATATGGCCAATTCAAGGACTATTACTAACCGATCCCCTGCAAGGTCGCAAATCCGGTAAGACCGAATATGTTTGCTCCCCCGTGATCATTTTGTCAGATAGGTCGACGTCACTCATTTTGCCAGGAGGCCGCCTTGAAATTTCACCTTAGGGACGAGGATCGCTCCACCGAGCGCCGCGCGCCGGTGACCCCAAAGCATGCGCAGACACTCATCGAGGCTGGGTGGGAAGTCGACGTTGAAACCAGCGCCAAGCGGATCTTCTCCGACAGCGACTATGCTGCGGCTGGTTGTCATATCAAGCCAGCCGGAAGCTGGATCGATGCGCCCGGCGATACGGTGATCCTCGGCCTGAAGGAACTGCCTCCCCTTCCAGAGACACTGCCTCACCGGATGATCCACTTCGCCCATATCTACAAGGATCAGCATGGCTGGCGGGACGAACTGCGCCGCTTCGCGCGCGGAGGCGGCCGACTTTATGACCTGGAGTTTCTGGTCGACTCGGAAGGCCGCCGGAAAGCCGCTTTCGGATACTGGGCAGGCTGGGTCGGAGCCGCCCTGGCGCTTTGGCGTCACCTCGCGCGTGATCATGGCGTCGCCGGCCCTTCGAAAGGCTTGAGCAGTTTCGAAAACCGGGAAGCGCTGCGCTCGGAAATAGAAACGCTCGCGCAGGGCGGCAGGCGCCGTCCCCGCGCAATCGTCATCGGAGCGAAGGGTCGTTCCGGACAGGGCGCGGTCGATGCGCTCAGCATTGCCTGCGACGAGATTACCGAGTGGGACAAGGAAGAGACCGCCGACCTCGACCGGACGGCGCTTACCAATCACGACATCCTGGTGAATTGCGTGCTGGTTTCCGGCCCCGGATTGCTGCTGCTTACTCCGGAAGACCTTGAAGGGCTGAACCAGAGAATCAGAACGGTTTCAGATGTATCGTGCGATCCCTTGAGCGACTACAACCCGCTGCCAATCTATCGCGAGCCGACAAGCTGGGAGCGACCATTCATCACAGTTGGCAGGAATGGCGACGGGGAAGAGATTGAACTGACCGCTGTCGACAATTTGCCGTCTTTGCTGCCGAAGGAAGCCTCCGAGGACTTCTCCAGGCAATTGCTTCCCTCTCTTCTCGCCTTCGACCACGGAGAGGAATGGCGGACGGCGCTCGATATTTTCGAAAGCAAGATCAGGGAACTGGAGACTGCCGGATAACCGGGTGAGCAGTATTGCCAATGGACGCAGCATCACCTTAAGGACTTCACCAATCTATCCAAATACTGGAACCGGAGAATGACGATGACGAATTTTCGCAACGAATCAGACAGTCTCGGAACGGTTCAGGTGCCCGCCGACAGGCTTTGGGGCGCCCAGACCCAGCGATCACTGCACTATTTCAGCATCGGCGACGACATCATGCCCGAGGATATGATCACCGCCTATGCAACGGTGAAGCGGGCGGCGGCGACCGTCAACCATCGCGGCGGCAGGCTGGAAAAGAAGCAGCACGATCTCATCGTGCAGGTGTGCGATGAAATTCTGGCTGGCGAACATCGCCAGGAGTTTCCGCTTCACGTCTGGATGACCGGCAGCGGCACCCAGTTCAACATGAATGTAAACGAGGTCATTTCCAATCGCGCCTGCCAGATCGCAGGCACGGAGGTCGGCGGCAAATCCCCGGTTCACCCCAACGACCACGTGAATATGGGCCAGTCCACGAACGATTCCTTTCCAACCGCCATGTGCATCGCCGCCGCCGAAGGCTCCGCCAAGCGGCTCCTGCCGGCCGTTCGCGCACTACGGGATTCGCTGGACGCGAAGGCGAAGGCGTGGGACGACATCGTCAAGATCGGCCGCACCCACATGCAGGATGCGACGCCGCTGACGCTGGGCCAGGAGTTTTCCGGCTATGTCGGGATGCTGGACGACGCTGCGCGGCATGTTGAGCAATCGCTTGAGAGCGTCTACCGTCTGGCGCTCGGCGGCACTGCGGTCGGCACGGGAATCAACACATCGGCCGGTTTCGACGTGGAAACCGCAGGCGAGATCGCGTCTCTCACAGGGTTGCCTTTCGTGACTGCGCCCAACAAGTTCACGGTGCAGGGCTCGCACGACGCGCTGGTGCATCTGCATGGCGCTCTGAAGGTGCTCGCCACTGCGCTCTTCAAGATCGCCAACGATATTCGTCTTCTGTCCTGCGGACCGCGCTGCGGATTTCAGGAACTGATTATTCCCGAAAACGAACCGGGTTCGTCAATCATGCCCGGCAAGGTCAACCCGACGCAGTGCGAAGCGCTGGCCATGCTGGCCGCGCAGGTGATGGGCAACGACGTTGCGGTGACGATCGGGGGCGGCGCGGGATACCTGGAAATGAACGTCTACAAGCCGCTGATCATATTCAACCTGTCGAAATCCATCCGGCTGTTGACCGACGGTTGCGACAATTTCCGTCAGTTCCTGGTCGAGGGCATGGAGCCCAATCGCAAACAGATCGACGCCTATGTGGAGCGCTCGCTGATGCTTGTGACCGCTCTCAGCCCCGTCATCGGCTACGACAAGGCCTCGAAGGTGGCGCATCACGCGCATCACCACGACCTGTCGCTGCGCGAGGCGGCGCTTGCTCTCGGCTTCGTCGATGCAGAAGAGTTCGACCGTATCGTCGACCCGGCCGCGATGGTGCGGCCGGCCAAGGCCGAATAGGTCTCCGCCTACAGCCGGTAGAGGATCTGGTCGTTCCAGAAACGATCCAGACGCTGCAACGCCTTGTTCATCGTCTGGAATTCTTCGGCGCTGATGCCTCCGACCTGTTCGATCGAACCGATATGGCGGTCATAAAGGGCGGCCACGACGTCGGCGACTTCCCTGCCCTTGTCGGTCAGGCTGATGCGGACCGAACGACGATCGACGCGCGAGCGGCTGTGGTTGATGAAATCGAGATCGACCAGCTTCTTCAGATTGTATGAAACATTCGATCCGAGATAGTAGCCGCGGCTACGCAACTCGCCGGCCGTCAATTCCGAATTGCCGATATTGAACAGCAGCAGCGCCTGAATGGCGTTGATGTCGTTGCGGCCATTGCGGTCGAACTCGTCCTTGATTACGTCGAGCAACCGGCGATGCAGGCGCTCGACGAGCTGAAGGGATTCCATGTAGAGCGAACGCAAAGCATCGCGTTCGACCTTCGGCGGAGACTGCTCCGCGCGCTGTCTGTTTTCCATTGTCATGCCTCACTGTTTATTGCCGGTTGTTTTTTCCGGCTTGAGGCAACACTATCGAATACGTCTAAAATTCACCTTAAAATGCAGCATTAACAGGAAGTTACCTGAACGAATGCAAATTGAGGGTGAATCAAATATTACTTCCGCCCATTTCACTGCGCGGATTGAAGTAGATGATAAGCCGCAAAATCACATAGGTAATGACGACCACGCAGTGGATGGCGAGCAGGTACCAATAGTTTCCGTAAAGGGACGAAAACCCGCCATACATCAGGGATTCCGCCGCCGCCGCCACGATCCATACGACCGGTCCCCAGGACACCAGCATCCACAGACCGATGCCGGCGACAGGCCACAGCACGGCGAGGATGGCCACCGCGGCTTTCCAGTGCGATGGCAGAACATCGAACCGCCATGCACCGCCGCCATAGACGCCAATAAGGAGCGACCAGTACCACAGACCAGCCCCAAGACAGTAGAAAGCCACGACCCTCTGGAAGATATCGAAAGCTGTTTCGGCCGCAGTGGGACGCGGCGGCATCGGCTCCTGGACATCGGTCACGCGTCGGGCACTCCCTCAAGATCGCCGGTTTCCAATGGCCTGAAATAGGCGTCCACCATGTCTTTTGTAACCCTGTCGAGACTATCTGGATGCCATTGCGGCGCCGCGTCCTTGTCGATGATGACGGCGCGAATGCCCTCATAGAAATCATGTCCCTGCAACATTCTCACGAGGATTCGATACTCCATAAGCATGCATTCCGCCAGACTGCGCCCGCGGCCTTCGGCCAGCTGACGGAACGTTACGGCCATGCTCACCGGACATTTGGAAGACATCTTTTCCAGACAGATCGTAGCAACCGGATCGGACTCCGTCCGAGACTGGAGATTGTTCACAACATCCGTAAGCGTGTCGCCCGCAAAGATATGCCTGATATGTTTGTGATCGTGGCTGGCCGGCGCCGCCTTCGCCGGATCGCACAGATCTGACAGAACCTTCTCCGGATCTCCGGTCTCGACAAGCGCGCGTAGAATTTCGTCCAGATCAACAGACTGGGCGGCATGGGTGGCGATCCCGCATTTCAGCGCGTCGCCGGATTTGATGCGGTCGCCCGTCAGCGCAAGATAGAGGCCAAAATTTTCATCCAGGCGGGGCAGGAAATGGCTTCCGCCGACATCCGGGAAGAAGCCGATGCCAACTTCCGGCATGGCGAAAACCGCATTCTCGGTCATGACGCGATACTGGCCATGGACCGATATGCCGACGCCGCCGCCCATGACGATGCCGTCAATCAGAGACACGATCGGCTTGGGATAGACGCCCAGCCATGCATTGAGACGATACTCGTCAGCGAAGAAACCGTAAGGCGGATCGTTCGCCACGCTGCGCGTGTAAACCTCCAGCAGATCTCCGCCAGCGCTGAAAGCGCGACCTCTGGCCGTAATCACGATGACCTGGACCTGCTTATCTGCCCGCCACTCCCCGAGCGCGGCTGATATGGCTTTGATCATGAGATGGCTGAGCGCGTTCAGCGCCTTTTCACGAACAAGCGTGATGACGCCAGCCCGTCCGCTGATTTCAAACTCGATCTGGCCGGCTATGTCGAACTGCATTGCAGGCCCTCCCCGTCAGAAATTACCCTTCGTCTATGCAAAGCCTTGCGCGTGGCGTCAATGGCCGCGACGAAATGTTGTCGCATGGTTCCGGTTACGGGTTTGGCGCAACAGCAACGACATGATAAGGAAGCGGCAAGGTAAAAACTGGACATCAGCGGAGCACACATGAACCGCCAATTCTCCCGGAACACACTCGGCCGCAGCGTTGACGACATTACCGGCAGCCGGCGCATGCGCCGCAACAGAAAGGCTGACTGGACGCGCAGGCTGGTGCAGGAAAACCGGCTCACCGCCGACGACCTGATCCTGCCGATCTTTGTCGTCGCCGGCGAAAAACGCAGCGAACCGATCGAAGCGATGCCTGGTCTGTTCCGCTTGTCGCCGGATCTTGCGGCGCGCAAGGCCGAAAGAGCGGCCGAACTCGGCATCCCGGCAATCGCCACATTCCCGGCGATCGAAGCCGAACTGAAGGACAATTCCGGTTCGCATATCCTGAACCCGGATAATGTCATCAACCAGGCGTCGGCCGCGATCAAGAAAGCGGTTCCGGAAATCGGAGTGATCACCGATGTCGCTCTCGACCCGTTCACCGACCACGGCCATGACGGCGTCCTGCGGGACGGCGAGATCCTGAATGATGAAACCGTCGCGCAGCTGACCGAAGCCGCATTGCTGCAGGCGGAAGCCGGCGCCGACATCATCGCGCCTTCCGACATGATGGACGGTCGCATCGGCGCGATCCGCGAGGCGCTGGACCGCAATGGCCACCAGAATGTCGGCATCATGTCCTACGCGACCAAATTCGCTTCCGCATTCTACGGTCCCTATCGCGAGGCGATCGGCACACAAGGTCTTCTGAAGGGCGACAAGCGCACCTACTATGTCGATCCAGCCAACACCGACGAGGCGGTGCGCGAGGCCGCGCTCGATATCGAGGAAGGCGCAGACATGATCATGGTCAAGCCGGGCCTGCCCTATCTCGACATTATTTTCCGACTGAAACAGACCTTCGAGATGCCGACCTTCGCCTATCAGGTTTCAGGCGAATATTCGATGATCAAGGCCGCTGCGCAAAACGGCTGGATTGACGGCGAAAAGGTGATGATGGAAAGCTTGCTCGCTTTCAAGCGCGCCGGTTGCGATGGAATTCTCAGTTACTTTGCAGAGGAAGCTGCTGAACTTCTCCAGAATACCTGACCCTGGCGCGCCCCGGCGACAGCTTGATATCAAAGGTTAAAATACCCACTTGCTATATGTTCACGTACGGCCATGCGACCGTGCGAAAGAACAACAACGGGCTGGAGATGAACTTATGTCGCTTGCGGAAGCAGATGTCATTGTGGACAGAAACCCCGATCTGGACAGCTGGAAAAGTTTCAGCGGCGTTCGGTCGCGGCGTGTTTTCGCGTTCCTGATCGACTACGCTTTGATCCTGGCGCTTTGCGTGCCGGCGGCGGTGCTTGTTTTCTTTATCGGTGTTTTCAGTCTTGGCCTTGGCTGGATGCTCTATTCCATCCTCTTCTTCCTCGTCGCCGTGCCTTATATCGGGCTGACGCTGGGCGGCCTGAACCAGGCGACGCCCGGAATGCGCCTGAATGGCATAAAGATGGTGCGTCTCGATGGCGCGCCGGTCGATTCGATGCTCGCGATCGCCCATGGCGCACTGTTCTGGATCGCAAACGCGGTGCTGACACCGCTGATCCTGCTTGTTAGCCTGTTTTCCGGCAGAAAACGCCTGCTACACGACATGCTTCTGGGCGTCGTCGTCATCCGCGACGAGGCAGCATAGGCGGCAAAACAACCTATGCGGTCATATTGAGGCCTTGGTTCCCATAAAGATGGCGAAGCGGATTATTTCATCTGCTTCAAATCTCCCGAGGGATACCCCAAGTGTCATTTCTGAACGGCATCGCGAGGCGCGCGCCTTCGTTTTCAAAGACATTCGGACGATTTCCGCTGCCTGTGCTAGCAAGCGTGATTGCGACGGTGATCGCCAATCTCGACATTGCCAAACTCTACAAGCTCGCTGATTACAACAACGAAATTCCTGGCTACAGCCAGTTTTCCTCCACTCAGATATATGCTGCGCTGATAGCCGCCTTCTTTGCATCCGGCGCGGCCCACCTGTTCGCGGAAAGCGGGCGGTGGAAAACAGGCGCAAATTATGCTTTTGCCGGAGTGGTCGCTCTGATCGCCGCTGCACCCTTCTGGCTCGTGAGCGGCCTCGGGATGAGTGTTTTGCTCACATTCTGGCTGCCGGGAATTCTTTTGCTCCTGATGGTTTCCGGCTTTCTACGCGGGCGCACCGACGATCTAGCTCTGTGGACTTTCAATTACCATCTTGGCCTTGCTGTCATCCTGGCCGGCCTCGCTGCGCTTGCATTCATTCTTGGAGCCTACGCAGTTCTTGCAAGTATTGACTATCTTTTTGAGCTCGATCTCAAATACGTCATCTATGACCATGTCTATATGACCGGGTTGCTACTGATCGCGCCGCTCTTCGGATTGGAGATGGTCCCGCCGGATTTGCATGGTTCAGGCGAAATAGAAAAGAAGGGACTCACATATCGGGTTTCTTTTCTCCTTCTCAACTATCTCCTGCTTCCACTTCTGCTCATCTACACAATTGTTATATACGCCTATGCCGCGAAGACCGCCCTTGCATGGGAACTCCCGCGTGGACAGGTGGGAGTGATGGTTCTGTCCTTTGCCGCCGGTTGCGTCTCGATCTGGATGCTGGCGATCCCCTATCGCGACAGCAGTTCTCTCTTGCTACGGCTGTTCCGGAGAAGCTGGTATTGGCTCCTGATCGTCCCGCTTGTTCTCTTCGTCATAGGAACCTACCGGCGCGTTTCCGAATACGGGATAACACCGGAACGTTACGGGCTTATCCTCCTGGGACTCTGGATCGTCGGCATGATCTGCCTGTTTTCGATACGCAGTAGCAAAGTCCAGCCACGAGTTGTCATCGCCACACTCGCCATCATGCTTATGCTGGCGTCCTTCGGACCGTGGAGCGCGGCTGCAGTCTCGGTTCGCGACCAGTTCGGGCGACTGGTCGCATTGCTGGAAGAAAATCAGATTCTGGTGGATGGCAAAATTGCGCCGCCTCAGACGACCGACGCCGAAACGAGAGAAGACATCAATTCGTTGCTCACATTCCTATCCAAGTCGGGACATCTGAGCGATCTGAAAGTTTTTTTCGATGGCAACGAAGATGAAAACAACAGGTTCAATCGTATCGACAGTGTAAGACGCCTCACGTCTTTGCTGGCTGGCGATGACGCTCGGGCTAGGAGAATGCAGGAAGTCGAGTTTTACAGCAGAGAACCGGGACACGTCGAAACTGGTGGCTCAGCATTTGTATCCGGACCGTATACACTTGGCAACAAATGGGGTCGTTATCACGACACACTGGCTAGTGACTTGAAAGTCGAATTGCACGACGATCACCTGCGTGTCGACTACAGAGACCAGCATTGGACCATAACTTCCAGACACCTTTTGGATGAGGTGCAAAACCGACACCCGGCTTCCATGAACGAGGCGATGCCGTTTAAACTGGATGGATCTCAAGACCAGGCATGGCTCATTGTTAACTGGCTCAACGGCCGCTTGGAAGGAAGGAGCGATGACGGATCGGATTCGTCCAATATCTCAAGTCTTAATTTCACGATCATAATCAGCACCGATTGAGCCAAATGGCGCCTGAAACAGAATCCCGCAAACGCGACATTCTCCGCAATTTATTGCTGCGACGAAGCCCTTAATCGCAACAAGCCGCTTTGATGGCGCCAATTCCATCGCTAAGATCGCGCACCGTGCAATAATATATTCAGGGCGGCGCATGCACGAATTTCATCTCTACGCGACATACGCGATCATCTTCTGGACGATTGTGGCCTTTGTCAGCGAGCGATTCTCCATCGAAACTGTTTCTCTGGGCAGCCTGTCGGCCGTCCTTCTGCTGTTCGGCGTGTTTCCTTATGAACAGGCCAACGGTCAAATTCTGGATATGCGAAGCATTCTTGCGGGCTTCTCCGATCCGGCGCTCGCAACCGTGATTGCGCTGCTGATCGTCGGACAGGGTCTGTTCGCCACAGACGCAATCGACGGTCCGGCAAGATTCATCAGCAGGCTCGGCGGATCGAGCAAGAACCTGACGATCTTCATCGTCATCATCGCCGCCGGTCTTCTGAGCGCCTTTCTCAACAATACGCCGGTGGTGGTGATCTTCATCCCCATTCTCACCGTGATCGCGGCGCAGCGGCGATACCCCGGATACAAGGTTTTCATGCCGCTGTCCTTCATGAGCATCCTCGGCGGGATGACGACGCTGATCGGTTCGTCCACCAACCTGATCGCGGCGGGCGTCGCTGACGATTTCGGCGTCGTCATCTCGTTCTTCGACCTGACCGGCATGGGGTTGATGCTTGCCGTCATAGGCGGCCTCTACGTCATCTTCCTGATGCCCCGAATGCTTACCGAGCGCACTTCGACAATAGACCGCGCCAAGACCGACCGCGGCACCCAGTTCATCGGCGAGATTCCCATCACTGCAGGACACCCTTTTGCAGGCATTGCTTCTAAATCAGGCATATTTCCGGGCATCAAGGATCTGACGCCGCGGCTGCTTCTGCGTCGCGATGTGCCGTTTCTGCCGCCATTCGAGGATATTACATTGTCACCGGGAGACACCCTCGTGGTGACCGGCACGCGTAAGGCGTTCTCTCGCTCGCTCGCTCATGGCAATGCGATCGCCGACACGGATGAAAAGAGCGAAAATAGCGAAGTAGCGGAAGACGCGCACGAATCGGCGCGGCCCGGGCCCGGCTATCATCTGGCGGAGGCTGTCGTTGCGCCGGGCTCGCGTTTCGCCGGCCGCACAATCCAGCTATCCGGCATCCGCGCCCGTTTCGGCATTTCCGTGCTTGGCGTGCAACGAAAGAGCAGAATGGCGCGAACGCCGCTGTCAGAGATCCGGCTTGAGCCCGGAGACACCCTTCTTCTCGGCGGCAATTATGAGCAGATTACGCAATTGCGCGGCGACCACGACCTTTTGCTGCTTGAACATTCCGCCGAGGCGGTGCCGCAGAGCCGAAAGGCCAAGATCGCCTTTGCTATTTTCGCTGCAATCGTCATTCTGGCGGCTTTCGAGGTCGTGCCAATCGTCGTCAGCGCAATCACCGGCGCGGGACTTATGATGGCGACCGGGTGCCTGACCATGTACCAGGCGGTGCGCGCATTCGACCGTCAAATCTATCTGCTTGTCGGCTCGTCCATCGCCATGGCGACGGCGCTCGACAGCACCGGAGGCGCGGCGCTGATCGCCCAGGGCTCGGTCGACCTCCTGAAAGGCGCGCCGGTGCCAGTCATCCTGTCTGTCCTGTATCTGGTCATGGCCGGCGTCACCAATGTTTTGAGCAACAATGCAACGGCGGTTCTTTTCATGCCGATCGCGCTGAACATGGCGCACGGGCTCGGCGCTTCTCCGGTCGCGTTCGCCTCCGCCGTCATCTTCGCGGCCAACACCTGTTTCGCCACCCCGATCGCCTATCAGACCAACCTGCTGATCATGGGGCCTGGTCATTACAGCTTCAGAGACTATCTTAAAGCTGGCCTTCCTCTGGTTTTTATTGTCTGGTTGGCCTTTTCACTTCTTGCGCCGTGGTATTATGCGTTGTAATTTTTTTGTGGTCGATATCAGGTGAAATAATTTACGATCGATGACCAACCAACCCGTCCATTCACCCCAGTTCTTCCTGACGGCGCCGTCTCCGTGCCCGTATCTCGACGGGCAATTCGAACGCAAAGTCTTTACGCATCTCGTCGGCGAGAAAGCCGCAGAGCTGAATGACCTCTTGACGCAGGGAGGCTTCCGACGATCACAGAATATCGCCTATCGGCCAGCCTGCGAGTCCTGCAGGGCTTGCGTTTCCGTGCGCATCGTGGCCAGCGAATTCGAACCGAACAAATCCATGCGGCGCAATCTGGCGCGCAATTCGGACATAACGGCGCGTGAGTTCCAGGCGGAGCCTTCAAGCGAGCAATACGCCTTGTTTCGGGACTATCTCGACGCCCGCCACCAGCGAGGCGGCATGTCGGATATGACGGTTCTCGACTACGCGATGATGGTGGAAGACACCTATGTGCCGACCAAGATCATCGAGTATCGCATTGAGGGCGAGCCGGATCCCGACGGGAGCATTGCCGAACAGGGTCGGCTCATCGCCGTCGCGCTGAGCGATATCATGGGCGACGGCCTGTCGATGGTTTATTCGTTCTTCGATCCCGATTACGCCTCGCGTTCACTCGGCACCTACATGATCCTCGACCATATCCAGCGCGCCAAGGATCGAGGCCTGCCGCATGTCTATCTCGGCTACTGGGTCGAGGGATCGCGGAAGATGGAATACAAGACCCGGTTTCGCCCGCAGGATCACCTGGGCCCAAGCGGCTGGGAACGCTACGAAGACTAAACGCTATTTTGCCGTCCGATGGTGCATGATCCGGCCAATCGCGTTCATCAAAATCTGAGCCGCCAAAATTGAAGTTGAGCCGGTCGGGTCGTAATCGGGCGCAACCTCAACGCAGTCCATGCCAATGATGTCGCCTTGCCGGGCAAGGCCGTCAATCAGTTCCAGAACTTCGTAATAGAGAAAGCCGCCATGGCTGGGCGTTCCGGTGCCTGCGGCGATAGAGGGATCGAAACCGTCGATGTCGATCGAAACGTAGTAGCGTCGCCCGGCAGGAATTCTGGCCAGGACGCCGTCGACGCCGAGCTTGCGAAACTGTCGCACTGACAGGATATCCGAGCCCATTTTGCGGGCATCCTCATAGCCTTCCCTCGCAGTGGAGGAGACGTTTCGGATCCCGATCTGCGAAAGTCCCGTCACGTAATCCTTTTCCGCCGCGCGACGCATCGGATTGCCGTGGCCGTAGCGCACGCCATGGCGTTCATCGACGAAATCCAGATGCGCGTCGATCTGGACCAGGTGAAAGGGCTTCTGGTCATCAAAGGCGTTGATACAGGGAATATTGACTGAGTGATCGCCGCCCAGCACGACGGGAACAGCGCCGCTCTTCAGGATCTTGCGCACGCCGAATTCTATGTTGCGGTGGCTGGCCATCATGTCGGTGTGGACGATATCCGCGTCGCCGATATCGACGATCCGAACTTTTTCCGGATCAAGATAAGTGACGTCGTCCTCGTGGTCGTATGCGCCGGCGTGGCCAAATGAGAACAGGGTGGAGGCCTCTCGAATGCTGCGGGGACCGAAGCGCGCGCCGGCGCGCCATTGCGTGCCCATGTCTAGCGGCGCGCCGAGCACTGCGACGTCCGCGTCTATCGCATCCCAGTCCTCGACGTAAGGATTTTTGCCGAAGGTGCAAAGACCGACGAAGGGCAGGTTCAACCGGCCGCTGTCATAAGTGTTTGCCGTGCTCATAGCGCGTCTATGGCTCCTGCATTCGAGCGTCCGGAGACAATGATTCAGGATCCGCCGACAGGCTCCTGATTTTCTTCACTATCCGGAGAACCTGCCGGAGCGTGGAAAGCCTTTCGGGACGGTGCGGCCGGCCTGCGCGCGGTCGCCGAACCACTCGCGCAATTCCTCCATCGTCTTGCTGTGGGTGCGGCCAGCGGAATCCTGCCAGCTCAATCCCTCGGCCTGCTTGAACGTCCTGACGTCCGCGACCCCGCCGTCCTTGTAGCGTTGCAGGCGCACGCCCTTGCCGCGGCTCATCTCGGCCAGTTGTTCGAGCGGGAAGATCAGCATTTTGCGGTTCTCGCCCAGCACCGCGACCGTATCTCCCTCGACCGGAATGCACAGCTTCGCCTCGTCCGGCATCTTCACGTTCATGACCTGTTTGCCCTTGCGGGTATTGGCCGTGATGTCTGACTGCGAGACGACGAAACCATTGCCCACCGTCGACGCCAGAAGCAGCTTTCCTTCCGGGTTGTGCACGAAGGCGGAAACGATGTCCTGATCGTTGTCCATGTCGATCATGATGCGAACCGGCTCGCCATGCCCGCGCCCGCCTGGCAAGCGGTCGCCGCCAACAGTGTAGAACTTGCCGCCGGTGGTAAACAGCATGATCCGGTCGGTCGTATAGGCCGGAAACGCCAGCTTGAGGCTATCGCCTTCCTTGAAGGTAAGACCGGATGTATCGGACATGTGGCCGCGCATCGCCCGTATCCAGCCCTTCCGTGAGAGAACGACAGTGACCGGCTCCTTCTCGATCATCGCCTGCTGAATGGCTTCGAGATCGGCTTCCGGCGCCTCGGCGAACCCTGTGCGCCGGCGCCCGAGTTCAGTGTCCTTGCCGAACTTCTTCTTCACCTGGGCGATTTCCCAGGAGATCGTCGACCACTGGTTTTCGTCCGACGCAAGCAGCGCCTCAATTTCCGCCTTTTCAACGGTCAGCCCGTCGAACTCCTTGCGGATCTCGAACTCTTCCAGCTTGCGCAGAGAGCGCAAACGCATGTTCAGGATCGATTCCGCCTGCAGATCGGTCAGTTCGAACCGCTGCATGAGCTCGGCTTTCGGATCATCCTCTTCACGGATGATCCGGATCACCTCATCGATATTCAGATAGGCGACCAGATAGCCGCCGAGGATTTCGAGACGGCGCTCGATCGCCGCCAACCGATGCCGCGACCGCCTCTGCAGCACCTCGCGCCGGTGATCGAGCCACTCCAGGAGCACATCGCGGAGCGACATGACCTTGGGCACCCGCCCCTTGGACAGCACATTGAGATTGAGCGGAAAGCGGGATTCGAGATCGGTCAGGCGGAACAGCGATTCCATCAGAAGATCCGGATCCACCGTCCGGTTCTTGGGGACCAGGACAAGACGCACATCCTCGGCCGATTCATCGCGCACATCCTCCAGAAGCGGCAGCTTGCGGGCGATCAGCAGTTCAGCGATCTTTTCGATCAGCCGTGATTTCTGCACCTGGTAAGGTATTTCGGTAACGACGATAACGTAACCGCCGCGGCCCGTGTCTTCCTTTTCCCAGCGCGCGCGCGTGCGAAAGCCGCCGCGACCGGTCTTGTAGGCCTCGACAATCGAATCGCGGCTGTCGACGATCACGCCCCCGGTGGGCATGTCGGGACCGGGTACGAAATCGACCAGCTTTTCGATCGTCGCATTGGGATGCTTGATCAGATGCAGGGCGGCGTCGCACAGTTCCGCCGCGTTGTGCGGGGGGATGGACGTCGCCATGCCGACCGCAATGCCGGTCGCGCCGTTGGCAAGCAGGTTCGGAAAGGTGCCGGGCAGAACCACCGGCTCCTGGTTTTCCTCGTCGTAAGTGGTGCGAAAGTCGACCGCGTCCTGGTCGATGCCCTCCAGCAGCAATTCCGCAACCGGCGTCATCTTCGACTCGGTGTAGCGCATCGCAGCCGCGTTATCGCCGTCAATGTTCCCGAAATTGCCCTGCCCGTTTACCAGCGGGTATCGCACAGCGAAGTCCTGGGCGAGACGAACCAGAGCGTCATAGATCGCTTGGTCGCCATGCGGATGGAAATTACCCATCACTTCGCCGACGATCTTGGCGGATTTCTTGAAGCCGCCGTTCGCGCGCAGCCCCATATCGCTCATCGAATAGACAATGCGGCGGTGGACCGGCTTCAAGCCGTCGCGAACGTCGGGCAGCGCGCGATGCATGATCGTCGACAGCGCGTAAGCGAGGTAGCGTTCTTCAAGAGCGGTTTTCAGATCGACGGGTTCTGACCCGCCGTCGCCGCCGCCCGGCGGAATAAGGCTTTTTCCCATGGTTCGGGATTAAACGAAGCGCCGATTCGCGGCAAGTCTCGATTGGTTCGATCCACGCCTATGCGTCTGAGACGGCGTTCGCCTCCTCATCGTCAGACAAAGCGAGAGAAACCGTTTCCGGCGTCGTCGTCCTCGTCGGAGCGGAAGGAACGAATTCGACCTTATGTTTCGGCTCGACGGGCGCGCGGCGGCTGATGCGCCAAAGCGTGTAGATGACGATCAGGATATGCACGACGATGGTCGTCATGAACAAAGCCGAGGTTCCGATCGCAGACATGCCGAAACCGGCGAATAGCGGCCCCACGATGCACCCGACACCGAACACAAGCAGCAATCCGCCGGATGTCTGGATGTAGCTGTCTGGCTCGGCGTGGTCGTTCGCATGGGCGACGATCACCGGATACATGGCGTAGGCGGCTGCGCCGAAAATAAAGACCAGGATGAAGTTCATCGAGGCCAATTCCGGCTGCAGTATGATGAACGCCAGGTCGCCGATAATCCCGACGATCGTAATGCCTATCAGCACCTTGCGGCGATCCATCCGGTCAGACAACTGCCCGACCGGGAGCTGCGCCAGCGCGCCGGCGAGTATCGGAATACTTGTGAACAGAGCGATCGCCGAGAGCTGAAGGCCGATCTGGTCGGCGTAGACGGCGGCAAGCGTTCCGAAAGCGCTGTTGGAAATGCCCACCATCAGTACGGCGTAGACGGCGATCGGCGAATTGCGCCAGAGAGCGCCAAGATCGAGCCGCACCTTGACGAGCGGCTTTGGCGTTGCAGTGGACGAAATCGCTGTCGGTATCAGCGCCAGCGAATAGAACATCGCGCCGATCACAAAGAAGGTGTATCCGCCGGTTTCGCCAAGCGTCAGAGTCAGCTGACCTGTCGTGGTCGCCATCAGATTGACCATGGTGTAGACGCCGAACACGCGGCCTCTGGAACTCGCATCCACCCGCTCGGACAACCAGCTTTCGACGATCATGGCGGCGCCGGCGAAGCAAAAGCCGGAAATGGCGCGCAGCGGTATCCACGCCCAGGGCGTGATGAACAGCAACGATGCGAGAATGGCGAGCGCTGCAAGCGAGGCCATGACGCTGAACGAGCGAATGTGACCGACCCGTCCGACGAGGCCCGGCGTCATGATGCAACCGAGCACGTAACCGATCGCCCAGCCGGTGCCGAGAAGACCGAGAGAAAAGGCGGAAAACCCTTCCTGCGACCCCCTGACCGGCAGGATCAGACCATTCATGCCGCCGGCGTAAAGCAAAAAGGCCGAGCCCAGCAACAGCGCGCTGATGGGAATTAAATGACGTACCATACCCGCTAGCGACCCCGCGCCATCCCTGCGTATGAATCTTCCAAGATAACCAAGCCGAAACCGGCTCGAACTCCGGCGCTCAACCACCCTCTCGCTCGAAACGATAGCGAGATCAGGCGTGGCTTTCAATTCTCGATGATTGTGGAAATTCCATGGTCAGATCGCGCGAAAGCGACGCCGGTTTGACTGGACCTATTCCGGTAATATCTTCGAAACCCTGTAGAAACTCTTACGTGAAGTCCGGTTGCAATCGTATCCCTGCGTAAATACTGACATAAAACCGGCTTATTCGGGTGAGACCAAAACGACTGGCGGTTGTAAAACGCCCAAAGATGGAAGGATTTTCTATGCTTGCTCAACATCTTCGTACAGGACTTCTTGCGGGACTGGTCGTCTTCGCGCCAATCACAGTCGCTGGCGCCGTCGAAGCAGACCAGTTCGCCGAGAAGCTGTTCGGATATTATGATCAGAACGGCTACGAGATCACTTACTCCGGCGCGGAAAGCACGGGCGACAGCGTCACGATCAGCGACATCGCGTTCAAGCTGCCCGAGACGGACGAGACCATCGACCTCGGAGACCTGACATTCAGGGGTGTCTCCGAAGACGGCAAGGGCGGATATAACGTGTCGGAAGTCGAGCCGTTCGACTTTTCCTTCAGCATCAAGGAAGCTGGCGAAAATCCGATAGATATCGAAGTATCGATCGCCGACATGAAAACCACCGGCCTGCATGTTCCGGCAAACCCCGGAATGACGTCGGCCGAAAACCTGATGACATACGACAAGTCGTCGACAGGCGCGATCGATGTCAAAGCAGCTGGCGCCACGGTGTTTTCTGCGGCGAGCTCCAGCGCCTCCTCACCCGCGCCCGGATCGGACAACACTCTCAATTTCAAGTTCAATCTCGACGGCATGGTGATCGACCTCAGCGGCCTTCCGGATCAGAATGCGCGACAGACGCTGGACGCGCTTGGATATGCCAAATTGACAGGCGGTCTCTCCGCGAACGGCTCCTGGAACCTTGACGACGGAACGCTGAACATCGACCAGTATGTCACGGATGTCGATGGGGCCGGCAAGCTGGATATAAAAGCCTCTGTTTCGGGCGTGACGCTGGAATTCATGCAGGGCCTGCAGGAAATTCAGGCGCAGATGGCCGAAATGGGAGACGATGCGAAGGCGCAGCAGGCCATGGGCCTGGCAATGATAGGCATGATGCAGCAGCTCACATTCAACGACCTGACGCTGCGCTTTGATGACCAGTCACTAACCGGCAAGATCCTCGAAATAGCCGCCGCTCAGCAGGGCATGAGCGCCGACCAACTTGTCCAGAGCATCAGCGGCATGCTGCCGATCATGCTGGCGCAGCTCAAAAATCCTGAATTTCAACAGAATGTCAGCACGGCGGTCAGCGCCTATCTCGGCGATCCGCAGAACATCGAAGTCAGCGCCACGCCGCCAAGCCCACTGCCTTTCGCGTCCATCATGGGCGCCGGCATGGGTTCTCCGGAGTCTCTGCCGACGCTCCTGAATGTGCAGGTAAAGGCGAACCAGTAAGATAAAGATACAGGTCCGGGCCCGCTGTCAGCGGGCCCACACTGCTCCCGGATCAGTTTGTCTTGGCAGCAGGAGCTATGCGCAGGCTCAGTTCCTTGAGTTGCGTCTGATCGGCGATGCTCGGCGCGCCCATCAACAGATCTTCGGCCTGCTGGTTCATCGGGAACATGGTCACTTCGCGCAAGTTCTTCGCGCCGACCAGCAACATGACGATGCGGTCGATTCCGGCCGCCATGCCGCCATGCGGCGGCGCGCCATAGTGGAAAGCCCGGTAAAGGCCACCGAACCGCTCCTCCACCACCTTCGCGTCAAGCCCGACCTTGCCGAACGCCTCGACCATGACTTCGGGTATGTGATTGCGTATGCCGCCGGACGCGATCTCGTAGCCATTGCAGACCATGTCGTACTGCCAGGCCTTGATCGCAAGCGGATCATCTCCTGACAACGCCTCCTTGCCGCCCTGCGGCATCGTGAAGGGGTTGTGCGAGAAATCCAGCCGGTTTTCAGTCTCGTCCCATTCGTAATAGGGAAAGTCGACGATCCAGCACAGAGCGAACCGGTCGGCGTCGATCAGACCCAGTTCCTCGCCAACGCGCGTGCGGGCGTCGCCGGCGAAGGCGGCGAATTTTGCCGAAACGCCGGCCACGAAGAAGCAAGCGTCGCCGGATTCCAGGCCGAGCTGGTTGCGGATCGCCTCCGTGCGCTCCGGACCGATATTCTTCGCAAGCGGCCCCGCTCCAGCGACCGCGTCGTTCTCCTCACGCCAGAAAATATAGCCGAGGCCTGGCTGACCTTCGCTTTGCGCCCAGGAATTCATCCGGTCGCAGAAGGCCCGGCTTCCGCCGGTCTTTGCCGGAATGGCCCAGACCTCAACCTTCGGATCACGCTCGATCATGCCAGCGAAAACCTTGAAGCCGGAACCGGCGAAATGTTCGGTCACCGCTTCCATGACGATCGGGTTGCGCAGATCCGGCTTGTCGGATCCGTATTTGCGGATCGCCTCGTCATAAGGAATGCGCGGAAATTCCGCCGTCACCGCCTTGCCGTCTGAGAATTCCTCGAAGACCTTCCGCACGACCGGCTCCATCGTCTGGAAGACATCTTCCTGTTCCACGAAGCTCATTTCCATGTCGAGCTGGTAGAATTCGCCCGGCAGCCGATCGGCGCGCGGATCCTCGTCGCGGAAACACGGCGCGATCTGGAAGTAGCGGTCAAAGCCCGACGCCATGATGAGTTGCTTGTATTGTTGCGGCGCCTGAGGCAGCGCGTAGAAATTGCCCGGGTGGATGCGGCTCGGCACCAGAAAGTCGCGTGCGCCTTCCGGCGATGACGCGGTCAGGATCGGCGTCGAATATTCCGCGAAGCCCGCCTCGCCCATCAGCCGTCGCATGGCGGCGATAATCTGCGTGCGGCGGACGATGTTGGCGTGCAGCGTCTCGCGGCGCAGATCGAGAAAACGATATTTCAGACGCACGTCTTCCGGATAGTCCGGCTCTCCGAAGACTGGCAGCGGCAGTTCACCGGCCGCAGACAGCACTTCGATATCGCGCGCGTAGACCTCGACCTCGCCGGTGGGCAGTTTCGGGTTGATCGTTTCGTCCGATCGCGCCCTGACATCGCCGTCAACGCGGATCACCCATTCGCCACGCAGCGTTTCGGCGAGATTGTAGCTATCGGAATCCGGATCGACGACAATCTGCGTGATGCCATAGTGGTCGCGCAAGTCGATGAACAGCAGGCCGCCATGATCGCGAACGCGATTGACCCAGCCCGACAGGCGGACGGATGAATCAACGTCTGATTTGCGCAGAGCGGCGCAAGTATGGGAGCGATAGCGGTGCATCGGTTTGTCCTGCTTTTTCTTTCCGTGAGACTGCGGTGACGCGAAGGATCGCCTTCTGTCAAAACCGGGCGGACAAGCGCACGACACACGCGATTTGTCAAGCAGCGAAGCCAGCTTTAATCGAATGCTGTCGCTTCCGGCGCATCGTGATATCGTCCGTTCCAGTCTCCGTAGCCTGCCGAGTCGCCCGTCCATGTCCTCTCTCCGTCCCCTTGTGCCGCTGTTTTTGGCAGCGGCGATCCTGCTAGCCGGAAACGGCATGCAAAGCACGCTCATCGCGCTTCGCGGGGCTGATGAGGGTTTCACGACATCGGCCATCGGTTTGATTGGCGCCAGCTATTCCATCGGGTTTATGGCCGGAAGCTTCCTGATCTCACCGATCCTGCGGGCCGTTGGCCACATCCGCGCCTTTTCGGCGCTGGCCGCGATGGGCGCCAGCGGATGCCTGCTCCTGGTGATTCTGGTCGATCCGCTCGCCTGGGCCATCATCCGCTTTCTGTCTGGCCTGTGCTTCGCAGGGCTTTTCGCCACGGTGGACAGTTGGTTGAACTCCGGCATCACAAACGAAACACGCGCGCGGGTGCTCTCGATCTACAGGCTTATCGACATGGTCTGCGTAACCGGATCGCAGTTCCTCATCCCGTTTTTCGACATTTCGAACTTCGTGGTCTTCTCGACGCTTGCCATCATGATCAGCCTCTCACTGGTTCCGATCTCACTTGCCGACAGGTCGAATCCCAAGCCGCCAGGCAGATTTTCATTCAACCCGGCGGCTGTCTGGCGTCTGTCGCCTATCGCATGCATTGGCTGCGTCGCCATTGGTCTGACGTCTGCGACGTTCCGCATGATCGGTCCCATCTACGCACAGTCGATCGGGCTCCCGGTGTCATCCATTGCTACTTTCATGGGCGCTGGAATTCTTGGCGGAACAATCCTGCAATATCCACTTGGAGTGTTGTCGGATCGGCACGATCGGCGCGTCATCCTCATTGTCGCGTCTGCAGGCGCCGCCCTTTCAGGCCTCTTCATCAATACGTTCGCAGGCTCTGACCCCCTGTTGAACTATATCGGCGTCTTCTTCTTCGGCGCCTTCTCCCTTCCGCTTTATTCCCTGTCGGCCGCTCACGCCAATGATCACGCCGAACAAGGCCAGTATGTTCAAGTCGCTGCGGGATTGCTCTTCTACTGGTCGATCGGCGCCACCATCGGCCCTTACATCGCATCGCTGCTGATGCAGAATTCCGCTCCCGGCGTCATGTTCACCTACACCAGCATCGTGCATGCGAGCCTGATCGTCATCACCCTTTGGAGAATGCATGTCCGCGCCGCAGTTCCAGCAAGCCGCAGGGGCCGCTTCAACGCTCTGCTGCGCACTTCCCTCTCGTTTTCCAGAATGGCCAGCCGTGTTGCGTCCAAGGACTATGACAGGGAGCAGTTTCGTACCGGGAAAAAATGATCTAAACAATTTCCATGAAAATTATTACGACAACTTCCGAACTTGCAGCAACCTGCGAGCGACTTTCACAATCCGACCACATAACAATCGACACGGAATTCATCCGTGAGACGACATTCTGGCCTGAACTCTGTCTGATACAGATGGCCTCGCCAGTCGAAGCCATGATTGTCGACCCTCTTTCAGACGATCTCGATCTCGCCCCGTTCTTCTCACTGATGACCGACAGTTCGGTGATGAAGGTCTTCCACGCGGCGCGCCAGGATCTGGAGATCATCTATCATCTCGGCAGTCTTATACCGCATCCTATTTTCGACACTCAGGTCGCCGCCATGGTTTGCGGCTTCGGCGATTCGATCTCCTACGATCAGCTTGTGCAGAGAACGACGGGCGCCCACATCGACAAGTCATCGCGTTTCACCGATTGGCGCAGGCGCCCATTGAGTGAAAAACAGCTCGACTACGCGCTGGCCGACGTCACGCATCTGCGCGATGTCTACACCATGCTGAGGCAACGCCTTGAAGAAGACGGGCGCGCTCACTGGGTGAAGGAGGAGATGGATATTCTCGAATCCCCTTCGACCTACGACCTGCATCCGGAAGACGCCTGGAAACGGTTGCGCATGCGGCTGCGCAAACCGCATGAACTGTCTGTGATGAAACATATCGCCGCGTGGCGCGAACGCGAGGCGCGTGAACGCAACGTGCCGCGATCCCGCGTTCTGAAGGACGACTCGATCTACGAGATCGCCCAGCAGCAGCCGAAGGATCCGGAAGCGCTTGGACGGCTGCGGACAATCTCCAAAGGCTGGGAGCGCTCCCAATCCGGTCGGGCGGTGGTCGACGCCGTGAACGAAGCGCTCGCCCTTCCAAAGCACGAGATGCCGCGTCTTCAACGGCCTGCTCAATCGCCAGAAGGCGCCGCCGCCGCGACGGAACTTCTCAAGGTTCTGCTCAAGATGACGACAGAAAAATACGGCGTGGCGCCAAAGGTGATCGCCAACTCCGAAGACCTTGAGCGGATCGCCGCCGATGGCGAAGACGCCGAGGTAGAGGCGTTGAAAGGCTGGCGACGCGAGCTCTTTGGCGAAGAGGCCCTGAAACTGTTGCGCGGAAAGACCGCCTTGCGGTTCGTTGACCGCAAGGTCGAGGCTGTCGAACTCTAGTTCAGACCATCATCAAGCCTAAACTTCCCCGGAAGACGGAAGCCCGGTTTTTCCGGAAATATCGTGCGTGCAGACGCTTTTTCCTTTCCACGCTAGGATATGGAGCGCGGCGAATGAAACGGTATTGTAGCCCAGCAGCACAAGCGGCGTAGAGAGAAAATGCAGCAGATTTCGCGCCAGGCCGACCTTTCCGTCCGTTGTCTCGATATTCCGAACGAATATAGCGTCCATGAGGAAGCACCAGCGATGAATAACCATGGAATAATGCTGACAGCATACCAAATGACATGGTCAGCCCCTGCCTGCCACTGGGTGTACTGCCAGATGGGCGACGCCACCAGGGTCGATGCGAACATGATGGTCTGAAACAGGCCGTAAAGCACCACAATCGTGGCGCCTAATCTCAAAGTGCTCAGATAGCCAAGATTGCGTCTTTCACTGATCACATAGTGGAATGTCTCGAATGCCCCGATGCTCCAGCGCCTGGCCTGACGCGCCCACTCCCACAGTTCCTCGGAGAAACTGTTTCCGCTGGTGGGGCCACAGATCACCGGCAGATAGATCGGCTTCAACCAGACCTTGCCCCGCCTTGTGACCAACGACTTCACGAAAAATGCATGTCGTCCATCTGATAGGTCGGGTCGAAAAGATTGTTGTCGCAACACAATTTCAGCGAATAGGAGCTCACGCTCATCGAATGCGACTGCAGCGGGATGTTGAACCCGATCATCCATATGGTGCGCAGCAAGCCTGTGACGCGGGTGAAGAACAACGAACGGTCGAGACCGAAGTTGTAGAAAAGCCCGCCCTGCCAGACCGTTGAGTATACCTGGTCATCACCGGCGCGCAGGAACTTGTCGCCCAGCACCTCGAAATAACGACGGTGAAGGATCGTGTCCGAATCCATCGATGTCAGTGTCGTCGTAGCCATGTCGAGCGGGATATTCTCCGACTTAGTCCACTCCAGAGCGCTCTTGACCGCCCAACGAGCATTGCTGCATTTGCCGCGGATCTCGCCGGGAATACCGGCCGGATGGATCGTGATGTGGAATGCAAGAAAGCTTTCCCAGTATTTCGCCTCGAGCATCCTTCGCGTCTCATCAAGATCGGGACTGCTTTCCTCGAAACTCATCACCACAAACAGCCGGTCCGCAACCGATTGGGCCACAAGTGCGTCAAGCGTCGCCATCAGGACGCTGGCAGGCTCGTTGTAGCAAGGCAGCAGAACCACGTGGGTCAGACTGTCGAACTTCGGATGGATGTCGTCGAGCTCACCGCGGCTTTCACGTATCATGCGACGCATGAATACCGCGCTCAGAACGATCATCAGCACCATAATGATGTCCTGGGCAATCCACAGCGTTAGGGCGAATCCGTCGCCGAAATCGAACCCTATCCTCCACGAGTAGTAGGAGAAGAACAGGACGATCCAAAGGATCGGAATGATTGGCAGGTAATAGCGCAAAATCTGCTTCGATCTGGCCTCGCTTGCCAGCCGAGACAGAAACGAGTGCGGTGTCATGTCTTCGATATGCATGGGCGGAAATTTCTTATGAGATTAGACTTTCAAAATTGACGCAAGCCTTCTCCGCTTTCGCGGAAACTTCCGTCGCGAAACAACAAAATCACCAGAATCGGGTACCGCTTCCCGCCATTGCCGGAAGCGAGCTTCCAGCCAGAGCAATATTTTTTATAATATTCTCGTTGCAGACTATTGCACTGACCGGATTTGACACCATTCCTGACGCATTGTCACCCCGTGCGGCTATCAATGGTTCGTGGACACTTTCTACATGCCGGTGCGGGTAAATTGGTTGCGGTCTGCGCCGGAAGGATTGACATAAACACTCTGCCGGTCCTGACTATAAAAATTTAGGCGGCTAACGGGGGGCGCTACACTGATTTCGACTTTAGCCAAACGCCTGAATATCGGCTTCCTGACGGGTGTCTTGCCGCTCGACAAAGCAAGGATCCCGACGGAGATCGCAGCCGGCGTTACGCTCGCCACGCTCGCCGTTCCAACTGTGATGGGCTACACCAAGATAGCCGGAACACCTGTGATAACAGGTCTCTATACGATGCTCATTCCGGCGCTTCTCTTTGCGCTGTTCTGCTCGTCAAAACATCTCGTCGTCAGCGCCGATTCGGCGACCGCCGCAATCCTCGCCAGTTCCCTTGCAGGTCTGGCGGCGCCTGGCGGGATAGAATATCTCGCGCTTGCCAGTCTGCTTGCAATCATGGTCGGCGTCATGCTGTTGCTCGCGAGCTGGATCGGTCTGGGTTTCATGGCGGACTTTCTGTCGCGCACCGTCCTGATCGGATTTCTGACGGGCGTCGGCATTCAGATTTCACTCCGCGCAATAACAGAACTCTACGGCCTGCCTGCGCCCGATCTCGACACGATCACAACGCTTTGGACAAAACGCGACCAATTCGAACATCCCCATCCGGCCATCCTGATCGTCGCGGGCGTCGTCGTCGTCGCCATCCTTGCAGGACGGTATCTGGAGAAAAGAACCGGCCGCGCCATACCTGTGGCCCTCGTCGCCATTGTCGGCGCAATAGCGGCAAGCTGGTGGTTCGACCTCAAGGACATTCTGCCTGTGGTCGGCGATGTTCCGGCCGGATTGCCGGAACCAGTACTGGATCAGGTGAAATGGCGTATCAGTCCGATCAGGGACCTTCTGCCGACAGCCTTCGCTATGGTCATCGTGATCCTTGCGCAGAGCGCCGCGACGGCGCGGGCCTACGCCGCTTTGCACACAGAGGGCGTAAACCTCAAACAGGATCTCGCTGCACTTGGTTTGGCCAACATCGGCGCCGGCCTGACCGGAACATTCGTTGTCAATGGAAGCCCGACGCAGACGGAGATGGTTCATAGCGCGGGAGGTCGAAGCCAATTAGCGTTGATCGTCGCCTGCGTGGTGGTGCTCCTGATCCTGTTGTTCCTGACTGAGCCCCTGGGCCTGTTGCCGGACGCCGTGCTCTCGGCAGTCGTATTCCTGATCGGTCTGAAGCTGATCAATATCAAGGGTATGTTACAGGTACGACGAGAGAGGCCCGCCGAATTCCGGATTGCGCTTCTGACAACAGCCATTGTTGTCGTTCTCGGTGTTGAGCAGGGTATCATCATCGCTGTCGTGCTTTCGTTGATCCTGCACACGCGGCACGGTTACCATCCTGACAATCAACTGCTGATCAGAAACGAGAAAGGCAACTGGCACGCCAAGGACCTCAAATCGGGAGCCCAGGCGGCTCCAGGCCTGCTCATCTACCACTTCAATCATACCATGTACTACGCCAACGCCGGCCTCATGAAACAGCAGATCGAAAGCATCACCAAACACGCCTGCCCTGAACTACGCTGGCTTTGCATCGACGTGACAGCGGTCGACGACATCGACTTTACGGCGTCCGAGACACTCGTCGATCTGGTCGCCGAGCTCGAAAAGAGAAACGTCAAGGTGGTGTTCGTTCAGAACGTCCATCACATCAATTCAAGAGCCCGACATCAGCTGGAGGAGCGCATGCCGGATCAGGTCGTTTTCAAGTCGCTGAAGAAAGTTCTCTCGGCCTACGCCGACAGCCAGCAGCCCTCGCCGCCGGAAACAACAACGGAGGCTCCTTCGGCCTGAACGAACCGGTAATACACGGCATTAACACGATATTCGGTGTGAGCTCTGTTCAGTGCCTGGCTGATCGGCGCCCTACTTGTTTGATCGCAGAGGGGCTCTGCACCATAATGGCAGTTAGACGTCGGCGTTTGTCGCGAAGCATGAACAGCCAGGAGAGCTTAGCGACAGACGGGGTCAGGCGACCCCGCCGATAGCCAAGGGGGACACCTCATGCTGGATGGATTTCAACAACGACCATTTGCGGCCGAAATATCCGGCGGCCAAATGGTGGAGCACGATGTTTATGAAAAGGGCGCAGGGCCCGTCGTCGTCATTCTGCAGGAGCTTCCCGGAATTGAAAAGGAGACAATCCGGTTTGCGGACAAGATGGTCGCCGCGGGATTTCGGGTGATCCTGCCGCATCTTTTCGGGCCACTTGGCAAATTTGCGATAGTGCGAAACGTCGCGCGCCATTTCTGTGTCCGGCGCGAAATCGATATCTTTGCGCGTAACAGATCAAGCCCCGTCATCGACTGGCTCAAGGCGCTCTGCCGCGACACGCAGCAGCGATATGACGTCTCGGGTGTAGGCGTGATCGGCATGTGTCTGACCGGAAATTTCGCAATATCCCTCATGGCCGACGAAAGTGTTCTCGCGTCCGTCGCCGCTCAACCCTCTCTGCCCCTCTTTGCTCAGAAGGCTCTTCATATGTCGGCGGAGGATGTCGAGGCGACGAAGCGCAAGCTCGACACGCATGGACCGATGCGCGCCTACCGGTTTGCCGGCGACAAACTCTGCAAAACCGAAAAATTCGCCGCCATCGACCAGGCCTTCAACTCGGACAGAGAGCGCATCACCCTTACGCATGTTCCCGGCAACAAACACGCCATGCTGACGGCGCATTTCATTGAAGGCGAGAATTCGCCGACCCAGGCGGTTCTCGATGAGATTGTCGGATATTTCAGGGAAAAGCTCTGAATCTATCCGAACTTGAAACTGAGTGTTTTCCCGGTATAGCGCGCAAGCTGCTGCAACCGGCCGTCCAGCCGTTCGCCGGCGAAGTCCTTTACCTGCTCAGGCAGTTTGAAGACAAGACCGTCCTCGCCGTCCTGTTCGAAATCGATTAACGGCACGATTCCGGGCATTGATGCTGACAGCAGATAGCTGACGCGCATCAGACCGCCCAGAAGTTTTGCGAAAGACCGAAACCGCGGCGTTGCTATTTCAGCGATCGCGAGGTTCCGCTCGTCGTGATTGTTGTCGCTCAACCCCTCGAACCGATAGAAATTTGCGAGCGCAATATAAGCCCGCCCCGGATGACTGATCGCGGTGAAGGTTCCGTTGGCGATGAGGTTGAAAGACTGCGCGCCGCGATAGTCCGGATGGGCCCGCCAGCTTATGTCGGCGAGCAGGCAGGCCGCGCGCCTGTAGCGGGCTTCCTCAATCGTCTCCTCGATGCCGAACGCGGCGAAGGCCTTCCCGGTCCATTCAGCGAGTTCGCGCGCATGTTCCGGCGAACGCGCTCTCAAGATCGCCAGTTCATTGGCCGCCGCCAAAAGCGGATCTTCAAGTTGCGTCTCGTCGTCAAGCAGGGAATAAAGGTAACCTTCCCGCACGCCGAAAGCGGAAAAGCAAATCGTCTCCGGTTTCATCGCGTCAATGATTTCGCGCAAGACCGCCGCGCCATAGGGCAGCAGCAGGCGACGATTGCGGGAAATCGCACGCATCGCCGGATCCTTGGCGTCGATCTTGTCGACCTTGTCCAGAAACTGTAGCGTTTCCTCCGTGGAGATATTGTAGCCCTGCATCATGTGCAGCGGGTAATCGGTCATCTCCATGTGCAGCTTCGCGAGGTTTCGCCAGGTGCCGCCGACAGCATAGAAGGTTCTGCCCCTGCCCCGTTCGAGTAGCGTCGCCATGGCCATGTTGCGACGCGCGATGGACCGCGCTTCCTGGAGAGACCCGTCAGCCGCCTCAGCCAGACGCAAGCCGCCGATCGGCAGAGTAATGCCGTCGCCGATATTGCGATCCTCGATGTCGACGAGTTCGAGGGAACCGCCGCCAAGGTCGCCGACAATGCCGTCGGGATCGAAAAAGGCGCTGATAACGCCCATTGCCGAATAATGCGCTTCCTTGCGCCCGCTGAGCACATCGATTTCCTGACCAAGGATTTTTTCCGCCTGGCTGATGAAATCGGGACCGTTGGTTGCTTCGCGCGCGGCCGCTGTGGCGAGCACGTGCATACGTGTCGCCCGCGCCTGTCTGGACAGCATGCTGAAACGGTGCAGTGCGGCAAGCGCCCTTTTCACACCCTCGAGATCGAGCATGCCCGAGGTGGCCAGTCCCTTTCCAAGGCCACACAACACCTTTTCATTGAACAGCACGGTCGGAACACGGTTCAGTCCTTCGTAGATGACGATACGCACCGAATTCGATCCGATGTCGATTACCGATACCGGCGCAATGCCCGGCAACCGGCCTTGAGCTTCAGATTCGACCATTCACCCTGTTCACTTTGAATTCTTACCCTTGGACAATCGTCCGGCGATCAGCTTGGGAGCGCTGGAGGCCAGCGCCCCGCCCCGGCCCGACAGGCTGGGATTGGTCATGAAATAGTGCTGAGCGTTGAAAGGCTCCTCGCCCGGCTTGACATCGATGCGGCGCGACGTCCCGTCCGACAGGATCTCGTAGCTCTGCTGATTGTCGATCAGGTTTCCGAGCATGATCTGCGATTGCACTTGCTCCTTGACCGTAGGGTTCTTCAACGGCGTCATGGTTTCGACGCGACGATCCAGATTTCTCGGCATCATGTCCGCGGAGCCGATATAAACAATCGAATCCTCGCTGGGGAGACCGTGACCGTTGCCAAAACAGACAATGCGGCTGTGTTCGAGGAAGCGTCCGACAATCGATTTGACGCGAATATTGTCCGACAGGCCGGGCACCTGCGGCCGCAGGCAGCATATGCCGCGAATGACAAGGTCGATTTGGACGCCGGCCTGGCTGGCTTTGTAAAGCGAATCTATGATTTCCGGATCGACCAGGGAGTTCATCTTCATCCAGATGGCGGCCGGACGGCTATTGCGGGCGTGGTCGATTTCCGCGTCAATATGCCCCAGCATGCGCTTGCGAAGCGTGGCCGGCGATACGGCGAGATTCATGCGCTCCGTCGGCTTGCCGTATCCAGTGATGAAGTTGAAGATGTGGGCGACATCGCTGGCGACTTCAGGATCACAGGTAAAGAACGACAGATCCGTGTAAATCTTCGCGGTCACCGTGTGGTAGTTGCCCGTGCCAAGGTGACAATAACTGACGAGCCTGCCTTCCTCGCGGCGCACCACGAGCGACATCTTCGCATGGGTTTTCAGCTCCAGGAAGCCGAAGACAACCTGCACGCCCGCTCGCTCCAGGTCCCGCGCCCAGCGGATATTGGCCTCTTCGTCGAACCGCGCGCGCAGTTCAACCAGGGCCGTGACCGACTTGCCCATCTCCGCCGCATCGATCAAGGCGCGCACGATCGGGCTGTCGTTCGAAGTACGGTAAAGGGTCTGCTTGATGGCGAGGACATCCGGGTCGCGCGCCGCCTGCCGCAGGAACTGCACCACCACATCGAAGGATTCGTATGGATGGTGGATGATGATGTCCTTTTCCTCGATCGCGGCGAAGCAATCTCCCGCATGTTCACGGATGCGCTCGGGAAAACGGGCGTTATAGGGCTCGAATTTAAGATCGTCCCGGGGGATATCGACAATCTCGGATATGGTCGAAAGGGCGAGCAGTCCGGGCAGCGTGGCGACACGATCAGCCGGCACGTTGAGTTCTGTCTGCACGAAGTTGCGCAAGGGATCCGGAAGTTCGGAATCAAACTCGATGCGGATCACCGAACCGCGACGCCGGCGCTTCAGAGCGCGTTCGAACAACCGCACGAGGTCTTCGGCTTCTTCCTCCACCTCGATATCGCTGTCGCGGATGATCCGAAACGTCCCGCTTTCGGTTACGTCGTAGCCCGGAAACAGAACTTCCATGAACTGCTCGACGATGTCTTCAAGCGAGATAAAGCGCATCTTGCCGTTCTCGCGCTCCGGCAACAGGTAGAAGCGCTTCAGCGCGACCGGCAACCTGACAAGGCCGGTCATCGGCTCTCTGGTCTGACGTTCGTACAGCTGCAGGACGAGAGAAAACCCCAGATTGGGAATAAATGGAAACGGATGGGCGGGATCGATCGACAAGGGCGTCAATACCGGGAATATCGATTCGATGAATTCCTTGCGGAGCCATTCCAGGTCGGCGTTGTCGAGCGAACCAGGGCGGACTGTGTGGATGCCTTCCTCGGCAAGGTATTGCTGGAGGACGGCGAGCGAGGCGAGTTGCTCCAACTGCAGCTTGCCGATTTCCCCCAGCGCCTCCTCGAGTTGTTGCAGCGGCGTGCGGCCATCCGCGGAACGATTGAGTATCCCCTCGCGAATCTGGGCTTCGAGGCCGGCGACGCGCACCATGAAGAACTCATCGAGGTTGGCGGCGGAGATTGAAAGGAACCGCACCCGCTCCAGCAGCGGATGCGCGCTGTTCTGGGTTTCCTCGAGCACACGGCGATTGAATTGCAACCAGGACAGTTCCCGGTTGATGAACCGCTCTGGGCTCTGCATCAGGGACTCGACATCGGCTTCTGCGGATGCGTCGATACCGGCTTGCGTCGGTTTGTCGTCCATATCCTAGCTCCGGGCGGGAATTCCTGATCCGCGCCGCCCAATCGGACTATAACACGTCTTCATGATGATCCCGATCTTCCAGTTCCTGCAACACGTCCGCGGCTATGCGTCGGTTTATCCTGCTGCCCCGCGAGAGCGCAAGATTGTCCATCCGGTGCACGATCAGTTGAGCAGCGTCAAGTGACCTTTCCATTCTGTTCACAAGGTACGAGACCACCTTCTCATCTACGCCCAACTGCCTGTCGGCGAACAGCTTGACGATGACGCGAGCCAGGAGTTCGTCGTCAGGCTCGCCAATCTCGACAATGGTTGCCGCTTTCAGCCGCGATCTCAGGTCAGGAAGGTCCACCGGCCATCCGGCAGGCCAGATGCGCGACGTAACGAGCATCGATGTCCGGTGCTGCAGCACGGTGTTGATCAGGTGGAAAAGCAGCGTCTGGTCGAAGCCGGTCCGGTCTATGTCCTCGATCAGCACCGGTACGCTTTCCGCCGACTTCAGATTGTTCTCGTCGCCCGGTCTCACGGTTATTTCAACGGCGCGAGCCCGATCCCGCCAGATATTGGCGAGGTGCGTCTTGCCCGAGCCTGTAGGCCCCGCGAGGATCGTGACCGGTGAAAGCCAGGCAGGCCAGTCGTCAATCAGCCGGATGGCCTGACTCACGGGATCCGACACGACGAGATCATCGCGCGACGTGCTGGCGTCGTGGGCGAATCCCAGGGGCAGCTGGTCGTTCGGCCGATTGGCGGATGTATGGTCGCTACGGCTCATCGCCCTGTCTTTCCGTCACCGACACGGTGAGTTCCACGTCCTTGTCCGCTCCACCTTCGTAGAGGTCGCTTTGCAGATACCGTTTGAGGGCGAAACGAACCAGAACGGCTGTCGCGGCAGCCGCGGGCACGGCGATCATCAGTCCGACGAATCCAAATAGCGAACCGAAGGCGAAGAGCGCGAACATGAGCCAAACCGGGTGGAGGTTGACGCTTTTACCGACGAGTTTCGGTTGCAGAATGTTGCCTTCCAGAAACTGTCCGGAGAAAAAGACAAGGAGCACGATGCCGATCGAGACGTAATCCGGCCAGAACTGGACGACAGCGACGCCGGCTGCAAGCAGAAGACCCACGAACGAGCCGACATAGGGAATGAAGCTGATGACGCCGGCGAACAAGCCGATCAGAAGGCCGAAATTCAACCCGGCGAGCGTCAGGCCAATGCCGTAATACAGTCCGAGAATCATGCAGACGCTGCCTTGGCCGCGCACGAAACCGGCGATCGCCTTGTTCATGTCGCGGAGAATTTCACGCACGTCGTCAAGATGACTGCGCGGTATCCAGCTATCGACTGTATCGACCATCCTGTCCCAATCGAGAAGCAGGTAGAAAGCAACAACTGGGGTGACGACCAGAAGGGACGCAATATTGATCAGCGCCATGCCGGAATTCCAGATCTGCAGCAGGATCTCACCCACAAAGCCTGCGCCCTGAGACAACAGCGCGCCGATCGATGATTTCAGATCCGGCAATTCCATCCCGATCCAGTTTTTCACCCATCCAAGTTCAGCCGGGGAAATCAGTTGCTGCAGCCTGGATAGATACTCAGGCAGACCGGCGATGAACTGGTTGGCCTGACTGACCAGCAGCGGAATGACAACGATGATCGCGACGACGAAGAGCACCACAAAGGCTGCAAGGATCAGGAGCGTCGCGACAAGGCGCGACAAACCCACCTTCTCCAGTCGATCCGCCACCGGATCAAGAAAATAGGCAAGCGCCATTCCGGCTACGAAGGGGAGCAGGATATCGCTGAACACATAGAGAAAGAGCCCGAACGCCAACAGGACGCACAGCCAGAACACAATCTGCCAGCGCAAGGAGGTCCTGAATGTCTCGGTTGTCATAGGCTCGCTCCGTCACTCCACATCTGTCATATGATGAATCCAGACGCGGAGATAGGCTCCGGCGGATAAAATGGTCAGAAGCGTTACGACGTAGACAAGAATAGTCTGAAGGTCGCCAAAGCGAACCTCGAAGGCAAGCTCCGCGAGAACAATGGCTGCCAGCGCGATCTGAAAAGCCGTGTTGGCTTTGGAAACCAGCAATGGATTAACCGTGATCGGATGCGTCATCAGGCTGGACAGAACGACTGCGATCATGATCAGCACATCGCGCGACACCACCAGAACCACCAGCCAGTGCGGCAGGTAGTTGAGAATCGCCAACATGATGAAGACGCTGATCAGAAGCAATTTATCGGCGATCGGATCGAGATAGCTTCCCAGTTCCGATTGCTGGTTAAACTGCCGCGCAATGAACCCGTCTATCCCGTCGGACAAGCCAGCCAGGACGAAGATGACAAAGGCTGGCGCCATCTCGCCCTGCAGGAGCGCATAGATGACGCCCGGAACCATGAGGAAACGGCAAAAGGTGATGATATTGGGAATGGTCATCGGATCAGAAAGCTCTGTGGAACCGGCGACGCCGGTTTCCTCTCCTCCATGCGAATCGTCATCGTCCTCGACCTGATTTAGGGCCTCTTCCGGTGGAATATAAGACTGATCCTCCTCCGGGAAGCGAACTTCCGCGAATTGCGCCGGCGAATTTATGCGCGTTTGGCCTTCACGAACCGAGTCTGAGGGTCGCTAAGTGGCTCCGCATGGCTGTTTATACCTTAATATTCGAATATAAAACGCGGCAAATCATTGTTTTGCAGCTGGATTCGAAGATACCGGCATTTGCTCGGGCGATCGCCACAACGGGATGCTAATGTTGGATTAGGAGGATTGGTGTCTTGCACGATAACCCGCGCCGTGCAATCTCGCCGAAAAGCGACCACCCGGACAGGAACATGACGGACGCCACAAAGAACAGCCTCACCTATAGCGACGCCGGTGTCGACATCGACGCCGGCAATTCGCTGGTTGAACGGATCAAACCGCTTGTGCGCTCAACAAGGCGTCCGGGAGCAGACGGCGAAATCGGCGGGTTTGGCGGCCTGTTCGATCTCAAGGCAGCCGGCTTCGAGGATCCTGTCCTTGTCGCCGCCAATGACGGCGTCGGCACAAAGCTGAGGATCGCCATTGAAAGCGGCAGGCTGGACACGGTAGGGATCGACCTTGTCGCCATGTGTGTCAATGACTTGATCGTGCAAGGCGCTGAACCTTTGTTTTTCCTCGACTATCTTGCCACCGGCAAACTGGACCCGGAGGAAGGCGAGGCAATCGTCGCCGGCATTGCCGACGGCTGCCGCCAGGCGGGCTGCGCTCTGATTGGCGGAGAAACCGCCGAAATGCCCGGGATGTACGCGGGCAAGGATTTCGATCTTGCCGGTTTCGCCGTTGGCGCCGCCGAGCGCGGCCGGTTGCTCCCTTCGGGCGCAGTCCAGGCGGGCGACGTCATACTGGGCCTTGCATCTTCCGGAGTGCATTCGAACGGATTTTCGCTCGTTCGCAAGATTGTCGAGATTGCGGGACTGTCCTGGGACGAACCTGCGCCTTTTGCCCCTGAGATCAGCCTCGCAGAAGCGCTGCTGACCCCGACGCGGATCTATGTCAGATCGCTGTTGGAGACGCTGCGCTTCACCGATCGCATCAAGGCGCTGGCGCATATCACCGGGGGCGGCTTTCCGGAAAACATTCCGCGCGTAGTGCCGGCCGGACTCGCCGCCGAAATCGATCTCGAAGCTCTTGCGCCTCCACCCGTATTCTCCTGGCTTTCTTCAACCGGCGGCATTGAGCCTGCTGAAATGCTGCGCACCTTCAATTGCGGCGTCGGCATGGTTGCAATCGCCGCTCCCGAGGACGTCGCTGCATTGACGGCTTCACTTGGAACCAACGGCGAAACAGCCCAGCAGATCGGCGTGATTATCGAACGCGATCCGTCCGAACCCGGCGTGCGTTATAGAGGCGCGCTGGGTCTATGACGGGAAAGTCCGCCAAGCGCGTTGCCGTATTCATTTCAGGCCGCGGCAGCAATCTGGAAGCGCTGATTGCGGCCAGCACGGAGCAGGATTGTCCCTTCCGGATCGTCGCCGTCTTGTCCGACAACCCGGAGGCGGGTGGTCTGACGCTGGCGGCGCGGGAAAATATCGAGACATTCGCCATACCACGCTCCGGTTTCGGATCGCGCGGTGAACACGAAGCGGCCGTGCTCGATGCCCTGAGTTCCATCGAACCTGACATTATTTGCCTCGCCGGATATATGCGCCTCCTCTCCGCCGATTTCGTCGGACAATGGAAGGGACGCATCCTGAATATCCACCCTTCCCTCTTGCCGAATCTGCCTGGGCTCGAAACACACAAACGCGCGCTGGCGCTCGGCATGCGAATCCACGGATGCACTGTGCATTTCGTCAATGAGGGCATGGACGACGGTCCGATCATAGGACAGGCTGCTGTTGTGGTGCGACCGGACGACGACGAGGATACGCTGTCGGCCCGGGTTTTAAAGGCGGAACATCGGCTATACCCCGAGATGCTCCGACTGGCGGCTACAGGCCGGGTTCGCATGAGCAGCGGCGGCGAAACAGTCCTTGACGACGCTTCGGCGCCGGATTGCGACGATATCATTCTGATCTCGCCGGTTCAAAGTCCGAAACTTTAGGCATCGGCTGAACCGCTCGTTCCCGTCATCACAGCCGCAGCTGTCATGGAGATGTAAAGAAGCCGGTTTACAGCTCATTCATCCGAATGAATGGGCGGGAAATGTTGCGGGACAAATGGAAGACGGTAAGGGCCGCGATCGATGAGGACATCGCAAGCGGCAAATTCGCCCAGGGCGATCGCATCCCGACCGAAACAGAGCTGGCTGAAATCTATGGAGCCGGGCGCCACTCGGTCAGACGCGCGGTCGCCGAATTGGCGAAGGAAGGCAAGCTCAGTGTAGAACAGGGCCGCGGGACCTATGTCGAAGCGATGCCGCGCATCGTCTACGCAATCGGCAAACGCACGCGCGTGCACCGCAATCTCCTTCCCCAGGGCATCAAGGTTACCGGCGAACTTCTCGATGCCGAGATGTCCGATCCAAGCGATGGTATTCGGCAGGTGCTCGGGCTCGAAGACGGGGAACCGGCGATCTCATCTCGACGCATCACCTATGCTGACGGCCTGCCCATCGGTTTCGGCGTTTCATGGCGGTCATCGATCCGGTTTCCGGATTTCGTGGAGCGGCAGAGCCTTCTCCTGTCTGCGACCGAGACCTACAAGACATATGGCATCACCGACTATTTCAGGGCTGAAACTACAATCGAAAGCCGCCCGGCTCGACCGGAGGAGGCCGAACTGCTGCGGCAACACCCTGACATGCCGGTGATGATCCTGCATTCGCTCGATACGCTGACAGACGGAACGCCGATTTGCTACTCCGAAACGGTCTGGTCCACGGCGCGGGTCAGATTCACCATCTCGGCGACCAATGACGCTTGAAGCGCCCGGCCTGCACTACCCGTGCAGCACGTGCAGACCGACCCAGCCAGAAACCTTTCAAATCGCGTCTCGGCTAAAAAGACGTTGCTTCAAACTGAAGGAGTTCACATGCTCTGTGCGACCTACAATATCCAGTACGGCAAGGGAAAAGACGGTCGCTATGATCTCGACCGGATCGTGGCGGAGTTGGGGGATCAGGACCTCATCGCCCTTCAGGAGGTGGACGCCTTTGTCGAGCGTTCGGGCATGATCGACCAGGTAGCGGAGATCGCGGCGCGCCTGCCGCATATGTTCTGGGTCTACGGCCCGGGCATAGACGCCGACGCTTCCACCATCGTGGATGGTCGCGTCGTCAATCGCCGCCGACAATTCGGAAACATGGTTCTGGCACGCTGGCCGATCCTTGCATCGGCCAATCATCTCCTGCCGAAGATGGCGTTGCACAGCCAGGTGCACTCCCGCCGCGCAATGCTCGAAACCGTGATCCAGACGCCGATTGGAGCGCTGCGTTTCGCATCGGTCCATTTCGATCATATCGGGCCGCAAACGCGCCTGCCGCAAATCGATGCGGCGAAACGAATCCTGCTGGACGGGCCGGCGACCGGCGCAACCTGGGGTGGTCCGTTTGACGCAGGATGGTTCGACAAACCAGCCCCTCCGATGCCTGAGGACATTATCCTGATGGGGGACTTCAATTTCCCGCCTGACAGCGTGGAATATGACCGGTTTCTTGGCGAGAAGACCGAACATCACGGCCGCGTTGGCGAACTGAAAGGCTTTATGGACGCCTGGGTAGCCGCCGGCCATGCAGAAGACGAAGGCGTCACCATATCTTTCAATGGCTTCGAAAAACGGATCGACCATTGCTTCATAACGCCCGATCTTGCGGGCAAGGTCAGGCGCGCCTGGATCGACAATGACGCGCAAGGCTCTGACCACCAGCCGGTGTTCTTCGAATTCGCTGACACAATCGCGTAAAGGAAACTTCATCCAGGTGTCACGCCCCTGTTACGTGCCGAGACAAACATCCGGATGTTTCATGTTCGCGCCCTTTCAGCGAACTCCAGTCACTCCTCTCCACGCCCTTTAGGAGCTCCGATGTCTCACCTTATTCGTCCAACGCGCCGCGGCTTCATGACCGGCGCGGCCGCTCTCGCCGGCGCCGCCACGCTGCGGTTTCCGACTCCTGCCCTCGCCCAGTCCGATCGACCCGATCTGGTCATCGCCGTACAGGGTCTTGTCGACAATCTTGAACCCATCGCCGCCATTTCCAATGTCGGCATGCGCGTCGTCAACGCCATGTACGACACGCTTCTTTATCGAAACTTTCTCGCCAATCCTGACGGTTCGGGCGCAGTGATCGAGCCCGGTCTTGCAACCGGCGTCGAGCGCCTCAACGACCGCACCGTCCGCGTGACACTGCGCGACGACGTGGTATTCCACAACAGCGAGCCGATGACGGCGCAGGACGTTGCCTTCTCGTTCGGTTACGACCGGATGTTCGGCCCCGAACCGCTGACCCCGCGCGCAGCCTATTTCCGCCCCGACCTCGCCGAAGTCAGCGTCATAGATGATTCCACCGTCGAGTTCGTGACCAACGGACCGGACTACGCGATGGAAAAACGTCTTGCATCCTGGATCGGCTGGGTGGTGCCTGAAGGATATTTTCGTGACAAGGGTCTGGACGGTTTCGGCACGGCGCCCATCGGCACCGGACCTTACAAACTGAAGGAATTCCTGCGCGGCGACCGCGTCGTACTGGAAGCCAACGACGATTACTGGCGCGGCCGCCCAACCGCCCGCACGGTGACATTTGTCGTGGTTCCCGAAACGGCGACACGCGTAGCTGGCCTCATCTCCGGCGAATACCACATCGCCTGCGCGCTGAACCCTGACAACATTCCACTCCTGCAGCGCTACAATGAGGTCGAGGGCCGCGGCGCACAAATCGAAAACACCCATCTCGTTGTGCACAACCAAGTCGATAATGTTCTGGCTGACAAGCGGGTCCGCCGCGCCATGCACAAATGCATTGATCGCGACGCCCTCAACACCGCTCTTTGGGCTGGTCTCGCCGGCGTCACCAACGGTTTCCAGCTTCCGATGCAGGGAGAGGCCTACGATCCGAATCGCGCACCTTACCGGCAGGATATCGAAGGGGCGAAAGCGCTGCTCGCCGAAGCCGGCTATTCTGGCAAACCGATTACCTATCGCACGCTGAACGACTATTACGTCAATTCGGTTGCGGCGGCCCAGGCCATGCAGCAATGGTGGCAGGAAGCCGGCCTCAATGTCGAAATCGAGATCAAGGAGAACTGGGGACAGGTCACCGGCGACGGTCTGATGAGCCGCAACTGGTCAAACGGATTCCCGCTGACAGACCCGGTCACTCCGCTGACGACCGACTGGCACGAAGGCTCCAATGTTCAGAAGAACTATGGCTGGAAGGCGCCGGAAGAATTCAACGCGCTGCTCGGTAAAATCCGTTCGATGCCGAACAGCCCGGAACGCAGCGCCGCGTTCCAGCGCGCGTTGGACATATTCGACGACGAAGCCCCCGGCACGCCGCTTTATCGCCCGTACGAACTCTACGGCATTCAGTCCTCGATCGGCTGGAGCCCGGTCACGTTCGAATGGATGGAGTTACGGCCGCACAATCTCGCTTTCGATTAATGCGGATCTCATCGCCATCGTCGGCGGCCCCTGCGGCCGCCGGCACACCGCAATTATCAATCGATGGGCTGTCTGTCGTACATCGGACCAGTCCTCATAATCTGCTGGTCTCGGACGTATCTCTGCAGCTGCCGCCCGGCGGCGCACTCGGCATCGTCGGTGAATCCGGATCCGGCAAGAGCCTCACCTGCCTGTCGATCATGGATCTGTTGCCAGGCGCACTCCGGCAGAGCGCCGGCGCGATCCGGATGAACGGCGCGCCGCTTGCGCCCGGTCGAAAGGGCATACGCGGCCGGCGCATTGCCATGATATTCCAGGATCCGGGCGCAACGATGAATCCCTTGCGACGGATCGGGCCGTTTCTTTCCGGTCTGGTGAAGCTGCATCGCGGTCTGGCAGGAGCCGCAGCCGAAGCGGAAGCTGTGCGCCTTCTCGACGCTGTACGCATGCCTGCTGCGCGTGAACGCCTGCGCGCTTATCCACACGAACTTTCTGGCGGACAGAACCAACGCGTGATGATTGCCGGCGCGCTGGCTGGCGACCCGGAAATCCTGCTCGCCGATGAGCCGACCACGGCGCTGGACGTGACGACTCAGGCGCAGATCCTCGATCTCCTTGCAGAACTGAGAGCCGAACGCGGCATGGGCCTCGTGCTCGTCAGTCATGATTTCGGCGTTATTGCGGAAGCCGCCGACCATGTCGCCGTCATGCATGCCGGTTGCGTGGTTGAGCAAGCGCCAGCCGACCGCCTGTTCTCGTCTCCGCAACACCCCTATACAGCTTCCCTGCTTGCATCCATCCCTCCGGAAACGGGTCGTGCTTCAATCGCCGAGCGACAGGGAAGGCCTCCGAACAATCTCCCATCGCAAGCGACGAGAGGAATCGGTATTGAAGCCCGACGTCTTTCCCGGACATTCGAGGCCCGCGGTGGTGCTCGGGTGAACGCACTCAATGACGTAAATCTCGCCGTGCAGCCCGGTGAAATGCTTGGCGTCGTCGGGGAATCAGGATGCGGCAAATCAACGTTCGGGCGTTTGCTCGTCGGCTTGGACAAACCGAGTTCTGGAGACATTCTCGCTGGTGGAGAACCCGTCGCCACAAAAGACGGCGTCGCCTTCCGCCTCTCGCGCCGCCGGCTTCAGATGGTCTGGCAAGATCCGTTGTCCGTGCTCAATCCCCGTCTGACGATCGGATATCAGATCATGGAGGTTCTACAGACGCACCGCATCACGGACGATGCGGAAAGTCGAATGTTTGAACTGCTCCGGGCTGTCAATCTGAAGGCGGAGCACGCTTCGCGCTATGCCCATCAGCTTTCGGGAGGACAGCGGCAACGCGCGGTCATCGCCAGAGCGCTGGCTGTAGAACCACAGATCGTGGTTTTCGACGAACCGGTCTCCGCTCTCGACCTTTCCGTACAGGCGCAGGTCATAGAAATGATCGCCGATATTCGCAATCGTTTCGATCTTACCGGGATATTCATCAGCCACGATATCCGGGTTGTGCGGTATGTATCGGACCGGATTGCAGTGATGTATCTCGGACGTATCGTGGAGATCGGTCAGGCCGACGACATATTTCACACGCCGAAACATCCCTATACGCAGGCCTTGCTCTCCGCAGTTCTCAGCCCTGATCCCAAGCGTCGCAAGTCACGGAAAATTCTGCGCGGCGATCCTCCTGACCCGGCCCATATGCCGTCCGGTTGCCCCTTCCATCCACGCTGTCCCCGCGCCGCAGTTCGGTGCAGCGCCGAGCCGCCAGCGCTGCACACGAGCACAGACGGCCGTTCAACGGCGTGTCATGCGGTTGATGTCGAAACTTCCGGCCTGGCCTGGGAGTTCGCAGCGTGATCCGGTTTGTGTTCATTCGCACCATCCGTGCAATCCTCACCGCATTGACCGTCGTTACCACCACTTTCGTTGTGCTGCGCATAACCGGCGATCCGGTCCAGTCCCTGCTTCCGGTCGAGACGACGCCGCCTGAAATCATCGAGCTCTATCGACGCCTGTGGAATCTGGACCAACCGCTTTGGCAGCAATATGTCGGCTACTGGCAGGGCATATTCCACGGCACGATGGGACGGTCCTTCGTCGACGGACGCGATGTGGTCGGCATCATCGCCGAACGCATTCCAATCACGCTTGAACTCATGGGCTGGACCTTCGTCGCAATGCTGGCGATCGGCCTTCCGGCAGGCATTGCAGCCGCATTGAATCGTGGAAGCTGGATTGACAGGACGGTAATGGCCGCAGCAGTCGCCGGACACGCGCTGCCCGGCTACGTCATGGGCATCCTGATGATCTGGTTGTTCGCTGTCGAATTGCGATGGCTGCCCTCCTCTGGCTACGGCACGCCGCAGCATCTCATCATGCCTGTTCTTACACTGGCGACTGCTTACGGCGCCGTCATTGCCCGTTTCACAAGGGCTGCTGTACTGGAGGTGCTCGGCCAGCCGCATGTTCTTGCAGCCAGATCGCAAGGTTGGCCCGGTCGCACGATCATGCGCCGCGAAGTGATTCCAAACGCCGCCATACCGCTCGTGACGATCATCGGTCTGTTTCTCGGCGGTCTGATCGGCGGCTCGGTGATCGTAGAATGGATATTCGCCTGGCCGGGCATCGGCCGCCTGCTCGTTACCTCGGTCGCCGGCCGCGATCTCGCCATCGTCCAGGCGCTTGTCCTGCTGTTCTCCGCCACAATGATTATCGCAAACCTTCTGGTTGACCTCGCATATGCATTTCTCAATCCGTCAATCCGCCTCCGCGGTTAGACAAAGTTCTCCGGTGCTCGTCGCCGCATGCCTCTGGCTGGGACTTATGGTCTTTGTGGCTGTTTTTGCGCCATGGATCGCGCCTTACGGCTACGCCGAGCAGGATCTGCTCCTGCGCCTGCAGCCGCCGAGTTTCGCAGGCGGCCCACCAGGGCATTGGCTGGGAACGGACCATCTCGGCCGGGATGTCTTCAGCCGTGCCATCTATTCTATCCGCATTTCCATGGCTGTCGCCTTCTTCGGAGCGTTGATCGGGGCAGTCTTCGGTACTGCGCTTGGCGCGCTCGCAGCTCACAGACGCGGCCTCGTCGAGGAAATCGTGATGGGGCTGGTCGATGTCCAGGCGGCGCTGCCTTTCCTGATCTTCGCACTCCTAGTGATCGCGTTTTTCGGCAACGAACTTTTTCTGTTCGTTCTGGTTGTCGGCTTTCAGGGCTGGGAGCGTTACGCAAGGCTGGCGCGCGGGCTTGTCCTGGACGCAAAGACGCGCGGCTATGCCGCAGCGGCCCGCTCCATGGGATTACCTCTGTGGCGGGTCTACCTGGTTCATATTGGACCCAATATCGCCGGCGCCATGGCCGTCCAGTTCACTCTGAACCTGCCAGAGACGATCATTCTGGAGGCAGGTCTGTCATTCCTCGGATTGGGCATACAACCACCGCTGACATCGCTGGGACTCATGCTCAATGACAGCCGCAACTACATCGTGTTGCACTGGTGGCTGCCTGCAGTGCCGGGCGCGCTGATTTTCGTCACAGCGCTGTCGATGAGCCTCATCGGTGACGGACTGCGCGATTGGTTCGACCGGTCCCAGAGATAGCTCATTCGCTCGTCTTGCAGAGCCAGACGCGATTGTCGTGGAAGGCTGCGCCACCATAGGGCGCGGTGCAGTCGGCGCCTGTCAGCACGTTGATCCCTTCGCCGTCGAGGAAACTCTTGTTCGGCCACAGGCCTTCGGAGACCAGCACGCCTCGCTTCAATCCCTCGGTCACTTTCGCATGAAGCCGGACTTCCCCGCGTTCATTCCCTATGGTGACGATATCGCCGTCGGAAATCCCAAGCTCTTCGGCGTCGCGGGGCTCCACCAGGACTTCGGGACGCCCCTCCCGCTTCTGTGATGACGGCGTTTCCGAGAATGTAGAATTGAGGAAAGACCGGGCTGGCGATGTCGCCAAACGAAACGGAAAAGCCTCGCTCGCTTCTTCAATCGCCTCGAAATGATCCGGAAATTCAGGCAGGTCCCGGTAGGGTCCGAGCACTCCGAGAGACTGCGGCGGTCGGTTGGGCGCGGGAGACCCAGACCAGTCCGGACGGAATCGGAATTTGCCGTCCGGCCAGTTGAATCCGTTGAGGTAATGCGACGTCTCGAAATCCGGCTGGCAATCGAGCCAATGTTCCCGCTCGAGAGTTTCGAGATCGCCCCGGTCGCTGGCGCGCAGTATGTTGTCGATGAGATCATTCGCCGATTTATGGAACGCCGGGTCCGCGTCCACGCCAAGACGACGCGCCAGACCGTTGAGGACATCGAGGTTTGGCCGCGGGCCTTCCGGCGGCTCCACCAGTTTCGGACCGAGGACAATGTGTTGGTTTCCGCCGGACTTGTAGATATCGTCATGTTCCAGAAACATCGTCGCCGGCAACACGACATCGGCCATCTCGGCGGTTTCCGTCATGAATTGTTCGTGGACGAACGTGAACAGGTCTTCGCGTGCAAATCCGCGTCTTACCAGCCGTTGTTCCGGCGCGACATTCACAGGATTTGTGTTCTGGATGAGCAAGGCCGTTACCGGCGGACCATGGCGCAAAGCCTCCGTGTCTCCCGTCAGCACCCGGCCGATCTGAGACTGGTCGAGATAGCGCACGCTGTCATCCCGCATGCCAAGTCCCGTGACTTCTGCCGTGTTCAAATCATATATGCCGCCATTGTTGTGAAAGGCGCCGCCGCCTTCGTATTTCCAGGCGCCGGTGACGGACGCAATGCACATTGCGGCGTGCATGTTCACGGTGCCGTTGCGCTGTCGCGTGAAACCGTATCCTAGCCGCAAAAAGGTGCGGGGCGTTTCGCCGACCAGTCGCGCGAAGGCTTCGATCTCCTCTGCGGCCAGCCCGGTTATTGACGACGCCCAAGCAGGGTCGCGTGGTTTCAGATGCGCCTCGAGGCCGGCCGGATCATCCGTATATCGTTCGAGATAGTCCCGATCGGCGAGGCCGTCCCTGAAGAGAACATGCATGACGGCGCAAGCCAGCGCGCCGTCCGTGCCAGGACGCAGGATCAGCTTCATATCCGCCTGCTGCGCGGTTGCATTGTCGTAGATGTCGATGACGACGATTTTCGCGCCACGCTTTTTGCGCGCGCGCGTCGCATGGGTCATCACATTGACTTGCGTCGCGACCGCATTCGTGCCCCAAATCACCACGCAATCGGATTTTGCCATCTCTCTCGGGTCAGGTCCGGCAAGAAGCCCTGTGCCCAATACGATGCCCGTCCAGGCAGCATTGGTGCAAATGCTGTCGAACTGCCCGGAATATTTGGCGGCGTGCCTCAGGCGGTTGATGGAGTCGCGCTGCACCAGCCCCATGGTGCCGGCGAAGTAGTAAGGCCAAACGGTCTCGGACCCGTGCTTTTGCGCGGCGCAGATGAATTGATCGGCGACAAGGTCCAAAGCGTCGTCCCACTCCATTTCCTGCCACTCGCCCGCGCCTTTTTCGCCCTTGCGTCGCATCGGTTTGAGCAACCGGTCGGGATGGTAGAGCCGTTCCGCGTAGCGCGCGACCTTGGCGCAGATGACCCCGGCGGTATAGGTCTGCTCACGCGCGCCGCGCAAACGGGTCACCGTATTGCCGTCCGCAATATCAACCTCGAGGGCGCAAGTGGAGGGACAGTCGTGCGGACAGGCAGAGTATCCGGTCCTGATCTGTGCATGTTCGTTCATTGAAATTATGTTCTTCCGATCGGATCGCCCCTATAGACTACTGGTCACTGACCAACGAGGCAATGACGTGAACTACCGGCATATCTATCACGCGGGCAACTTTGCGGATGTATTGAAGCACAGCGTTCTTACCCGCATCATTCTCTACTTGCAAAGGAAGGATCGCGCGTTCCGGATGATCGACACACACGCCGGCCCGGGGCTTTACGATCTCGGCAGCGAACAGGCTGGAAAGACGGACGAATGGCGGTCGGGAATCGGCAGGCTTCTGAATTTTGCTTTCGACGAACGGACAGCGGATCTTCTGTCTCCGTACTTATCGGCTATCCGCGAGTGCAATCCGGACGGAGAAATGAAATTGTATCCTGGTTCGCCAAAGCTTGCGCGACTGCTGCTGCGTCAGCAGGACAGGCTCTCGGCGGTTGAACTGCATCCGCAGGACGCGAAGCAACTGACAAGCCTGTTCGACGGAGATTTTCAGGTCCGCGTGACACAACTGGACGGCTGGCTGGCGCTTGGCTCGCATGTGCCGCCGAAGGAAAAGCGCGGACTCGTGCTTGTCGATCCGCCATTCGAAATTCCAGGCGAGTTCGATCGGATGGCCGACGGCCTGGCGCGGGCGCACCGCCGCTGGCCGGGCGGCGTCTACTGTCTGTGGTATCCGGTCAAGCAAACCGCGGAGATCAATGCTTTCCATAAGAAGCTGAAGTCGCTCGACATACCAAAAATGCTTTGCGCAAGCATGCAGGTCGGCAATCCCAAAGACCATACGGGGCTCGCAGGCAGCGGCCTCATCGTCGTCAATCCGCCTTATGTGCTTGAAGAGGAACTCGCAGTCATGCTTCCCGCGCTGACGCGATGTCTTGCGCAGTCGGACGCGGCGTCACATGAACTCTTCTGGATTGCATCCGAAGCGGCAATGGAATTTTAAGCTCGACATGTTTTGCTTCAGGCTTGACGGTCGTGACCGTCTCGACCATCTTCTGAAGCACTCTTATTTCCACATTCGGGGGACCTGTCGTATGTCTCTGAAACGCCTTCTGCTCGCAGCCCTTGCCCTTGCGTCCGTTGCCATTGGCCTGCTGCCGCTGACCACTACTTCCGCCAAAGCGGAGGTTGCTTGCGAAAGCTCGCTCGTCCTGTGGTCCGTATCCCGCAAATTCCATACCTATGATCGCAATGTCATAAAATCCGGCCTGCGCATCGAGGAGCTTTATGACGCCCATCCGGTCTACTCGACCAATCACACAAGCGATACGCTGATACCGCGGCAGTATTGCAAGGCGCGCGCGATGATGAGCGACGGCCGGGATCGCACCGTCTGGTACGTCATCGAATACGGACAGGGCTTCGCCGGCGTCAGCTACCGGGTCGATTCCTGCATTCCCGGTTTCGACCCTTGGCATGTCTACGGCGCCGACTGCTTCACTGTCAGATAATAATGAAAAAATTGCGATCGGGATCGACCGTCGCCCTGGCGCCGACGGGTGGTTATTGACGCCATCACAACCAGAACAGGAAACGCCATATGAAAATTCTCTACTCCCCTACTTCGCCCTATTCTTCAAAGGTGCGGATGGCGGCCAATTATTGCGATTTGGCGTTCACGGAAGAACTGGTGGACGTCTATTCCGATCCCACGCAGTTGCTCGAGATCAATCCCCTCGGCAAGATTCCGACGCTCCTCGAAGAGGACGGAGTAGCCGTGTATGACAGCCGCGCCATCATGCAATATCTGGATCGCAAGAGCGGCCGCAAGCTGTTCCCGCGCAATCCCGCCAAGCGCTCTGAAGCCGAAAAACTGGAAGCGCTTTGCGACGGCGTCATGGATGCATTGCTGGCGATCCGTTTCGAGCGGATGTTCCATGCGCCCGAAAAAATCGAACAGGCCTGGATCGACAGGCAATGGTCGAAAGTGGTCCGAGCTCTGGACCACCTCAACGCCAATCTGCCGAGAACGTCGAAGAATCTGCATGGCGGCCATTTCGCCCTGGCTGCTCTGGTCGCCTATCTCGGTCTTCGATTCGAGGGTGAATGGGAGCGCGGCCGTTCCAAACTGAAAAACTGGCCAGACAAATTCAGCCGCTTCTTTCCCGAATTCGAGAAACTGAAACCGCAGGTTTGAGGATGCGACGGCCAATTTGACCGGGCATTCATTGAGTTTTCAAGCTTCGTACCTATATCCGGGGTGCTTAGCCCTTTCACCGCAAACTCTTCAGCAAACCGAGCAGAAAACAGTCAGTCGATGTTCAGCATACTTATTCTTGTCGCCGGACTCGCACTGCTTATTTTCGCTGGTGACCTGCTTGTGCGCGGGGCCGTGGCCTTTGCTGAAAAGATCGGGATCAGCCCTCTCATCATCGGGTTGACCATCGTCGCTTTCGGAACATCGGCGCCGGAACTCTTCGTCTCCCTCAAGGCGGCCATCAACGGCATTTACGGCATCGCAATCGGCAATGTGGTTGGCTCGAACATCACCAATGTGTTGCTGGTGCTTGGCATCCCAGCGCTTATTGTGCCTGTCGCCTGCCGCGAGAAAGGCCTTGGCTTCAGTCTTGTCATGATGTCAGCGATGACCATCGTGATGATGATCATGATGGCGATGGGGCGGCTTGGACATATCGACGGAATGATATTGCTGGGCATGCTGGGCGTCTTTTTGGCCTGGCAGTTCAAGCGGGCGCATTCCGATATGAACAATCACGAGATGGTTGAAGATTATCATTCGGAACTTCAGAAACTGCCGGTCGAGAATTCCCGCATCGCGGCCTATACGCTCTCCGGCCTGATCGGATTGCCCGTCGGCGCGTCCTTGACCGTGCACGGAGCCGTCGACATCGCCCAGTGGATGGGCGTGTCCGACACTGTGATCGGTCTGACCATCGTTGCTATCGGCACATCCCTGCCCGAACTAGTCACCACTTTCATGGCGGCCTGGCGGCGCAGCGGCGCAGTGGCTATCGGCAATGTCGTTGGCTCCAACATCTTCAATGTCGGCGCGATTCTAGGCATTACCAGCCTCGTCCATCCACTGCTGGTGCCGGTCCGGATCGTCTATCTGGATATGTGGATTCTCGCCCTCTCCACTATCCTGCTTCTCGCGCTGGCGTTTATTTCCAGACCGATTGGCAAGCTGGGCGGCATGGCACTCGTCGCCGCCTACTGTCTCTATTTCGTGGTCATCCTTCATTGACGCGGAAGCGAATGGCGGTTTGACAGGCCTGCGTTGACAGACCAAATACTGGCCGGAAAATGCGCAAAGGCCGATTCGAGACAGTGGAATGACGCCCAAAGAAGACACGGCCGCCGAAAGCGATCGGAACGAACAGATATCCGAAGAACCGGCAATCAACGCAGCGTCCTGGGAAGGCGCCGGCGCGGTCGCGTCTGACCTCACGGGACCGGAACGCATTCAGGAATTCGTCAAGATCTTGCCCAATGCGCCTGGCGTTTACCGCATGCTCAACCGCGATGGCGACATACTTTATGTCGGCAAGGCGCGCAGCCTGAAGAAGCGCGTTTCGAACTACGCCCAGGGCCGCGGCCACACCAATCGAATCTCCAGCATGGTGCGCGACACCGCAAACATGGAGTTCATAACCACCCGCACGGAAACCGAGGCGCTGCTTCTTGAAGCGAACCTGATCAAGCGGTTCAAACCCCGCTACAACGTGCTTCTGCGTGACGACAAGTCGTTTCCCTACATCTTGATGACCGGCGACCACGAAGCCGCCGGTATTTACAAGCATCGCGGCGCCCGCTCGCGTCAGGGCTCCTATTTCGGGCCTTTCGCTTCGGCCCAGGCCGTGGACCGAACCATCAACGCGCTGCAGCGGGCGTTCCTCATCCGCACCTGCACGAATGCGATGTATGAAACCCGGACGCGGCCTTGCCTCCTTTATCAGATCAAGCGTTGCTCGGCGCCCTGCACGGGCGAGATCGATCTCAAATCCTATGGAAAACTCGTGGACGAGGCGACGGATTTCCTTTCAGGCAAGAGCCAGAAGGTAAAGGGCACGCTGGCCGAAGCGATGCAGCAGGCTTCCGAAGAACTCGATTTCGAGCGCGCAGCGGTTTATCGCGACAGGCTGGCGGCGCTTTCGCATGTGCAAAGCCACCAGGGCATCAACCCGCAGACGGTTCAGGAAGCCGATGTTTTCGCGATCCACCAGGATGGCGGCCTTAACTGCATCCAGGTCTTTTTCTTCCGCACCGGCCAGAACTGGGGCAACCGCGCCTATTTTCCGAAGGCTGACCCCGCGTTATCGCAGGAGGAGGTGCTCGGCGCCTTCCTCGCGCAGTTCTACGACGACAAGCCCTGTCCGATGCAGATCCTCGTGTCGCACTCCATCCCGGAAAGCGAATTGCTGATCGAGGCGCTTTCAATGCGCGCGGGCCGCAAGGTCTCGATCTCCGTACCGCATCGCGGAGAGAAACGGGATCTCGTACAGCAGGTGGCCGCCAACGCCCGTGAAGCCCACGGCAGACGACTTTCAGAGACATCCACACAAGGCAATCTTCTGAAGGCGATGGCGAGCACCTTCGGTCTCGCGCGCCCGCCGCGCCGGATCGAGGTCTACGACAATTCACACATCATGGGGGCCAACGCAGTCGGCGGCATGATTGTCGCCGGCGCAGAAGGTTTCGCGAAAAACCAGTATCGCAAATTCAACATAAAGTCCGAAGAGATTACGCCCGGCGATGATTTCGGGATGATGCGGGAGGTTCTAAACCGGCGCATCGCCCGCCTGATCAAGGAACATGAAAGACCGCAAACGAAGGAAACGGACGACGACTCGCACGACGTTGCAGAAATGCCGGCGTGGCCCGACGTTCTGCTGATCGACGGCGGCCAAGGACAACTCTCCGCTGTTCAGGGCATTCTGGATGAGCTCGGCGTTGGCGACGAGATCACCGCAATCGGCGTCGCAAAGGGCGTTGATCGCGAAGCCGGTCGGGAACGTTTCTTCATGAAGGGGCGCCAGGCCTTCTCGCTGCCGCCGAGAGATCCGGTTCTGTATTTCATTCAGCGCATGCGCGACGAAGCGCACCGCTATGCAATCGGCGCGCATCGCGCCCGACGCAGCAAGGAGATTACGCGCAACCCGCTGGACGAAATCGCTGGCATCGGCCCTGCGAGAAAACGCTCTCTGCTGCATCATTTCGGCACGGCGAAGGCCGTCTCGCGCGCCGGCGTGGAGGATCTGGTGGCGGTTGAAGGGATTTCGCAGGCCACGGCTCAGATGATTTACGATCATTTTCATGAGGATCGCCGCAATTAGGGCAATCTTCGCCTTATAGAAATCATTTGATCGTCGGTGTTGACGCGAAGCGCGGCGCCCTATTTTTATGACGGTGACATTCTCCCGGGTTTCTCCATGGCGTCCCATACGTATAAATTACCCAATCTGCTTACCTACGGCCGCATTATTGCCGTTCCTTTGATCGTTCTGTGCTTCTTCATGGAAGGTCGGCTGCATGGATCCGACTTCGCGCGCTGGAGCGCGCTTGCGTTGTATCTGATCGCTTCGATCACCGATTTCTTCGACGGATATCTCGCCCGTGTCTGGAACCAGACATCGCCGATTGGCCGTATGCTCGATCCCATTGCCGACAAGCTGCTGGTTTCATCGATTCTTCTGCTTCTGGCTGCGGACGGGACTATCGCGGGATGGACCATTTGGGCTGCAATCATCATTCTCTGCCGGGAAATCCTCGTGTCCGGCTTGCGCGAATATCTGGCGGAACTGAAAGTTTCTGTTCCCGTGACCTGGATCGCCAAATGGAAAACCACAATCCAGATGATAGCGATCGGCTTCTTGCTGGCGGGGCCTGCGGGAGACAAGATCATCCCCTATGTGACGGAAACCGGCATTACGCTACTCTGGATCGCCGCGGTCATCACCATGTATACCGGATACGACTATTTCCAGGCCGGCCTGAAACATGTGGTGGACTAGGCGATGGTGAAACTTGTCTATTTTGCATGGGTTCGCGAGCGCATCGGCAAGAGCGAGGAAGAGATCGTTCTGCCGGACAACGTATCGACCGTCGGCGACCTCCTCGACCACCTGAAGGAACGCGGAGAAGAGTATCGCAACGCGCTTGAACACTCCGACGTCATCCGGGTCGCCCTTGATCACCATCACAGCCAGCATGACGCCGCAATCGGCGGCGCTAATGAGATCGCGCTTTTCCCTCCCATGACAGGCGGGTAACCCTGTCATGAAACCGACGATCCGGGTTCAATCAGAAGATTTCGCCATTGCAGCGGAAATCCAGGCCCTGACTGCCGGCAATCCAGATGTCGGCGCTGTTGTGACCTTTACCGGCATATGCCGCGATGAGGCCGGCCGGCTGGCTGCGCTCGAACTCGAACATTACCCCGGCATGGCCGAGCAGGAAATCGGCCGCATAGCAACACAGGCTGGCGATCGGTGGCCGCTGACAGGTCTCGCCGCGATCCACCGCTTTGGCCGAATCCGTCCGGGCGAGAATATTGTCCTGGTGATCGCCGCGTCCAAACATCGTCAGGCCGCATTCGAGGCGGCCAGTTTCATGATGGATTTCATGAAGAGTCGCGCTCCATTCTGGAAGAAAGAGATATTTCTGGACGGATCGGAAGGCGGTTGGGTCGATGCGCGCTCCACGGACAAAGACGCGCTGGATCGCTGGTCGCAGGAATGAGCCGAATAGCTGATGTTCTCGGCGCGTATGGGCTGATCGGTTCGGCTTGTGTCCGCATTCTATCGCGATCGCCGGAACTCAATCCGGTGGAGAACATCTGGCAGTACCTGCGCCAGAACTGGCTATCGAACCGGATATTCGAAAACTACGACGCCATACTGGATGCAGGATGCGTGGCATGGAGGCGTCTCATAAGGCAAGCGAATGACACCAAATCGATCAGATTGCGAAAATGGGCCCACAACAGTCAATCCTGAGGGCCGTTGGCATCAGACGCCAAAGCTACGTCGCGACATCGTGATCTCGGCAATGAAAAACCGCCTGACCGAGGTCAGGCGGTGATTCATCTTTTCAGGGCATGCCGTTGATTAACCGACGATTTCAGTGCCCGAGAACCAGTATGCAATCTCTTCTGCCGCGGTTTCCGGCGCATCCGAGCCGTGGACAGAATTTTCGCCGATCGACAAGGCGTAGGTTTTACGGATCGTGCCTTCGGCGGCGTCCGCCGGATTGGTCGCGCCCATGACTTCGCGGTTCTTGGCAATCGCGTTTTCGCCCTCCAGTACCTGAACGATCGTCGGGCCGGAAGACATGAATTCGGTCAGTTCGCCAAAGAAGGGGCGCTCCTTGTGCACGGCGTAGAAACCTTCGGCCTCACGCAGGCTCATCCATACGCGCTTGGAGGCTACAACGCGAAGACCCGCTTCTTCGAGCATCTTCGTTATCGCTCCGGTGAGGTTGCGCTTTGTCGCGTCGGGTTTGATCATCGAAAATGTGCGTTCGATCGCCATGTCGTTTCCTTGCAAATGTTGGCTGAGATTTGCGCGCTCTATAGCGGCGCGCCGACGACAAGACAAGGCCCAGCGCGCTTGCACGACAGAATTCAGGCGGCTGCGGGCACAGACCTTCCGAGACCGTCATAAAGGTCGAGCAGCGATTCAAACCAGTCGTGAACAGGATCATCCGCATCCAGCATTTTGACCGGCGAGCAGATGCGCGACCACTGGAATGCGCCAAAGACGATGTAGTCGCAAAAGAGCGGGCTTTCACCGCCAATAAAAGGCTGGCGCTTCAGCATGAAACGCAAAGGATCCAGTCGCCCCTTCAGGCTATCGAAGCGCTCTTGCGTCGCCTGTCTGCACTCTTCGAGCGACATACCAAACCGCGATTCCCTGCTGTGTCTGAAATAGGTCTGGTCTTCCGGCGCCAGCATCTGGTGTATCTCTTGCACGATATGCCCGATGATCACGGCGTTGATCTGTGTCGCGGCCCATGCCTCGATGAAACGCGCCATGGACTTGCCGCCCTCGCCGCCGAACAGGGACGGCCGGTCAGGATAGGCTTCATCCAGATAAAGGGCGATGTCGAAGGAATCGACGACAACACGTTCCCCGTCGCGGATGATCGGTACTGTTTTGCCGGCCCCGCTCTCGACCTTTGGAACATCGGTGAACGGCACCGCCTCGCGACGATAATCCAGCCCCTTGTGGGCCAGAGACATAAGCGTCTTCCAGCAATGCGGACTGAATGGCCGGGACGCGTCTCCGCCAACAAGTTCGTACAGTATAATCGTCATCGGCTCCTCCTGATTGAACGGTCACGGCATTCTGCCGTTTTTCGACGTCATTTCAATTCTCATCGCAATGCCGTCTTTGCAGCCATTCGCGGTTGCGGTATGAGTGCGGCCAAACACAAGACAGCAATGGAACGCGCGGACATGAAAGAACATTTTGAAATGTTTGCAGCCTACAACAGGTGGGCGAACGATCGCATCTGCGCGGCCGTCGACGGCGTATCGGACGAAGATTATGTCCGCGATTGCGGCGCATTCTTTAAATCCCTTCACGGGACTTTGAACCACATGATTGTCGCCGATCGAATCTGGTTGCGGCGCTTTACGGGGAAAGGCGAAGCGCCAAACAGTCTCGACGCCATTCTGTTTGATGATTTCGGTACGCTTCGACAAGCCCGCATCCTTGAAGACAGACGCATCATTTCATGGATCGGTTCGCTGGATGAAAAAACGCTCGAAGGCGAATTCACCTACACACCGGTAACGAACCCGGTTGAGGTGACGCAGCGGCTGGCGCCTACTCTTGCACATTTCTTCAATCACCAGACCCATCACCGAGGACACTTGCACATGATCCTCTCGGTGCTGGGTCACGAACCGCCTCCGCTTGATCTCATCTACTACCAGCGGACCGAGGAAGGCGCGCGATTCACGTAGTCGCGATCCCGCCCGTCCGCGCTAAAATTCGATACCGCAATGCTGACAATTACCGACCTGTCCGTACGCATAGCTGGCCGACTGCTGATCGACCAGGCCTCCGTAACTCTGCCTACCGGCTCGAAAGCTGGACTGGTGGGCCGTAACGGTACGGGGAAGTCCACCCTCTTCCGCGTCATATCCGGCGACCTCGCCTCTGAAACAGGCTCGGTTTCCATCCCGAAAAACTGCCGGATTGGCCAGGTGGCCCAGGAGGCGCCGGGGACTGAACAGCCGCTGATCGAAATTGTGCTGAGCGCAGACAAGGAACGGCTTGAGTTGATGCGCGAGGCGGAAACGGCCACCGACCCGCACCGGATCGCCGAAATTCATACGCGACTGGTCGATATCGACGCCCATTCTGCTGAAGCGCGAGCCGCCAGCATTCTCGCGGGCCTCGGTTTCGACGAAGCGGCGCAACAAAGGCCCGCCTCCAGTTTTTCCGGCGGCTGGCGCATGCGCGTTGCCCTCGCCTCGGTGCTGTTCGCTGAACCCGACCTCCTGCTGCTCGATGAGCCAACCAACTATCTGGACCTCGAGGGAACTCTCTGGCTGGAAGATTATGTGCGGCGATATCCGCACACGGTGCTGATCATCAGCCATGACCGGGACCTGCTCAACAATGCCGTGAACTCCATCGTTCATCTGGAGCAGAAGAAGCTCGTCTTCTACCGCGGACCGTACGACCAGTTCGAGCGTCAGCGCGCCGAAGCCCGTGAATTGCAGACGAAGATGCGGGCGAAGGTCGAGGCAAAGCGCAAGCACATGGAATCCTTCGTCGAGCGTTTCCGTTACAAGGCGTCCAAGGCCAGGCAGGCGCAGTCGCGTCTCAAGGCGCTGGAACGCATGGGAACGGTCGCCGCCGTCATTGAGGAGCACACGCAGGGTTTCAGCTTTCCCGAACCGGACAAACAGGCGTCCTCGCCGATCATTCGCCTGGAACGGGCGGCTGTCGGCTACGAGACAGGAAAACCGATACTGGCCGGACTTGATCTGCGAATCGATCATGACGACCGCATCGCTCTTCTTGGCGCCAACGGAAACGGCAAATCCACATTTGCAAAGCTGATTTCAGGCCGTCTGGACCTCGACACGGGCTCCATGGTGCGCGCGCCCAACCTGAAAGTCGGTTACTTTGCGCAGCATCAACTCGACGATCTTGTGCCGTCGGAAAGCGCAGTCGATCATGTCCGTGCCCGGATGCCCGACGCGCCGGAAGCGAAGGTGCGCGCCCGGGTCTCGCAGATGGGGCTTTCAACGGAGAAGATGGGAACGGCGGCTCGCGACCTGTCTGGCGGCGAAAAGGCGCGTCTGCTGATGGGGCTCGCCGCCTTCGATCATCCAAATCTCATTATTCTCGATGAACCGACAAATCATCTGGATATCGACAGCCGCACGGCTCTCGTTGAAGCGCTCAATGACTATGACGGCGCGGTTATTGTGATTTCGCACGACCGCCATTTGCTCGAAGCGACGGTAGATCGATTGTGGCTGGTCAATCACGGAACGGTGCGCCCCTATGAAGGCGACCTCGACGACTACCGAACCCTGATCCTCAAAGGTGATAAGACCGATACCGATCCGGAGATTTCCGACCCTGGCTTGTCCAAATCGGATCAGCGCAAGGCTGCGGCGGATCGCCGGAAACAGCTGGCGCCGTTGCGGAGAAAGATCAAGGAAATCGAATCCTTGACCGAAAGACTTGAGATCCAGATTCAGAAACTCGACGCCGAACTTGCCGACCCGACGATCTATGACCGGTCGCCAGGCCTCGCAGCCGACAAGGCGCGCGAGCGCAATCAGGCGCAGCGCAGCCTTTCCAGCGCGGAGGAGGAATGGCTGGAGCTTTCAGCCGAATATGACGAGGCCATTGCGGCCGAATGACCGCAACGCCGCTCTATTCGGCCTGCCGCAACAGGCGCTGATAGACAAGGCCGATGCCGACCAGAACGACGCCCAGGCCGATGAACGACAGTGCCCGCAGGAATCCCGTCAGGGCCGCCATATCGAACAGGAATACTTTCGCGATCACCGCGACGATGATGATCCCGGAAATGATGCGTAGATAGCGCACACGCGTGGCGAGCCCGGCAAGCAACGTGACGATGCCGATGAGCAGCCAGGCGGCGGAGTACATATATAACTCGGCGTCGCCAGTCACTCCCATCGTAAGCCGGCCCGGATGGAAACCGTGTCGGATCGTCAGGGAAATCCACGCGAAGAAAAGCACGCCAGACAGAGCGACTGCTGATCTGCTGTAATAGGGATGACGTCGACCGAGACTGAAGAAGCCCAGTGCGCCGTACAGAAGCGTCGTCAGAAGATAGGCGAACAGCAGCACATTGAAGAACAGACTCCGGCCAATCCATTCACCCGTAATCAGCGGGTTGTAGACAAAGAGCAGTCCCAGACCGGCGATCGCCATGCCAACGCCGCCCAGGATTTCCGACAGACGCTGCAGGGTAATGCTCGCCTCCGTGCGCGGCAGGCGTAATAGCGCCAGCGCCATTCCGCCGCCAATCACCGCGAGCATGGCGGCTTCGGCAATTGTATCGATTGGAGTGAAGAGGCTGTCCGGATCGATCGCATGCAGCCCGAGAAGCGCCAGCGTCACGGTGGCAGCAAGCAAGGCGATCGCCTCCATGATTTCGAGCCAGACGTCGCGACCGCGAAGCCCCATAAGATAGGCTGCCGCCACAAACCCGGCCGCCGGCGCGCCGTAACCGAGCAACAGCCAGTTGAAGACCGGCGTCGCGCCGAGATCGTCTCCCACGATCGCCGGATCCCAGGCGACCCGCGCCGCCCACAACGCCGCCGCCAAAATGGAGACCACCCGCAGAGAAACCAGCGGATAACGGACATAGACGACAGCGACAATCAGCGCCATCAGACCAAGCGCAACAGTGAGCGCCCCGCGATCGAGCATCATGCACAGACCAAGTGTGAAGGCGGAGAGAGAGGCTATGAGCCAAACCGCGATCGCTCCGTCGCGTCCATGCGCTTCCGCAAGCAATCGGCGCTTCAGCATGTCAGCCAGCCCGAAGAGCGCGACGCTCAGCACGATTGCAAGCAGGCCGAAGCGGAAGGAAATCTGCAGGGCTTCCATTCGCGCATACGCGACTGCGAAAACGAGAATCGGAAGAAATGCTCCGCCAATGGCGACGGGTATTCTCGCCGTCGAAACCAGAGAGCCCCGCATACCCAGAAGGACGGCAAGCAACCCCAGCCCTGCTCCAAGCAACGCGTAGGTGGACAAGAGTTTCTGCTGGAAGCCCGGAAGCATATCAAGCGCCGGCGCGGCATCCGGCGCTGGTGGCAGACGCCATTCTGTCAGGCTTTCAAGCGCAATGTCCCAACCGCTATAACCGAGAGCCACGATCACAATCGCTATCGGCGCGACATAGCGTGAGGCCGTCCATTCTTGCGCTACCCACATTGGCGCGCCAAGCATCAGGACGAGTATCACCACATTGAGCGTATCGGCGTGGTCCGGCGTCAGACCAAGCAGCGGCAGCAATGCAAGAGACAGCAGCGGCCACGCCGCATGATCGGGGCTTGCGAGCGCGTCGACTGATCGATCATAAAGGCTGACGACGAATACGAAGCAAATGATCGCCCACGAAATGACGGCGTAGGCGGCCACCACCGCCCGATAACCGTCCTCCGCAGAAAACAGCAACACCATGCCCCAGAACACCATGCCGAGCGCGGCGACGATCGCCATCCAGCGCCAGTATTTCAGGCGGGCGACGCCGAACGCCGAGATCGAGACAGCCAGCGCATAGGCGGCCAGCCCGACCGTGCTTGGATCTTCGATCGCAACAAGGAAGGGAACCAGAAAGCTCGCGAGGATACCGAAACCGGCCAGCAGCGGTCCATGCAGCAAGGCCGCCGCCATGGTCAAAAGAGTGACGATCGTCAGGCCAGCGAACGCAACGAACGGCGACAGAAAACCATACAGGGCGTATGCGGCGAAGATGGTGGCGAAGGCGGCGAGCGTTCCGACCGCCGTCAGGATCGAAGGTATATTGGCAGATTCGAAGCGGGCAAAAGACCACTGATTGCCGGCCCGACGCGTCCACTCGCCTGCTCCCGCCATGGCGATGGCGAACAATGCCCCAAGGAGCACTCGGGCGCCGGGCCCCAAAAGCCCCTGCTCTATCGAGTATCGAACAAGGAAGACGCCGCCGAGCGCCAACGCAATTCCACCGATCCAAACGGCCCATTTCGCTCCGAAGATCTCTTCGAAGTTCCTTTCTGACTTCGTGTCCTGCGCAGCAGATGCAGCGGCGAGCGTTTTTTGAGGCTTCGATTCCTCCTCCATGCGACCGCTGGCTTCCTGCGGTTGGGGGATGACTTCTTCCGGCGCGGGCGCCAAGGCGTCGTCGGTGTGGCTATCGTTTGACTGCTTGGATGCTCGTTCTGCCGCGACCCGCGCCAAGGCGCCTTGTCCGACGTCCGGCAGCGCGCCGAACTGGGCTTTGAATGCGTCGAACTCGCGCCGCAAAGTCCGCATGCGGAAGAACGCGACTGTACCGAGTATCGGACCGATCAGGACAAAGGCGAGAACGATGATAATCGGTACGGCATAATCCATCGGTCATTGCCCTTTCAGCGTTCCGCGAGACCTGTCCGATGTTATCTGGCGGCGGCTTCCACGACCCAGTCGAGACGATCCTGTCCCCAGTGCATCTCGCCATCGACAAAGAAAGTCGGCGCTCCGAAGGCGCCGCGCTCCGCCGCTTCCTCGGTATTTGTCCGCAGTTCGTCCTTGACCGCCTGGTCCTGCGCCAGATTGGCGATTTCCTGGGCCGGAAGTCCCACCTTCTCCAAAAGTTCCATAACGACCTCGGGACGTCCGAGATCAACACCGTCCGCCCAGGAAGCGTCGAACATCGCGTCCATATAGGGTTTTACGTAATCCGGATTGAGTTTTTCAGCTGCAATCACACCGCGCAGGGCCAGTATCGTATTGAGCGGAAACGCCGGATTGACGCAAAACGGTATGCCAAACTTCTCGGCAGTCCGACTGAGATCTTCGAACATCCAGCGCCCCTTGGCCGGGACGTGGGCGGGCGTGGTGTTGCCCACTGCCTTGAACAGGCCGCCGAGCAGCATCGGTTTCCAAACGATGTGTCCGCCGGTTTTCTCCAGCATTGCCGGAAGTCGTTTATAGGCCACATAGGACGCGCTGCTTACGAAGTCATAAAAGAACTCAACCGGCTTGCTCATTATAATTTGCCTCCCTGTAACAAGCGCCCGGATGGGCGTTCGGACAGGTTTATGGAATGTTTGGCGGCAAAGCAATGCGAAGATAACGGCAGGAAAAAGGCCCAAACGGCTGAGAAATATAAAATTACAAGAAACCTCTATTCACGCGAAGTTGAGAAACACATGGCATAAGTTTTTCATGTTATTCGCTTGATTTACTGAAAACTAATGCAACTATTCTATCATGGTTTTGTTCGTCCGCGCACACACGGGGTAAAGCGCGCCGGCCGAGTCGGATTATTTTTATGGATGCGGTTATTTGTAGGGGGTTGCCGTGAAGACAGGTTTTCTTGTTCGAGGCGCCGCGCTCGCGCCTGTTGCAGGTTTAGTGGCGTTTCTTTCCGTTGGTGTTCACGAATCCTGGGCGAATGCTCGGTCAGAAACCGAAAAGGACGTCATTGATTGGTCTCATCCCGACAACCGGTCAGAGGAACCTATCCTGCTGATCGTTTCCCTGGATAATCAGACGATCAGGGTCTTCTCAGGCGACAAGCTTGTATCGACTTCGAACGTATCTTCCGGAAAAGACGGTCACCAGACGCCTACGGGCGTGTTCAGCATTCTGGAAAAGCGCCGTCATCACAAGTCGAATATCTACAGCCAGGCGCCAATGCCCTACATGCAGCGTCTGACATGGTCCGGCGTCGCCCTACATGAATCCGACAGTGTTCCCGATCAGCCAGCGTCACATGGCTGTGTGCGATTGCCTGGGGAATTCGCGCGTCAGCTCTTCGGATACACGGACGTGGGCGCGCATGTCGTTATCGTCGGTGAAGAGAAATCGCCATTTGCGATCATGCACGACAATCTGTTCTATCCGCGGGCCGAACCGGCGGCCGAGGTTGCGGGGGATCAGAAAGAAAAAGCAAACGTTTCGCCGCTGGTCGAACAGGCTTCCCTTGAAATGGTCGGTTCAGAGACAACTGCGCATTCCGAGGCCGACGTTGGCTCGGACTATTCTTTGAGATCCGGCATCGACGTCAAGGATCCCGGGGAAGCACCGAAAAAAGAACCGGAACTCGCGCAAGAAGATCCCGATCCTGTGCGCATTCTTATCTCCCGGCGAACCGGACGCGAACTCGTGCGCGATATCCAGGTGATGCTCAATGAAATGGGCTTCAATGCAGGCAAAGAAGACGGCTGGATGGGACCTGCAACCAGTCGCGCCATCATTCGCTTCGAAAAGAGCCTGGATCTCGATCCAACCGGAACGCTTTCCATGGATCTCGCCAGGAAACTGCACGAAGCCTCCGGCCGCGGCCCCTTCAAGAGCGGCCATGTCTATGTCCGCCGCAATTTCAAGTCAGTGTTCGATGCCCCTGTGGGCATCTCCGAACCGGAAAAACCGTTGGGCGCGCATTTTCTCACCGCCCTTGCCGAAACACCGAGCGAAGACAGGATTTACTGGCAAAGCCTCTCCCTTCCCGACCAGCCGCAAAAGTCAATTTTGTCCGAGATCGCCTTTTCCGCGGATGGCAAAACATCCGTGTCTTCGGATATCGCGGAAGCGCTCGACCGTATCGAGATGCCGCCGACGATTCGTGAGCGGATCAACGCCATGATCGTCGCAGGCTCATCGCTGGCGATATCCGATGAGGGTCTCAGCCGCGAAACGACAGACCGGGGCACGGACTTCATCCTGGTGACGCGCCCACCGGAAGCGGAGTGAAACGAGAGGCGCTGCTCAGGCTTTGCGCTCCCATCGCCTGTCCGGAGTCTGCTGCCAATAGGTCAGCTCATGGCCCGCTCCCTTCAGTTGCTTCCATTGACCGCGAGCAGCCTCCAGTTGTTCCTGATCATGGCCATCGAACATGAAAACGGCGCGGTCGTAGGATACGAGATCCGGCGGTTCCGCGCCATCGACCAGAAACCGCACGCTTGCATTGTTGGCGTTGGACTGGCTGCTGCACAGAAGCACCGGCTGCATATCCGCGTGATCGGCTGTTTCTATACCATGCGGCAAAAAACTGTCGTCGCGCCAGGTCCAGAGGAGTTGGTCAAGTGAATCCCGCCTTTCATCTGACCCCGTCTGAACAACGACTCGCCAACCGCGCCCAAGACTTTTCTCAAGTAGCGGCGGCAGAGCTTCCTCAAGACGGGATTCTGTCAGGTGATAAAAAAGCAGTTCAGCCAAGTATCCTAGCTCTCGTAGTTGGCCCGAACGAGTTCATCCAGAAGCCGTACGCCGTAGCCCGATCCCCAGGAGCGGTTAATCTCCGTGCTGGGAGATCCCATTGCGGTGCCGGCGACATCCAGATGCGCCCAGGGAACATCATTGACGAAGCGCTGAAGGAACTGGGCGGCGGTAATCGCTCCCGCAGAACGCCCCCCGGTATTCTTCATGTCGGCAAATTTGGAATCGATGAGTTTGTCGTACTCGGAACCGAGCGGCATGCGCCAGACGCGCTCCTCCGTCGACAGACCTGCCTGCGTCAACCGTTCGCTCAATTCGTCATTGTTGGAGAACAGACCTGCATGATGGTGACCGAGCGCAATGATGATGGCGCCGGTCAGGGTCGCGAGATTGATCATGAATTCCGGCTTGAAGCGATCCTGGCAGTACCAAAGAGCGTCGCACAGGACGAGCCTGCCTTCAGCGTCAGTATTGATGATCTCGATCGTCTGGCCGGACATCGACGTGACGATGTCGCCTGGTCTCTGCGCATTGCCGTCCGGCATGTTCTCGACCAGTCCGAGAATACCGATCGCGTTCGTTTTCGCCTTGCGCGCGGCTAGCGCATGCATCAAGCCGATCACGGCTGCGGCGCCGCCCATGTCGCCCTTCATGTCTTCCATGCCCGCGCCGGGTTTGAGCGAAATACCGCCCGTGTCAAACACCACGCCCTTGCCGATAAAGGCAATGGGTTTCTGTTTTTCCTTGCCGCCCTTCCACTGCATAACTGCAAGCCGAGGCGGACGAACAGAGCCTTGGGCGACGCCGAGCAGCGCAGCCATACCAAGCTTTTTCATTTCCTTTTCGGTGAGAATTTCGACCTCGACGCCGAGTTCCGCCAACGCCGCCGCCTTGTCCGCGAATTCAACCGGGCCAAGGATATTCGGCGGCTCGTTGACCAGGTTTCTGGCGAGCGCCACGCCCTGTTCTATAGCCTTGAGGTCTTCAAAGACTTTCTTGGCGGAGGAAGCCGCCTGCGTGACGATCGTCACTGAATATTTCTTGGGCGACTTGTCCTTGCCATTGCCTTTCTTGCGGGTCTTGTAGGCGTCGAAATTGTAGGCGCGAAGCAACATGCCCAAGGCCATATTTGCGACGGCGTCGCCCGAAATGTTCATATCCGGCATGTCAGTGTAGACCACCACCTTGTCGCTGTTCCTGAACTGGGCAAACGCAACGCCGCCCAGCTTCAGCCAGTCGTGGATCTCCACCTTTCCCGAATCTCCAACTCCGAGGAGGCAGAAACGATCGGCCTTGCTAGCTTCCGGCGCCATGACCTCCAGCGTCGCCAGCGGCTTGCCATCGTAGGCTGCGATGGCCATCGCCTTCTTCGAAACGTCAGCCGGATCCACCTCGCTGGAGCTTGTGACAAGTTCGCCCCCTTTTGCACAGAGCATAACCGCCAGTCCGCCATTGAGCTTTGCCGATTTCGAGAAGGTGATATTCACTTGCTTGGTCATGATTTCTCCAATGATGGTTCGCTCACGAATATATTCCGAACCGCGTAGACCGCAACGAGCGCCGGTGTCGATTTGTCATGTTGTTGACGTTTTCACAGACAATAAGCAAGGCCTCTGCGCCCGGCCGTGTCACACAGGCGCCACACAGAGGCCAATTCCGTGTGCACAATTGCTTCAAATACAAGAAATTCGGAGTTTTGGGCTTAACCATTTGTTTACTATGTGTATTGGTCGCTCATTAGGTATAGTTCCCTATAGTGGCGATGATCTGAGAAGAGAGAAGCGGCGGGACCCGGAAGCCGGACTGCATGAATCTGATTGAACGCTATATATTTCGCAGGGTCCTACTGCTGACTGTCGCCACCCTCCTCGTCACCACGGCGATCGCGATGATCACGCAGGTTCTGATCCATGTGAACCTGATGAGTTCGACCGGTCAGTCGCTAATGACCTTCCTCAGGCTTGCAGGATTGCTGATTCCATCCATGCTGGTGGTGGTCACGCCGTTCGCGTTGATGCTCGGCGCTTCGCAGACGCTCAGCACAATGAACGGCGACTCCGAGTTGCCGGTTATAGAAGCGTCCGGCGGCTCCAGGATGCTGACCGCAAAACCGATCCTGATTCTCGCAATGCTGATGTCTCTGGCTTCGCTTGCGACGAGCCTCTATGCCGAGCCATGGGCCAACCGCAATCTCAGAAACCTCCTGGTGGAGGCGCGGACCGACCTACTCTCGGTCGCTGTCCAGTCGGGCATATTTCACAAGCTGCAGAACAACCTGTACGTCCATGTGGCCGACAAGCTCGCCGGCGGGTCGCTTGGCGGCATCTTCCTCTCCGACGAGAGAGATCCGGCGACAGAACTGGTCTACTACGCAAAATACGGCGCCTTCATCGAAAGCGAGGGCAAGAACTTCCTGGTGATGTCGGACGGTGAACTGCACAGGAAAATCAAGGCCGACGGCAACGTGTCAGTCATCAAGTTCGCCACATACGCCTTTGATCTCAGTCTGATCGGCGACAGTCAGTCCAGCGCCGCCTTCTACTATCCCAAGGAACAGACCACGGCGTATCTGTTCAATCCCGATCCCAATGACGCGATTTATCAGAGAAGGCCGCAGAACTATTACTCGGAAATCAACAGACGGTTCTCCGAATGGCTCTATCCGGTTCTGTTCGCCCTGATCACGATCTATTTTCTCGGAAAGGCTCATTCCCACAGAAGCGAACAGATCTGGAGCATGATCTTCGCCGCGGCGATCGGCTTCTTCCTGCGTGGGTTGGGGTATTTTGTCACCGACAAATCCGGCAGGGATGTCATCTACATGATTCTTTGCTACGCGATTCCGGCAGGCGGCATCATGGCGTTCGGATCCCTGATCCTGACCAATACCACCTTCCGCACACCGCAATTCCTTATTGACGGCGCAACCAGCCTTGCAGCTTTTGCGATGCGGACCGCGCGTCCCCTGCTCGTCCGGTTTCGACTCATCGACAGCTATGGCGGGAGGCGCGCGTCATGATGGGCCTCACGCTCTGGCGTTATCTCTTTCGACGCTATCTTGTCGTAACCGGCTGGTTCGTTCTTGGAATGGTAGCTTTGATCTTCCTCGTCGATTTCACTGAATTTGCAAGCCGCATTTCCGGGCATGAGAACTACACCATCGGTCTGGGCATCAAGCTTTCGATTCTGAGACTGCCCGGCATCATTCAGGTCACGGCGCCTTTTGTCATTCTCTTCTCTGCAATGACGCTGCTTCTGATGCTGAACAGACGCTACGAACTGGTCGTCGCCCGCTCAACGGGCGTATCAGCCTGGCAGTTTCTGTCACCGCTTTGCGTGGCGAGCTTGCTCATCGGCATATTTCTGATCACTGCCATCAACCCGCTTTCCGCAAGGGCCCTTGCCATCGTGCACGGATACGAGGTGTCCCTCGGCATGCAACGCGGAACAGTCGGAGAAATCGAGCGCACGCCATGGCTGCGTCAGCGCACCAATGAGGGCGTCACCATAATCGGAGCCGAAACCATAGCAGAGCGAGGCCTGCTGCTGGGAGGTGCAAAGTTCATCCGGTTCAACGAGGACGGAGAGATTATCGAGAGACTGGACGCCGAAACCGCTGAGCTTCAGGATGGTCAATGGGTGCTCTCGAATGTAAATCGCGTCGCAGGCCCGGGTCCGGCGGAAATCAAGAGCGCCGTAATCCAAACAAATCTCAATCCACGAGCCGTGGAAGAATCACTTGCCGCGCCCGAGGCTGTTTCTTTCTTCGAACTGCCCGATAAAATCGAAGTGGCGCGCTCATTTGGTCTGGGCGCGAATGCATTCGCCATGCAGTATCAATCCCTGCTTGCGTTACCGTTACTTCTCGTTGCAATGACCCTGATTGCCGCAACCGTTTCTCTCAAATTTATACGGTTCGGACAATCAGTCGGGATCATTTTGGCTGGCATCTTGGCCGGGTTTCTGCTTTATGTCGTATCTGTTCTGGCGAAAGCTTTCGGAACGGCGGGGACAGTGCCACCTTTTGTTGCAGCATGGCTGCCTGTTATTGTTGCGATGGCGCTTGGAGTTACAGTACTTCTCCACAAGGAGGATGGGTAGTGGATTTGTCGAGAAGCCGCGAAAAGAAGAGTATGCGTATCGTCGGCTTGGTTACCGCACTGTCCGCTGTTCTGGCGGGTTCGGTCGCAATACCTTCGGCTATCGCGCAGAGTACGCCCAATTCCGGTTCCGATCTCAACATCAATGTGTCGCCCGACGCCCGCCTTATCCTGACGGCTAACGAACTCGTCTACGACTACGACAACCAGATCGTTACGGCTTCGGGCAATGTCCAGATCGACTACGACAAGTACAAGATGGTCGCCCGGCGATTGGTCTACGACCAGAACTCCGGACGACTTAAAGCCTATGGCGACATCGAACTGATCGAGCCGAGCGGCAATGTCATCTACGCCGAGGAACTCGACGTAACGGATGATTTCGCTGACGGGTTTGTCAATGCGCTGCGAATCGAGACACCCGACGACACCTATATCGTAGCAGACAGCGCACAGAGAATCGGCGGCGATCAAGCCGTATTTAACAACGGCGTCTACACCGCCTGCGAAGTGTGCCAAGACAAGCCGAAAAGCAACAAGGCGCCTTTGTGGCAGGTCAAGGCGCGGCGGGTGATCCAGAACGGCGAAACGCAGACAATTACGCTGCAGCACGCACGGTTCGAACTGTTCGGCATGCCTATCGCCTATATCCCGACGCTGCAGGTGCCGGACCATACTGTGGAGCGCAAATCTGGTTTCTTGACGCCTGATTTCGTTGTTAGTGACGTACTCGGGGTCGGGCTGACCGTGCCGTATTTCCTGGTGACAGGACCCCGCAGCGACATAACTTTTCAGGTCACCGGCTATACAAGGCAGGGTTTCCTCGGCCAGGCGGAATTCCGCAGGCAATTCGACAATGGCGCACATGTGCTGACGACCGCCGGAATTTATCAGCTCGACAGCAACGCCTTCGAGGAGGGAACAGTCGACGCTGAGAATGACGCACGTGGCATGATCGCCTCCAAGGGCGACTTCCGAATCAATCCGCGATGGATCTTCGGATGGGATGTCATGCTCCAAAGCGACAATAGCTTTTCGAACACCTACGGCATTGAAGGCTACCGGAACCGGACTGTCCCTTCCAATATCTACCTGACGGGGCTGGAAGGCAGGAATTTCTTTGACTTGCAAGCCTTCTACTACGATGTCCAGTCGATTAATCCGCAGAACATGGCGGAAGAACAGCAGCCAATCGTCCACCCCTCGCTGGACTACAACAAGACGTTCGATCAGCCGGTGGCCGGAGGCGAACTCAGTTTCGACGCCAACATCCTTAGTCTGACCCGCCGCGAAGCGGAAGAATACCCGTTCTTCGACGCCTATCGCGGCGTAAAGGGAACAAACACGCGCCTGACAGCCGAACTCGATTGGCGCCGGACGTTTTACACCGACGTAGGACTCCTGTTGACGCCCATCCTCGGGCTACGCGGCGACGTAAACTATCTCGACGTAGACCGCCCATTGACCTACCCGGGACCATTCGTCGACGCTAACAGCGTCGGTCGCTACATGGCTACCGCGGGTCTTGAGGCGCGGTACCCAATTCTGTTTTCGACTGAGAACAGCTCCCATATCGTTGAGCCAATTGCCCAAATCTTCGTCAGGCCCGATGAGCAATATGCCGGCGGATTGCCGAACGAGGACGCGCAAAGCTTCATCTTCGACGCCACAAACCTTTTCGAGCAGGACAAATTCTCCGGGTATGACCGCATCGAGGGCGGAACCAGGGCCAATCTTGGAATTCGCTATACGGGCACTTTCGACAACGGTATGTCCCTCAGGGGCGTATTCGGTCAATCCTTCCAACTTGCCGGGCTGAATTCCTTTGCGACCGACGACCTGGTCAATGTCGGCGCTTCTTCAGGTCTCGAAACCGCACGCTCCGATTATGTCGGCGGCATAGGGCTAGATCTGCCAAACGGTCTGACTTTCACCACCCAGGGACGTTTTGACGAAGCTGATTTCAGCTTGCAGCGCCTCGACTTGGGCGGATCATATTCAGGACGCAACTTCAGCACTGCAATCTCGTATACGTCGGTTGTTCCGCAGCCCGGATACGGCACGGATTCCTATCGACATGAATTCAAAGGAGCGGCGTCTGTGCGGTTCGCAGAATACTGGCGAGCATTCGGCGCCATCGAGTGGGATCTCGAAAACGACATCATCACCAACAATACATGGGGCTTCGGTTACGACGACGAATGCACGGCCATATCGCTGGCCTATACGCAGACGCGCGACGAGAACGAGGCTGTTGATTGGAGCATCGGCGTCAGAATCAGCCTTAGAACGCTGGGTGACTTCAAAGTTGGCCGAAGCGAAGATGTCGGTTATGACAGTAAACTGTGGGACAACAACGACAACGGTTCGTCACCGTTCACCACGGTCTACTGACGAAAGAAATCGTAAAACCGACAATCCAGACAACGCTGCCGGGCGTTGGAAGCGGACATATTGGTGCTTTAAAAGCCTTTATTGTGCCAAAACGATGTGCAATTGACACATAATATCGGTTTACGCGTACACCGCCACACGAGATTGAACAGGAAACGGACAATGACAATCGGTCTCAAAAGGGAGATATCAGCCGGAGGAGTTCGTCTGGCGCTGACAATTGCCGTGCTTGCGGCGTCGCTCTTCTATGGCGGAACCGCAATCGCCAACAAGATCGCAATCGTTGTGAATGACAGGGTCATTACGACGCTTGATCTGCAACGCCGATCAAAGCTGCTGCAATTGCAGAGGCAAAAAGGCAACTTGAAGGAAAAGGCCAAGGAGCAGATGATCGAACAGGCGCTCAAATTGAGCGAAGCCGATCGGCTTGGCTATAGCGCCAGCGACACGCAGGTTAACGCAGCATTCACTCGTTTCGCCAAGGGCAACAAGATGTCCGACAAGCAGATGGAAAAGGCGCTCGATCAGTCCGGCGTCGGAGCGGACCATTTCAAGGAATTTATCAAGACCCAAATGACATGGCCCAAGTTGGTCGAGGCGAGATTCGCTACTTCCGGTGGCCGTATGTCGACGGAAGAACTGGTCAAGAACATGCTCGAGCGTGGCGGCGAAAAACCCACCACAACCGAATATATCCTTCAACAGGTCATTTTTGTTGTTCCGCAATCCAAGCGCAGCGCCATCCTGAACCGACGGAAGAAAGAGGCTTCCAATATGCGCAGCCGGTTTGTTGGGTGCGATTCGAGCCACGAATTCGCAAAGGGCTTGCTCGATGTTTCCGTGCGCGACCTTGGGCGCATCATGCAGCCGGAATTGCCGAAGAACTGGAAAGCTGCGGTCGAAAAGACACCGGAAGGCGGCACGACTCCGGTTCAGGTGACAGAACAGGGCGTGGAGTTCCTTGCAGTATGCCGCGCGAGACAGGTGTCCGACGACCTTGCCGCCGAAATGGTGTTTCGCAGTGAGAAGCAGGATAGTGACGAAAGCAACGCCAACAGCGAGAAATTCCTGAAGGAGTTGCAGGAAAAAGCGCGCATATCCTATCACTGAGCGGTGACCCGACGACCCCATTCAATCGGGTGAGGATTGATGAACGCGATATCCCTGCCCCTTGTCGTTACGATGGGCGATCCAGCCGGGATCGGGCCCGATATTACGATTGACCTATGGCGTCGACGCGCAGAGCTTAACTTGCCGCCCTTTGCCGTTCTCGGCTCCGCCGCATTGTTGGCGGAGCGCGCAAGACAATTGAATGCGAAAATTGCTGTCGCCGAGATAGACCAAGCCTCCGACGCCCTGTCGCAAGCCGAAACTTTGCCGGTTCTGCCGCTTGAAAATAAGGTTTCGGCGAAACCGGGCAAACCGGACAGAAACAATGCCGACGCCATTCTGGAGGCGATCCGGCGCGCCGTCGATCTGACCATGTCAGGCAAGGCTGCGGCCGTCGTCACCAATCCAATAGCCAAAGCCATTCTGTACGACGCCGGATTTGGATTTCCGGGCCATACAGAGTTTCTGGCGGAACTTGCCAAGCAGCATACGGACGAAGCGCATATGCCGGTGATGATGCTAGCCGGTCCGGACCTGAATGTCGTACCGGTGACCATTCATATCCCACTACGAAAAGTGCCAGAGCAATTGACGACAGATCTCATCGTCGAAACAGGTCTGACAACGTCGTGCGATCTGGAATCCCGCTTCGGTATATCCAAACCGCGCATCGCCGTCGCCGGTCTCAATCCCCATGCAGGTGAATCCGGATCATTCGGATCTGAGGATCTTGCGATCATCGCGCCGGCAGTAGCAGAAATGCGCGCCCAGGGCGTGAACGCTTTCGGCCCCCTGCCCGCTGACACCATGTTTCATCCAGAGGCGCGGCGCGACTATGACGCTGCGCTCTGCATGTATCATGATCAGGCGCTTATTCCAGCCAAAGCGCTGGCGTTCAACGATACCGTCAATACGACGTTGGGGCTGCCGTTCATCCGAACCTCGCCTGATCACGGAACGGCTTTCGACATTGCTGGCTCCGGCAAGGCGCATTCAGGAAGCCTGCTTGCCGCCTTGAAACTCGCCGCCCGTATGGCCGCGCACCAGCGAAAGCAGCGCGATGCCCGCGATTGATGATCTGCCGCCGCTGCGGGACGTCATAGCGCGTCACGGGCTCGACGCGCGCAAATCGCTCGGTCAGAACTTCCTGCTCGATCTCAATCTGACGGCGAAAATCGCGCGAGCCGCCGGCCCGCTTGAAGGCCGAACGGTAATCGAGGTTGGCCCCGGACCAGGCGGCCTGACGCGCGCTTTGCTTGCCGAAGGTGCCGACCGCGTGATCGCGATCGAAAGAGACAGCCGCTGTCTTCCGGCGCTTGCCGAGATCACGCATCGCTATCCCGGCCGACTGCGCGTGATTGTGGGTGATGCGCTGGAGTTTCGGCCGCAGGACCTCGATAACTCCAAGGTAAAGATCGTCGCGAACCTGCCTTACAATATCGGCACCCGCCTGCTTGTCGACTGGATAACCGCCGAGCCCTGGCCGCCATATTATGAGTCGTTGACGCTGATGTTTCAGCGCGAAGTGGCGCAGCGTATCATCGCCAAAGCCGGCGCAAGCGCCTATGGCAGGCTGTCGGTGCTTGCCGGCTGGCGTTGCGAGACGCGCCTGCTTTTCGACGTCCCCGCACAAGCTTTTACGCCGCCACCGAAAGTCACATCTTCCATAGTCCAGCTTCATCCAAGAGACAAACCGCTGCAATGCGACGTCTCTGCGTTGGAAAGGGTAACGCAGGCCGCATTCGGTCAGCGGCGCAAGATGTTGCGGCAAAGCCTGAAGGCGCTTGGCGGAGAGACGATTCTTGCGCAAGCCGGCATTGACCCGCAACGGAGGGCCGAAACCCTTTCTGTGGAGGAATTCTGCACTCTCGCGTCTGTCATAAATCAGGTTCGCGAAGTCCGTCCTTTATGAGATTTTAAATATTTCTGATATATTATGGCATCTTCTCTGTAATATTGATCAATAAACAACAATAACTCTTCAGGCACATCGGGAATCAATTTCTGATAATCGAAACCTGTATACAGGATTTTTCTTGTCATTTTCTTCAGATACAGGGGGACAATCTTAGAGTGTCGAATTGCTTCATAAATCTTCTCGTTTTTATCCGCTAAAGATTTTCTTAAACCGAACCGTTGCATACGCGTTTGGTTGACTGCATCCCCTATCTTCAGCTTACGGTGGACTACATTCCCGATCTCAGCGATCAAAAGGTCAATGCGGTGCAAAGGTAGAACGACGTCCACCAATCGCTTGCCGTCGAGGTCCAGATATCGGGCTTGCTTCTCGAAGTGAATCCTCTCCGGATCGCAGAATCCGTTTAATCCCTGCAGATAGTTACAGATCTTTTCGCACTCGCGGATGATTTCCATGTTGGTCATGGTTGCGAGTTCGGTTTCGGAATACATTCTTTGATTTTGAGACAAAGCGGAGAAAAACCGTTCCCGTGGATCACGCACCACTGCGAACGTTTTGTATTGCTCAATCTTCGAGAACTCTTCGGCGAAGTGATCCCTTAAGATTTCCAGAGGAATATGTGCGTAGTCGAGTCTTCCAACTGCTGGATGCTCACGTATACCCATGTACAGAAAATCTGTCTGATTGTAGCTCCTGATGACATGCTTGACGGTGCTGCCGCCGCATTTGGGTATGTGCACAAATGCAAAGCCGTACGTGTCACTGATGATCATTTTCTATTCTTTTCCCGGAATTTTTTCGCACTGCATTTCGCTGAACGCCTGGGTGTCAGGTCACCTCACGTTCTGTTCCGCGCAGGGGCGCGTGATGCGCGACCTTCTCCTCTCGTCGATGAAATTGCGATGTCGGACGTAGTATGGCGCAAGGCTCCTGATGAGCCCGCAAAGTAGATCAACAACGTATCCGGCGTTGATCAGCAAATGTCTGGAAGTGTCTCGTAAAAGGAATTTTGTAACTGAATATTTCTCGGTTCAAATAAATCGCTTCTATCGGCGCTATTGGCGGAGCGCAGGTGCCGGCTCACCGTCCCCTATCTTATTTTTCAGGATGCAAAGTCCTGGAATGCTGTTTCGAGGTGTATCCTGAAAGCCTGCCGTACATGTTCTCTGGCCGCGTGCTCGGCCGCCGCCGAATCACGGTTTCTGATTGCATCAGCTATCAGCAAATGCTCCTCATACAATTGCTGTGGACGGTTCTCGGGGATATACTTCACGCCGCGCAGCAGAGCCATAGAATCGGCCACGGCAGAAAAGGCCTTGATCAGGTAGCGGTTATGAGCAGCGTGATAGATGGAGTGGTGAAACCGCCAGTTGATCTGGTTGAGTTCTCTGGGATCCGCCGTCATCGCGGCGGTTTTTTCGAGGATGGAGAACATCGCCTGAATTTCCGCGTCTGACGCATGTTGCGCAGCCATATGGGCGGCTGTGCCTTCCAGACTTTCGCGCAGATCGTAAAGTTCGGCGACCTGCTGCCTGTCAAGTTCGGCGACGACCGCCCCTCGTTGCGGCTCGAATTTCAGCCGCCCTTCAGACTGAAGCCGGCGAATGGCCTCGCGAACCGGGGTGCGGCTGACACTGAGCTGCCGTGCGATGACGGCTTCGCGGATGCGTTCGCCGGGATGATAGACGCCGTCCCTCAAAGATTTCAGCAATTCCCCGTAGACATGATCCGCCAGCGACGCTGACTGGTTGGTGATTTTGCCGTTCTCGGATGTTCTCGAAGCCATTGGTCCTCCTGTCGCCACACTGCCACAACTGCAGAATCGTGTACATAAATAGGCATAAAAAAGCGATTGACACAAAATGTATTAGATTGCATACGATAAAGAACATTTTAACGAACGGGAGGAATTATGGGCGTTCTCGGTTTCCTGGGATTTGGAGAAGCAGCGTTCCACTTCGGCAGCGGACTGGTCGAGGCGGGCAAAAAGGACGTCTACGCCTATGACCGCGCCTTTTCTCCCGATTTTGATGCAAAAGCGCATGAAACCGCGATGGATCGCATACAAAGCAGCGGCGTTCGCGCGGTGGCGAGCGTCGCCGAACTCGTAAAAGTCTCCGACTTCGTGGTCATGGCCGTCCCTGCCACCGCAGCCAAAGCGGCGGCTGAAGAACTGCTGGCGAGCATGAGCGCGGGCGATCATCTCGTGGACGTCTGCTCGTCCTCGCCGGACCAGAAACTTGAGCTCGCGGGCCAATGTGAGGCAAAGGGCGTCATCTACACAGACTGCCCCATGCTGGGTCCACTCCCGGTCTATCGCGAGAAGGTCCCCATGGCTGCGTCCGGCACAGGAGCGAAAGCCTGGCGCGACGCAATGACGCCAGAGGGTCTGGTTATCGAGCTGATCGAAGGCGAAGCCGGCAAGGCCAGCCGTATAAAGCTCGCCCGAAGCATATTTACCAAGGGCTTCGAAGCGCTTCTCGTGGAGACATTCCAGTTCGCCCGGAAGAACGGGGTCGAGGACGTCGTCATGCGCAGCGTGGAAGACTCTATGGATCGCGTGACATTTCGCCAATCGGCGACGCGCTACATGGCCGGCGACCTCGTGCACGCCGCCCGGCGGGCGCACGAACTGGAAGACGCCGTCGAAATCATGAAGTCGACCGGCCTCAAACCATTGCTGGCTGAAGGCGCCCTGCAACGGCTTCGCGCGTCAGAAAAGCTCGGCGCCGCAGAGAAACTCGGCGGCAAAATGCCCGAAACCCTCGATGAGGTCTACGCGATCTGGGAACAATACGGCGCCATCTGACGGCGCGATCGCCAAACATTCGGAAATCGCTTCATGAAACTTTCTGACAGAATACAGGCTCTGCAGCCGTCCGCCACGCGGGTCATTGCGGAACGCGCGGCGGATTTGAAGTCGCAGGGGATCGACGTGATCTCTCTCTCGACGGGAGAACCCGACTTCGTGTCGCCGGAAGCCGCTTTCGACGGTGCTCGCGAGGCCATGGATTCAGGTTGGACGCACTACACAGCGACCGCGGGCGTCACCGAGTTACGGCAGGCCGTCGCCGACTATTACGACACCCGTTTCGGCCTCTCCTACCAGCCGACGGACGTGATGGTCGGATCGGGCGCCAAGCCGTTGCTGTTCGAGGCCTTCGCCGCTCTGGTCAATCCGGGCGACGAAGTCATACTGACGTCCCCTTCCTGGGTGAGTTACGTGGAGCAGGTGCGCTTCTTTGGCGGCGCGCCTGTTATTGTGGACACAGAGGAAACGACGCTCGATCTCGATGTCGCCGCGATCGAAGCCGCCATCACCGACCGCACCGTCGCGTTCGTGTTGAACTCGCCGCACAATCCCACTGGCAAGATCTTCAGTGAAGAGAGCGTTGCCGCCATTTGCAAGCTTGCGGTCGAGCGGAATTTCATGATCGTCAACGACGAAGTGTACGAACGCATTTGTTTTGAAGGCCAGCGGTATCGCAATCCTCTGAGCTACGCGCCCGAAGCCCGCGAGCATGTCCTGAACATCAACGCCGCCAGCAAAACCTACGCGATGACAGGCTGGCGCATCGGCTTCGCTGTCGGCCCGTCTCCCCTGATCAGGAAGATGACGTCGCTTCAGGGTCACGTCACGTCCGGAGCCTCGTCGATCGCGCAGTGGGCGGCGCTCGGCGCAATCCGCAACGCCCAGCAGGACGTCGATGACATGATCGACATTTACGAGGACCGGAAGAACGCGGTTCTGGCGCTGCTCGACCGAATCCCGAAACTTTCCTACATAACGCCGCAAGGCGCATTCTATGTCTTCATCGACGTGCGTCAGAGCTACGGCGGCAGGGCGGGAAACGCCGTCATCGTCGATGATGTCAGCTTCTGTGAAGCGCTGATCGAACAAGCCCATCTCGCACTGGTGCCGGGAAGCGCCTTCCTCAAGTCGGGTTATGTCCGGCTTTCCTTCGCCACTTCGCTTGAACTGATCGAGACCGGTCTGGAGCGCCTTCAGCGCTTCATGCAAGACCTCCAGTTCTCCCCTGAACCTAACTGAAACGAGCAGCACATCATGACGAGCGCAGACAAAGCGTCAAACTACAGCCCGATCAGGAGGGTGGGGTCGGACGCCGGCCATCACTTCTTCGGCTACTACAACAAGACGACGTGGGATCGCGACGGACGCAATATCCTGGCCTTGCGCGTGCCGATGGCGACAGCTGACCTGACGGGCAAGGAAGCGGCGGAGGTCGGATATTTCGATCTCGACGACGGCGACAGGTTTGAAGTCGTCGACCGCGTGACGACCTGGAACTGGCAGATGGGCAACCAGTTGCAATGGCTCGACGGAGAACCCGGCAGAAAGATCATTTACAACATCCGCGCCGAAAACCCGCACCGCGAAAACGTGCCGTTTCCGGAATTCCAGTCGCGCATTCGCGACCTCGACACCGGAGAGACAAGAGACCTGCCGCTGCCCGTCTACGTCGTGGCGCCGAACAGCGAATATGCTCTGTGCATCAATTATTCGCGCCTGATGATTACCCACAAGACGATCGGCTACGCCGCCGCCGACAAGGAGCCGCCGGTGGCGAATGCGCCGGTCGACGACGGCATATTCCGCATGGATCTGCGAACGGGTGAATTCAAACTTCTGATGTCCTTCGATGATCTGAAGAACCTCGATCACCGCGTCTCCATGGACAAGGCGATTCACTGGTGCTCTCACCTTGAGATCAGCACGGACTCGAAACGCTTCCTGCTCCTGCATCGCTGGACGGAGAGGGTCGAGGACGAGACATGTTTTCTGCACCGCCTCATCACGGCGGACGCGGACGGCGGCAATATCCGCTTGCTGGAATGTTCGGACCATCCGCTTCCGCAATTGGAGGATTCCTTTGATCCGAACGCGGTTGGAACTTTCGACTACGAGAAGTCCGAATACCAGATCTCCCATCCGTTGTGGGTGGACGAGGATCGCATAGTCGTGTGGGGACCGCATGACGGCGAGATCCACTATCAACTATACAACGACAAGACTGGCGCGGTGGAGACGATCGGACCAGGCGTTCTCACGGAGAACGGCCACATGACGTTCTCGAAGGACGGCCGCTGGCTTCTCTCCGACACCTATCCCGACGACCAGACGAACGAACGCCTGTTGTTTCTCTACGAACTCGCGACCGGCGAACGACACGATCTCGGCAGTTTCTACACCAGCCCGGACCTCGGAAAGCACAACCGGTGCGACCTGCATCCTCGATGGAGCCGCGACGGGCGGGAAGTCTGCATCGACTCGATCCACGACGGCGAGCGTCAGATGTACGTCGTGGACATCTCGGACATCGTCGACGACGAAGTCGGCGCCTCAACGCGCAGGGCGGCGGAATAGCCGCCCAGCATCACAGGGCTCCGGGCAGCAGGTCCTCCTGCCCGGACAACGCCCGCCGGAACAAGGCATGTGAGGATCGTCAACAAGGGAGTGAGATATGCACTTTTCAGTTTCGAAGTCGATCGCAAGGATCATTGCGGCGGCAGGCATTGCCGGAATGGCGATCATGGCGTCTGGAGCCAGCGCCCAGGACTATCCTGATCACGAAGTCACAATGCTGGTCGGCTTCAACGCCGGCGGCGCGACAGACGTCATTGCGCGCGCGCTCGCGGATCAGATGGAAAAGGCGCTTGGCCAGCCGGTCGTCGTCGTCAACAAGAGCGGCGCAGGCGGATTGCTGGCGCTGAACGAAGTCGCCCGTGCGAAACCGGACGGCTACACGCTGATGCTTTCCACCGCGACGCCTTTGACGGCAAGCCGCAGCGAACCGGAAGCGCCGACTGTCGATGACGTCGAGGTGATCGGCATCGTCAACCTTGACGGCAGCGCGGTCCTGGTCAAGGCGGACAGCGAGTTCAAAACGCTGGACGCATTCTTCGAGGCCGCCAAGGACAAGCCGAACAGCGTCGTGATGGCGCATGCAGGCGTTGGCGGTTCCTATTACCTCAACGCCCTCGTGTGGGAGGCGACGACCGGCGCCAAATTTAAATACGTTCCCTATGGCGGCGGTTCGGAAATCTATCCTGCGTTGGCGGGCGGTCACGTCGAAAGCGCCTCCGCCGTTCTTTCACCCGCGAAACAGCTCATCGGCAGCGGCCAGATCCGTGCGTTGGGCGTATCTTCGGCGGAGCGCAATCCGAGCTTCCCGGATGTTCCGACGTTCAAGGAATCGGGAATCGATCTCGTATGGGGCGCGCCGAAATTCGTCATCGCTCCGAAAGACACGCCTGAAGACGTTATCGCCGTGCTGTCCGACGCGCTCGATCAGGCCATGAACAGCGAAGAAATGAATGAATTTTGGGCCAAGACGGGCTACGAGAAATTCTACCTGAAGCGCGACGAGGCTACACAATACCTCCAGAACGCGCAGAAATCTATCAACGAGGCGTTCGCCAACGCTGACGGAAAATAGGCAGGCTGATAGCCAAAATTGCGCGCCTCCCCTTGACGGGGAGGCGCTTTTGCTCACAGGCAAGGGCTCGAACAGTGACCCACGACAGCAAGATGACACATGACCGCGTGATAGGCGGACTGATCGTGATCTTCGGCCTGGCAACCGGGCTGATGACGATCGGATGGCCTGCCGGATACAATTCCGATTCCGTTATTCTGACGACCTATTTCTTCCCGAGGATGATCGCGATCGGAATGGTCCTGTGCGGCGCCTGGATCGCACTTCGTCCGGAAAAACGGGCCATGGACCTGCCCTTCTCCTCGATCCTCAAACTTGCCGCTCTCGCTGTTTTCCTGCTCGCAGTCGTCCACATCGCCAGGCGCGATTTCTTCATTGCGGGGCTGGTGTTTGGAACGGTGAGCCTCTGGATTTCCCGCGTCGGCGCAATCCGGTCGATTCTCTATGCCTTTCTGATCAGCGCGGTCGTTTTCTGCGTGTTCCGCTACGCATTCAGCTTGCAGATCCCCAATGAATTCGTCCGGCTCGCACTCAACATATGATGCTCGCTCCCGCTTGAGCGAAGGGAGGGTTCGATGAACAGTCTCGATCTCTATATGCTCGGCTGGAGCAACATCTTTTCGTTCTGGCCGCTTCTTCTCCTTTTCGTCGGCGTCATCGTCGGCGTGATCTTCGGCGCATTGCCGGGACTTGGCGCCACGGCCGGCGTCGCCATTGTGGTGCCGCTGACCTACGGAATGGACCTCAACGCCTCGCTGTCACTGCTCCTGGGAATATTTTGCGGCGCTATTTTCGGAGGTTCGATTTCGGCGACGCTCATCAACATACCCGGCGTGCCCGCCGCCATGATGACGGTTCTCGAAGCATACCCGCTGGCGCGCGCCGGAAAAGCCGGCCTCGTTCTTGCGGTGTCGACTATTTCGTCCTTTCTTGGCGGCATCTTCTCGGCGATCATGCTGGCGTTCTTCGCACCGCTCCTTGCGAGTTGGGCGCTGCGTTTCGGCCCGCAGGAATATTTCATGGTCGCACTGCTGGGCATTTCCGTGATTGTGCTCATTAGCGGCGATTCCATGCCGCGCGCGCTGTTCGCCGGCTTCCTGGGGCTTCTTCTCGCCACTGTCGGCGAAGAGGCCCTGCGCGGATTTCCGCGTTATGCGTTCGGCGTCACCGATCTGCGGGTCGGACTACATTTCATTCCGGTCAGTCTCGGGCTGTACGGGATGGCCCAGGTCTTCAATTACCTGATCGACGAGGCGCGATCCGGTCAGGAGCCCGAAATCATACGATCGCTCGGCAAGATCACGCTGCCTTTCAGGCGCGTTCTCTCCCTGTTGTGGGTGGTGCCGCGCAACGCCGTAATCGGCACGATTGTGGGCGCCCTGCCCGGAACGGGAGCGACCATCGGCGCCATTCTGTCCTACGGCGTCGAAAAGCGCATCTCGCGCACCCCGGAGGCGTTCGGCAAGGGGCATCTCGAAGCGATCGTCGCCACCGAAACCAGCAACAACGCCACTATCGGCGGCGCCATGATCCCCCTGCTGGCGCTTGGCATTCCCGGCGATGCGACGACCGCAATCATACTCGGCGCTTTCATCCTGCACGGCGTTGCGCCGGGACCGACCCTGTTCCTCCAGCAACCGGATCTGGTTTCCAGCATCTTCGTGATCATCCTTCTGGCGAATGTGATCTTCCTGATCGTCGGACTCGCCGGCGCGCGCATCTTCCCGAAACTGTTGTCGATCCCCAAGAACATCCTTATGACCATTGTGGCGCTGCTGTGCATGGTCGGCGCCTTCTCGGTTCACAACAACGCCTTCGACATTGGAACGATGGTCGTTTTCGGCGTGGTCGGCTATCTCATGAGGAAAGCGCACATTCCGATTGCGCCCCTGCTGCTCACTCTCATTCTGGGGCCGCTGCTTGAGTCCAATATCCAGCGCGCCGCGATCATCGACCCCACCTTTATCGGGTTCCTGACGAGTCCGATTTCACTTTCCATCCTGATTGCGATCATCGCCATGTTCGCTGTTCCGCCGATAATTCAGCGCTACAAATCCGCAAATGCGCTGCCGGTCGGAGAAGACAAGGAAACGACGTCTTGAGCATTCTTGAAACGGTGCAGCGCGTACTCGAGGGCGCTGCGGACTACCATCTGCATGTCGGTCCGGACCACAATGTGGAGAGGAGCGCGGATGGCTTCGAGGCGGCGGAAAATGCCGTCAGGCTGGGCATGAAGGCGCTCGGCATCAAATGCCATTCCGGACCGACCGGCGTCATGGCCAGAATGATTTCATCGAAAGTGCCCGGCGTCGCCATCATCGGCACCGTCGCGCTCAATCGCGAAGTCGGCGGCATCAATCCGCTGACGGTGGAAACGGATGCAAGGCTCGGAACGAAGAAGATTTGCATGCCTTCGACCTGGTCCACTCTGGCGCGTCGAAAGAAAGGTTTCGACGACGGCGTGGAGGTGCTCGCGAGCAACGGAGAGGTGATCCCCGAAGTCAAGGAGGTTCTGCAGCTTGCCCGGGAAAAGGATCTCATTATCGAGACGGGGCATTTGTGGCAGGACGAAATCGCCGCGGTCTTCAAGGCCGCCAAGGATATCGGCGTCCAGCGTTTCGTCGTGACCCACGCCAGCAAGATCGAAGGACAGGTCCTGCCCCTGGATTTCCAGCTTGATCTGGCAGAGCAAGGCGCCCTGATCGAGCATTGTTTCGCGCATACATTTCCATTTCTCGGCAATGTCAGCGTCGACACCATCGCGCAATGCATGCGTCATGTCGGCGTGGACCGATGCATCCTCAGCACCGATCTCGGTCAGGCTTTCAATCCCGTTCCGTGGGAAGGAATGAAGATGGCCGTCGCGACTATGCTCAAGGCCGGCTTTTCGGCCGAGGAGATCGAAACGATGGTCAAACACAACCCGTGCAGGATGCTCGACGTCTGACACCGCAGGCCGTGGCCTGCATCAGGTGGGTTTTTCCTCAAGAAGCCCGGAGACGAAATCGAACAGTCCTGGCCGACGATCGCGGCGCAGTCGTTCAGCCTGGACAATCGCTTTCACCGAGGAATAGGCCTGGTCGAGATCGTCATTGACCACCACGAAATCATAGTCCATCCAATGGCGAATTTCCTCGCACGCATTGGCGAGACGTCTTTCGATCACTTCATCCGCATCCTCGGCGCGCCTCTTCAGCCGCGAACGCAATTCACCAAGCGAGGGCGGCAAGATAAAGATGGAAACAACGTCAGCCGCCATCTTGTCCAGCAATTGTTGAGCGCCCTGCCAATCGATGTCGAACAGCATGTCGCGACCGGCGGCTAAAGCCATTTCAGCCGGTTCCCGTGGAGTGCCGTAGAAGTTTCCATGAACTTCCGCCCATTCGAGCAACGCGTCCGTGTCTCGCATTCGCGCAAATTCCGACTCTGAGACAAACCGGTAATGGACGCCGTCTATCTCGCTGCCGCGCCGCTGACGCGTGGTTACGCTGATGGACAGTTTGAGATCGGCGTCGTGTTCGAGAAGAGTACGAGCAATCGTAGACTTACCTGCGCCTGAAGGGGAGGAAAGGACAAGCATCAAACCACGACGCTTGATTCCCGTGCTGTTCCGATCGGTTGTCACAGCGCTACTCCAGATTCTGAATTTGCTCGCGAAACTGATCGATGATCACCTTCAGTTCCAATCCGATCGCAGTGACAGACGCGGCATTGGACTTGGAGCAGATGGTGTTGGCTTCGCGGTTGAATTCTTGCGCCAGGAAATCGAGTTTGCGCCCCACAGGCGCTGTTTCCTCAAGCAGACGCTGGCAGGCCTCGACATGGGCGTAAAGCCGGTCGATCTCTTCACGAAGATCGGCTTTCGATGCAAGTATCGCTGCTTCCTGATGAATGCGGGACATGTCGAGTTCGCCGCCGCTATTGAGGAGAAGCGACACCTGTTCCGACAGTCTCTTGCCAATCATCGCTGGGCTCCGCGACGGATCGTTGTCCACACGAACCGCAAGCGAATGAATTTCAGCGACCTTGGCTTCCACATAGGCGGCTATCTTCCCGCCCTCAGCCAGTCGCGCCGCCCTCAGGTCGCTGATTGCGAGGTTTAGTCCCTTGAGTATTGCGCCCTGCTCTGCCGAAAGGGTTGCAACATCGAGATCGGGTTCCTTGAGTTCGAGAACACCGCGAATATTGAGCAGACCGTCCCAACGCGGCGGCGCAGCCTCTATCCTGTCTCCCAGGCTCTCTATCGTCTGAACGATAGCATCCAATGCTTCCTGATTGACGACGGCCTGGACGGCATGTCCTTCCCGTGCGAGCGTCAAAGTCGCCTGAATATTGCCTCGCTGAAACCCGTTCTTCAACGCTTCGCGGACCAATGGCTCAAGCCGATCAAGGCCGACAGGAAGGCGTATGCGGCAATCCAAACCTTTTCCATTGACGGAACGCACCTCCCACGACCAGCGGAGCGTCCCAAAAACGCCTTCCTGTCGGCTGAAGCCGGTCATGGATTGTATCGTCATGGCTCTACCATTTATGCGACGCTTCGAGCCAGCGCCGGCGCCTGCATTCCGAATCGTTGTTATTTGTTTCTCCGACGCCACTTTACGAGGTTCGGGAGGCAAGCAACAGCTACGCGCCCCTTCAGCAGTAAGCAAAACCCCAGATTTCAGCAAGAATTCCAACCACACGCAGAGCCGTTAAGAGCGACTCCAACAGGGACAAGCCGCATTCGGTTATAGAATGGATGGCATATCAGGCGGCGTTCTGCTTGAAACGCGGGAACTCAGAGAATGCAATTACTGTCCATCTCCGGCGGCTGCTTCTGTTTCTTTCGCCCGCTCTGCTTCAATGCGGCGCCAGCGCCGTACATTCGCATTGTGTTGTTCAAGCGTTTCAGAGAACACGTGTCCGCCAGAGCCGTCCGCCACGAAATAAAGATTGCCAGTCTTGGACGGGTTGGCGACGGCCTCGAGCGCGGCCCGGCCAGGATTTGCAATCGGCGTCGGCGGCAGACCATTAATCTGATAAGTGTTATAGGGCGTTACCTTTTCGATATCCGATTGATAGATCGGCCTGTCGGATGGCTTTCCAGCTCCGCCGAAGATGCCGTAGATTATCGTCGGATCGGATTGCAGGCGCATGCCGCGATCAAGCCTGTTCAGGAAGACGGACGCCACCATGGAACGCTCGTCCGCACGGCCCGTCTCTTTCTCGACGATAGAAGCCAGCGTCACGAATTCTTCCTTGGTGCTGATCGGCAGGTCATCGCTGCGTCGGCTCCATATTTCGTCGATCAACGCCGTCTGGGACTTGTGCATCTGCTCGAGAACCTCGCGGCGGGTGGTGCCGCGGGTGAATTTGTATGTTTCCGGGCGCAGATAACCTTCCGGCGGCAGCTCTTTGGGAAGATCGCCGGTCAACTGGTTGTTTTCGCTCAGCCTCTGGATAATTTGCTGAACTGTCAGGCCTTCCGGAACAGTGACGCTGTACAGAATGGATTTGCCGGACCGGAGGAGATCCATGATTTCCCGCATTGAAGACCCGGCCTTGATCTGGTACTCGCCGGCCTTCAGGGAATCGTCGGGCATGTATGTCCGAACACCGAGCTGGAAAATCAGCGAGTTGGAGACGATATCGCGGCGCGCCAAAAGATCGGCGATCTCCTTGACGCTTGAACCCTGTCGGACAAGAAACTCTGTATTGCGGCCAAGCGGGCCGCTTTCGTCAAACTTCAGCTTTCCATAATAGACCGCGATCGCGGCGCCGATCAGCAGCACAACAGCGAGCGTCATCAGAAAATTCAGGAAAACAACGAACTGGCTGCGCGCGCGCTTGGAACGTTTCGGCGGCTGTGGCGCTTCTTCCGGTTTCAACGACTGGCTGGCGGTGCGTGGAAGGACTGGTCCGCCGTCTATTGTGGGCCCATAGTCGGCGCCCCGTCCTGAACTTCTGCCGTCGTTCACCTTGAAACCTCTAAACTGGGAATCACCACACTGTTACAGCACGCAATAAAATACAGGATTGTGGCAATAGATGGCTGAACCGCCCGTCGTTTGTTAACCTGCATAACGCCGCAACACAAGCGAGGCGTTGGTGCCGCCAAAGCCGAAAGAATTCGACAGCGCCACATTGATCTCGCGTTTCCGCGCGACCTTCGGAACAAGATCGATCTCGGTTTCGACCGCCGGATTGTCGAGATTGAGTGTCGGAGGCGCTATATTGTCCCGGATCGCCAGTGTGCAGAAGATAGCCTCGACCGCGCCTGCCGCACCCAGCAGATGCCCAATAGCCGATTTTGTCGACGACATCGAAATTCCTGAGGCAGCCTTGCCGACGACGCGCTCGACTGCTCCGAGTTCGATCGTGTCGGCCATTGTCGACGTTCCATGGGCATTTATGTAGTCGATGTCGGAGGCTTCTATGCCCGCCCGCTTCAATGCGCTCGACATGCACCGATAGGCGCCTTCGCCATCCTCGGCCGGCGCGGTGATGTGAAATGCATCGCCAGAAAGGCCATAGCCGATGACTTCCGCATAAATCTTGGCGCCGCGCGCCTTGGCGTGCTCCAGCTCCTCAAGCACCACCACGCCGGCGCCCTCGCCCATTACGAAACCGTCTCTGTCGACATCGTAAGGCCGTGAGGCGCGCTGCGGTTCGTCGTTGTAATCTGTGGAGAGCGCCTTGCAAGCGGCGAATCCGGCGAGCGCAATACGACAGATCGGCGATTCCGCCCCACCAGCCACCATCACGTCGGCGTCACCCAGCGCGATCAGTCTGCTGGCGTCGCCGATCGCATGCGCGCCCGTAGAACAAGCGGTGACTACCGAATGGTTCGGCCCACGCAACTTGTGTTTGATGGAAACCTGACCAGAGGCGAGGTTGATCAGCCGACCGGGAATGAAGAAGGGGGATACCCTGCGCGGCCCCCTGTCACGTAAAGTGTAGCCGGCTTCAATAATGCCCTGAAGGCCGCCGATCCCGGAGCCGATCAGCACGCCCGTAGCGATCTGATCCTCGTCCGACTGCGGAGACCAGTCAGCGTCGGCAAGCGCCTGGTCCGCCGCCGCCATCGCATAGACGATGAACGGATCAACCTTTCGCTGCTCCTTCGGCTCCATATATTTGTCGGGATCGTAAGTGCCGTTCGAACCGTCACCCTTGGGGATCGAACAGGCGATCTTCGCCGGCAGGTCGTCAACCTCGAACGCTTCGATCTTCGCGGCAGCGTTTTCAGAGGCCAGGAGCCTGCGCCAACTGACCTCCGTGCCATCGCCAAGAGGGGAAACCATTCCGGTTCCCGTAATTACAACACGACGCATGTGTTGCCCTCCCTATGTCTTACAGTACGCTCTGATGAACGTGCACCAGCCGCGGCGCGGCGCCAGATTTGACGGCTGACAAGACAATACAGCCCGGAAAATCCGGGCTGTGGCGCAAAGCCTTCAGATCATGATCAAATTTTTGGATTTGACTGGCTGTCAGGCTGTGCACCGCCGATCCGTTTAATTTTGGGACTTCTCGATATATTTGATCGCGTCGCCGACGGTCAGGATGGTGTCAGCGGCGTCGTCTGGAATTTCTACACCGAACTCTTCTTCGAAAGCCATGACCAGTTCAACCGTATCCAGGGAATCGGCGCCAAGATCATCGATGAAGCTTGCCCCTTCCGTCACTTTCTCGGCGTCAACGCCAAGATGCTCGACTACAATATTCTTAACGCGTTCTGCGGTATCGCTCATGTCGGTATCCTCGACCCCTATACGTTTTGCTATGCCTTGGATAGCGGCATGCATTCACTCATTCAAGCTCAAAGCGCCTTATAATTCGGCGCATCGGCACCGTCAAAATACAAGCCTTTGATTTCCCCAGAAATCCGGGATAGCGCCCGCGCCGTTACGGGCGCAAACAACACTGGATGCGGCCCTTAACACGGTTTCTTCCGGGCGCAAAGCCCAAACTGAAACCTTTCATGCGCAGGCAGCGATCGCAGCATCGGGTCATATCATATCATCGCCATGCCGCCATTGATGTGCAGCGTCTGCCCGGTGATATAGCTCGCCTCGTTCGACGCAAGGAACAGGACTCCAGCCGCTACTTCGACGCCGTCGCCAATGCGCCGCATGGGAATTGCTCCCATGATCGCGTCTTTCTGCTTGTCATTCAGCTTGTCGGTCATCGCCGACTGGATGAACCCCGGCGCCACGCAATTGACGGTGATGTTGCGCGGAGCGATTTCCTGTGCAAGCGACTTGGAGAAGCCGATGAGCCCCGCCTTGGACGCGCAGTAATTGGCCTGTCCGGGATTGCCTGTCACGCCTACGACCGAAGTGATGTTGATAATCCGGCCATGGCGACGGCGCATCATCGGATGCGTCAATTCCCTGGTCAACTGGAATACGGCGGTCAGGTTGACGCCGATGACGGCGTTCCAGTCGTCGTCGGACATGCGCACGAACAGACCATCCCGCGTGACGCCTGCATTGTTGACGAGAATATCAACGCCCTCAAGCTGCTCCTCGGCCTTCTTGCCAAGGGCCTTCACTTCGTCTGCGCTTGAGAGATTGGCGGGAAACACATGCACATTGTCGCCGAGCTCCGAGGCAAGCGCGTCCAGCTTTTCGACCCGCGTGCCATGTAGTCCGACAATCGCGCCAGCCTTGTGAAGACTGCGGGCGATCTCCTCGCCAATACCGCCGGACGCTCCGGTCACAAGGGCCTTGCGGCCGCTCAGATCAAACATGGATCAAACTCCGATTTCATTTATTGACTTGCAAGTTCCGCAATGTCCTGCGGTGTGTTGACGGGCTTCGCCGTCATGTCCGGCGCAATGCGGCGCGCCAATCCGGTCAAGACTTTGCCGGCGCCGACCTCGAAAATTTCGGTTACGCCATTGGCGTCCAGCCAGCCAACGCTTTCGCGCCAACGCACCTGACCAGTCACTTGTTTCACCAGAAGGTCGATGATTTCCGCCGGATCGGTCACCGGACCGGCCGCAACATTGGCGACGAGCGGGACGCAGGGCGCCTGAATGTCGACCTCGGCCAGCGCCGTCTTCATGGCGTCCGCAGCCGGCGCCATCAGCGCTGAGTGGAAGGGCGCGGATACCGGCAGCAGCCTTGCGCGCTTGGCGCCCATCTCGCTCGCCTGTTGCGCCGCCGTCTCTATGTTCGCTTTGGAGCCGGATATCACAAGCTGACCTGCTCCGTTGTCGTTGGCGATCTGGCAGACGCCGCCTGTGGAGTTATCGTTGCATATCGTATCGACCTGATCGCGTTCGAGGCCGATAATTGCCGCCATCGCGCCTTCGCCAACCGGCACTGCGGCCTGCATGGCCTCTCCGCGAATGCGAAGCAGCCGCGCAGTGTCGGCAATCGTAAAAGCGCCTGCGGCGGCGAGCGCTGAATACTCGCCCAGCGAATGACCGGCGACATAGGCGACCTTATCCTTCAGGACGAAACCTTCCGATTCCAGCGCGCGGACAATCGACAGCGAGACCGCCATCAGAGCAGGCTGGGTGTTGGCGGTCAGCGTCAGATCATCGTTAGGCCCGTCCCAGATAATAGTGGAAAGCTTCTGACCCAACGCGTCATCGACCTCCTCGAAAACCGCCCTCGCCGCGGGATAGGCGTCGGCCAGTTCCTTGCCCATGCCAACAACCTGGCTGCCCTGTCCGGGAAACGTAAATGCCCAACTCATCCCAAATGCCTTTCATCGATGCCGCAGTGGGTCCGCCTAACACCACCGAACGAAAGGCAAGTCAAGGGGCAGATCAGCACCACAGGTCAGTAGGCCTGTGCGTATTTCTCGCATATTTCCGTATCGGTCAGGCCGCTCATGATATCGATCTCGCATCGCTTGTGGGCGAGATAGACCTCGATGAAGGTTTCGCCAAAGGCCGCCTTCGCCCAATCGCTGGCTTCCAGACGGTCAAGAGCGTCGGCCAGGCTGTTCGGCAGTCGAGCGCATCCGATATTTGCAAGCTGCTCAGGCGTCATCTCGTTGGGGTCACTTTCAGTAATTTCAGGCGTCGGCATGCCTTCGTCGAGACCGTTCAGGCCGGCGTTTAAAAGCGCCGCCATCACAAGATAGGGGCTCGCTGCGGCGTCCGAGACCCGATACTCGAAATGAAACTTGCCTGCGACATCCTTCTCGTCCTGCGGCTTGAACACCGGACAGATGCGCACAGCCGCCTCACGATCGCGATAACCGAAATTGTTACAGGTCGGGCTCCAGCGATGCGGCGTCATACGGATGTATGAGGCAACGGCCGGCGCCGTCATGGACACAAATTCCGGCAGGCGTCGCACAACGCCGGCGACAAAAGCGCCCGCCTTCTCGGAAACCCCGTGAGGCTTGGTATTGTCGAGGTCAACAGGGTTGCCGTCGACGTCATGCAACGAAAAGTGGAGGTGCACGCCATTGCCGACGCCGTCCGGATCGAGGATCGGCGCGAAGCTCGCCCGCTCGCCAAGGCCATGCGCAACGGCGCGGGTCATTTCCCGCAACACCACGGCGTCGTCACAGGCGCCGATCGCCTCGTTGGGGCCGATCGTAACCTCGCATTGTCCGGGACCGTATTCCGGCATGAAGGTATCGAGTTTCAGACCGACCCGATCAAGGGCCAGCATCAGCCTGTCCGGGAACTCGCCCATACGGCGAAAGGCGCGCAGCGCATAGCCGAGGCCCGGCTGCGGTCGGCCGCCAGAGTAATGGAATTCGTGTTCGAACGCCGCCTTCAGAATAAGCCCGTGATCCTTTTCCAGCCGCTCGGCGGCGGCTTTTGCCTGACCGCGCAGGCAGCATTCCCAGGGCTCGTCCTCCAGCGTCATTACGTCGCCGATCACATAACACTCGTTGACGCCGTATTCCGGGATCGCAAGGTCGATCATCGTCGAGTAGTCCGGCCGGATCAAGAGATCCCCTCTCGGTCCCCAAGGGCTTGCGGCAATTGGGCCGAAAGAAGTGATCTGAACACAGGTTCCGGTCCATCCGACACCGGTTTCCGTCCGTAGAACCTTCGCCCGCAACGGCATCGCCTTGCCGCGCAATTGACCCGATATATCGCTGGCCACAACCATCATCAGATCGGTATTCTTGCGGTTGTCCGTCATCGCTTCGTCCCTCGCCCTGGATGAAATTTACGGTTGCAACCTTGTTCCAGATCAGAAGCTCCGAGTAAAGCAGCCGGTTGCAGCGGGAAGCACAATTCCCGCGGCATACAGCCGCCTTAAAAACAGTCGGAATGAAAGTTAGATGGTCAGAGACAGTCCCGATATAGCTGTGCGGTGCTTTCCCGGGTCATCTCGACCGGATTGCTACCAGCCGTCGGATCGACGATCGCCATTTCAGTCAGTTCTTCGATGCGATCTTCGGAGACGCCCATCTCCGCCAGTCCGTTTGGAACGCCAAGTTTCGCGCGCAAGTCGATGACATGATCGTAAAAGCCGTCGAAACCGCCCTCGATGCCCAGATAGGCGGCCGCCCGCTCGATCCTGTCCTCGATGACCGCACGATTGAATTTCAGCACCGGAGGCATGACCACGGCGTTGGTCATACCGTGGTGGGTGTTGTAAACCGCGCCGACAGGATGAGACAATGCATGGATCGCGCCCAGCCCTTTCTGAAAGGCGACGGCGCCCATTGCGGCGGCGCTCATCATGTTGGCGCGGGCTTCAAGATTGTCGGGCTCTGCAAAAACGACTGGCAGGTTTTCCTTGACCAGCCGCATTCCTTCCAGCGCTATTCCCTGGCTCATCGGGTGATAAAAATTTGTCGAATAGGCTTCCAGGCAATGCGCGAAGGCGTCCATGCCGGTGCCGACGGTGATCACTTGTGGCATGCCGCATGTCAGCTCCGGGTCGCAGATCACCACTGATGGCAGCATCTTCGGATGGAAAATGATCTTCTTCACATGGGTTTGCGAATTCGTCAGCACCCCTGCCCGCCCAACTTCCGAACCGGTGCCGGCTGTGGTGGGAACGGCGACAGTCGGGGCGATTGCGTCGGCGTCGGCGCGCGTCCACCAGTCGCCGACGTCCTCCAGATCCCAGACCGGGATCGACTGCCCTGCCATGAGAGCAATGCACTTGCCGAGATCGAGACCCGAACCGCCGCCGAATGCGACGACGCCGTCGTGTCCGCCAGCCTTGTAGACCTCTATGCCGGCGGCGAGATTAACATCCGTGGGATTGGGATCGACGTCCGAGAATATTGCGCGTCCGAGACCCGCCTTCTCGAGGAGATCAAGCGCCTGGGCCGTAATCGGCAAGTTGGCCAGGCCACGGTCGGTCACCAGTAGCGGTCGCTTGATGCCGGCCGCAGCGCAAGCGTCGCCAAGTTCGGCGATACGTCCGGCGCCAAAGCGTATCGGATTGGGGTAGCTCCAGTTTGCAACCATGTTCATCGTTCAGGCTTTCTTCAAATGATAGGATTTCGGGCGCGTCAGGTTCTGGTATCCAGTAACCGAAAGCGCGCCGCCTTTGCCGGTGTTCTTGCAGCCGGTCCAGCACAGTCCGGGATCGAGATAGTCGGCGCGGTTCATGAAAACGGTGCCGGTTTCAATGCGAGCGCCGATCCGGGCGGCCCGTTCCGGATCACGCGTCCACAGCGACGCCGTCAGGCCGAATTCGCTGTCGTTCATCAGCGATACGGCCTCGTCATCATTATCGACCTTCATGATACCCACAACAGGTCCGAAGCTCTCTTCCCGCATAACGCGCATGTCGTGGTTCACGTCGACGAGTATCTGAGGCATGAGATAAGCGCCGCCGTCCTGGGGAAAGAGCTGCGGGTCGATCAGCGCCCGGGCGCCGGCTTCGACCGCTTCGGCGGTCTGGGCGCGAACCTCATCCGCAAATCGCAGTGTCGCCATCGGGCCGAGCGTCGTCGTCTCTTCAAGCGGGTTGCCCAATGTGTAGCCACTGACGATGGCGACCGCTTTTTCAACAAAGGCGTCGAAAAGCGAGGGGGCGACATAAATGCGCTCGATGCCGCAGCAGCACTGTCCGGAATTGAACATCGCACCGTCGATAAGCGTCTCAGCAGCCGCTTCGACGTCTGCGTCTTCCATCACATAGCCCGGATCCTTGCCGCCGAGCTCCAGACCAAGATTGGTGAAAGTCCCAGCCGCGGCCCGTTCAATCGCCCGACCGCCGCCAACCGATCCGGTGAAGTTCACGAACCCGAAGCTCTTTGCCGCGATCAGGCTTTCCGTTGTCTCGTGATCGAGAAACACGTTTTGAAAGACGTCTTCGTGCACGCCCGCCTCGGAGAACGCCCTTGCCATCCGTTCGCCTACGAGAAGGGTCTGGGTGGAGTGTTTCAACAACACGGCATTGCCTGCGATCAACGCCGGCGCAACCGTGTTGATCGCGGTCATGTAGGGATAGTTCCACGGCGCAATGACCAGAACAACGCCATGCGGCTCGCGAAGGATACGGCGCTCGAAATTGTCGCTGTCTTCCACAACGATCGGCTTTAAAGCCTCCTCTGCGATGTCCGCCATGTAGCTCGCGCGCTCCTCGAAGCCACGGAACTCGCCGCCATAGCGCACCGGGCGACCCATCATCCAGGCGAGCTCCGGTACGATTTCATCATTCATCTCGCCAACGCGGGCAACGCCCGCGCGGACCAACGCGATCCTCTCCGACAACGGTTTCGAAGCCCAGGACTTTTGCGCCCTGGCCGCTCTGTTCACGGCCTCTTTGGCCTCGGCGTGCGACGATGTCGGCCGCTCGGCATAGATCGTTCCGTCAATCGGCGATACGCATTGCAGTGTCTTTGTCATGTCAGGCTCTTTCGAATCCGCGGGCGACTTCCCAGTCGGTAACCTTGCGGTCGTATTCTTCCTGCTCCCATTCGGCGGCGCGCACGTAATGGTCGATTACTGCCTCTCCAAACGCCGCCCGCAACATGTCGGATTCGTCCAGCGCCCGCATGGCGCTGCGGAGCGTGCGCGGCACGGATCTCGCCTTTTCGGACATATAAGCGTCGCCCTTGAACTCATCCTCGAGACTGCGTTTGTTCTCGATTCCGTCGAGACCTGCGGCAAGCATCGCGGACATTGCGAGATACGGGTTCAGATCTGCCCCGCCGATGCGGCATTCGACGCGCACCGCTTTGCTGCTCTCACCACAGAGCCGGAAACCGGCCGTCCGGTTATCAGTGCTCCAGATCGCCTTTGTCGGCGCGAACGTGCCCTCGGCGAACCGCTTGTAGGAGTTGATGTACGGGGCAAGAAACCAGGTGATCGCCCCGGCGTTGTGCAAAAGGCCCGCCAGGTAGTGCTGCATCAGTTCAGACATACCGTAGGGGCCATCCGGATCGTAAAACAGTGCGGTCTTGCCATCGTCGGACCAAAGCGACTGATGGATATGGCAGGAATTGCCGGCCGATTGCGTATGCCACTTGGCCAGAAACGTCAGCGCCTTGCCCTTCGCCCAGGCGATTTCCTTGCTGCCGTTCTTTATGAAAACGTGTGAGTCGGCGATATCCAGAGCATCCGAGTATCTGACGTTGATTTCTTCCTGGCCAGCGCATGCTTCGCCCTTGGTGCACTCGATCGCGATGCCAGCGCCGTAGAGGCCATTGCGTATCGACCGCATGACTTCTTCTTCCTTGGTGGTCTGGAAGACCGCGTAATCCTGGTTGTACTTGCCGATGGTGGTGAGGCTTCGATAGCCGCCTGCTTGCGCCTCCTCGAAGCTCTGGTCGAACAGGAACAACTCCAGTTCCGGCGCCATATAGGCCATCATGCCCATGTCCTTCAGGCGCGCGACCTGCTTCTTCAGCAACGCGCGGGGCGCATGCGGAACTTCCTGATGCGTATGATGATCCATCACGTCGCACAGCACATAAGCGGTTTTTTCAAGCCATGGCGTGCGCCGCAGCGTCGTCATGTCCGGCGTCATTGTATAGTCGCCATAGCCGCGCTCCCAGCTCGCAGAAGCGTATCCGCTGACGGTCTCCATCTCGAGATCCGTAGCCAGCAGATAGTTGCAGCTGTGGGTTTCCTTGAAGGCGTGCTTGACGAAGTTGTCGGCGTGGAACCGTTTGCCCATCAACCGGCCCTGCATGTCGACCTGCACGGCGACGACCGTGTCGATCTCACCGCTTGCGACCGCGTTTTCGAGCTCCTTGAAGCTAAGATTGCCGGGCATGTGTTCAGCCTTCCGGATTGTGTTCTGTTTTCAGTAAATTGCCGCCGGTTTCGCAGAAAACGATTCCGGCGGCAACAGCTTTGTCAAATGCTAGCCGTAGCGGTAGGGCGGACCCGCCTTCTGCATGGTTTCGCGGTATTTCTTGAGGATCTCGACAACCTTTGCGTTACGCGGGCTCTCAGCCGCGATTTCGTCCCAGAATTTCAGGGCCTCGTCTTCGACAGTGGTCCATTCCTCTTCCGGAATCGAGGTCAATTCAAGCTTGCCGCCGGTCGTGCGGTAATGCGCCTCACCCCACCAGTACCAGTATTGGCGATGATAATGAGAACTGTTGATGCAAAGCATGTAGAGCGTCTGCAGGTTCTCCGGCAGCTCGTTCCAACGTTCCTCATTAACGAAATAGGATCCCGCCCAGGCGCCGGATATGTTGTTGGTGAGGTAGTAGTTGGTCACATCGGCCCATCCGACCGTGTAGTCCTCGGTGATGCCCGACCAGGCAATGCCGTCGAGTTCGCCTGTCTGAACGGCGACCTCGATGTCTTCCCACGGCAGCGTCACCGGCACAACGCCGAATCGCTGCAGGAAGCGGCCGGCGGTCGGGAACGTGAATACGCGTTTGCCCTTCAGGTCTTCCAGGCTTCTGATCGGATCGACAGTCGCGAAGTTGCACGGATCCCAGGCGCCGGCGCTCAGCCATTTCACGCCTTCGACTTCCGAGTAAGCCTCTTCCCATATTTCCTTCAGCCCGTACTCGTTGAAGAGGACCGGCACATCAAGGCTGTATCGCGACGCGAACGGGAAATATCCGCCGAACACCGAAACATCGACCGGCGCTGCTATGGAGTCGTCGTCGCTCTGCACGGCGTCTATCGTGCCGCGCTGCATGGCGCGAAACAATTCGCCCGTAGGGACAAGCTGGTCGGCGAAGTAGAGTTCGATTTCCATCTGGCCCGCCGCGACCTTGTTGAACTGGTCGATGGACGGCTTGATCACGTGTTCGGCGAGCGCCGGACCGGCATAGGTCTGGAGCCGCCACTTGATGGGCGCCTGCGCCTTGACATGGGGGGCAGCGAGTGTGGCGCTGCCGGCGGCGGCCGTAAACAGGCCGGCTTTTTTCAGAAAATTGCGTCTGTTGGTCATGGTTATTCTCCCGTTTCGAGATGCGCGGACCTTTCCGTCGCACCTCCTGTTCAGTTGTTCCCTTCTTTTGTGTTCGGCGGCGCAATCTCCTTTTGCAATTAGCGGGCATAGACGTGTTGCGGCAGCCAAAGGGCGATCTGCGGAAAGACCATGACAATCGCCAGCGCCAGCAGCATCACAAAAACAAAGGGCACGATGGACCGGTATATGTCGGTCAGCGAGATTTCCGGCGGCGCCATCGCCCGCATCAGGAACAGATTATACCCGAAGGGGGGCGTCATGTATGCGATCTGGCTGGTTATCGTGTAGAGCACGCCGTACCAGATGAGGTCGAAACCGAGCGCGTCGACCAGCGGAATATAAAGCGGCGCGACGATCACAAGCATGGCCGTATCGTCGAGAAATGTTCCCATCAGCAGGAAGGAAAGCTGCATCAGGATGAGGATCTCCCAAGGGCCGAGACCGAGTTGCCCAACGAAGAAGCCCTCGATCGCGCGCACTGCGCCCAATCCGTCGAACACCGCGCCGAAACACAGAGCCGCCAGGATAATCCACATGAACATGCAACTCACGCCCAGCGTCTTGCGCAGGGTCTCTTCCATGACACGCGCGGTCAGCCGTCGCTTCACGATGGCGGCGAGCGTCGCCGCAAGCGCTCCAACGGCCGAACTCTCAACGAGGCTTGTTACGCCCATCAAGAATAGCCCGGTCATGCAGAAAAAGATCAGAATTGGCAGGATGCCGGCCCGCAGCAGCTTCAGCTTTTCGCGCATGGGAATGTCGCGTTCTTCCTCCGAAAGCGGCGGCCCCAGTTCCGGCTGAATACGGCAGCGAATGACGATATAGACGATGAACAGACCAGCCATCATCAAGCCGGGGAAAACGCCTGCCAGCCACAACTGCCCGACCGGCTCTCGGGCGATCATGCCATAAAGCACGAGTACAACGCTCGGCGGCACGAGTATGCCGAGCGAACTGCCGGCCTGCACGACTCCTGTGATCATGATCTTGTCATAGCCGCGGCGCAGCAGTTCAGGCAGCGCGATTGTGGCTCCAATCGCCATGCCCGCCACGCTCAACCCGTTCATCGCGGAAATCGCCACCATCAACACCACCGTGCCAATTGCGAGTCCGCCGCTCAGCGGTCCGAACCAGACATGGAACATCTTGTAGAGATCATCGGCGATGCCGGATTCTGACAGCATGTAGCCCATAAATATAAAGAGCGGCAGCGTTAGCAGCGGATACCACTTCATCAGCTTCACGCCAGCTGAAAAGGCGATCTCAGACCCGCCATCGCCCCAAAGCAGCAGCGAGGCGATCACCGCCACGGCGCCGATCGCCCCAAAGACGCGCTGGCCGGTGAGAAGCATCACCATCATGGACGCGAACATGAGGATGGCGATCATCTCGTAGCTCATCACAGATCAACCCCGCGCACCTTGCCGATGCTCCGGAACATCGAGGCGATTGCCTGAAGCAGCATCATCAGAATGCCGAGGCACATGACGATCTTGATCGGGGCCATATAGGGTCGCCAGGCGGAATAGCTCCTTTCACCGTATTCGATGGCGTAAGCGGTGCTGTTGTATCCGCCGTACAACAGAACGCCGAGATAGAAGATCAGCAGCAGCACCGTGAAACTGTCGACCCAGGCTTTCGTCTTGTCGGACCAGGCGCCATACAAGAGATCCATGCGCACGTGGTCGCCCATCTGAAGCGAGTAGGCTCCGCCGAGTATGTAGTATCCGACCATCAGGAACTGCGCGGTTTCCAGCGTCCAGAGCGGCGGGATGAAAAATGTCTTGGTGAAGGAGGAATAGAGGAGCACGCCCATCATCGCGAAGATGAGATACATAGCGAAGCGCCCGACAATGCGGTTGAACCGGTCAACGATCCGGATATAGCCGACGATGAATCCTGGCATCAGGAAGCCCTCGCGGGCAAGGATAGTGTTTGGGGAACCGGTCGCCCGAGCGCGGCCATCAACATGGCGACCAATTCGTTGGCCGCGCGAACCTGACCTGCTTCATCTGCAATAAGGTCGTTTCGGACCTCGATCATGACATTAAGCAGGTCGCGCGGCGCGGCGTGAATGTCGATCGTGTGCATGACGCCCTGCCCTGGCCCATAGGGTTCATTGCGGCGGGTCACCTTGTCGGTGAAACGCGGGGCGTGATCGAGCATCGCGTCGGCCAGGCGAGTGTCCCAGTCATGCAGTATGCCGAGTTCCACCTCCCGCATTGCGCCGTGATAGACCGGGGTAAAACTGTGAATGGTCACGATGACCGGATGCCGGCCAGCATGCGTCCGCTGCTCAATGGTGTTGGCGACCGTCTCGTGGAATGGCGTGTATATCTCGATGATGCGCCGCTGCTGATCGAGTTCGGACAGGCTTTGATTGCCGGGCACCTCGTATATTTCGCTGATCGCCGGCATGGCGTCATGGGCGCCCGGCGCACGATTGCAATCAAAGACCAGTCGCGAAAAGTTCTGCGAAATAACGGTCGCATCCAGTATTTCAGCCATCGCCATCGCTACCTCAATGGCGCCAGGGTCCCACGCAATATGGCTTTGAAGAACTTCCGGTTCGAGACCCAGCATGTCGAGAGCTACCGGAATCCGATTCGACGCATGTTCACATACAAGCAGGATGTCGCTGTCGCCGCTGGGATTGGCGACGGAAACCGGTCCGCCATCCGCGACAGTCAGAAGTGACGCATGAGAGGTCAATGCCATTATCCCCTGTTCTGTAAAAATCTGTACAGAAATTCAGGCCTCGTCAATAGAAACCTGAAATTTTCATTACAATTTTGTGGCACGCTGTGGAACGACGCGATAGCATGTCCCAATGGAGGACAATACGCAGACAATGGATAAGCCGGTACTTGAACTCATCAGAGACAGATATGACGCTCTGACGCGCACGGAACGCCGGCTGGCCGACGCGCTTCTGGAAAACTACCCCGTCGCCGGCCTAACCAGTATGACACGGCTCGCAGAAAGCGCTGGCGTGTCCACGCCGTCCGTCCTTCGCATGGCCCAGAAGCTGGGGTTTTCAGGTTTTCCCGACCTGCAGGCCTCGCTCCGCGCCGAGCTGGAGGCGACAATCTCCAATCCGATCGCCAAACACGACAGCTGGGCCGAGCACGCGCCGAACACCCATATCCTAAACCGCTTCGCCGATGCGGTGATGCAGAACATGCGCGAGACGCTGGGCGCGCTCGATCCAGAGGACTTCGACGCCGTGCGGACGCGCCTTGCCGACCGTAAACGCGGTGTCCTCATCGCCGGCGGACGCATTACGCATGCACTGGCGCAATACATGTTCACCCATATGCAGGTTATCCGCGAAAACGTGACGCTGCTGCCCCCAAACGCCAATACCTGGCCGCATTTTGTCCTCAACATTCGCGAAGGCGACGTGCTCGTCGTGTTCGATATTCGGCGTTACGAGAACGATACGCTGAAACTGGCCGACATGGCCCGTTCGAAAGGCGCGTCCATTATCCTTTTTACCGACCGCTGGGGCTCTCCTGTCTCACGGTTCGCCGAGATCCGGTTCAATGTGCAGATCGAAGCGCCGTCTGCCTGGGACTCTTCCGTCGTGACGATGTTCATCGTCGAGGCGCTGATCGCCGCCATCGAGACCGATATCTGGGGTGTGACCAGTCAGCGCATGAAGCAGCTCGAGGGGCTTTTCAATGAAACAAGTCTCTTTCGAAAGGCCCGCGATTAGCTTCCGCAGGCCTGCAAGATGAGATCGACCGCTTGGGCAAATTTGTCCTTCCCACCGGCCGGATCACAGAACTGGAAGACCAGGCCGATCGGATTCACACTGCAATTGAACCGGTTTGGCTTGCAACCTTCGCAAAATCGTGTACAAGCGCGCTGTTCGAAACACCCGGTCAATTGGCTGGGGCCTGAACGGAGGGCCGTCCGCCTCATAACGGACGACAGGAAGAAAAGTCTTCCGGCCTCCCGTGTCTCCGCTCTCGACCGTCTCGAAACGAACGCCTTTCCTGATCCCGCTTGCGCGGTCGGAAGGTCGTTGAGGCTTAGCCGCCTTTGCCGGGTGATGAAATGCAACGAAGGAAAGGCAAGTCATTCATGGCTCTCTACGAACATGTATTCCTTGCCCGGCAGGACGTATCCGGTCAGCAGGTCGAAGCCCTTGTGGAACAGTTCAAGGGTATTATCGAAAGCAATGGCGGATCAGTCGGGCGTATTGAAAACTGGGGACTGAAGTCCCTGACCTACCGCATCAACAAGAACCGCAAGGCGCATTACACGCTGATGAACCTCGACGCGCCGGCAGACGCCGTCAAGGAAATGGAACGCCAGATGCGCATCAACGAAGATGTGCTGCGTTACATGACCATCCGCGTCGACGAACTTGAAGAAGGTCCGTCCGCGATGATGCAGAAACGCGACCGCGACGACCGCCGTGGCGGCCGTGACCGTGACGACCGTCCGCGTCGTCCCCGCGAAGACCGCAATTAAGGGAGCCTGACCATGGTAGACATCAATCAGATTCCGACACGGCGCCCGTTTCACCGCCGCCGCAAAACATGCCCGTTCTCCGGCGCCAACGCTCCGAAGATCGACTACAAGGACGTGCGCCTCTTGCAGCGCTACATCTCCGAGCGCGGCAAGATCGTCCCGTCCCGTATTACTGCCGTCAGCCAGAAGAAGCAGCGCGAACTCGCCCGTGCGATCAAGCGCGCCCGTTTCCTCGGCCTGCTGCCCTATCTCGTAAAGTAAGGCGGCCTGCAAACACCTGGCCGGGGAACGCCCCGGCTTCGGTCGCCGTGATGGGCGCGGCGGCCCTGAAACCAAAACCCCGAGTTGGGGCGACCGGATATTGAGAGACTGTTTCCGGATTTGCCTCTAACTGCTTGAACAAGCAGGACAGCGAAACGATGAACACCGCGACTCAATCCATTGCTGTCGGCATACTCGCCGGAATTGCTTCGGCGATGCTGGTGTTGAGCGCGCTGGCGTTTCCGCTTCTCAATTTTCTCTTCATGTTTCTTTCGCTCGTTCCAGTCCTGGTCGCTGGAATCGGCTGGTCGAACCGCGCCGGAATCATCGCAGTCTTTATCGGCGCGATAATCCTGGGAATAGCGACCTCTCCTTTTGTAGCTGCATTGTTTGCCGGGGCCTTGTTCGCGCCAGCGGCATGGATTGCGCACCTCACCAACCTGGCCCGCCCTGCCGACGAAATCGGCGGACCACAAGGCGAATTGGCGTGGTATCCACTCTCGCGTTTATTCCTCTACATTTGTGGAATTTCGGCCGCCCTGTCTTCCCTGCAAATTCTCGCCGTAGGCGACAGTCAGGAAATGCGCGACACCTATTTGATGTTGCTTGAAGAATTTATCGCGCAGACTCCCGAAGCCGAGACTATTCCCCTCAGCTCGATGGAAGCCGCAATAGACCAATTCCTCGCAATCATGCCGTTCCTGCTTGGCGCCTTCTTGGTGCTGCTGCTCTTTTTTGGTTGGTATGTGTCGGCGAGGCTTGCCGATAAATTCGGGCGATCAAAGCGCCCCCGCGACGATCTTCCCGCTCAACTTCGCATGCAGCCAATCGCAATCCCCATCCTTGGCGCAGGGCTTGTTGTCTACTTTCTAGGCGGCGGCCTGTCTGCAGCCGGATTGGCGATCACGGGCGCCTTTACCGCCGGGTTCACCCTGTCCGGCCTCGCCATGCTGCACTTTGCGACCCGCGGAAAACCATGGCGATTGCTGCTTCTCTGGTTCGCTTATGTTGTGGTCTTCATCGCTTCGATGATGCCGCTCGTGGCCTTCTTCATCGCCGGCCTGTTCGGGACTACCCGGACAACGGCTCCGACATCCTCAAACAAGAACGACACAACCACCTGAAAGGATTTATACAATGGACGTCATTCTTCTTGAACGCGTGGCCAAGCTCGGCCAGATGGGCGACACCGTCAAGGTGCGCGACGGTTACGCGCGCAATTATCTCCTGCCACAGGGAAAGGCGCTACGCGCCAGCGAAGGCAACAAGGCTCGCTTCGAGGCCGAACGGGCGCAACTTGAAGCCCGCAACCTCGAACGTCGCGGCGAAGCTCAGCAGGTCGCCGACAAACTTGAGGGTTCGTCCTTCATCGTTGTCCGCGCCGCAGGCGAAACCGGCCAGCTCTACGGCTCGGTCGCAGCCCGCGATGTCGTTGAAATCCTCGACAGCGAAGGTTTCAGCATTGGCCGCAACCAGGTCGAACTGCAAAACCCGATCAAGACCATCGGTCTGCACGACGTCATCATCTCGCTTCACGCTGAAGTCGAGGTGAAGATCGAGCTAAACGTCGCTCGTTCCGCCGACGAAGCCGAAAGACAGGCCAAGGGCGAAGATCTGACCTCCGCCGAAGCCATTTACGGCCTCGATGAGGAAGAAGACGTCAATGCCGAGGAACTCTTCGAGGAAGGCGTCGAATTCGAATCCGCAGAAAACGAAGAGCTTGGCGATGACGCTGCGGAGGAAGCTGACGAAGCCGCGGAAGGCGAAGAAAAGGCCTGAGGAAACTCCTCATGGCGACTATCTCGATGCCCGGTCCATGACCGGGCATTTTTATATTGTGGCATTCTTATCACAGCCTGACGCATGATACTGGATTATCAGAATTTTCATTGTTACAGTCGCTCCAAACCACGCCGAATTTCTTCGGGGACAGAGACTGACAAGCACGAGGCCTATTGTCGTGGACCGTTTTCTTGAGCGATTGATAAATAGACTGGTCAAATCGGGGAATTTGACCGTAACTTTTGCAGGCGGAAGGACGCACAAGTTTGGAGACGGCGCGGGACAGCCGGTTCACGTCCGCCTCAATTCCAAAAAAGCTGAACGCGAAATCCTGTTCGATCCGTCGCTCAAATTCGCCGAAGCCTTCATGGATGGCGACATCGACATGGTCGAGGGCGATGTCTACGATTTCCTTGAAGTGATTTTCGAGAATGCCGGCTCCAACGCCACCACGTCCTCGGCTTGGCTCAAGGTCGTGGATGGCCTTCGCCGCGCAGTGTCTCATATTGGAGACTGGAACACGCTCGGACGCTCGAGGGCCAATGTCCAACACCACTATGATCTGTCCGGCGAACTGTACGACCTGTTTCTCGATCCGGATCGCCAATACTCCTGCGCCTACTACGAAAAACCGGATTTCGATCTGGCGGAGGCCCAGCTTGCCAAGAAAAAACACATTGCCGCCAAGCTATACATGGACCGCGAAAAGCTGTCGGTTCTTGATATCGGCTCCGGATGGGGCGGCATGGGGCTTCACCTTGCCCGCGAATTCGACGCCCGTGTCACCGGAGTAACGCTGTCCGACGAGCAGTTCAACGTTTCGAACCGCCGGGCGCGCGATGAAGGCCTCGCCGCGCAAGCCGAGTTCAAGCTGCTCGACTATCGCAAGATCGAACAGAAATTCGACCGAATCGTTTCGGTCGGCATGTTCGAACATGTCGGAAAGAAACATTACCAGACCTATTTCGACAAATGCGCCGAGATTCTCGACGATGACGGCGTCATGCTGCTGCATACGATTGGTCAGACCCATCCGCCCTCGCCGACCAACGCGTTCATCAAGAAATACATCTTCCCGGGAGGATATATTCCGTCCTTGTCGGAAATGCTGCCGGCCATCGAGCGGTCCGGCCTCGCAGTGACCGATGTCGAGATATTGAGGCTGCATTACGCCGAAACGCTCAAGGCCTGGCGCGACGCCTTCATGCAAAATCGCGACAAGGCGAAAGAGCTATATGACGAGCGATTCTGCCGGATGTGGGAATTCTATCTCGCGTCGTCCGAATCGGGTTTCCGCCACCAGGACCTTGTTGTCTTCCAGATCCAGATGGCGAAGAAGGTCGATGCGCTGCCAATCGTGCGTGACTACATCACCGAGATGGAACACGCGCCGGCAAAGGCGACGCCTGCGCCCTCTCCCGCCAAACTGAAAGAGCCAGTCACGGCGAAGTAGAGACCCATTAGCCTCAGTTCTCAGTTCCTGTCGGGTCTGTTCCGCCGGCTGACGTCGTGTCTGGGGCGCGAAAGATGAACGGGCGTCAAGGTCGCGCCTCTTCACTGCTGCCATTTCGATTCCCTTTCGTCTGTCAAACAGAATCAGCTATCAATTGTATTTCCACATAAGGCTTGTGGACATCGAGCATGGCTGGAGCATTTTCCGGTTCTCGCCCGATTTTGCGCCTATACCGGTCGCCCGTAAGGCAGACAAATTCCAGCGCGATCGCGGCGCGAAGAGCCGCCAGATGAACCGGCCCGCAGACAAACGGGTTCAGTGAAGAAGGGATATTATGAGCGACCCGGCAAGACGCATCGACCAGAACGCCAATAACAACAACAGCATATACCGTGAGGCGCCTGGGAACATTGAGGCTGAACAGGCGCTGCTGGGCGCGATCCTCGTGAACAATGACGCCTATTACCGTGTCTCGGATTTCCTCAAGCCGATCCATCTGCACGAGCCGCTTCATCGCAAGATCTACGAAGTAGCCGGTGAAATCATCCGCATGGGCAAGACGGCCAACCCCGTCACTATCAAGACCTTCCTTCCTGCAGATGAAAAGGTTGGCGAAATGACGATCGCGCAATATCTCGCGCGCCTCGCCGCCGAAGCCGTCACCATCATCAACGCGGAAGATTATGGCCGCGCCATCTACGATCTGGCGCTTCGGCGCGCGCTGATCACGATCGGCGAGGACATGGTCAACATCGCCTTCGACGCCCCGTTGGACATGCCGCCCCAAAGCCAGATTGAAGATGCCGAGCGCCGGCTTTTCGAACTCGCCGAGACGGGACGTTACGATGGCGGTTTCCAGAGTTTCAATGACGCTGTCGCCCTCGCCATCGACATGGCCGGCGCAGCCTATCAGCGCGATGGCGGGCTTTCGGGCATTTCCACCGGCATCCATTCTCTCGACCGCCGCATGGGCGGCCTCCAGCACTCCGACCTGATCATCCTGGCCGGGCGTCCGGGTATGGGCAAGACCTCGCTCGCAACCAATATCGCCTACAACATCGCCAAGGCCTATGTGCCAGGAACTCAGGCAGACGGTTCATCGAAGGCCGTCAATGGCGGCGTTGTCGGCTTCTACTCTCTGGAAATGTCGTCAGAGCAGCTCGCAACCCGTATCATTTCCGAACAGACGGAGATCCCCTCCTCCAAAATTCGCCGGGGCGAAATCACGGAAGCCGATTTTGAACTTCTCGTGGGCTGCTCCCAGGAAATGCAGAAGGTTCCGCTCTTCATCGACCAGACAGGTGGAATTTCGATCGCTCAGCTTGCGGCGCGCGCGCGCCGGCTGAAGCGTCAGCGTGGCCTCGACCTGTTGGTCATCGACTATGTGCAGCTCATGACCGGCTCGAAGAAGTCGAACGACAACCGCGTGCAGGAAATCACCGAGATCACCACCGGGCTGAAGGCGCTTGCCAAGGAACTCGCGGTGCCGGTCATTGCCTTGTCGCAGCTGTCGCGTCAGGTGGAAAACCGCGACGACAAGCGCCCGCAGCTTTCCGACCTTCGCGAATCGGGTTCGATCGAGCAGGACGCCGACGTGGTGCTCTTCGTCTATCGCGAGGAATATTACGTCAAGAACCAGGAACCGCGCCGCACGCCTGAAGAAGTCTCGGGCAACATCAAGACCGAGGAATATCTGCGCTGGGAAGAAAAGATGATGAAGGTGCGAGGCACGGCTGACGTCATCGTCGCAAAACAGCGCCATGGCCCGACCGGCACAGTGTCACTTGGCTTCCAGGACGAGTTTACGCGCTTCTCCGACCTTGCAGACAGTTCCTATTCGCAATACAGCCATGAATAACATGAACAGGCGGCGGATTGGCTGAACTATTGAAGGTTGACGATATCGGGGGCGCGATTGCGAGCGATGACGACTACGGGGCGCGACTGACTGTCGACCTTGATGCGCTCGCAGAGAACTGGCGGAGCTGCCGCGCAATGAGCGGCAACGCGCGTTGCGCGGCCGTCGTCAAGGCGGACGCCTACGGGCTCGGCGCCGTCCATGCTGGCAACGCTCTCTATGAGGCGGGCTGCAGGGATTTTTTCGTCGCGACGGCGCGCGAGGGGGCTGAATTGCGTCCACATGCGCCGGACGCGCGTATATATGTCATGAACTGCATACTCCCGGGCATCGAAATGATTTGCCGAGCGGCCGAACTGGTTCCGGTTCTCGCATCAATGGAACAGGTCGCCTGGTGGTCGGCGCATTGCATCGAGATGGACGAACATCCGTGCGCCCTACAGGTTGACACCGGCATGAACAGGTTGGGGGTAACCGTCGAGGAAGCGCTTGATCTCGCCAACGACGTCTCGCGCCCGGCCGGTTTCGCGCCGGTTCTGGTAATGAGCCATCTCGCCAGCTCCGACGATCCGAACCATCCCCAGAACACAGCTCAACTGGAGCGGTTCCGTCGGGTCGCGGACGCCTTCGACGGCGTTGAAGCAAGCCTTGCCGCATCCGCCGGCATCCTGCTCGGGCCGGACTATCACTTTGATCTTACGCGTCCGGGCATTGCCCTTTACGGCGGGCGGGCGGCTAATCAGGGCGACACACCGCTCAGGGTGGTCGCCACCGCCGAAGCGCGCATCATGAGTATCCGCCAGGCCCGCGCCGGCGAGACGGTCAGTTACGGCGCAACAGTGGAGCTGTCGCGGGACAGTCGCATTGCAGTGTGTTCCGTCGGATACGCCGACGGCTATCTGCGATCCGTCTCGGGATCGGGCGTTCCGTTGCGCGATGTGATCGCAAACGGCGCCAGCGGATGGATCAAAGGTCAGGCGGCGCCTGTGCTCGGACGCGTAACCATGGACATCACCGCCTTCGACGTCACCGACGTGCCGGCAGGCAGCATTGCGGCCGGGGATTTCATCGAACTGTTCGGGCCGAACATACCGGTAGACGACGTAGCCGATGCGGCAGGAACCATTGGGTACGAGGTTCTGACGTCCCTTGGGAAGCGATACCGCCGGTATTACATTCGGCCGCAATCGGAACCATCCGGCGATGGCTAAAACCAGAGCACGCTTCGTCTGCCAGAATTGCGGGGCCGTTTACGGGCAATGGGCGGGTCGGTGCGACAATTGCGGCGAGTGGAACACAATCGTCGAAGACAATCCTACCGCCGGGATCGCCGGAGGTCCGCAGCGCAAGGTCAGAAAAGGACGCCCTGTCGCGCTGACGCCGCTTTCCGGGGAAATCGAGGACGCTCCGCGCATCTCGAGCGGCATTGCCGAACTCGACCGCGTGACCGGCGGCGGCTTTGTGCGCGGCTCGGCCATGCTCGTCGGCGGCGATCCCGGCATCGGCAAATCGACCCTGTTGATGCAGGCCGCCGCCGCCCTCTCCCGGAACGGTCACATAGTCATCTATGTTTCCGGAGAGGAAGCAACAGCTCAGGTTCGGCTACGCGCGCAAAGGCTCGGCGCAGCCGACAGCAATGTCATGCTGGCGGCAGAAACCAATGTCGAGGACATTCTCGCAACGCTCGATCAGGACAAGCGTCCGGATTTCGTGATTGTTGATTCCATCCAGACGCTGTGGAGCGATTTCGCGGACTCGGCGCCGGGAACCGTAACGCAGGTGCGCACAGGCGCACAGGCGATGATCCGATTCGCCAAGCAGACCGGCGCAGCGATCGTCCTCGTCGGCCATGTCACCAAAGACGGCCAGATTGCCGGCCCGCGTGTGGTCGAACACATGGTCGACGGCGTCCTCTATTTCGAGGGTGACCGGGGGCACCACTACCGGATTCTGCGCACCGTCAAGAACCGCTTTGGTCCGACCGACGAGATCGGCGTTTTCGAGATGTCGGACGCAGGCCTGCGCGAGGTCGCCAACCCGTCCGAACTGTTTCTCGGAGAGCGCAACGAAAAGGCTCCGGGCGCGGCGGTGTTCGCCGGAATGGAAGGAACGCGGCCGGTTCTGGTGGAGGTCCAGGCGCTGGTGTCGCCCTCGCCGCTCGGCACGCCGCGGCGCGCGGTGGTCGGTTGGGATTCGGCGCGCCTGGCGATGATACTCGCGGTCCTCGAATCCCATTGCGGCGTGCGGCTAAGCCAACATGATGTCTATCTCAACGTCGCAGGCGGATACCGGATCACGGAACCGGCCGCGGATCTGGCGATCGCCGCGGCTTTGGTGTCTTCCCTCGCCGGGCCCGCCCTTCCCGCCGATTGCGTTTATTTCGGCGAGATCAGCCTTTCGGGGGCCGTACGTCCGGTTGCGCATACGCTGCAGCGACTCAAGGAAGCTGAAAAACTCGGATTCGGAAAGGCGATGTTGTCCGGAGGCTCCGCGGATCTGCCCGCAAAGCCTGACGGAGAATGGAGATTTGTTGAAAACCTGTCTGATCTGGTGGCGCGCATCGCCGGAACGGATATCCGGGATTTGCAAGACGTCGGGGAATAGAATAGTCAGAACCGGAGACGCCGGGTAAGGACCCTGCGCAGTTCCAGGCTTTTCGATTGCATCGCGAGGTTGATTCAATATGCCGATTACCCTGCTGGACGGATTAGTGCTTGCCGTTACCCTGTTCTCGGCCGTGCTCGCCATGGTCAGAGGATTCTCACGGGAAGTTCTCGCCGTCGTGTCATGGGCGGCTGCCGCCTTTGCCGCATACAAGTTCTATCCAACGCTTCTGCCGTTCGTGCAGCAATATGTTTCGAATGACGATGTGGCGCTGATAATTTCGGCCGCGGCCATTTTTGTCGTGGTGCTGATCGTCGTTTCCGTCATCACGATGAAGATCGCCGATTTCATCATCGACAGCCGGATCGGCGCGCTCGACCGGACGCTGGGTTTCCTGTTCGGCGCGGCGCGTGGAATCCTGCTTGTGGCTGTCGCAATGCTGTTTTTCAACTGGCTCGTTGCGCCGCCGCAGCAGCCGCAATGGGTTGCGGACGCCAAGTCGAAGCCGATGCTGGATTCACTTGGGGATCAGCTTGTTAACCTGCTTCCCGAAGACGCCGATTCATCGATTATCGAACGGCTGCGCGGAACAGAATCGGGTTCTGACGATGAGGCTCAAATCAGTGACTCAGACGCACCAGACAGCAACTGAAAACGAGGCTGACTGCTTCCGCGACGAATGCGGTGTTTTCGGCATTTTCGGAAAGCCGGACGCCGCCGCGGTCGTAACGCTTGGCCTGCACGCCCTGCAGCATCGGGGCCAGGAAGCAGCCGGCATTGTCTCGTTTGACGGAAAACAATTTTCGGTCGAGCGGCACGTCGGCCTGATCGGCGACACCTTCACCAAACAGTCTGTCATGGACCGGCTTCCCGGCAGCCGCGCCATCGGCCATACCCGTTATTCGACAACCGGCGGCGAAGGGCTGCGCAACGTACAGCCTTTTTTCGCCGAATTCGCAGGCGGCGGCTTCGCCATAGCGCACAATGGCAATCTCACCAATGCGTTGACGATACAACGCGAATTGCAGAAACGCGGAGCGATCTTTTCATCGACCTCCGATACCGAGACTGTGCTGCATCTCATCGCCGTGAGCGAGCGGGATCGGCTGGTAGAAAAGTTCATTGACGCCGTCACCCAGCTCGAAGGCGCGTTCTCCTTCGTCGGCCTGTCCGGCAAGAAGATGATCGGCGCGCGCGATCCGCTCGGCATACGCCCTCTCGTGCTCGGAGATCTCGACGGCGCCTATATCCTCGCGTCGGAAACCTGTGCGCTCGACATCATCGGCGCGCGAATCGTCAGGGATATCAAGCCTGGCGAAGTCATCGTCATCACTGAAGAAGGCCCCCGCAGCTATTTTCCGTTCGACAAGACGACCCCACGCTTCTGCATTTTCGAGTATGTCTATTTCGCCCGTCCTGATTCGACGATCGAGGGGCGCAACGTCTACGAAGTGCGCAAGAAAATCGGCCAGGAACTGGCTCGCGAAGCGCCTGTTGTCGCCGACATGGTCGTTCCGGTGCCGGATTCGGGAACGCCTGCGGCAATCGGCTTCTCCCAGGAGGCAGGGATACCGTTCGATCTCGGAATTATTCGCAACCATTACGTCGGAAGGACCTTCATTCAGCCGCAGTCGGCAATCCGGCACATGGGCGTGAAGCTGAAGCACAACGCCAATCGATGGGCGATCAAGGACAAGCGCATCGTGCTTGTTGATGATTCCATCGTCCGCGGCACGACATCGCAAAAAATCGTCCAGATGGTGCGTGACGCAGGCGCCGCCGAGGTGCATATGCGCATTGCGTCGCCCCCCACATCCGCGTCTTGTTTCTACGGCGTCGACACGCCGGAGAAGTCGAAGCTGCTTGCCTCGCGCATGTCGATCGAGGAGATGCGCGATTTCATTCGCGTCGATTCCCTGGCTTTTCTGTCGATCAACGGTCTTTATCGCGCCGTCAACGAACCGCAGCGGAACGATCAGTGCCCGCAATTCTGCGATGCCTGCTTTACGAGCGACTATCCAACGGCTTTGACCGATCAGGAACACACTGAATCAACGCGCGTCCTCTCCTTGCTCGCCAATAACGGATAATCACAATGACAGACCTGACGGGCCGGATCGCCCTGGTCACCGGAGCCTCCCGGGGTATCGGATATTTTACCGCGCTTGCGCTTGCCGACGCCGGAGCGCATGTCATCGCCGTCGCCCGCACCATTGGTGGCCTGGAGGAACTGGACGACGCCATTCGAGAACAGGGACGCGGGTCGGCGACACTTGTGCCGCAGGATCTTCTTGACATGAAAGCGATCGACAAGCTGGGAGCAGCCATATTCGAACGCTGGGGCAAGCTCGACATTCTTGTCGCCAACGCCGCAATCCTGGGCACGCTCTCCCCCGTCGGCCACTACGAAGCGCGCACATTCGACAAGACGATGAACACCAACGTCAACGCGACCTGGCGCGTGATCCGAACTGTCGATCCTTTGCTCGCGAAATCCGACGCCGGTCGCGCCGTCATTGTATCATCAGGAGCGGCCCACAGTTGCAGGCCTTTTCACGGTCTCTATGCGGCGAGCAAGGCCGCAGTGGAGGCGCTGGCGCGCTGCTGGGCGGCGGAGACGATCAACAGCCCGCTGCGCGTGAATTGCGTCAATCCCGGTCCGACGCGCACAGCCATGCGCGCGCTCGCCATGCCCGGGGAAGATCCAATGAGCTTGCCGCATCCGTCGGAAATCGCTGGCAGTCTCGTTGCATTATGCGATCCAGAGCTAACCGAAACCGGGATGTTCTTCGACGTCCCCGAAGGTCGTTTCAAGGCTTTTCAAGCTCCGAACTGAAGCAGCAACCGTTGAAAGACGGCGCGTATTCATCTATTTTTTGCGATGCAACATCAGCGCCATCGATGTTCCGTGGCCTTGATTTTGATTCACATATGTCCATTAACTCACTGTATTCGCACTACAAAGAAAAATTCGACTTCTTCCGGCCACACACGGTTTTGTGGAACAATCCTGGTTTCAGGATTTTGCAAACGCAAAAACGACCGAGTATATACTTGTTCGATATATATTGAGTCACTATATAGCCGCGAAGCATGCACTCGCTCGCGATTTCTCGCCGCAAGCGTCAGTACCGGACCCGACAATTAATGAACGTACGCACCCTCTGCCTGGCCATACTGCACTTCTCCGAAGCCACTGGTTACGAGATCAAGAAAATGTCGACTGAAGAGCATTTCTCCTTCTTCGTCGACGCCAGCTTCGGGTCGATCTATCCAGCCCTTTCCCGTCTGCAGGACGATGGATGCGTCACAGTGCGCGAGGAGTTCGAGTCCGGAAAGCCGTCGCGCAAAGTGTATTCGATCACCGACAAGGGGCGACAGGAATTACATGAATCGCTTCGCGTGCTGCCCCGGCGCGACTCTTTCAAATCCGAATTTCTGCTCATGGCCATGTGCGCCGAAATACTCGATCGCGAGACGATCGTCCGGGCGATCGACCGCCACTTGAAGGACATGGAAGCCGAAATCGAGATGCTTGATCAGGTTCTCGAGCATTGCGACGACACCTCCGGCGGCAAGATCTGGGTCGCCAAATTCGGCCGCCAGGTCAAGCAGCAGGCGCTCGACTACTTCATCAAACACCGTCACGAACTCGAAGCGCTCGTCCCAGACAACCAGGCGCAAGCCGCCGAATAGAGTTTTATAGGAACGCAACCATGGCTTTTCGCATCAAAGGTTCGCACATTACCGCGCTGATTATCGCCGGCGCCGTGATCGGATGGATGTCGTCGGGCGAGATCGTCGTCGGCGGCCACGCCGACTCGCCTCACGCCGTTGCGCCGCCGGCCGAACGTCAGGAAAATCAGGACGACCTTTTCAAGGTTCGCTTCGTCACCGTCGAGCCCGAACAGCGGTTTGAGACATTGCTGCTACACGGCCGCACTTCTGCAAAGTCGGTGATATCGGTGCGCGCCGAAACGAACGGCACACTGCATGAGCGCTTTGTGGAAAAAGGTGATGTGGTGAAGGCCGGAGATCCGGTTTGCCGACTCGATCCGGGCGTCAGGGACACCGACATCCTTCAGGCCGAGGCGGCGCTGGAACAGGCCAAATTCGATTATGACGGCGCCCTTAAGCTGAAGGAAAAGGATTACATTTCGGACACCCGCGTCAAGGCGCTGAAATACGCCATGGACAATGCAGCCGCCCGGTTGGCATCGGCGAAGCATGAAATGTCGCATGTGGAGATTGAAGCCACGGCGTCCGGCATTGTCACCGACCCGATCGCTGAAATCGGCAGCCATCTTTCGAATGGCGATGTCTGTGTGACGCTGATCGATCCGGATCCGATGCTCTTTGTCGGACAGGTTTCCGAACGGCATGTCGGGAACATCGGCATTGGCTACGACGCGGAAGTATCAATGATCACCGGAGAAAAGGTCGATGGGAAGATCAGCTATGTCGCGCCCGCCGCAGACTCCGCGACACGCACCTTCCTGACGGAAATCGAACTTCCCAACAGCGACGGCAAGCTGCGCGACGGCGTTACTGCGACAACGACGATCAAGCTTGAAGGCTCGGAGGCCTACAAAATCGCAGCGTCCTGGCTCACTCTCGACGATAATGGCGTCCTTGGCGTGAGAACGGTGGACAGCGACAATGTGGTTGCCTTCAATCCGGTCAAGATCGTCGCACATACGCCTGAAACCATGTGGGTGACCGGGCTTGCGCCTGGAGCCCGCGTCATCACACTCGGACAGGACTATGTGATCGCGGGTCAGACCGTGGCTCCGGTTCCGGCCGAGATTGCCCGGCAAGTTCCCGCGAAGGCTGATGCTCGCTCATGACTTCTGCGCTCCAATCCATCATCACAAGGCCGAAAACGGTCCTTGCGCTCATGGTTTTCATGATCGCGGCCGGCGTAATGTCCTACATTGGCATCCCGAAAGAGGCCAATCCGGACATTGACGTTCCGGTCTATTATGTCTCGATCACTCAGCAAGGTATTTCCCCCAACGACGCCGAACGCCTACTGGTCCGGCCGATGGAAACGACGTTGCGCGGGCTCGACGGGCTGAAGGAACTGACCGCGATTGCGTCTGAAGGACACGCCGGAATCGTACTTGAGTTCAATGTCGAAACTGACGCCGACGAGGTGCTCGCCGACATACGCGACAAGGTCGATCAGGCTCAGGCTGATCTGCCTGAAGAAGCAGACGAACCGACGATCACCGAAACGAATTTCGCACTCCAGCCGACGATCATCGTCACGCTGTCGGGCGACGTTCCCGAACGCACTCTAACTCACCTTGCGCGCCGCCTGAAGGATGAAATCGAAGCGGTTTCAACAGTTCGCGAAGCCGAACTGAAGGGAGATCGGGAAGAACTTCTCGAGGTCATTCTGGATCTCATGAAGCTGGAATCCTACGACATCACGCAGGATGAGCTCCTGAACGCGCTTTCGCAAAATAACCAGCTCGTTGCGGCGGGGTTCATCGACGACGGCAACGGCCGCTTCAACGTCAAGGTGCCTGGGCTCGTGGAGAACGCCGAGGATGTCTACAACATTCCGATCAAGCAGAATGGCGAAGGCGTCGTGACGCTTGGAGAGGTCGGCGAAATCCGCCGCACCTTCACGGATCCCTCCATCTTCACACGGGTGAACGGCCAGCCGGCGATTTCCATCGAAGTCACCAAACGCATCGGCACCAATATCATCGAGAACAATGACGAGGTGCGCCGGGTCGTTGCCGAGTATACAAAAGACTGGCCTCAGTCGATCCATGTCAACTATTTGCTCGACCAGTCGAGCTTTATCTTTGAAGTGCTTGGGTCACTGCAGTCATCGATCATGACAGCAATCTTGCTGGTCATGATCTGTGTGGTCGGCACGCTTGGCCTGCGCTCCGGCCTCCTTGTGGGACTTGCCATCCCCGGCTCGTTCATGCTCGCCTTCCTGATTCTCGCCAGCCTCGGCATGGTGGTGAACATGATGGTTATGTTCGGCATGGTGCTGACCGTAGGCATGCTGGTCGACGGCGCGATCGTCGTGACAGAATACGCCGACCGCAAGATCGCGGAAGGCATGGAGCCGGCCGCCGCCTATCAACGGGCATCCAAGCTGATGTTCTGGCCTGTAGTGTCCTCTACGGCGACGACGCTCGCCGCTTTCCTGCCGCTGCTTCTGTGGCCTGGCGTGTCCGGGGAGTTCATGAGCTACCTGCCCCGCATGGTGATCATCGTTCTCACGGCGTCTCTGCTGACAGCCCTGGTCTTTTTGCCGGTTACCGGAACACTGTTCGCTCAAATCGCTGCGGTGGTTTCCAAACGATCCAATGCCATCCTCGCCTTGTTCGTGGCCGCAATTGCCGGCGTATTCGCCTTTTTCGGTCCGCTTGCACCGTTGGGACTGCCCATCCAGGCTGCGGGTTCGGCGTTAACAGCGGCGATCGCGCTGTTCCTGACTTACCGAATATCAAAATTCATCGCCAACCGGCGTCGCGACCACACCGTTTCAGAAGCCGACAACGTTGCGATGATGCTGTCTTCGGATTCGAAGCTGGACATCGCCAAAGTGCCCGGCTTCACGGGCGGCTATCTGCGCTTTCTGAACCTGGCGGTCGGAACGCTTGCAGGCAACATCGCGGTCATCGTCGTCATCATCGCCGCCACCATCGGCAGTTACATCTATTTCGGCGCCAACAACCAGGGAGTCGAATTCTTCGTGGATGAAGAACCGGACGTCGCGATCGTTCTGGTATCGGCCCGTGGCAATCTCTCAGCCCGCGACATTCGCGATCTTGTCGCTGAGGTCGAGTACGAAGTGCTCAGGATCAATGGCATTGAGAACGTCGTTATGACCGCTACCGCCCCCGGCGGCGGCGGTAGCGGCGGCCCACAGATAATCGGCGGCGTCCAGGACAAGCCGGCCGATGTCGTAGGTGAATTGCAGATTGAACTCGCAGACTATTGTTGCCGGCGCAAGGCGGTCGACATCTTCGAGGACATCCGTCAGAGAACAGCCGATATCGCCGGCGTCAAGGTGGAAGTGCGCAAGATCGAAGGCGGACCTCCGACCGGCAAGGATGTGCGTCTGGAAGTGAAATCGACGGACTACAACACGATGGTGGAAACCGTTGGCCAGATTCGCGAGCAGTTCGACTCCATGGAGATGCTCACCGATCAGGAAGACGCCCGCCCGCTGCCGGGCATCGAGTGGGAAATCGATGTCGATCGCGAACTGGCCGGTCGCTACAACGCCGGCATCGTTCAGGTCGGATCGATGGTCCAGCTCGTTACCAACGGTGTGCTGATCGGCTCTTATCGACCAGACGACTCCCAGGACGAGGTCGATATTCGCGTGCGCCTGCCGGAAGAAGAACGCACGCTCGACCAGTTCGAGGTCTTGCGTCTTCGGACCGCCAATGGCCAGGTTCCCCTCGCGAACTTCATCACGATGGGCGCCCAGCACAAGGTTTCATCGATCACCAGACGCGACGGGCTTTACGCCATGGACGTCAAGGCCAATCTCGGAGAGGGCGTCATGGTTGACGGGCGTCCTGCAACGGCTGATGACGCGGTCAAGGAAGTTCAGAAATGGCTGGATACGCAGACGTTCCCGGAAACCGTGCAGCTGCGTTTTCGGGGCGCTGACGAGGAGCAGCAGGAGGCCGGCGAATTTCTTGGCAAGGCCGCCATGGCCGCGCTGTTCATGATGTTCATCATCCTGTTGACTCAGTTCAATTCGTTCTATCAGACGATCCTGACGCTCTCTACAGTCATTCTGGCGGTCTCGGGCGTGCTTATCGGCATGGTGGTGACGTCACAGCCTTTCTCCATCATCATGACCGGCACTGGCATCGTCGCGCTCGCGGGCATCGTGGTGAACAACGCGATCGTGTTGATCGACACATTCAACCGGATGCGCGAGGAAGGCGTGACCGACACGCGTGAAGCCGCCCTCAAGACGGCGGCCCAGCGGCTTCGTCCAATCATGCTGACGACGATCACGACCATTCTCGGACTGGTGCCGATGGCGCTGCAGATCAACATGGACTTCTTCAGTCAGACGATCTCCGTCGGCGGCATCACCGCGATCTGGTGGGTCCAGCTTTCCACAGCGATCATCTTCGGCCTGGCCTTTTCGACCATGTTGACCCTGGTCATGATCCCGGCAATGCTGGCCATGCCCGACAATGTCAGGCGACTGTGGGGTCGGATCACCGGCAACGCCTTCGTTCCGCAAACCGTCTATGCAGGCGTCGGAAGCGTGACCTCGGACGATGCCGATGAGCGACCGGAACGTCGTCCGCACAATGACGACATGCCGGCGAGGCGACCGGACGCAGCGGAATAAACCGAAGAGTTTCTCCAGGGCGCGACTGGAATGCGGGCTGAAAGGCCCGCATTTTCCGTTCCGTGCAAGGCTCCATTGCAGGCGCTACTCTTTGCGAGATTGCTTCGGCTCGACGCGATATCCGAGCGGGAACAGACGCAGACCCGTCAGATCCTGAACGAGACCCCACAAACCTTTTGGCGCCACCAGCATGACCGCAATCGCTATCGCACCGAGAACGATCAGGTAAATTGATCCAAGGTCGGCCAGTGTCTCGCGCAGAAGGAAAAATGCGACTGTGCCGATAATCGGACCTTCCAGAGATCCAATTCCACCGATCACGACGATGAAAATCACATAGGCGGTCCAGTCATTCACGCTGAACGCCGCATCCGGAGAGATCCTCAGCTTTTGTAGGAAGATCAGCGACCCGACAAACGTCGTCAGGCCGCCAACGACCACGTAGACGACGAATTTTGAACGCCAGATATCGATGCCGAGGGACGAAGCAGCAAGCTCGTTGTCCCGAATGGCCGTCAGCGCCAGCCCGTTGCGCGACCGCAGAAACAAGTACGCGATGGCCATGACTGCGGCGGCGCATCCAAGCGTCAGCCAGTAGCTGGTCGCTTCCCGCGCATCGCGCCCGTCGGCGAGCGAGCGCACCACATCCACAGGCAGCGATATCCCGGACCCACCGCCAAGCGCGCTAACTTGTGCAAAGCCCAACCGGAACACCTCGGCGATAACCCACGTACCGATCGCGAAATAGGCGCCGCGCAGCCGGAAAATTAGTGCGGCGACCGGTATCGCGACGATCGCTCCGATCACCACAGAAAGTCCAATGGCAGTGAACGGATGCAGCCCGCCAAATATCGTCAGCGCGAACAGGACATATCCTCCCAGGCCGACATAGGCCTGCTGACCGACGGAGACGAGGCCCGCATATCCGGCAAGCAGGTTCCAGAGCATCGCCAGTGAAAGGTAGAGGTATATTTCGCCGAGCAGCCTCAGATCGGCCCGGCCCATCCACCAGGGCGCAGCAGCCAGAGCGAGCAGGAGAAGCAAGCCGAGAACCGAAGCAATGCGGCTTGCCGTCGTGACGCGAAAGACACGATGTGTATCGACAACGCTCATCCGTCCATCCTCGGGAATAAGCCGCGCGGGCGAACGGCGAGTATGATCAGGAATGCAATATGGCCTGAGAGGATCTGCCAGCCCGGGTTGATCTGCGCGCCGATCGATTGCGCCACGCCAAGGATCACACCGCCAGCGAGCGTGCCCCACAGATTACCGAGCCCGCCGATAATGACCGCTTCGAATCCGAAGATCAGACGGGCCGGGCCGGTTGCAGGATCGAACGAGGTCCGCACGCCAAGGAAAATTCCGGCGATAGCGGTTACCGCGAGGGACAAGGCCATAGCCAGTCCGAAGACATGACGACGGTTCAGCCCCATCAATTGGGCGATATCCTGATTGTCCGAAACCGCCCTGAAAGCCCGGCCGAGCGCCGTTGCGTAGAATATCCACTGGAGGACAGCGACTACCAGCACTGCTGTCAGAAACATCACGAGCGGAAGGTAGCCGACCGCCAATCCGCCGATGTTGGCGCTCGCCACCTCGATAGCGCCTGCGTTGAGCTTCTGCGGATCGGCGGAATAGCCTTCAAGCAGCGCGTTCTGGATGATCACCGACAGGCCAAACGTGACCAGCAACGGCGGCAGAATATCATCACCGAGCGTCCAGTTCAGAACGCCACGCTGCAGGACATATCCAAAGCCGGCCATCAGCGGCACGACCAGAATGAGCGCCACGAACGGGTTCATAGAGAGAGCCGCCGTCACCGTCAGACCGAGATAGGCCGCCAGAACGATCAGGTCGCCGTGGGCGATGTTGACCAGGCGCATGACGCCGAAGATCAGGGACAACCCGGCGGCAAAAAGCGCATAAAGCCCGCCGAGCAAAGTTCCCTGCACGATTGCATTGATCCAGTCCATTCGTCAGGTCCCGAAATAAGCGGCGGAAATCTGCTCGCGGCTGACGTCGGCTGTCCGGCCTTCCAGCGAGACACGGCCCTCCTGCAGGCAGTAGACGCGCGATGAAACCGAAAGCGCCTTGGTGATATCCTGCTCCACGATCATTGCGCTCATGCCCTCACCGACAATCGTTGGCAGCGACTCGTAGATCTGCCTGATGATGACGGGAGCGAGACCCAGGCTGATCTCGTCGAACATGACAAGGTCCGGGTTGGCCATCAGCGCCCTGCCGATCGCCACCATTTGCTGCTGGCCGCCTGACAGGGATGTCGAGGGAACATTCCGCCTCTCCTGCAGCACAGGAAAAAGGTCATAGACCCGCTGAAGAGACCAGGCCCCCTTGCGACCAGTCCGGCCTCCAATGATCAGATTCTCCTCCACCGAAAGCGACTGGAAAAGCTGCCGCCCTTCGGGCACCAGGGCTATGCCAAGGCCTGCGATCTGATCCGCCCTCAGTGCGCCGATTTGCTGTCCCCGGTACGTGATCTGTTCCGCGCGGTTCCGGATCAACCCGGAGATCGAGCGCATCAATGTCGTCTTGCCCGCTCCGTTTGCGCCAATGATCGCAACCACCTCGCCCGCCTCGACGGTGATATTGACGCCGTAGAGGGCCTGGAAATCTCTATAATGGGCGTCCAGCTTTCGGATATCCAGAACAGGCTCAGGCATCGGCTTCAATTCCGAGATAGATTTCCTTCACCTCGCGGCTTTCCATGACGGTCGCCGGATCCCCCTCGGCAATCATCTTGCCGAAATCGATCACGATCAGACGTTCGACCACCTTGAGGAGCGCATGCACAACATGTTCGATCCAGATGATCGACATCCCTGTCCGGTGAATGGCCTGGATCGTCTCGACAAGAAGGCGGCATTCCTCGTCAGTCAGTCCGCCCGCGATTTCGTCCAGCAGCAGCAATTTCGGTTTTGCGCAGAGCGCGCGCGTCAGTTCCAGCCGCTTGCGGTCAAGCAGCGCCAGTTTCCCCGCAACGGCGTTCGCCTTATCGAGCAATCCCGTCTGGTCTAGGACGTCCAGACACGCCGATTCAGCTTCCCTGCCGGTCAGATTGGCGCCCTGTGTCGCGGCTACCATGGCGTTTTCGAAAACCGTCATGTGTCCGAAGGGCTGCGGCACCTGGAAGCTGCGGGCCATGCCTGCACGGCAACGCTTCGCGGCGCTGTCGTGGGTTACATCACGGCCGTTATACTGGACACGCCCGGAACTCGCCGCAACGGTTCCGGTAATCAGGTTGAACATCGTCGTCTTGCCGGCGCCGTTCGGCCCGATGACGCCCAGCGCCTCACCCTGTCTGAGGGAAAAGGTCAGGCTGTCGGCGACGACGATTGCGCCATAGGACTTGCATACGCCTGAAAGGCCAAGGATTTCTGACACGGGTTCCTCGTCGAAACAGTAGCCGCAGGCCGGAGAGACCTGCGGCGCACTTTCTTACAGGAGCTGCATTTCAGCCGTCACCGGCACTTCCGGAGCCGTGGCGTTGGCGACGATCTCCAGGTTCAGCCCGTTGTCTCCCTTCTGCCACTGGCCGCCGACAAGCGGCGTCTTGGTGACATTCTTGACCGGGCCAACAGACCAGTCGACAGGGCCGACGATCGTATCGAGCGATGTCGAAGCTATCGCCGCCACGATCGACTGCGGATCGCGGACATCATCGGCGCGCTTGACGACGTCCGCCACGACTTCGAACAGCGCGTGCTTGAAGCCGATCGGCTGGGTCCAGGGCCGACCCGTCGCGTCGCTGTATCCGTTGGCGAGATCCTTCGCGCTGATACCGGTCAGCGACGACGAGAAGGGATGGTAAGGCGACCACCAGACTTCCGAAGAGAGGCCGTTGCCGCGTTCGCCGAGACTGTCCACGACGGACGGGAACAACAACGCCTTGCCGATGGTGACGATCTTCGGATTGAACCCCTGCTGGGCGGCTTGCGCCCAGAACGTCGCAAAGTCCGGCGGAATCATGTTGCCGGTTACAATCTGGCAATTCGCTTCCTTGAAGGCGTTGATCTGGGCCGTGAAGTCGTCGGTCAACGGCTGGTAGCGGCCTGGATCGACAAGGGTGTATCCTGCGGCTGCAAGCGGCTTGGGCAGCCCCAGTTCCGGATCGCCCCAGGCGTTTCCGTCGGCGTCGTTGGGGAACAGACCGGCCACCGTCTTTTCAACGCCAGTGCCGTCCCACATGGCCAGGAAGGCTGCGATCACGTCCTCGAGCCCCCAGAAGAAATGATAGGTGCTCTCGAAGCCGTTGGCGGGATCGCCGCTGCGACCGAAGAAATAAGGCTGCCAGGGGCAATCCGTGGTGATGCAGGGCACCTCGTTCAGTTCCGCCTGGTCGGCCACCGGATTGGTGGTGTCGGGCGTCGAGGCGGCGGTGATGATGTCCACTTCCTCGCGAAGGATCAGATCGGACGCCACCTCTGCGGCCCGGTTCGGATTGGACTGGCTGTCCGCTGTGATGATTTCGATATTGTAGGTTCCGCCCTGCCCGGCGATCCCTTCGGCGAACTTTGCCCGGATGCCTTCCAGAACATACTCATCGGCCTCGGCGAAGCCCGCGAGCGGACCTGTCCTTGGGCTCACATGTCCGACCTTTATAGTGCGGCCCTGAGCGAATGCGCTCCTGCCGCGCAATATTGCGGGCGCCGCAAGGCCGATCGCGGCCAATCCGCGGATCACCGTGCGGCGGTTAGTCGTAAAATGCGTCATCAAATCCTCCCTTATCTGATGCCGGATTTTTTCCGGCGTCTAGCCTATGTCATCGAGCACCGTGTCAAGACGTCCCAGGAAGCGCGCCACCCTGGCGCGCGTCTCGTCCGCCTTCTCCGGCGTCCATGTATGAAAGCCCTCGCCCGTCTTCATGCCGAGCTTGCCGTCCTTGACCAATTGTTCCAGATAGGGCGACGGGCCCGGGCGATTTTCCAGATCGGCAAGCACGTTTTTGTGGATGTCCAGTGTCAGATCAGTGCCGACAAGATCGGCGTTTTCCAACGGCCCCAGTACGGCCAGCCGTCGCCCAAAGCACGATTTGATGACGGTGTCGACTGCTGCTGCGTCGCAAATGCCCCGCTCTACGAGGCTGATCGCCTCGCGCCACAGCGCATGCTGCATGCGGTTGCCAATGAACCCCGGCACATCTTTCTCCACGCGCACAGGCGTCTTTCCGGCGCCTTCAAGGAGCTGCGTCATCTCCTCCATCGCCGCATCGTCGGTCCATTCCGTACGGATGACCTCGACCAGCGGGATCATATGCGGTGGGTTCCACCAGTGTGTCCCAAGCGCCCGATTGCGGAGTTTCAGATCCTGCATGATTTTCGTAATCTGGATTACGGACGTATTCGAAGCCAGGATCGCATCGGATGAAGCATGCGCCTCCACTTCGGCGAAGATCTGCTGCTTCAGCGCAAGTTTTTCCGGCGCAGCCTCGAAGACAAACTCTGCGTGCTGCACGGCCTCCGGCAGAGTATCCCTCAGGCTAACCCTCTCGAGGCATGCGGAAATCTCATCAGCGTCCGCTCCGAGCGACTCCAGGCTGGCGGCAATCCGCTTTGGAGCGTGTTGAAGAGCCTCGGTCACAGGATCGGTCAGAGCCACGTGATGGCCCGCCCTTGTGAGGGTCAGTGCGATACCGTGCCCCATGAGCCCGGCGCCGATCACTGCAATGTGCCGGTTTTCCATCGCCTCAGCCCGCCGTATAGCCGCCGTCGGCGTAAAGGATGTGACCGGTGTAGAAATCGCTGGCTGCGGAGGCAAGGAACAGCAAGGGCCCAGCCAGATCCTCGGGCTCGCCGAGTCGTCCTTTGGGCACACGGGTCAGGAAACCATCGCGCACTTTCTTGGCGTCTTCGGTGTCCTCGAACATCCAGGCAGTCAGCGGCGAACGAAAAACGGTCGGCGCGATCGCGTTAACCGTGATGCCGGTCGGACCGAGTTCGCAACCCAGCGCCTTGGTGATGCCGTCTACCGCTGCCTTCGAGGCGCAATAGGCGGTGTAGCCCGCGGGATGCCCGAGAAGGCCGCGGGCGGAACTCACCAGCACGATCTTGCCGCCCGTTCCCTGCGCCTTCATCTGCCGGGTCGCGGCGCGCGCCAGAAGCCAGCTCTGCGTGACATTCGCGTCCATGACGGAGGCGAAGGTTTCCGCCGCCATGTCGTCGATCTTCGCAACCTTGTTCATGCCGGAAGCGACGACGAGAATGTCGAGCGCGCCATAGGCGGACACCGCGCGAGCAACCATGTCGGCGCATGTGTCTTCGTCCGACGGACGCGCATTGATTTCCGTCACGTCGGCTCCGGCCTGTCGGCATTCCGCAGCTATTTCGCCGAGCGCGTCCGCCGATCCGGCGGTCAGCACCAGCTTGCACCCGGCTCCTGCCAGAACGCGGGCAGCGACGGCGCCGAAAGCCCCCGATGCGCCAGTGATCAGCGCAACCTTGCCCTTGATGTCGAACAGCGACAGCGGATCGGTGATATCAGCCATGGCTTCACCCTTTCGGCGGATAGGGAATGACAACCAGCATCTTGCAGACGTGGTTCGTGCGGTTTTCGATACGGCGTTCCTGCCCCGGGGGTATCGTGCAGGAGTCGAGCGCACGGAGAACTTCCGTCCGGCCGTCCCACTCCAGGGTCATTTCGCCTTCCAGAACGACATACACTTTCTCGAAAGGCGTCGAGTCCGGTCCCGCACCGCCGCCTGGCAGGAACTGGGAATAGCCGACCCATTGATTGGTCGGTCCACCTTCCTCGAAACCCTGCAGTCGCAGGCCGTGGACGTCCCAGTGGTTGGGCGCCTCATAGGCCTGAGCATCCTCGAATCGCTTGATTAGCATCGCTGCGTTCCTCCCATGAACCGATTGCCGTTATCCCGGCAATCTTGCGTTAGAAACTCTCGCCAGCCTCGATCCGGTAATTCTGACCCTTGTCGATCATTGCAACCAGCCGGATGATACAGCCGTCGCCCCGGTCCCAGTTCCACGGGAAAAACGCAAAGGTGCAGCGCTTGCCGGTCACAGCGTCGAGATCGCCGCCCACATTCTCGATCCCCAGTATACCGGCGCGGAACAACTTGTTGTGGACCGGCTCCCACTCGGGGAACGCCTCGTCCCATGCAATGCCGCCCGACCATTCCTTGTATTCCTCGGCCAGATGCGGCAACAGCGGACCATTCCGGTGCGGACCGATGGCGGTCGCAAGCGGATGGTCGTTGGCCTGCGTGTCATGTCCGACGACCTTGACGCCCTTCTCGATCATCCAGTCTGCGGCCGAAGGCACAAGACCCGGACAATAGGCAAAATAGTCGCCGTCCTCATACTGCTTGTGCCAGCCCGTATTGATGATCAGGACGTCGTTCTTGCGAATTGCGTGACCACAGGCCTTCTCAAGGTCATCCGCCGTGATCTGCTCCCACTTCTCTTTTGGAATCGGGACAACCAGACCCGTGCCGAAGAAGTGCGGCAGCGGAACCTCGTCGATGAAGGGCGTGCCCTGCACCACATGCGCAGGCGCATCGATATGGGTCGTGACATGCATGGTGGTTGTAAGCGTCTGGCTCAGGACGCCGGATTTCGCCATGTAGTGCATGCGTTCGATCCGCACATCGCGAAAATACGGCCAGTTCGGGCATTGGAACCCGTAGCGGTGGCTGAGATTGTAGAACTCCAGCCCCATGTCGTTGTCGGTATTGCCCTGGAATTCGATTCCGCGAATTTCAACCATGTCTTTCCTCCCTGGCCATTCACAGCGGATTTCAGTCGCAGTAATCGACCTCTCCTCGTCCCGCTGTATGATACAGGTGCACCATAATACAAGCTATGTCAACTCGGTTTTCTAAGCTCGCACCGTATTGCGAACAAGGCTATATGTTCTGCACCGCGATGCAGGACAGCTATGACCCGTCTCGCGACCACTCTTGAATTCAACGGTCGAGCTTCAGCAACGATCTTGCATTGTCGTAGCAGATCAGCCTTCGCTCCTCGTCAGACAGCGGTGTCGCCTCAATCCAGTCACCTGCCTCCCTTGCCTGTTCGAACGGATAGTCGACAGAAAACAGAATCCGACCAACTCCCATCATGTCGATGGAACAGCGTAAGGGCGCGTCAGCGCACATGCCAGACGTTGTGACCCAGACATTCTGCCTGAAATAGTCTGACGGCTGCTTTTCAAGTCGCATCTCACCCCGGTGCGATATCTCCCAGCGGCTATCGAGTCTCCACAGCAGGAACGGAAGCGCCTCGCCCAGATGTCCAAGCACCAGCCGCGCGCCGGGGTAGCGATCAAACGTGCCTGCAAAGACCAGCCGCAAGGCATGGGTCGCCGTCTCGACCGTCCATGACCAGACAGGACCATAAAGTTCCGGGTGTTCGTGATACATGTGAACAACCTCCGGCGGATTGTTCGGATGGATGTAGATCGGCGCCTTGAGATCGGATACACGCTCCCAGAAAGGAGAATACCGATCGTCATCCAGATAGGTTCCCCCTGTCTGGCCATTGATCATGGCTCCCTGCATACCGAGATCGCGCACGCAGCGTTCCAGTTCGTCGGCGGCCTCTGACGGGTCCTGCATCGCCAGATGCGCAAAGCCGCCATAGCGGTCTGGCCGTTTGGCGATTTCCTCGGCAAGATAATCGTTGACCTTGCGCGCGCGGTCGACTGCGAGTGCGGTTCGCTTTTCCACCTGCACGCCGGGACCTGCAAGCGAGAGGATCGATTTCTCGATTCCGATTTCGTCCATGGCAGCGAGGCGGCGTTCGCCGAAATCCATAAGCGCTTCGCTCGCCTTTCCGAACAGCGCCGGACTGATGTTGACCGCCGTCGTGCCAAAGTACTCCAGGAAATCCGGATGCATGAAATGCTCTTCAAGTGCGATTTTCGGCGACTTCACGGTCTCTCTCCTCAGAGCTCGAATATTTTCTTTTCGGTCTTGTGCAGGCAGTCCGAGACGCCGTTCTGCGTGATGAGATAGTTGTCGCAGATCACGGCGAACACGCGCCCGTCGTCGTAGCCCGGATGCACTGCAAGACACATGTCCTTCGCCAGCGGCATTGTTTCGTCGCGGCGGATCAGCGGCCGTTCCACCATCTCGCACCCTTGTCCGTGGGCATAGAGTCTGGTCTCCGGCGGCAGGCCCCTTTGCTGCATCCAGTCGTCATGCGCAGCGGCAATCTCCGCTGGGTCTGCGCCCGGACGCATCATCGCCAATGTATGGGCTTGCGCCGCTTTGACGGTCTCGAAAGCGTTCGAAAGATGTTCGTCAGCCTGGCCCAGCACCATCGTGCGGGCGATTTCGACGAAGAACCCGCCCGGACCGTTGATTTCTATCAACAGCGACATGTGATCGCCCGCCTCGATGGTCCTTGTCTGGAATGGCCGATTGAGGAAACGCGATGGTTTTCCGAGCGGCGACGAAAGTCCGAGATAAATTCCCTGATCGCTGCCAAGCCTTCGACCAACTCCCTCGGCATGGGCGGCGACGTCGCGATCCGTGACGCCAGGGCGGATGAAGTCGCACACCTCCTCGAAGACACGGTCCTGCAACGCAGCTGTTTTTCTGATCAGGAGAACCTCTTCCTCGCTTTTTACCGCCTTGGCGGCATCGAGCCGGTCTGTGGCGTCAACGAGATCAAACGCCGGCTCGGCTGTCTGCAGCGCCGTCATGAGCGAGTGCGGCAGCGCCCCGGGCGTCAACAATCCGATACGCCGCGCATCCACGTCTTTCAAAGCTTTCACCAGCAGCGCAGCGTCGTAGTCAATGGTGTAGTCGATGGAGACGAAAGACGGCGTGTTCAGCAGCCTGCCAACACCCCGGTTGACGCAATCACCGGCCGGAACCAGGCGATCCGTTTCGAAAGCGCCCATCTCGATAATGGTCATCGGGCGATCGCGAAAAAACACAACGGTCCGCGGGTAACCATTATTGGCCGGAATATCGGTCAGCCAGCGAACATAACCGCCCATCCAGTCCTCGCGCGCCTGAGTCACGATGGCGTCGACGCCGAGTTCTTCCATCACGCCTCGCGTCACTGTCCAGCGACGTTCCAGTTCGGAGTAGGAAACCGGGGAATTGGTCTGCATCAGTTTTCTCTACCTTCTCGCCGCCGACGTCAGCGCTTCGGGTCCGCCGCTCGCGTAGGCGCGTAAGTTTTCGAGAACGATCGGAAAGCATTGCTTGTGATAAATATCGGCGAATCCGCCCACATGCGGCGTCAGAATGACGTTTGGCGCCTGCCAGATTGGATCGTCTGAAGGCAGCGGCTCTCTCTCGAACACGTCGAGGCCGGCGCCGGCGATTTCACCTTTCTGCAGGGCCTCGATCAACGCAGACTCGTCCACACATCCGCCCCGCGCCATATTGATGAGAAAGGCCGACGGCTTCATCGCAGAAAGGATGCCGGCGTCAATGATATTGCGCGTTTCATCCGATAGCGGCACGAGCACAATCAGAAAATCTGCTTCGGAGGCTGCTTCTTCAAGGCGCGCGCGCGGATAAACGCGGTCAACATGCGGCGCCGTGCTGCGGCCATTGGAAACACCCGTGACAGTCATTCCAAGCACCGAACAGACATTGGCGATGGTCTCGGCGATACTGCCGAGGCCAAGGAGGCAAACTGTCTTTTCATAGAGAAGCGGCTGCGGCTGGCGATCCCAAACCGCAGCTTTCTGATTTTCGAGCATATGGGGAAAATCTCGAACAAGGTTCAGCATGAACAGCAGCGCAAGCTCCGACATTTGCGTCCCATGCAATCGCGCGCATTTCGTGATCGGAACGTTCTTCGGCATTTCCTGCATGGCGAGGAGATTGTCTATGCCGGTCGTCAAGGACTGCACCCACTCGAGGTTTTTCATCGACGAGATGAGCTGCGGAGGCATTTGCGGCCCGATCCCGATGATTGCGCTGGCGTCCGCTGCATGACGCATTGCATCTTCAAGTGAGTAAGCGGGCCGAAATTCGAAGTCCGGAAAGAGCTCCGAGAATTGCTCAACATATGAGTCGGTCCACTCGGGGCGTTCGTGTCGGATAAGGATGGTTTTCATAACATTCTCAATTGTAGAAAAGCTCCGGAAGCCAGAGCGCCAGTTGCGGGAAGACGAACATCAGAATGATTAGAGCCACCGGAGCCAGGAGGAAGGGCAGGATTCCCCGGTAAATCTGCCTGATATTCAGCTCTCTGACCTGCGCGCGGATGATGAAGAGGTTCATACCGACAGGCGGCGTAATTAGGCCGAGTTCGACCAGCACCGCGACGAGCACGCCGAACCAGATCGGGTCGAACCCGTATCCAACGACCACGGGAAGGAAAACCGGCACTGTTATCAGCACCATCCCCAGCCCCTCAAGAAAACATCCCAAAACGATGTAGATGACGATGATCAGCCCCATCACGACGAAGACGTTGAGTTCCGCGTCCTGGGCCAGTTGCAGCAGCGTGTCGGGAAGCCGGGTCTGGACGATGAAATTGGCGAACAGCGTCGCCCCTATGATGATCATAAAAAGGGCGCAGGAGACGATCACGCTTGCCTGAATGGCTGCAATCAGCCGCGCGCCATCGAGCGTCCGCTTGAGAAAACCCAGAACGATGGCGCCGAACGCTCCGACCGAAGCGGCTTCAGTCGGACTGAAAACGCCGGCGTAAATGCCGCCGATCGTCAGAACAAACAGCAGAACGAATTGCCAGGGATCTTTTAGCGCAGACAGGCGCTGGCCGATCGAGGCGCCCGCCTCAAGCGGCGCTGCGCCGGCGCGATGAGCAAGCCAGATCGCGACCAGTATATAGAGAACCAGCAGCACGAGGCCGGGTATCATCGACGCTGCAAACAGACGCGCAACGCTTGTTTCGGTAATCGAACCGTAGATGACAAGGATGATCGATGGAGGGATGAGGATGCCGAGCGACCCGCCGGCTGCGACCGACGCCGCCGAAAAACTCGGTTCATAACCGGCCCTGTTCATTTCCGGCATGGCGATCCGCGTCATGCTCGCCGCAGTCGCGACCGAACTGCCGCAGATAGCGCCAAAGGCGCCGGATGCGGCGATCGACGCCAGGGAGAGGCCGCCGCGCAAGCCGGAGAGCAAAACCCGCGCCGCATTGAAGAGTTCCGCAGACATACGGGAACCGGAGGCGATTTCTCCCATCAGCACAAACAGCGGAATAACGGACAGATTGTAGTTTGAAGCAACGTCGAAAAGAGTGGTGCCGGCCGTGAACTTGGCGGTCATCAGGCTGTTGAGCGTCCAGTTGCCAGCAATGCCAATGACCGCGAGCGCGATCCAGACGGGTTGACGGAACGCCAGCATGACAAGCATCAATCCTATCCCGCCAAGGCCGAGCGCAAAGCTGCTCACGACTTGTCCTCGCCCGGGACGCTGTCCTGGGCGCCGCGCAAATTCGACCTCAATTGCATGAGATAGGCCCAAAGAATTCCGACCAGACCGAGGAAAGCGACACCCCAAAGAGGCCATTTCGGCATACCGAGTTCAAGGGACCGCTCTCCCCAGCGCCAGGCGTCCAGCGCAGGCGTTATCATAGCCCATCCGAGAAACAGGAAAATCACGCCGCCGGTCAGAGATGCAATGACAGCAAGTACGCGGATAGTGGTGTTCGAGACAAACCCGTCGATCAGGTCGATCATGATTTCTCTTCGGCCAGCGACCACGGGCGCAATGCCGAACACGGTCATGACGAGCAGAGCAATACTGACCACATCATAGGCGCCCTGGATCGGAGTGTTGAATACAGCACGGAGGATCACGTCGCCGACAACCACCAGCATCATCGCGCAAAGCGCCAGACTGGCGATCCAGTGCAAAACCCTCATCGTTCTGCCTGCCTGGTGGTCGGGATCGGTCACTTTATCTGCCTTAAAAAAATTTGGCCCGCCCGAAGGCGGGCCAGGCTCATTTTTTATAGGCCTCGACGAATTCTGCAGCATTGCCGCCAACGGACGCGATCGACGAATCGACGATATCCTTGAACGCCCCCTGGAGATCAGCAATCTGGTCATCGCTCAACGTGACGATGTTTACCCCCGCCTCCTCCATGTAGTCGCGGCCGTGTCCTTCGCTTTCGTCCCACAGGGCGCCGAACCAGGCGGCGCGGTCAGGACCAGTGGTCTCATCGATCAGCTTCTGCAGTTCCGGTGAAAGCCGGTCATAGGCGGCGTCACTCATGACGACCGCAAACGTCGCGGAAGCAAGACCCGGCTCCATGGAGTATTCGGTAACTGGAGCGAGATCGAACGCCTTCGTTGCCTCGAAGGGAAAGGATGCGCCGTCGACTACCCCCTTACCCATAGCGTCCGCGGTTTCAGCTGGAGGTACGGGAACCGGAGTCGCGCCCATGCTCTCCACGATTTTCTGCCAGGTCGATCCCGCATAGCGGATACGCTTACCTTCGAGATTTCCAAGATCACTCGGGTCGGCGTCGGCAAAGTGCATCTTGAGCGGCGGCGTCACGGCCAGCCAGAGAATATGCGTTCCCTCGTGTTCTCCTGCCAGGTACTCCGGCGCCAGTTCAGTCAGGCGACGCGAGCTGACGGCGCTCTCGCTGCCGCCGGACGGATAGGTCAGAGGCAATCCGGCCAGTTCGGTCATCGGAAAGCGGCCAGGCGTCAAGCCGTGCAGAAAGATGGCGATATCGGCGCCGCCGGAACGCACCAGGTCGAACTGTCGTGGCGGCGGACCAAGTTGACCGGCCGGAAAGACTTCGATTTCCAGTTCACCACCGGATTTCTCGTTCAGCTCTTCTCCCCAGTCATTGACCGCCTTGACGAAGGTATGCATCGGCGGAAGAAAGGTCGTGACCTTGAGCGTTTCGGCTATGGCCGGCGTCGAGACAAATCCGGCGACAAACACGCCGGCAATTGCAAAGTGTCTGAATTTCATGTCGTTACCTCCCTGGAATGTGACATGTTGGAATTCTGCAAGGACGCTTGCCAGGCAAAACCGCGGGATCGCGTCCTAATCGCGTAACTTTTCGGCCACGCACTCCGAAACCCTGCGGTCTCGCGCGGCAGATGCTGGCTACCGCAAACGGCTGCGTCGTTGTGAAACGCTCAATCGGCATTGCGTTCCTCCCATCAACAGCTCGCCGCCCTCCCGGCGATGAGTGGCTCAGAGACTGTTGCCGACCGTGGTCCGGGAACTCCAGACTTTGATCAAACTTCGTCCCGCTGTATGATACAGGTGAACCATTATACAGGATGTGTCAACATCGATTCCAGTGAACGCATCGTATTGCGGATATATGGACAGAATTTGCATCACTATGTAAGACAGCGGAGATTTGAATCAGTTCAGAGGCATGGCATGAGCGACATCGCGCCGGGTGGAAACCGGGGAATACAGGTCATATCGCGGGCGGCGGCGATACTCCGCGCCCTCAGGCAAGACACCTCGGGCATGAGTCTGGGACAGATAGCCGAACGGGTCGGCCTGCCGCGCTCTACGGTGCAACGCATTGTTGGCGCCCTGCAGGCGGAACGGCTGGTCATCAGCACGGGCGCGGGAGGCAGCATCAGACTCGGACCGGAGATCACAGCTCTCTCGGAAGCGACCCGCTACAACATCGCCGACATCTGCCGCCTGCCGATTTCGGAACTGTCTCAGAAGGTGACGGAAACCGTCGATCTCTCCGTCTTGCGCGGCGCCGGGATGATCTTCCTCGATCAGGTTCCAGGCACGCATCGCTTGCGCACCGTCTCGGCGATTGGCGACGTGTTTCCGCTGACGACGACGGCGAACGGCAAGGCGACGCTCGCAATGGTTGGCCGCGAAAGGGCCAAGACGCTTGTCGAACAGGAATGGGAACGGCGAGGCATTGCCGGCGACTGGCGGCAATTCAGCGCCATGCTCGACAGCGTGGCGGAATCCGGCCTGGCCTACGACAATGACGAGCACACACCGGGCATATCGGCGATCGGAACCGCTTTCGTCGACATGACCGGCGAATATCACGCCATTTCCGTGCCGATACCCACCACCCGCTTTCCGGACAAGCGCCATGCTGTGGAAGACGCATTGCGCGCCACCGCTGTTCAGATCCGCTCGGCCGTCGGGTAACGTCAGCGGCGTTCCCGGATGCGCCTACTCCACGTCCTGCTTTCTTGCCGCCAGTCCGTAGCGTTTCTGCCAGGCGCGCGCGCCAAACGGCAGTGAAATCAGGTAAAGCACGGTCGTCACGGTCATTGTCTCCCACATGTAGGTCAATAGCAGGCCGACATAGAGCACAATCACCAGCATGAGTGGGAAAACGAGGTCGCGCCGGATGCGCTGGCCGAGCGACTTGCCGGAATAGACCGGCAGGCGGCTGACCATCAAAAAGCCGATCAGCATCGTGTAGCCCGACGCGACATAGGCGAAAGCGGGGCTCGGTTCGACGCCGAGGAATCCGAGATAGATCGGAAACAGCGCCAGAAGCGCGCCGCCAGGAGCCGGAATACCGATGAAATAATCCGACTGCCAGGCCGCCTTGCTCTGCTGTTCCGCCATCACGTTGAACCGCGCCAAACGCAGACCGGCGGCAATGGCGTACACCAACGCCGCAATCCAGCCGAAAGACTTCACCTGATCAAGCAGGTAGACATAAAGCACGAGCGCCGGTGCCACGCCGAAATTGACGATATCAGCCAGCGAATCCATCTGCGCGCCGAACTTGCTGGTTGATTTGAGCAACCGGGCGACGCGGCCGTCAATACCGTCGAGAAAGGCCGCCAGCAACACCATGGCGACTGCCAATTCAAAGCGTTGCTCGAAAGCGAGCCGTACGCCGGTCAGACCAGCGCAAATCGCTAGCGTGGTGATCACGTTCGGCAGCATCATGCGGAAAGAGATGTCGCGCAGGCGCGGCCCCCGGCTCCTCTCGCCCGACTTTTCGGGGCCATGCGGGTCGAAAGGGGAAAATCCCGTATCCATTTCAGCCGAGTCCCATCATGCCCTGCGCGAAACAGTCTTGCCGCGCGCCGCATTGTATTCTGCAAGCACGGTTTCGCCGGCGACGGCGGTTTGCCCGACCGAAACGCGCGGGGCGGCTGACAGCGGCAAATAGACATCAAGCCTTGACCCGAAACGGATGAGCCCGAACCGTTCTCCGGCGTCCAGCGTGTCGTTCACTGAACGCCAGCATACGATTCTGCGGGCGACCAGCCCGGCGATCTGGACAACGCCCACGAGCCCGTGCGGGCCTTCGATCACCAGTCCATTGCGCTCGTTTTCCTCGCTCGCCTTGTCGAGTTCGGCGTTGACGAAGCTGCCCGACTTGTACACCGCCTGACGCACCACGCCGCGGATCGGCGCGCGATTGATATGGCAGTTGAACACATTCATGAACACTGAAACACGCAGCATCTCGCCTTCGCCCAGATCAAGTTCCCGCGGAGGAACCGTCTGCACGACAGAGGAGACCTTGCCGTCGGCCGGACTGATCACAAGATCGTCGTCCAGCGGCGTCACCCTCTCGGGGTCTCTGAAAAAATATGCGCACCAGGCCGTCAGGATAAGCCCGATCCAGAACAGCGGATCCCAGATCCAGCCTAGCACAAGCGACGCAGCGAGGAAGGCCAGAATAAACTTGTAGCCTTCCTTGTGGATCGGGGTCAGCGCCGATGTCAGCGCATCAAAAAAATTCATCAACGGAATCCTCGCAGTGCCGCCATTGTTCGGGATTTTCAGTGTAACATGGACCCACGTCGGGGTTCTACATGTTGTCTGGTCGCTTACGCACGATAATGCCGAGATCGTCGTGCTCCTGGAAATCCTTGAGCTTTTCTTCGGTTTCCTGCGCCTCGCGCTGACGATCCCACATGGCCTTGTAGAGCCCGTTTTCATCCAAAAGCGAATAATGAGTGCCGCGCTCGGCGATCACGCCATCCTTCAGCACGATGATCTCGTCAGCGCTGATAACCGTCGACAGACGGTGCGCGATAACCAGCGTCGTGCGTCCCTTGCTGACATAGTCGAGCGCCGACTGGATCTCGCTTTCCGTCGCGCTGTCGAGCGCCGAGGTGGCTTCATCCAGAATGAGGATCGGCGGAGCTTTCAATATCGTGCGCGCGATCGCGACACGCTGCTTCTCGCCTCCCGACAGTTTGAGACCGCGCTCTCCGACCATCGTCTTGAGACCGTCCGGAAGACTGCGGATGAAGTCGGCGATCTGGGCGAGCTCCGCAGACTCCATCACTTCTTCGTCGGTGGCGTCCATGCGGCCATAGCGAATGTTGTAGCCGATTGTGTCGTTGAAAAGCACCGTGTCCTGCGGAACCATGCCGACTGCCGCGCGCAGCGATTTCTGTGTGATGTCACGGAGATTCTGACCGTTGACCGTGATGGCGCCTTCCTGAATGTCGTAAAATCGGAACAAAAGGCGCGAAATCGTTGATTTTCCGGCGCCTGAAGGCCCGACCACCGCAACCGTCTTGCCATAAGGCACTTCGAAGCTGATGCCCTTCAGGATCGGCCTGTTCTCGTCGTAGCGGAAATGCACGTCATCGAAGCGGATCGATCCCTTGTCCATCACCAACGGCTTGGCGTCCGGCTTGTCGACGATTTCCGGCGGAACGTCGAGCAGATCGAACATGTGTTCGATATCGGTCAGTCCCTGACGGATTTCCCGATAGACGAAACCGATGAAATTGAGCGGTATCGCAAGCTGCATCAGCATGACGTTGATGAAGACAAAGTCGCCGATCGTCTGGTCGCCGCGCTGTACGGCCAGCGCCGACATGACCATCATGATCGTCATCCCGACGCCGAATATGACGCCCTGCCCGAAATTGAGCCAGCCGAGCGACGTCCAGACCTTCGTCGCCGACTCCTCGTATTTCTCCATCGAGACGTCGTAGCGCCGCGCTTCCATCTCCTCGTTGCCGAAATATTTGACGGTTTCGAAGTTGAGCAGCGAATCGACGGCCTTTGTGTTGGCGTCCGTATCGGAATCGTTCATGTCGCGGCGGATGGAGATCCTGAAATCCGTTGCGCGAACGGTGAACCAAACATAGAGCCAGATCATCACTGCGGTTACAGCGACATAGGCGAAACCGTAGGAAAATCCGAAAATCGCCGCGACAAGGACGAATTCGAGAAGAGTCGGCAGCGTGTTCAGAATAGTGAAGCGTACGATCGCCTCGATACCCTTCACGCCACGCTCGATGATCCGCGAAAGACCGCCCGTGCGCCTTTGCAGATGAAACCGCAGCGACAATTCGTGCATGTGCAGGAACACCTTGTAGGCGAGTTGATGGACAGCGTGCTGTCCAACCCGCGCGAACAAGGCATCGCGCAACTGGTTGAATCCGAGTTGAACGATGCGCGCCAGATTGTAGGCGAGCACCAGAATCACCGGACCGATCAGGAAGGCGGGCAGGAAACCGAGATTGTCGTGATTGCCGTTGAGGGCGTCAGTCGCCCATTTGTAGAAATAGGGAACCGTTACCTGACCGACTTTCGCGGTCACCAGAAAAAAAGTCGCCCAGAGAACCCGGCGTTTCAGGTCGTCACGATCCGATGGCCACATATAGGGCCACAAATTGCGAAGCGTCGTTATCGGATTGCCGGTGTCTTCGGCAACGGTCTTTTGCTGGTCTGACAAGTTAAGCCTTGGATTGGGTGAAGAAAAGTCTTTTCGCCGACGCCTCCCGATCGCGACGAACTATTGCGGGCGCCGCACCACGGCGCGCCGCCCGACTCTAAATAGTTACCGTGACAATTGCGTCAAGAACGCCGCAGCCATGCGAAACGGATACGACGTCGATCGATTCAGCGCTTGAGCACCCGGTCCCGGTGCAGCTGTTCGGCGTTCGGCAAGGGCTTCTCCGGAACCATGAAGGTTTGTCCGGGCTCGATGAAATCGGGATTCCTGATCTGGTCCGTATTGGCGAGATAGATCGTTGTATAGCGCACTCCGCGTCCATAGACCCGACGCGATATCTGCCACAGCGTGTCGCCGCGACGAATGATCACCGAACTGTCATGCTGCTCGAGCGGGGGCTGTACAACCGTCGGCGGCTCCCCTTCTTCACCCGCGACTGCAACTTTTTTTATCTCTGGCTCCGATTTCGGCTCCGCTGCCGCCACCTTTTCTTCGACTGGCTTCGTTGTCTCCGGGACATTTGTGACAGCTGGCTCCTCCCCGGGCTCGACAGCTGGAGCCGCGCTATCTTGTTCGGCGACCGTTGTCTGGTCCGTGTCGGACTTCATTTCAGTTTGTGTTCCAGCCGGCTTGACATCCGTCTTCGCCATGGTCTCGGTCGACATAAGCTCCGCTTCGGCTTCGGAGGTCGTTTTGGCGGCGGGCGCCTTCACCACCACTGCTTCGTCAGCAGAACCTTCCAACGCGGGCTGTTCCTCGTCTGCGCCCGCGTCCGAAATCGCTGTTTCTTCATTGTCGGAAACGGGTTCCTCGTCTGCATTTGGCTGTGGGGCCACCGCAGCGACCATATTGCCTTCGGGCCGGTTGAATGGAACAGCGACCCGCATGGCGGCGGCTGAACCGTTCGGCAAATACAAATCCGCCCGGATCGTGTGATCGCCGACCGAAAGTTCCTTCTGTGCCTCGACCAGGAAACGACCGGTCGCGCTGATCATGCTTTCACCGACGGCGTCATTGTCCGCAAAGACAATCACCTTGCCGCCCGGCGTGCCAGAGCCCGCGACGAAGAGTTGCCCGTTCTCGATCTCTACTGCGTCGATCCGCACACGGATGTCAGCCGACGCGGCTGGTCTTTCCGATTTGCCTTTGTCGAGTGACGCGACCTCAATGGTTTCTTCGGTTTGCGTTTCTCCAGTGTCCTCGCCTGGCGCGGCGTCGGCTGAACCTTCCGGCTCTGCCGCGACCTCGCTTTTCTCCGTCATCGCCGCAGTCTTCAGTGGTTCAGATGCCTCTTTCTCCGTCGATGCGGAGTCGGCGTTTACGGCATTCTGCGCTGTTTCGGTCGAATTGACGCTTTCGTCGGCCTTCGGCGCGGCGGCGGCAGTCTCAACCTTGTCATCCTGTTTCTCCGCCATTGCGGTTTCGACAGGTTTGTCTTGCGCCGCACCCTTCTCCGGTTCAGCGTCAGCAACCTCGGCCGCCGCATCCGTCGTTGTTTCGGTGGCTTCCGCACCTGCGGCGGCCGCCGTCGACTGCTCCTCGGTCGAGGCCTCGTCCGACGTCTCCTCAGGGTCCGTCGAAGTTGCGTCGCTCGTCATCGCGCTTTCGGAAGCCGCATCCTGTTGGTTTGAAGTCTCCGACGCAGAGGCGACCTGAACGTTTTCTTCGCCGCTCCTCTCCACATCTGCCGCAGCCACGGGCTTTTCTTCGGCCGCGGCGGCAATTTCGCTCTCCTGCGCTGTCGCGCCGGCTTCAGAGGTCGCAGCAGTCTCTCCAGCCGGCTCGGACGAGGTTTCGGCAGCAGCCATCTGTTTCCCCGCTGCCTCAGATGACGCCTCGGAATCGGCTGTCACATCATCTGACTGCAAATTCTCGTCGCCACTTGCGTCGGCTACAGCCTCCGGCTGATCGAGCAGACGGCTCGGTTCGCCAGGTTTGGTCACCATGACCATGAGTTCGCGACTGTCTTCTTCGGGAACGCTGACGGTCGCGATCTCCTCGGAAAGCATCACCATGTCGGCGTCGCCGCGGCTTCGCAGGCCGATCTCGTAGTCGCCTGGCGGCAGTGGATCGTCAAAAACTGTTACGAAATCGCCCGATGGCCCGACTTCGGTCTTCGCAAGCACCGTGTCGCCGCTGAACACTTCGAGCATGACGCCTGGAGCCGCGCTGCCCGCCACAACTGTCGAGCCGTCCGGCTCCACGCGTAGAAGGCTGAATGTTGGAACGCCCCCTTGCGTCGCAGCGTCTGCGGTCTCTGTTTGCGACGGGGCGGCGACATCGACATCGTCTGCGCCGGATTGCTCTGCAACGGTCTCCGCCTCGGCGTCTGCGCCGTCGTCATTCGAAACGGTTTCCTCAACGACAACGTCTTCGTCAGTCGCCTGCTGCACCTCTGGTTTATCCTGCCAGCCGTAGGGATCGAACCGAAGCAGATATCCGATCCCGACAACGATAACGAGAAGCGCCAGAATGGACCAGAACCGGCTTTTGTTGTTAGTCATGTTGCACTCCAGTCGCACGACGTTTCGAAGCAAAAGCCGGATTGTGACAAAACGGCGAATTTTCCACTTCGTGTTTCCGCGACTATCGCCGAAAACTCAAGGTTCCGGCGCCATTGAAAACGCCTTAAATCTGTTGACAAACTAGACTTTTCCGCAGTTGCAAACAAGTTTGACCGCCTGACCGCCTTTCCAGCCTCACAATTCGGCGACGGGACAAACTGAATGCTTGACGGCTGCCGCGGCCTCATGCTTCCTCGAATGATGTCAAGGAATCGAACCATTTGCGTCTACTGCGGCTCCCGCAACGGACGAAATCCGAACTACGAAGCAGCGGCCCGGAAACTGGGCCTCGACATGGCCGACAAGAACATTGGTCTGGTCTTTGGAGCAGGCACCTATGGCATCATGGGCGCCGTTGCTGACGCCGTAGTCGCCGGCGGCGGCAAGGTCACCGGCGTGATCCCGGATTTTCTGAAGAACAAGGAAGCGAACGAAGCTGATCTTAAGCAGTTCGACGAATTGATCGTCACCGGCGACATGCATGAGCGCAAGCACATCATGTTCCGCAAGTCCGGCGCGTTCGTCGCATTACCCGGCGGCATTGGCACGCTTGAGGAAATCATCGAGATCATGACCTGGGCGCAACTCGGCCGGCATAATCGTCCGATGGTGCTGGCCAATATCGACGGGTTCTGGGATCCCTTGCTCAAACTGATCGACCACATGGCCGGTGAAGGCTTCCTCCACACCTCCCATCTGGTCAAACCCCTTGTCATCGACAATGCCGCAAATATCGTCGACGCGGTTCTGAAGGCCTGGGAAAGCATCGACAGAAACGGCGGCGACGCCGAAATCATCGAAAAGCTCTGAACCGCGCCGTCGGGCATCCGTGCGAACAGCGAGCCGTTATGAATGCGATCGGCGGAGTAGATCCCCTTCTACGCCCATGGAATTTTCGACCCGGACTGAGAATTGGGCCTACTCGCCCGCCGGCGCGGCGGGTCGCGCGCGCAACGTCCGGAAGCTTGACCAGGAATAAATCGCGAGCGCCGTCCATATCAGGCAGAACGCCACGAACTGCCAATAGGAGAACGGCTCCTCAAAGACAAAGATGGCGATCAGGAAAATCAGTGTCGGGGCGGTGTATTGCATCAGTCCGAGCGTCGAATATTTGAGTAGCTTCGCCCCAAAGGCGTAGAGAATCAGCGGAAATGCGGTCACCGGTCCAGCGAGCATCAGAAGCAGCATGCCGTCGAGGCCGTCATTGGTGAAGTGTCCGTCGCCGAACAGCCACAACAGCGCAAGCGCTGGAAGGCTCAGCAGCAGCACTTCGAGCATGAAGCCCTGCGTTGGGCCGATGGGAAGCGTCTTCCTCAAAAAGCCGTAAATGCCGAAACTGAAAGCCAGCGTCAGCGATATCCAGGGCAAGCCGCCGGCGTTCACCGTAAGGATAATAACGGCGATCACTGCAAGGCCGATCGCCGCCGTCTGCGGTCTGGTGAAGCGCTCCTTGAGAAACAGCGCCCCAAGACAAATATTGACCAGTGGATTGATATAGTACCCAAGCGCTGTCTCGACCGTCCGGTCAACTGACACGGCCCAGATATAGATCCACCAGTTGACCGAGATAAGGGTCGCTGTCAGCGCTGCAAGCGCCAATGTTCTCGGTTGCCGGAATGCAATCTTGAGATCGGACGTCCGCCCGAGCAGCAACAGGATCACGCCGGCGATCGGGACGGACCAGAGTATCCGGTGCGCCACCACCTCATAGGCCGGCACATGGGAGACGGCCTTCATGTAGAAGGGCATCAGCCCCCACAGACCGTAGGCGCCGAGCGCGTAGAGAAATCCTTTCCGGGAATCCCCGTCGCCGTCCTCCTGGGAACTCATGAACGCGACAACTCTTCAACCGCCGTTCGGTTCTTGATCAGCTTGTAATTGATCGAATCCATCAGCGCCTGGAAAGAAGCGTCGATGATGTTGTCCGAGACGCCGACCGTCCACCAGCGCTCGCCGCTGTCGTCTCGCGACTCGATAAGCACCCTGGTGATTGCTTCAGTGCCGCCATTAAGGATACGCACCTTGTAGTCGCAGAGCTCCAGATCCTCGATCTCCTGCTGGAATTTGCCAAGATCCTTGCGCAATGCGATGTCGAGAGCGTTGACGGGACCATGTCCTTCCGCCACCGATATGTGGCGCTCTCCATCGATCTCGACCCGCACAATCGCCTCGGAAATCGTCTTCAGGACGCCGTTTGCGTCGAAGCGACGCTCCACCATGACGCGGAAGCTTTCTACCTTGAAAAACTGCGGAAGCGTGCCGAGCGTGCGACGCGCCAGCAACTCGAAGCTGGCGTCCGCGGCTTCATAGGCGTAACCGCTCGCCTCATGCTCCTTGACGATGGCGATCAGCGTGTCGAGCTTGGGACTGTTCTTCGAAACCTTGATGCCCCGGCGGCTCAGTTCGTTGATGAAATTGGATTTTCCGCCCTGGTCCGAAACCATGACCTTGCGCGTATTGCCGACGCTTTCCGGCTCCACATGCTCATAGGTCTTCGGATCCTTGAGCAGCGCAGACGCATGGATGCCCGCCTTGGTCGCGAAGGATGAGGCGCCGACATACGGCATTTGTGGGTCGGGGGAGCGGTTCAGAAGTTCGTCGAACGCGTGGGAGAGACGTGTAAGCTCCGTCAGCTTCTCCGCATCAATCGATGTGTAGAACCTTGTGTTCCAACGCGATTTCAACACCAGATTGGGGATCAGGACAACCAGGTTGGCGTTGCCGCACCGTTCGCCAATACCGTTCAGAGTGCCCTGGATCTGACGGGCGCCAGCCTCCACCGCCGCCAGCGTGTTGGCCACCGCAAGGCCGGTGTCGTTGTGGGCGTGAATGCCGAGACGATCGCCCGGAATTCCCGCCGCGATCACCGCCGTCACGATCTCCCGGACTTCCTCGGTCTGGGTTCCGCCATTGGTGTCGCAAAGCACCACCCAGCGTGCGCCGGCGTCCAGCGCGGTCTTCGCGCAAGCCAGGGCGTAGTCTGAATTCGCCTTGTAACCGTCGAAGAAATGTTCGCAATCGACCATCGCCTCCTTGCCTGCGTCAACCGTCCGCTCAACGGAAGCGCGAATGCATTCGAGGTTCTCCTCGTTGGAAATGCCGAGCGCGACATCCACATGGTAGTCCCAACTTTTGGCGACAAAACATACGGCGTCGCTGTTCGACTGGACGAGGGACGACAGACCCGGATCGTTGGACGCCGAAACGCCGGCGCGCTTCGTCATGCCGAAAGCGACAAAAGACGCTTTCTTCATTCGGTTCTGCTCGAAAAAGGCGGTGTCGGTCGGATTGGCGCCGGGATAACCGCCCTCGACGTAATCGATCCCGAATTTGTCGAGCATCCCGGCGATGGCAATCTTGTCCTCGACGCTGAAATCGACGCCAGGCGTCTGCTGGCCGTCGCGCAGTGTTGTGTCGAACAGATAGATTTTCTCGCGGCTCATGGCTGCACATCCCAGTTTTCGGTGTCGTGATCGGGGTGCTGGCGATTGCTCGCGGCGATCGCCGACAATTCTGCGTCGTCCATCTCGCCGTCGGTTCCGGTTTCATGCGCCTCGAGACCGGCGAGATCTTTGAACCAGGACACACGCGCCTCCGTTCCGAACTGCTGCAATGGCGCCACGAGTTCAGGCTGGTCCAGCGAACCGAGCGTCACGGAATAGTGGTCAGACGCCATCGCATCGAATATCAGAGGCGTACCGCACCGGCTGCAAAAACCGCGCCGGACGGGCTCGGACGACCGGAACCAAGAAATGGCGCCGCGGGTAACGTGGAACTGCTCGCGTTTCGCGCCAGCCAACGGCATGAAATAATTGCCCGCCGCCTTCTGGCACATCCGGCAATGGCAGATATGCGGTTCGCTCAGTTCGCCGTCCACGCGGTATCGGACGGCGCCGCACTGGCAACCGCCTGTTGTTGTGTTGCTGCTCATGATCCACTCGCGGCGGACAGGTCGGACACCTCCCTCCGGCCTACCGCCTTGCCTCCCATTCGGTTGTTCTCTCTCCGGTCGCCGGGTCTTTCCCGTCCTTCAGCTGGATTCCCGCTTCCGAGAGCTTCTCCCTGATTGCGTCCGCTTCTTTCCAGTTCTTCTGGCGGATCAGATCGAGCCTCTGCTCGATCCAGCGGGCGATTTCTCCTTCTTCCATGCCGACAGTCGCCGTTTCCCGGTACTTATGGAATCCGAGGAACGACAGGGATGAGGCCAGCGCCGCGCCGTCCATTTCGTACAGTCTTGGCAGAGCCACGGAAACATTCAGGTCGTCAGCGATCGCCGCCATCACAGCGTCATCCACCGGTCCGTCTGCTGGCGCATCCCCTGCCCGCCTTGCGAATTTGTCCAGGATACGCTCCGCCTCCTCGAGCTTGCGCACGCTGAAATCAATCGGCTCGCGGTAGTGCGTCATCAGCATTCCGAGACGCAGAACCTCGCCAGGCCATGAACGCCCGCCAAAGGTCTCTGTCTCCAGCAACTCGCGAATGGTCACGAAGTTGCCAAGGCTCTTTGACATCTTCCTGCCTTCGACCTGCAGAAAGCCGTTATGCATCCAGATATTGGCCATGCGCTCGGTTCCGTGCGCGCAGCAGGACTGGGCGATTTCGTTCTCGTGATGCGGAAAGATCAGGTCCAGGCCGCCGCCATGAATATCGAAGGTCTGGCCCAGATATCGCGCGCTCATCGCGGAGCATTCGATATGCCAACCGGGCCGTCCCGTGCCCCATGGCGAAGGCCATCCGGGCTCGCCTTCCGATGACAGCTTCCAGAGCACGAAGTCCCCCGGATTGCGCTTGTGCGCCTCGACGTCTACGCGGGCGCCGGCCTGCTGTTCTTCAAGAGAACGATTGGACAATCCGCCATAGGCCGGCATCGAGGTTACGTCGAACAGCACCTCGCCTCCGGCTTCGTAGGCATGGCCCTTTCTCAACAACTCCTCGATCAGTTCGATCATCTGGGGAATGTTGTCTGTCGCGCGCGGCTCGATGCTGGGTTCAAGGCAGCCAAGCGCGCGAACGTCTTCATGAAACTGGTCTGCGGTCTTCTTCGTCACCCGGGCGATCGCCTCGTTCAGCGGTTCCCCTGGATAATCGCGGGCTGCGCGGGCGTTTATCTTGTCGTCCACATCCGTGATGTTGCGCACATAGGTCACGTGATCCGGTCCGTAAACGTGCCGTAAAAGTCGATACAGCACATCGAAGACTATAACCGGTCGCGCATTGCCGATATGGGCGTAGTCATAGACCGTGGGACCGCAGACATACATGCGCACCCTGTCGGGATCGATCGGATGGAATTCTTCCTTCCGCCGAGTCAGCGTGTTGTAGAATGTCAGAGGTCGTACGCCCATAACAAAACTCCCGGTGCCACTGGCCGGGCGTTTGTCGTGATTGTTTTGAGACGAAAACGGCCGGGCCAGCGAATGGCTAGCGAATAATGATCCAGCAAATGCAGATGGCGACAACGCCATATATCGTTTTCATGAGCGCCTTATCGCCGCTCGAAAGGCGAAGGTCAAGCGCTCATTAGAGGAATTCTCATCCAGCGAAGAAGCGTTGCAGCAGCCTCAGCGCCAGCGCCGCCATGACGAGCCCGATCAGGATGTCCAGTGCGCGCCAGGCCGACGGCCTGGCAAAAAGCGGCGCAAGCAGTCGCGCGCCGTAACCCAGCCCAAAGAACCAGACAAAGGAAGCGAGAACAGCGCCTGCGCCGTAGGCGACGCGCGCGCCCCCCGCGAATTGTCCCGAAAGGCCGCCGATGAGAAGCACAGTATCGAGATAGACATGCGGGTTGAGAAAGGTCAGGGCGAGACAGGTGGCGACTGCGGTGCGCAAGGTCTGTTCACGGGAATTGTCCGCCAGCAGCGCATGCGGATGGAGCGCCCGCCGGAAAGCGAGAAGCGCATAGGCAAACAGAAAGGCGGCCCCGCCCAGCGTCACCGCGGAGATCAGCCAGGGCGAGCGGGCAATAAACGTCCCGAGGCCGGTGACGCCGGCGGCGATCAGCAAGGCGTCCGAAAGCGCGCCAATCAGGCAAACGACGAAAACATGCGACCGGATCAGGCCTTGCCGCAGGATAAATGCGTTCTGCGCGCCGATTGCGACAATCAGCGATCCTCCAAGAAAGAAACCCGACAGAGCCGGCCCCAACAATCCCTGTTCCAGCCCCATTCCTTCGGCCTACCCTGACCCGAACAGCGACATCTGGCCGCCCTCGTCCTTATCGGAGTTCTCGGTCTCCGGCTCAGGTTCGACGCGTTCCTGGACTTGAGGCCCAACATTGGCGACCTTGTTGACGAGACTGGAGACCGGCACGGCTTCGAAGAAGCCGGGTTCAACTGGCTGCAGCAGATCGTCGACATCGCGCGGCTCCTGTGTCCTGCAGTCCAGCCAGCGCGCAAAATCTCGCTGGCGAATAACCACCGGCATGCGATGATGGATTGGCGCGAATTCTTCGTTGGCGCCGGTGGTCAGGATGGCGCCGGTATCGATTTCTGAACCGTCCACCGCCAGAAGCGTGTCGGTCAACCCGGCGAAGGCGACGAGTTCCCCATTGCGCGGCCGCACCCAGTAGGCCTGCGGTTTGCTGCGCCCTTCCCGCTGCCACTCGTAGAATCCGGAAGCCGGAACAAGCGTGCGCCGATGGCGCATCGAAGCGCGGAAGGAGGCTTTTTCATTGGCCGTTTCCGAGCGCGCGTTGATCAGCATTGGAAAATCGCGCGGATCCTTGACCCATGACGGCAGCAGGCCCCATCTGACCAGCATCGCCTTGCGGTCGGGCATGTTTTTGCGCTCGTCCGGATCGGCGCCCGGGCCGGCCATGACCATGAGGATCGGTTGGGAGGGAGCGATGTTATAGCGCGGCACAACCTGAATCTCGAGCTCGGCGAGTTCGAAAAACAGCTCGATGGCGTGGGCGTTCGCCAGCAGCGAAAATCGGCCGCACATGAATCCTCCGCGACATTGGACAAGCGACGACCTTATAGCGGTTCACACCTGCGGCACAATAATCTATGGCAAAAGGATGATGTCGCCCCCTGAACCTGTTTCACCCGTCGCCGCCGTGTCCTGTATTGTCCGGCGCGACCGCCGCTACCTCCTCGTCAAACGCGCCCGGGGCGAAGCGAAGGGGCAATACGCCTTTCCCGGCGGAAAGGTGGAGCCGGGAGAAACATTGTCGCAGGCGGTTTTGCGTGAATTGCGCGAGGAGACCGGACTGGTTGGCTTCGGCGTGCGTTTCTTCAGGCTCTACGACCTGATCGCCCGCAACGACGACGGTTCGTTGCGCAGCCATTATGTCCTGGCGGTTCACATGGTCGAGCAGGTGCACAGCGGCCAGTTGATCGCCGCCGACGACGCCGAGGAAGCTGACTGGTTCGCCGCCTCGGATTTGCGACATATTTCAGTAACTCCCAGTGTGGCAGAATGTATCGATGAGCTGGAAGAGGCCGGATATGGGCGTGACTGCTAGACAGATCGCCTCCATCTTTCTCGCAGGAGCGCTGCATGCAGGGCTTGTTGCGCCGGCATCGGCGCAGGCTGTGCTTCCGCCCTACGAGGACAGGCTTTTGCGGCTGTCGGAGATCGTTGGATCGATCCACTATATCCGGACGCTGTGCGCCAAGCGCGACGAGGGCTGGCGCGACAAGATGCAAGCGCTGATCGAACTGGAAGGCGAGGACGCCCCTTCCCGCGCCCGGTTGACGGCCGCCTTCAATCGCGGCTACAGGTCTTTCGCAGCGGTGCACACGAAGTGCAACGATGTAGCGCTTGAGGCGGAAGCCCAGTACAGGAAAGAAGGTCTCGACCTTGCGTCGGCGATCATTGCGCGCTACGGAAATTAAACAATCATTAACCTGACGATCCGGACTGCCATTGGAAGATCACAGTCTGTGGTATTCTCGAGTCGGGAAGAAATTGGAGCCTTGGTCTCCAGGTGGTGACATGAGAGAAGCAAACTTGTCTGAAATTGACGAGATGATCATTCACGAAAAGATGCAGACGGCGCTCGAACATCAGGTCGAGGCCTGGGCGGACGGCGTCGCCGACGGAATCGAACCCGAAATCATTGCCGACGCGGCCTTGGTGACGGTCATGCGTGAAGCCGTCAAACTGTTCGGCGAAGACGGCGCGGAAGCCGTGCTCGACGATCTGAAAAGCAGAATACTCGCCGGAGAATTTTCACCGGACCGCCAGATTCAGTAATCGCCGGAGGAGCCATGCCCTTTGCCGCCACGGGACGCCCGGCGTTTGCCGCGAACCTCGGCTTCATGGCGTATTTCCTCACCGCAGGCGCCGCCTGGCCGGCTGAGCCGGCGTCAAATGGCTATGCCATGCAGCCACCGAACCGGATCGAGTTCGCGCTCAGCGAAATAAAGGAAATCGAAACCGAAACGGAAGATGGGACCGGCTTCGGGCAAGGTCTCCCGCTGCCTCCCAAACTTGGCGCCCCTCCACCGGAAGAAAGCGTTGAACGCCGCGATCTTCCCGATGTCGAAATAAACAAGGATCTGTCGCTCCTGCCAGAACCGGTCAGGCGCATGCGCGAATTGATCGTCGAGGCCGCGAAAAGCGGCGATCCGGAGACACTGCGTCCGCTTCTGGGAACCGGGCCTACGGCTACGCAACTCTCTTTCGGCGCCATTGACAGCGATCCGATCCAGTATCTCAAAGATGTGTCCGGAGATCAGAATGGCCTGGAACTCCTTGCCATTCTTCTCGATATTTTCGACGCCGGATACGCCCGCCTCGATGCAGGCGAAGCCACCGAAATCTATATCTGGCCTTATTTCTACACCCTGCCGCTCGACGTTCTCGACGATCGGCAGATGGTCGAACTGTTCCGGATCATTACTGCCGGAGACCTGCAGGACATGCGGGCGTTCGGATCATACTCCTTCTACCGCACGGGCATTTCGCCGGACGGAGAATGGCTGTTCTTTCTCGCAGGCGATTGATCATAGGACGATACGGTCTTGCCCGAAGCCCGTCCCGCCATTAGGTAATGCCGCATACGGCAAGGAAGAGCGGATTTGAGTCGAACAACGCTGGAAAATCGCGGCCTCGTACATATTCACGGACCTGATGCGGAAACGCTGCTTCAGGACGTGATCACATGCGACCTCCTGTCCCTTGAGCCTGGTGTCGCAAGGCAAGGCGCCCTGCTTACGCCGCAAGGCAAAATCATGTTTGATTTCCTTGTATCGCGTCATGGCGATGACGGATTTCGTTTCGACATCGATCGCGCAGTGCTGAGCGAGTTTGTAAAGCGGATGACCATGTACAAACTTCGCGCAAAGGTCGTCATCGAGCATGAGGAATCCGCATCCGTAACGGCCGTCTGGGACGAGGAAGCGCCGGAAAACAGCCTCGTCGACGAACGCTTTGCGCAAGGTTCCGGCGTCTGCCGGCTTTATGGCGAGGCAGGCGGCGAAACCACCTCCCTGCTCGACTACGACAGCTTGCGCATCGACAATGGCGTGGCCGAGGCCTGTCGGGATTACGAGGCCGGCGACGCGTTTCCGCATGACGCGCTGATGGACCTGAACAGGGGTGTGTCCTTCGGAAAAGGCTGTTTCGTCGGCCAGGAAGTGGTCTCCCGCATGCAGCATCGCGGCACTGCGCGCCGTCGCGTCATGCAGGTCAGCGCGGAGGCGGACCTGCCGGAAAGCGGCGCTGCCGTCACCGCAGGCGGCAAATCGGTCGGAACGCTTGGCTCCGTTGCCGGCGACAGGGCGCTGGCGATTGTGCGCACGGATCGTGTCGCAAGCGCGCTCGGCAAGGATGTGGCATTGCTGGCGGGCGATGTGCCCGTACGGCTTGCCTTTCCGGAATGGACCGGCCTTTCGCTTGCGCAGGAAGAACGGGATTCGGGTTCAGCTGCGCAATGAGCGCCCGCGAAACCGCGCCGCGCGCTTGGCAGCGCATGCTTTCCGGGCGTCGTCTCGATCTTTTGAACCCGTCGCCCCTGGATATCGAACTGTCAGATATCGCTCACGGCCTCGCTCGGGTTGCGCGCTGGAACGGGCAGACGGTCGGCCGCCACGCGTTTTCGGTCGCCCAGCATTCCGTCGTCGTGGAGCAGATCTTCTGCCTTTTGAAGCCGAAAGCCACCGCCGCCGACAGAATGGCCGCGCTCCTTCATGATGCGCCGGAATATGTCATTGGCGACATGATCTCACCATTCAAGGCGATCGTCGGCGGCGACTACAAGAGCGTTGAACGCAGACTGCAGGAAGCCATCCATCTGCGTTTCGGATTGCCGGCTCAGATGACCAAAACGCTGAAAGATGCAATCAAGCGGGCAGATCGCATTTCGGCCTTCTTCGAAGCGATACAGCTCGCCGGCTTCAGCGAAAGCGAGGCCGCCCGCCTGTTCGGCCGGCCGCGCGGTATTTCATCCGACGATCTTCAGATCGAGCCGATGTCGGCGACCCGGGTCCAGCGCCTCTTTTCGCGGCGCTTCGAGGAGATCGAAACCGGACGCCCGAAGAGCGCGGATTAAGCGCCATGCCGCATCTTGTTGTTTGCCCGCTATCCCGGCTCGCAAAGACCGCAAGCGAACACGATGTGCGGGACATCATCACATTGCTGTCGCCGGACATGCAGGCCGAGCGCCCGGCGGGCGTTCCGGAAGACCGCCATTTGCGGCTCTCTTTGCATGATATCAACGCAAATATCTGCGGAATGGAAAGACCAGCCGTCGATCACGTTTCCGGAATGATCGATTTTGCAAAATCATGGACGCAGGAAAAGCCGCTGCTGATCCATTGTTGGATGGGAATTTCCCGATCGACCGCCGCCGCCTATATTTGCGCCCTTTCGCTCAATCCGGATCTCGATGAAATGGAGCTGGCGCTTGAACTGCGAAGGCGATCGCCCTCAGCTACGCCAAACGCCCGCCTCATAGCCCTTGCGGATGAAATTCTTGGTAGAAAAGACCGCATGAACGCCGCGATAAAGCGGATCGGACGCGGCCGGGATGCGCGGGAAGGCGCGCCATTCGTCCTGCCGATCAAGTGACAATCCATCACGATCAGTACGGAAAATTCGTGAAAAGCATCAATTATTCTGATTGATCGTGCAGAAATGCTGCTTTGACTCGCTGGATTGAACAGGGCTATTTCCAACATTGGGCAATTTATGTACGTCCAGAAATCCAGTTATCATGGCGGGAAGATCTTTCGATGAGCACGACGGCCAAGGAATCGACCGCTAGCGCGCCGGCAAAGGCTGCGCTGCCCTGGATCATCATCATTTGCGGCTGTCTCATTGCGCTCATGACCTTCGGTCCGCGTTCCGCGATGGGATTCTTTCAGCTCCCCATGCTCGCCGACACAGGCTGGGACCGCACGACCTTCGGTCTGGCGATGGCGCTGCAGAATCTTTGCTGGGGCCTTGGCCAGCCCTTCTTCGGCGCGATCGCTGACAAATACGGCACGTGGCGCGTGCTCTTCCTGTCGGCGGTGCTCTACGCCGCAGGACTATGGATCATGGCCCTTGGCACGACGCCGACCTGGCTTCATATCGGTGGCGGCGTGCTGGTCGGCCTGGCGGTTGCGGCGGGCTCCTTCGGCATTATCCTGTCGGCGTTCGCGCGCAACGTTGCCCCTGAAAAGCGTTCGCTGGTCTTCGGCTTCGGCACGGCCGCCGGCTCAGCCGGCATGTTTGTTTTCGCGCCGATAAGCCAGGGCCTGATCGACTCCTTCGGCTGGTCGGATTCTCTTGTCTATCTCGGCATCGCGATGCTGATCATCCCGGTTCTGGCGATACCGCTGCGCGGCAACGCCTCGTCGGGAACGCAGTCTGCAAGCGAATACGAGCAGACGGTGCGTGAGGCCCTGCGCGAAGCTTTCAATCATCACAGCTACGTGCTTCTGACTGCAGGCTTCTTCGTCTGTGGATTTCAGGTCGCGTTCATAACCGCGCATTTCCCGGCCTATATCGGCGATATCGGTCTGGACGCCGGTTACGCCGTCATGGCGATCGCCCTGATCGGTTTTTTCAACATCATCGGATCGCTGGCGTCCGGAATCATTGGGCAGAGCCATTCCAAGCCGATGATGCTGGTGCTGCTCTATGTCGGACGTTCAATCGCAATCACGATCTTCCTGCTCACGCCGCAGACCGGCGCGAGCGTGATCGTCTTTTCCATTGTCATGGGGCTGCTGTGGCTGTCCACAGTGCCGCCAACCAACGGCCTGGTGGCGATCATGTTCGGAACACGGCATCTCGGAATGCTCGGAGGGATTGTATTCCTGTCGCACCAGATCGGCTCCTTTCTTGGGGTCTGGCTGGGCGGTTACCTCTATGACCGCCTCGGCAGCTACGATCCGGTGTGGTGGCTTGGCGTGGCGCTCGGTCTGTTTGCCGCGATAGTACACTGGCCGATCCAGGAAAAAGCCGTAGACCGGCCAGTGGTCGCCCCCGCGGCATAGAGCGGTTCAAGAACCGCCCTACCTCATAGTCCGATTCCGGTTGTTCCGCCTGAAGTATGAAAACAAAGGCAAAATCGGACATCGGACAAAGCCTGATTCAATGAATGAAGGTCACATTGGCCAGCCGGTGTGCCATGACAAGTTCCTTGCGCTCCTGGCGGGTCAATCGACCTTTCTTGCCCAGCCTGCGCGCTCTCTCCTGGGCCGCCTTCCTGCAAAGTTCGGTAATATGGGACATCAGTATTCTCCGTTTGCGTTGATGAAACGGATATAGCCATCAAGGCGAGAAATCCTAATTAAACAATCGTAATGATTGCATCATCGCGCAGGAACTATTGCGCAGGCCCAAGCGCCTTCAACGCCGCCTGAATGAAACCGGCCCGCGCTTCCGGCGCCTGCAGGCCACGCGGTTCATAGACGTGCCGATCCAGAAAATAGCCGGTCAAATGAAAGGCGGAGGCGAGCCCCTCCCTGTCGGCCGCCCGCTTCGAAGCCTTGCCAAGGAATTCCGGCAGAACAAGCATCTTCTCAGCCCAGGGCTCGCCGGCGCTGCGACTGACCGCCCTGCCCGATTTCGGAGAAACAAAAGCAAGGTCTTCGGTCGCGCCGGTCGCCGCACAGCGTTTCAGGTCCAGTCCGAAACCAAGATCATCCAGGACGGCGAGTTCGAAACGGATGAAAAGTTCCCCGGCGTCGGCCGGCTCGTGAAGATGGCCAAGAATGATGCCGAACGCCTCAAACAGGTGCGGATGCGGATCGCGCTCTGGCAAGAGCCGCAGAAGCGCTCCGATCGCCTGCACGCCATAGACGGCCGTCGCAGTTTCCATCAGACGCGCGGCGCGCAGTTCAAGCGCCTCGACCTGATAGTTGCCCAGATGTTGGTCCAGACGCGCGCGCCAGTTAAGCGCCACGCTGTTGCCCGGCTGTAAAAGAGGCTGCATGCGGCGCGAGCGGCCGCCTCGCACCAGCCCCAGATGGCGGCCGTGCTCGCGCGTCATCGCTTCCGCAATCACGCTGGTTTCGCCGTGCTGGCGAACCCCGAGAATTATGCCTTCATCCTGCCACTGCATGTCGGACCCTTCCCGCGCGTTCAGTCGGGAAATTCTAGCCCGATTTCGCGGTATCGCTCGGGATCGTCGCCCCAGTTGTCGCGGACTTTCACGAACAGGAAAAGATGGACATTCTGGTCGAGTATGTCGGCGATCTCCTTGCGCGCCATCTGGCCGATCGCCTTGATAGCCTCGCCCTTGCGACCGAGCACGATTTTTTTCTGGCTGTCGCGCTGCACGTAGATCACCTGTTCGATGCGGACGCTGCCGTCCTTGCGCTCTTCCCATTTCTCGGTTTCCACGTGGGAGGCGTAAGGCAGTTCCTGGTGCAGGCGCAAATAGAGCTTCTCGCGAGTGATCTCGGCGGCGAGCTGGCGCATCGGCAAGTCAGAGATCTGGTCTTCCGGATAATACCACGGCCCCTCGGGGAGCCGCTGCGCCAGAAAATCAAGCACATCGCCGCAACCGGATCCCTTCAAGGCCGAAATCATGAAGGTCCGCTCGAACTTGACCGTTTCGTTGGCTGTCGCCGCCAATTCAAGCAATTTTTCCCGCTTCACCTGGTCAATCTTGTTGAGGAGAAGGATCTTCGGTCTGTCGACCTCTTTCAGCCCTTCCAGGATGTTCAGCGCCTCGTCGACAAGGCCGCGTTCGGAATCGATGATGAACAGGACGATGTCGGCGTCATGCGCGCCGCCCCAGGCGGAGGAAACCATGGCCCGGTCAAGGCGTCTCTTCGGCTTGAAGATGCCCGGCGTGTCGACGAGCACGATCTGTGCGCCGTCATGCATGACAATGCCGCGCACGACTGAACGCGTCGTCTGCACCTTGTGGCTGACGATAGACACTTTCGCGCCGACCAGATGATTGACGAATGTCGACTTGCCGGCGTTCGGCGCGCCGATCATCGCGACGAAACCCGACCGGGTTGGTTTATCCTGCTGCGGTTCTTCTGTCTCAGTTGTCATCGTTGGTCCGTTGCCACACGCCTTCCCGCTCGAGGAGACGGGTCGCCGCATCCTGCTCCGCGATCCGCCGGGAGCGGCCCTGCCCGATCTCGGGTTCACTGCCGCCAATCTCGACGCGCACGGTAAAATGAGGGTCGTGATCCGGTCCAGTTCTTTCCACGATCGCATAGCGCGGCGTATCGCCGGTCCTTACGTGCGCCCATTCCTGCAATTCGGTCTTGGCGTCCCGCCGCGCCTGTTCGGAATCCTTCGCCCGCGTCTCCCAGTTCTTGGCAATGAACTGCCTCGCCGCCTCCAGGCCCGCATCGAGATAGATTGCTGCTATCAATGACTCCATCACGTCGGCGCGGACATTGGTCATCCGCTTACCCTTGACGCTCTTCACGTCGGAACCGGTGCGGATGTACTCGTGAAGCTGCAATTCATCGGCGACCGCGGCACAAGTGGTCGCGCTCACAAGCCGGTTCAGCCTGACGGACAATTCGCCTTCCTTGGCCTTGGGAAACAGGCTGAACAGCATCTCGGCGATCACCAGCCCAAGCACCCGATCACCCAGGAATTCCAGGCGCTCGTAGTTGGAATAACTTCCGGCGCGGGCGCTGGAATGGGTCAGCGCCCGTTCCAGCCTTTCGCGGTTCGAGATCGAGTGTCCGACAATGTCCTCAAGTCGCCTGAAATCGCTTTCCGAGAAACCTGTCTTGTGACTCATTCAGTGAACTCGAAGAAGCGCGCCGGCCGCAGATCCTGAGGCCATTTCCAGATCTGCAGGGGCGAAGCGCCGTCGCCGATGGAGAAGAAGATCATCTCGGCGCGTCCGACAAGATTCTCGGCAGGCACGTAGCCAACATCGAAACGACTATCGGCCGAATTGTCGCGATTGTCGCCCATCATGAAATAATGGCCTTCCGGCACCAGGAATTCCCGCGTGTCGTCGCCGGGGCCGTTCGGGTATTCATCAAGCGTATCGTAGCTGACGCCGTTTGGAAGCGTCTCGTGATACACGGCCGCGGGATTGTCGTTGACGCCGTGCGCGCGCGGATTGAACTCGCCGACCCGCTCGCGCTTGACCGGCGTGTCGTTAATGTACAGTACGCCGCCCTTCATCCGGATGCGATCGCCCGGCAAACCCACGACGCGCTTGATATAGTCGATCTTCGGATTCGGAGGAAAGCGGAAGACGATGATGTCGCCGCGTTTCGGTTCGCTGCCCCATATGCGTCCTGAAAACAGGTCGGGCGAGAACGGAAACGAGTAACGCGAATAGCCGTAGGCGTATTTCGAAACAAAAAGATAGTCGCCCTGCAGGAGCGTCGGCATCATCGATCCCGAGGGAATCGAGAAAGGCTGGAAAAGAAAACTGCGGATGACGAGCGCCAGTATCAGCGCCTGGATGATGACCTTGACGGTTTCCCAGAGAGCCGATTCTTTCTTTTCCGCTTTGTCGGACACGTTTGCCAAACCCTTTAATCCTTTTCGATGCTGCAGCTTACTAGATCGCCGGTCCCGCATTGTAAATGGAATCCGGTCACGATGCTGGCTTTTCACCCGCATGGGCCTCGATGATCACGAAGGCCTGGGCCAGCGGAAAATCATCGGTTATTGTCAGATGCAAGGCGGCGGAAAAGCCTTCAGGAAGAAGCTTTTCAAGCTGTTGCAACGCGCCTCCGGTCAGTTCCAGCGTCGGACGCCCGTCATCGAGATTGAAGACGCCGATGTCGCGCCAGAACACGCCTTTCGATATGCCGCTTCCAAGCGCCTTGGAACAGGCTTCCTTCGCTGCAAATCGTTTTGCGTAGGAGGCCGCTTTCTGCAGGCGGCGTTCAGAGCGCTCCTGCTCGACTTCGGTGAAGCAACGCGTGGTGAACCGCACGCCGTGACGCGCGATGGTTCGCTCGATGCGCCTGATGTCGATCAGATCGCTTCCTATGCCGATAATCATAAGCGCTGGATCCGGCTGGTCATACCGTTTGACCGTTGGAGAGGCCGTCGCGACGCGTGCGCTTCTGGTCAAGCCTGCGGCGGCGCTGGCTCTGGAAGGCGGCGACGCTCAGATAGGCGATCAGGTAGGCGCCGACGCCGAACACCAGCGCAAATGGCAGACAGCCCACCGCCATCGGCTTCAGGATCGGACCCCATATCTGTGAAAAATCCAGATGTCGGAACAGCTGGCCGAGATCGATGACCCTGTTGGTCTCCTCGAAATTGTCAGTCATGATCCGGTTGCCAAGCTTGTAGCTGGCGGTCCAGATGAAGGGAAAGGTCAGCGGATTTCCGAAGGCGGTGCCAAGCGCCGACGCTATGATGTTTCCGGCAATTACATAGGCAAGCGCCGCGGCGATCACGAAATGCAGCCCGAGAAATGGCGTCCAGGAAGCGACCACTCCCGCCGCCACGCCGGCGGCTATGGCGTGCGGCGTCGCCGTCAGCCGCAATATCCGCTTTCCAAAATACTGGAACGACCTTGAGAAGGACCGCCGCGGCCAAAGGAAAACGCGTATCCTTTCAATAAAACCAGCAGGTTTGCGTCGGCGAAAGAGCATGTGTCGATGTTCGAGAACGGGAGCGTTTATCTGGAATCAATGTACATGGTTGCGTTGCGGATAACAGTCCCTTTGTGCACTGGTCGGGTTTAACAAATCCTGATTGGCCGGCAATTCTGTGGCCGGACCTAATCATAAATGCGAACGGCGTCGCTGACGCAGGAAAGCCCTTTCAGCGTGGTGACAAGTTTATTGAGGTGCTTGAGGTCCCAGACGCCAAGATCGAATTTCATCTCGGTGAAATCGTCGGCCACCCTGACCATCGTCAGCATGTTGATGTTGGTGTCGCTCGCAGCGATCGTTTGCGCCACGTCTGCGAGCGTTCCGGGCTCGTTCAAGGCATTGACGGTGACGCGGGCGTTGAACCTTCTGTCGCCGGCCTGGTCGATATCCCAGCGCACGTCGATCCAGCGCTCCGGCGTGTCGTCGAACTCGGTGAGTTTGGAAGACTGGATCGGATAGATCGTAATGCCCTGCCCCGGCTCCATAATGCCGACGATGCGGTCTCCGGGCACAGCGCCGCCCTTACCGAAGGAGACCGGCAATTCTCCGCCAGCACCCCGGATCGGCAGCGCGTCGTCGACAGCCCGGTCCTTCGCATCCTTGCGCGCCTTTGATCGGCCCGGCACACGGAAGATCATGCCGGCGGCGCTGCGCAGATTGAACCAGCCCTCGTCGGAGGGAGATTGCTTGATCGTCATGCGTTCGCTCTTGTGATCCGGATGGATCGCCAGCAACACGTCTCTGGACGACAATTCGCCGCGACCGACCGCGGCGATGGCGTCTTCCACGTCCTTGTATCCGATCCGGTGCAGCACCGCCTTCAGGTCGTCGCGCGTGAAGACCTCTCCCGCCCGGCTGAAGGCCCGTTCGATGATCCGGAAACCGAGGCCGGAATACTGCTTGCGCACAGCCGCGCGGGTTGCGCGGCGAATGGCGTGCCGCGCCTTGCCGGTCACGACGATCTCTTCCCAGGCCGGCGGCGGCACCTGCACGCCCGAGCGAATGATTTCCACCTCGTCGCCATTGCTGAGACGGGTGACCAGCGGCATGATCCGGCCGTTGATTTTCACGCCCACGCAGGTGTCTCCAATGTCGGTGTGAACCGCATAGGCGAAATCGATCGGAGTGGCGCCGCGCGGCAGGGCGATCAGTTGACCCTTTGGCGTGAAGCAGAACACCTGATCGTGAAACAGCTCCAGCTTGGTGTGTTCGAGAAATTCTTCGGGATTATCGCCGGTGGACAATTGTTCGATCGTACGCCGCAGCCAGGAATAGGCTCTGGAATCCTCAGGAAGCGCGGCGTTGCCGACATTGTCCTTGTAGAGAGCGTGGGCGGCGACGCCGTATTCGGCGATCTCGTGCATCCGCTCGGTGCGGATCTGCAGTTCCACGCGTTGCCGGGACGGCCCGATGATGGTCGTGTGAATGGAGCGGTAGTCATTCTGCTTCGGCGTGGAGATGTAGTCCTTGAAGCGGCCAGGAACGACGGACCATCGCGTATGGACGATGCCAAGAGCGCGATAGCAGTCGTCCAGATCGTCTACGATGATGCGAAAACCGTAGAGGTCCGACAATTGTTCGAAGGACAGAGACTTGGACTGCATCTTGCGGAAGATCGAATAGGGTTTCTTCTGCCGGCCGCTGACCTTCGCCTTCAAACCCTTCTCGACAAAGAGCTCCTCCAACTCCGTCTCGATCTTCTTGATGATGCCCTTGTTTTTCTTCGTCAACTCCTCGAGCCGCGACGACACGGTTTCGAAGGCCTCTTTGTTGAGATGCTGGAACGAAAGCTGCTCAAGCTCCTCGCGCATATCCTGCATGCCCATACGCCCCGCCAGCGGCGCATAGATGTCCATCGTCTCCTCGGCGATGCGCGCACGCTTGTCGGGGGCCACATGGTCCAGCGTACGCATATTGTGCAGACGATCGGCGAGCTTGACGAGCAGCACGCGCACGTCGTCGGAGACAGCGAGGAGCAGTTTGCGGAGGTTTTCCGCCTGCTTGGCGCGCTTGGTGACCAGATCGAGCTTCTTGATCTTGGTCAGTCCCTCGACCAGCGCGCCGATATCCTCTCCGAATAGCTCGTCTATCTCGTCGCGCGTGGCGGTCGTATCCTCGATTGTGTCATGCAACAAGGCGACCGCTATGGTCGATTCATCCAGATGCATATCGGTCAGAATCGCGGCGACCTCGAGAGGATGCGAGATGTAGGGATCGCCGCTCGCCCGCGTCTGCTTGCCGTGCTTTTGCATGGCGTAGACGTAAGCCTTGTTCAGCAGGGCTTCATTGACGTCAGGCTTGTATTTGTGCACGCGCTCGACGAGCTCGTACTGACGCATCATTGACCGTATAACTCCACACAATCAGGCATGACGGGAACCCTGCCCGACCAAAAGAAAAATGCGCCGGAAAGGACCCCGGCGCACCGAATGTTGCTCATATTGTAACACCACCGAAGTGGTTCAATAGTCGTCGCTTTTTTCCGGCGGCACAAGTCCTTCGATGCCTGCAAGCAGATCTTCTTCGGACATGCGATCGAAAGCAACGCCCTCGACTTCCGGCTGCGGCGCATCTTCTGCAGAGACGACTTCCGGAGCAGCGGCCTGATCGGTCGTCTCGAGAAGGGACGCCGGATCGGGCTCCGGCTCGTCCACTTCCACATGCTTCTGCAGGGAATGGATGAGGTCTTCCTTCAGGTCGCCCGGAGACAGTGTCTCGTCGGCGATTTCGCGCAATGCAACGACGGGGTTCTTGTCGTTGTCACGATCGACCGTGATCATGGCGCCCTGGGAAACCTGACGGGCGCGGTGGCTGGCGAGCAGCACGAGATCGAAACGGTTGTCTACTTTGTCGATACAGTCTTCGACGGTGACGCGGGCCATGGCCTGTCCTTTGTTAAATCGTTCGTTCAGGGATTATGGAGCCAGATACTCCTTAATCTCCAGTTTTTCAAGCGAATTGGGCGATATTCAGGTATCGGCCTGTTGAAACGGCTTTCTTCGTTGCCGATAGCAATAAAATTCTGCAAAAACGCTTGCCTCTTTGCGAACACAAAAATATGTCTGTGTGGGACATGCGTGACAGGTTGCTGCGTAATGTCTTTTTACTATGTGTAGTTTCTTTTGATGCTTTAGTTCAACCGTTATGTTAAAAACTGTTAGATATACTCTTTCTAATTTCTGTTTTATGATTTACTCTCATTAAAAATCAACTACAGGATTATAAATGTTTGATTCTCGCGAAAAAATATCTCTCTTTATTGACGGGGCTAATCTTTATGCAACAGCGAAAAGCCTCGGATTCGATATAGATTACCGTAAACTTCTTACAGCTTTTAACCAACGTGGTTATCTCCTTCGCGCCTACTACTACACGGCTGTCGTGGAAGACCAGGAATATTCCTCCATTCGTCCGCTGATCGATTGGCTCGACTACAATGGCTACCGCGTGGTTACCAAGCCAGCCAAGGAATTTACCGACGTAAGCGGTCGACGCAAGATCAAGGGCAACATGGATATCGAACTCGCCGTCGACGCCATGGAGCAGGCAAGCACGGTCGATCATCTGGTGATCTTCTCCGGCGATGGCGATTTCGCCAGCCTGGTTTCCGCCCTGCAACGGCGCGGACGCAAGGTTTCGGTCGTCTCCACCCTCGCAACGCAACCGGTCATGATCGCCGACGCACTGCGTCGCCAGGCCGACAATTTTATCGACCTTGCAGACCTGAAGGACGAAGTCGGACGCGCAGCGTCGGAGCGGACTTCGCGCGCGCCGATGATGGATGAAGAAGAGTACGACCTGCAGCACTGATTGCGGCCTGGTTTAATCCACAACAACCGCCATTTTTTTCGCTTCACCGATTGCGAGTCCCGCTACGCTTCGTAAATAGTCGTCGACATGACGACACTGATCGACCCTCCGCGCGATTGTCCGCTTTGCCCCCGCCTGCATGACTTCATCGCAAGCCACCGGCTTTCGCACCCTGATTGGCACAATGCGCCTGTCGACACCTGGTACCCTGCCGGCGGTCCGAACGACGTCAGGCTCCTGGTTGTCGGCCTCGCCCCTGGCCTGCGCGGCGCAAACCGGACGGGACGCCCGTTTACCGGCGATTACGCAGGCGATCTGCTATATGCGACCTTGAACAAGTTCGGTTTGTCGAAAGGCCGGTTCGAAGCCCGTCCCGACGACGGACTTGAACTGATCGACACGGCCATTACCAACTCGGTGCGTTGCGTGCCGCCGGAAAACAAGCCGACGTCCGGCGAAATAAACACCTGCAGGCAGTTCCTGCTGTCGTCCCTCGACATCATGCAAAATCTCCGGGTCATTCTGACCCTCGGCAAGATCGCCCATGACTCGACGATCCGGGCGCTTGGCGGACGGGTCGCCGCCCATCCCTTCAGCCACGGCGGCGAAACCGAGATTGGCGGCCTTTCGATCGTGTCCAGCTATCACTGCTCGCGCTACAACACCAATACCGGCCGGTTGACAGAGCCCATGTTTCATCAGGTCTTTGGGCAAATCTCCGATCTGCTCTCGCAATCCGGACGTTGACAGCGCCGTCAATCCATACTTGGCTGCAATCCGGGCGTCATCCGATTGATCGGCACTGGAGACACGCATGCAGATTGCAGTTCTTGGCGGCGGCGTCGTCGGCATCACCGCAGCCTATGAACTTCAAAAGGACGGACACCAGGTCACCGTCATTGAAAAGAACGACACGGTCGGTTCAGAAACAAGCTGGGGAAACGCCGGTCTGATCGCGCCCGGCCACTCGTTTACCTGGTCCTCGCCGTCTGCGCCGATGACCATGCTGAAATCCCTGGTGTCTCCAAACCAGTCCATTCGATTCAAACCTTCGCTCGATCCGAACCTTTGGAGCTGGTCCCTCAAATTCCTCGCCCAGTGCACGCAATCCCGATCGGCGCATAACACGGAGCGCAAATATCGCCTTGCCTCCTATTCCCAGACGGTTCTTCACGAGACTATCCGCGACACGCAGATAGACTATGATCGCGTGGATCGGGGCATCCTCTATTTCTACCGTGATCCGGCGAAACTCGAAGCCGGCGTCCAGCACATGCGCATCATGGAAGAGCTGGGACACCGCATCGACGTACTCGACCGGACGCAAGTTCTGGAGCTTGAGCCTGCATTGTCGGCTGTCGGCCACAAGATTGCAGGCGGCGTTTATTGCCCTACGGACGAAAGCGGCAGTTGCCATAAATTCACCACCGGACTTGCCGAGCATATCAAGCGGAACGGCGCGGAAATCCGCACCGGCGAAACCGTCACTGCGCTCGTCGCCGAAGGAGACAGGATCACCGCTGTCCACACCGACGGGGAAACGCTGAAAGCCGACCTCTACGTCATGGCGCTCGGCAATGGCAGCCCATTCCTCTCGCGCACGATCGGCGACCCCCTGCCGATTTATCCGGTCAAAGGGTATTCGTTGACCCTTCCTGTCGGCAACAATCCCAACCCGCCCACCGTCGGCTCGGTCGACGAGGAAAATCTCGTCGCGGTATCACGTTTCGGCGATCAGGTTCGGGTGACAGCCACTGCAGAAATTGCCGGCCACGACCGCAGCCACCGGCCGGAGGATTTCCGGTTTATGGCCGATGTCGTGCGGGAACTCTATCCGGACGGGGCCGCCCATGACAGGCCTCATATGTGGGCGGGCCTGCGGCCCATGACCCCCACCAATCTGCCCTATATCGGCCGCCGAAAACACGCCAACCTCTACTACGACACTGGCCACGGCCACATCGGCTGGACAATGTCCCACGGTTCGGCGCGCATTCTCGCAGATGCGGTGGCCGGGCGCGCGCCGGCGCTCGATCTCGCTTCGATCAATGATGGCTGAGGAGACTGCAATGACCCTTGATGTCGCCGACTTCCTTGACATTGGAACCCTGCCCTGCACGCTCGACGGCGGCGTCGCCTCCCGCGCCGCGATCGGATTGATCGTTCTGGCCACGGACCAGACCATGGAATACGAATACCGGACGCTTATGCCGGCAACCGGGATAGGGCTCTACTGCACCCGCGTGTTTAACGACGCAGATATAACCCCGGAAACGCTCAGAGCCATCGGACCACGCATCGCGCCCGCCACCGAACTCATCATGCCCGGTCTTGATCTCGACGTGATCGGGTTCGGCTGCACCGCCGCCACCATGGCGATGGGCGAGGACGCCATCTTCCGCGAAATCCGCAAGGTTCGACCGGGCATAGAATGCACCACGCCCATCACCGCGGCGCTCGCCGCATTCCGCGCCTTCGAGGCCCGGCGCATCGGCGTCATCACCCCGTACGAGCCGGCCGTCAACGAGATCGTCCGCGCCTATCTTGAAGATCGCGGCGTGCATGTGGCGGCATTCGGCACCTACAACAAGATGGATGATCGCGAGGCCGCGCGCATCGATCTCGATTCGATCGCGCAAGGCGTCGCCGCGCTCGCGGAAGCCACGCCACTGGACGCCGTTTTCATTTCGTGCACGTCTCTCAGGCTCGCCGAACGATTGCCGGAGATAGAGGCCGCGACGGGATTGCCTGTCACCTCCAGCGACCACGCGATGGCTTGGCACTGCCTGCGACTGGCCGGCGTTGATGACGCCGTGGCGCGAGCCGGAAGGCTCTTTGCTCTCCCGCTGAAAGAGCGCGGCGCTACGTTGACATCCTGACGGGCATTGCCCAGAAGGATGCATCCCAAGCGGCGGGTTCCGCCCATTTCATCGTTACGAACAAGGAGAACATGATGAGTGACATCAAACGGATAGACGTTGGCGCGCGGATGAGCCAGGCTGTCGTGCACGGCAATACGGTTTACACCGCCGGCCAGGTCGCGCTGCGCGCTCCCGGCGCTTCCGTAGCGGACCAGACAAAAGACATTCTCGCCCGTATCGATGAACTTCTGGCTGAAGCCGGCACGTCAAAGGAAAAATTGCTGATCGCCACGATCTGGCTGTCCGACATGGCAGGCTTCAATGAAATGAACGAGGTCTGGGACGCCTGGGTCGTCCCCGGCGCAACGCCCGGCCGCGCCTGCGTGGAATCGAAACTCGCCGCGCCTCAGTTCACCGTCGAAATCCAGGTCATCGCGGCGCTCTGATCGCCGCCAATTTCGGGTCGGCGCAAACACGCCGATCCGGCTTCAGTATCTTGCACAACGCCTCTGCGGCAAATGCGGCTAGCGTATCATTGGATCAAGTCGCGCCGCGTTCAGGATTAACGCCGCAATTTCTGAGACTTGATTCAATCCGTTGAAACATTGATTCGGGTGCGAAACTACCCGCGATCGCGCAGAAGCCTCGCCTTCTGACGGTCCCAGTCGCGCTTCATTTCGGTCTCGCGCTTGTCGTGCTGCTTCTTGCCGCGCGCCAGCGCCAGTTCCAGCTTGGCGATGCCACGGTCGTTGAAATAGATCTTCAACGGCACCAGCGACATGCCTTCGCGCTGCACCGCGCCGATGAGCTTGCGGACTTCGCGCGCATTCAGAAGCAGCTTGCGATGTCGCCGCGGCTCGTGGTTGAAGCGGTTCGCCTGCAGGTATTCCGGGATATGCGAGTTGATCAGCCAGATCTCGCCGTTTTCCTCGGTCGCGTAGGACTCGGCGATATTGGCCTTGCCCTGCCGCAGGCTCTTGACCTCGGTGCCGGTCAGAACCAGCCCGGCCTCGAAAGTTTCGATGATTTCGTAGTTGTACCGGGCCTTGCGGTTTTCAGCGGCAATCCTTCCCCGGGGTTTCGCCCCTTTAGCCATGTCTTGCGAATTCTCCTGGGATTTTTCAGTTCAGGAGACCGGCGTGGCGCATTGCATCGTCAATGATCGCGCGCGTCTCCGGAGCGACCGATACAAGCGGTCTGCGCAGGGAATCGGCCATGTGGCCGAGCTTGTTGAGCGCGTATTTCGCGCCCGCCGGGTTCGGTTCGATGAACAGAGCCTGGTGAAGCGGCATCAACCGGTCCTGATATTCCAGCGCCAGCGCGTAGTTTCCATTCCGCGTCGCCGCCTGGAATTCGGAGCAAAGGCGCGGCGCGACATTTGCGGTTACCGAGATGCAGCCCACTCCGCCATGCGCGTTAAAGCCTAGCGCAGTAGCGTCCTCGCCCGACAACTGGATGAAATCCACGCCGCAGGCAAGCCGCTGAAGCGATACGCGATCCATCTTCGCCGTCGCGTCCTTGACGCCGACGATATTGTCGAACTCGCCGGAGAGCGTAGCCATGGTCTCTACGCTCATGTCGATCACCGAGCGGCCGGGAATATTGTAGATGAATATCGGCAGCGAAGTGGCGCGGGCGATCGCCGAGTAATGCTCGTAAAGGCCCCTCTGGTTGGGCTTGTTGTAGTACGGCGTTACAACGAGCACGCCGTCGGCGCCGGCGCTTTCTGCGTGCTTCGCCAGCTCAACCGCCTCGCGCGTGCTGTTCGAACCGGCTCCGGCGATGACCGGCACGCGCTTGTTCGCAACTTCCACGCAAATCTCGACGACACGTTTGTGTTCATCGTGGCTCAGGGTCGGGGATTCACCGGTCGTGCCGACAGGCACAAGACCATTGCTTCCTTCTGAAATCTGCCATTCCACGAAAGCGCGGAATGCCGGTTCGTCCAGCGCGCCATTCTCGTCGAACGGCGTGACAAGCGCTGGGAGTGACCCTGTGAACATCTCATCTCCTGACAGTTCCGACATTCCCCTTTTTACAACGAGGGACGTCTTTTCTAACCCGCTCGGCCATCAGGCCGAAAGGCGCTGCACCATAGTCCCGCTCACCTGCCATCGCAAGCGCTAACCGCGCGCGTTTTTGATAGGGGAAACTTTCCATTAACGCTCTTTTCATCGAAGTCTGAGACCCTCAGTCCTGACGATCCCCGGTTGGAAAAGCCGGGCATGCATCCCGACTTACGCCGCATTTTTACGGTCAGATAAAGCCATGACACGACGCCTCACAGCGACTTTGATGATTTCAACCGCCATGCTCGCCACATCCGGACCCGGTTTCGCGATGACGCTGCTGGAAGACGTGCCGGTGCCGACGCCGCGACCATCTGTGGATCGCGCTTTCGTCGCCGAGGAAGCCTCGCCTTCCTACGAGACCACCGCATCGATACCGCGCACAGCAAGCCCCGCAGCTGTCTCGCCGAAGCTGAAAGCCGGTCTCGATGCGCTGAAGGCGGATCAGATCGACAAGGCGCGGGCGATGCGCGACAGCCTGCCCCGCGGATCGCTCGACAACCACATCCTGACCTGGGCGATCGCCGTGTCGGGCGCCAAGGGCGTTCCCTCCGCAGACATCGCGGCGGCCTCCCGCGAACTGCAAGGCTGGCCTGGGCTGAACTCCCTGCGTGGCAATTCGGAAGAGGCGCTTTACGAAGAATACCGCGACCGCAAGGCGACCGCGCGGCAGGTCGTCGCGGCTTTCGGAAACTCGACGCCGGAAACGGTCGATGGCTCGATCGCGTTTGCCCGCGCGCTGCAGGCGACCGGCGATTCGAAGAAGGCGGCCAAGGTGATTTCCAACCTCTGGCGCACGAGAGCGCTCGATCGCTCGACCGAAAATCTCGTGAAGTCCGAGTTTTCCGGCCTGCTGACGCAAGCCGACCACAAGCGGCGAATGGATATGCTGCTTTACAGGGACCGCGTGTCCCAGGCGGAGAGGGTCGAGGGTCTCGCCAAGGCTCAATCGCTCTTCAATGCCCGCGCGGGTCTCAGCCAGCGCAGCGGCAATACGGGCAAACTGCTGGACGCCGTCGATTCGAGGTGGCATCGCGACCCGCTTTATATTCACGCCCGCGCGAAATATTACCGGCAGGCGGACAAATACGAGACCGCGGCGACCTGGCTTCTGAAGGCCCCGCGCAACGCCGACGCGCTGGTCGACACGCACGAATGGTGGACCGAGCAGCGCATCGTTTCCCGATCGCTCGCCGAAAAAGGCGACTACCGGCTCGCATACAAGGTCGCTTCGCAGCACACGGCCACGGACGCCGGCGACTATGTTGACGCCGAATGGCACGCCGGCTGGTACGCGCTGCGCGGGCTCAACGACGGAAAGACGGCGGCGCGCCACTTCCAGGCCGGGCTCGATCGATCCGCCTCGCCGATCTCGCGATCGCGCTTCTTCTACTGGCTCGGCAGGGCGGCCGAAAAAGGCGGACCGGGCTCCGCCAATGCGCTCTTCGCCAAGGCCGCAGAATATCCCGGAACCTATTACGGCCAGCTTGCGTCGGCGAAACTGAACCGCAAGTCGATCCGGATCGACTACCCCTCGCCCACGCCGGCGGAACGCCAGAGGTTTTCCCAACGCGAATCCGTTCTCGCCATCAAGCGCCTCAACGACGCCGGGCACGGCTATCGGGCGACGCGGCTTTATCTGTCCCTTGCCGAGGAACTCGACAGTCCGGGAGAAATTGCGCTGCTGACGGCCATGGCCGAACGCGAGGGCGATCATCGCATGTCCCTGCTCGTCGGAAAGGCCGCCTTCGCCCGCAATTCCGACGTCGCGGCGCTCGCCTTTCCGGTCGGGGTCATTCCCGCCAACGCCAATATCGGCGGGTCCGGCAAGGCGCTGGCCTACGCGATCGCCCGGCAGGAAAGCGCCTTCGATCCGGCTGCGGTCAGCGGCGCCAATGCGCGCGGCCTGCTGCAGTTGTTGCCGTCGACGGCGAAACTCGTGGCGCGCAAGCATGGCCTCTCCTACTCCGAATCGCGCCTTACCAGCGACGCCGCCTACAACGCCACGCTCGGCGCGCACTATCTTGGCGAACACATCTCCGATTTCGGCGGCTCCTATATCCTCACCTTCGTCGCCTACAATGCCGGCCCGCGCCGCTCGACGGAGTGGATACAGCGTTTTGGCGACCCCCGCGGCAAGTCGATCGACGAGGTCGTCGACTGGGTCGAAAGCATTCCCTATCCCGAGACCCGCAATTATGTGCAGCGGGTGATGGAAAACTATCAGGTCTACAAGACCCGGCTGGGACAGGACGCGGATATCGTGAGCGATCTGCGATATGGCCGTCGCTGAGAAATTGTTCTATTCCCTTGGCGCCAGACAGCCAGTCTTCGAAGCCTGAGGGGAATTTATGCAAGCTGACACCGATAGCGGATACCAGTCCGTCACCTATTCGGCATCGGACGGATTGAGGCTTCACGCGCGTGTTTACGGCCGGGACAATCCCGCAACACGCGACCGTACGCCACTGATCTGCCTGCCCGGACTCACGCGCAACAGCGCGGATTTCCACCAGTTGGCCCTGCTGATCAGTGGACACGAGACAACGCCCCGACGGGTTGTCTGTTTCGACTATCGCGGGCGCGGCGGTTCGGAATGGGACAAGGACAGGAAGCATTACAATATCCTGACGGAAGCCGAGGACATCGTCGCGGGCTGTACGGCGCTCGACGTTCCGCACGGCGTGTTTCTCGGAACCTCCCGCGGAGTCCTGATCATCATGGCGCTTGCAGCGACCCGGCCGGGCGCGATCAAGGCCGCCATATTCAATGACGCCGGGCCGGTGATCGACGGCGAAGGCCTGGCGCAGATCATGAGTTATCACGACCATAGAAATCAGCCGAGTTCCATGGCCGAGGCGACGGCGATGATGAAGGAGGCCTATGGCAAATCCTTTCCCGTTCTGAGCGAAGAAGACTGGGTCGACTACGCCGAGGCGACCTTCGTCGAAAAGGACGGCCGGCTGGTCGGCAATTTCGATCCGGCGATCGCGGACATGTTGCGCGAGATCAATCTGAACGCGCCGCTGCCGACGATGTGGCCGCAATTCGACGGTCTCGGCGCCGTGCCGCTGATGACCTTGCGGGGCGAGCATTCGAAACTGCTCTCCGAGGAATCGGTTCGGCTGATGGCGGAAAGGCATTCGGGCATGCGTTCGGTGGCGGTTCCCGGCCAGGGTCATGCGCCGATTCTGCATCTCGGCGGTCTTCCGGACACGATCATGACCTTTCTGGACTCCGTGCCGGACGCACATTGAACAGGCCGGACGGACACCTGTAAAATCATGGCAGACTACCGATCGGGATCGACCACGTGTTACCGCCACTGAACCTGTCCTTCGATGGACCTGACGCCCCGTCCGACCGGGTTGACGTTAGCTTTGCGTGGGGCAATGCGCGCCGGACAAGCTATTTTTCCTGCCCTGGGTATCCTCTGCGAAAGAGCGGCGACGCCCTGTTCTGCCTCGGCCTCGTCCCTGCGATGGAAATCGGCGTCGATCTCCATATACACAGCCCCGTGGATCAGGCGCTTCTGGACAATGGCCAGAAAATCCAGGAGTTGCTTTGCCGCTGGTATCCGGGATACAGACCCGTCAAGGTTCACGCGGAAGCGACGACACGCCAATACCCCGACGGCCGCGGCAGCGGCGTTTTCTACTCCGGCGGCGTCGATTCGTCTTTTTCGCTGGCAGACGCGAGCGATCGTCTTGACGCCCTCGTCACGCTTGTCGGCGCAGACGTCGACATCGACGACACGCGCCAGGCCAACCATCTCGACGACGTGGTGAAGCAGGTCGGCGCCCGGTACGGACTGGAGCCGTTTATCGTCCACACGGATATCCGGCGCGTCTCGGACCGGCTGATCGGATGGGTCGAATATCACGGCGCGCTGCTTGCCGCCGTCAGGCACATGCTCGCCGACCGCCTCGAAAACCAGCTCATCGCCTCTTCCGCGGACGAATCCTCCTGGAACAGGCGATGGGGCTCGCACCCGGCGCTCGACCCGCTGTTCGGAACGCCGGGCGCCCGCATCGAGCACCATGGCCTTGTCGACCGGCTGTTCAAGGTGGCGCGGATTATCGATGAGCCCGACCTGATGGCCAATCTGCGGGTCTGCGACTATTCGGTCGACAATTGCGGAGTGTGCGAGGATTGCACCTTCATGCTGATGGCGCTGGACGTGCTCGACGGGTTTGACCGCGCGCCGACCTTCAGCCGGGCGCCGGTCGATCCGGCGCGGGTGCGCGTGACCGGTGAAGGATCGATATCCGACCTGACCAAGCTCCGCCAGGCGTACATCGAGCGAAAGCCGTCTTCGCCGGCGGTGGACTATCTGACGAAGGCCTTCGCGCGATACGACCGGGAAAAGCGGATCCGGCGCTTGGTCCCGCATCATCAATGGCACAGGAAATTCAAGCGAATGAAGCGACAGCAGCGCTACCGCGTGGCCAGTCGCGGAGGAGACGGCAAGGCGTGACCCAGTCATCGCAGACAAGAATGCGGCGTATCTTCGGAGAAGGCGTGTTCATCGCGCCGAGGCTCATGGAGGAGATGAGCGAGTGGGTGATCGATGATCTGAACACCATCGAATTCATGACGGCGGGGCTTGTGGCCGTGGCGGACGACATGCCGATGCTTGTTCACGAATCGACCATGTCGCCCAACAGCCAGTCCGCCATGCGCGACTGCGGCCTCAGCATCGGCGGGAACGTCATCACCTACAGGAACCGTCAGGACTATATCGGGCAGGTGACGGCGATAGCGGCTTCGGGCCTGATGCCGGTTTTCCAGCACGCCAATCCGCCGGGCCTGTTTGACGGATGCGATCCGGCGATCCGCGACGAAACGATCCGCTTTGTCAACGACAAGTCCAATCTCGGCGAACTGGCGGGGCCTCACGGCGCGCCGGCGCGCAGGATTCTCGACCCGTTCGACGAGGCGGCGGCGCTTGGGCTGAAGACGCCGACCGTTCTGAAAGTGGCGACGGACAAGCCCAATGGCGGCGCGACCGATGTCGCGATCTGCCGCAAGAGACGCCACCTGCCCCGGGCCTATAAAAAATTCTCCAGCGCGGATCGCGTCATCGTCGAAGACTACGTCCAGGCGGCTGCAAACTGGAGCGTGCGCTATGAAATCCTGCGCGGAGCGCCGCCCCGATCCTCCGGTTCCAGCAGACAGATCTGCATGAGGAACGGCGTCCATGTCGGCAATCTGATCAACACCGCAGACGCGCCCCCGGCTGCGGTTCTTGACCTTGCGCGCACCGTCGCCGAAGCGGGCCGTGAACGCGGCTATTTCGGTCTGGCCGGTTTCGACATACTGGTCGATCACGCCGGCCGCGCCTGGGCGATCGACCTCAACTTCCGGATGACGTCGAGTTCGGCCTTCGGCTATCTTTTCGACGCGTTGGCGGAACCGCGCGGAATGACCTGCGGCAGGCTCGCATTCTGTTTCATCGATCATGGTCTGTCGTCCTTTCTTGCCCGCTGCCGCCCGGCGTTCGACGCCGGCTGGCTGGTTCCCGTGTCGACATTCGACCCGGCGTTTGGAGAGGCGGAGCCTGGCCAGGCGCGATGCCGGATGATGATCATGGGTCGCGACGAAGCCGACCTGGTTCGAAACGAACGCCGGCTGGAGGCACTGGGCGCCGAATTTCACCCGCTTCGAAAACCGCCGTTCCGGCGAACCTTCCTGCCCTCCTCCCTGTTCCGCGCGACCACTTTCTGATAGCCAAGTGAAGATGAATCCGACCGTCGACATCATCCGAAGCCAGCAGGCGCTGGAGGCGCTTCGCCCGGAATGGGACGCCCTGCACGCCCGGTGTTACGCCAAGGCGTTTTTCAACGATCATCGCGCTGTGATGCTGAACTGGGCGCGCCATCGAAAGGCGCGATCGAATTCGCTTCATATCGTCACGATGCGACAGTCGGGCGAGCTCGTCTTTGCAGCCCCGATGATACAGCAGCGCGACCGCATCGGCACCTCGACGCTGAAATGGCTGACGTCGCTGACGCCGCTCTATGACGACGTGCTCATCGCGCCGGAGGCGGATGTCGACGTGATTGCGAGTCAGTTCGCCAGGCATGTCCGATCCATTCCGTTTGCACGCAAGCTGAAAGCCTCGATCGTGCGGGAAGATTCCAGTCTCAATGCGATCCTTTCCAGTATGGGGCCTGTCGATTCCAGCGAGCATCCGGCGCTCGAGGCAGACCTGAAAAACTATGCCGATCGGGACGCCTATTTCGCCGACAAACCGGCCAAAAGCCGCAAGAGATACCGTTTATATTTCAACAGGTTGTCGCAACTTGGAGAAACGAAATTCAACCTGCATGGCGCGGACTCCGATCTGAGATCCGAGATTTCCTGGATATTCGACGTGAAGCGCGACTGGGCCATGGAGCGCTCTGGAGACAGGGGCTGGATATCCCAGCCGGAAACGGAACACTGGTTTCAATCCTTCAGCGAGGACCTGCCCGGGAAATCCGGCGCTGTTACGCTCACATGCGGCGACAAACGGGTCGTCTCCGCCTTGTTCTACGTCCACCAGGATACGCTTTTCGGCTCGAAGATCGCCTATGATCCGGAATTCTCCCATGCCTCGCCCGGCCTGCTTTTGATGGTCGAACTCTGTCGCGTCGCGATCGATCTCGGAAAGCGCCGCGTCGACATCATGACGGGCGATTCCAGCTGGAAGCGACGTTTCGCGACACATTCGGTTCCCATCAACAGCTATCGCCTGTCTCTTGGTCCATGGCGGCTGCACAACAAGAAGTGGCTCTAGAGCC
>BRLC01000003.1 GCA_024343425.1 Rhizobiaceae bacterium MnEN-MB40S
CCTTAATTTTATGGCGCGCTCGGGAAGATTCGAACTCCCGACCCCCAGATTCGTAGTCTGGTGCTCTATCCAGCTGAGCTACGAGCGCGCGTTGCGGGACGGTTTGCCGTCCGCGAGACGGCTACCTAATCCTTTCGTGACGGGAATGCAAGCGCCGCCAGACTAAAAAATTGTTCGCTACACACACCCTCAGAACTTCCGATCCGCGCCGATCAGTCACCTTTGCCTGCTGCGCCTGCCGGCGTGGCGGAAAGACGGGAAGCGCCGCCAACCGGCTGCTCGGGAAGGGTGATGCGGAAGCGGGTTCCGGGCTCCGGTTTGTCGACGAGACGAATTGCGCCTCCATGCGCGCGCACCAACTCGTCGGAAATCGCAAGGCCAAGCCCTGTTCCACCGGCGCGCGCTGATCCGTGAAACGCCTTGAACAGATTTTCAAGCGCCTTTGCCGGCATGCCCGGACCGGTGTCGTCGATATCGATGATCGCGTTGCACCCGTCGCGGCGCGCCGACACCGTGATACGGCGAATGACCGACGGATCGCTGCTGTTTGACGCTTTCAGCGCCTCGAGCGCATTGCGGCAGATATTGTGGACGACGCGAAACAGTTGTTCGCTGTCGGCGACGATCTCGAAACCATTCTCGACATCGTTTACGAACTCCACGGCGACGCTGTCGTCATGCGCCTTGTCTCCGGCGATCTCGGGATCGATGATCAGCAGATCGCGCACGTCGGAAACCAGCATGTCGAGGCGCACCAGCCGCTTGTTCGGGTCAGCTTCGCGCGCCCGACCGTAATCGAGAACGTCGCGCGTATAAGAGACGGCGCGATCAATCGCGCGCAACAGTTTGGGCGAAAAGCGCTTGACCACCGGATCGTCAACCTCCGTCAGGCGGTCCGATATCAGTTGCGCGGAAGCCAGAATATTGCGCATATCATGATTGATCTTGGAGACGGCCAGACCAAGATTGGCCAGATGCTGCTGTTCCTTCAGGGTTTGCTGCAGGGTCTCCTGCATGCCGGCAAGATGCTTTTCGGCAATTCCCAGTTCGTCGCCAGACCGGCTGGGCTGGATGATTCTGGCCGGATTGTCCGGCTCGCGGGAAAACGCTTCCATGCTCGCCGTCATGCGCCGAATGGGGCGAATCATCATCGTGTTGATGGCGACAAACACCAGTCCCGCCGTCATGAAAGAAATGATCAGCGACAGCGCCAGGACATTGCGGCCGTAGATGAACATAGCGCGACGCAGCGGCGCCTCTTCCATGACCACATCGATGACCATGTCGGTTCCGCTCACCGGACCATACACACGGATAATACGGTCCTCACCCGAAAACAGAGTGGCGAAGGCGTCCCCGATCGCCGTCAGCGGGCCGGCTTCGGCAAGATCAAATTGCTGATCGACCTCCGCAGGCATGTCGGAACTGGCGATAAGCCGGGACATGCCGCCGGTCTTGAGGGCGATCGACTTGGTGCCGGTCGCCATCAAGGCGCCGTCCTGGATCGGCCGCGGCAGATCCATATTCTCCCATCCCTCGATAACGATGCTGGCCCCCGCCGCCGTGCGCAACCGATCCTCCAGCCAGCGCACCCGCGTGTTGGCCACCGACGGCACGAAAATCAGAACTTCTGCGATCATCACAAAGAGAATTGTCAGCAGCAGCAGCTTGCTGGACAGGCTGTGACGCGGTTTCTCGCCACTGCCTGTTCCGCGAACCTGCTTCTCACCGCTGAATTCCTGTCGTTGCATGTTCATGACTGAAGCTGTTCGTTCAATACTTACAGCGGTATAGACCTTTTCGGCGAATGACGAAACCAGCTAACCGAAGCGGCGCAGAAAACGGATGATCCGGCGCACCAGCGGCTTGCGCGTAAGCGGCAGGTAGCTTGCCACGATCGCCCGCCGGCCGATCTCGCTCATGGTGGGATAAGGAGGAATGTAGTCGCGGCCATCGCCAAGTTTCATTTTTCGGCTGACGGCCAGCGTCCAGAGATTGATCATCTCGCCGGCGCCGGCGCCAACGATCGATACACCGACGATGCGACTACCGGAATCGACGATGAGCTTGATATGCCCGTCGGTCAGGCCTTCGGCCTGGGCGCGGTCGTTCTCTGCATAGGGCCAGCGCAGCACCCGGATCGATTTGTTCACCGCCCGCGCCTGCTCCTCTGTAAGGCCGACATGGGCAAGCTCCGGATCGGTAAAGGTCACGCGCGGAATGATCGATGCGTCTTCCCTCGCCGGCGTCCTGAACAGGATCTGCTTGATGACGAGGCTCGCATGATAGCTTGCGACATGGGTGAACTGCAGGCCGCCTGCGACGTCTCCGATCGCGAAGACGCGGCGGTTTGATGTCTTGAGGTTCCGCCCGACCTTGATTCCTTTTGCATCATATCGCACGCCTGCCTCGTCAAGCCCGAGATCGTCGACACCCGCAGCCCGGCCTGTGGCGACAAGAAGATGGCTGCCATCAATCGTGCGGAGTCCCTCGCCAGTCTCCACGGCGAGCCGGACGCCAGTTCTCCCACGCTTCTTGACTTCAGACACAGTAGCGCCCTCGACAATCTCCACGCCCTCTGCGCGCATCCGGTCGAGCACGATTGCGCCCAACTCAGGGTCTTCCTTGCCGAGCGCTCTGGCCGCTTCCAGCACTGTGACCTGCGAGCCAAGGCGTTGATAGGCCTGGGCCAGTTCAAGACCGATCGGTCCGCCGCCAATGATGACGAGCCTCCGCATTGGCGCTGTTCTATCGAAAATCGTCTCGTTCGTGAGATAGTCGACGTCCTCAAGTCCGGGAATAGGCGGAATTGCCGGCTTCGAACCTGTCGCCACGACGAAGCGGCGCGCGCGGATTTCATAATTGGCGGCAACCACCGTGTCGGGACCGGTAAACCGGCCGTGGGCGCGGATGACCTTGACGCCGAGCGCCGTGAAGCGTTCTTCGGAATCGTTCGGCGCAATGGCCGAGATCGCTCTTTCAATGTGAGCGCGAACTTGTCTAAAGTCGATATTCGCCTCAACCGCTTTTACCCCGTAAGCCGGCGCCGCCGCGATCGCGTGGGCGTGTTTGGCCGCAGCGATCAGCGCCTTGGAGGGAACGCAGCCATAATTCAGGCAGTCGCCTCCCATCTTGCCCGCCTCGATCAGTACAACATTGACACCGAAGGCGGCGGCGGCGGCGGCCACGGTCAATCCGCCCGAACCGGCGCCGATGACGCAGATGTCAGGACGGAGTATCTCGGTCATCGAACAATCCTCGAATACAATGAAAGCGGTCGGCTGACGGAGTCAGGATGACCCGTCGTTCTTGCGCCAGTACTTCTTCACAGCAAGCGGTATAGCCGCAATAACGGCCAATGCGAAGAAGGCGATGGTCAGTTCCGGAGTCACGATGTCGGACAGGGAGAGGGTCTCGCCGGCCGCGGCGGCCGAAACGATAACGCTGTCGAGCCCCTCGCCGAGATAGGCGTAGGCGAAAGTGCCGGGCAGGATGCCAATCAGCGTCGCAAGCACATAAGTGCGCAGGCTTACGTTGAAAAAGGCCGGAGCAATGTTGACCGCAAAAAAAGGAAAGATCGGCGCGAGGCGCAGCACGAGGAGGTATCCGAAGGCATCCTCCTGAAAATTGTCCGCGGCGCGGCTTACCGCCGGACCGGCTTTCTTCTTCAAAAGATCGCCAAGCGCCGACTTCGCCGCAAGGAAAAGAATTGTCGCGCCAATGGTTGCGGCGACAGCGGTCAAAACACCACCCCAAAACCAACCGAACAGGAACCCGCCGAGGATCGTCAGGAGGGACGCCGCCGGAAAGGCGAATGCGACCGCCGCGGTATAGACAATGAAATAGATAAGGGAGGCCATGGAGACATGGTCGCCAACATAGGATTTCAGATATTCGCGATTGTCGACGATCGCCTCCAGAGAGAGAATACGGTGCAGGCCGAGCAAATAGCCGAGCAACAATCCTCCCAATATAACCAGAACCGGGAGGAACCGACGCGCGAAAAGCCGGAAACCAGAGCGATTCTCCGTCTTTCCGTCCAGTTCGCCGTCGTGCTCCGTCACCGTCATTTCCAATCCTGTACTCCGATGCCTGTTCGTGGCCGCGTCCACTCTGACCCGAATCTAGGAGTTCCCATTCGGCCGGGCCAGTGACATCCTTCGCCGATTGCAAAACGTCTGCGTGATCACGGCGCCGAACAGCCTCACAATGGCGTGAAGCGCGGCGCCGACCGGCGATCATGCGGCAATCCTGCGCAATTGACTCGCCTGTGTCGAGTGCGTATAAGCCGCGCACGTTCGGGTTCAAACATTCCGGCGGCGCGATTTTGCGCGCAACGACCGGGTCCGGACACAATCGCAACGCTGCTGTTTTTAACAGACCCAAGAAGGGCCGCACACCGCGGTATTGAAATAAATGACGAAGCGTACCTATCAACCCTCGAAACTCGTGCGCAAGCGCCGGCACGGATTCCGCGCCCGCCTCGCAACAAAGGGCGGCCGCAAGGTTCTCGCCAATCGCCGAGCTCGCGGGCGCAAGCGCCTGTCGGCGTAAGCTCCAACCCTGCCTGGTCCACTCAGCCAAAGGCCGAAGAAGGGTCCATGTCGCCGCACAGGCAACCGCCAGAACTCGGACGATTGAAGAAACGATCCGACTTTCTTGCCGTTCGCAAGGGCGATCGACGAAAGGGTCCCTTTTTCGTTCTGGAAGTGCTCGACCGGGAAAGGCCGGACGAGGCCGCCCGCATTGGCTACACGGTGACAAAGCGCCAAGGAAACGCCGTAGAACGCAACCGGATCAGGCGCAGGCTCAGGGAAGCCGTTCGTCTGTCCGCGGCGTTTGATATGAAGCCAGGCCATGACTATGTGGTGGTAGCGCGAAGGGACGCGCTCGATGCGCCGTTCGGCGCATTGACTGAATCGCTCTGCCAGCGAATTGCACGCAGCAGCAGACCGAAAGACACGCGCGGCGGCCAGAGGCAGCCCGGACACAGGAACGCCTAATGGAAAACAACCGCAACTACATCGTGGCGATCGTCCTCTCGCTGGCGATCCTGATCGGCTGGCAGTTTTTTTTCGTTCAGCCGCGCATCGAGCAGGAGCGTGCGGCTCAGCAGCAGCAAGCCGAAATGCAGGCGAACGCGCCGGCGGCAGAGGGGCAGAATCAGTCCGATCTGCCTGCAGCGACATCCCAGGGCAGCGTTCCGGGAACCGAAAGCCCGTCAGGCGGCGCGACGATGTCGCGGGACGCTTCGCTTTCACAGACTGACCGCGTGAACATTGACACCCCGGATCTCACCGGCTCGATCAATCTGAAGGGCGCGCGCTTCGACGATCTGAAGCTGAAAAACTATCATCTCACTGTCGATCCATCGAGCCCGATCATCGAGCTTCTGTCTCCAGCCAATCTGGACAACGGGTATATCGCCGAGTTCGGCTTCGTCGGAAACGAGGCAAGCGGACCGGTTCCCGGTCCTGACACGATCTGGTCAACCGAAAGCGGAACACTCGCACCGGATTCCCCCGTCGTGCTTACCTGGGTCAATGACAAGGGCGTTGAATTCACCCGTACGATCGCCGTCGACGAGCATTATCTGTTCACGATCGAAGACAGCGTCGCCAATACGGGCGATGCAGCCGTTTCAGTGTCGCCATATGGGCGCGTGACGCGGTTCGAAAAGCCGGACCTTACGGGCATCTGGATTCTGCATGAGGGTCTGAAAGGCTATATCGGCGAAGACGGTCTTCAGGAAATCGACTATGACGATGTCGCGGAGGCCAGCACGATCACGCCGGCGAAGGCGACGACCGGTTGGCTCGGTTTCGCCGACAAATACTGGGCGACCGCCATGGTTCCGGCCCAGGGCAGGGAGTTTCAGTCGCGTTTCACCTATCGTGACGACGGCGGCGTGCGCTACCAGGCGGATTTCCTTTCCGATCCCATCACGATCCAGCCCGGTGAAACGCAGTCGACTGAACAATTGCTTTTTGCCGGTGCGAAGGAAGTGCCTGTCATCGACAGCTACCAGGAAGCCTACAACATCACCCATTTTGATCTGATGATCGACTGGGGCTGGTTTTTCTTCCTGACCAAGCCGATGTTCTTCGTGCTCGACTACTTCTACAAGATGTTCGGCAATTTCGGCATCTCGATCCTGCTGACGACCGTCCTCGTAAAGCTCATCTTCTTCCCGCTCGCCAACAAGTCCTACAAGTCGATGGCGGCGATGAAGAAGTTCCAGCCAAAGATTGAGGAACTCAAACAGAAATTCGGAGACGACCGTCAGGGCATGCAAAAAGCCATGATGGAGCTCTACCGCAAGGAAAAGATTAATCCGGTCGCCGGCTGCTGGCCGATGCTGCTGCAGATTCCGGTGTTCTTCGCGCTCTACAAGGTGCTCTATATCACCATCGAGATGCGCCACGCGCCGTTCTTCGGATGGATTCAGGACCTTTCTGCTCCGGACCCGACCTCCATCTTCAACCTGTTCGGCCTTCTGCCCTTCGATCCGCCTGCGATGCTGATGATCGGGATATGGCCGCTGATCATGGGCTTCACCATGTTCCTGCAGATGCGCATGAACCCGACGCCGCCCGATCCGACCCAGGCGATGATTTTCAACTGGATGCCCGTGGTGTTCACGTTCATGCTCGCCACCTTCCCGGCCGGCCTCGTCATCTACTGGGCCTGGAACAACACGCTGACGATCCTGCAACAGGGCTTGATCATGAAGCGGCAGGGCGTGGATATTCCGCTGTGGAGCAACCTGACGGGACTTTTCCGGCGAAAACCGAAGGCCGCGGAATAGCGGCCTGATCCTGCGATGGACCACGACGCCGACACCTCGGAAAAGTCCCCGTTTTCGCGCCCTTGGACATTCATCAGGGGCGTGCCGGCGATGAAATTTCTGCCGCCGGAGGGCCCGCCTGAAGTGGCCTTCGCCGGGCGTTCCAACGTTGGCAAATCCTCGCTGATCAACGCCCTCGTCCGGCAAAAGGGCCTGGCTCGCACGTCCAACACGCCGGGTCGCACGCAAGAACTGAACTATTTCGTTCCGGACGGATATTCCGGAGAGGCTGGCGACCTGCCACCGATTGCGCTGGTAGACATGCCTGGATACGGCTTCGCCAAGGCGCCGAAATCACAGGTCGACCAATGGACGCGTCTCGTCTTCGATTATCTGCGCGGCAGAGCGACGCTGAAACGTGCTTTCGTGCTGATCGACGCGCGCCACGGAATCAAGAAGAACGACGAAGACGTGTTCGACCTGATGGACAAGGCGGCTGTCTCCTACCAGATCGTGCTGACCAAGACCGACAAGATCAAGTCTGCCGGACTTCCCCGTCTGGTGGGGGAAACCACAGCCAGGCTGGCGAAGCGGCCGGCCGCTTTTCCACAGGTTCTCGCCACCTCCTCGGAGAAGGCTGCGGGCCTGGAGGAATTGCGGGACGCCATCCTCTTTGCCGCAAGAGCTTGATAAGCTGCGACATTATCAATTAACTGTCTGGATGGCCCGCACATGGCGGCGCATGGGAGAATTGATTCATGACAGGAGACGGCAAGCACGAGCCTCAACAAGTGGCGATGGCCTGGGCCGTGCATGCGCTGACGGCGTCCGGCATTGTGCTCGGTTTCCTGGCTCTGGTCGCGATCCTCAATAACGACAAGACAGCCGTCTTCATGTGGCTGGGTCTCGCACTGTTCGTTGACGGCATTGACGGGACAATCGCGCGAAAACTGCATGTGCGCGACGTCACGCCCCAATTCGACGGGACAACCCTCGACAACGTGATCGATTATTTCAACTACGTCGCCGTTCCGGCCATGATGGTCTACTGGTTCGGCCTCGTTCCGGACGGATGGGCGACCATATCGGCCGCCGCGATCATGGCCGTATCGCTCTATACTTTCGCCAATACGGCAATCAAAACATCAGACTACTATTTCTCGGGCTTTCCGGCGCTGTGGAATGTCGTCGTGCTCTATTTTCACATTCTCCAGACCAGTCCGACGACCAATCTCGTTGTGATTGTCATATTGTGCGTGCTGACTTTCATTCCGCTGAAATATGTTCACCCGTTCCGCGTCACCGAATGGCGAAGCGTCACCGTGCCGGTGACTGTGTTGTGGGCGGCGACAACGCTTCGGCTGGTGCTTATACCCCCGGAAGGGTCGAAGATACCGGACGCCTCTTCGGTTATCTTCTGGCTGTGGATCCTGTCGACGGTCTATTTCGCGGCGTTGTCGATCTGGCGTTCGCTGAGGCCGGAGCTCGACAAGAATCCACCAGGCTCAGACACCGAGCTCTAGCCGACGGCCCCTTCGCCACTGAGCGACATGTCCAGCAGGAAGCGCGATTTCGGAATAAAGGCCTCCTGAAAGGAATAGGCTCCGTCGTGCGACTGGGCGATCAATGTGAGGACCAAGCATTGATCCCCCGGTGAAACACCGATGATCGACTGAACCGAAGGCTCCGGCTCCGTCAGCGAAACGCGCTGGGTCACCTTGAGGGTTGGCCGATCGAACTGCGATGAGAAAATCTGCTTGAGGTTGACGTTGTCGAACACTGAAGGCTCAATCCTCATAAGCGCGCTGAAGTGGGTGGCGCCGAGATACATTCGGCTGAAACAGGCGAATTCTCCCGCTACGTCGATTCGACGTTCGATCTCCACGAAGCCGAGCTGATCCCGGCCCAGGATCACTTCCGCCGCCTCGTTCATGACAGTGCGACGACCGATCAGTTTTGAAAACACCGGTGCAAAATCGCCTGTCTGAGGATCGAAGAATCGATAATGCCAGAGTTCCGTCATGCGCCGGCGCGGCGCAGAAACATAGGTTCCGTGCCCCTGGTGGCGCTCGATATAGCCATCAAGCCGCAATGCGTTCAACGATTTCTGCACGGTCCCGAGGCTCACATTGAGCGCGCGCGCCAGCCATTGTTCGGGCGGCAATTGCGCATCAACGGACAGGTCGCTGTTTACGATCAGTTTCGACAGGCATTTCTTAAGCCTGAGATACACTGGAACGCCGTCCTCGGGAGACGACAGATAGGCGTTGACGATCAGGCGACCGGCCGCATCCCACTTGCGCTCCGGGCCGGTTTCATTTGGTTCGCCTGTCATCAGCTTATTCATGTCACCAGTTTCCTCCTGAATTCCAGTCTCTTTGCACAAATTATAGTCACGCGCCAGAAATTAAATCTAATATAGCTATATAGCTATTGACTCCTGAAGGTATAACGCTGTTAATTTTTCGCATCCCCTGCGTTGGGCGGGGGCCAATACAAGAGCGGAGAACCAAATATGACTGGAAGGATTGCAGCAGTCGCAGCAGCGATCGCGATCGCGGTCGCCGGTGTCGCGAGCGCCCACGCCGACGACTACGTACAGACACCGCAAAAGACATTCAGGCTGGCCCACGGCAATGCGCCGGGATCACCCTACGATCTGGGAGCCAATCGGTTCGCGGAGCTGGTGGAAGTCTACTCGCGCGGCGCCATGAAAGTGGACGTCTATCCCGCCGCCCAGCTTGGCGGCGAACAGGCCGTGGCCAAGGATGTGCAGCTTGGCGTGATCGACATGACCGCTGTGCCGACCCAGAACGCATCCATGTGGTACAAGCCGATGGACGTTTTCGTCCTGCCCTTCCTTTTCAAGGACCGGTTCCATGTCGACGCGGTCGTTGAAGGACCGATCGGCGAGGAATTGTTCGAAGAGTACCGCGAAGCCTCCGGCGTGCGCGTCATCTCGGTCTTCGAATACGGCAACCGTGCGCCGATGAACAATGTACGGCCGATCACCACGCCGGCCGACTTCGCGGGCATCAAGTTCCGCGTGCCGAAGAACGACATCATGGTCGACGCCTACCAGGCGCTCGGCGCCAACCCGACCGCAATCGACTGGGGCGATCTCTACGGCGCTCTGCAGCAGGGCGTGGCTGACGGTCTCGAAGGTCCGCCGCAGAACATGATCGACGCCAAGTTCTTCGACTTCCTGAAGTACTATTCCTATGTCGATCCGTTCTTCGGCGTCGTGATCATGATCATGAACGACGACATCTTCAACGGCCTGACCGAGGAAGAACAGGCCATCATCCTGCGCGCCGGCAGCGAGGCCGGACAGTACCAGCGCTGGGTATCGGCAAAGTCGCATGTCGACGGCATGGAGCGGCTGAAGGAAAAAGGCGTCGAGGTCAACATCGTTGAAGACCGTCAGCCCTTCATGGACGCGGTCAAGCCGGTTGTCGACAAGTACAAGGCCGAAATCGGTTCTGAACTGGTCGACAAAGTCATGGCGGCCGGAAACTAGGGCGCGCCGCGGTCGCGATCGAAAGGTCGCGGCCGCTCAAGGGCGGATGTCCGAACAATCTTTTCCGACAGAGAAACAGAGGCGGCGATGAAGAAAGTTCTGACCCTGATCGATCGCAAACTTGAAGAGTTCATGATCGTCGGACTGATGACGATCCTGGTCTGCGGTCTCGTCTACTCAGCCTTCGTCAGATATTTCGTCACAATTCCCGCGCTGACCAGGTTCACCTACATTTCGGAAGAAGCCTCGATCTTCTCTTTCATCTGGCTGATCTATTTCGGCGCGGCCCTGGCGGCGCGCGACGGCGCCCATTTCCGGGTATCGGCCCAGTTTTCTCGCTTGCCCGAGCGTCTGAAGCCCTGGCGCTTTTTGCTGGCGGACATCGTTTGGGTGCTGTTCAATCTCTTCGTCGTCTATCAGGGCTACGAACTCGTTCGCATCACGACCATGCGGACCGAAAACAGCCTGGCGCTCGGCATTCCCATGTGGATCGTCTACCTGATCATACCTCTCTCCTTCCTGCTCACCAGCTGGCGCGTCGTTCAACGCTACATCCGCGGAGAGCATTTCAAAGACACCGACAAGGCCGCCGCCGTCTAGCCGCGGCCGCAGAGGAGCAGGAAACAACGCCATGGGCATCGACGCAGCCACCCTATCGGCCATCATCTTCTCCATGCTGGGCCTCTGCCTGCTGATCGGCGTTCCCATCGGCTATTCGCTCGGCATCGCCACCGTGGTGGGGCTCTATTTCAGCCCGATCCCGCTCATCTATATCGCCCAGACGCTTTATACCGGCACCGAGCTCTTCCCCTTGATCGCCATTCCGGGTTTCGTGCTCGCCGGCGACCTGATGATCCGTTCGAAGATCACCGACAAGCTGATCCGCCTTGTCTTCTTGTCGGTCGGCAACATTCCGGGCGGTCTCGGTGTGGTGACGATCGTCGCCTGCGGGCTCTTCGCCTCGATCTCCGGTTCCGGCCCGGCGACGACGGCGGCGATCGGCGGCATCATGATTTCGGCCATGGTCAAGGCGGGATATCCGCCCGCCTACGCCGCAGCCGTGACGGCGGCCGGCGGCACGCTCGGCGTGCTGATCCCCCCGTCCAATCCGATGATCATCTACGGCGTGGTCGCGGATCTTTCCATTCCGCACCTCTTCGTCTCCGGCGCCGTGCCGGGACTGCTTCTGGTCGCCGTGCTGTCGGCCTATTGCTACATAACCGGCAGGATCCGGGGTCTCAGAGGCAGCGGCGAGAAGCTGACCCTTCCCAAGTTCTTCATCGCCTTCAAGGGCGCCATCTGGGCGCTTCTGATGCCGATCATCGTGCTGGGCGTGATCTACACCGGTATGGCGACTCCCACCGAGGCCTCGATGGTCGCGGTGCTCTACACCATGATCCTCGGCTTTGCCGGACGCACGCTTAAGCCATCCGACATCTTCGAGGCGATGGTGACGACAGGCAAGCTGACCGGCGCAATCCTGATCACGATGGGACCGGCCATGGCGTTCGGCAAATTGCTGACCATGTATCAGGTTCCGGTTCTGCTCGGGCAGGGCATCGGCGAACTGACGTCGAACCCGACGCTGCTTTTGTTAATGGTCGGCGGCCTGCTGATCATCGCCGGCACCTTCATGGAGGGTTTGAGCACGATCATCCTGCTCACTCCGGTGCTGTTGCCGGTGCTGAAGGCGGCCGGCGCAGATCCTGTTCAGTTCGGCATCCTGCTCGTCGTGATGATGGAGATTGGCTTCCTCACGCCCCCGCTTGGCGTCAATGTCTTCGTCGCCTCGGCGATCGCCAAACTGTCCATCGAGGAGATTTCGAAGGAACTCATTCCTTTGATTGCGGTGCTTCTCCTCTACGCACTCATCATCATCCTTTTCCCCACCATCAGCACCTGGGGTTATCACTACATGACAGGCAGGTAGAATGGCGCGCATCGGTTTCATCGGACTGGGCAATATGGGTTTCCACATGGCCCTCAACCTGCTCAGGAAAGGCCATGACGTGGCCGGCTACGACCGGGACGACAGGCAGGTCGCGGCGCTCGCGCAGGAAGGGGCGGAAGGCTGCACCTCAGCGGCAGACGCGGCGAAGGATGCGGAATTCGTCATCACCATGCTGCCCGACGGGCCCGTGGTCGAGGAGGTCATGCTGGGCGCGGGCGGCATCGTGGCGGCGATGGCGCCGGGCGCATTGCATATCGACATGAGCACGATCCTGCCCACCCAGTCCGACGCGATTCGGCAAACGCTGGCGACGAAAGGCGTGACCATGATCGACGCGCCTGTCGGGCGGACCGCCAGCGAAGCGCGGACTGGAAAACTCCTGATCATCGTCGGATCCGACAGCGAGCAGCTTGAACGCGCCCGGCCTCTGTTCGAATGCATGGGAGACACGATCGTGCATTGTGGCCCCGCCGGCACGGGCATCCGCATGAAGCTCGTCAACAATTACATGACAACCGTCTCGAATCTCGTCACCGCGGAGACATTGACCCTCGCCGCGTCCTGCGGCATCGAGACGGAGACCGCGCTGGAGGTTTTGCGGGGAACGGCCGCCGGTCGGGGACATATCAACACGACTTACCCGGACAAGGTTCTCAAGGGCGATGTTACGCCCGGTTTCATGATCGCGCTGGCGCGCAAGGATCTGGTGCTGGGCCTGAAAACCGCCGAGGACGCCGGCGTCAAACTGACGACAGGAGCCGCTGCGCTCGACGTCTATGATTTCGCTGTCGACGCGGATCATGGCGGCGAAGACTGGACGTCGATATTGAACATTGTGCCCGACTTGCCGTAATGGCGTCATCACGGCCAATCAAACCACCGGACCTGAGGGACACGACCGCTTCACTCAGGCCTGTATCGAAAGCATGCGCTCGCCGGGCGCCAGGAGTCACGGAATATGCCCTATTCGACCTATCGCCCCGACCTTATGGGTTCAGCCAGACTAGAGGCGCCGGCGGAGATCGTAGCGGGTTCGATGCAGGAACTTGTCCTCACCTATCGGTGTGGCGAATTTGGCGTTGACGACACCGGTTCGATCAAGATCGGCTTCCGGTTCGCAACCGATATGGGGCAGGTCCAGTTCGACGATCCGACCGCGGCGGGCTTTACGACAGCCGAGGCGTCCAATGGCGCGCCGCTGCAGCTCAAATGGGAATTCAAGCGCAATATCCGGCCGTGGAGCCGCTCGCTCTATGTGGGTGTGAGCGGCGACTATCTGTCGCCCGGCGACACCATCACCATCCGTTTCGGAGACCGACGCCATGGATCGCCGGGCATCCGGATGCAGACCTACTGCGAAAGCGAGTTCGAGTTCCGGGTTTTCGTCGATGCCATCGCCACCTATGACTACGTGGCGCTTCCGGAAAGCCCGAAAGTCTCGATCATTCCCGGTCCGCCGGTCCACTGGAAGGCGGTTCTGCCGACCCTGGTCAAGACCGGCGAACCATTCGCGCTTGGACTGAAGGGCGAGGACCGGTGGAGAAATCCGTCCCGTCTCGACGGGATGCGTTTTGCCATCAAGCCGAACGCCGCATTCGACGGACTGCCGGCCAGCATCGAGGCCAGTCCGGGAGGCCGCTCGATCCGCGTCGAAGGGCTGAGCCTGGCGTCACCCGGCGAGCATGCGCTGGAAATTGCGGTCGAAGGCGCGGAGGCGCCATTCCAGACAAATCCAATTCGCGCCGAAGCCGATCCGGAATTTCTGCACGCCTGGGGCGACACACACGGGCAATCCAACGAGACGCTGGGCACAAACGACGCAGCGGAATATTTTACCTTCGGCCGCGATCTCGCCTTCCTCGACGTTATCGGCCACCAGGGCAACGACTTCCAGATCACCGACGAATTCTGGGCCGACCTCAACGCGACGACGCGGGCTTTCGACAAACCTGGACGATTTGTGTGCTTTCCCGGCTACGAGTGGTCCGCCAATACCGCCGTCGGCGGCGACAGGAACGTACACTATCTGAACGAGGGCGAGCCGATTTACCGCTCCTCCCACGCACAGATCGAGAGCCTGAAGACCGAACCGGACGACGCATGGACGGCGGATGACCTGTTTGCGCGGCTCGATCCGGACAAATGCGTGGTGGCGGCCCATGTCGGCGGACGATACGCCGATATCGTTCATTCCCACGACGCGCGACTGGAAACCGCCGTTGAAGTGCATTCCTCCTGGGGCACATTCGAATGGATCGTCGAGGACGCCTTCAGGCAGGGTTACCGCGTCGGCATCGTCGCCAATTCCGACGGCCACAAGGGCAGGCCCGGCGCCTGCTATCCCGGCGCCTCGTTCTTCGGATCGATGGGCGGCCTCACCTGCTTCTTGACCTCTGAAACCAGCCGACCCGCGATTTTCGACGCGATGAAAAAACGCCGGCACTATGGGACGACGGGCGCGCGGATTTATCTGAACACCGAAGCGCATTTCGACGCGCCTGTGCGCTATTTCGACGGTGATCCGGGCGGCGGAGCGGAAAGCGCGGGCGCGACGAACGTTGCGCTGATGGGCGCGATCGTCGAGACCGATCAGGAAAGCCTGCGCTACGTCGTGAACCTGACAGGCTCCGCGCCGCTCGAGCGGGTTGATCTGTTTGACGGCCTGGACTGTCTTGAGACAATCCGTCCCTGGACGATGGACAAGCCCTCCCGCCGCCTTCGCATTGTCTACGAGGGCGCAGCCTCGCGCGGCCGTTCGCGGGCAATGCTCTGGAACGGCGAGATCACGCTCGATGGAAACACCATCGAAAAGACCCAGTTGCTCAACAACTGGAACCTCGATCGGGGCATTTCAGACCAGTCGCCAAGCGGCCTCAAGTGGTCCGCCGTGACGACGGGCAACTATGGCGCAATCGACCTCTGGCTCGACAAGGCGTCCACGGGACACGTCAAGGTGCGGACATCGTTCTGTAACGCCGACCTGGACCTTGGGGGCTGGGACGGAAGCGAAATCCGGATCGACGCGGGCGGCCTGGGCAGCGGCATGCGCCTCTACGCCCTGCCCGAGACGATGAGTGAAACGCGCCTGGATATCGAACGGCTGATCACGACGCCGAAAGGCGCCGAGCGGCGCCTGTACGTTCGCGTTCAACAGGAAGATGGTCACCGCGCCTGGGCCAGCCCGACCTACGTGATGTCGGTCTGAAGCCAGAGCCTCAACCCGACTGGGTCTCCTTCGGCTCGAAGGTAAGGGCGACGCCATTGATGCAGTGACGCTTGCCGGTCGGCGGCGGACCGTCGTCGAACACATGGCCGAGATGGCCGCCGCAACGGCTGCAATGAACCTCGGTGCGCGTCATGAAGAAACTGCGATCGGTCTTCGTGCCGACCGCGCCCGGCAACGCCTCGTAGAAGCTCGGCCAGCCGGTGCCGCTCTTGTATTTGGTTTCCGACGCATAAAGCGGAAGATCGCAACCGGCGCAATTGAAGGTGCCGGCGCGCTTTTCGTTCAGGAGCGGGCTGGTGAAGGCGCGCTCCGTCGCTTCATGGCGCAGAACCTGATATTGCTCGTCGGTGAGCATGGCCTTCCATTCCGCGTCCGTATGGGTGACTTCGAATTCCTCGCTCGCCTGCGCAGGGACCGACATGTGTCTTGCCGCTGCAAAGGCGCCCACTGCGGCGACGGCCGCGCCCGACAGGAGTGATCGACGACTGATCATTGTTCCGTCTCCTTGTTTCTCGAAGCAAACATAATCAAAAGCGCGATGACGTTCCCATGAACTTTTCGCGAGTGGCATGTGTTTTCGCCATGGAACAGCCAATTGCCCCTCGCCGGCATTGCCGCTACAACACCGCAAATCAAAGGGGATACTCCATGACCGACATCACGACAGACAAGGGCGGCAAGGCGGAACTGCAGGCGGAATTCCTCGCCGAGGCGCTGCCTTACATGCAGCGTTACGAAAACCGCACCATTGTCGTGAAATACGGCGGCAACGCCATGGGCGACGACACGCTCGGTCAGGCCTTCGCCCGCGACGTGGCGCTGCTCAAGCAGTCCGGCATCAACCCGATCGTGGTTCATGGCGGCGGGCCGCAGATCGGCGCGATGCTCAACAAGATGGGCATCGAATCGAAATTCGAGGGCGGACTGCGCGTCACCGACGAGAAGACGGTCGAGATCGTGGAGATGGTGCTCGCCGGCTCCATCAACAAGGAAATCGTCGCCATGATCAACGCCGAGGGCGAATGGGCGATTGGCCTCTGCGGCAAGGACGGCAACATGGTCTTCGCCAAGAAGGCGCACAAGACCATGATCGATCCGGATTCCAACATCGAGAGGATCCTCGATCTCGGTTTTGTCGGCGAAGTCGTCGAGGTCGACCGCACGCTTCTCGATCTGCTCGCGAAGTCCGAGATGATCCCGGTGATCGCGCCGGTGGCGCCCGGGCGCGACGGACATACCTACAACATCAACGCGGACACCTTCGCCGGCGCCATCGCCGGCGCGCTGTCGGCCTCGCGCCTGTTGTTCCTGACCGACGTTCCGGGCGTGCTCGACCGGAACGGCAACCTCATCAAGGAACTCTCGGTCGGCGAGGCGCGCGCCCTGATCGCCGACGGAACCATTTCCGGCGGGATGATCCCCAAGGTGGAAACCTGCATCCACGCGATTGAGGCGGGCGTCGAGGGCGTGGTCATTCTCAACGGCAAAACCCGTCATGCAGTGCTGCTGGAAATCATGACTGAACACGGCGCCGGAACCCTGATAGTTCCTTAAGTATATGTTTTAATTATCTATTTTCAGATTCTGGCTTTGTTTCGGTAAATCTGGCTTTGTTTCGGGAATTCGGATTTCGCCGTTTTCAGAGATCTGGCTTTGTTTCGGGAATCTCGATTTCACGCTTCCGCCACTCATTTCCGCCGCGCGGACGTGCAGTGTAAGAGGTGGCGGGGAGGTTTGTTTCCAATTCTGGCTTTGTTTCGGGAAATGGACATTTCCTGCATGTGGCTTCGTTTCGGGAATTCGGAAATTTCGGCGATTCAGACCTGTTCTTCGATCGTCAGTCAAAACTGGCTTTGTTTCGGGAATCCGCGTTTTCACGACTCTCACGCCCCCAGGCGGGCGGAATTCAACGCGCCTCATATAGCACAAAACGCGGCGAAACGCACCCGTAAAGTTCTCGCTTCGTTCCTGCTCGAACGTACGCCGCGACCTTTGTCAGGTCACCGCCACCAGGACGATCACGCCGGCGACGATCAGCAATGTTCCGGCGATTTCCAGGCGGCTGACCGATTCGCGGAAGATGAAAACCGACGAGGCGTAGGTGAAGATGATCTCGACCTGCGCCAGCACCTTCACATAGGCCGCCTGCTGCAGCGTCATCGCCATGAACCAGCCGAAGGAGGCGGTGGCGCCGGCGAGGCCGACAATCAGCGCCGGCTTCCAGGCCGCGGCGATGCGGCTGATTTCCTCACGATCGCGCCAGAGCATCCAGCTAAACATCACCACCGTCTGGAAGACGATGACAAAGGCGAGCGTGACGGCGGCCTGCATCATGAAATGCGGCCCCCCCAGCGAGAGCGACGCCGCCCGGTAGGCCACGGCGGCGACGCCGAAGCCCGTGCCAGACGCGATGCCGATCAGGGCGATGCGGCTGAAAATAGCGGTGAACAGTCCGGTCCAGCTCATCGGCTCGCGGGCGACGGACAGGATCATGACGCCGAATACCGCAATCGCGATCGCAACGAGGCTGCCCGGGCTCATGGTTTCGCCCAGGAAAATCAGTCCGAAAAGCGCCGCCTGAGCCGGTTCTGTGCGCGAATAGGCGGTGCCGACCGTGAAGTTGCGAAACGAGAACAGGTAGACCAGAAGCAGGGTGCCGACGATCTGTCCAAGCGCGCCGACAATCGCCCAGATGAAGAAAGCGCCGTTCAGGTCCGGATAGGCGAACCCCACGCCGTGATGGAGCGCGAGAACGAAAAACAGCGCGAAGGGAAACCCGAATCCAAAACGCACGAACGTGGCGCCCGTCGTTCCCATGACGCCCTTGAGATGTTTCTGCATTGCGGAGCGGATATTCTGCAGGAACGCAGCCGCTATCGTGATGGGAATCCAGAGTTCCATGTTTGCCTTGAGTAGAGACAAATATTGGATTTGCCAATGCGACCCGTTAGGATTTATGCAATAGCATCAGACTTTTCAGCGCAGTCACAGTTATACGCTCTCATGATCGACAACCTTCCGAACAAAACAGATTTCGATCGCATCACCGACTGGGTGTTCGATCTCGACAATACGCTGTACCCGCGTCACACGGATCTGTTCTCACAGATAGACCGCAACATGACCGATTATGTAGCGACATTGCTGCGCCTGCCGCGTGAAGAGGCCCGGGAGTTGCAGAAGCAATACTACCGGGATCACGGCACGACGCTGAACGGACTGATGAACCTGCACAAGATCGATCCGAACGATTTCCTCGAGAAAGTGCATGATATCGACTATTCCTGGGTCAAGCCGGACCCGGCGCTTGGAGAGGCGATCCGAACGCTGCCCGGCCGCAAGTTCATCTTCACCAATGGCGATCTCGGCCATGCGCAACGCACCGCCGAAGCCCTCGGCATTCTCGATCATTTCGACGAGATATTCGATATCCTCGCGGCTGGACTGACGCCAAAGCCGGCGCGACAGACCTACGATCTGTTCCTGGAACAGCATGGCGTCCACAGCGAGCAGGCGGTGATGTTCGAGGACCTGCCGCGCAACCTTGTCGTGCCGAAGGATCTTGGCATGGCGACCGTGCTCGTTGTTCCCCACAATCTCGACCAGGCGCTGGGCGAAGCCTGGGAACATGACGGCCGCGAGGGCGAGCATATCGATTATGTGACGGACAATCTGGCCGATTTTCTCGGCCATTATCTCTCGATCGCAGCGGACTGAGTCTCCGCCGCCGCACGCCACCCGGCGGCGGCCATGAGCGAACGCGTGTATGGGTTCCGCGACCGGAACATGACATCGTCCGTCGGACCGTCATCGACGATCTCGCCTTGTTTGAGCACGACAATCCGATCGCTGATGCTCGATACGACCTGAAGGTCATGGCTGATGAAGAACAGGCCGAGACCCATATCGTCGCGAAGATCCATCAGGAGATTGAGGATCTGCGCCTGAACGGAAACGTCGAGCGCAGAAACGGCCTCATCGGCGATCAGGAGATCGGGGTTGGTGACGATGCCCCGCGCGATCGCAATCCGCTGGCGCTGGCCGCCCGAGAATTCATGCGGAAATTTGCCGGCGTCTTCAGCCCGAAGCCCCACCCTTTCCAGAACCGCGTTCACCTGCGAGGCAATGACCGCCGGCTCTGCCCGCCGAAGCACGCGCAGCGGTTCGGCGACGGACCAGCCCACGCGCCGGCGCGGATCAAGCGATCCGTAGGGATCCTGAAACACCATCTGGAAACGCGGTCGCAAAGCCTTGAGCTCCTGCTTCGACAGGCCGGCAAGCTCCTTTCCGGCGAAACGCACAGCCCCTTCATCGGGACGCTCAAAACCCATTGCGAGGCGCGCGAGCGTTGACTTGCCCGATCCGCTTTCTCCAACCACGCCCAGCGTCTCGCCGCGCGCAATCGTCAAGCTGACATTACTGACCGCCGTGAGCGGCGACGGCGCCCGGATGAGCGAGCGTCGCGGCAAGGCGTAGCGGCGTGTCACGCGATCCAGATGGAGTAGCGCCGGCATCAGACGAACGCCTTCTCGATCGGGCGCGCATGGCCGTCAAGGACCTCGCCTGTGTGGTGACACGCCACGGTTCCGCTCCCCTGAGTTCGGCGCGGCGGCGCCTGCTCACGACAGCGCGCAAGTTCCACGGGACAGCGGCCGGAAAACCGGCACCCCGCCGGCAGGTCCGCCAAGGGCGGCACGGCGCCCGGGATTGTCGGCAGTCGCAGATCGCGCTGCCGCGCCGGCCGGAAGCGCGGACGGGCCGCAAGCAGCCCCCTGGCGTAGGGATGCGCGGGCGCGACGAGGAGCGATTGAGTCGGCGCCTGCTCGACGATATCTCCGCCATACATGATCATGACCCGCGTGGTGGCGCGGCGCACCGCTTCCAGATCGTGGCTGATGAACAGCAAGGCCATGTTGCGGCGTTTGGACAACTCGACCAGCAGTGTAATGATCCTGAGAGCGACATTGGCGTCCAGCGCCGTCGTCGGCTCGTCGGCGATCAGAACGTCCGGATCGCAGGCAAGCGCCAGCGCGATCAACACCCGTTGCCGCTGACCGCCGGACAGCTCGTGCGGAAACTGGCGAAAACGCTGCGCCGGCTCCGGGATTCCGGTTTCCTCGAAGAGCTCCAGCGCTTTCCTCCTGGCCTTTGCGCGCGACAGGCCAAGATGGATCCGCATCGGCTCCATGACCGTTTCGCCAACGCGCCGCAGGGGATTGAGCGCCGACATCGGCTCCTGAAAGATCATCGCCAGACGGCGCGCCCGCAGGTTCCGCCAGGCAGCCTCGTCGATTCCGGCCATTTCCAAGCCGTCGATTTTCAGGGACCCGCTCATGCGCGCGGTCTCCGGCAGCATGCCCATGAGCGACAGCGCAAGCACGGATTTGCCGCATCCGGATTCGCCGACGACGCCGACGCGGTCGCCGGGCGCAATCGCAAAATGCGCGTCGCGCACCGCGCACCCCGCACTGAAATGGACCGACAGACCCTCGACCCCGATCATGCCGCGCGCTCCTTCGACAGACGCGGATCCGTCATGTCCCTGAGGCCGTCTCCCAGCATGCCGAATCCGAGTACAGTGACGACGATGCACAGTCCCGGATAGATCGCAAGTTGTGGCGCGAGATAGAGCAACGTCTGGGCCTCCGACAGCATCCGCCCCCAGGACGGCAGCGGCGGTTGCGCGCCGAGGCCAAGATAGGAAAGCGCGGCCTCCGCGAGAATGGCGACGGCGAATTCTATCGTCGCCTGAACAATCAGCGGCGCGGCGATGTTCGGCAAGACATGCTGCACGGAAATGCCGAAAGAGCCGACGCCGGCGGCTCGCGCAGCCAGAACGAAATCCCGCGTCCAGACCTGAATGGCGGCGGCGCGCGCGACCCGCGCGAAAACGGGCACATTGATGAAGGCGATCGCCACAATTGCGACGCCGAGCGATGGCCCGAACACGGCGGCGAGCATGATGGCGAACAACAGCGCCGGAAAAGCAAAGCCGAGATCGCCCAGCCGCATGATCGCGTCATCCGTCACGCCGCCTGCGGATGCGGCGACCATGCCGAGCGCGACGCCGACGAGCCCGCCGAGCCCCACGGCGATGAAGGCGACGGCCATCGAACTCGCCGCGCCAGCCATGAGCTGGGACAGGACGTCCCTGCCATACTGATCAGTCCCCAGCCAGTGTTCGCCGCTCATGGCCTGAAACTTTCCGCCAATGTCCATCGCGGCGTAGGGATAGGGCGTCCAGACCAGCGAGAGCAGCGCCGCGCACAGCACCACAGCCAGCAGAAAACCGCCGATGGCGGCGTTCGCAGGCAGGACCAAAGCGAAGCGCCGGCTCATCGCATGCGCCCTTTCAGTCGCGGGTCGATAAGCAGATAGGCGACGTCGACGATGAAGTTGCCCGCAATCACAATGGCCGTGAACATCATGACAAGAGCCTGCACCGTAAACAGGTCGCGGTTGGCGATCGCCTGGAAGGTCAAACGGCCGAGACCGGGCAGGTAGAAGACGTTTTCGATGATGATCGTGCCCGTCACCAGCGCGGCGAACTGCATGCCGATGATGGTGACGATCGGCACCAGCGCGTTGGGCAGCACGTGACGCCACAAAACACGGCTGCGGCCGAGCCCGGCGGCCCGCGCAGTTCGCACGAAATCCTGCCGCATGATTTCCAGTGCGGCGGACCGCGTGACACGCGCAAGAACAGCCGACTGGACCAGCCCCAGCGCAATCGTCGGCAGCACCAGAGAGCGTATGGCGGCGAGCGGCTCATCCCATCCGGGAAATCCGCCAGGCGGAAGCCAGCGCAATTTGACTGCAAACAGCAATACAAGAAGGATGGATAGCCAGAACGCCGGCAACGCAATGCCGAGTTGGCTGATGAACATGACGCCCCAGTCGCCGAAACGCCGGTGATCGGCGGCAGCCAGAACGCCCATGACCAGCCCCAGCAGCAGGGTGAAAAGCATGCCGGACAAGGCAAGCGACAGGGTGAGCGGCAGACGCTCCGCGATCAGTTCGCCGACCGGCGCCGACCAGGCGTAGCTCTGCCCGAACTCACCGTGGACGGCGCCGGACATCCATTCGAGATAGCGACTTGCGACAGGCGCGTCGAGACCGAGTTCCCGGCGCAGCGCAGCGCGGGCGTCTTCGGTGGAATCGAGACCGAGAATGGTCAGCGCCGGATCGCCGGGAAGGACGTTCATGACCGCGAACACGATCACAGACACGGCGAGCAGCGTAAGAACAAATCCGATTGTGCGGCGGAACAGGAAGTACTGCATGTCCTGATAGCGGAAAGTGCAGCCGCGACGGGATAGGACGCCGCGGCCGTTTCGCTTCCGCTATTCAGACCAGCCTACATCCGCGAGCGGCTGGAACAATACCGGAGACGACGTCCAGAATCCGCTGACGCCGTCGCGGATCACGGCAAGCTTGGGCAACTGGAACAGGAACCCGTGAACAGCCTGGTCGGTGACGAAATTCTGTCCCTCCGCCAGCAGCGCATTGCGCTTGTTCGGATCGGCTTCGGTTTCGATGCGCGCCCACAACTCATTGAATTCCGGATCCTCAAAGCCATAGAAGTAGCTTTTCCCGCGTGCGAAGTTGCCCATGTCGTTAGGGCTGGTATGGGCGATGATGGTCATGTCGTAGTTGAGTTTCTTGTAGACCTCGTCCAGCCAGAAACCCCATTCGACATTCTCGATCTTCGCATCGATGCCGGCTTCGGCGAGTTCTGCCTGGATGATCTCGCCCGCGCGGGCGGCATAAGGGAAAGGCGGCAAACGCAAGGTCATGGTGGCGCCGGAGACGCCGGCTTCCCCGAACAGCGCCCTGGCCTTTTCGGTGTCGTGCGGATAGGCGTCGGTGAGATCGACATAGGCGGCGCCGTGCGGAGGGTAGAAGCTGCCGATCGGCACGGCCCGACCATACATGGCGCCGTCGATGATTTCGTCGCGGTCGATCGCATGGCTGATCGCCCGGCGCACGCGAATGTCGTCAAAGGGCGGTTTCGCATTGTTGATGGCGAGGATGACCTCGCCTTCCGTGGAGCCGATCACGACATTGAAACGGGGATCGGCTTCGAACTGCGGCAGGAGTTCAGGCGCGGGAAAGCCAGGAAAGGCGTCCAGTTCCTCGGACAGCAAGGCTGCGCTGGCGGCCGCCGGATCGGATATGAAGCGGAATTCGACCGTGTCGACCGACACCTTGTCAGCGTCGCGATAATCCTCGAACTTCTTCAGAACGAGACGGTCGCCGCGGGTCCAGGAATTGAAGGCGAATGGCCCGGTGCCGACAGGCTTTGTCGCGGCGCCGTCCACAGTTTCGGGAGCCAGGATCGAAGCATCGCCCTGGGCGAGATTGAAGAGCAGGAAAGCGTCCTTCTGCTTCAGTTTTACCTCGACTGTCCGGGGATCGATGACCGTCACGGATTCGATCGGCTTGAAAATGCTCTTGGACGGATTGGTGCTGTCTTCGGCCATGGCGCGGTCGAAGCTGAATTTCACGTCGTCGGCGTCAAAGGCGCTGCCGTCGTGGAAGATCGCGCCTTCGACGAGCGTGAACGTATAGGTGAGGCCGTCATCCGAGATGGTCCAGCTTTCGGCAAGGTTCGGCAGAACCTCGCCCGCCTCGTTCACGGTCGTCAGCGATTCATAGACATTGTGCGCGAGCATGCCGTCGATGGACGCGGTGGCGTCCGCCGTTGGGTCAAGCGAGGTCGGCTCCTGCTGCAGGCCGATGCGCAATTGCGAAGCGGCGGCGGGGCCTGCAAGAAGCAGTCCGGCGGTCAGTACGAGGGCTGAAGAGGCAATCAGGCGATTGAACAAGGTCATGGTCCGGCTCCAGAATAAGGGTTCCGGATCCATCACTAGCCGATCAATATAAAACGCCGGTGACGGCGCTGACGCCATCGCCGGCCTGTTCAGACTTGCGTTATGCCACGTGTCAGCGGGCTTCGGCGATAGCCCCCGATCACTCCGATTCCACGCCGTAGCGTTCGGCGATGATCGACCAGGCCTCGTCCGCCGTTTCGACGAAGCTGATCAGGTCGAGATCCTCGGGCGCAATCGTGCCGAAATCGGCCAGCTCCTCGAAATTGACGACGCGGTTCCAGAATTCGGCGCCGAACAGGATCACCGGAACCCTGTCCATGCGCTCGGTCTGGATGAGCGTCAGCGTCTCGAAGAGCTCGTCCATGGTGCCGAAGCCGCCCGGGAAAACGGCGACCGCCTTGGCGCGCATCATGAAATGCATCTTGCGGATGGCGAAGTAGTGGAAATTGAAGCAGAGCTCCGGGTCGATATAGCGATTGGGCGCCTGCTCGTGCGGCAGGACGATGTTGAGACCGATCGACGGGGCCTCGATTTCCGAAGCGCCGCGATTGCCGGCTTCCATGACGCCCGGCCCGCCGCCGGTCATGACAACGAACTCGCTGTAGCCGGACAGGGCGGAATGCCGCGAGCAGAGGGCCGCGAATTTGCGCGCCTCTTCATAGTAGACGGAGGCCGCGGTGAGATTGCGCCACTGGGTTTCGTTGCGCGCGGCAACGGGCTTTTCTCCCGGCGCCGGTATGCGCGCGCCGCCCTGGATGACGACGGTCGATTTGACGCCGCGCTCGCTGAGCAGCATTTCCGGCTTCAGAAGTTCCAGCTGCAGCCGCACCGGCCGCAACTCCTCCCGGCACATGAAATCCTCGTCGGTGAAGGCGAGACGATAGGCCGGCGCAGTCGTTTGCGGCGTCGCCGGCGTCTGCCGGGCGCGTATCGTGTCGGTCCGGGATGTCGGAAGCGGATCCCAGCCTTCTGTCTTGGGTGTGAAACTCATGGATTTTCCTTTCGCGATACCGCCGCCGCCCCGGCGCGCGGGCCGCTGATTGACGCCCCGCTTTTCCTCCCTTAGTAGCTTGTCCGCAGACATAGCACGACCAGCGCCTGCCGATCATGGCCTGTTCCGGCCGACCGCCAGAATAGCGCCCCGACCGTTAAGGAAACCTCCAAGGAATACACGAATGAGCAGAACAGACCTCGCCGCACTGGAAAAGACGATCGACGACGCCTTCGAGAACCGCGATTCCGTTGGCACATCGACGCGGGGCGAGATCCGCGACGCCGTCGGGGAAGCCCTGAACCTGCTCGACAGCGGCGCAGCGCGCGTCGCCGAACGTTCCGAAAGCGGCGAATGGACCGTCAATCAGTGGCTGAAGAAGGCGGTGCTTCTGTCTTTCCGGCTCAATCCGATGGACGTCATCAAGGGCGGACCCGGCGACGCGCACTGGTGGGACAAGATCCCGTCCAAGTTCGACGGCTGGAGCGCGCACGAGTTCGAACGCGCGGGATTCCGCGCCGTGCCGCACTGCATCGTGCGCCGCTCGGCCTATATCGCGCCGAATGTCGTTCTCATGCCCTCCTTCGTCAATCTCGGCGCCTATGTCGGCGAGGGAACGATGGTCGACACCTGGGCGACCGTCGGCTCCTGCGCGCAGATTGGCAAGAATGTACATCTGTCGGGCGGGGTCGGCATTGGCGGCGTGCTTGAGCCGCTGCAGGCCGGGCCGGTGATCATCGAGGACAACTGCTTCATCGGCGCCCGCTCGGAAGTGGTCGAAGGCTGCGTCGTGCGCGAGGGCTCGGTGCTCGGCATGGGCGTCTATATCGGCCAGTCGACGCGCATCGTCGACCGCGAAAGCGGCGAGGTGTTCTACGGCGAGGTTCCGCCCTATTCCGTCGTCGTCGCAGGCTCCATGCCGGGCAGCACGGATACGGGCAACAAGGCCGCGCCGCATCTTTACTGCGCCGTGATCGTCAAGCGGGTGGACGAAAAGACGCGCTCCAAGACCGGCATCAACGAATTGCTGCGAGCCTGACCGGCGGGACGTAAAGGACACGGAAAACCGATGAAACCGGACATGCGATGGGTCTTCCTCGGTTTTTCCGGGCGGCTTGGCCGCCTTCCGTTCCTGCTCGGCTACCTGTTCGTGACCGCCGTAGGCTTTGTGATCCTGAACCAGGTCCGGCTGGCCGACGAGGACAGCCTCCGCCAGGGGATCTGGGCTCTTCTTTTCCTCGGATACGGGGTGATGTCGGTCTGGTCGGTGCTCGCACTTGTTGTCAAACGCCTGCATGACATCGGATTCCCTGGGCCTCTGTCGGTCATGCTTTTCATACCCATCATCAATCTGGCGGTCTTCGTGGGGCTGTGCCTGTGGCCGGGCGCCGCCGGCGCCAACGCCTACGGCGACGAACCGAACCGGCCAAAGCGCTGACTGAAGCTGCGGTGATGACAAACCGCGCCGAGTTGGATAATCCATCGCAATGACTTCATCCGATCCGATCGAAAATCTCGCCGCGCTTATCCGCTGCGCCTCCGTCACGCCGCAGGACAACGGCGCGCTCTCCTGCCTGCAAGAGATGCTGGAGCCGCTCGGCTTTTCGAGCGACCGCCGCGTCTTCGAGGACACGGATACGCCGGCGATCGACAATCTCTATGCGCGGCTGGGCTGCAGCGGTCCGCACCTGATGTTCGCCGGCCACACGGACGTGGTGCCGCCGGGCGACGAGTCCGCCTGGACGCATCCGCCATTCGCGGCAACGGTCGCCGACGGCCGTATCTACGGACGCGGCGCCGTCGACATGAAGGGCGGGATCGCCTGTTTCGTCGCAGCTGTGGCGCGGTTTATCGAAGCGCACGGCAAGCCTGAAGGCTCGATCTCGCTGCTGATCACCGGCGACGAGGAAGGCCCCGCCGTCAACGGCACGGTCAAGCTTCTGGAATGGGCGGCCGGCAAGGGTGAACGCTGGGACGGCTGCATTGTGGGCGAGCCAACCAACCCGGAAGCCCTCGGCGACATGATCAAGATCGGGCGACGCGGCTCGCTGAGCGGCCGGATCACCGTCAACGGCGTTCAGGGTCACGTGGCCTATCCGCATCTCGCCGACAATCCGCTGCGCGCGCTGACGCCGATGCTCGACGCGCTGATGAACCCGCCGCTGGACGCGGGCACGGACGCTTTTCCGCCGACCAACCTGGAAGTCACCACCGTCGACGTCGGCAATCCGGCGCTGAACGTCATTCCGGCGAGCGCGCGGGCAAGCTTCAATATCCGCTTCAACGACACGTGGAGCGGGGAAACGCTGCGCGCCGAGATCGAGAGCCGGCTCGAAAAGGCGGCGCGAAACGACCGATTGCGGCCCGACCGCGGGCCGGCCGACTATGCGCTGGAATGGGTCGATCGCGTGAGCCCGGTCTTTCTGACCCGCGACGAGGCGCTGATCGGCGCGATGCGCGACGCGGTGCAAACGGTCACGGACCGCGAGCCGGCGCTATCCACCACCGGCGGCACGTCCGACGCACGCTTTATCAAGGATTACTGTCCGGTGCTGGAGTTCGGCCTCGTCGGCGACACCATGCACATGGTCGACGAGAACGCCGGGCTGGATGATCTCGAAGGACTGACGCAGATCTATCTCGCCTTCCTCGAACGCTGGTTCGGCAAGTCGGCGCGATGATCCCTTCCCTCGACGAAGTCGGACACTATCTGCGCGGCGTCTGGCTGCTGGTGCGCAACGACCCGGCGGGCATGCAGTATCTCGACTTCAGCAATCGCGGCTTCTGGCGCTCCTTCTGGGCCTATTTCTATTTGCTGCCGGTTTACATCTATTCCTGGGTCGACCAGTACAACGCATACTGTATCGAATATCCGGATGCATCACCGAACCTCGGCTTCTTTCTGCGCGAGGCCGTGCAAAGCGCGCTGGTGATCGCGTCATTTCTGGCGCTGCTCGCCCTGTTTTCCCGGCCTCTCGGCTTCAGCCATCGTTTCGGACACTGGCTGATCGCGTCCAACTGGTACGGGCTCGCCTTTTCCTATGTGCTGACCGCGCCGCAGGTGCTCCACCGCTTCACGCCGGAATCACCGTTGCCTGCCCTGCTGACGTTCACGCTGATCATCTTCACTGTCTGGGCGAGCTTCCGCATCTATCGCCGCGTGCTTGCGGACAATGTTCCCGTTGCAATATTCATCATCGCGATGGAGTTCGGCTGGGTGTTCCTGGCCTACTATCTGTTCGGTTGAGCCTATTTGCGAACGACCTCGCCGTCTTCCTTTGAGAAGGCGCCGATATCCGGATTGTCCAGTAACTCCAGCACCTTTTCCGAAGGCCGGCAAAGCGCGGTCCCCTTCTCCGTCACGACCACCGGCCGGTTCATCAGAATCGGATGCTCGACCATGAAGTCGATCAGCTGATCGTCTCTCCATTTCGGATCGTCGAGGCCAAGCTCGTCATAGGGTGTGCCCTTGCGGCGCAGGAGATCGCGCACGGGCATGTCCATGGCGGCGATCAGCGCGACAAGCTTGTCGCGGCCCGGCGGCGTCTTCAGATATTCGATAACCTCCGGCTCGACGCCGGACTGCCGGATCATCGCCAGCGTGTTGCGCGACGTGCCGCATGCGGGGTTGTGGTAGATGGTGACTGACATCGCTTTTTCCTTAGTAGTCGACTCTCAGAAAATACAGGCCTTCAGGGCCCGCGACCGGTCCGCAGGCGGCGCGATCGCGCGCTTCAAGCGCGGCCTTGACGTCGTCCGGCGACCAGGACCCCTCGCCGACCATCCGCAACGTGCCCGCAAAGGAGCGGATCTGGTTGTGCAGGAAGGACCGCGCCGAGGCGTGGATCATCACAGTATCGCCGTCGCGTGTGACATCCAGACGATCAAGCGACTTGACCGGATCCTTCGCCTGGCACTGGACCGAGCGGAAGGTCGTGAAATCGTGACGGCCGACGAGCAGCTGGGCGGCCTCGTGCATCGCCGCGTGATCGAGCGGGCGCGGCGCCCACAGCGCATGCTTTCGCTCCAGCGCCAGCGGCGCCGGCCGGTTGACGATGCGATAGACATAGTGACGGGCGACGGCGGAGAACCGGGCGTCGAAATCGTCCTTGACCGGCATGGCCTCGATGATGGCGATCGTGTCGCCCGCCTGCCCGAGATGCGCGTTGAGCGCATTGCGAACGGTGTCCGCCGGCCACTGCTTTTGAAAGTCGAGATGGGCGACCTGGCCGAGCGCGTGCACGCCGGCGTCGGTGCGCCCGGCGCCGCGCACCGTGATCGTCTCGCCGGTGAATTTCAGCGCGGCTTCCTCGATGGCGCTCTGGATGGAGCGGCCATTGTCCTGCCGCTGCCAGCCGACATAGCCCGTGCCGTCATATTCGACGGTCAGGCGATAGCGCGGCATCAGCCGATCACCGCGCCGGGACCGACGGCGGCGCCGCGCAGGAAATCCTCGGCCGTCATCGCCTTGCCGCCCGCCTTCTGCAGCTCGACAAGGCGGACAGCGCCGCCGCCACAGGCCACCGTCAGCCGGTCGTCCAGCACGGTTCCGGGCTCTCCATCGCCCTCGGCCAGTTGCGAGCGCAGCAGCTTGACGCGTTCGGCCTTGCCGCCGAACGTCATCTGCGTCCAGGCGCCAGGAAACGGCGACAGACCGCGAATGCGGTTGTGAACCTCCTCGGCCGGGCGCGTGAAGTCGATTCGCGTTTCCGCCTTGGTGATTTTCTCCGCGTAGAGCACGCCGTCGTCCGGTTGCGGGGTCAGGGTCAGCGAATCGCGTTCAAGGGCGGCCATCGCCCGCTGCATAAGGTCCGCGCCGATCAGCATCAGCTGGTCATGCAGCTCGCCCGCCGTCATGTCCGGGCCGATCGCCACGCGCTCCTCCATGGCGACAGGGCCCGTGTCGAGCCCTGCATCCATCTTCATGACCATCGTTCCTGTCTCGGCGTCGCCGGCCATGATCGCCCGCTGGATCGGGGCCGCCCCGCGCCAGCGCGGCAGGAGCGACGCGTGGCCGTTGTAGCAGCCAAGGCGCGTTCCCTCGAGGACCGGTTTAGGCAGGATGAGGCCATAGGCGACGACGACCGCGACATCGGCTTCGAGCGCGCGGAAGGCCTCCTGCTCCTCCTCGCTTTTCAGGCTCTTCGGGGTTCGCACGGGAAAGCCCAGGATTTCAGCCTGCCGGTGAACCGGCGACTTGACCGTTTCCAGTCCGCGCCGGCCGCCCGGCCGCGGCGGCTGGGAATAGACCGCGACGACCTCGTGACCGTAGCCGGCGAGAGCCGTCAGCGTCGGAACCGCGAAATCGGGTGTCCCCATGAAGATGATGCGCAAGGATCGCTCCCGGATGTTTCTTTGCCCGCGGGCGGCCTGTCACATCGCCGGCTGGCCGCGGGACTTCGCCAGTTTGGTGAATTTCCGGATGACCATGTCGCGTTTGAGCTTCGACAGATAGTCGATGAAGAGCACGCCGTTCAGGTGGTCGATCTCGTGCTGCAGACAGGTCGCGAGAATGCCGTCCGCCTCGATAGTCTGGCGCGCGCCGTCATAGTCGACATAGTCGACGGTCACCGAAGCCGGCCGCTCGACCTCGGCGTAATAGTCGGGGATCGACAGACAGCCTTCCTCGTAGACGGACCGCTCGTCCGACGACGCCAGGATCTTAGGATTGAAGAGCACCATCGGCGCCTTTTCCTCGTCGTCTCCGGAACAGTCGACGACCACGACGTTGCGCGGAACGCCAATCTGGATTCCGGCGAGGCCGATGCCCGGCGCGTCATACATGGTTTCCAGCATGTCGTCGGCGAGCTTGCGGACGGACTCGTCCACCTGCTCGAAATCCTCTGATTTCTTTCTGAGAACCGGATCGGGAAGAAGAACGATAGGCTTGATGGTCATGGCATGCACTTAAGCATTCGGCGCGCCCGGGTCAATTCTCCGGATTATCCATGTTCCCGTTTTGATCTGGCATTGGCGAGCGAATCAGATAGAGTCGCGCCCATGGATCCTGTTCAGCTATCATTCGACGCGCCCGTGCTGCAGGCGGGCGAGACGACCGTAACGCTCGGCATGGCGCTGGCCGGCGCCGCCGCGATCGTGATTCTTCTCTTTATTTTTGCCATTTCGATTGCGCGCCGATCCGCCCGCCGCCGGGCGGAAGCCGCCGAAACGGCGCGCCAGGACGCCGCCAGACGGGCCGCCGAGACAGAGACGCGGCTGGCCGACATTCTGAAAACCCAGTCGGAAATGCAGGGCCGCATGGCGACGATCGCCGAAGTGTTCGGCACGCGCCAGACCGAAATCAACAAGTCGATCAACGAACGTCTCGACGGCATGACCCAGCGGCTGGGCGCGACGATCAGCGAGCAGACCAAGTCCACGCATGAAAACCTGGCGCGGTTGCAGGAGCGGCTCGCCGTCATCGACACGGCGCAGAACAACATCCAGGCGCTCGCCAAGGATGTCGTCGGCCTGCAGGCGATCCTCGCCAACAAGCAGACGCGCGGCGCCTTCGGCCAGGCCCGCATGGAGGCGATCATCGCCGACGGCCTGCCCTCCAACGCCTATGCGTTTCAGGCGACGCTGAGCAACGGCAACCGGCCGGACTGCCTGGTCTACATGCCCAACGACGCGCCGGCTCTCGTCGTCGACGCCAAGTTTCCGCTGGAGGCCTGGAACGCCATTCGCGAGAACGAGGATCCGGAAGCGTTGAAACAGAAGGCGCAGCAGTTTCGCCGCGACGTGGAAGTGCATATCCGCGATATCGCGGACAAGTATCTGATCACGGGCGAAACCCAGGACACGGCGTTCATGTTCGTGCCGTCGGAATCGATTTTCGCCGAAATCCACGAGAATTTCGAAGCCACGATCCAGAAGGCGCACCGCTCGCGCGTCGTGCTCGTGTCGCCGTCGCTGCTGATGCTGTCGCTGCAGGTGGTTCAGGCGATCCTGAAGGACGCGCGCATGCGCGAACAGGCGCATCTGATCCAGGGCGAGGTGGCGCGATTGATGGACGACCTGACCCGGCTGGACGATCGCGTCGGCAAGCTGCAGACCCATTTCGGCCAGGCGCAGCGCGACATCGACCAGATTCTGACGACAACGGGCAAAATCACCAAGCGCGGCGCAAAGATCGAATCGCTGGAGATCGAGGCCGATCCGTCGTCAGAGCGTCCGACCGCGCCTGAACAGGAAAGCAAGCCGGTGTCCGTGCCCGGTCACACGGGCACGCTGAAACTGCACGCCGGCGGCGGACAGTAGGCCTTTCAACAAGGATCAGTGCGTCAGGAAGATTTGCGGCGGAGGCGGATCACCACATCGACATGGGCGATTTCCATGCCTTCGGGGGCTTCCGGCAAACCGTTTACGCTCAAGCCGCTGACGGGAATGTCCATCACCTCCGATTCGCCTTCGACGAAGAAATGGTGGTGATCGGAGGTATTGGTGTCGAAATAGGTCTTGGCCGATTCGACGGCCAGAACTCTCAACATGCCCGCATCGGTAAACTGGTGCAGCGTATTGTAAACGGTGGCCAGGGACACGGCCACGCCAGCCGTCACGGCTTCGTCATGCAGTTCCTCGGCGGTCAGGTGGCGGTCACCCTTGGCGAACAACAGCCCTGCAAGCGCTATTCTCTGGCGCGTCGGACGCAGGCCCGCAGAACGGAGGCGATCGCCGGCAAAGCGTGTCGGGCACGTCTTTTGTTCTGTCAGATTATGCATATCTCTTCGTCTTGGCCGCAAATGGTTGGAATTGATCGAACCTATATATCCGGACTGATCCGATCTTTCAATAGTTGAGTGTTCAAGTCCAATTTTGTGTCTCGTCTCAACTATACGGAAAATGATCGGATTTCGCCATCCCCATGGTTTCCGCTCCACGACGTAATGTGATAGAGCATCGGCGAAATTCATTTGGTAGCCGATCAGGCTGTCGGTTCAAGCCGGCGATACACGTGTCGGCTGCAACCCCGCGGCCCTGATTCCTGGCGCAATCGGAAGTTCGCAACGGAGTTTCTTTGTGCTAAGGCGGGCCAGACAAGCAAGAACAGGGACTGCGCCGCAACAGACGGCGTGGCATTTTCGGGAGTAACTTCGGTACATGAACACCAGGCAATCCAGCTTCAGCTACGATGACATTCTGACGTGCTCGCATGGCGACATGTTTGGACAGGGCAACGCGCAGCTTCCGCTTCCGCCGATGCTGATGTTTCATCGCATCACGGCCATTTCGGACACGGGCGGTGAATACGGCAAAGGTTATGTCCGGGCTGAATTCGACGTCACGCCCGATCTCTGGTTCTTCAAATGCCATTTCGAGGGCGATCCCGTGATGCCCGGTTGCCTGGGTCTTGACGCATTGTGGCAGATGACCGGCTTCTTCCTTGGCTGGCTCGGCGAACCCGGCCGCGGCCGGGCGATTTCCTGCGGAGAGGTCAAGCTCACCAAGATGGTGACGCCCGAGACAAAACTCGTGGAATTCGGCGTTGATTTCAAGCGCGTCATCCGTGGGCGCCTGGTGCTCGGCATAGGCGACGGCTGGGCGAACGCCGACGGCGAACCGTCCTACAAGGCAAGCGATCTGCGCGTTGGCCTTTTCCAGGAAAAGGCGTAGGAACCGGTTCCGAAAAATCTCGGATCCAGCATCGACAGGCTTTGCGGAAAGGACACCGTATGAAAAGAGTTGTCGTCACCGGAATGGGGATCGTCTCCTCAATCGGGAACAATGCGCAGGAAGTCACCGACTCGTTGCGCAACGCCCGGTCCGGCATTACCTTTTCCCAGGATTTTGCCGACCACGGCTTCAAATGCCAGGTATGGGGCGCGCCGACGCTCGACCCCACCGATCTGGTCGACCGCCGCGCCATGCGGTTTCTGAGCAAGGGCGGCGCGTGGAATCACGTCGCCATGTTGCAGGCGATCGAAGACAGCGGCCTTGAACAGGACGATATCTCCAGCGAGCGGACAGGCATCGTGATGGGATCCGGCGGGCCGTCAACCCGCACCATCGTCGACGCCGCGGACACCACCCGCGAAAAAGGAAGCCCGCGACGCATCGGACCCTTCGCGGTGCCGAAGGCGATGTCGTCGACGGCTTCTGCGACGCTCGCCACCTGGTTCAAGATCCACGGAGTGAATTATTCGATCTCCTCGGCGTGTTCGACTTCGGCGCATTGCATCGGAAACGCCTACGAACTCATCCAGATGGGCAAGCAGGATATGGTGTTCGCCGGCGGACACGAGGATCTCGACTGGACCATGTCGAACCTCTTCGACGCCATGGGCGCGATGACCTCGAAGTTCAACGACAGCGCCGCAACCGCATCGCGCGCCTATGACGTCAGCCGCGACGGCTTTGTCATCGCCGGCGGCGCCGGCGTGCTGATCCTCGAAGAGCTGGAGCATGCAAAGGCGCGCGGCGCGAAGATCTATGGCGAGATCGTCGGCTACGGCGCGACGTCCGACGGCTACGACATGGTCGCGCCGTCCGGCGAAGGCGCTGTGCGCTGCATGAAGCTCGCCCTTTCGACAGTGGACGGGCCGGTCGACTATATCAACACGCACGGAACCTCGACGCCGGTCGGCGATTCGGCCGAAATCGGCGCTATCCGACAGGTTTTCGGCGAAGAGGCGCCCTTTGTCGCTTCGACCAAATCACTCACCGGACACTCATTGGGAGCGACCGGCGTGCAGGAATCTATCTACACGCTGCTGATGATGAACGAGGGCTTTATCGGGGAGAGCGCCCACATAACGGAGCTCGACCCGGAATTCGAAGGCATACCGATTGTCCGCGAGCGTATCGACGATGCGAAAATCGACATCGCCTTGTCGAACTCCTTCGGATTCGGTGGAACCAACGCAACGCTCGTTTTCAAGCGCTATAACGGATAGGTTATCTCCATGAGTGGATTAATGAAGGGCAAACGCGGCCTCATCATGGGAGTCGCAAACGACCATTCAATCGCTTGGGGAATTGCTCAGGCGCTGCATGCACAAGGCGCGGAACTCGCTTTTACCTATCAGGGCGAAGGCTTCGGCAAACGGGTGCGGCCTCTGGCGGAGAAAGTCGGCGCCGATCTCGTTATCCCGTGCGACGTGGAAGCCATCGAGACAGTCGACTCCACTTTCGACACGATTGAACAGGCCTGGGGCGGGATCGACTTCGTGGTTCACGCCATCGGCTTTTCCGACCGCAACGAGCTCAAGGGGCTTTATGCGGATACGACTCGCGCCAATTTCTCGCGCACCATGGTCATCTCCTGCTTCTCATTCACCGAAATCGCCAAACGCGCGGCGGGCCTGATGAAAGACGGCGGATCGATGATCACGCTGACCTACGCCGGCTCGACCCGCGTGATGCCCAACTACAACGTCATGGGCGTCGCCAAGGCGGCGCTCGAGGCGAGCGTGCGCTATCTCGCCGCCGATTACGGCCAGGACGGCATTCGCGTGAACGCGATTTCCGCCGGCCCGATCCGCACCCTTGCGGGCTCCGGCGTGGCCAATGCGCGAGAAATGTACAATTTTCAGCAGCGCAACTCGCCAATGCGCCGCACCGTGACCATCGACGATGTGGGTGGTTCGGCGCTTTACCTCCTGTCGGACCTGTCGAACGGCGTGACCGGTGAAATTCACTATGTCGATTCCGGCTATCACATCACGTCGATGCCGATCATCGAGGAACTGAAGAACCGCTATTCCAACGGGCAGTGATCATTGTCGTGACCCGCAGCTCTATCGTGTCAAAGGCAGTTGTAAAAGCCGCTGATCAATTGGGATTAAGTGATGATGAGCTTGCGCGCATTCTGGGGCTCACACCCGCGCGATCCCTCTTTACAAAAGCAGTCGCTGGCTCTGTTTCGGAAAGCGCGAAATCAAAGGACAGGGCCCTGCTGCTCATTCGCATTTTTCGGTTACTCGACACGGTGTCGGCCGGTAGCGCCGAGACAATGCGACAGTGGATGCAAAACGACAATCTGGCGCTGGGATGCAAACCACGAAATCTCGTGGTGACAGAGGACGGTCTGAGCCGCGTCTTCGATTATCTCAACGGACGTGTGAAGACGCCCCTTCACTAGACACTAAATATTCTTGTCTCTTCCCGGCAAACCTTTGGATGGCGCTGTCTTCCGCCCGTATGACGGGACAAAAGGCGGCGCCGGACGCGTCCGGATTTGTGACGTAGCGGTGTTCTGACCGCCTTTGTCGGGATATCCTTCCCTGAGAATGAACGTACCTTTCCTGGCGTCTGGCCGTTCGTTGCTATCCATCATGCGTACTCCTATTTTTATAAGGAAATTCAATATGCATGTCCTTTGGATCACGAGCGATATAGATCAGCGGCGCCTCAAACACATTGTCTTCATAATATATGACCACATCTCGCAAAACCAACTCCCTTAATTGCCCCGTTTCCGAGAATGTATTGACCCATCCTGCGTAAACCACATTCTTTTCCCAATCTCTTACGTGAACATACTCAACCGCGGCTTGGGACGAGTTGAATGTGAAATCCCAGACATCCTCGTCTCCATATCTCTTCGTGGCTCCGATCATCTGCAACATTCGGGTCAGCCATTTTCGGTTTGCAGAGTAGATCCACAAGACCGCCAATACGAATGCAATCGGTATTGAACACAGGATTTCATCGATAAAATCATCCGTGAGAATTGCAGTTCCGTCGGCGTTCTCGAACTTCAGCACGGAAAAATTGTGGTTGGTTGACTTGTAGATCAGGTAAACGATGGCGTACGTCGTCAGCCCGTACATCAATGCGCGAACAATCAACTCGGTCTGACTGGGCTTCTCCTTCATGGCGTAGCGTGAATCCAGACGCGCCCAGATAAGACCAGGCAGAAAAAAGATCGCAATCTGGATGATAAAAATATCCATCTTTTGTTGTATCAATGAATTTTACTATCTAAGGATGCATACCTCTGCTTCCCTTCAAACGCAATAAAAAAGCCCGCCGGTTTCCCGGCGGGCCGATGATTTCATAATGCGTCAGGTTCAGTCCTGGGCGGCTTCCGCCGGCTGATCCTTCGGGATCTCCTTGCCGGAGTCCTGGTCGACCACCTTCATGGACAGGCGCACCTTGCCGCGGTCGTCGAAGCCCAGAAGCTTGACGTAGACCTTGTCGCCTTCCTTGACCACGTCGGACGTCTTGCCAACGCGCTCCTGTGCAAGCTGCGAGATGTGCACGAGACCGTCGCGCGGACCGAAGAAGTTCACGAAGGCGCCGAAATCGGCGACCTTGACGACGGTGCCCTGATAGATCTCGCCGACTTCCGGCTCGGCGACGATCGAGTGCACCCACTTCTTGGCGGCCTCGATCTCCTTGGCCGAAGCGGAAGCGAACTTGATGGTGCCGTCGTCTTCGATGTTGATCTTGGCGCCCGTCTTTTCGACGATCTCGCGGATCACCTTGCCGCCGGAGCCGATAACGTCGCGGATCTTGTCGACCGGAATGGTCATGACTTCGATGCGCGGCGCGAACTCGCCGAGTTCCTCACGGCTTTCGTTGAGCGCCTTGCCCATCTCGCCGAGAATGTGCAGCCGCCCGCCCTTGGCCTGGTCAAGCGCGATGCCCATGATCTCTTCGGTGATGCCGGTGATCTTGATGTCCATCTGCAGGGAGGTGATCCCGTCCTTCGTTCCGGCGACCTTGAAGTCCATGTCGCCGAGGTGGTCTTCATCACCGAGAATGTCGGAAAGAACCGCGAAACGCTCTTCTTCCTTGATCAGGCCCATGGCGATGCCGGCGACCGGCTTCGCCAGCGGAACGCCGGCGTCCATAAGGGCGAGAGACGTGCCGCAAACGGTCGCCATGGAGGACGAACCGTTGGATTCAGTGATCTCCGACACGACGCGCAGCGTGTAGGGGAACTGTTCCGACGTCGGCAGCATCGGATGGACCGCGCGCCAGGCAAGCTTGCCGTGACCGATTTCGCGGCGACCCGGAGACCCCATGCGACCCGTTTCCCCGACCGAGAAGGGCGGGAAATTGTAGTGCAGCATGAAGTTTTCCTTGTACATGCCGGTCAGGCTGTCGACATACTGCTCGTCTTCGCCGGTGCCGAGCGTGGCGACGACGATCGCCTGGGTTTCGCCGCGGGTAAACAGCGCGGAACCGTGGGTGCGCGGCAGAAGGCCGACTTCGGCGACGATCGGGCGAACCGTTTCCAGATCACGACCGTCGATGCGGCTCTTGGTGTCGAGAATGTTCCAGCGGACGATCTTCGCCTGCAGCGACTTGAAGACGCTGCCGACCTGCTCGGCCGAATATTCGGGCTCTTCCACGCCTTCAGGAATGAAATGCGCGACCACCTTCTTCTTGACCGCGTCGACGGCGTCGTAGCGTTCGGCCTTGTCGATGATCTTGTAGGCGTCGCGCAGTTCGGTTTCGGCCACGCCAAGCATGGCTTCTTCGAGCGAAGACAGATCTTCCGGTTCGAACTCGCGCGGTTCCTTGGCTGCGGCCTCGGCCAGCTTGATGATGGCGTCGATGACCGGCTGGAAGCCTTTCTGGCCGAAGACGACAGCGCCCAGCATGACGTCTTCCGGCAATTCCTGTGCTTCCGATTCAACCATCAGGACGGCGTCCTGGGTGCCGGCGACGACGAGATCCAGATCGGATTCATCCATTTCGTCGACATGCGGGTTCAGCACGTATTCGCCGTTGATGTAGCCGATGCGCGCGCCGCCGATCGGACCCATGAACGGGATGCCGGAAAGCGTCAGCGCCGCGGAGGCGGCGATCATCGAAAGAATGTCCGGGTTGTTTTCCAGGTCATGCTGCATCACGGTGATGATGACCTGGGTGTCGTTCTTGTAGCCGGCCGGGAAAAGCGGACGGATGGGACGGTCGATCAGGCGTGAAACGAGGGTCTCGTTTTCGCTCGGACGACCTTCACGCTTGAAATAGCCGCCGGGGATCTTGCCGGCTGCGAAGGTCTTTTCCTGATAATTGACCGTGAGGGGAAAGAAGTCCTGTCCGGGCTTCGGGGATTTGGCGGAAACGACCGTGGCGAGCACGGTGCTTTCACCGTAGGTTGCGAGAACTGCGCCGTCGGCCTGACGGGCGATCTTGCCTGTTTCGAGAATGAGCGGACGTCCGCCCCATTCGATTTCTACCTTGTGGGAATTGAACATATCCTGTCCTTTTCACCGGGACGCGCCGAGTATCGGATTCCACGCCCCGTCTGTTGCAATCTGGCGCCCTCGGGCGCCGTTCTTCCGATTGCCACGGGCAAGACAACGGGTGGCTCGTAAACTTTGCAAGCAACCTGCAATCCTGCCCCGTGACAGTCCCTCCGGACGCCGCGGCGTCCGAATAAAAACGGCGGCGCGATAACGCGCCGCCGAACAAGCTAACGGCGAATACCGAGACTCGCGATAAGCTTCTTGTACCGCTCCTCGTCCTTCCTTTTCAGGTAGTCGAGCAGAGAACGGCGATTGGAAACCATCTTCAGGAGGCCACGACGGGAGTGGTTGTCCTTCTTGTGACCCTTGAAGTGTTCCGTAAGATTTGTGATGCGTTCGGTCAGCAGCGCGACCTGGACTTCCGGCGAACCCGTGTCGCCGTCCTTTGTCGCGTATTCTTTGAGAATCTCAGCCTTGCGCTCAGCAGTGATCGACATCGTACATCCTTTCGGTTTTTGAAGATGGGGGTCGCCCGATGCCGGGATGTCGTCCAGCAGGGGCCGTTGTTGACGGCTCTTGAGCCGTATGGCGCTGCATATAGGCCACGTCGGGGCAAAATACCAGCCTTATTTTCAACCGCCGGTATCCGCCTTCAGGTCTCCGGCGGCACCAGCCGCGCATTCGCGCGTTCACGATAGACGACGTAGAGGCCGGAAGCCACGGTGATGCAGATGCCGACAGCGGCCATCCCGTTCGGCAGGTCCTTGAAGATCATCCAGCCAATGAGGGTCGCGAACGGTATTTCGAGATATTGCATGGGCGCGAGCGACGAGGCGGGCGCATAGCGCAGCGACCAGGTCATCAACAGATGCGCCACCGTGCCAAGAACGCCGATCGACAGAAGCAGCAGCGTTTCACGCGTATCGGGAAAGACCATGGTGAAGATTGTGCTGTCGCTCCCGATCGTCACGAGATAGGCGATCCCGAATCCGATCGTCGCGTATATCCCGTTCGCGGCCTGCAGCGTGACGGGATCGCATTCCTTGGCGATCATCCGCGTGACCAGCATGAAGAGGGCAAAGACAACAGCGACCACCAGCGGCAGCAGGGCGTAGGCGCCGACATCGGCGAACCGCGGCTGGATGACAAGAAGCGTGCCGATGAAACCCACCACGCACGCCGCCAGTCGGCGCGGCCCGATCTCTTCATCCAGCACCATGCGGCCGAGAAGCAGCATGATGAAGGGCATGACAAAGGCGATCGCGACCGCATCGGCAAGCGGCATGTAGCGCAGGGACGTGAACATGGCCGCCACGCCGATGACGTGAAGAAAGGCCCGCAGGACGGCAAGCCTGAACACCCTGCCGCGCAGGCGCAGATCCCTGCCCGTCCACCAGACGATGGGGATCAGCAGGCACGCCTGCATCAGAAACCGGAAAAACAGGAGCTGGGTCAGCGGTATGGTTTCTCCGAGCAGCTTGGCGATGGAATCGCCGAGCGGCGCCATCACGCAGAAGCCGAGCATCAGGGCGATGCCAAGAAGCGGCCTGTCCGCGTTCATTGCGAGCGCCTGATAATATTGCCGGCCGGATTGTCCAGAATTCCTCTCCCGAGACCGCGAATCATGTCGTAGATGATGGTCTGGCAATACAGCATGCGTTACCGAAGAGCGAGACGCTTCATCGCAGCTTCAATTTTATCTATTGTGGCCGAACTTCGAACCGGGAATCAAACCGATGCAAGACACCCCGTCCGACGCCAATCCGATCATCCGGACCATCGCCATGCCGGCGGACACCAATTCGTCCGGCGATATCTTCGGCGGCTGGCTGATGTCGCAGATGGACCTTGCGGCCGGAAGCGTTGCGGCCCGCGTTTCAAAAGGACGCTGCGCCACCGTCGCCGTGGAGGGCATGAAATTCCTGCGGCCGGTTCACGTCGGAGACGAAGTCACGCTGTACGCGACCCTCGGCAGGGTAGGACGCACCTCGATGAGCATCCATGTCGAGGCGTGGCGACGCCAGAGACACGCCGAGGAAACCGAAATGGTGACGAGCGCAGAGTTCACATTCGTGGCGCTGGACGCCAAGGGCCGGTCGCGGCCGGTCTATCCGGATCAGCCGGACAAATAGGCTTCCAGCGTTTTTCGCGTTCCGGATTTCCAAAGGGAAATCAGCGCCTTGGCGAAGGCCTCGGCAAAGGGCGTCCGGTTCTTCAAGGGACCAAATATGTCGCCCATGGCAAGCCAGGCAGCCGGATTGCGCCGCGCCTCGAGCGATGTCTTTTTGAGGCGCTCCGCATTCACGTCGTCGATTGAAATCGGCGCGCCATCATCGGTTTCGCCCGCGCAATAGCGGCACCACAGGGCGACTTCCAATGCAAGACCGTCAACCGGCTTTCCCGCGTCGAGCCTGTCGGCGACCGTCGGCAGGATGAATTTCGGCTGTCGGTTGGACCCGTCGAGGCAAAGCCGCGCAATCGTGTCGCCAACCTTCGGATTGGAAAACCGCTCGGCCACTTTCCCGAAATAGTCATCGAGATCGACGCCCGGAACCGGCGGGACAGTCGGGATGATTTCGCTGTGTTCGAGCTTTTCCAGAAAGCCGCGGACAAGCGGCTCATCCATGGCGTCATGGGCGAAGCGCAGGCCCATCAGGCCCGAAGGATAGGCGATCGCGGCGTGGCCGCCGTTGAGAATCCTGAGCTTCATCAATTCGAAGGGGCCGACATCGGGAACGAATTCCACGCCGACTTTTTCGAGCGCGGGGCGGCCAAGCGGGAAATGATCTTCCAGAACCCATTGCCGGAACGGCTCGCAGACGACGGGCGAGGCGTCCTCGATGCCGAAGGTGTCCTGCAGCAGTTTCCGTTCGCGATCGCCTGTGGCGGGCGTGATGCAGTCGACCATGCCGCTGGGAAAAGCGACGTTCCCGGCGATCCAGTCGCCGAGCTCCGGCGATATCAGACCGGCGAGCCCGGTGACGGCGTCCCGGCAGACCTTGCCATTGTCCGGGAGATTGTCGCAGCTCATGACTGTGAATGGCGCAAGCCCTGCCTCACGGCGGCGGACAAGCCCGGCGATCAGCATGCCGAAGACCGTTGACGGCGCATCGGGATTGCGGCTGTCGGCGACGATGTCCGGATGATCGGCCTGGAATCCGCCGCGCTTGGCGTCGAGATAGTAGCCGCCCTCCGTGATGGTCAGCGAGACGATGCGGGTTTCCGGCCGCGCCATCGCCGCTATGATCGCCCCGGCGTCGATCTCCGCGAAGTCGATCATTGCGCCGCATATGCGCGCCGTATAGCCGGCGGGATCGAGCTCCAGAACCGTCGTCAGCCAGTCCTGCATTTCCAAGGTCGCGCGCATCTTTGCGTCATAGGGCTTTACGCCGGCGCCGGTGATCGCCCAGTCGTGATCCTCGCCCATCGAGAACAGCCGGTCCAGATAGACCTGCTGGTGGGCGCGATGAAAATTGCCGACCCCGATATGAACGATCCCGGACGTCAGCGCGGAACGGTCATAGGCGGGGACGCTCACACCCTTGGGAGGGTGTTCCAGGAGGCGGCGGTCAAGTCTGGGCATATCAATTCATCCGGTTTGCGCCGTCGCCATCGCCGGCCGTATCAATAGGACTGTGGTTCCTCCCGTGTGTCCGAACGCTGCAGCCGCCCGAACAGCAAGGGCGTCATCGCCAATTCCGACAGCCGCCCCAGCGGCTTTCGCCCGGTCGAAACCGGCGATGACGGCCCTTGCGCCTTCGCGTGCATGGGCGCCGGCAAAAGCTTTGCCGACGCCGGCAGCCGCGCCGGTGATCATCGCGACCCTCTTTTCAAGGCGGCGCATGCGAACTCCTTGATTCTACGACGCTATCGTCTTCCCGTTGGCGTCAAACCGGTGGATGCGGGACTGATCCGGGGTCACATAGACCTTGTCGCCGTGTTTGAGGCCGAGTTCCCCGACCGAACGGATCGTCAGCCGCTCCCCGTGTCCGGAATGCATATGGAAGAAGGTGTCGGACCCGAGATGCTCCGACACATCCACCGTCGCCTCCCAGGCGCCCTCCGAGGGCTCCGTCGCAATTGCGAAATGCTCGGGCCGCACGCCGATCGTATCGGCGCCGAAGGCCGACGCCGTATCGCCGCCGATGAAATTCATCTTGGGCGATCCGATGAAGCCGGCGACGAACATGTTCGCCGGATTGTTGTAGAGCTCCAGCGGCGAGCCGACCTGCTCGATGTGGCCGGTGTGGAGCACCACGATCTTGTCGGCCATGGTCATGGCCTCGACCTGGTCGTGGGTCACGTAGATCATCGTCGTTGCGAGATCCTGATGGAGCTGCGAGATTTCGAGCCGCATGTTGACGCGCAGCGCGGCGTCGAGGTTGGACAGCGGCTCGTCGAACAGGAAGGCTTCCGGTTCGCGCACGATCGCGCGGCCGATGGCGACGCGCTGCCGCTGGCCGCCGGACAGCTGTCCCGGCCGGCGCTCCAGATAATCCGTCAGATTGAGCACCTTTGCGGCCGCCGCCACCTTCTCCTCGGCGACCTTCCTGTCCACGCCCGCCATCTTCAGCGGAAAGGCGATGTTTTTCGCCACCGTCATATGCGGATAGAGCGCGTAGGACTGGAACACCATGGCGAGACCGCGCCTGGCCGGCGGAATGCGGGTCGCGTCGCGGCCGTCGATCTCGATGACGCCGCTGGTCACGTCCTCCAGCCCGGCGATCAGGCGCAGTAGCGTCGACTTTCCGCAGCCGGACGGGCCGACGAACACCACGAACTCGCCGTCGTTGATTTCCAGATCGAGCGGCGGAATGACCTCCGTCGAACCGAAAGACTTGGTTACTTTGGATAAAGTTATCGTTCCCATGATCGCGCCCCCTATTTAACAGCGCCGAAGGTCAGGCCGCGCACCAGCTGCTTCTGGCTGAACCAGCCAATGATGAGAATGGGTGCGATCGCCATGGTGGAAGCCGCGGAGAGCTTTGCGTAGAAAAGCCCTTCGGGACTGGAATAGCTTGCAATGAATGCGGTGAGCGGGGCCGCCTTGGCCGCCGTCAGATTAAGTGTCCAGAACGCCTCGTTCCAGGCAAGAATGACATTGAGCAGCAATGTCGAGGCAATGCCGGGAACCGCCATTGGCGTGAGCACATGAACGATCTCCGACCACAGGGTCGCTCCGTCCATGCGCGCGGCTTCGAGGATCTCGCCCGGAATTTCCTTGAAATAGGTGTAGAGCATCCAGATGATGATCGGCAGGTTGATGAGCGTCAGCACGATCACCAGGCCGGTGCGCGTGTCGAGCAGACCCAGATCCCGGAACATCAGGTAAATCGGGATCAGCACGCCGACCGGCGGAAGCATCTTGGTCGACAGCATCCACATCAGCACGTCCTTGGTGCGCTTGGCCGGCACGAAAGCCATCGACCAGGCGGCCGGAATGGCGATGAGCAGGCCAAGCAGGGTCGAGCCGAGCGAGATAACGACGGAGTTCATGAAGTGGCGGAAGTAATCCGACCGCTCCTGCACCTCGCCGTAGTTTTCCAGCGTCCAGTCGAAGAACAGGAAGGATGGCGGCGATGCGATCGCCTCCGCCTCCGTCTTGAAACTGGTCAGCACGGTCCACAGGATCGGGAAGAAGATCGCCAGGGCGACCACCCAGGCGAGGATTGAAACGGCGACCTGGCGCCTTGTCGAAACAGCACGGGCCATCGGTCACACCTCCAGGTTCTTGCCGATCATCCGCATCAGGAAGATCGCGACGATGTTTGCTAGGATGACCGCGACGATGCCGCCCGCCGAACCGCCTCCCACGTCGTACTGCAACAAGGACTGCACGTAGACGAGATAGGTGATGTTGGTCGACGCGTATCCCGGACCGCCATTGGTGGTGACGAGGATTTCGGCGAAGACCGACAGCAGGAAGATCGTCTGGATGAGAATGACGACAGTGATCGCGCGCGCCATGTGCGGCAGCACGATATAGAAGAAGCGGCTGAACGGTCCCGCGCCGTCGATCTCGGACGCCTCGATCTGCTCGCGGTCGAGCGACTGCAGCGCCGTCAGCAGGATGAGCGTGGCGAAGGGAAGCCATTGCCAGGCGACCATGATGATGATCGAAAAAAGCGGCGCCTGCGCCAGAAAATCGAAGGGTTCAAGCCCGACCGCCTTCGCCATGTGGGCGAACAGACCGTTGACCGGGTTCATGAACATGTTCTTCCACACCAGCGCGCTGACCGTCGGCATGACAAAGAAGGGCGCGATCACCAGAATGCGCACGATGCCCTGGCCCCAGACGGGCTGGTCGAGGAGCAGCGCAAGCAGGGTTCCGCCGATAACGGTGATGAGCAGCACGCCGACCACCAGCAGGATCGTATTGACGAGCGCCTCGAAGAAGGCGGGGTCGGTCAGGAAGAAGCGGTAATTGGTGAAGCCGGTGAATTCTTCCATGCCCGGCATCAGGAGATTGAAACGCAGAAACGAGAAATAAATTGTCATCGACAGCGGGATGATCATCCAGCCGAGCAACAGGACTACGGCCGGAGATAACATGAAACGCGCCGCGGTTCTTGAATGAGCGGTGGCCATAACACGCCTCCAGATGAATTCCGGATTTTAAAAAAGAGGGCCGATCCGAAGACCGGCCCCAAGGGAGGATGCTATTTGATGTATCCGGCCTTTTGCATTTCGCGCTCTGTCAGCCGCTGAGCGTTCTGCAGGGCCTGTTCAGCCGTGATGTTGCCGGCGAGCGCCGCCGAAAACTGCTGTCCGACCGCCGTTCCGAGGCCCTGGAATTCAGGGATTGCGACGAACTGGACGCCGACATAGGGAACTGGCTCCACGGTCGGGTTCTGCGGATCGGCGGAATTGATGCTTTCAAGCGTCATCTTGGCGAAGGGGATTTTCGCATATTCCGGGTTCTCGTAGAGCGAGGTCCGGGTTCCGGGCGGCACGCTCGCCCATCCTTCCTTCTCGGCGACAAGCGCGAGGTATTCCTTCGATGTCGCCCAGTCGATGAACTTCTTGGCTGACGCCTCGGAGTCGGTGCCGGCCGGAATTCCGAGCGACCACGCCCACAGCCAGTTGCCGCGCTTGCCGAGACCATTGTCCGGCGCAAGCGCAAAGCCGACCTTGTCGGCGACCGTGCTGTTTTCAGGATCGGTCACGAAGGAAGCAGCGACGGTGGCGTCGATCCACATGCCGCACTTGCCGGACTGGAAGAGCGCCAGGTTCTCGTTGAAGCCGTTGGAAGACGCTCCGGGAGGGCCGGCTTCTTCCATCAGGTCGAGATAGAACGTCAGGGTGTTCTTCCAGGCGTCGGTGTCGAACTGGGGCTTCCAGTCCATGTCGAACCAGCGCGCGCCGAAGGAGTTGGAGGCCGCCGTCAGGAAGGCCATGTTCTCGCCCCAGCCGGCCTTGCCGCGCAGGCAGACGCCGTAGATTTCGTTGTCCTTGTCGGTCATGGCCTTTGCGGCCTCGGCGATGAAATCCCAGGTCGGAGCTTCGGGCATTTCCAGACCCGCCTTCTCCATCAGGTCCTTGCGGTACATGACCATGGAGCTTTCGCCGTAGAACGGAGCGGCGTAGAGGCTGCCGTCGATCGTCAATCCGCCGCGGATCGCCGGAAGAAGATCATCGACGTCATAGGATTCCGGCAGATCATCAAGCGCGACCAGCCAGCCCTGCTTACCCCAGATCGGTACTTCGTAGGTGCCGATCGTCATGATGTCGTACTGACCGCCCTTGGTGGCGATGTCGGTGGTGACGCGCTGACGCAGGACGTTTTCCTCAAGAACCACCCATTCCAGATCGATGTCGGGGTTCTTCGCCGTGAAATCGTCCGCAAGCTTCTGCATGCGAATCATGTCGCCATTGTTGACGGTGGCGATGGTGAGCGTTTCGGCGAGCGCCGGAGCGGACACGGAAAACGCAAGCGCGGACGCGCCCGCGAAAGCGGTGATGAGCTTTTTCATAACTTCCTCCCAAAAAAGTAGTGAGCAATTGCTATTGCTTCGGGCAATTATTCGATTTCAGCGCGCATTTGTCAACCGTCACATCAATCACATTCTTTGACTGACGGTGGACTTCCTGGTTTTCTTTTTTATTTCATATTGTTAGGAATGTCCGCTTCGCAAAAGGGCTTCTGCGGTCGCTTCATTGGTGATGAAGCCATTGATGAGTCGGCCGGCAAGCGCAGCCCGGATCGCCGGGACTTTCTGGTCGCCGGCGGCGATGCCTATCACCGAATTTGGGGGATTGGAGCGGATCGGGGCGCTCGCCACCACCGAATTTGTGTGGTTCTCGATGAGACGACCCTGCGCATCATAGATCCAGCTCACGATCTCGCCGACCGCGCCTGCATTCATCACGGCGTCCATCTGGTCCTGATCGATGAAGCCGTCGACGAAGAGCGGCGAGTTGTCGCCTATATTGCCGATGCCGACAAAGGTTACGTCTGCGCTGGCGCAGAGATCGAGAATATTGCGCACGGGTTTTTGCCCATGCAGCAATGCGCGCTCTTCCGGCGAAGTGGCGAAGACCGGCAGAGGCATCGGGTAATGACGGGCCCGGACCTTGTCGGCGAGCTGGATGATGGCGTTGTAGGCCGAGGCCGATCCATCGGCGGACATATTGCCGAGCAGCGATACGATGCGGTGCTGCGGACAGTCCATCGGCGAGAGCTCTTCGACGCAGGCGCGCAGCGCCCGCCCCGTGCCGAAGGCGATGATCTTGGGATCGGAGGATTTGAGTTCGCGCTCCATGAGCCCGGCGCCGGCCTGGGCGAGCCCGACGATGGAACCCGGCGAATCGGGGTCGCTTGGCACAACGTCGCAGTAGTCGAGCCGATAGGCGTCCGTCAGCCTTCGCGCCAGTTCCATGCAGTGGGCGATGGGATGGTCGAGGCGGACCTTGATCAGCTTTTCGGTGATGGCGAGAGAGACCAGACGCTGCGCGGATTGTCGCGACACGCCGAGCTTGCGGGCGATCTCGTCCTGGGTTTTGCCGGCGACATAGTAGAGCCATCCGGCGCGGGCCGCGTCGTCCAACCGGCTTGTCTCATTGTCGGTCCTGCCCGCCATACCGCTTTCCTAACCGGCTCTTTTCAGCAAGGGGGCCATATCATAGAAATCGGCCCATTTGTCAAAAGCCGGCACGTCGGCGAGATCGTCCGGCAGGCTCGTCGCCCGGTTCAGCATGTGACCGGCGCCGGTGAAATGCAGCACCTGCATGCCGGCGGCGCGCGCGGCCTTCAGACCGGGCAGGCTGTCCTCGATCACCAGCGTATTGGCGGGATTTGCGCCCATGCGCTCGGCGGCGTGAAAGAACAGGTCCGGCGCCGGCTTGCCGTTCGCGACCTCCGAGGCGGTAAACAGCCGATCTCCGAAAAAGCCTGAAAGGCCAGCGAGTTCGAGCGAGCGTTTCGCCCGCGGCGGGCTGCTCGACGTCGCAACGCAGGAGGCGACGTCCAGGTCGTTCAGAACGGCCTCAATGCCTGTTACGGCCCGCAGTTCCGTTTCGAAGGCGGTCAACAGGTTTGATCGGTAGTGCGCTTCGAAATCATCCGGCAGCCGGTATTTCAGGCTGGTGCGGATTTCTTCCGCCACCTTCGGAAAGCTTCGCCCCAGAAAATTGCGCTGCACGTAATCAAGGTCGACATGGACGCCGCGTTCGGCAAGGAGGCCGATCAGGATGCGGGCGCTGATGATCTCGCTGTCGATCAGCACGCCGTCGCAATCGAATATCACCAGTGAAATGCGATCTGACGACATGGCCTCGAAGTGTCCGGCTACGGTTGGCTCAGGTGGCGAAGACCCTTCTCGGGCGGAATTCACCTTCGGCTATTTCACCGATCGCGACAAGTCGTCCGTGACTGGTCGCATAGGCGGCGTCGGCGGGCAGCGGCGCGTCGCGCCCCCGCAACAGGATGGGATTTCCGCTCAGCAGTCGCTGGGCCTGGCCGTCGCTCACAGCGACCTGCGGCAGCATGCTCAGCGCCTCGCCGGTGTCGACGAGATAGTCGTCAAGGGCGGCTAGGCGCTCCGCGTCGTCCTCGACCTTCTCCAGCGCGACCAGCTCTTCGAGCGGCACCAGATCCTCCTCGTCGAACGGAGCTACATAGGTGCGCCGCAAGTCGGCGACATGTCCGAAGCAGCCGAGATCCCGCCCGAAATCGCGGGCAAGCGATCGCACGTAGGTGCCTTTTCCGCACTCGACCTCGAAGACCGCCGTATCGGGCGTGGGAACGGAAACAAGATCGAGACGGAATATCTCGACCTCGCGCGAAGGCATTTCCACGACCTCTCCCTCGCGCGCGAGATCATAGGCGCGGTTTCCGTCGATCTTGATCGCGGAATATTGCGGCGGCGTCTGTTCGATGACGCCCTTGTAGCGTGGAAGCAGCGCCTCGATTTCGCTCCGCTCGGGTCTGTCGTCACTGGACCGCACCACATTGCCTTCGCGATCATCCGTCTCGCGCTCCTCGCCCCAGGCGACGGTGAACCGGTAGATCTTGCTGCCGTCCATGACATAGGGAACGGTTTTCGTGGCGTCGCCCAAGGCGATCGGCAACATGCCGGAAGCCAGCGGATCGAGCGTGCCCGCATGGCCGGCCTTCTGGGCCTTGAACAGCCACTTGATCTTGGAGACCGCCTCGGTCGAGCCGAAATCAACCGGCTTGTCCAGGATAAGCCAGCCCGATATCGCCCGGCCCTTTTTTTTGCCCCGGCGCCCCATCAGTCTTCGTCCTCTTTTCGGTCGAGATCACGCGCGACTTCGGGCGAGCGGAGCAATTCATCGATCTTGCGGTAGTTCTCGAAGCTGGTGTCGTCGCGAAAGCGCAGTTCCGGCATGTACTTCATCTGCCTGAGCGCCGGCGTTATCTGTTTTCGAATGTACCTGGCGTTCCGGTTCAACGCCTCGACGATGGCTGCGTGGTCGGACTGACCGAGCGGCGTCACATAGGCGGTCGCGATCTTCAGATCCGGAGACATGCTCACCTCGGAAATGGAGATGACTTCGCGTTCGATCAGCGGATCGCGAATTTCTCCGCGCTGCAGCACGGAGGTGACGGCGGCCCTGACCTGTTCGCCAACGCGCAACTGGCGCTGGGACGGGCCAGCGGAAGAAAATCTGGACATGCAACGTACCTTTTCGACATTGGCTCCGGGTTCGGACCGGACGCGAATGGTTCAAATTCGGGCGGCCCCGGACGTCCGGGGCCTCGATTTTGCTCAGATCAGAGCGTGCGCGTGATGTGCTCGACCCGGAAACACTCGATGACATCGCCCTGGCGAATATCCTCGTAGTTTTCGAAGGCCATGCCGCATTCCTGTCCGGCGGCCACCTCGGCGACTTCGTCCTTGAAGCGCTTGAGCGTCTTCAGGCTGCCCTCGTGGATCACGACGTTGTCGCGAATGAGGCGCACGCCCACGCCGCGCTCGACCTTGCCTTCCGTCACGCGGCAACCGGCAACCTTGCCGACCTTGGTGATGTTGAAGACTTCGAGAATCTCGGCGTTGCCCAGGAAGGTCTCGCGTCGTTCCGGCGACAACATGCCTGACATGGCGGACTTCACGTCGTCGACCAGATCGTAGATGATGTTGTAGTAGCGGATTTCGATACCGGCTGCGCTTGCGGCGTCGCGCGCCTGGGCGTTGGCGCGGACATTGAAGCCGATCACCGCCGCATTGGACGCTTCCGCCAGCGAGATATCGGATTCCGTGATGCCTCCGGCGCCCGAATGCACGATACGGGCCTGGACCTCGTCCGTTCCAAGCTTCTCGAGCGCTCCGGCGATCGCTTCGATCGAACCCTGCACATCGCCCTTGATGACCAGCGGGAATTCCTTCACGCCGGACGCCTGCAACTGCGACATCATCTGTTCCAGAGAACCGCGGGAACCGGCCTGGTGGGCGACCGCCTTTTCACGGGCCTTGCGCTGGCGATATTCGGAGATTTCGCGGGCGCGCGCCTCGTTCTCGACGACCGCGAAACGGTCGCCGGCCTGCGGCGTGCCCTGAAGTCCGAGGATCTCGACCGGCATGGCCGGTCCGGCTTCCTTGACCTGGTTTCCGTGGTCGTCGACGAGCGCGCGCACACGGCCCCATTCGTCGCCGGCGACGACGATTTCACCGGTATGAAGCGTGCCCGCTTCCACCAGGACGGTGGCGACGGAACCACGGCCGCGATCAAGCTGCGCCTCGATGACCGTGCCTTCCGCCGTACGATCCGGATTGGCTTTCAGATCGAGCAGTTCCGCCTGCAGGAGGATGGCCTCCAGCAATTTGTCCAGATTGATCTTCTTGGTCGCGGAAACCTCGACGTCGAGCACCTCGCCGCCCATCGACTCGACGAAAACCTCGTGCTGAAGCAGTTCGGTGCGAACCTTGTTGGCGTCCGCTTCCGGCTTGTCGATCTTGTTGATCGCCACGATCATCGGCACGCCGGCCGCCTTGGCGTGATTGATGGACTCGATCGTCTGCGGCATCACGCTGTCGTCGGCCGCCACCACGAGAATGGCGATATCGGTCGCCTGCGCGCCGCGAGCGCGCATCGCAGTAAATGCGGCGTGGCCCGGCGTATCGATGAAGGTGATCTTCTGACCGTCCTGCTCGACCTGGTAGGCCCCTATGTGCTGGGTAATGCCGCAGGCTTCGCCGGAAACAACATTGGCGTGCCGGATGGCGTCGAGCAACGAGGTCTTGCCGTGGTCGACATGACCCATGATGGTGACGATCGGCGGACGCTGTTTCAGAGCGCCTGCATCGTCCACGATATTGAAGATGCCTTCCTCGATGTCGGATTCGGCGACGCGTTTGACGGTGTGTCCAAACTCGCCTGCGATCAACTCGGCCAGGTCGGCGTCAATGACGTCGCCGGGCTTCATCATCTGGCCTTCCTTCATCAGGTATTTGATGACATCGACCGAACGCTCCGCCATGCGCTGCGACAGTTCCTGGATGGTGATCGTTTCAGGCAAGGTGACTTCACGGGAAATCTTCTCGCGCGCTTCCTGTGTATGAGCCCGCTTGAGTTTTTCCTGACGACGACGCATCGCCGAAAGCGAGCGCCCTCTCTGGTTGCCGTCGTCGCTCAGCGCGGCGTTGAGCGTCAGCTTGCCGCGGCGGCGTGAATCGTCGCCGCGCGGACGCGATGGCTTGGGCGTTTCAGGGCGCGCAGGCTTGCCGCGCTGGGCCGGCCTGTGTCCGCGGCCTTCCTCTTCGTCATCGCCGCGTTGCTGGCGGGCGGTCTTGTCGGGCGTGCGCGCCGGCGTCGCCTCGGCCGCTTCCACAGCCGCTGGTGAATCCGGTTGCGGCTCCGGTTCAGCCGGCGCCTCCGCAACCTCTTCCGGTTGTGGCTGCTTTGCTGCTTCCTCGGCCTGGCGGCGGGCTTCTTCTTCGGCGCGCTGCTTTTCAAGCGCTTCCTGCTCCCGCTGAAGCTTCGCCTGTTCCTCGGCGATCCGGCGCTCCTCGGCGTCGCGCACTTTCGCGTTTTCGAGAGCGCGCTTGCGCGCATCCATCTCGCTGGCCGAAAGTTCGTTCAGCACGACCGATGGCTTGCGCGCGTCCGCGTCTTCCGTCTCGCGCTTCGGCGCAGCCGCCGGCTTGGGCTTGGGGGCGGGGGCGGGCTTGGGCGCCAACCCGGCCGGAGCCGGTCCCGGCTTCTCGTCTTCGGGACGCGAAATACGCCGCTTGCGTGTTTCGACCACGACAGCCTTCGTGCGGCCACGACCCATATCCTGGCGCACAGTTCCGTGCTCGACACCCGATCGCTTCAGGGTCAGGGTCTTCTTGCCGGCGACACTGAGAGTCTTGTCGTCCTTCGTTTCGCTCATTCCGTATCCGTTTCCTTTGCGGGATCACCCGCCATCCGACTGCCTTTCGCAGGATTGCGATAGCGGTCCAATATCTTTGCGCGCTTCACTACACCCTCACCGGCCTGCCCTGCAAGCACCGCAAGGTGAATTAGGTTGCGGTCGCCCGAAATCGCGGTCATTTCTGCCGCCGGCAGCAGCCGGAAGGATGAAATTTCATCGTTTCCCGCAGCGACCGCCGCAAACCGCGCCTGATCAAGCTTGCGCACCCCGTCCGCCGCCGCGTCCACGGCGTGGAACACAGCGACCGCCTTTCCTGATCGGATCGCCGCGTCGACCTTCGCGCCGCCCATCACGATCTGACCGGCCTTGCGGGCCATGTTGATCATGCCGACAAGCGCCGCGACCATCTGCGCCTCGATCGAATCGGCAAGATCGGCCGGCGCCTTCACATCAGCCTTGAGAGCGCGGGCGAAAGCTTTTTTTGCGATCGCCTTTTCAATGCACTCGCGGCTGGCCGTAACCCAGCAACCGCGACCCGGCAGCCGACCCTTGAGATCGGCGACCACCGTTCCGTCGGGCGCAGCGACGAAACGGATCATTTGATCCGCGGTCAGGCATTGCCGCGTGACGATGCAGGTCCGGTCGTTCATGCCACAACCTCCGGCCGAGCCGGCAGGGTTCAGGCGGACGCTCCCGCTTCCTGCCCCTCGGCGACGGCCTCGCCTTCGCCTTCCACGTCTTCGGCTTCAGGCTCGGCGAGATCTTCTTCCGTGATCCAGCCAAGAGCCAGACGGGCTGCGACGATCATCTGCTCCGCGTCGGCGCGAGAAACATCCATGCTGGAGAAGGTTCCGTCGAACTTCTTCGTCTCGCCGTCCTTGCGTTCGACCCAGCCGACCAGGTCGTCCGCGGCGCATCCGGCGAAGTCGTCCATCGTCTTCATGCCTTCCTCGCCGAGCGCCACGAGCATCGCCGTGGTCATGCCCGGAATGGTTCTCAGATCGTCCTCGACGCCCAGTTCGACGCGCTTTTCCTCAAGCTCGGCTTCGAGAGCGTCCAGATATTCACGGGCGCGGCTCTGGATTTCTTCCGCCGTTTCCTCATCGAAACCTTCGATGGAGGCGATTTCGTCCTGATCGACGTAGGCGACTTCCTCAACCTGGGAGAAGCCCTCTGACGCCAGAACCTGGCCAACCATCTCGTCGACGTTGAGGGCGTTCATGAAGAGTTCGGTGCGGTCGTTGAATTCCTTCTGACGACGTTCCGATTCTTCCTGCTCGGTCAGGATGTCGATATCCCAGCCGGTCAGCTGCGAAGCGAGGCGCACATTCTGACCACGACGTCCGATCGCGAGCGAAAGCTGGTCGTCGGGCACGACGACCTCGATGCGCTCCGCATCCTCGTCGAGAACCACCTTTGCGACTTCCGCCGGCTGCAGCGCGTTAACGATGAACGACGCCGGATCGTAGGACCACGGAATGATGTCGATCTTTTCGCCCTGCAATTCGCCGACGACCGCCTGAACGCGGCTGCCGCGCATGCCGACGCAGGCGCCGACCGGATCGATCGAACTGTCGTTGGAGATCACCGCGATCTTTGCGCGGGAGCCCGGATCGCGGGCGACCGACTTGATCTCGATGATGCCGTCATAGATTTCCGGCACTTCCATGGTGAACAGCTTGACCATGAATTGCGGATGCGTCCGCGACAGGAAAATCTGCGGTCCGCGCTGTTCGCGGCGCACGTCGTAGACAAAGGCGCGAACGCGGTCGCCATAGCGGAAGCTTTCACGCGGGATCAGTTCGTCCCGGCGGATGATGGCTTCGCCGCGGCCGAGATCGACGATGACATTGCCGTATTCGACGCGCTTGACCGTGCCGTTGATGATTTCGCCAACGCGATCCTTGAATTCCTCGTACTGGCGGTCGCGTTCGGCTTCGCGCACCTTCTGGACGATGACCTGCTTGGCGGACTGTGCGGCGATGCGTCCGAAATCCATCGGCGGAAGCGGCTCGGCGATGAAATCTCCGAACTGGGCGTCCGGATTGCGGTCGCGGGCCAGTTCGATCGCGATCTGCGTGGAGTAATCGTCAACCTGCTCGACGACCTCGAGCAGGCGCTGCAGCTTGATCTCGCCGGTTTTCGGATTGATGTCGGCGCGGATGTTCGATTCCGAGCCGTAGCGCGAACGCGCCGCCTTCTGTATGGCGTCGGCCATGGCGGTGATGACGATCTCGCGATCGATGGCCTTTTCACGCGCCACCGCATCGGCGATTTGAAGAAGCTCCAGCCTGTTAGCACTGACTGCCATTTTTGATCTCCGTTACTGTCTCCGACGCGGCTCCGCCGCAATCAGACCGAATTCAATGGGTATTCCCGGTTTCTTCCCGTTTTGCTCGCGCGGCCTTGGCCGCCTTGTCCGCAGCCAGCGCATCCCGGATCAGATCGTCGGTCAGGATCAGCCTGGCTTCGGTCAACGCCTCGAACGGGATACGCACGGTCAGGGCGTCGCCGTAACCCGGCTGATCACGCTCCAGCGTGAACGCGTCGTCTTCGGCGGCGGCGACACGCCCCTTGAACCGTCTGCGATCCTCAATGGGAACCGACGTCTCGCATTTCATCAGATGGCCCTGCCAGCGGGTGAAATCGGACCGCCTGACCATTGGCCGGTCGATGCCCGGGGACGACACTTCCAGATGATAGGCGCGATCGATCGGATCCTCAACGTCAAGCACCGGCGACAGGGCGCGCGACACCGCCTCACAATCCTCGACGGTCATGGTTCCGTCGTTGCGCTCGGCCATGATCTGAAGCGTCAGGCCATTCTGGCCGGACAACCGCACCCGCACGAGGCGGAAATCGATCGACTGCAGCACCGGCTCGACAATTGCGGCAATACGCGCCTCAACGCCGGTCTCGGTCACCAGACGCGGTTCTTCCGACTCGTTTTCCAGCGGCTTGGTCTGTTCGTTCAAACGGCTCTCTCCGACAGATCCCGACAAACAAAAAGAGCGGGTCCGGGGGGGGCCCACTCTTGCTCATCATGATCAAGATTTGTCTTTCATATAACGGCGGGAGCGCGCAATTGCAAGGGCGTTTCGCCCTCGACCCTCACACCCGGCGGAAGGTGAGATAAGCCGGCGTCCGGCCTTCCCTGACCGCCTTTGCCTCGTAGCGCGTGCCCGGCCAGCCCGGATAGGGCCGGCGCCAGTCCTGCGCGGTTTCGGCCTGCCATGCGAAAGCCGGATGATGACGGCAATGCAACAGCGTCCAGTTGACGTAGGTGTCGATGTCGGAGGCGAAACAGAAAACGCCGCCGGGCTTGAGAACACGCGCAAGCCGGTCGAGGCTTTCCTCGTTCACGAACCGTCGCTTCCAGTGTCGTTTCTTGGGCCATGGATCGGGATAGAGAAGGTCGATGTGATCGACCGAACCTTCCGGCAGCCAGTCGAGGAGCAAGGCGGCCTCTTCGTCGAACAGACGGACATTGCGAAGCGGCTCTTCGGCCAGCGCCGCTGCGCATTTCGCCATGCCGTTGACGAAGGGCTCCACGCCGATGAAGCCGGTTTCCGGCTGCTCCGCCGCCCGGTGGAGAAAGTGCTCGCCGCCGCCAAAGCCGATTTCCAGGCGCACGCGATCCACATCGGCCTCGAACAGGCCGGCCGCGTCCACGGGAGTCGGATCTGAAATATCAATCCGGTAGAGCGGCAGAACGTCGTCTACCGCCTGCCTCTGCTTCGGACGCAGGGTCTTGCCCTTGCGACGCCCGAAGAAGGATTTCTGGTTGTCACGCCCGGCGGCCATCAGAACAGAGCAGAGCGACGTCCTTCAGTCGCGGACGGCTTCCTTGAGCGCTTTGACAAGATCGGTCTTTTCCCAGGAGAAAGAACCGTCGCGACCGCCTTTGCGGCCGAAATGTCCATAAGCCGCAGTCTTTGCGTAGATCGGCCGGTTCAGGTCGAGATGCTTGCGGATGCCGGTCGGCGAGAGATCCATCACCGCGCGGATCGCCTGCTCCACCTTCTCGTCGCTGACCTTTCCCGTGCCGTGAAGGTCTACATAGACGGAAAGCGGCTGCGAGACGCCGATCGCATAGGAAAGCTGGATCGTGCACCGCTCGGCAAGCTTCGCGGCGACGACGTTCTTGGCCAGATAGCGCGCAGCATAGGCGGCCGAACGGTCGACCTTGGTCGTGTCCTTGCCGGAAAATGCGCCGCCGCCATGCGGCGCTGCGCCTCCATAGGTGTCGACGATGATCTTGCGGCCGGTCAGGCCGGCGTCGCCGTCCGGGCCGCCAATGACGAATTTGCCGGTCGGATTGATGTACCAGTTGCAGTCGGCGGCGATCGGAAGCCCTTCCAGGGCTTCCCGAATATAGGGCTCGACGACCGCCCGCACCTTTTTCGAATCCCAGTCCGGCGCGAGATGTTGCGTCGACAGGACGATCTGCGTGACTTCGGCGGGTTTGCCGTCTTCGTAGCGGACCGTGACCTGGCTCTTGGCGTCCGGACCGAGCTCACGCACATCGCCGTCGCCGTTCTTGCGCGCATCCGCCAGGAGGCGCAGGATCTTGTGGGAATAATAGATCGGCGCCGGCATCAGGTCCGGCGTCTCGTTGCAGGCGTAGCCGAACATGATGCCCTGGTCGCCGGCGCCCTCATGACCCTGCATGTCCGAAGCGTTGTCGACGCCCTGGGCGATGTCTGCGGACTGGGTGTGCAGCAGCACGTCGATCTTGGCGGTCTTCCAGTGGAAGCCGTCCTGTTCGTAGCCGATATCGCGGATCGCGCGGCGCGCGGCGGAGCGGAAACGCGACGGATTGATGACCTCGCAGCCATTCTTGTCCGTCTTCATCAGCGACGGCGGAACCCGGACTTCGCCGGCGATGACGACGCGATTGGTGGTCGCCAGGGTCTCGGCGGCGATGCGGACGTTCCACGGATCAACGCCCGTTTTGCGGGCTTCCCTGTAGATCAGATCGACGATCTCGTCGGAAATCCGGTCGCAGACCTTGTCGGGATGCCCTTCGGACACCGATTCACTCGTGAAGAAATAATTGTTGCGAGACATATCCTACCCCAGCGGAGAGGCAGTGTGGCGGAATTGACGTTCACAGGAATGCCAGATCCGCAAACCACCCCGGACTCATTATCGTGACAGTGTCCGGTTCAGGACACGCGCTGGCAGTGGTGTTAGTGAAGAAGGCGCTCAAAAACAAGCGCAGAACGACATAAATATATCTTGATATGATGTTTTTCGCGACCTGACGGCGGCGGAGGCGAACGCAAATTACGCACAGAGATCAAAAAAAATGACAGCCCCGAGAGGCCGTCATTTCATCGAATCCGATTTCTTGGGAGGAAATCTGTCTGGTCAGTCGGCTTCCGCCGCGGCGAGCGACTTTACAAGATCGACAATCTTGCGGCGGACCTTGGGGTCCTCGATCTTGACGAACGCGCGGTTGAGCTGAAGACCTTCCGAAGAGGACAGAAAATCGACCACGTAGTTGGAGCTGGAAGCTTCCGAGCTGCCGCCACGTCCGGTCGACGGGTCGCCCGGCGCGTCTTCAAAGAAGAAAGACACCGGAACGTTAAGTATAGAGGCGATATTCTGCAGACGGCTGGCGCCGACCCGGTTTGTTCCTTTTTCATACTTCTGGATCTGCTGGAACGTGATGCCAAGCGCTTCTCCGAGCTTTTCCTGGCTCATTCCTAGCATTGTCCGTCTGAGACGGATGCGGCTGCCGACGTGGATGTCGATAGGATTGGGCTTTTTCTTGTTTACGATCATATTCATTTCAAGTTTTCCTGCGGGTACTTAACAAATCCCGCCGTTTGATTGACGATTTTGATGCCGTCTGCCAGATTCCCTCGCCCCTGAAACGAACCTTAAACAACACAAACATCAAGCGTAGGTGTAGTAAGGCCGAATATGCAATTTTGGAACTTTGGCGTCAATTGCTGCGCGAGAGAAAACCGAAACGACAACTGAGCGTCCACGCCAAAAATACTGCAAGTATCACCAAAAATAGCAAAGACCTGCCTATACTACCCACAATTAAATGGCGTTTGTACGGAATATTTAAATCCACAGATGCAATCACGTTTTGTAAAAGCCCATCTAATACTTGGCCACGCGCATTAATTCCTGCAGATATTCCGTTGTTTGCTGCACGAATCATTGGCAGGCCGGTTTCGACCGCTCGCACTTGCGCCTGCCGGAAATGCTGCCAGGGGCCGGGCGTTACACCGTACCAGGCGTCGTTTGTGACATTGACGATGAAGTCGGCCGCCGGGCCTGCCGCGTCAACGCCGTCCGGGAAAATCACCTCGTAGCAAATCAGCGGAAGAAAGTGGCGACCATCGGGCAACGGCACTGTGGCGCGACTGCTTGCCGCGCTGAAGGCGCCCGGCATGGTGGCGATGGCCTGAAGGCCCATACTTTCCATCAAATCCTGAAACGGCAGGTACTCGCCGAAGGGAACAAGGTGGACCTTGTCGGCCGCGGCCACGATTTCACCTGCGTCGTCGATGACGAGAATGGAATTGTAGTAGCGCGTCGCGCCGCCGCTGTTTTCTTCCCTGACCGCGCCCGTCAGGAGCACCTGCCCCTCCTGCAGCATGTCGGCGATGCGCCCGAGCGCATCGGGATTTTCGGTCAGGAGGAAAGGCACTGCCGTTTCCGGCCAGACAATCATCCCCGGACGCGCCCCGCTTCCCGCGTCGGCGCTGCTCAGGCGCAAAAGTTTGCTGAAGATCTCCTCGCGCGCTTCGACATCCCACTTGCTCGATTGCGGGACCGAAGGCTGCACGATGCGCACGACCGCGCCGCTGTCCGCGTCATCGCCCGGTTGCGCCAGCGACCAGAAGCCGAAACCGGCATGGGCGGCGACAAGCAGCGCTGCAACGAGCAAAGCGGCGCGCAGGCCGTCGCGCGTGACAAACAGCGCAGGAATGCTCGCGACGAATACCGTAAGCGCCGACATTCCGTAGATCCCGACAATCATGCTCGACTGCATCAACAGCGGCGTGGGCATCGCGCCGTAGCCGATCGCGTTCCAGGGAAACCCGGTGAATACGAAGCCGCGCAGCCATTCGGCCAGACCGAAGGCGAACGCCAGGGCCGCGAGACGTCCAGCGCCGTCGCACCACATGGCGCGGGCAAGCGCGGCGGCCAGCCCGTAGAACACGGCGAGCATGGCGGGAAGTCCGAAGACAGCCAGGGGCAACGCCCAGACGAAGGCGTATCCTTCTGCGAACAACGCATTGGCGAGCCACCACAGACCGGCGACGAAATATCCGAAACCGAACCACCATCCGGTCCAGAACGCCGGAGAAAGCCGGCGCAGGAAGCCTGCGTCGGGATCGCCCGTCGCGCCATCCAGCAGCCAGACGAGAACGGCGAACGAGATGAACAGGACTGCGAAGAAATCGAAGGGGGCCAGCGCCAACACCGCCAGCGCGCCGGCGCCGAATGCAAGCGCCCACCGGCTTGCGCCCCAACTCAGCGTAACCTTTCCGGCAAGTCGCTCCATCGCTTCCCCGTTACAGGCGGACCAACTGGCCGCGCCGGCGTGACGCACCAAATCGACCGACCCGCATTGCTGCGCGCCGAACGAGCGCGAATCAACTGATTCGGACTGCGATGACGGTGTAGAACAATTCCCGCCGGCGCAAAACTGCGGCGAAGAAGGCTACCGGCTCAATTCGGTTTCCTGCGCCTCGGCCGGATGCTCGATCTGTTTCGGCGGAGCAGGATCGTTGGAGTTGTCGGCCTCCACCTTGACCGGAAGCGGTCTGCGGCGGCGCTCCGCCACCCTTTGCCTGACGATGCGCACGCGGCGAATGCGGCGCGGATCGGCCTCAAGCACGTGGAACTCGAAATGCGGCAGCGCCTTGACGACTTCGCCGCGCGCCGGAATGCGCCCGAGAATGGAGAAGATCAACCCGCCGAGCGTGTCGACTTCCTCTCCCTTGTCTCCAACGTCGAAATCGCCGCCGATCACGTCCGCAATATCGTCGAGCTCCGCCTTGGCGTCGGCGATGAACACGTCTTCGGAGTGCCGCGAGATCATTTCGGCCTCGTCGTCATGCTCGTCCTCGATGTCGCCGACGACGGTTTCCACGATATCTTCCAGCGAAACGAGACCGTCGGTCCCGCCATATTCGTCGATGACCAGCGCCATCTGCGTCCGCGTGGCCTGCATCTTCTGCATCAGGTCCGAGGCAAGCATGGACGGGGGCACGAACAGGACGTCGCGCACAAGGCCAGCCTCGTGAACCGTCTTGTTGAGATCGACCCGGGCGAGATCGAATTTTTCGACCTTGCGCGGCCGCTCGCGCGTGCTCGTTGCGCCGCCATTGTCGGCCTTGGCCGCGGTTCCGTTCCTGGCGGTGGAACGCCGCCGCCCGCGCGCCTGTTTGGTGATATGGGCGAGAAAATCGCGAATGTGGACCATGCCGCGGGGATCGTCCAGCGAATCCCCGTAGACCGGCATGCGCGAATGGCCCGACTCCTCGAAGATTTCAAGCAGTTCGCCAAGCGTCACCGATTGGTCGACGGAACGGATATCGGCGCGCGGCACCATCACGTCCTCGACGCGAAGCACCCGGAGCTTGAGAATATTGTCGAGCATCGCGCGCTCTTCCGGACGGAAGGTCGCGCCGGCGCCGCTTGCGCCAAGGGCTTCGTTGAGTTCCTCGTCGGGGTGCTGCGACACGCTGCCCCTGATCAGCCGGACAAGACGGCTCCACAGGGAGGGCTGCAACTGCGGCTTCAGGTTTAGCGGTACAAGCGCCCGACTACTCCCCGGCTCGTCGCCGGATCCATCGCCCGTTTCGGCGGCTACGGAAGGAGCGGCCGTCGTATTATTCTGGTTCATCTGTCCTCAAACCGGATCGGTGTCCTCATAGGGGTCAGATAGGTTGAGTTCCGCCAAAATGCGAGTCTCGAGATTTTCCATCACACGCGCTTCGTCGTCATGAATGTGATCATACCCTAGCAGATGAAGCAGACCATGCACCAGCAAATGCGTCAGATGGTTATCAAAAGGGATCTCCAGACTTTCCGCTTCGCGCGCGATCGTCTCGTACGCCAGAACGATATCGCCCAGGAACACGCCCGGTATATGGCCGGGTTCAAGCGGCGCGGACGGAAACGACAGAACGTTGGTCGGCGTATCCTTCGAGCGCCAGCGGCCATTGATGAGCCGCATCTCCTCGTCCTCGGTGAAAAGCATCGACACCTCCGTCCCGCCTTCGGGAAACGGCTGGCCGTGCACGGCCAGATAGTCCGCGGCGGCGCCCAGCACGCGCTCGCACATCGCCGACAGGACGCTTTCCGGCTTCCATTGCCCGCCCTCGACTGAAAGTTCGATCAGGAGTTTCCTCGATTGCGCGGGCGAGTTCATTCGGCGTCCGGCTTGCCGCTTTCATCGACCATGCGCTGCTCCGAATCGTAAGCAGCCACGATGCGCGCGACCAGCGGATGGCGGACAACGTCGGTTTCCGTGAAGCGCACGGTGACGACGCCTTCGACGCCGCGCAGGATGTGCAGCGCCTCGACAAGGCCGGAGCGCTGACCGCGCGGCAGGTCGATCTGGCTCGGATCGCCGGTGACGATCATGCGGGCGTTCTCGCCGAGCCGGGTCAGGAACATCTTCATCTGCATCGACGTGGTGTTCTGCGCCTCGTCGAGTATCACCGCGGCGTTGGCGAGCGTGCGCCCGCGCATGAAGGCCAGCGGCGTGATCTCGATGACGCCGGCGGTGATCGCCCGTTCGACCTTGTCGCCGGGCATCATGTCGTAAAGCGCGTCATAGAGCGGCCGCAGATAGGGATCGACCTTCTCCTTCATGTCGCCGGGCAGATAGCCGAGCCTTTCGCCGGCCTCGACCGCCGGGCGCGACAGGATGATCTTCTCGATCGCGCCGCGCTCCAGAAGCTGCGCCGCGTGGGCGACGGCGAGATAGGTCTTGCCGGTGCCCGCAGGCCCGACGCCGAAGACCAGTTCCGCGCGGTCCATGGCGCGGATATAGGCGTCCTGGGTCGGCGTGCGGGCGGCGATCGTCTTCTTGCGGGTGGCGATCTGGGCAAAGGACATGCGGCCCTTGCGCTCCATGGTCGGCAAGGTGAGCTGGTCGTCGGCGGCGACCGACATGCGGATCGCGCCCTCGACGTCGGAGGAATGCACCTCGGCGCCTTCCTGCAGCCTTTCATAGAGATAATCGAGGGCGCGGCGCGCCTGGTTCGTCGCATCTTCGGCGCCGTGCAGCGACACCTGGTTGCCGCGGGCGCGCGCATCGACGCCCAGCTTCTGCTCGATCAGCGCAAGGTTCTGGTCGAACTGGCCGAAAAGCTCCGTGGCGAGACGATTGTTCTCGAATGTCAGGACTATGTGGGTGGCGTCTGAAGCGCCGGCGGGATTTCTGTTCGGTCTGCTGCTCGTCTGGCTCGTGCTCAACAGCGGGCTCCTGGCCTCAAATCCGGTCGGCAAACAGCGAGTTTGCCCCGGTCCGGGTGATTCTCACCCTGATAATGTCACCTATTTGCGACGATATTGCATCAACAATTACCGGCTGCAGCCATGGAGACCGGCCGACGAGTTGTCCGGGCAGCCTGCCGGGCTTTTCGAGCAGCAGGTCGATTTCGCGGCCGACGCAGGATTCGGCGAATTCCGACTGATGCTGCGACAGCAGCGCCTGAAGCCGCTGCAAGCGTTCCGATTTGACCTCTTCCGGCACATGGTCGGTGCGTTCGGCGCCGGGCGTTCCCGGGCGCGGCGAATATTTGAAAGAGAAGGCCTGCGCGTAGCGAACCTTCTCAACAAGCGCCAGCGTGTCTTCGAAATCAGCTTCGGTTTCACCCGGAAACCCGACGATGAAATCTCCGGAAAGGGCGAGATCGGGCTGCGCGGCGCGAATACGGTCGATCAGAGCAAAATAGTCGGCGGCGCTGTGGCGGCGGTTCATCGCCTTCAGGATACGGTCGGAACCGGCCTGCACCGGAAGATGCAGATAGGGCATCAGCTTGTCGAGATCGCGATGCGCCTCGATCAGCGCGTCGTCCATGTCGCGCGGATGGCTGGTCGTATAGCGAAGCCGCGCCAGGCCGTCGATGCCCGCCAGGTGGCGAAGCAGTTCTCCGAGACCCCATTCGCGGCCGTCTTCGCCCTCGCCGTGCCAGGCGTTGACGTTCTGGCCAAGCAGCGTGATTTCCCTGACGCCGCCGGCGACGAGCTTGCTGGCTTCCGAAACGATCTGCGACACCGGCCGCGACACTTCCGAGCCGCGCGTATAGGGAACGACGCAGAATGTGCAGAACTTGTCGCATCCTTCCTGCACGGTGAGGAAGGCCGTGACGCCGCGCGCGGCGATCGCCTTCTTTTCGGGCTCCGGCAGGTTTTCGAACTTGTCCTCGATCGCATAGTCGGTCTCGACGACCTTCTCGCCATCGCGCACCCTGGCGATCGCGTCCGGCAGCCGATGATAGGTCTGCGGTCCGATCACCAGATCGACGATCGGGGCGCGGCGCAGGATCTCTTCGCCTTCGGCCTGAGCGACGCAACCGGCGACGCCGATCAGCATTTCCCGACCCTGGCCCGCGCGCTCCTCCTTGAGGCGGCGAATGCGACCCAGTTCCGAATAGACCTTCTCGGCCGCCTTTTCGCGAATGTGACAGGTGTTCAGCAGCAACAGGTCGGCGTCTTCCGGAGTGTCCGTGCGCTCATATCCCTCCCGACCAAGCGCATCGGCCATGCGCTGGGAGTCATAGGCGTTCATCTGGCAGCCATAGGTCTTGACGAAAACCTTGCGGGTATTGTTTCCCGCGGTTTTCGTTGACGTTTCTTCTGTCAAGGCTTCCAACTGCATGCTCGCTTCTACCGACTTCGCGAATCTGATGTCCTGATCCGCGCCCTTTCTAGCATCTTCGGGAATTTCGGGCACGCAATTGCGGCTCCGGGGCGAAGAGTCAAGGAAAATCCGGCGTTTCAACGCCTCGCCCATGCCAAATCACGCCGATTCCCTGCCCGCTTCGTAACCGTAGAGCTGCTTCTGCAGCATTCTGCGCACCTGCTGTTCGGCGCTGCGACTGACGAGTTTGCGATTGGCTGAACTGTCGAAGATCACGGTTTCTCCGAAACAGACGTGAACATCGACGCTGCCTTCCTTCAGAATGGCGAACAGATGCGGCGGCAGTTCGACGTCGCCCGGCCAGGCGGCCATCGGCCTGCCGTAACGGCCGAGCGGCAATCCGTTGGCGTGGGTGTAGGCAAGCGCGACAGGCTGGATTGCAACGCGGCCTTCCGGCGAGGCGTCGAGCGCAGTCGCGGCTGCGCCGAATAGAGAACTCTTGAACGGCAACACCCGATTGCCGTCCGACGTCGTGCCTTCGGCGAAGAGCACGACGATTTCACCATCGGCCAGGCGACGACCGACCTCGGAAACCTGGTTGCCCGTGTCTCGGCGGCGCTCCCGCTCGACGAAGACGGTCCTTTGCCAGACAGCCAGCCAGCCGAAGACCGGCCAGCCCTTGACCTCGGACTTGGCGATGAAGACGACATCGGCCACGGCGGCAAGCACGATGATATCCATCCAGGAGCTGTGATTGGCGACAATCAGCACCGGACGCCGCTTTTCAAGCTGCCCATGGCGGATGATCTTCAGGCCGAGAACCCGGCGCGCGATCCTGTGCCAGTAGCGTGGCAAATACCAGGACAGCTTCCAGCCGAAACGGTTGCCGATCAGTTGAACCGGCAACAACACGATCGTCGCCAGAACGACCACCGCAAGACCCGTAACGATGCGGATCCATGCTATCATCGGTGGCGGTTCGCGATCATGCGAGAAAACCAGATGTGCGGAATATCAAAGGCATCATCGGCCTTTATCCAAGATCGAGGCGCATGACAAGCGCCGCGCTTTTTGCAGCGTTCCTGTCACCATAATAGCGGTCGCGCCGCGCCACTTCGCAAAATCCCAGCTTTCGATAGAGCGCGATCGCGGCTGCGTTGGTTTCGTCGACTTCGAGAAACAGGACGTCCGCTCCCTCCGCGCGCAGATGTCGGATCACGGCCCCCATCAGCCGCCAACCCATACCGTGGCGTCGCCCATCCGGCGCAACCGCGATCGTCAGGATCTCTGCTTCGCCGGCGGCGCGTTGCGCCAGCACGAAGCCCATGGCGGCCCCCGCTTCCCTGCCGCCTTCCGGGCGCGCAATAAAGCCGAAGACCGTCGACTTGTTCATGAGCGTATTGATTTCCCCGTCGCTCCAGGGGCGCGTGAAACCCGTGGCGTGCAGACGCGCCGCTTCCTGGCAGTCCCGGGATGTCATGGCGGCGATATCGAATTCGACCTGCCGCCGAAACGGAAACCTATGTCTCATGCCCTGTCATACGCCTTGCAACTGCAAATCCCTGCTGCGGCTTGGCATCGGGAGATCTCAAATAGAGCGGACCTGGCGGCGCCGCGTCAGGCGCGCGCTGTGCGCCAAGCCTGGCGATCGTTTCAATGTCCGGCGTCGCGACCGTCTTTGCAATGGTCAGGCCGGACATATCGAATCCCGACTGTCCGGCCATGATTTCGGCGCCCGAGCCGACAAGGACCGCGCTGTTGTCGACCGCGAGAGCCATCGCCTCTTCGGGAGACATGGCGCGAGCCTCCGAAGGTGTGCCTCCCGATGGAAACAGCTGGGCGTAAACTTCGCCGCGTCTTGCATCGAGCACGGCGAGAACAGCGCGTTCGTCCCCCACCTCTGCGGCGAGCGCCTCGAGGGCGGCGACGCCGACCAGGGGCAAGTCGAGCGACAAAGCCATTCCGCGCATGGCAGCAACGCCCACGCGGATCCCGGTAAAGGAACCGGGTCCGACGCAAACACACAAACGGTCAACGGAATCATAATCCAGGCTTGCTTGATCAAGCGCTTTTTCGATGACGGCGATCAGCCTTTCGGCGTGACCCCGGCCAATGTCTTCGACCGCGCGCCCGGCCACACGTCGCGTTTGCGAATCGTAAAGGCAGGCGGCGCAGAGATGCGCGGCGGTGTCGACGGCGAGCAGTTTCATCGGATGTCCGGTTTCCGACAGTTGAAAACGCGCAGCTTATAGAGTCCCGGCCGCGAAGAAGAAAGGCCCGGTTGGCGGCAAGATCCAGAAGACCGGCAAGCGTTTCTTCGACGAACCGGAATTCAACCCGAGGTCAGGCCGGGTCTCAGACCGCTTCGACTTCCTGCACTTCGGGTATGAAATGGCGCAGCAGGTTCTGAATGCCGTGCTTGAGAGTCGCCGTCGAAGAGGGACATCCGGCGCAGGCGCCCTTCATGTTGAGGAAGACCCTGCCGTCGCGATACCCCTTGAAGGTGATGTCGCCGCCGTCCTGGGCAACGGCCGGCCGAACACGGGTTTCAAGCAATTCCTTGATGGTCGCGACGATCGGCTCATCTTCCGCATCGAAGAATTCGCCATCGGCGCCGGCTTCGTCGGTTGGGGCGTTGCTGGCCATCACCGGATCGCCGGACATGTAATGTTCCATGATCGTGCCGAGAATAGCCGGCTTGAGGTGCTGCCATTCGGCGTCGTCCTTGGTGACGGTTATGAAGTCATAGCCGTAGAAAACGCCGGTGACGCCCGGAATCGAGAACAGTTTTGCGGCAAGCGGTGATGCTTCGGAAGCCGAGTCGGCGTCCCGGAAATCGGCCGTACCGTCCTCCAGGACGACCTTGCCCGGCAGGAACTTGAGCGTCGCCGGATTGGGGGTTGCTTCTGTCTGAATGAACATGCTTCGTCTCCGGGCGGAATCTCCGCCTTTTTGGAATTATTCCAGATTATAGGCTTCGTACCATGCGTCTTCAAGACGTCGAGGCCTCTCTTGGCGTCTATATAGAGTTTAACACTCAGGATTGAAACAGCCGCCGGAATTTCGAAGAATCAGCAGAGCGCCTCGATATCCTCGTCGCCCAGACTCGCCGGAATGACGGTGACGGGAATCGGAAACGCCGCGCCGCGACCGGCTATTGTCGAGACCAGCGGTCCGGGGCCTTCCTTGGCCAACCCCGCGGCAAGAACCAGAATGGCGATATCCTGGTCCTCCTCGATAAGAGAGTGGATCTCTTCGGCTGTGTCGCCTTCGCGAATTTGGGTTTCCGGCTCGATGCCGACGCGCTCGCGCACCATGGCTGCGAATTTCGCGACCGCGGTTTCGGCTTCCTCGTGCGCTTCCGCCTTCATGATCTCCTCGACGCCGAGCCAGTGCTGGAAATCACCAGGCTCAATGACATAGATCATGACCAGCGTGCCGTTGGTCCGTTTCGCCCTGTTCGCCGCATAATAGACGGCCCGCTCGCATTCAGGCGTCTCGTCGATAACGGCAAGAAACTTGCGTTTGTGGCCTTCGACCCTGGAAAGTCTTTTCGAAACCATGAACGGACTCTGCCATTTCCCCGGACGTCGACAACCGCGACAAGTGAATCATAGCGGTTCGCCGATAATTTGGGAAGCTCAGTCGATGAGGCCGATGATCGACTTGACGTCGCGCATCGTCTGTTCGGCAATGGCCGAGGCCCGCTCGCCGCCGTCCTTCAACACGGCGTCGATATGACCCGGGTCATCAAGCAGACGCCGCATTTCCATGCTGATAGGCGACAGAACCTCGATCGCAAGATCCGCGAGCGCCGGTTTGAAGGCCGAGAACTGCTGGCCGCCGAATTCGTCGATGATGTCCTGTTTGCTTCGATCGGAAAGGGCCGCGTAGATGCCGACCAGATTGTCGGCTTCCGGTCGCTCGGCAAGCCCGGCCACATCGCCCGGAAGCGGTTCCGGATCGGTCTTCGCCTTGCGGATCTTCTTCGAAATGGTGTCCGCGTCGTCGGTCAGATTGATCCGCGACAGGTCCGAGACGTCCGATTTGGACATTTTTTTCGTCCCGTCCCGCAGACTCATCACGCGCGGCGCCGGCCCCTCTATCAAAGGCTCCGTCAGCGGGAAATATCCCTTTATCTTCTCCTCGCCCACGGTCATCGCGACGTCCACCCCGCATTGCTGAATGCGATTCGAAAAATCGATGTTGAACTTCTGGGCGATGTCGCGCGTGAGTTCGAGGTGCTGCTTCTGGTCGTCGCCGACCGGAACATGGGTCGCGCGATAGACGAGAATATCGGCGGCCATCAGGCTGGGATAAGCCAGCAGACCCAGAGACGCATTCTCGCGATCCTTGCCGGCCTTGTCCTTAAACTGCGTCATGCGGTTCATCCAGCCGATCCGAGCGACGCAGTTGAATACCCACGCGAGTTCGGCGTGCTGCGGCACCCGGCTCTGGTTGAAGACGATATGCGCCTTCGGATCGATGCCGGAAGCAAGAAAGGCGGCGGTGATCGACCGGGTCTGGTGCTTGAGGTCCTCGTGCACCAGCTGGGCGGTGATCGCATGAAGGTCCACAACGCAGTAGATGCAGTCGTGGCTGTCCTGCAGCGCGACGAATTTGCGGATTGCTCCGAGATAGTTGCCGAGATGCAGATTGCCGGTCGGCTGAACCCCGGAAAATACGAGCGGTTTGAATTCAGACATGGGTCGTTACGCGATAACTGTTTCGGTTGGACAAGTCGCGGCGGGTTATGCACGGGGCGCCGGCCGGGATCAAGGAAAATCAGGCGTGGGCAGGTTCGATCAGATCCCAACTGTTGCCGAAGGGATCGCGGAAGACCGCAACTGTCCCGTAGGCTTCAAAGCGTGGCTCCTCGAGGAATTCGACGCCCCGATCCAGCATTTGCCGGCGATCGCGCGCGAAATTGTCGGTGTGCAGAAAAAATCCGACGCGACCGCCTGTCTGTCGTCCGATCGCCGCTCGCTGCGCGTCATCGGTCGCTTCGGCGATCAGCAGAGACGCCCCGTTTCCGCCGGAAGGACGGACGAGAACCCAGCGTTTGCCTCCGCCGAGCGGCGTATCCTCCACGAGTTCGAAACCGAGCGCTTCGGTGAAGAAGGCGATGCCTTCTTCATAGCTTGGCACGAGAAACGTCACATGGGCGATGGCGCGCATAGGACTGCCTATTCCGGTTTGGCCGGTTCGTCTGAATCGACGCCGGATGTTTTTCGGCCCCGTCGCATCAGCGTCCTGAGCTGCGACAGTTCAAACACGCCCGTCAGGATCGCAAAAGACAGATAGAACCCCCCTGCAACAGCGATGACCAGCGCCATCAGGCCGATCCTGACGAGAATATTGCCGTCAAGCAGCACCGGCCCGATCCATGCCGCAAGGACAAAAAGCAGGCCGCCCATCATCGCGGATCCGACGATGATCAGAAGAATGCGCCGGCCTGTCAGCGCGGAGGGTCTGAACGTATTGTATCTAAACAGCGCGCCGGCGAGCAGCAGCGCATTGACCCATCCGGCAAGCGACGTCGCGATGGCGATGCCAAGCACGCCGATCTGCGGAAACAGGATCAGACTTCCGGCGATGTTGACCACGGCGTTGGCGCCCGCGAAGACCATCGGCGTGCGCATGTTCTCCCGGGCGTAGTAGGCGGGTGTGAATATCTTGTTGAGAACGAAAGCGGGAAGCCCCGCGGCGAAGCCCGCAAGCACCGAGGCCGTGAGTAGCGTCGTCTCGCGACCGAACGCGCCCCGCTCGAACAGCAGGGCGACGAGTTCCGCAGGAATGACGATCAACGCAACCGCCGCCGGAACAGTCAACGCAAGACCGAATTCAAGGCTGCGGTTTTGCAGGTATATTGCTTCCTTGATGTCCTGCGCCTTGAGCGCGCGGGACAGTTCCGGAAGCAGCACCACGCCCACGGCGATGCCGATGACGCCGAGCGGAAGCTGTTCGATGCGGTCCGCGTAGTTGAGCACCGATATGGCGCCGTCCTGACCCGAGGCGATGATCTGCCCGACCAGCAGATTGAGTTGCGTGATGCCGCCGGTTATGGCCGCAGGCAGCGCCAGCCAGAGCAGCCGCCGGACCGGCTTCGACAGGCGCGGCCTGGCGATCTGGAGACCGAAGCCTGTGCGCCTGACCGCCGCGTACAGCAAGGCAAATTGCAGGAGGCCAGAAATGGTGACGCCGGCGGCGAGCGCGATGCCGACGACATCGGGCGCGAAATCACTGTAGAGAGCGACGAGCAGCACCAGCACGAGCACGATATTGAGCAGGGTGGGCGCGAGCGCGGCCAGGAAATACCGCCGGTAGGAATTGAGAATGCCGGACAGCATGGCGACCAGCGACATGGCTGCGAGATAAGGGAACATGACGCGCGTCAGCAGCACCGTCAGATCGAACTTGTCCGGCGTATCGGCGAATTTCGGCGCAATGACCGTGCCGACGAGGAAGGGCATGAAGATCATCGCCAGCGCCGAGAGCGCGATAAGAATGACCAGCAGGACCGAGAGCACCTGTCGCGCGAACACTTCCGCCGCCGCCTGTCCGCCGCCCTCCAGCTCCTTTGCGAAGAGTGGAATGAAGGCGGAATTGAAGGCCCCTTCGCCAAGCAGGCGCCGAAACAGGTTCGGAAAGCGAAAGGCCGCATAGAAAGCGTCAGCCACCGGACCGGCCGCCAGCAAGGCCGCAATCAGCGCCTCGCGGACGAAACCGAGCACACGGCTCGCCATGGTGGCGGAGCCGACGCTGGCGAACTTGCCGACGAGACTCATGACCGGCCGCCGCGGCGCATCACCGGCGCGGGCGGCGCAATGATGCCGGCCGGCATCTTTTCGCGCATGTCGTCCTCGACGCCGGCGACGGCCGCCCTCAGACGCGCGATGATGTTGGCCTGCTTGTTTTCGTTGACGATCTTGTGCCCGACCAGATCGCGCACATAGAAGGTGTCGATCACCCTCTCGCCGAAGGTGGTGATGTGGGCCGAGCCGATATCGAGAGACAGATCCGAAAGCACAGCGGTAACTTCCGACAGCAAACCGACGCGGTCCAGCCCCTCGATCTCGATAACCGTGAAATAATCGGACAGCGTGTTGCTGATCGAAACCTTGGGCGCGACGCGGAAGGGCCGGGTCCGGCGCCTCCTGGTCTTTTTGGTTGCGATGACTTCGGGCAGATATTTGCGGCCTGTCAGCACATCCTCGATGACCTTGCCGATGCGCTCGCCGCGACGCAATTCATCGCTGTCATCGTCGAATTCCCGGTTGATCATGATGGTGTCGAGGGCGCGTCCGTCGGTGGTCGTGAAGATCTGCGCGTCGGCGATGTTGGCTCCGGCGGCCGCGCAGGCGCCGGCCACGATGGACAACAGCCGCGGATGGTCGGGCGCATAGATCGTGATCTCTGTGATGGCGTGAAAACAAAAGGTGCGAACCATGGTCGCCAGCACCTTGTCTTCCTTCCGGGTTTCGCGGATGAACTCGGCGTGCCGGACCTGATCCTCAGTCGAAACCGACAGCAGGTAGGGTTGATAATGCAGTTTGACGTAGTCGTCGCGCTCTTTCTTCGTCCAGCCGTCGAGTTCCTTCGCAAGCGCCGCACGCGCATCGGCGGCGCGCTGACGGGCCGAGGCGGCGGTGAAGCCGCCGGTAAGCGTCAGTTCCGTTTCGCCATAAAGCGTGCGCAGGAGTTGGCCCTTCCAGCCGTTCCAGACGCCCGGACCGACGGCCCGGATATCGCATACCGTGAGGCACAGAAGCATGCGCAGACGCTCGAGCGACTGCACCGTGTCCGCGAAATCGACGATCGTGCGGCGATCGTGCAGATCGCGGGTCTGGGCGACGAGCGACATGACCAGATGCTGTTCGATCAGCCAGGCCAGGAGATCGGTCTGTTCGCCGGTGAAGCCGAATCGCGGCCCGAGCTTGCGCGCAATTTTGGCGCCTTCGACGGAATGGTCTTCCGGACGGCCCTTGGCCACGTCGTGCAGCAGGACGGCCGCATAGAGGACTTCACGGTCCTTGATGTCCGGCATGATGCGGGCCGCCAGGGGATGCGACCCTTCCTCCTCGCCGCGGTCCAGCCGCGCCAGAATGCCCACCGCGCGAATGAGATGCTCGTCGACGGTATAGTGGTGGTACATGTTGAACTGCATCATCGACACGATCTTGCCGAATTCGCGGATGAAGCGGCCGAGCACGCCGGCCTCGTTCATCCGCCGCAGGGTCAGTTCCGGATCGCGGCGCGAGGTCAGGATGGAAAGGAACAGCCGGTTGGCCTCCTCGTTCTCCCGCAGCTCGGTCTTGATAAGCCCGTGCGAGCGGGTGACCAGCTTGAGCGCTTCCGGATGGTACTTGAGCTCGTGGATGTCGGCGAGGTGAAACAGCCGGATCAGGTTGACCGGATCGCGCCGGAACACCTCGTCGTCCGCGACATTGATCCGGCCATGATCCTCGATGAAATCGGTCGTGCCGGGGATCTTCTTGGGCCGCTGCGAGAAGCGCCGCAGCACGCGCGTCAGCGACGGGCTTTCCTTGGCCTGTTCCGCTTCCAGCGTGGAGCAGAAAATGCGCGTCAGATCGCCGACGTCCTTGGCGACCAGGAAATAGTGCTTCATGAACCGCTCGACGGCCGAAAGGCCCGGATGGTCCTGATAGCCGAGACTCGCCGAGATTTCGCGCTGGATGTCGAATGTCAGCCTTTCGTCGGCCTTGCCGGTGAGAAAATGCATGTGGCAGCGCACCGCCCAGAGAAAATCACCCGACTTGTCGAACAGGTTCGCCTCGCGGCGCGACAGCACGCCGAGTTTGACGAGGTCGCGCGACGCAGCGGCGTCATAGTGATACTTGGCCAACCAGAACAGGGTCTGAAGGTCGCGCAGGCCGCCCTTGCCCTCCTTGATGTTCGGCTCCACCAGATAGCGGCTGTCGCCGACCTTGCGGTGGCGCGCATTGCGTTCGTCAAGCTTGGCGGCGATGAATTCACGCGTCGTGTTCTTCATCACGCTGTTTTCGAAGCGCTGCGCCATCTCGCTGTGCAGCTCCGGCGATCCGCAGATCAGGCGATGATCCAGAATGGCCGTGCGGATGGTCATATCGGAGCGGGACAGACGGACGCACTCATCGATGTTGCGGGTGGCGTGGCCGACTTTGAAACCGAGATCCCACAGCATGTAGAGGATGAATTCGACGACGCTCTCCGTCCAAGGCGTTTCCTTGTAAGGCAGCAGGAACAGGAGATCGATGTCGGAACCGGGCGCGAGCGTTGCGCGGCCATAACCGCCGACGGCGACGACGGAGAGATGTTCTGCGGTCGACGGATTGTCGACGCGAAAGGCGTGCTTGACCGCGTAGTCGAATAGGCCTGCGATGACGACGTCCTGGAACGCCGAAAGCCGCTGTGCGCACAGGATTCCGCCGCCGTCCTCGTCAAGCATGGCGCGGATTGTCTCGCGGCCTTCCCTGATCGTTTCCTTCACAAAGAGAAACAGCGCATTACGGGCAGCCGGCGAGGCCGGATCGGCATGATCCTGCGCAATGGCCGTCAAGGCGCGCGCAAATCTTTCCGTCTCGATAATACGGTCTAGCTGGAGGTCATTCGATGCCATGGGCGACCGGTTTCACTTTCCTACTGCTGCGGGGGAATTGCTGTATACCGTTTTGCGACCGAGGGCCACCGGCAATCCGGATCAACGACGCGCGCGGGGTTGCTATGGATATTTTCGATGGATTGGCGGCAAGTATGTGTTTCCTATCGTGATTTGACGTTGTACATCAGCTTGAATCGACAGATTAAAGGCTGGTCCGGTTCGACCGGCGCTTCGCTGCACCAGGAAAAGGCGTTCATGATTACAGTACTCGGTTCGATCAATATGGACCTCATCGCCAAGGTCGAGCGGTTTCCGAAACCGGGGGAAACGGTCGGCGGACAGGCCTTTTCGACGTCGGCCGGGGGCAAGGGCGCCAACCAGGCGCTGGCGGCGCGGCGCGCAGGCGCCAGCGTCGTGCTTTACGGCGCGGTCGGCAAGGATTCTTTCGCCGAACAGTCGCTGGAGCTGCTGAAGGCCGAGAACGTCAATCTCGAAGCCATCCGCTCGGTCGACGATGTGACGGGCATCGCCATGATCCTCGTCAACGCCGAAGGAGAAAACCAGATCACCGTCGTGCCGGGGGCCAATGGCAAGCTTGACCGGATCGACGCGGCCTATGCTGTGCAGCAAATGAATCCCGGAGATCATCTGCTGCTGCAGATGGAAATCCCCGCCGATGCGCTGAGAACCGCGCTTGCCAACGCCCGCAAGGCCGGCGTCTCCACGCTGCTCAATCTTGCGCCCTTCACCGCCGAAGCGGCTGAACTGGCAAAGCTCGCCGATATCCTCATCACCAATGAGACGGAATTCGCCGAATTGTGCGGAAAGCCCGAGCTCAACAACGAAGAGCGCGACGCGGAACTTGCGAGGATGCACGAAGAGACGGGCCAGACGATCGTTATCACGCTTGGCGCGGACGGGGCCGTCGCCGCCCGGCACGGCCAGATCAGCCGGGTCGCGGCGATGGATGTCGAATCCATCGACACGGTGGGCGCCGGCGACACGTTCTGCGGCTATCTGGCGGCGGCGCTCGACAACGGCATGGAGATCGGCTCGGCCTTGCAGCGCGCGACGATCGCCGGGAGCCTCGCCTGCATGCACGAAGGCGCGCAGCCGGCGATACCAGCCGCCAGCGACGTCGACGCCGCGCTCGAGATTTTCGTTCTCTGACAGTTTGGCCTAAAGCCGCGCGAGATGCTCGGTCAGGAGGGCGTAAAAGCCGTCCGCGTCGACATCGCGGATGACCAGCGCATTGTGGCGTCGGTCGGTGACCTGCCACCAGTCGACGACCGTCATGCCCTCCGTCAGCGGCGACGATGTCTCGATCTCCACATTGCACTGGCGCCCGGAAAACAACTCCGGCTTCAACAGCCAGGCGATCACCGTCGGATCATGCAGCGGACCGCCGTCCGTGCCGTATTTGGCCTCGTCATAGCGCTCGAAGAATTCCAGCAGTTCGACGGCCGCCTTCGCAACCGGCGTGCCGAGCCTGTGGATCGCCTGGAGGCGCGAACGGGTCGTCAGGCACTGATGGGTGACGTCGAGCGGCATCATGGTGATCGGCGCGCGCGAGGCGAAGACGGCGGCCGCGGCCATCGGGTCGACATAGATGTTGAACTCGGCCGCCGGCGTGATGTTGCCACCCTCGAAGAAGCCGCCGCCCATCATCACGATCTGGCCGATCCTGTCGGCGATCTCCGGCGCGCGCTGCAGCGCCATGGCGATATTCGTGAGCGGACCGAGCGTGCAGAGCGTTATCTCGCCCGGCGGATGCGCAAGCAGCGTTTCGATGATGAAATCGACGGCGTGGCCCGGCTGCAGAGGCATCGTCGGCTCCGGAAGATCCGGCCCGTCCAGGCCAGTCTTGCCATGGACATTCTCAGCCGTGACCAGCGGCCGGTCGATCGGCTCGCTGGCGCCGGCGAACACCCGCATGTCTGTCCGTCCGGCAAGTTCGCAGACCTTGCGGGCGTTGACGCTTGTAAGCGCCAAGGGCACGTTGCCGGCCACCGCCGTCACGCCCAGCACCTCCAGCCTGTCGCTGGCGAAGGCCAGCAGCATGGCCAGCGCATCGTCCTGTCCGGGATCGGTGTCGATGATGATTTTCCGAACGGTTTCCTGCATGCGGCTCCCCAAAATGTCGCGCGACTATGGGCCCGAGGGGACGCGAAAGGCAAGCGCGGCCTGGAGGAAATTCCACTGATCCTGCGCGCTTGCGCCACGCGCACTGATTGGATTTGGCGCGCCGTCACTATATTGTGGCTTGCGGCGTATTCGCCAGATGATGCGGGGAGGCCAATGACCGAAGATGAAATGATCGCCACTTTCGAGCGGCAGCACGCGCTCTCGCGCGCTGAAACAGCGCCCGACGCAGAGGCGCGTCGCCGGTCGCTGACGACCCTTGAAAAGCTGCTGCTCGACAACAGCGAGGTTATTGCGACAGCGATTTCCGAGGATTTTCGTGGTCGCGCCCGCGCGGAAACCGAATTGCTGGAGGTCGTTCCAACGGCGCGCGGCATCCGCCATGCGCGGCGCAAGGTTGCCCGATGGATGCGACCGGAGCGCCGCTCCGTCGACCTCTCCCTGCAGCCGGCGCGCGCCTGGGTGCGCCATGAACCGGTCGGTGTCGTGGGAATCATTTCGCCCTGGAATTATCCGGTGTTTCTGGCCTTTGGTCCGCTTTGCAATGCGCTTGCAGCCGGAAACCGGGCCATGATCAAGCCTTCGGAACTGACCCCCGCCTTTTCCGACCTTCTGAAACGCCTGATCGCCGAGCATTTTGCGCCGGAGCAGGTCGCGGTCGTGACCGGCGGCGTGGAAACCGCGCAGAAATTCTCAAGCCTCGCCTTCGATCACCTCCTCTTCACCGGATCGACGAATGTCGGACGTCAGGTGATGCAGGCGGCTGCGAAGAACCTGACGCCGGTGACCCTTGAGCTCGGCGGCAAGTCGCCGGCGATCGTTGCGCCGGGCTATCCGATCGACAAGGCGGCGCGCTCGATCGCGTCGGGAAAATTTTCCAATGCCGGGCAGACCTGTATTGCGCCTGACTATGCGCTGGCGCCCGCCGGATCCGTCGAGGATCTGGCGAAGGCGGTGCTGGCGCGGGCGAAAAAATCCTATCCGGACATCGCCGACAACGAACAATACACATCCATCGTCTCCGACCGGCATCGCCAAAGGCTGGTCTCGGCGATCGACGAAGCCGCGGCCGCCGGCGCCACGATAATGAGCCACGAACCGCAGGGCGACAACTCTCCGAAGATCGCTCCGACGGTTGTCATCGACGCCCCTGCCGACGGCGCGTTGATGAGAGAAGAGATCTTTGGCCCGATCCTGCCGATCGTTCCCTATGAGACGCTGGAGGAGGCGATCGCCTTCGTGACGGCACGTGACCGGCCTCTGGCGCTATACCTCTTTTCCGACGACCGGGCGGAACAGGAAAAAGTTCTGTCAGGCGCAATCTCGGGCGGCGTGACGCTGAACGGTACGCTGCTGCACGCAGCGCAGGATTCCCTGCCGTTCGGCGGCATTGGCCCGAGCGGCGTCGGCGCCTATCATGGCCATGAAGGCTTTCGCCGCTTCAGCCATGCGCGCGGCGTCCACAAGGTCGGCTTCATCAACATGTTCGAACGCATTGGACCGCCATGGGGCTGGCTCAGTTCAGCCATGGGACGTTTTCTCTCGCGCTACTGAACGGGCGCCCTGCGACCACTGCGCTTGCCTGCGCGGAACACGACTGATATGGGGCGAACATGTCCGTTCGGCCCGCCGCATCTTCATCTTCGACGGAAACTCTTTTTGCAACGCTCGGCGTCATTGTCGCGGCGATCGGCTTCGGGACGGTCCCGTTCTTCGCGCGGTCCCTGACCGACGAGGGAATGGCGCCGCACGCCGTCGCCTTCTACCGTTTCGCCTTTACAGCAATTGCGCTTCTGCCGACGCTTATCCTGCCCCGCGTCCTGTGGCGGACGATCGCCTGGGGCATTGGCGCCGGGATCGTCATGGGCGTCGGCTGGGTCGGTTATGTCCGGGCGATTGAAGTGGCGCCGGTTTCGACCGCGGGCGTTCTCTACATGACCTATCCGGTCTTCACCCTGGTGATCGCCAGGGTTATGTTCGGCGACATCCCGACCCGCCGCGCCATCTTCGCCGCGCTTCTCATCATAGCGGCGGCGGTGATCGCGACGTCGCCGGCGGCGATCGAAAGAGAACATATTCCGGCGCTGATCATCTCACTTGCAGCGCCGTTCGGCTTCGGTTTCGGCATCAATGTTCTCGTGCATAAATTGACGCCGCTGCCGACGCTGCCGCGCATCGCCTGCATCACGCTCGGATCGGTCATCGGACTGACCCCGCTGGTGATCGTCACGCCTGTGTCGGCGATATTGCCCGCCAGCGAATCCGGCTGGCTGCTGGTCGCCGCCATCACCGCCGTCACGGCGTTCATCCCGCAGCTCCTCTATACGGTCTGCGCGCCGGTGATCGGCACCGCACGCACCGCCGTCGCCGGCAGCGTCGAATTGCCGACCATGTTTCTCGTCGGATGGTTCACGCTCGCCGAACCTGTCGGGCCGATGCAGTGGGCGGCCTGCGGCCTGGTGATCGCCGCCATTGTCCTGACGCCGAGCAGGATCACCCGCAACGTCGCGGTCAATATGGCCACGCGCTCATAGAATTTCGGACCGACAAGCGCGTTTCGGCTTTCATGTTGGCAAAGCCGGATGGCGTCCCCATATTAGGGCAAGCGAAACGCTGCGAGCAGGTTTCGTCTGACAAGTCGCTTGAAGCAAGGACCGAAATGACAATGTCTCGAATGACGCCGTTTTCAAGCCCGCTGATGCTTGGCTTCGACACGATGGAAAAGACCCTTGAGCGGATCGCCAAGGGCAGTGACGGCTACCCGCCATACAACATAGAACGCTTGATCGAGGATGATTCCCCGACCCAGAAGCTGCGAATAACGCTTGCGGTCGCAGGATTCTCCCGCGACGAGCTCGACGTGAGCCTGCAGGAGAACCAGCTTGTGATCCGCGGCCAGCAGGTGGATTCCCAGGAGCGGGACTATCTCTACCGGGGAATAGCGGCGCGGCAGTTCCAGAGGAGCTTCATGCTCGCAGACGGAATGCAGGTGCTGAGCGCCGAACTGAAAAACGGACTTCTGGCCATCGATCTGGCGAAGCCGGAACCGGAACGTTACGTCAGGAAAATCGATATCTCCGTCACGGATTGATCCGTCCACGGAGCATCGCAAACGGAACCTTTGCGCCGGGCCGCCAGGCAGGAGCAAATGTCGCCGAACAAGGAGTATAGAGTGATGTTGGAAGAAAAGAACACAATCCGGATCAGCAAGGACGAACTGGCGCATCTTGGCGAAGGCCAGGTCGGCTATGTGCGCAAGATGACGTCCGATGAACTGATCGAGCGCTTTCCGGGCGCTGCGGATCTGCAGGCAGGCCTCAATCTCTGGGCCCTCTTCGCCGCCAACGGCACCCCGATCATGCTGAGCGACGACGCGTCGACGCCTTATGTGACGGCGGCTGAAAACCAGTTGAACACCGTCAGCGTTCACTGAGGCCGGCAAGTTGCGCCGGCCGCGCCTTCAGGCCGCGTGCGACGTCGGACTGTCGGTCAGGAACGTGTAAATCGCAGTCGCGGAATCCGTTGCGCGCAGTTTCGCAACTGTCTCTCCGTCGCGCAGCAGGCGCGCGATGCGCGACAGCGCCTTGAGATGATCTGCGCCTGCGCCTTCCGGCGCGAGCAGAAGGAAAACCAGATCGACGGGCTGATCGTCGAGCGCCTCGAACTCCACCGGAGCGTTGAGGCGCGCGAACACGCCAATGATCTTGTTGATCGACGTCAGCTTGCCGTGCGGAATGGCGACGCCATTGCCGACGCCGGTGGAGCCGAGCCGTTCACGCTGCAAAATCACGTCGAAGATCTCGCGTTCGGACAGACCCGTCACCTCGGCCGCCTTGGCGGCCAGTTCCTGCAGCAATTGTTTTTTCGAATTCACCTTGAGCGCGGGGATAACAGCTTCCTGTACAATCAAATCCGCAAGCGACATCTCGTGTTCCTCGAATGTCTTTCAATCAAAGGGGCCTGCCGCCGCAGGCCCGGCGCAATTACGCATCAACCGTTGTCAGCGGTGTCGACCCATCCAATATTGCCATCGGCCCTGCGATAGACCACGCTGATGCCGTCATTGGCGGCATTGCGAAAAACCAGCACCGGACTGTCCGTCATGTCAAGGGCCATCACGGCTCCGGCGACGGTCATGGTCTTCAGGACCTTCGAGGATTCAGCCACAATGGCGGGCGCATAGTCTTCAGGGACTTCGTTGTCGTCGTCAGGCACCGAATCCATGATCCGGTAGGCGATTTCGAAACCGTTCTGCTGATTGCCGGCGTGATGGTCCTTCAGACGCCTCTTGTAGCGGCGCAGCCGTTTCTCGAGACGTTCGGCCGCGGCGTCGAAACTTGCCTGGGGATCCAGGGCCTGACCCGTCGCCTGCAGGGATGTTCCGGTATCGAGGTGGATGAGACAATCGGCCGAAAACCGCGATCCCGACTTTTCGATGGTCACCTGGCTCGAGTAGCCGCCATCAAAATATTTCGAAACGGCGTCGCCGATACGATCTTCTATCCGGGTACGGAAGGCGTCGCCGACTTCCATATGTTTGCCCGATACTCGAACTGTCATTCCTTGCAACCCTTCTTTGTTCAGGCGGTGTCAGCTTATAAGAGTCTGCGATGCCATCCAAGACGGTTGGCGATCAAATTCGATCTTACAGGAATTGGCTGTGCAAAACGTCGACACCCTTACCGGTCGTGTCTAACCCCCGACCGGACGACGCGGCGGATGTATTCCCTGCCGGATCAAATGTCAATGGCGCGCGAGGAAACGGTCAAGTTCACTGCGCAAGACGGGCGAGCGCGCGTTTCTCGCGGCGTCGCTGGACCGACGACGCGATGTTCATCGCCTCGCGGTATTTGGCGACTGTCCTGCGCGCAATGTCGATGCCGTCGCCTTTCAGTATTCGGACGATAACGTCATCGGAGAGCACATGGCCGGCGTCCTCGTTGTCGACCATTTGCCGGATGCGATGACGCACGGCTTCCGAGGAATGGCTGTCGCCGCCGCCCGATGCTGCGATTGACGCGGAGAAGAAGAACTTGAGTTCGAAAATTCCCCGCGGCGTCAGCATGTACTTGTTGGACGTCACCCGGGACACCGTCGATTCATGCATATCGATGGCGTCCGCCACGGATTTCAGGGTTAGCGGGCGCAAGGCGGTGACGCCATTGGTCAGGAAATCGGATTGCTGCCGCACGATCTCCGTCGAGACCTTCATGATTGTCCGGGCGCGCTGGTCGAGACTGCGGGTGAGCCAGTTCGCGTTGCGCATGCACTCGTTCAGGAAGTCCTGCTCCTCCCGCTTCAGGCCGTGCCGCGCCGAAACCGACGCGCAATAGTCCTGATCGACCAGGACCCGGGGCAGCGTGTCCGGATTGAGCTCCACATTCCACAGGCCGTCGCTGCGCGGCCGCACGATAACGTCGGGCTGGATGGCCTGAATGACGGTCGTGTCGTAGCGGTGGCCCGGTTTTGGATCGAGCCTGCGGATCTCGCCCAGCATGTCGATGAGATCGGCCTCGTCGACGCCGCAAAGCCGCCGGAGCGCGGCGAAATCTCGTCGCGCGAGGAGTTCCAGGTTTCCGATCAGAGCCTGCATGGCGGGGTCGAAGCGGTTCTTGCGCCTCAGCTGGATTGCCAGGCATTCGCCAAGATCACGCGCAAAAACGCCGGCCGGATCGAATTCCTGCAGGGCGTGCAGCACCGTCTCGAGCCTGTCAGCGCCGACGTTGAGTCGCATCGCGGTTTCCTCAAGGTCGGTGCGCAGATAGCCGGACTCGTCGAGCTGGTCGGCAAGATCAGCGGCGATGGCCCGATCGATCGGGTCTTCGAACGCGAATACGATCTGCTCGCCGATGATCTGCCTCAGGCTGTCGGGCGTGACGGCGAAGCCGTCGAGATCCTGGTATCCGTCGCCGGCGAGCGACGACGAGCCCGGCATGGATTTCCATTGGGACGCAAGTTCCGGCGCGTCCGGTCGAACCGCGCCGCTGTCTTCGGGAAATACATCTTCGGGCGAGGCGTCGAGCCTTTCCGAGATCGAGACACTGTCATTGTCGAGATTGGCGTCAAACCAGTCTTCCCCGTCACCGGAATCCGGATCGCGATCGCCCGGTCGATCGTCATCCGCGGACGCCGCCACCGGCCCGTGCTCCGATGGCGCATGCTCCAGAAGCGGGTTCTTTTCGATTTCCTGATCGACATACTGAACTAGCTCCGCATGGGTAAGCTGCAGCAGCCGGATTGACTGCATAAGCTGCGGAGTCATTACCAGCGACTGGTTCTGACGAAGCTGCAAAGTGGCCGAAAGAGCCATGGCTACACCAAATCCCCCTGCCCGGCCTCCAACGCCGGATACGCACGCGCACGCCGCCATCCCCGCGCGCTTGACCGACATTGCATCCCGCCGCCCTCGATACAGGCGTTCGCCAATGCGACGCGCAGATTTCCATTATTGTCTGGAGTGACTGCTCAACGCCCTGCGGGATAACTATTCGTCAAAAATATCGGCTCAATTATCAAAACTGGCCCGAAAATTGCTTCTTTTCGCATTCAGAGTCAAGCAGGAAGTGGAATTCCGGCTGGCGCAACGCCGCCGCGGGTTGGGTTAAGCAAGCCCGTAATCTCTGTTTTTAATACAAATAACCGATATTGACCAGCAAAATATTGCAGCGCACCATTTGCTGGACCTAGAGCGAAAAGCCCTCACCCAGGTACAGTCGCCGGACATCGGCGTCCGCGACAATTTCCTGCGGCAGGCCGTGCGTCAGCACCTTGCCCCCATGGATGATATAGGCGCGGTCGATCAGCTTGAGGGTCTCGCGCACATTGTGATCGGTGATCAGCACGCCGATTCCGCGACCTGTGAGATGGCGCACGAGGGCCTGGATGTCCGACACGGCGATCGGATCGACTCCTGCGAACGGCTCGTCGAGCAACATGAAAGTCGGATCCGAAGCAAGCGACCGCGCAATTTCCAGACGCCGGCGTTCGCCGCCCGACAACGAGATCGATGGAGCGCTGCGCAAATGATCGATACCAAACTCTTCGAGAAGATCGTCAAGCTTGCGCTTGCGCGCCTGCTTGTCGGGTTCGACGATCTCGAGAACGGCGCGAATGTTTTCCTCCACGCTCAGCCCACGGAAAATCGAGGCTTCCTGCGGCAGGTAGCCCAGCCCCAGACGGGCGCGGCGATACATGGGCATTGACGTCACGTCATAGCCGTCGATCCTGATTTCGCCCTCGTCGACGGGCACCAGTCCGGTGATCATGTAGAAACAGGTGGTCTTGCCGGCGCCGTTGGGGCCGAGAAGCCCGACGGCTTCGCCCCGCCTCAGCCCGAGCGAAACGCCATCGACAACGCGCCGTTTCTTGTACGCTTTGGAGAGCCCCCGGGCGACCAGAGTGCCCTCATAGCGGCCGTTTCCGGATTTGGCGCTCGATCCGGCCGTTTCGCGATCTTCGCTTTCGGGGCCGGCCGCAGCGGCGTCGTCAGTGGTTACAAATGCCAATATCTAAGCCTCGTCGGTCCGCGGGGACGACAATCAGTTCGTTTTACGCGGCCGCTCGCCGCCCTCGGGCCGGCTGTTGTCTCTCGACTTGGGGTCAAGCTGCATCTTCACGCGCCCATTGCCTCCGCCGCAACCGTCGAGTTTCGCCTCGCCGCTTTGCATGAACACGGTCAGCTTGCAGCCGACAAGGACATTGTTGCCTTCGGTGAGAACAACCCTTTCGCCGGTCAACTCCAGCACCTCGGTCTTCATGTTGAAGATACCCCGGTCAGCCGTCGCCGTCTGCTCGCCGGACTGGATATAGACCGTGTCGGCGACGTCGATGCGTTCAATGTTGGAGCCGAGCCCGGAAGTCGGGCTCGCCGGAGGCTGCCCACCGCCCTCAGCCGACTGCTGGCCTTGAGCGCCCTCGGCGGAACGCTGGTCCTTAGCCGGCTCTTCCTTCTCGTAGTAAACGGTCATGACGCCGGACTGCAACAATGTCTCGCCCTGAACGACCTTGACGTTGCCGGTGAAGATCGCCGTACCGTCCTGATCCTTGACCTGAAGCTGATCGCTTTCGATCTGGATCGGCTTGTCGCCCGAGATTGCGAGACCGTCCATTCGGCTCGACGTCGCCTGCTGCGCGGCTGCGGAACCAAGAAATCCACCAACCAGCGTCGTCGCCAGCAACCCGCTTGCGGCCGTCAGGAAGTTGCGTTTCATTGAAGTCATGTCCGTTCCCGTTCCACTCGCTAGTCACCCGACCTGCCGGTCTTGTGGTTCTTCTTTTCCTGCGGCTTGATGGTCATGTCGACATTGTCTTTGAACGTGATCAGCGAGCCATTCTCCGAAATGACAAGTTTTTCCGCAGATATCAATGCCTGATCCGTGTCAATTCGGACACGCCCCTCGGATTTCAACTCGCTCGTTTCGATATTGATGTCGGCCTGGCGCAGATTGGCCCTCATGCCGGAGCGGGTGACAACCGTGAATGGCTGATCAAGCGTCAGCATATTCTCGACTCGGTTGTATATCCCGCTGACCGCCTCCAGCGTCGCGCTGTCGTCTTTTCCGAACTCGATCTCGGCCGAAATATCCTCAAGCCGGACCACGTCCTGCGCCGACAGGTCCTGCACGGCGCGAGACGCCAAAACCGAGTACATTTTATCGCCGCCCGCGCGCCCCGTCATATGCGGATTGGCCATCACCAGTTTGCCGCCCGAAATGGAGGCGCCGGCAAAACCGACATCAGGCGGCAGAGCCCGCGCCAGCATCGTTACTCCGATGAATATCGCGATCGCCAACAGCGCGGCGATCGGGAACGCGATCTTCAGGAAACGAACCAGTCGGGAATGCTTCCTGGCTTTCGCATAACCCTTGGGCAGGCCGCCTTTCGGTAATTTTTCCGTGGCCGGATATGGAGAGACATTTGCCATGGGTGACGTTTCAGGATCTTCCGAAAATGCTGCAGTGCGAATTGCCGAATCGCTCCTGCGATTGACGCATTCTGACAGCAATTAACATATCGTGGCCGCTGCTTACAGAAGCAAAGTGGCGAATCTGTGCATTTGCGCGATGTATTCGGGAACCACCCGGCTGACCCGCAGTTGCGCGACGCACAAGAACGGAGTACCCAGTCAGCACGCTACGACACATCTTGAAACGCACAGGACACGGCCATGGATCACAGCAGCATCACGGATCGTCGCCGGCTGAGGAGAAAGCTGACTTTCTGGCGGATCGCGACGCTTGTCGCGATACTTGCAGTGGTCGCCGGTCTTTTCTTCGGACTGGGCGAAGGCGAGACCATTGGCGGCAAGGCGTCGCCGCATATCGCGCGCGTGACGATTTCCGGCGTCATCACCGACAATCAGGAACTGCAAAAACGCCTCGACTCGATCGCCAAGAACGACAATGTCCAGGCGGTGATACTGCGGCTCAATTCGCCCGGCGGGACCTCCTATGGCGGAGAGGTCCTGTACAAGTCCGTGCTCAAGCTCGGAGAAGCCAAGCCTGTCGTCGCCGACGTCCGCACGCTGGCGGCGTCCGCGGCCTACATGATCGCCTGCGGCACGGACTACATCGTCGCCGGCGACACGTCCATTGTCGGATCGATTGGCGTCATCTTCCAGTATGCACAGGTCCAGGAGCTGCTCGACAAGATCGGCGTCAAGGTTGAGGAAATCAAATCGGCGCCGCTGAAGGCCGAACCGTCGCCGTTCCACGAGGCGAGCGCCGAAGCCAAGCAGATGATCGATTCCATGATCACCGATTCCTACGACTGGTTCGTGACCCTAGTGTCCGAACGGCGCAAGCTGCCTATGTCCGAGACGCGCAAGCTTGCCGACGGCAGCATCTTCACCGGTCGGCAGGCGGCGGGCAATGGCCTCATCGACATTGTCGGCGGCGAGGAGGACATCCGCAAATACCTGGCGGAACAGGATATCGACGACACGCTCGACATCATCGACTGGGAGCCCCGCAAATCGCGAACGGAGCTGATACTGGGCGACGCCATGGCCAAAATACTCAATGCCTTCGGGCAGAACAGCTTTCCTTTCTCGGAGGAGCTGAAGGCGCTCGCCGACCGCAAGTTGTTCCTTGACGGCCTCGTGTCCGTTTGGCACTTTGGCGAGGCAGACAACTAGCACGGACGGGGGAAAAGCCGTGATCAAATCGGAACTTGTGCAAATTATTGCATCTCAGAACCCGCACCTCTACCACCGGGACGTGGAAAACATCGTCAACGCCGTGCTCGACGAGATCACCGACGCGCTCGCCGAGGGCAATCGCGTCGAATTGCGCGGCTTCGGCGCGTTTTCCGTCAAGAACAGACCTTCGCGCTCCGGACGCAATCCGCGGACGGGCGAAACCGTGCATGTCGAAGAGAAATGGGTGCCGTTCTTCAAGACCGGCAAGGAATTGCGGGAACGTCTCAATCCGCAGGACGCCGGCTGACCGGGTTCAGCCGGTCGACGGCATGAGACGGCGCGATGGATTGTCCTGCGGACAAGTTGACGCATTTGTTCTATACAGACAGGAAACCGGCGCGGCGACACAGCTGATAGCAACTCTGTCCCGGGCCGCAGCAACTTGAGCGAATGACGCGATGACACGCAAGCTTATCAACATACTCATACTCCTTCCGATCGGCATCGTGCTGGTTGTGCTCTCGGTCGCCAATCGCAACGAAGTGACGCTGGCGCTCAATCCTTTCCGTCCCTCGGACACGTTGCTGTCCGTATCGGCACCGCTTTTCGTGTTCCTGTTCGGAGCGCTGATTCTCGGGATGATCATCGGTTCTCTGGCGACCTGGTTCAAGCAGGGCAAGCACCGCAAGAAGGCCCGCCGGGAAGCTAAAGAAGCCGTCAAATGGCATACAGAGGCGGACCGGCAGCGCGAGCGCGCCGAAACCGTCGCCGGCCAACGGTCACTCCCCACCGCCTGACGGCGGCCTTCGACTTCGTCCATTCCTTCCAAGGCGACAGCACCATGCAACTGATCTCCGCCGAGGCGGTCGACAAGATCCTTGACCATCACAGCCTTGCCGACGCACTGGCCGACGCTTTCCGGGGCGGCGTCGCAGCGCCCGTGCGGCACCACCACACGATAGAGCGCGCGAGCGGAACCGACAGCACGCTGCTTCTGATGCCGGCCTGGAGCGATTTCTCGCGAGCCGTTTCCGGCAACGGGTATATGGGGGTGAAGATCGCGACAGTCAGTCCCGACAACAACGACATCGGCAAGCCGGCTGTCATGGCGGTCTACCTGCTATCTGATGGGACGACCGGCGAACCGCTTGCGCTGATCGACGGCCAGTCCCTGACCCTGTGGCGCACCGCGACCGCGTCGGCGCTGGCAGGACGCTATCTGGCGCGCAAGGGCGCAAGCCGGATGGCGATGATCGGCGCCGGCAAGCTCTCGGGCCATTTGATACGCGCGCATGCGGCGATGCATCCGCTGGAACACGTCACGATCTGGAACCGCAGCAAAGCCAACGCTGAGAAGCTGGCGGAAGAGTTGGCGGCCGAACCGTTCGCGGTGGACGTAACGGAAGATCGCCAGGCGGCGATTGCAGACGCCGACATCATCAGCGCCGCCACGATATCCGCGACGCCGCTGATCGAGGGCGCGTGGCTGAAACCCGGCGCCCATGTCGATCTCGTCGGCGCCTTCACGCCGGACTTGCGCGAAAGCGACGACGAAGCCGTGCGCAGGGCGACGCTGTTCGTCGACACGTTCGACGGCGCGTTGAAGGAAGCGGGCGATCTCGTACAGCCGATCAAGGCCGGGGTGATCAAACGGTCCGACGTCGCGGCCGAACTGGCGATGCTGTGTCGCGGCGACCATCCGGGCCGCCGGAACGACACGGAGATTACGCTGTTCAAATCGACCGGCGCTTCACTGGAGGATTTCGCCGCCGGCTGCCTGGTGTGGGAAAAATTCCTGGAGGCCTGACCGCGTTCAGGCGCCGCCTTCGACGATGGTCTTGAATTTCTCGAAAAACTGGCCTGCGAGCTTTTTCGACGTGGAGTCGATTAGGCGCGAGCCGAGCTGGGCGATCTTGCCGCCGACCTGGGCCTTTACCTCATAGGACAATACAGTTTCGTCGCCTTCTTCCGCAAGACTGACATCCGCTCCGCCCTTGGCGAAGCCGGCGACGCCGCCCTTGCCTTCTCCGGAAATCGTGTAGCTTTGCGGCGCATTGATATTCTCGAGCGTCACGGCGCCGTTGAACTTCGCAGAAACCGGACCGATTTTCAGCTTCACGGTGGCCGCCATCTCGTTATCGCCGGTCTGTTCCAGGGATTCGCAGCCCGGAATGCACTTCTTGAGCACATCGGTGTTGTTCAGCGCTTCCCAAACTATCTGGCGTGACGCTGCTATGCGTTCCTCGCCCTTCATTTCCATGAGATGACCCCTGCATGTTTGTTGGATACCTGTGATGGCGGAAAGTCAGCCGCCAAATCGCGCAGACTATGCTTTGATATTTGCGCTTTGCCAAGACTCCAGCACAATGTTAGAGCCGTGATCATGAGAAACAGACCTGCGGATTTGAAAGCGACCCCCCGGAAACCGGCCGGGAAACGGCGCGGGCGGCCGATCGAAACGCGTTCGAAGAAAAAGTCGCACAATTCGCCCGGGACCAGAAACCCGGCGAAGGCCGAACAATCCGTCCGACAGGACCGAAAGCCGATCGCGCGGCGCGCAGGCGACCGTCCCTCGGAACGCGCTCCTCTGGTTCTCGAAACGCCGGCCCAGGAAGGCTATGCGCTGCTGGACACGGGCGACGGGGAAAAGATGGAGCGTTACGGACCGTTCCGGATCGTGCGACCGGAAGCCCAGGCGCTCTGGCCGCGCAGCCAACCATCGGCGGAATGGGAAACAGCCGACGCCGTGTTTACCGGCGATACGGACGAGGACGGCGTTGGCCGCTGGCATTTCCCGGGCAAGCCGACGGGTGAATCCTGGCCGATGCGGCTCGCCGGCGTCGACTTTCTGGCGCGGCTGACCTCGTTTCGCCATGTCGGCGTTTTTCCGGAACAGACGGCGCACTGGCAATGGATGCGCGAACGCATCGAGGAAAGCCGCCGTCCGGTCAAGGTTCTCAATCTCTTCGGCTATACAGGCGTCGCCTCGCTTGTGGCGGCCGACGCCGGCGCGGAAGTCACGCATGTGGACGCCTCCAGGAAAGCAATCGGCTGGGCGCGCGAAAACCAGGCGCTGGCGGGTCTCGAAGACAGGCCGGTGCGCTGGATCTGCGACGATGCGACGAAGTTCATCAACCGCGAGATCCGGCGCGGCAACCACTACGACATCATCCTGACGGATCCGCCGAAATTCGGCCGCGGCCCGGACGGGGAGGTTTGGCAGCTCTTCGACGACCTGCCGCATATGCTCGACGCCTGTCGAACGCTGCTGTCGACCGATCCGATCGGCCTGGTGCTGACCGCCTACTCGATCCGCGCGTCTTTCTATTCGATCCACGAACTGATGCGCGAGACGATGCGCGGCGCCGGCGGCTGCGTCGAATCCGGGGAACTGATCATTCGCGAGGAAGCGCGCGACATCAAGCTCTCGACGTCCCTCTTCAGCCGCTGGGTTCCCGCATGAGCGGCCCCGGAGAACCTTTCGGCCGCGTGGGGCAGGTGAAGGAAGTCACGAGCCTCGCGAACCCCGTCATCAAGGATATCCGCGCGCTCAGCCAGAAAAAGAACCGGGACCGGTCGAACCAGTTCCTGGCAGAAGGCCTGAAGCTTGTCATCGACGGGCTGGAGCTCGGATGGACGATCCGCACGCTGATCTATTCCAAGGCGGCGAAAGGCAAACCGGCCGTGGATCGCGTGGCGGCGCGCACCGTGGCCTCCGGCGCGCTGGTTCTGGAGGTCAGCGAAAAGGTGCTTTCCGCCATCACCCGCCGCGACAACCCGCAAATGGTCTGCGCCGTCTTCGAGCAACGCTACGCGCCGCTGGAAAGCCTGCGGCCCACAGACGACGAGACCTGGATCGCGCTCGACCGCATACGCGATCCCGGCAATCTCGGCACGATCATCCGCACCGCCGACGCCGCAGGCGTAAGCGGCGTCATACTCGTCGGAGAAACGACCGATCCCTTTTCACTGGAAACGATCCGCGCGACGATGGGATCGGTTTTCGCGGTTCCCGTCGCTCGGTGCGGCGTGGAGGCGTTTTTGAAATGGAGATCGAAGAAGCCATTCCAGCTGGTTGGAACCCACCTCGCCGGCGCCATTGATTATCGCGCGGTGGACTATACAGTGAGGCCGACTGTCATCCTGATGGGAAACGAACAGGCGGGGCTGCCCGACGAGCTATCCGAGGCGTGCGACCATCTGGTAAGAATACCTCAGGCCGGCCGGGCCGATTCGCTGAACCTGGCCGTGGCCACCGGCGTCATGATATTCGAGGCGAGACGCCACATGTTGAAGGTCGACCCATGAAAGCGGTCCGTTCGGTTTTTTCCAAGCAGCGCCACGCCATGGCCCTGATCGCCGTGCTCGTCGCCATTGACCAGATCGTCAAATGGCTGGTCGAGCGCGCCCTTCCCATGCATGAAAAAGTGGACCTGCTGCCGTTCCTGGCGCTGTTTCGAACCCACAATGAGGGCATCGCCTTCTCGCTTCTGAGCGGGTTGGCCGAAAACTGGCTGATCGTGATCACGCTGGTTATCATCGCCATCGTGGGGATCATCTGGGCCCGGTCGTCGCCGACGCGATGGCTGAGCCAGGCCGGCTTCGCTTTCGTGATCGCGGGCGCGATCGGCAATCTGATCGACCGCGCCATGTTCGGCTACGTGGTCGATTACGTGCTGTTCTACGTCAATACATGGTCGTTCGCCGTCTTCAACCTCGCCGACGCGTTCATCACGGTCGGCGCCGCGGCCATTATCATCGACGAAGTATTCGGCAAATGGCTTTACCCGGCGGAAGCCCTCTGACCCGACGAACCCACTACAAACAAGACATGGGAGGCAATTTGTCATGACCGACGTTCCGACAGGCCCGTTCCGGGCCATTCTGATTTCGCGCGACGAGAACAAGACCCAGTCGGTCGACGCGACCGAGCTCGCGCTTGACGATCTGATGGAGGGCGACGTCGTCGTCCGGGTGGAGGCGACCACCGTCAACTACAAGGACGGGCTGGCGATCACCGGGAAATCTCCGGTCGTGCGCCGCTGGCCGATGATTCCGGGCATCGACTGCGCAGGCACGGTTGTGAGCTCCGACCACGCCGGCTTCAAGGCAGGGGATGCGGTTGTCCTGAACGGGTGGGGCGTCGGCGAAACACATCTCGGCGCCTATGCGCAATATATGCGGGTGAGCGGCGACTGGCTGATCAAAAGACCGGACGCGTTCAGCGCGATGGACGCCATGGCCATCGGCACGGCAGGCTATACGGCCATGCTTTCGGTCATGGCGCTGGAGCGGTATGGACTGACGCCGAAAAGCGGACCGATCGTCGTGTCCGGCGCCAATGGCGGCGTCGGAACGGTGGCGATATCGCTTCTCTCGGGCCTCGGCTATACGGTCATCGCATCCACAGGCCGTCCACAGGAAGCCGATTTCCTGAAAGAACTCGGCGCCGACGAAATCATCGAGCGCAGCGAATTGTCGGAGCCCGGCCGTCCGCTCGGCAAGGAACGCTGGGCCGGAGGCGTCGATGTGGCGGGATCGCACACGCTCGCCAACATGCTGGCCATGACCAGGTACGGCGGGGCGGTCGCAGCCTGCGGCCTGGCGCAGGGAATGGACCTGCCGACCACCGTCGCTCCCTTCATTCTGCGCGGCGTAAGTCTGCTGGGCGTTGATTCGGTAATGGCCGCAAAGCCCTTGCGCGAGGAAGCCTGGCGACGGCTGGCGCAGGAGCTCGACATCAAAAAACTGCATTCCCTATCGCAAACGATCGGTTTTGCGGATATTGTACCTACGGCCCATGCCATTATTGCAGGGGAAATCCGGGGGCGCGTCGTCGTGGATATGGGCTGAACGGTGGAACGAACCGGATATTCATCATGGGCAGTCGCTCCCGGACATCGAACGGTGTCACCGCGTTGTCGTACTATTCTGATTAATGGGCCTAATTCGAATCGACGGGAATGAATTGCCATGGCGACAAATGTGCGCGAAACGCCAGTAACGAACCGCTCTGCTCCGGGACCGGCGCTTAAGATGACGGAAGCCCATGGATCGGTGTTCGGCCGGATCGGCAATCTGGAAACGCGCCTCGCATTGACGCCTTCCGAAATCGACGCGGCGCAGGCGGTGCGCTACGAGGTTTTCGCCAGGGAGATGGGCGCGACGCTCACGCCCGAATCGGTCCGGCGCGGACGCGACATCGACATCTATGACAATGTCTGCGACCATCTGCTCGTCCTCGATCGCAGCCTGCCGGGCGACAGCGAAGAACAGATCGTTGGCACGTACCGGATTCTCCGGCAGGACGTGGCCCGCGCCAATACCGGTTTCTATTCAACCTCGGAATTCGCCGTCAGCGACATGCTGGCGAGACATCCCGAAAAACGCTTCATGGAACTCGGCCGGTCCTGTGTGCTTCCACAGTACCGCACGCGCCGCACCGTCGAACTGCTTTGGCAGGGCAACTGGGCCTATGCGCTTGAACACGGCATGGACGTGATGTTCGGCTGCGCCTCGATCCCCGGCGTGCGGCCCGAGGCGATGGCGCTTCCCCTGTCGTTCCTCTTCCACAATTGCCTGGCGACCGGAGAATGGTCTGTCAGCGCCCGTCCCGAGCTCTTCCAGAATATGGACCTGATGCCGAAGGAAGCCGTCGACACGCGCAGCGCCGTCAACGCGCTGCCACCGCTGCTCAAGGGATATCTGAGGCTCGGCGCAGTGATCGGCGACGGCGCCGTGGTGGATTACGCCTTCGGCACGACGGATGTGATGGTGGTTTTGCCGATTTCCCGTATCAGCGACCGCTACCTGAACTACTACAAGGCGGACGCCAGCCGCTTCGCATCCTGAGCTGACGCTCTTTCATCCCCCTTATTGGTTGCTTTTTTCTGATTCTGACTTTGTTTCGGGATTCCGACTCCGCGCGCGTGCGAAGCCGTGTTCCAGCCCGCTGACGCAAACTGGCTTCGTTTCGGGAATTCTGGATTTAACCTCCTCACCTCTGTTCTCGATCTGCCGCGATCGTCTCTTTCACAGGCGACACCAAAGCACACATTGCACGAAAATGCGGCAAGACGTTCTATTTTTGTTCTTCCAGTGGCTGACGCCTGAATGCAGGTTGAGCCGGAGAATAGGCCAAGCATATCCGACACAAGCGTCAAACCCGAATGGGTTTACGACAGTCAATGCATCTCCATAGAAAACACTTTTACCTCTATTGAGGTTATTTAGGATATTTTCTAGTTTTGCTTGTACTGCCTTTTATACCCTATTGTTTTAAATTCATTTTTTGAATTACTGTATAATATGTTTATTTTTTATTTGCCTATTCATCAATAGATGTCAGAATAGAATTCAAGACATATTTCGTAAATATATAAGCAAGTGATTTCATTTATGCCCAAGTTTCTCATTTCCAGTTATATTGTCGAATTCAAAATGGCCCAAGTTGTACCGAATGGCCATTCCTGTTCTGCACCAAGTTTTCCATTTGTTTGCTTCTACTCGCCTGGAGATCGCTGATGTTGTTCTCAGTGATTGCAAACGAACCGCATTTTGACACCACCCTGTGGGGCGCGCCATTCATCCTGTTGCTTGCGACCGGTGGCATCATCGGATGGCTGGTTCACCTGTTGGAATCAACTCCGGACCATAGTCTGGTCAGTGATGTCCTTGTGGGCGTGTCGGGAGCATTCATTGCGTATCTGGTGTTCGCAGTCTCAGGTCACAACGAGGCAGTCGGCCTGTTTGACGGCCTGCTCCCGGCGGCAATGGGCTCTCTGACCATTCTGTTCGTTGCGGAACTGTTCACGATCGACGGCACGCTATCGTAGCTGTCGGCAATCGATTCGAAGTCTTACCTGAACAGCGAAGCCGCTACGGCTCAGTCCGGCAACCTATATTTCAGAACGCAAGACTGAAAGTCTGCCTTATCCTCCGACATTGTAGGCGGCGATCGCCGCCAGATTGACCAGATCGGAATCGCGCGCGCCCATGGAGGCGATCTGGACCGACTTGTCGAGGCCGACGAGCAGCGGTCCGATGACCGTGGATCCGCCGAGTTCCTGCAGCATCTTCGTCGAGATCGAAGCCGAGTGGAAGGCCGGCATGACCAGCACATTGGCCGGTCCCGACAGGCGGCAGAACGGATATTGCGCCATGCGATCGGGATTGAGCGCGACATCCGCCGCCATTTCCCCGTCATACTCGAAATCGACGCGGCGCCGGTCGAGGATCTGGACCGCCTCACGCACCCGTTCGGAGCGTTCGCCCGACGGATGTCCGAAAGTGGAGTAGGCGAGCATGGCCACCCGCGGCTCGTAGCCCATGCGCCGCGCCATGCCTGCGGCTTCTTCGGCGATGTCGGCGAGTTCTTCAGAGGTAGGCATGTCGATCACCGCGGTGTCCGCAACGATGACGGTGTGGCCGCGGCAGAGCGCCAGCGACACGCCGATGACCCGGTGGCCGGGCTTGACGTCGATGCAGCGGCGCACGTCCTCAAGCGCGGTCGAATAGTTGCGCGTGGTGCCCGTGACCATCGCGTCGGCGTCGCCGAGCGCGACCATGCAGGATGCGAAATGGTTGCGGTCCGTGTTGATCAGCCTCTGGCAGTCCCGGTAGAGGTAGCCTTTCCGCTGCAGGCGGCCGTAAAGATATTCCGTATAGGCGTCGCGCCGGCGCGACAGGCGCGCGTTGATCACCTCGATGCCCGGCCGGTTGAGATCGATGCCGGCCTGCTTCGCGGTTTCGTCGAGCTGTTCGCTGCGACCGAGCAGGATCGCCGTGCCGAGCCGCTGGTTGGCGTAGGAAATGGCGGCGCGCATGACGTGGGCTTCCTCGCCCTCGGCGAACACCACGCGGCGCATATTGCGGCGGACGCGCTGATAGATGCGCTGGAGGGTGGAGGCGATCGGGTCGCGGCGGGCCGACAGTTCCCGGCGGTAGGCTTCAAGGTCGACGATCGGACGCCCCGCGACGCCGGAATCCATCGCAGCCTGCGCGACCGCCGCCGGCACGTCTGAAATCAGGCGCGGGTCGAAGGGCACCGGAATGATGTAGGACGGGCCGAAGCGCGGCCGGTTGCCCTGATAGGCGGCCGCCACATCGTCCGGCACATCCTCGCGCGCCAGATTCGCCAGCGCCTCGGCGGCGGCGATCTTCATGGAATCGTTGATCGTCGAGGCGCGCACGTCGAGGGCTCCGCGGAAAATATAGGGAAAGCCGAGAACGTTGTTGACCTGGTTCGGATAGTCGGACCGGCCGGTCGCCATGATGGCGTCGCCGCGAATCGCCGCGACTTCCTCCGGCGTGATCTCCGGATCGGGATTGGCCATGGCGAAAATCACAGGTCGGTCGGCCATGGACCGCACCATGTCCTGGGTGAGCGCGCCCTTGACCGACAGACCGAAAAACACGTCGGCGCCGGCGACCGCGTCTTCCAGGCTGCGCGCATCCGTCTTGATGGCGTGCGCCGACTTCCACTGGTTCATGCCTTCTTCGCGGCCCTGGTAGATGACGCCCTTGGTGTCGCAGAGAGTAATGTTTTCCGGAGCGAACCCCATCGACTTGATCAGCTCGATACAGGCGATCGCCGCGGCGCCGGCTCCATTGCAGACCAGCTTCGTGGTCTTGAGATCGCGCCCGGTCAGGTGCATCGCATTGATGAGACCGGCCGTGGCGATGATCGCCGTGCCGTGCTGGTCGTCATGGAAGACCGGGATGTCCATGACCTCGCGGAGCCGCTGCTCGATGATGAAACAGTCGGGCGCCTTGATGTCCTCGAGGTTGATGCCGCCGAAGGTCGGTCCAAGAAACCGCACGCAATTGACGAACTCGTCGATGTCTTCCGTGCCCACTTCCAGATCGATGGAATCAACGTCGGCGAACCGCTTGAACAGCACCGCCTTGCCTTCCATGACGGGCTTCGACGCCAGCGCGCCCAGATTGCCGAGGCCGAGAATGGCGGTGCCGTTGGAAATGACCGCCACCAGATTGCCGCGCACTGTGTAATCGAAGGCGCGCGAGGGATCTTCGGCGATCGCCTTCACCGGAACCGCGACGCCCGGCGAATAGGCCAGCGACAGATCGCGTTGCGTCGCCATCGGCTTGGTCGCGTTGATCTCGATCTTACCGGGCCGTCCCCGGACGTGGAATTCCAGCGCTTCCTGTTCGGTCACGGAAGACGTAGTCGGCGAACCTTTTGGTGAATCGGGCATGTTTCCAAACCTGTTGTGGGCGAGCGGCTGCTTACGCCCTTATTCTGTTGTTTTTCATTGTGTCCCGCCTTTAGGGTGGGTCCCACACCTTGATAGAGGTTTTGAACAATCATGCAACGTGTTGTCGCGGCAATTCACGCATCGCGACGGTCCGCAAGGCAAACCGCCACAGGCAACATGTTGCGCCAGGAACGCAGATCATGCTGACGACAGCAACGCTGGCCTCCCCTGAAAGCCGCGCCGCAGCCACACCGATGATGGAGCAGTTCATCGAGATCAAGGCAGTCAATCAGGACTGCCTGCTGTTTTATCGCATGGGTGATTTTTACGAACTGTTCTTCGACGACGCCGTTCAGGCGGCGAAAACGCTCGGGATCACTCTGACCAAACGCGGCCAGCATCTGGGCAAGGACATTCCGATGTGCGGCGTGCCGGTGCACGCGGCGGACGACTATCTGCAAAAGCTGATCGCGCACGGCCACCGCGTCGCCGTGTGCGAGCAGACGGAAGACCCGGCGGAGGCCCGCAAGCGCGGCTCCAAATCGGTGGTGCGCCGGGACGTGGTGCGTCTCGTCACCCCCGGCACGCTGACCGAGGAAAAGCTGCTTTCGCCATCCGAATCGAATTTCCTGATGGCGCTCGCGCGCGTGAAGGGCATGGGCGACGAGGGCTATGCGCTCGCCTGGCTCGACATATCGACCGGCGCCTTCCGGCTGGTCGAAAGCGCCGCCGGTCGGCTGCTCGCCGACATCATGCGCATAGACCCGAAGGAAATAATCGTCTCCGACCAGCTGTTCCACGACGACGCGCTGCGGCCGATCTTCGACACGCTCGGCCGGATCGTGACGCCGCAGCCGGCGGTGCTCTTCGACAGCGGCAGCGCGGAGGGGCGGATCACGCGCTTTTACGGGGTTTCAACGCTGGACGGATTCGGAGCGTTCTCCCGCGCCGAACTGGCGGCTGCCGCAGCGGCGATCGCCTATATCGAAAAGACCCAGCTTTCCGAACGTCCGCCGCTGGCGCGACCCGAACGCGAAACCTTCGGCTCGACCCTGTTCATCGATCCCGCGACACGCGGAAATCTCGAGCTCCTTCGAACGCTTTCGGGCCAGCGCGACGGCAGCCTGTTGAAGGCGCTCGACCGCACGGTCACCGGCGGCGGCAGCCGGCTTCTCGCCGAAAGGCTGATGTCTCCGCTGCTCGACACGGACGCGATCAATCGCAGGCTCGAATCCGTTGGCTGGATGCTGGCGGAATCCGACCTGTCAGACAGCGCTCGCGAGGCGTTGAAATCGCTGCCCGACATGCCGCGGGCGCTCTCACGCCTTGCGCTCAACCGCGGAGGACCGCGGGACATGGGATCGATCCGACAGGCCCTGGAATCCGCCTTAATGCTGCGCGCGCTTTTCAGCGACAGCGCGGCGCCGGACGAAATTGCAGAGGCGCTCGCGGCGATCGGCGGGCTTCCGCCGGAGCTCAGCGCGCTTCTCGACGCGGCTCTTGACGACGAATTGCCGCTTTTGCGCCGGGACGGCGGCTTCGTGCGCGCGGGCTATCACGAAGAGCTGGACGAAATGCGCGCGCTGCGCGACCAGTCGCGCAAGGTGATCGCCGGCCTGCAGCAGAAATACGCCGAAGACACCGGCGTCAAATCGCTGAAGATAAAGCACAACAACGTGCTCGGCTATTTCATCGAGGTGACGGCCGGAAACGCCGGGTCCCTGACGGATGACGCCGCCAAAGCCACCTTCATCCATCGCCAGACCATGGCGAACGCGATGCGTTTCACCACGACCGAGCTCGCTGATCTCGAATCGCGCATGGCCAACGCCGCCGACCGCGCGCTGACGATCGAAAACGAGATCTATGACAGGTTGTCGGCGGCGATCGTCGAGGCCTCGGAACTGATCATCGCCGCAGCTCATGCGACGAGCGTTATCGACGTTTCGGCCGCGCTTGCTGCTCTTGCCGAGGAGCAGGGTTATTGCCGCCCCGTAGTCGACGATACGGTGACGTTCTCGATCACCGCCGGACGCCATCCGGTCGTCGAACAGGCGCTGCGCCGTCAGGCGGCCGATCCGTTCGTCGCCAATGATTGCGACCTGTCGCCAAGCGAGGGACGCGACGACGGCGCGATCTGGCTTTTGACCGGGCCGAATATGGGCGGCAAATCGACCTTTCTGAGACAGAATGCGCTGATCGCGATCATGGCGCAGATGGGATCCTTCGTTCCGGCCGGCAGCGCGCATATCGGCGTGGTCGACCGGCTGTTCTCTCGCGTCGGAGCCTCCGACGACCTGGCGCGCGGGCGTTCAACCTTCATGGTGGAGATGGTCGAGACGGCGGCGATTCTCAACCAGGCCGGCCCGCGCTCGCTTGTGATCCTCGACGAGATCGGCCGGGGAACTGCGACCTTCGACGGGCTGTCGATCGCCTGGGCGGCGATCGAGCACCTGCACGAGGTCAATCGTTGCCGCAGCCTGTTCGCCACGCATTTTCACGAATTGACGGCGCTGTCGGAGAAGCTCGTGCGGCTGTTCAACGCGACGATGCGCGTCAAGGAATGGGAAGGCGACGTGATCTTCCTGCACGAGGTGGGACCGGGCGCAGCCGATCGGTCCTATGGAATCCAGGTTGCGCGGCTTGCGGGTCTGCCCGCCTCCGTCGTGGAGCGGGCGCGGCAGGTGCTCAGCCAGCTGGAAGAAGGCGAACGCACCAACCCCGCCCACAAACTGATCGACGATCTGCCATTGTTCGCCGCCGATATTCGCCAGAAGCCTGCGCAGAACGCCGAACCGTCCGCGGTCGAGGAAGCGCTGGCGGACATCAATCCGGACAATATGACGCCACGCGAAGCGCTGGAGTTTCTCTATGCGTTGAGATCCAAGCTGGAGAGCTGATCGCGTTCGCCGCTAACGATTCTTTTCCGAGGAAGCAAAGCTGCGGGACTCAAGCTGGATCGTCGCATGGGCGAGGCCGAAGGTTTCGGCGAGCGCTGTCTGCAAGGCCGCAAGCACCTTGTCGCGATCGACGTCGTCGCTGACCACCGCATGCAGGGTCACGACCGGCTTGTCGCTGGTCAGCGACCAGATATGGACATGGTGGATTTCCTCGACGCCAGGCGTCATCCCTGCAAGTTGTTCAGCGATATCGCCGGCGTCCACGTCCTCGGGCGTGCCTTCGAGCAGGATGTGGGACGATTTGCGCACGATCGTGTAGGCCGCGCGCAGAACCAGGACGGCCACGAAAACCGACAGGATGGGATCGATCGGCGTCCAGCCCGTCCACATGATGACGAGGGCCGCGACAATGGCGGCGATCGAACCCAGCATATCGCCCATGACATGAAGGGCGGCGCCGCGCATGTTCAGGTTTTCCGATGACCGGTCGCGCAGGATCAGGAAGGAAACGATGTTTACCGCAAGGCCGACTGCGGCGATGATCAGCATCGGACCGGCGAGCACGTGATCCGGTTCGCGGATGCGGCCGACAGCCTCCCAGGTGATCCAGATGGCGATGAGGAACAGGCCGATCCCATTCACGAAAGCGGCGAGCACCTGGAACCGCGCATAGCCGTAAGAGCGCATCCGGTCGGGATGACGGTCGGAGACAAGAAACGCGATCCAGGCGAGAATCAGCGACACGCAGTCGGTCAGCATATGGCCGGCGTCGGCGATCAGCGCGAGCGAACCGGCATAGACGCCGCCCGCGGCTTCCACGATCATGAAGGTGACGGTGAGCAGGAGCGCCCATAGGACGCGCTTCCGGTTCCCGGTATTCCCGTGATCGTGATCATGCCCCATGGCGCGACGCCTTTCGTTCACGCGTAACGGTCTACTTGAAGGCCTCGCCCGGATAGGCGCCCCAGATCTGGTCCTGCGCGATCCAGCCTTCCGCCTGCTGGATCTCCGCCCGGCACCAGTCTCCATTGCATTCGTCAATCGTGACGACGACCCCCGGTTCGAGCCGCGCGACGAGACCCGCGCCGCGCCGCGGCTCGGCGTGCATCTCGACGAACACGTCCTTGGCGCCGCGCTTCCAGGGCGCGACCGCCGCCGTGCGTTCGCCCGACAAAAGCGATTTGTGGATCCAGCCTTCCGTGCCGTCCTCGTCGCGGACGCGGCGCCAGTGATCATATTCCTGGATGATCTCCATCGGCACGCCGGATCGTGTATAGAGCCAGGAGACCGCATAATCGGTGCTCGGCCCGACCCGAAGATTGACGCGGGACGCTTTCAGGCTGACAAAGCGCGGAAGCGGCAGACCGCTTGCGCCCTTTGCCGCGCCTTGCGCCTGCGCCACGGGTACGGGACCAGCGCTGAAGATTGCGGCCAACAGGGCGGCGCCCAGCGCCGAAGTGATGATGGTGCGTACGCTCATACAAACCTCCATCCGAATTGCTGCAGAACGGCGCGGGCTCGCGAAGCAGCGAATTTCAGCCGGACCGGACGCGAGTTTTATTTGTCTTGGCGCGATCGTCTGGTAGAAAGTTGCTGTATCGTGGCCCACGATCAATTTTCGAGTTTTATTGCATCTTGGTTAAAGAGCTCTCAACAAGGAGCCGGTTGAGGAAATGCCGAACAAAAAAAGACCGAAAGTCTACGTGACCCGGAAACTGCCGGAGCCGGTGGAAACCCGGATGCGGGAACTGTTCGACACCGAACTGAACATCGACGATACGCCGCGCACCCAGCACGAACTGGTCGCGGCGATGCAGACGATGGACGTGCTGGTGCCGACGGTGACCGACAGGATCGACGCCGCGATGATCGCGCAGGCCGGACCGAACCTGAAGCTGATTGCGAATTTCGGCAACGGCACGGACAACATCGACGTGATCGCCGCAGCCGACAAGGGAATCGCCGTCACCAACACGCCGAACGTGCTGAGCGAAGACACGGCCGATATGACGATGGCGCTTATCCTGGCTGTTCCGCGCCGGCTGACTGAGGGCGCGCGCATCCTGGAAGAAAGCGGCCAGTGGAGCGGCTGGTCGCCCACCTGGATGCTCGGGCGGCGCATATGGGGCAAGCGGCTCGGTATTATCGGCATGGGGCGCATCGGCGCGGCTGTCGCGCGCCGGGCCAAGGCCTTCGGGCTTTCGATTCATTATCACAATCGAAACCGGGTCCATCCCGACACGGAAGAAGAACTGGAGGCGACCTACTGGGACAGCCTCGACCAGATGCTCGCGCGCGTCGATATCGTGTCGGTCAACTGCCCCTCAACGCCCGCGACTTTCCACCTGCTTTCGGCGCGGCGTCTCGATCTGCTCAGAAGCGAAGCCTACATCGTCAACACCGCGCGCGGCGGCATTATCGACGAGGCGGCGCTGATCAAGAACCTGCAGGCCGGCAAAATCGCCGGCGCCGGTCTCGATGTGTTCGAGCATGAACCAGCGGTCAATCCGAAGTTCATCCGGCTCGCCGAGGAAGGCAAGGTCGTGATGCTGCCGCATATGGGCTCGGCGACGATCGAAGGCCGCATCGACATGGGCGAGAAGGTCATCATCAATATCCGCACGGTTTTCGACGGCCACAGGCCGCCCGATCGAGTGTTGCCGGGAATTTGATGACAATCAGGCGCTGTAGCTGATGGTGTCGAATCGCGCCGCAAGCCCGTCATAGAGCAAAAGTCTGCCGACCAGCGGCTCTCCCGCGCCGGTTATCAGCTTGATCACTTCCATGGCCTGGAGGGTTCCGACAACGCCCGTCAGCGCGCCGACAATGCCGGCTTCGGCGCAAGTGGGAACCGCGCCGGCCGGCGGCGCTTCGGGAAACAGGTCGCGCCAGGAAGGATAGGGATTGCCGGCGCTGTCCTTCTCGAAGGGTTTGAGCACCGTCACCGATCCGTCGAAGCGGCCGACGGCGGCCGTCACCAGCGGCTTGCAAGCTGCGGCGCAGATGTCTGCGACCAGATAGCGCGTCTCGAAATTGTCAGACCCGTCGACGACGATGTCGTAGCTTTCGACGATATCGCGGGCGTTGGCGTCGACCATCCGAACCGCATGTGCATCCACCGTGACATGGGGATTGATCCGCTCCAAGGCCTGGGCGGCGCTCTCCGCCTTGGGCCTGCCGACCCGGTCAGTGTCGTGGATGATCTGGCGCTGGAGATTGGAGAGCGACACCGCGTCGTCATCGACAATGCCGAGCGTTCCGACGCCCGCGGCGGCAAGATACTGCAGCACCGGCGAACCCAGCCCGCCTGCGCCGACGACCAGGACGCGGGCGGCTTTCAGTCGTTGCTGACCGGCGCCGCCGACTTCCGGCAGGACAATGTGGCGGGCGTAGCGCTCCAGTTCAGAATGCGAAAGAGTGGTCATTGATCAGGCCTGTCAGTCTTCGGCTGGCCGGACGGAGCCTTCCGCCACGTGAAAGTGGCGCGCCCGTTCGCCAAGCGCGGCGAACATGCCACGATCGGTTCCGGTCATAAAGGCCTGGCCGCCGAGATCCTCGATCAGATCGAACAGGGCGGCGCGGCGCCCGGCGTCGAGATGCGCCGCGATTTCATCGAGCAGCATGACGGGCGGATGGCCGCAGGTCTGCGCCGTCAGCCGCGCATGGGCGAGCACGATCCCGATCAGCAGCGCCTTCTGCTCGCCGGTCGAGCAGCGCGCCGCATCCATGTTCTTCGCAAGATGCCAGACGAGGAGATCGGACCGATGCGGACCGACCAGCGTGCGGCCGGCTGCGCCGTCGCGATAGCGCGACTGCGACAATTGCCGCGCGAACTCATCTTCGATCTCCGCCGCCGAGGCCGATCCGATCCCGTCGATGAAATCGGTCAGCTGCAGTCGCGCCTTCGGAAAGGGACTTTCCTGCTGACCGGCTTCGATCAATCCGGACAGCATCGTCACCATTTCGCGGCGGGCGATCGCGATCGCCGTGCCGAACTCGGCCATCTGCGCCTCGATCGCGGCAAGCCAGGACGGGTCGGACCCGCCTTCGGATAGCAAGCGGTTGCGGCTGCGCATGGCGCGTTCGTAATCAAGCGTCCGGCGCGCATGCTGCGGATCGATCGACAGGACCTGCCGATCAAGAAAACGGCGCCTGTCTCCCTTGGACCCGGTGAAGAGGCCGTCCATGGCCGGCGTCAGCCAGACCAGCCGCAAATGGTCGAGCAGTTCGTCCGCGGCGCCGGCATTGGTGCGATTGATGCGAATTCGGCGGCTCTGGCCCTGGCTTTCCGATCCGGCGGAGGTTCCGATCGTCACCTCGCCTTCCATGCCTTCAAGTTCGGCAAAAACGGAAAATCCGTCGGGCGCGCCTTCGCGGACCATATCCGCATAGACGCCGCGCCGCAGGCCGCGTCCGGGAGACAGCAGCGAGACGGCTTCCATGAGATTGGTCTTGCCGGCCCCGTTTTCACCCGTCAGCACGACATGGCGCCGGTCCAGCGCCAACGACAGAGAGTGATAATTCCTGAAATCCGAAAGTTTGAGCGCGCTCAGAAAAACCCTGCTGTCGGTCACGGTCTGGCCCGCCGTCCGGTCCTCACACCCGCATCGGCATCAGGACATAGACTGTCTGCTCCTCGCCGGTTTCGCGCACCAGGGTCGGCGAGCCGGGATCGGCGAACATGAAGACAGCTTCGGTCCCGCTGAACTGTGCGGTGATGTCGAGCAGATACCGCGCATTGAAACCGATATCGAGAGCGTCGCTGTCGTAACCGACAGCCAGTTCCTCGGTGGCGCTGCCGGAATCCGGATTGTTGACGGTCAGGGTCAGCAGACCGTCGGACAGGCTGAGCTTGACGGCCCGGCCGCGTTCCGAAGAGATCGTCGATACGCGATCGACGGCCGCCGTGAAGGACGCGCAATCGATCTTGAGCTCCTTGTCGTTGCCGGACGGGATGACGCGCTGATAGTCGGGAAAGGTGCCGTCGATCAGCTTCGACGTCAAAAGCACGCCGCCGATGGTGAAGCGGATCTTGGCGTCGGACAGCTCCACCGTGATGGAGACATCGGGATCGTCGACCAGCTTCTGCAGTTCGCCGACCGTCTTTCTCGGCACGATGATCCCCGGCATGCCTTCAGAGCCGGAAGGCGCGTCGACGTCGGCGCGGGCCAGACGGTGTCCGTCGGTGGCGACGGCCCTGAGTTTCAGCGCGCCGTCTTCCTCGATCGTATGCAGGAATATGCCGTTGAGATAGTAGCGGGTCTCCTCGGTGGAGATTGCGAATTGCGTGCGGTCGATCAGAGTCTTGAGCTCGGTCGACGGAATGCGGAACGTGTTGGATAACTCGCCCGCCGTCAGGTCCGGGAAGTCGGATTCCGGCAGGCATTGCAATGTGAAACGCGAGCGACCCGAGGTGACCGACATGGAATTGCCGCCCGGCTCGACGCTGAGCTGAACTTCGGAGCCGTCCGACAGTTTGCGAACGATGTCGTAGAGCAAATGCGCCGGAACCGTGGTTGAGCCGGACTGTTCGACACTGGCCGCCGTCGCTTCCGTGATCTCCAGATCGAGATCGGTCGCCTTGAGCTCAAGCGTTACGCCATCGGCTTTCAGGAGCACGTTCGAGAGGATCGGAATCGTGTTGCGCCTTTCGACGACGCGATGCACGTGGTTGAGTGACTTCAGGAGGTTTGAACGCTCGATCGTTACACGCATGGCTGCTTTACCGTTATCTTATTTCTGTCCTGGTCGGCGGAGTCAGGAACTGTGGACCTGAAATCGAACACACGCTACGCCTGCAGACAAGCGCATGGTGAGACGGGACCAGCAAAATGGCAGATTTGCCCACCAATAGGCAAGTGCGTTGCGGTTCAGCGCGGTGCAGAAACGGATATTTCCCGGGAATTTGTTCAGCGGCGGCGATCGTATGGCGGCCTACAACGCGAATAACCCGCCCCTTGCAGGGGCGGGGTCGGTTTGCGCGTCCGAATCTATTCGCTGATCAGCCTGCGCAACAGCTCGATTTCGTGGGCCAGCTTGGTGTCCTGTTCCAGGAGGCCTTCTATCTTGCGCACGGCGTGGAGGACTGTCGTGTGATCACGACCGCCGAAGCGACGACCGATTTCCGGAAAGGAGCGCGGCGTCATGGTCTTGGACAGGTACATCGCAATCTGTCGCGGTTTGACGATCGTCCGGGTTCTGCGGTTGGAGATCATTTCCTGGCGCGAAACGCTGTAGTGCCGCGAGACGATGCGCTGAATGTCCTCGATGCGCACCCGTTTGGGCTCGCCCGCATTGACCAGATGTCCGAGCAGTTCGTCGACCCGGTCGATGGACAGGGTTGGCTCGAACGAGCGGCGGAAGAGCAGCTGATTGAAGGCGCCTTCGAGTTCGCGTCCGCTGGAGGTGACGTTGCGCGCGACATGGACGAGAATATCGTCGGGAATGTCGAGCGTGCTGTCCTCCTGCTGCGCGGCGACCAGGCGACGACGCAGGATTTCCAGACGCATCTCGAAATCCGGGGCCTCCACTTCGATAGCGACGCCGCCCTGAAGGCGCGACCGAACGCGAGCGTCCAGGGATTCAAGCTCCCATGGCGCCCGGTCCGCCGCAACCACGACCTGACGCGCGGAATCCAGCAGCATATTCAAAAGGTGGCAGAACTCATGCTGGATCGACTTGCCCTGGAGGAACTGCATGTCGTCGATCACCAGAAGATCGATGTTGCGCAGCGACTCCTTGAAGGAAAGCGCGTCATTGTCCCTGATGGCGGTCGCAAACCGCCACATGAAATATTCCGCTGTCAGATAGACGACGCGAGGATTGCGATCGCTTGCGCTGGCTTCCAGCGCAATCGCCTGCAGGAGGTGGGTCTTGCCGAGACCGACGCTGGAATGAATGAACAGCGGATTGAAGCGCACGGCGCTGGTGCCGGCTTCAGCGATGGTTCGCGCCGCGGCAAGCGCCACGCGGTTGGACGCGCCTTCCACAAAGGTTGCGAAAGAATAGCGGGAATCCAGCGGAGAACCGGTGACCGACTTGCCGTCGCCCGGCTGGACGGTCTGGTTCCGCGCGAGCTTGGCCGGACCGGGAGACTGGGGCTGCCTGCAGGGCTGCTGCGCCGGCTGGACGGCGGAGGCGGACATGTCTGTAATTTCGGATGACTGGATCAGCCTGTTTCCCCGCGTCGCGGAGCGCACGAGGATCTCGACGCGAAGAATGTCAGGACTTTCTTCCTGGAACAGCTTCGTCAGCAAATCGAGATAACGGTTGTTGATCCATGATCTGAGAAATGTGGTCGGAACGGAAAGCCGCACGATGCTTTTTGAAACCGAGTCGAGTTTCAGACGACCAAACCAGCTTGAAAAGACGTCCGGACCCACGATTGCCTTCAATCGGATCTGGACCCGATTGAAAAGAGCCTTCTCGTCCATTTCTGATTTTCCCGTATTCGCCGCTTTGTTGGCCGTTTTTACAAGTCGTGGTGTATTCGTCTTTTTATCATGCAAGTCTGCTTGCACAGGCGCCGCTGTAGAACCCTGCATTTTGGCCATCTCCTGTTTTAATTATTGATTTTTTTCGACCTCTTCGGTCGCTACCCCGCATACAGCTACCCGGAATTCTTACCCTGCTCCTTTCTCCCTTCGATCCGCTTCGACCTGACACCCCTGTCGCCCGGCGCCTGTGAACAAGGCGCAAAAATCCCCGCTCCGGAGCGTCGCTCCGGATAGCAACCAAGGGTTTTAGATGAAGCGCGCCGACGGTTATCGACACTGTCATGGAAGGCGCAACAACCTGGTTCGAACCCCGAGAGGTCAGAACCAGAGTAAACAATACGAACCGCTGTTTGTGTCCTCCATGCAGGTTCATTAAGCCAGCCTGCGATTGCATTGGTCAAGGCTGCGAAACCGTGAATCGGACGCCAGAGGGAGGAAACGCAACTTCGCCGAAAACATGCATTATGTGCGCCTCGCCATAATCTATTCGGATTCAATAGCTTTTCTTGAGGCAGCAGTTGCAAGCGGCGGTTTGGAAAAAAAACCAAAAAAAATCGCTTGACTCATAATCTGCGCGCAGAGTTTTCCCGAGGGATGGGAGGAAATTTATAACCTCCGGCAATTTACTGTTTTTTAACGGTTTTCATTGTTTCACGCCGCCGCGTGAATCCGCCATTGCTCAGGCTCTGTTACAGATTTTTTACAGAAACGCAAAAGGCCCGGCGCGCCGCCAGGCCAATAAAATTCAGTCTAACTGATTGCAATCAGGCGCTGATTGCTTTTACGCGACGGGACAGACGCGACATCTTGCGGGCTACGGTGTTGGGATGAAGAACACCCTTTCCTGCAGCGCGCATCATTTCCGGCTGCGCAGCCTTGAGGGCGGCTGCAGCGACTTCCTGGTCGCCGGAGGCGATCGCCTCTTCCACCTTGCGGACATATCCGCGAACCCGTGTGCGTCGCGTCTTGTTGACTGCCGTGCGGCGGGCGATCTTGCGTGTAGCCTTTTTCGCCGAAGTTGTATTGGCCATTGAGGTCTCTCTTCAAATTTTCAAACTGGATACCGGGACGGCCGCTCGAGGCCGATGGCCCGCTTTCCGGTAAAAAAACAAGGTGACCCGGAGGCCACCTTTTTCCGTGGGGGCGATATAGCCGGAAAGTCCCCGCCCGTCAACGGTTGTTGAACTGCGCTTCGCGCTTCTCCGTGAAGGCCGCCATGCCCTCCGTCTGGTCGTCCGTCGCAAACAGCGAGTGGAACAGCCGCCGTTCGAAACGCAGACCTTCCGCCAGCGGCTGCTCGTAGGACCGGTTGACGGCTTCCTTCGCCATCATCACGGACGGCAGGGAGAAGGACGCGATCTTCTGCGCCATCTTTCTTGCAGTCGCAATCAGTTCCGCGGCGGGCACGACACGGGCGACCAGGCCGCTGCGCTCTGCTTCCTCGGCGTCCATCATCCGCCCGGTGAGGCACAGGTCCATGGCTTTCGCCTTGCCGACGGCGCGCGTCAGGCGCTGGGTTCCGCCCATGCCGGGAATGACGCCGAGGGTAATTTCCGGCTGTCCGAATTTCGCCGTGTCCGCGGCCACGATAATGTCGCACATCATGGCGAGTTCACAACCGCCGCCGAGGGCATAGCCCGAAACGGCCGCGATCATCGGCTTGCGCGTCGCTGCGAAGCGCTCCCATTGTCCAAAGAAATCGCGACCATAGGCTTCGACATAGTTAAGAGACTGCATCTCCTTGATGTCGGCGCCGGCGGCGAAAGCCTTTTCCGACCCGGTCAGCACGATCGCGCCGATCTCATCGTCTTCATCAAAGGCCTTCGCGGCGGCAATGGTCTCTTCCATCACCTGCGAGTTCAGCGCGTTGAGCGCCTTGGGTCGGTTAAGCGTTATCAGCCCGACGCGGCCATCCGTTTCAACAATGATCGTTTCGTAACTCATGGTCCTCTCCTTTTTGCCGCTTTGCGAACGTCACTTCTGGCATGACGGACAATAGAACGTCGACCGCCCGCTTTGTACAATGCGTCTGACAGGTTTGCCGCAGCCATCGTGGCGGCAGGGCTCCCCTGTCCGCCCATAGGCGTTGAAGCTGTGCTGGAAATAGCCGAGCGAACCGTCGGTCTGGCGGTGATCGCGTAATGACGACCCGCCCGCCTCGATGGCTTCCGCGATCACCTGGCGGATCGCCGCAACGAGATTTTCCAGCCGCGCCACGGGTTTGCCGCGGCGATCGACCAGCGTCGCCGCCTTGCGACGCGGCGATATTTTCGCCCGCCACAGCGCCTCGCACACATATATATTGCCGAGGCCGGCGATAATGCCCTGATCCAGAAGCGCAGCCTTGACCGGAACCTGCCGCCCGTCGAAACGCGCCGCAAGGTAGTCTGCATTGAGCGCGTTGCCCGTCGGCTCCACGCCGAGCCCCGCCATCATCGGGTGGGCGGCGAGCCTATCGACATCCGAAAGGAACATGTAACCGAAGCGGCGCGGGTCATTATATATGATGCGATGCCTGCCGCCCGGACCGTCCAGGTCCATGATCAGATGATCGTGCCGTCCGTCCTTCGACCGTTGGTGATGGAAATTGCCGGGGATCGCCTCTGTCCCCTCGGCCGGTTCGACGCGCCAGGAGCCCGACATGCCGAGATGCGAGGCAAGGACGGCGCCGTCGTCCAGCTCCAGAAGGATATATTTGGCCCTGCGGTCGAGGCGTTCGATGCGACGCCCGGTCAGGCGGTCTGTGAAGTTGTCGGGAAACGGGAAGCGGAGATCAGGCCGGTTCTGCCTTATGCCCACAATCCGACCGCCCTCCATGGCGGGGGCCAGGCCGCGACGAACCGTCTCTACTTCCGGCAATTCCGGCATGATATTCTGCTTCTGCCTGTTTGGCGTTTGTCAGTGATTGACCTATAAGCACAGTGACCCGGCTGCAAGACTAATTTCTCGCCCGGCATTTGGAGTAGAGACATGTCCGAGACTCGTGTGTCCAGCGCGGACGGGATGGAAACCTCATACGGTTTTACCGAGGTGGAGCAGGGCGGCAAGCAGGGGCTTGTCGACGCCGTGTTCCACGGCGTGGCGCGGCGCTACGACATCATGAACGACGCCATGTCCGGCGGAATGCATCGTCTGTGGAAGGACGCAATGGTGACCGCGCTCAATCCGCCGAAACGGCCGGGCTATGCGGTTCTGGACGTGGCCGGCGGAACCGGCGACATCGCCTTTCGCATTCTCGAAGCCTCCGGCCGCCAGGCGCACGCGACTGTGCTGGACATCAACGGCTCGATGCTGCAGGTCGGCCGCGAACGCGCCGAAAAGCGGCGTCTCGACGGATGCGTCGATTTTGTCGAGGCGAATGCGGAGGATCTGCCGTTCGAGAATGGTCGTTTCGACGCCTATACGATCGCATTCGGCATCCGCAACGTGCCGGACATTCCCAAGGCGCTTTCGGAAGCCTATCGGGTCCTGAAACGGGGCGGCCGGTTCCTGTGTCTTGAATTTTCCGAGGTCGACGCGCCAATGCTCGACAGGCTCTATGACGCGTGGTCCTTCAATGCGATACCGCGGCTCGGACGCATGATCACCGGCGATTCGGAACCCTATCAGTATCTGGTGGAATCGATCCGCAAGTTTCCGAACCAGAAGGATTTTGCGACGACGATCGAACAGGCCGGCTTTTCCCGCGTGAAGTGGACCAACTACACAGGCGGCATCGCGGCTCTACATTCCGGCTGGAAACTTTGAACGCGGCAGAGGTTCGATCCCGTTGAACAGTCTCCTTGCCTATACGCGGCTCTTGCGGGCCGGCTGGGTGATGGCCCGCGAGGGCGTGGTCGCCGCCCTGCCTTCGGAAGGCCTGCACGGCCCGGCGCGCCTCGGCTATCGCATCGCGGCCGCGCTCGCGCGACCCGCCTCGAAATCGCGAGACCGGGCGCAGCGTCTCGGCCAGGCCGTGGATCGCCTCGGACCGTCCTATGTCAAACTCTGCCAGTTCCTGGCGACCCGTCCGGATGTGGTCGGCGATGCGCTGGCGGCGGATCTGGCGCTGCTGCAGGACCGCATGGGAACCTTCCCTCAGGAAGCAGCGAAGGCGCGGATCGAGGCGTCCATCGGCCGGACTGTCGAAGACCTCTATACGCGCTTCGGCGAACCCATCGCGGCGGCCTCCATCGCGCAGGTGCACCCGGCGGAAATTGCGGACGAGAACGGCGCGCGGAAAGTCGCGGTCAAGGTGGTGCGGCCGGGCGTGAGGCAACGGTTCCGCAATGATCTGGAGACCTTCTACCTGGTTGCGCAGCTCGCCGAAAAACTGGTTCCCTCCGCGCGCCGACTCAGACCTGTGGAGATTGCGCGCACGCTCGACCAGACCACCAAGATCGAGATGGATCTGCGACTGGAGGCGGCGGCGCTTTCGGAAATCGCCGACAATACAGCCAACGATCCCGGCTTTCGCGTGCCGAAGGTCGACTGGGAGCGGACCGGTCGCGATTGCGTGACCATGGAATGGGTCGACGGGATCAAGATATACGAACTGGACAAGCTCCGCGCCGCCGGACACGACACGGTGCGGCTGTCGGAAACGCTGATTCAGTCCTTCCTCCGGCACACGCTGCGCGACGGCTTCTTTCACGCCGACATGCACCAGGGCAACCTGTTTGTCGACGCGAAGGGCGACATCGTCGCCGTCGACATGGGCATCGTCGGCAGGCTGGGCAAAAAGGAGCGGCGCTTTCTGGCCGAGATCCTCTACGGCTTCATCACACGCGACTATCGCCGCGTGGCCGAAGTGCATTTTGAGGCCGGCTATGTTCCCGCCCATCACGACATGGCGAGTTTCGCGCAGGCGATCCGCGCGATCGGCGAACCGATCCACGGCCAGTCTGCCGACACGATCTCCATGGCCAAGCTGCTAACACTGCTTTTCGAGGTCACGGAACTGTTCGACATGCAGACGCGGCCGGAGCTCATCATGCTGCAGAAGACGATGGTGGTTGTCGAAGGCGTGTCGCGAATGCTCAATCCGCATTTCAACATGTGGAAGGCTTCCGAGTCGGTGGTCGGAGACTGGATCCGCCACAATCTCGGACCGGCGCGCGTGGCGACGGATCTCCGCGACGGATTGAGCGCTGCGCTGCGCCTCGCCGAACAGGCGCCGGAACTTGCCGAAAGGGCGCGGCGCCTTTCCGAAGAGATAGACCGGATGGGCAGGAACGGCCTGCGTTTCGACGAGGAGACCGCGCAGGCCATCGGAAAAGCCGAAGCGCGGCATACGCGGTCCGGCCGCATCGCGCTTTGGGTGATTGCATTGATGGCAATATTTATTGCTTTTCAAATGTAAACTGATATCAATGATATCATAATGACCGGCGATCCGAAGGAATATACGGTATGGCCAGCATCACCATTCGCAATCTCGACGAGGCGACCAAGCAGGCCCTGCGCGAACGCGCGGCCCGCAACGGCCGATCCATGGAAGAAGAGGCGCGCCATTTGATCCGCGCAGCCGGCGAACCTGAGACGGCTGCGCCTCCGACCGAAGCGTCCGTGACCCCGGCTCGCTCGGCCAGCGGCGCGCTTGCCGGCAAACGCCTATTACTGGTCATGACAGGCGGCGTCGCCGTCTACAAATCTCTGGACCTGATCAGGCGATTGCGCGAACGCGGCGCGTCGGTGCGACCCGTCATGACGAAGGCTGCGCAGGAATTCGTGACCAGCCTCGCCGTTGGCGCGCTCGCGGCCGACAAGGTGTTCACCGACCTCTTTTCGCGCGAGGACGAACACGATGTCGGCCATATCCGGCTGGCGCGCGAATGCGACATGATCCTGATTGCGCCGGCGACGGCCGACTTTCTCGGCAAGATGGCGCTTGGCCTTGCCGACGATCTCGCCTCTGCGATTGCGCTGGCTGCCCGCGCGCCTATTCTCGCGGCGCCGGCGATGAACCCGGCCATGTGGTCGAACCCGGCGGTCAGGCGCAACGTCGATGTTCTGAAGCAGGACGGCGTCGCCTTCATCGGACCGATGCGCGGTGAAATGGCGGAAAGCGGAGAGGCCGGAACCGGCCGCATGGCCGAGCCACTGGAGATCGCGGCCGCCTGCGAGAGACTGCTCGACGACCGGCCGAAGCCGCTTGCCGGAAAAACCGCGATCGTCACCTCCGGGCCGACGCATGAGCCCATCGATCCGGTGCGCTACATCGCCAATCGCTCTTCCGGAAAGCAGGGCCATGCTATCGCCGCCGCATTGGCCGAGCTCGGCGCCACGGTGACGCTGGTGTCCGGCCCGGTTACAATTCCAGATCCTGTTGGCGTTGAAACGACGCATGTGGAAAGCGCCCGCGAGATGCTTGAGGCGGTCACAAACCACCTGCCTGCCGATATCGCGGTGATGGTCGCGGCCGTCGCCGACTGGCGGGTGGCCGGACAGTCCGATCAAAAGATCAAGAAGGCGCCGGGAGAAGGCCCGCCCCCTCTCATGCTGACTGAAAACCCGGATATCCTGAAGACGGTCGGTCATCACGACAAGCGGCCGAGGCTGGTGGTCGGCTTTGCGGCCGAAACGCAGAATCTCGAGGACAACGCCCGCGGCAAACTCGAGCGCAAGGGCGCCGACTGGATCGTCGCCAACGACGTCTCGCCCGAAACCGGAATCATGGGCGGCGACCGCAACCGGGTGCGCATTGTCAGCCATGACGGCGTCGAGGACTGGGAAGACATGGACAAGCAGGCCGTCGCCCGACGGCTCGCCCAAAAGATCGCAACGGCTGTCGATGCGTCGCGGTGAAACGATCACGGCTGACCGTTTACCCTGAGTGAACAGTCAGTTCTTTGTCCGCCTCACACAACAAAGCCGCATCGTTGTTATATTGACCGCAACAAAGGAGACACGCTCATGTCCATCCGACCGGTCAAGCAGACCCTTTCCGCCCAGAAGACGATGGAAGGCGCAGGCGTCGAACTGTACCGCGCTTTCGGCTTCAAGGATCCGCACATGGCGGACCCGTTTCTGCTGTTCGACGATTTTCGCAACGACAATCCTGAAAAATACATGTCGGGTTTCCCCTGGCATCCGCATCGCGGGATCGAGACGATCACCTATGTGCTGGCAGGCGCCGTCGACCATGGCGACAGCCTCGGCAACAGGGGCTCGCTCGGCGCGGGCGACGTGCAATGGATGACCGCCGGCAGCGGCATCATGCACCAGGAAATGCCGAAGGGCGACGCGAAGGGCCAGATGCACGGTTTCCAGCTCTGGGCGAACCTCCCCTCCTCGCTGAAGATGACGGCGCCGCGCTACCAGGATATCGGCGCATCCGATATTCCCGAAGTGATTGACGATGACGGCACGGTCGTGCGCGTCGTCTGTGGATCGTTCTGGGGCAAGTCGGGGCCTGTCGACGGTATCGCCGCCGACCCGGTCTATCTCGACGTGTCGATTCCGCCCAACAAGCGCAAGACGCTGCCGGTGGACACCTATGCCTCGGCCTTCGCCTATATCTTCGCAGGCTCCGGCACATTCGCTTCGGCCTCGAAGCCGTTCGGCGTCTTGACCGAAAAGGAAATCGACGGCGAGGAAATATTCCTGCGCGACCAGACCGGCAACCGCACGCTGGTGCTGTTCGACACCGGCGACGAGGTGACGGTTCAGGCCGGAGAAGAAGGCGTCCGCTTCCTGCTCGTCTCGGGCAAGCCGATCCGCGAGCCCGTCGCTTGGCATGGCCCGATCGTCATGAACACGCGCGACGAACTGATCCAGGCCGTGCGCGAGTTGCAGGCAGGCTCGTTCATCAAGTAACGCGATGCGCCCTTGCCCGTGAATACGAGCGAGGGCTATCAAAGCTCGACGATAATGCCGATATCGGGCGCTACGTTCCCTGCGCGCAGTTTATCGAAGACTGGGACAGCGGCAGAAAGACCTTCCAGATTTTCAAGTTTCAGCCAGTCACGGCTTCGAAGAGCCGCGCGCTCCCAGAACGCGTTCGCCCGGCTTTCGAATTCGCCCGGTCCCAATTCGCCGGCGCGCTTCTTGATATGTCCCGGCGCAAAGAACATGGAACTGCGCTCGCGGATGAAATCCGGTCCCATCCGGTTGTCGTCCCAATGGGACAGGCCGACATTGGAGCAGAAGCGCATGTTGTCTCCGAGGCTCCGATGGAGCGCCGAGAGCACCGGACCCGATCCGGACATGTCGACGATCACCGACGGCGCATCGGGAATCGAGTCGATCTGATCATAGTCGAGCACTGTGTCGTAGAGATCGAGACCTTCGACGAAAGCCCGGTTGCGCGGCGACGTCAGGCCAAGCGCCGGCAAGCCGCCCGCATTTTCCTTGACGGCGTAGGCAAGCCCTATCGCGGTCTTTCCGGAGGCGCTGACGATGATGAGCCGCTCGGCGCCGAACCAGCCATTGTCGACGAGAAAATCATGCAGGCAGAAGGAGGTCGCATAGAGCGGATGCAGCAGCATGCGCTCATTATCGAGATCGCGGCTGGCGCCGGCCGGCATCCGCGCATAGGAATTGTAGACCGGCGGCAAATCGGCGCGATGCGCGACGCCATCGATCATGCGGCTGTCCGACACGCGCGTCGGCCGCATGACGAGTTCGTCGGCCATCGGGAAATAACCGTAGATCCTGTCGCCGACTGAAACCTCCGGCGCATTGGACTCGACAATCTCTGCAAAACCCCAGACCGGGATGACGCCCCAGCCGCCATCGGCGTTGTCCGCCGCCTCGAAGAACTTCCAGTAGCCGATCTTCTCGCCGACGACGCCGTAGGTGACATTGTTGGCCGTCAGCGCGAACCGCTCGACGCGAACACGGATGTCTCCGTCTGCAAGAGGCTGCGCCGCAGCCTCAACAAGCCGGTGCTTCGACAAATCATCCTTGCGAACCTGAAACTGCTGCATGATCGCCCTCCTCCCTGGCGTTGCGGATTACGCCGCCTTGACGGCGTGATACTCCTTTACATGCACGAATTTTATGTCGGGCCATCGCTCGCCTTCGTAATTCAGCGAGAAACCGTCGGATGCGAGAAATACCGGGTCGCCGTCGAGATCGCGGGCGATGTCGCCGCGTTTGGCGTTGATGAATTTCTCCAGATCGGCGCGGCGATCGGCCGAAATCCAGCGACAGACATTGAACCGCGCCGCCTCGAACGCGACCGGCAGGCCGTATTCACTCTTCAGCCGTTCCTTCAGCACGTCCAGCTGCAGGGCGCCGATGACGCCGACGATGGCGGGCGAGCCGTCTTCCGGGGAAAACAGCTGCACGACGCCTTCCTCCGCCATCTGCTGCAGGGCTTCCTTCAGCTTCTTCGCCTTCATCGCGTCTTCCAGACGCACGCGGCGCAGGATTTCCGGCGCAAAGTTCGGCACGCCCTGGAAAACGATGTTCTCGCCCTCCGTCAGCGTATCGCCGATGCGCAGCGTGCCGTGATTGGGAATGCCGACCACGTCGCCGGCATAGGCGTCGTCCGCCAGTTGTCGCTGATGCGCGAAAAAGAACTGCGGCGCCGACAGACCGAGCGACTTGCCGGTGCGCGACAGGCGCGCTTTCATGCCGCGCTTGAGCTTGCCCGAACACACGCGCACGAAGGCGATGCGGTCGCGGTGGTTCGGGTCCATGTTCGCCTGGATCTTGAAAACGAAGGCGGTCATGTCGCTGTCGGTGGCCTTGACCAGCCGCGTATCGGCCTGCTGGGCGCGGGGCGGCGGCGCATAGGCGCCAAGCGCGTTGATCAGGTCGCGCACCCCGTAATTGCGCAGCGCCGAGCCAAAGAAGACGGGCGTCAGATGACCTTCCAGAAAGGCTTCGATGTCGAAGGGCTTGCAGGCTTCGCGCGCGAGGTTGACCTCCTCGACGAAGGCCTCGCGATCGTTTTCCGGCAGAAGGCCGGCCGCGCTGTCCGCCTCCGGCCCGTTGACCGGGGTTCTCTTGTCCTCGGCGTCGAGACGCCGCACGGAGTTGTCCGCCAGGTGATAGGTGCCGGAGAAGGTGCGGCCCTGGCCGATCGGCCAGGTGACGGGGGCGGTGTCGAGCGCCAGCTTGTCCTCGATCTCGTCGAGGATCTCGAAGGGGTCGCGCGCCTCGCGGTCCATCTTGTTGACGAAGGTGACGATCGGGATATCGCGCAGCCGGCAGACTTCGAACAGCTTCAGCGTGCGCGGCTCGATGCCCTTGGCGGCGTCGATGACCATGATCGCCGCATCGACCGCGGTCAGGGTGCGGTAGGTGTCGTCGGCGAAATCTTCGTGTCCCGGCGTGTCGAGAAGATTGTAGACGTGGTCGCCATATTCGAACGTCATCACGGAGGTGACGACGGAAATGCCGCGCTCGCGCTCGATCTTCATCCAGTCGGAGCGCGAATGCATGCGGTCCTTCTTGGCCTTCACCTCGCCGGCGAGCTGGATCGCGCCGCCAAAGAGCAGAAGCTTCTCGGTGAGCGTCGTCTTGCCCGCATCCGGGTGGGAAATAATCGCAAAGGTTCGGCGGCGGGCCACCGCCTGTTCCAGACTTTCAGGCATCGAGGTATAAGAATCCTGTTGAATTGCGCGTCTTCTAGCGCTCAGCGCCGCCACATGCAATTGACCTCGCGCATGGCAGGCAAGACAAGGGTCGGCGACCGGACTGAAGATAGGGATTTGACTCATGACTTCCAATGTCACGCTCGGACTGGTGCGCCTGCCGCATGGCGCGGGCCTTGACCTGCCTGCCTACGAGACCGCGGGCGCGGCCGGCATGGACCTGCGCGCCGCCGTGCCCGAAAGCGAGCCGATGACAATCGCGCCAGGCGCGCGGGCCTTGGCGCCGACCGGCCTCGTGTTCGAGATTCCTGTGGGGTACGAGGGTCAGGTGCGACCACGCTCGGGCCTTGCGCTGAAGAACGGCGTCACCTGCCTCAACACGCCCGGCACCATCGACAGCGACTATCGCGGCGAAGTGAAGGTGCTGCTCGTCAATCTGGGGGCTGAAGACTTCGTGATCGAGCGCGGCATGCGCATCGCCCAGATGATCATTGCGCCGGTGACACAGGTCGCGGTTGAGGAACGTTCGATTGCCGGCGCGACGGAACGCGGCGCCGGCGGATTTGGTTCTACGGGACGGAGCTGAATAGCGTCAGTCTTTGCTTAGGAGACCGTGGCGCTTGTGCCAGTCTTCCAGCGATTCCGGTGGATAGCCTTCTCTCTGCCCATCGTTCGGTCCGGCCTCGACGCAAACCCAGCTGGCCTTTGAACCAAGCATGATGTGTTCGCTCTCCGGCGCTTCCGGCAGCGGTGTGTCCATGCAGCTTGCGAAGGGATGGACGAGATCCGGCCAGGACGGATCCCAGACCCAGAGCGCCGAACCGCATTTCGAGCAGAAGCGCCGCTCGCCGCTGCTCGTCACGCCATCGACTGCGGCATGGAACATGGAGATGTTTTCCTCGCCGGTGACCTCGAGCGTATCGGCTTTCGCGCCGAGATTGATTGCGTATCCGCCGCCGCCGGCCGTCTTGCGGCAGATCGAGCAATAGCAGCGCATGTACGGAACAGGCGCATAGGCCTTGACCCGGAAATGCACGGCGCCGCAGTAACAGGATCCTTCGAGCTGCATGGCTGTCTCCTCTGATACGACCGGGTTTAGCGAAGTAAACAGCAGCCTTCTTGCGCATTCAACCGCATCGGCGTAAACGGCGTTCGTCCAGTTACGGAGTTTTTATGCGCGGACGCAAAGAGTCCCGGTAAAGCCCGGTCAGTGGAATGACCGGGCAGGTTTGCGAATGCTGCTGCAGGCGAATGGCCCGCGGCGGGCGAACTGCAACGCGCAAGAATTTCGGACATTTCAATGGATATCTCCAGACAGGAGCAGCGGGTGTTACACCTGCTCGCCCAGGGCGGCCGCATCGCCGTGGAAAAGGATGACCGCGGCCATATTGTCGAGGCCCGATGCATGACCCGCGAGGGCTGGATGTTTTCCGGCTGCTCGCTTTCGCTTTTCAGGAAACTGAAGCGACGGCGCACCATCGCCTCGAAAGGCGGCGGACCTTACCGGATCACCGAACTCGGGCTTGCCCGCGTCCGGTCCCAGCCGGACAATCGGTAGACAATTTGTTCCGCCGGCCATTCTGGCTGGCGGGACTAATCTCCCCCGCCGCAGCCGCCACCGCATCCTCCATCGCCGCCGCCGTCTGCTCCAACACCGTCTGCGCCGTCGCTGCCGGAATGACCGAAACCGTCGGTGCCTCCGTCATAGCTCGAGCTGGCGAAATCACCGCCACACTGGACGCCCGCCCCGCCTCTGGCCCGCAATTGCTTGCAATTCGGATGGTAGACGAATCCGTTCGGAATATGCAGTTTTTGGTCGAGAGCAAAGAGCAACGGAAGCATTGCAGGGTTCACCGGATCAATATTGGTCTCCTTGCAGCATTGCCACCAGACCCGGCGCAGACCCTCGTTGTCTCGTTTCTGCTCTGGCGCGAGGACAACCGCCGGTGTGTGATGGAGAAACCGACCAAAGGCTTTGTTGCAGAACTCCTGATAGGATCGGGTGTAGAGTATAAATTCGTGCCATAGGTCATCCGCCGCCTGCGACGGCATCGCGACATATTGCCGACCGCTTCTGAGATAGGCGCGGAAAAACTGCTTCAGGCCTTTTGAAATCAGGTCCGTGTCTTTGGATGTGAGATCGGGATGTCGGATCGACAGTTTCTCGACAAGACCTGTCGGCCATTCATAACAGTCGATGAAGGCGATTCTTCTATTTAGTGTAATGCGAAGGTAGAACCGGTAAGCAGCCGACCCTAGACTGTAAATCAGGATGACCACCAAGACAGAAAATATTACGTAAGACCATTGAAATACCAAGGATGGAGCCCCGGGCTGGTTTTGGTTGTATGATGGTCTCAGACTCGATCATTAGAAGCAAGATCAATTCGTCAAGCCGCCACAGCGACTTCACCCGAAAGCCGGTAGGAGATCGCCTCGGCGATGTGGATGCGCCCGACCGTGTCGACGCCCTCGAGATCGGCGAGCGTGCGGGCGACCTTGAGGATGCGATGATAGGCGCGGGCAGAGAATTTCAGCTTCTCGGCCGCATCCTGCAACAGCGCCGCGCCGCCAGGATCCGGTTGCGCGATCGTCTCTATCAAGGCAGTGGGGCATTGCGCGTTGGCGGTGACGCCGGGATGACCGAGTTCAAGGAAACGCTGCTTCTGCCGCGCGCGCGCCGACGCGACCCGGGCCGCCACGACGGCGCTCGGTTCGCTGACGCCGGGCTTGATCAGATCCGCTGCGGTGACCGCCGGCACGTCGATGCGCAGATCGATCCGGTCCATCAGCGGGCCGGAGATGCGCGCCTGGTAATCCGTCCGGCAGCGCGGGCCCCTGGCGCAGACATGGCCTGGTTCGCCCGCCATGCCGCAACGGCACGGATTCATGGCTGCGACGAGCTGTATTTGCGCCGGATAGCTGACGTGATGGTTGGCGCGCGCGATGATGCATTCACCGCTCTCCAGCGGTTGCCGCAGGGAATCCAGCACCTGGGGCGTGAATTCAGGAAACTCGTCAAGAAAGAGAACGCCGTGATGGGCGAGCGAGACTTCGCCGGGTTTCGCGCGGAAGCCGCCGCCGACCATCGCAGCCATCGAGGCGGAGTGATGCGGCGCGCGGAACGGCCGCCTGTCCGACAACCGGCCGCCAGGCAATTGCCCGGCGATCGAGTGGACCATCGAGACTTCAAGCAATTCGGCCGGAGACAGCGGCGGCAGGATGGAAGGCAGACGGGCCGCGAGCATGGACTTCCCCGAACCTGGCGGGCCGGACATCAAGAGGTTGTGAGCGCCGGCGGCGGCGACCTCCAATGTGCGTCGCGCGGATTCCTGCCCCTTGATGTCAGCGAGATCGGGCAGGGAGTCCGGTGACTGGCGCATCGCCGGCTCCGGCTTTGAGAGAACCTGAACGCCCTTGAAATGATTGGCCATCGCGATCAGGCTGCGCGGGGCAAGGATGTCGAGATCGGCGCTCGCCCATGCGGCTTCCGGACCGCAGGCTTCGGGACAGATCAGCCCTTTGCCAAGCCCGTTGGCACCGATCGCCGCCGGCAGCACGCCGGCGACCGGGGCCAGCGTTCCATCGAGAAACAATTCTCCGAGGATCACGTAATCGGAAAGCATGTCCGGCGGAATGACGCCGAGAACCGCCATCAGGCCAAGGGCGATCGGCAGGTCGAAATGGCTGCCTTCCTTTGGAAGGTCGGCCGGCGCCAGATTAACCGTGATTTTCTTCGCCGGAAGCGCCATGCCCGACGCATGGAGCGCCGCCTGCACCCGCTCGCGGCTTTCGGCCACCGCCTTGTCCGGCAGACCGACGATATGCATGTTGATCTTGCCGGGAGAAACCATGACCTGCACGTCGACCGGATCGGCGCTGATACCCTGAAAGGAAACGGTGCTGACGCGCGCGACCATAGGCATACTCCGATATCGACAAATACAATCTAAAAGCGAATATATCTTGACACTACACGCGCTCCTCACGCAAAACAAGAACAAAATAGGAACGAAGAATGCTGCTCGCTTCGCGATATGCGCCTCGGCTGGACAGGCTGGCGGCAAGACAATAAGCAAGGTCTGCGTTGCGACGCACAGAGTATCTTCACATCGGGAATTGACATGACCATCCGGCTGCACAAGGGCGATATCGCCGACAAGGACGTGGAACGCTACACGGGCGACATAGCGATCGACACCGAGACGCTCGGTCTCAAGCCCCATCGCGACAGGCTTTGCGTGGTGCAACTGTCACCCGGCGACGGCAGCGCCGACGTCATCCAGATCGCCAAGGGACAGAAGAAGTCGCCCAATCTAGTCGGGCTGCTCAGGGATCGCAAGAAAACGAAGATCTTTCACTTCGGACGCTTTGACATCGCCGTGCTCTATCACACATTCGGCGTCACCTGCGCGCCCGTATTCTGCACCAAGATCGCATCGCGTCTGACCCGCACCTATACGGACCGGCACGGCCTGAAGGACAATCTGCGCGAATTGCTGGAAATCGACATCTCCAAACAGCAGCAGTCTTCAGACTGGGCGGCGGAGACGCTGACGAACGCACAGCTGGAATATGCGGCTTCCGACGTGCTCCACCTGCACGCCTTGCGCGACAGGCTGCAGGAGCGCCTCGATCGCGACGGCCGCAGCGCGACGGCCGAAGCGTGCTTCAAGTTCCTTCCGACGAGAGCCAAACTCGACCTGATGGGCTGGGACGAAACAGACATCTTCGCCCACAGCTGATTTCAACGGGTTGTTTGGCTACGATTTCGTTCTGATTCCCACGCGGGCCAGAACCTCTCCCGGAATGCGGTAACGCTTGACGAGAATGCGCTGGGAAGCGAGGCCTGACAGCTCGTGCTGGATGAACAGCGCCCAGGCGGCGTCCGCCGCCTTCTGCGCCAGCCCGGCGCGTTTTCGCTGGTCCGGGTCGTCCTCTGCGACAGTTTCCGCATCATGGTTTCTCAGATCGAGAAGCGCCTTTTTCAGCGTCCGCCCCGCTTCGCCGAGCGCAGAGGCGCGCTCCTGCATAACCTCGTAGTCGAGCACCGCGAGGCCCGTCTTGCCGCGATTGAGACCGGAGAGATTGGGTGGGCGAACGCTCATGCGCCAAAGGATAGAGCGCAGGTCGCAAAAATAAACAAAAAAAAGACCCGCGGCGTTTCCGCCGCGGGCCTCGATCTTCAGATCGAACAGCCGGATCAGCTGTCGTCGTTCTGCTTCTTCAGGGCTGCGCCCAGAATGTCGCCGAGCGACGCGCCGCTGTCGGACGAACCGAACTGGGCGACGGCTTCCTTCTCCTCGGCGATTTCCAGCGCCTTGATGGACAGCGTGATCTTGCGATCCTTCTTGGAGAAGTTGGTGACGCGCGCGTCGATGGTCTGGCCGATCGAGAAACGCTCAGGGCGCTGTTCGTCGCGGTCGCGAGACAGATCCGAACGGCGAATGAAGCTCGAAAGGTCTTCGTGATCGACCAGCTTCACCTCGATGCCGCCATCGTTGACAGCCGTAACTTCGGCGGAGACGACGGCGTTCTTGCGAAGACCGCCGCTAGCGGCTGCTTCACCGATGGCGTCCTTGCCGAGCTGCTTGATGCCGAGAGAGATACGCTCCTTCTCGACATCCACATCGAGCACGACAGCCTTGACGACGTCGCCCTTGTTGTACTCCTCGATGACCTGCTCGCCCGGACGGTTCCAGTCGAGATCCGACAGGTGGACCATGCCGTCGACATCGCCTTCGAGGCCGATGAACAGGCCGAATTCGGTCTTGTTCTTGACCTCGCCTTCGACGACAGCGCCGGAGGTGTGGTTCTGAGCGAAGACTTCCCACGGATTGTCGAGCGTCTGCTTGAGACCGAGGGAGATGCGGCGTTTGGCCGGATCGACCTCGAGGACGACAACCTCGACTTCCTGGCTCGTCGACAGGATCTTGCCGGGATGGACGTTCTTCTTGGTCCAGGACATTTCCGAGATGTGGATAAGGCCTTCGATGCCCGGCTCCAGTTCGACGAACGCGCCGTAATCGGTGATGTTCGTGACCGTACCCTGGATCTTCTTGCCTTCCGGATACTTGACGCCAATGCCTTCCCACGGATCGGTCTCGAGCTGCTTCATGCCGAGCGAGATGCGGTGGGTTTCCTGGTTGATGCGAACGATCTGGACCTTGACGGTCTGGCCGATCGACAGGATTTCCGTCGGATGGTTGACGCGACGCCAGGCCATGTCGGTGACGTGCAGCAGGCCGTCGATGCCGCCGAGATCCACAAAGGCGCCGTAGTCGGTGATGTTCTTGACGACACCCTCGACAACCTGACCCTCTTCGAGGTTCTGGACGATTTCGGACCGCTGTTCCGCGCGGCTCTCTTCAAGAACGGTGCGGCGCGATACGACGATGTTGCCGCGGCGCTTGTCCATCTTGAGGATTTCGAACGGCTGCGGATTATGCATCAGCGGGGTAACGTCGCGGATCGGGCGGATATCCACCTGCGAACGCGGCAGGAAGGCCACGGCGCCGTCGAGATCGACGGTAAAGCCGCCCTTGACCTGGTTGAAGATGACGCCTTCGACGCGCTCGTTCTTCTCGAACTTCGCTTCGAGACGAACCCAGCTTTCCTCGCGACGCGCCTTCTCGCGCGACAGTACGGCTTCGCCAAGCGCGTTTTCGATGCGCTCGACATAGACTTCGACTTCGTCGCCGGGCTTCAGCGAACCGTCTTTCGACTTGGCGCCGAATTCCTTCAGCGGAACGCGACCTTCGACCTTCAGGCCGACGTCGACGACTGCGACGTCTTTTTCAATAGCGGTAATGATGCCCTTGGTGACATAGCCTTCAGCCAGATCATGCTCGGCAAATGATTCCTCGAGGAGGGACGCAAAGTCCTCCTTGGTGGGTATGGATGTCATAGAAACTCCTGGTACGTCCGCAACGGCTACAATATGCTTCGTCCGGACAGGCGCCGATGGCTGGTGTTGCATTGACCTTCAGAACCGTCCGGTCATATCGACCCAAATCGGCGCATGGACAGTCTGAAAGTACCGGTTATCTTCAGTTTTTCGCGGCGATCGCCTTTTCAATCAGGCATTGAGCCGCCGCGAACGCCGCTTCTATATCCATTTCGGTCGTATCTAGCAAGTGGGCATCGTGCGCCGGCCGCATCGGAGAATCCGCGCGTTCGGAGTCCCGCGCGTCCCGGCGGCGCAGATCCGCGAGCACGGCGTCATAGGTTGCGGCGTCGCCCTTCGCCGCCATTTCCGCGTGACGACGCCCGGTCCGAACGGCGTCGGACGCGGTGACGTAGAACTTGATGTCCGCGTCCGGACAGATGACGGTGCCGATATCCCTACCGTCGAGGACCGCGCCAGGTTGCTTGCGGGCAAACTGTTGCTGCGCCCTTTTGAGCGCCGCGCGCACTTTCGACATGACGGCGATCCTAGAGGCTGCTTCGCCCACCTCGTGCGCCGAGAGCACGTCGCGGTCCAAACCGGAAAGATCGAGGTTTTCAGCCAGATCGGCCGCGGCGTCCTCGTCGTCGAGCGGCGCCCCGGCGTCCAGCATTGCGCGCGCGACGGCGCGATAGGTCAGACCGGTGTCGAGATGATGAAACCCGTATTGCGCGGCGATGCGACGGGCGAGCGTGCCCTTGCCGGACGCGGCCGGACCATCGATCGCGACGACGAACGACACGCCTCAGGCCGCCTTTTCGATGGAGTCGATGACGGCTCCGAGGCCGGACATCAAATCCATATATTCGGGGAAGCTGGTGGCGATCATGGTGGAATCGTCAATGGTAACCGGCCGTTCGCTGGCGAACCCCATTACCGTGAAGGCCATGGCGATCCTGTGATCGAGATGGGTGGCCACCGCCGGACTGGAGGCTGCCGCGCCCAATCCCTTGCCGCCCGGAACGCCATCGACGGTCAACCAGTCCGGCCCTTCCTCGCACTCGACGCCGTTGAGTTTCAGCCCTGCGGCGACGGCGGCGAGACGGTCGGATTCCTTGACACGTAACTCCTCGACGCCCTCCATCACCGTACGGCCTTCGGCGAACGCGGCGGCGATGGCAAGCACCGGATACTCGTCGATCATGGAGGGCGCGCGTTCGGCCGGCACGCGCACACCCTTCAGATCCGACGCCTTCACGCGCAAATCGGCGACGTCCTCGCCGCCCGCCTGCCGCGGATCGATGATCTCGATATCGGCGCCCATTTCCAGGAGCGTGGTGAGCAAACCGGTGCGCGTCGGGTTCATCAGCACGTTTTCTATTGTCACGTCGGAGTCGGGCGTCAGCAGCGCCGCCACAAGCGGGAAAGCCGTCGACGACGGATCGCCAGGCACATCGATCACCTGACCGCGCAACGCGCCCTGGCCCTGAAGGCTGATCGTGCGCACGCCGTCAGGCGCCATATCCACCTGAAGCTCTGCGCCAAAGCCGGCGAGCATCTTTTCCGTGTGGTCGCGCGTCATCACCGGTTCGACGACGGTGGTCACGCCCGGCGCATTCAATCCGGCCAGCAGAACCGCCGATTTGACCTGCGCGGAGGCCATCGGCACGCGATAGGTGATCGGCCGGGCGATGCGCGGGCCGCGCAGCGTTACAGGAAGGCGGTCGCCTTCTTCCGCCTGCACCTGGGTTCCCATCAGCCGCAATGGATCGAGCACGCGGCCCATGGGGCGGGATCTCAAAGAGGCGTCGCCGGTAAAGGTTGCAGAGAATCCATAGGTTCCGACCAGACCCATTGTGAGGCGCACGCCGGTTCCGGCGTTGCCGAAATCAAGCGGCGCTTCCGGTTCGAGGAGGCATCCATTGCCGACGCCATTGATGATCCAGACGTCGTCTTCCTTGCGCATGACCGCGCCCATGGCCTGCATGGCGCGGCCGGTGGCGAGAATATCATCGCCCTCAAGCAGACCGGTTATGCGGGTTACACCGGCGGCGAGACCGCCGAACATCAAAGACCGATGCGAGATCGACTTGTCGCCCGGTATACGTATCGCGCCTTTCAGCGGCCCGGACCTGCGCGCAGTCGCGGATTTGGCCTTAACTTTAGTGGTCATCATCGCCAGGTTGTTTCTCGTCCCGGATGCAGCGCCGCCAAAAGCAGCGCCCTCAAACGCCGCGTTCCTTAACACAGTGATTTCGGCGGGTCATCCATCCGGCGGAAAAACCGTGCGCTTTTTTCGATTAGGGCTTTGACAGAGGCGGCCAAGATGGTTATGGGAGCGCGCACATTCGAGTAATCGGCAGTTCGGCGCTGCATCCGATCGGGTAAAGAATTCGGAAGGCGACCGGCAGACGGGGACTGAAAAACAGGCCGGGGCCCCGACGGAATATTGACAATAATTCCGTTCGTGCTTCCTTATGGATCATCGCATTTCGGTCATGCACAATCCTTCGGTCCGCCAACCGGCGACGGAATCGAAAAGAGGCTTTCGCAGTGTCAAAACCTGAACGAGGAACAAAGCGCATCTGTCCGGAAACGGGGCGCAAATTCTACGATCTCAATCGCGATCCGATCGTGTCGCCCTACACGGGTAAATCATACCCGGTGACGTTCTTTGACAGCGGCGACCAGACATCGGACGAGATCGAGGAGAAGGAAGCCGAGGTCGAAACCGAAGAAATGGAATCCGGCGACAGCGAAGTCGAAATGGTGACGCTGGAGGATGCGGACGACGAAGCATCCGGCGATTCCAGCTCGAGTTCCAGCAGCGACGGCGACGATGACGACGATGTCGACCTGGACGACGATGTCGATCTCGGCGATGATGACGACGACGCCTTCCTGGAAACCGACGAGGACGAAGACGACGACGTTTCCGACATCATCAATGTTTCCGACGACGACGAGGAAACCTGATACAGCGGCTGCGTGGTATTTTCAGCCGCCGCTGCATTTTGAACTTGATCTCCGCCTCCGGCGGACTTAGATAGCCGGACCGGCGACGTTCCGGACGAAAATGGGGCCATAGCTCAGTTGGGAGAGCGCTTGCATGGCATGCAAGAGGTCAGGGGTTCGACTCCCCTTGGCTCCACCATTCGCACAAAAGCCAAGTATCTGTTATCATTATATAAAATCGCACCGCGGTTTTTATTTGTTTCTGATTTGTCTTTCATTTCCTTTCGCGATTGTCTGAAAGACCACGGATTTGAGTGACGTGTCGTTTTATGCCGGCCGCGCCTGAAATATCCTGGCAGCGTCCGGGCATGGCGCGCCTCCTCGCAAAGCGTCTCAAGGGTGGGACACACCCCGTTGCGATATAGAATTCGCTCAAGCCACCGAACCCAAGCCAACGTGCACGAGTGGACCCAATACAATCATTCCGCTAAGCATTTCTACTGGAAGATGCTTCCTTGGGAGGGGAACATAAAGCACCTGTTGTGGATTTTTGCGGTAATCGCAATGACTTTGCCAGAGATGAGTTTTGCTCACGGAGGTGGTTGCCGAAAGAATTCACCACCCGGAAAATGTTGTCACATGCAAAAGAGCACTGGCCGAGTTCATTGTCACTGAATACCCATCTACTTTGTAACAACGCCACATCCAACCGAGCGAATGTTGCCGCAATTCTTTTGCTGAAGTCGAAGAACTCCTGTTTTCGACGACTTGATCCCGCCGGAAATTTCGTTATTGCGTTATCTATCGGAACTGCAAACCGGCGCCTGGCTCCGGGTTCGGCAAGCCGGGCGCCGAAGGGGATCATCGATCGACAATGAAGGTTCTCGTCGCCGAAGATGATGAGAAGACCGCCGAATTCGTGCGCAAGGGGCTGGTGGCGGAAGGCCACAGCGTCGACTGCCTGTCTGACGGTCGCGAGGCGCTGACCTACTGCCTTTACAACAGTTGCGATCTGGTGATCCTCGATCGCATGCTGCCGGGAATGGACGGACTCGCCGTCCTGCGCGCCTTGCGGGCGTCAGGCAGCCAGCTTCCGGTCATCTTTCTCACGGCGCTGGGCAATGTCGAGGACCGTGTCGACGGCCTGAATGCAGGCAGCGACGACTACCTCGTCAAACCCTTCCACTTCTCCGAACTCATGGCCCGCATCAACGCCATCATCCGCAGACCGAGTGGCGGAAGCGAGCAAACGACCCTGCAGGTTCACGACCTGGAGCTTGATCTCCTGTCCCGGACGGCCAGCCGCGGCGGCCAGACCATCGAACTGCAGGCCAAGGAGTTCGGCATCCTGGAGGTGCTGATGCGCAACGCCGGTCGGGTCGTCACGAAGAACATGCTTCTCGAACAGGTCTGGGACTTCAGCTTCGATCCCGGCACGACGATTGTGGAAACCCATATCAGCCGTTTAAGAGCCAAGATCGACAAGCCATTTACTGTGCCGTTGCTGCATACGACCCGCAATATCGGGTATTCGATCCATGCGCCTCGGTGACATCTTTTCCGGATCCGCCTTCAGGACTGCGCTCGCCGCACTGCTGCTGTTCGCGCTGACGCTGCTTGCCGCCGGCTGGAGCTCCTACGTCGCCGTTCGCGGCGCCATGCTGTCCGAACTCAATCAGCAACTGACCGAGGAAACCCTGCTCTTTACGAAGATCTACCGGGACGAGGGCGCCACCGGGCTGATCGACCTGATCAATCAGCTTGAAGTCGCGGAGATCGGCGACGAGCGCTATGCGGCGATCTTTGACGAAGGCGACAACAGGCTCGCAGGCAATATCGGCCTTGCGCCGGATTTCATCGGCATTCGCGAAGACCGCAGCATCATCCGGGCCGTTGGTGAAAACCGGGTCTATTCGCGCTGGTTCATGATCGACCGGTACCAGATCGTGATTGGACGCAACACGCATGTCGTGGACCGGGCGCTCGACGCGCTGCGCGCCTGGCTGTTGCTCGCGGGCGTATTCTCCCTGGCCGGAAGCCTGCTGATCGGCTGGCTCTACAGCCGCCGTTCCATGGTCAAGCTTCAGCGTATCGCTGCGGCGTTGGAACAGGTCAGCCGTGGCGAGATCAGCGCGAGGGTTCAGCCGATCGCCGGCAACGACGAGATCGATCGCATCTCGCATCTGATCAACCAGTCTCTCGATCGCCTGTCGGCGCTCACGGCCAGCTCGCAGAACACGGTGCGCGCCATCGCCCATGATCTTCGCACGCCTCTCAACAGAGTCTTCATCACCGTGCAGGACGCAATCGCATCACCGAACAATGCGGCCGCCCTGTTGGAGGAGATCGAGACTGAATTGCAGCGGCTCGGCGCTGTTTTCGACACCGTGCTGCGCATTTCCAGCCTTGAAAACACCCGTGACGCCTCCGTGTTCACCGCGATCGATCTTTCCGGCGTCGCGCGTGAAGTCGCCGACGTCTTCGAAGAAACGCTGCAGGACAAAGGTCAGCGTCTCACCCTCGATCTCGCGGATGACGTCACCGTTTCCGGAGACGCGCAGATGCTCAAACAGCTGCTCGTCAACCTGTTGACGAACGCTCATCAATACGCCCCTGAAAACAGCCCTATCGGCGTCACCACGCGTAACGACGCCGGCGGCGGCGTTCTCGAGGTGACGGACGGAGGCATGGGCATCCCGCCCGAGCACCGCGAACAGGTTCTGCAACCCTTCTTTCGCCTCGACAAGAGCCGCAGCGAAGCCGGAAACGGTCTTGGCCTCGCCCTTGTTCAGGCGGTTTGCGTCCGACATGGCGCGACAATCAGCCTGGAAGACAATGAGCCGGGACTGCGCATCGTCATCCGGTTCCCTCCGGTCTGAGGCGCCAGCGCTGTCGCTGCCCTTTTTCAAAAAATCGGCGCCCGGGACATGCGCGACCACCGTGCCTGAAGCAGGGAAAGGCGAAACCTCCCATTCCGCCAACTTGTCAAAGATTTAAAGTTCGCTCGAAGCTGCTGCAAAGACCGACTTTCATATTGATGCTGCCGATCACCACAGGGTCGGCACAGTCAATTGAAAGGTTTTGCAGTCATGATCCACCGTTCGAAACTCGCAGCCATCGCCTTGTCCGGCATGGTGGCCATCGCTCCCCTCGCCGGTGCGGCGTGGGCGATCGAAACAGGGTCCGCAACCGCCAGGGCTGAAAACTCGGCGCAGACCGCCGAAACCGCCAAGCCGTCGGAACTCATGAAGACTTCGGAAGAGGTTTTCGGCGCGCTCCGCGATGTGCGGTCAGCGCGGATGGCGATCTTCAACGGCGACATCGATCAGGCCTCGTCGCTCGTAGCCAACGCCTCCAGGGGCTTTGACGCAGCAGACGCCCGGATTGCGGCGCTCGGCATTCGAAATCCGAAAGACGACGCCGGCAATGCAACCTATGTGCCGTTCCAGATGGCCATGGGTGTGACGGAAGATTTCGTCCCCTCGGAAAGCACGGCGGCGCCCCTTCTGCAGGCCAACGAGCATCTCGCCAAGGGTGACCAGAAGCAGGCCGCCGAAGTGCTTAAGAGCGCCGACATTGACGTCACCGTAACCGCCGCCATGGCGCCGATCGACCAATCCGTCGCCAAGACAAAAGACGCCGCCGCCCTCATCAGGGACGGCAAATATTACGAGGCCAACCTGGCTCTTAAGGATATCGAGGATTCGATCGTGGTCGAAGCCTACGCAATCGACGCTATCCCGTCTCAGGGCGGCGCCGGAAGCTGACCCGAATTCGCACGCAGGCGCCGGTTGAAGCCTGAAAGGAAAAGAAGCCGGCGCCTGTTCGATTAGTCCAGCGGCGCCCGGCGTCGCAGTTTTGAAACCATTGGCGACCCGGCGCATGACCGCGGGTCCACCACCAGAAAGGCCGAAACCGATGAACGTCCATTCCCCTTTTTCGGAAAGCGCCAACCAGGCGTCCGCCATCGATCAGCTTCGCAACTACATGAACGATCGCATCGTCGGTCAGCCGAAGTTCATTGACCGCCTGCTCATTGCGCTGATTGCCAACGGTCACGTGCTTCTCGAAGGCGCGCCCGGGCTTGCCAAGACAAAAGCCGTTACAACGCTCGCCGGCGCCATCGATTGCGACGAGCGCCGCATCCAGTTCACCCCGGACCTGTTGCCCACCGACCTGACGGGCACGGATGTCTACCGCCCCGATAGCGGCAACTTCGAATTTGTCCGCGGACCGCTGTTTCACAATCTGATCCTGGCCGACGAGATCAACCGCGCCCCGGCCAAGGTTCAGTCGGCGCTGCTCGAAGCCATGGCGGAGCGCCAGATTTCGGTCGGACAGCAAACCTACAAGTTGCCTGACCTGTTCATGGTGCTCGCCACCCAGAACCCGATCGAGCAGGAAGGCACCTATCCGCTGCCCGAAGCCCAGCTCGACCGCTTCCTCATGCATGTGCGCATTGGCTATTCGGACATCGAGGCCGAACGCAAGATCCTCAAGATCGTGCGCGGCGAAGAGCTGTCGAATGACGGCCCATCAAAGGCGATGGTCCATCCGCAGACCATTTTCGAGTGGCGTCGCGAGGCGTTGCAGATCCACGTCGCCGAGGCGCTCGAGGACTATATCCTCCAGTTCGTTTTCGCGACCCGCAATCCGGAGATCTACGGCGACGACCTCGCAGGCATGATCGACTTCGGCGCAAGCCCGCGCGGCACCATCGCGCTCGACCGGTGCGCCCGCGCGCACGCCTGGATCCGCGGATCGGATTTTGCGACGCCGCTCGACGTCCAGGCTGTCGTTCACGACGTGCTGCGTCACCGCATCATCCTCAACTTCGAGGCCGAGGCCGACGGCGTAACCAAGGACGAGGTGATCGACGAACTCGTCAGGCGCGTTCCGGTCGCCTGACCGGTCCCTAGAGCACTCTTTGATTGAGGCAGAAACGATGACCCAGTCAGACATCAAGGATCGGAGCGGCATCGACGCTCCATTCCCCGAACTCGTGCGTTGCCGACCCGACCGCCGCGTCACCGGTTTTGCGCCCAGCGGAAAGGTCAGAACGCACCAGTTCGGGACCAATCACTCGGTCTTTCGCGGCCGCGGCATGGAGTTCGACGAATCCCGGGCCTACCAGCCGGGCGACGACGTTCGGTCGATCGACTGGCGAGTGACCGCGCGCACCGGCTCGCTGCATACCAAGCTGTTCCACGAAGAGCGGGAAAGGCCGGTGTTGATCCTGCTCGATCTGCGTTCGTCGATGCGTTTCGGCACACGCAGGCAGTTCAAGTCGTCACTTGCCTCAGGCGTAGCGGCCAGGCTTGCCTGGACCGGCATCGACGGCGGCGACCGGGTCGGCGGCTTCATCAACGCCCCTGGCGGCGTTCAGGTGTTCCCGGCCTCGCGCAACCGGGCGGCGATGCTTCGCTTCCTCAAGGCCGTCAGTGAACACGGCCGCATCGGAGACGCCGGAGAAGAGCCGGAGTCTCCCTTGTACGTGACCATCGACCGCATGCGGAAAGCCAGCCGGCCGGGCACGCTTGTCTTCGTCATCAGCGATTTCGCGGATTTCGACGACCGTTGCGAACGGTCGCTGAAACGGATCTCGCTGCACGCCCATGTCACCAACATCCTGATCCACGACCCGCTCGACGCCGCGCTGCCGATCAACGGCGGTCAGAAGATCTCCGACGGTCAGTCGGTAACCGCGCTTTCCGCCATCGGACGGTCCGGCCAGAAGAAACACGCCGACTCCTTCGAAAGCCGGCGCTCGCGACTGAAGGTCCTGTGCTCCAACCGGGGCATGGCCTTCCTTGATCTCGCCACTGGCGACGAGGCTGACGAGGCGCTCCATCCCCATCGGCGCAACGCCAGGGCCCGATCCAATTCACGAAGGAAAGCGGCATGAATCCGACATCGACGCAAATGTCTCCCGAGATCTCGAAGGAGCTGGAAAAGCTGAAGGATATCCGGCTTCCGGCCGAGATCTCCTGGTGGCCGTTGGCTACCGGATGGTGGGTGCTGATCGCCTTCATCTGCGCGCTCGCGCTTGCCGTAATCGGCTATGCCGCCTGGCGCAGGCGTACGCTGCAATATCGCGCCCTGCACGAACTTGGACAGATGCGCGGCGACGCCGAACTCGGTCGCGAACCGGTGCGGCTCGCCGAGCGGATCGAGATTCTGCTGAAGCGCGTTGTGCTTGAACAGGATGGGCGTCGCGCGCTTGCCGCATCCCATGGCGAAACCTGGATGCAGACCCTCATTCGCGAACCTGGCGCCATGCCAGCCGACATTGCCCGCTTTATCACCGAAGCTCCCTATGTCGCATCCGCAACGCCGGCGGACGCCCCGCGTCCGGAAGCCCTCATCAACGCCGCAGAGCGCTGGATACGGAGGAACACATGATCGAATTTCTCTGGCCCCTGGCCTTCCTTCTGTTGCCTTTGCCCTTCCTGGTGCGCTGGCTGATGAAGCCTGCGCCCGACACGCCGTCGGGCGCCCTGAAGCTGCCGTTCTATCGTGAACTGGCCCAGTCCGCCGGCAACGGAGGAATCCGCGGCTCATCGCACTGGATGCGGCTGGTCGTCGCGTCCCTGATATGGTGCGCGCTGGTTGCCGCGCTCGCGCGTCCCGTCCATGTCGGCAAGGAAGTGCCTCTGCCCGTATCCGGACGCGACCTCATGATGGCCATCGACTTGTCAGGCAGCATGGGTCGTGAGGATTTTGGCCTCGACAACAGCTCGACAACGCGACTGGACGTGGTCAAGGACGCAGCGCGCGACTTCATTGAACGTCGCAAGGGCGACCGCGTCGGTCTCGTCCTTTTCAGCAATCGCGCCTATTTGCAGGCGCCGCTGACCTTCGACCGGACTATCGTCGCGCAGCTTCTCGATGAGGCTCAGGTCGGCCTGACCGGCCAGGAAACCGCCATTGGCGACGCGATCGCCGTCGCTGCCAAGCGTCTGAAGGACCGGCCGGCCGAGAGCCGTGTGCTGGTGCTGCTGACGGACGGAGCCAGCAATGCCGGCGTCATGAAGCCGATGCAGGCGGCGCAGCTCGCCAACGACCTTGGCATCAAGATCTACACTATCGGCGTCGGCGCCGGTCCGATGGCGGTGCGCACTGCATTCGGCAACCAGATCGTCAACCAGGCGCAGGATCTCGACGAGGCTACCCTCCAACAGATCGCCGACTTGACGGGCGGCCAGTATTTCCGCGCAACCGATGTGGAAGGCTTGTCCAACGTCTACCGGCAAATCGACAGGATGGAGCCCGCAGAGGATGAACCCGAGACCGTGCGCCCGACAATCGCGCTCTACTACATGCCCCTCGGCATCGCTCTGTTCCTGACCATGGCGCTGGCGCTCCTGATCGCTGCGCCGCGGCTATCACGCCCAATTCTGAACCAAGAACCCGCAGGAGCCTGAAATGGATTTCTCGCAATTCTTCTTCCTCCGCCCGTGGTGGCTGTTGCTGCTCATTCCGGCCGCAGCCCTGGTTGTTCTCGCCTACCGGATGCGCTCGAGCGGCGACGCCTCGGCCTGGCGCAAGCTTGTCGATCCGCACCTGCTCGCGGTGCTGGCGATCAAGGACGGCTCGTCGCGCCGCAGTCGCTGGCTGCCGGCAGCGCTTGGCGCCGGCCTGTTCGCCGCCACCATTGCGATGGCGGGCCCGACCTGGGAAAAAATCGAATTGCCGACATTCAAGGCAAAGGAGCCCGCCGTCGTAGTCCTGAGCCTGGCGCAGTCGATGAACGCCGACGACGTCAAGCCGTCGCGCCTGACGCGCGCCGAACACAAGCTGCGCGACATTCTCGAGCGCCAGGACGGTGGAGACACCGGGCTCGTCATTTATTCCGACCGGCCGTTTGTGGCCTCTCCGCTGACGGGCGACGCCGAAGTCATCCGCCAGATGCTGCCGGAACTGTCGACGAGCCTGATGCCCGTTCTTGGCAACCGTCCTGACCGAGCTGTCGCGCTGGCGACGGACCTGTTGTCTCAGGCCGGTGCGCAGAGCGGCCGCATCATCCTGCTTGCCGACAACGCCGGATCCGATCCCGACGCGACCAACCGCGCCGCCAGTGCGGCGGCCGGCCTGGGCTACCAGGTCGATGTGCTCGGCGTCGGCGTCGACGCAAGCGCGACGCTGCAGACGGCGAACGGTCGGGCAATCACCGCTGGCGATGGCGCGGCCATGCAGGCCAGATATGACATTGCTGAGCTGAGCCGGATTGCGGCTGACGGGGACGGCGTCTTCGCCGAACTCACACCCGGCGCCGCCGACCTCGACCGGATCCTGCCGAAGACCACGGCCGTTACCGAGAGCGGCGGCAAGCTGCAGGATGAACTCAAGGCGGACGGATGGGCTGACATGGGCTACTGGCTGCTTCTGATTCCCGTCGTGCTGGCGCCTTTCGGCTTCCGGCGCAACGTGCTGATGATTGTCCCATTTGCGGCGTTCGGTCTGACTTTCGCCACGCCGCATCCGGCAAACGCGGCCGGCATTCGGGATTATCTGCTCACGCCCAACCAGCAAGCCGCCCGAGCCTTCGACAATCAGGACTACGCCAGCGCGGCCGCGACCTTCGAAGATCCGGCCTGGCGGGCCAGCGCCCAGTACAAGGCCGGCGACTACCAGGCAGCGGCCAAAAGCTTCGCCGGCGCCGGCGACGCTGAGGAAGGATTCAACACGGGCAACGCGCTGGCGAAATCCGGCGCGTTGCAGGCCGCGCTCGATTCCTACGACGCTTTTCTGAAGCAGCATCCGGACGATGCGGACGCACAGTACAACCGCGATCTGGTCGCTAAACTTCTGGAGCAGCAGAAACAAGAACAGCAGCAGCAGGATCAGCAACAACAACAGCAAGCCGGTGATCAGCAGGACCAGCAGCAGCAACAGCAGGCTGGTGGTCATCAGGATCAACAACAGCAACAGCAGGCTGGCGGTCAGCAGGACCAGCAGCAACAACAGCAGGCCGGTGGCCAGCAGGATCAGCAGCAGCAACAGCAGGCCGGTGGCCAGCAGGATCAACAGCAGGCCGGTGGTCAGCAGAATCAGCAGCAACAGCAAGCCGGCGGTCAGCAGGATCTACAGCAGCAACAGCAAGCTGGTGGTCAGCAGGAACAACAGCAGCAGCAGGCCGGTGGCCAGCAGGACCAGCCGCAGGAACAGCAGGCTCAGTCGGGCGACCAGCGTGACGATCGCAGCGCGTTCCGCAAGGCCATGGACGAATTGCTGAAGGGCAATGGCGGAGGCGGCGAACCGACCGACGAAAAGCCAACCGAACAGGCTTCGGCGCATGGCTTCAGCGAGAAGGACCAGGCAAACGAGCAGCTGTTGCGCAGCGTGCCCGACGACCCGTCCGGCCTGCTCAGAGCCCGGATCCGCCAGTACTACGCAACCCTGAAATAGACGCCCAAGGAAGGAATGCAGTGATGAAACCAGTCTTTGCCCCCGGCGGAAAAATCGCCTCGGCCGCTATCGCAGCCCTGATCGTCTCGGCCTCGTTTGCTCCAGCCGAAGCTGAAATCCGGGCCTCTGTCAGCCAGAACCAGGTGATCCTGGGCGAACCGTTCCGGCTCTCGATCCAGGTTGAGGGCGCCTCGGGCAACGCGCAGCCGGATCTCGGGCCACTCTCGAAGAACTTTACCGTCGAGGGAACCGGACAGACGTCGCAGACCAGCATCATCAACGGCCACACGACCGTGAGCCAGGGCTGGACCGTGACTTTGACGCCGAAATCTCCCGGCAAAGTCGAAATCCCGGCGATCAAGGTTGGCGCGGAGCAGAGCAAGCCGATCGTGGTCGACGTTGTCGATGCGGCCAGCCTGCCGAAGACCAGCCTGGCGCAGTCCGGCGTCGAGGTCGACATGCAGGCGGCGCCCGGACCCTATTATGTCCAGCAGGAGATCCCGGTCACGGTCCGGATCACCTCTTCAGGCGGCCTGCGCAGCGCGCAACTATCCGATCTCTCCGGTCCGGATCTGATAGTCACCCGGCGTGGAGAGGACAAGGTCAGCCAGGTGACGCGCAACGGACAGCCGGTTAGCGTCATCGAGCGCGACTACATGGTCAAGCCGCAGAAGAGCGGCAATTTCACGCTTGGTCCGCTTGTCCTGCGAGGCGCAGCGAATGATCCGAACGGGCGCCGCTCGCCCTTCGGCAACAACTCCGCGTTCGCGCAGATGCGACAGCAGTTCGGGTTTTCCGGATTTGGCAACGGCATGTTCGACGATTTCTTTTCTCCAACGAAATCGGTGACAGTGCGCTCCAACGCAATTCAGATCGACGTCTCGGCCAATCCGGCCGGCCAGTCCGACTGGTTCCTGCCGGCCAAGGCGGTCGAGCTGAAGCAGAGCTGGCAGCCGGACCACCCCGACTTCCAGGTTGGCGAGGCTGTGACCCGCGTCGACCAGATCGTTGCGCTCGGCGCGTCGAAGGAGATGCTGCCTGATATCGACTTTCAGGATGTCGACGGCGCCAGCGTCTATGTCGACAGGGTCGACGACCGCTCGGCCGACACGGACAAGGGAACGGCCGCGATCAAGCAATACATGTTGTCGGTCGTGCCAACGCGCGGCGGCGCCGTCACCCTGCCGGAAATCCAGGTTGAATGGTTTGACACGGTTGCTGGCGAACAGAAGACGTCCACTCTGCCCGCCCAGACGATTGAGGTCGCTGGCGGAGCGGCAAGTACAATGGCGCCGGCTTCAACGCCGGCTGTTTCAGCGCCGCAGGCCGGCAACCGGCCTCCCACAACGCGGAACGCGAATCTGGCCGCTCTCGCCGAACAGGCGGACTGGCGCTATGTCTCCGGCGCCGGCGTCGCCCTCCTCCTGGCTGTGGCGCTGGCGATCGCCCTGGTCCGCCGTCGCCGCACGGCAACCGCACCGTCCGTTGCCCGGACCGCCCACAGCAAGCGCGGCTCCGTCGAAACGGTCGCTCGCCGGCGGGAAAAGCAGATGGCCGAATCCGCACGCGCCTTCCGCGACGCCTGCCGTCGCGGCGACGCTTCGCAGGCCTATCACCAGTTCGGCCTGTGGGCGCTTGCCGCCGGCTACGATATCGACACGGCCCGATCCGCGGGCGCCGGGGCCTTGAAGAAAGAGCTCGGCAAACTTGAGGCCCGTATATTCGGAGGCGAGGCTTCCGGTTCCTGGAAGGGAAGCGATCTGCTCGCCGCCTTCGACGCGGTGGCCTCGCAGGGCCGGAAACCGGCGGCGGCAAAGCGCGAGATCGCTCCGCTCTACCCGCAAAACCATGACGGCGGCTTGATCCCGGCGTGATCGCAGGCGCCTGAACGATGTCCGATCGGCGTGCGCATATTCAATGCGTACGCCGCGGGCAAATTGGCAAAGACGATGGAACCCTGCGCGGCGGCAATGCGTTTGCAGTCATCCGAAACAAAAAGGTCGATGACAAATGCTGAAATGGATCCTGATCTTGCTCATCGTAGCAGCCGTGGCCAGCTTGCTGGGCCTCAATACGATTTCCGGCGCAGCGCTGACTGGCGCAAAGATCCTGATTGGAATTGTATTGGTGATCTTCATCCTTGTCGTGCTCGGGATCGTCGCGATCGCCTGAAGAAGCACCCGGCGCTTCATGTCGTGATCGCGGGTTGACCACAAAGCTCAAGCGGCGGCGCGATTGTCGCCTGTATGCAGCTGATTGACGGTTTCCTCTACCCGCTAATACCTGAAACTACTGCGGTACAATTGAATCCGGAAAATCGTGCCAGCGCTGGATCTTCCAGCCATCAGCGCCTTTGACCAGCCATCCCTCATAGTTCAGGCTCGATACGGCGGTGAACACTTTTCCATCCTTTGAATTGGTCAGCAAGCCGACGACGCTGACATGCGCCGTGTCAGCGGTCTGGTCCAGAAACAGTATGTTTGACATGAGATGTCGGCGCTGATTGCCTGACGTCCGAAACGCATTCATGCGTTCCCGCCAGAATTTGCGGAAGCCGTCTCCCTGAAAGGCCACCGCTTTCTGGCCTGGCGTTCCGGCGACGAATGTCACGTCATCGGTAAACAGGCTGAACCACGCCTTCGTTTCGAAATTGTCGTAGGCGAAGGAATATGCGTAGAGCAGATTGGCGATTGCGGCCCGATCGGTCACGTCGAAAGCTGTGTTTCCCGGATTGTCGACGGGCGCATAGGATTTCAGTGGTTTGGCGTCGTTACTGTAAGTCACTCCTGCGGGCAATGGCGTCTGAGCGAATGCGGGAACGGCAAATGAGGCGACCAATTGAGCCGTAACGGCCAGAAACAACGTCGATTTCATGCAATCTCCTGATCATTAAATTTAAGTCTCGCGCTCGCGCCGCCATTTCCCTGCTGGATCAACGCAGCTTTATCAGGCTCTACACGCTGTGATCGTCAATTTCATCCTCGCGACGTGTCGCTGCGCGAAAGAATCTTTCCGTCACTCCTGCACAGCCGCGTGAATGGCGCGGGCCAGCAAACGGCCGATGCAATCATATCCGTCGCGGGAATTGTGGAGACCGTCCAGCGCCACCAGCGCCCTGTCGGAAACGCCGGCCTGCACCGACTTGAGCATCGCTTCGAAGCGCGAGAACAGACCGACGCCCTCCTGCAAGGCAGCAACGCGGATAAGGACCTCCATGGCGGCGTGATGCGGCGACGCCAGCACCTGTGGCGCGTATTGAAGATCCATCAGGATCAGATCCACGCCGGTCGCCTTCAGGCTCGCGACGCCGGCGTCAATTTCTTCCCTCACCCCGTCCATATTGCCGCCCCAGGCAATGTCGTTGACGCCCAGTTGCCAGATCACCAGATCCGGACGATGAGCGAACACGCCTTTCCGGAAGCGTTTTATGTTGCCGGGAATCGTATCGCCAACGCGACCACTGTTGACGATCTCGAACGCGATCCCCGGCCACAGTGTTTCGAGCTCTCGCTTCATGACCTGTGGATAGGTCAAAGAGGGGCGAACCATCCAAAGACCAACCGTCGAAGACGACCCGATGGCGACGATTCTGACCGGACCGCCGGCGTCGATACGGGCAGCAAGTCGCGGCAGCCGCGTTCCAAGCGACAGATCGCGATTGACGTACAGGCAGGTCTGGGTGGCCGAGCCGCCTGCGCTGGCGGGCGGCATGATCGAGAGCATGAACAGCATGCAGACGGCCAGCCCCAGGCGCCGCATTCCGCGATCCGGACAGGCGACAGTCTTGATACGGAGAACCTTCATGACAGGCAGTTTCAACCAGCACGGCTTGATAATCCAGACCCGACCCACTCGATTAATACTGTTCCTCGCGCCATTGCGCAGGTTCGTCCTCGTACCCATATGACGCGCGACGGCGCCAGACTGGCGAAATATTGTCGCCTCGCTCGCCCTTCGGTAAGACTTTCGGGGTTGACAGCGCCCGTCCCGGTCTGGTTTTCGATCCGCCGTCGGCGAGGCGTTGTGAAAAGCCTTTGAATATCGCCGGCGCGGGCGTGGGAAATTCGACTGAGACGGACAATTGACGCGGAGCTTCGGTAATGGATTCCAAGGGTATTGTCGGACTTGTAAGGCATCTGTGGCATGACTGGAGAACGGCGGACGCAAAGATCATTGCGCCCCTGACCGCCATCCGGAACGAACGCGCCTTTCAGAATGCAGAGAATTCCGGGCTCAAGCTCCACTGGACAGACAAGGACAGCATCCGGCGCAGGCAACGCGAGGGATGGCGCCCGCTTGTTCAACGCGATGTCCTGATGCGTCCGCACATCTTCATAGACGGCAGCGAAGAACTTCTGATGATGTACAAGAGCTCCAACTGAACTCGTCACTCTTTTTCGCGCTTTTGACGCCATGCTTGACGATCTCAAGTGATTGCCCGCAAAGAGAGACCTCGACGCGCCGATAGTAAATAGTGACTTTTCTGCGCGTATTAATGGATATTTTTCATTCTTTTCTATCAATGGAAGAAAATTTGCGTGCATGACACTTAATACTTCTCGTATTGATTGCTTGAAAAAGCATTCATTAACAATGATTTCCCAATTTCTATCCTGCAAACAACAATAAAAAATTTGGTAATAGTTCCATTCTAAGCATTCTGGAGGCAATCCAGGAGCGCAAGGTGGAATTTGCAATAAAATATATCTACAGCTTCGGCACGATGGCCTTGCTTGCCGTTGCATTCGGCATTTCACTTCAATTTGACCGCTCGGAAAAAGCAAGCCGCGTTGGGTTGGGCCTCCTGTTTGGCGGTGCGGCGACCTTGGCGATGAACAATCCGATTCCGATTGCGGACGGCGTCATCGTTGACCCCCGCAACCTTTTTGTCGGATTGTCGGCGGCTTTTCTTGGTGTCTGGGGCGGCGCGCCAGCCTTGCTCGTAGCAATCTCGACCAGATTCTATCTTGGCGGCGCAGGGGTTGGGGCCGGCATATTGTCCATGACGATTGCCTCGTGCGCCGGATATGCATGGTCCTACATGGTTCGGGACAGGGTGCACTATCATCCGGGCTATTTGTTGCTGCTCGGCGGCATGATTTCTTTCTCCCTCATCGGCATCTTGCTTCTGCCGCGCGACGCGATGATCCAGGTCTTCGTGGCAGCCAGCCCGTTTATTGTCGCATTCAACCTGATCGGCGCGATGCTCTTCGGTGGCCTGATGGAGCGGGAAAGGAACATTGCCTTCCGATACGGCCGGATGCAGAACGAAGCCGTTACAGATCCGCTCACAGGCCTGCTGAATCGCCGAGGCTTTACGAGGATCATCGATCACCTCCCCGAGAAAATCAAGAACAAGGCGGGCGCGGTTCTTGTCGTCGATCTGGACCGTTTCAAGACGATCAACGACACCTACGGGCATGATACGGGAGACAGCGTTCTGGTCTCCGTCGCGACGCAATTGAAATCCTGCGTCAGAAAGAGCGATGTCGTGGCGCGGTTTGGCGGTGAGGAATTTGTCATTTTGCTGCCCGAGACGTCAGAAGAGGAAGCGCGGCAGATCGCCGAGCGGCTGCGCGAGACCGTATGCGCCATTCGCGTCACACTGGATAGCGACGCCCTGCCGGTAACGACAAGTATTGGCGGACACTGGAATGGAAACGGCATCAATCTTCTGACTGCCCTGCGTCTCGCCGATCGCGCTCTTTACCGAGCCAAGCAGGAAGGCCGCAACCGCACCGAGTTCGCGTTTGACCCGGCCATGGCGGATTATTCCAACGTCGCTTGATTGATATTTGTATCAGGCCTGACTTTCTTCTTCTGTTTTTTTGCGCGCCACACTGCCCTGCGGCGGCCAAACATCCTCGAACGGTCCGGTGTCTTCCTGCTGCGATGGATCGGGGAAAGGCAATGCGTTTCCTGCGCGCAAGATGGCGACATGGCGCTCGGCTGCTTCGCGTTTTTCGGCGTCCATCCCCTGATCCCGGGTCAGATAGGTCGTCGTGGACGGCATGGCGAAGCCCGATCCGGAGTCCCTTACGATTTCGGCGATCTTAAGAATGATTTCTTCCTGCACGCCGAGGAACTCCGCAAGGTCGGACGCGGGCACATAGCCATGCAGTTCTATAATCAGGGCGTATTCGCCGAACGCCTTGAAACGGACCCGGAAACCTTCCTGCACAAGCGGGTGCGCCTCGAGATACTGACGGATCTTCATCAGCACGTCGCGCATCTGGTCGGGCGACGTTTCATAGCGAAGGCCGAGATCGTGTCGCAGCTGAAACTGGTCCCTGCGGCTGAAATTGACGATCTTGCGTCTTGCCAGGTCCGAATTGGCGATGGTGATCACTGTTCTGTCGAGGGCGCGCAGTCTGGTCGACCGGATGCCAATCGCCTCAATCGTGCCTGAAAGATCGTCAAATTCGCAAAACTCCCCGACCCTGACCATGCGGTCCGCATAGAGAATGACGCCCCCGATGAAGTTCTCGATCGTCGGTTGCGCCGCAAGCGCGATAGCAATGCCGCCGACGCCTAGTCCGGCGATAACGCCATAAACCGGTATTCCGATGCGCGTCGCCCCGTAACCGGCGATCACTACGGCGATCACCATGCTCAAGATGCGGAAACCAGTGTGCAAGAGGCTGGCGTCGAGACTTTCCATCGGCAGAGCCGGATTGCGTATCGCCCAGGTGTAAATCAGCTCCATGAGCCTGAAGGAAAGCCAGGCGAGTCCACCCCAGAAAAACGCCGTGCTAATCGTGCTGACCGCCAGCATAAGTTCGCCGGTGATGTTGATATGGTTTTCACACAGATATCGAACGACCAAAGCACACAGGATCATGTAGGACGGCGCCAGCAGTCGTCCGAAATAGCGCCGCCTCGCGGAAACGGGAACAGCGCGCCATCGTGTGAGCCGATACCATAACAGCGCGAGCGCAATCGGCGCGACGCACAACAGTATAAGCCCGAGCCACTGCCAATATGCCTGTCCGCCATAGCGTTTCTGCAGCCATTCCGGCCCTAGTTCGACTAGGTCGAACCACTGAGGCGGCACAATATGCCCTGGCGTGTAAATATAGGCATCGTAGAGATCCTCGCCTGAATCGACCTTTGGCGGAAAAAACTTGACCACCTCGTAGTCATCCGGAATCTGCTCTACTGTCTCGGCGGTGACGAGATAGTGGCCCTTCCTGGGGCCCCGGTCCATGCGCGCGATCGTTATATTGGTGCTCGGAATGATCCAGCTTTCCGGCAAATCGGCGCGAGCCGAGGAATGCAGGAAACTGCCGGCGGACGCGCCCGGTATGTCTCCCATCGGTGGAACATAGATCCGGTCAAGAATTTCCTGGAACTGCAGGACCGTCTCGATCGCCGTTCTGTCGCGCGCGGTCAGCGGGATGTCCTCGAGATCAAAAACCATCGCGGCCTTGTCGATAAGCGCAAGGACATACTTGATCTCCAGTCTCTCCTCATCCGTCAGAAACGGCCGATCGCTTCGGTCAAACTCGTCCCGCACATAGCGCCAAATACGACTGGCCTCCCGAATGATGATGATGAAACTTTCAAGCGTCGCGCGCGGGCTGGTCGTATCCGGCGGCGATATGGGATTGCCGAGCAGATAGGAATGCAGGTCGGATTGGCTGACGCCGGAGTCGACATCAGGCACCTTCAACTCCTGAGCCAGGGACGCGGAAAACCCTAGAACCACAAGAAGCGACGCCAAAGACACAACCGCAACAAACGATCGGATCATGCACGGGAGCAAGGAAGTTGAAACACATGATGAAAATAGTGGAATTATCATTTTGCCGCTCCGGATCAGTTACGGCGTTTGTAGACAAAACAATTGAACCAAAAGTTTAGAGGACAAATTTCTCTTAAGGGAACGCCACAGTGCGATATATTCGCCGGCGCCGGACCATTTGAGTGTGTAAGGCGGCGACCGATGCGCTATCGCACTGTTTCTTGAAGTATCGTTTTCAACTGATACATTTTATCAGGGAGGAACATCTTAAGAATTTTCTGATGATCTGCGAATTACTTTCGGCGACCGTGATCACCATTGGTCAGTAGACAGGATAGAATTCGGGAATGGCGTCAACAAAAGCCTCCAACACGCGGGCCGTTGTGTTTGACGAAAAAGCTCGTCTGGAGAAAATCGAATATCTCGGGATCCAGTATTTCAAGCGGTCCGACCGTCTTGACGCAGTCGTGCGCCTTGCTGCGGACCTGTTCTCCTGCCCCATTTCGCTCGTTTCCATCATTGGCGAACACGAGCAGTGGAACAAGGCGACATACGGCATCGACCTCCAATCTATCCCGCGAAAGGAATCGTTCTGCAGCCATGCCATGACCCATGGAAATCTTATGGTAGTGGAAGATACGACGGCGGATGCGCGCTTCAGCGCCAATCCATTTGTAATGGGTCCGCCGCATATCCGGTTTTACGCCGGCTATCCGATCAGATTGACTGATGGCCATTTGCTTGGAACGGTTTGCATAAAGGATGTCCGGACACGGTCTTTTTCCGATCAGGAACGAGAGCGTTTTGCTCTTTTGGGTCAAATCGTGGAAGGGCTGATCCACACTTTCGAAAACAAGGCGGAAGCGCGCGACGCACAGCAATTCGGGCGGTCGCAGATGTTGGCTGCTCATCGACAATCGGACCTGTTTGAACAGATCGCCGCCGTATCTGGCGTAGGCGGTTGGGAACTCTCCCTGGACGACATGAAGCTGATCTGGACCGAACAGACGAAAAGGATCCACGAAGTCGACGATGACTATGTACCGACTCTCGAGGCGGCGATAGGATTCTATGCACCGGAAGCCCGCCCCATTCTCGAGAAAGCCATAAGCCACGCCATCGAGAATGGAGAAGACTGGGACCTTGAACTTCCCTTCATCACCGCGCGCAAGAACAGGCGCTGGGTCCACGCCGTGGGCAAGGCGGCGTATGTAGACGGCAAGCCCGTGCGTCTCTTCGGCGCCTTCCGCGACATTACGGACCGCAAGCATGACGAGTTAAAGCTGAGAGAATCTGAACGGCTGGCGCGGGAAGCCAAGGAAGAACTCGCCGTCACCCTGGCGAACATGCATGAAGGCGTATGCGTGTTTGACGAGCATGGGGATCTCAGGCTCTGGAACAGACGATACATTGAGATTTTCGACAAACCGGCTGGTGAAGTCGAGAAGGGCATGAGCTTTCGCCGGATTCTGCGAAATGAAATACGCCGGGGCAGCGTCAATGTGCGGGAAAGCGAGGTCACAAACCGCCTCAATGAACATCTCGCAGCCGGCACGACGACTTCCTTCAACTACCGGCTTGGGAGCGGCAGGAGCATAAGCGCCACCTATGCGCCAATGCCCGGAGGCGGCTGGGTTGCGACTTACTCGGATGTTACGGACAAAGTTGAAGCGTCAAGGAGGATCGAACACGCGGCGAACCACGACACGCTGACGGGTCTTGCAAACAGGTCGCTGCTCAACGCGTCGCTTGAAGAAGCCATTGCGACGTCAAAGCATCGCGGTTCGCGCCTTGGCTTGATGCTGATCGATATTGACTGGTTCAAACCGATCAATGACAGTTTTGGACACATCATCGGCGATGAGCTGCTCAAGGCTGTAGCTGGGCGCATCAAGAAATGCGCCGGGCGCTCCAGCCTTGTAGCAAGGCAGGGCGGCGACGAGTTCGCAATTCTCTTCAAACGTTCCGACACAAATCGCAAGCGTTTGGAGACCGTGGCGGCGGACATTATCCGAAAGGTGTCGCGGCCCTTCCAGTTGGAAGGACTATCGATCGAAGTGACGGCCAGTATCGGAATCGCCATGATGGAATATACGGAGGACACCACGGAAACTCTGGTCTCCAAAGCAGACAGCGCGCTTTACAAAATGAAAGAGTCCGGCCGCGGCTCCTATCGTTTCTTTGACGACGAAATCGCAGAAGAACTGACGCGCAAGAAGCAGGGTTTGCTGGCGCTCCATACCGCTGTCAAGGATAAGGACTTCGAACTCCACTACCAGCCGATCGTCGACCTTTTCGACTATAGCCGCGTGGGATATGAAGCGCTGATCCGGCTCGACAGGGGAACAGACGTGGTCATGCGTCCGGACGAGTTCATCCCGCTTGCCGAGGATTTCGGCCTGATACACGAAATCGGCAAATGGGTGATAGAGACGGGATTGCGGGAAGCTGCGACATGGCCGGGGCGCCTGGGAATTGCGCTCAATGTGTCGCCGCGACAGTTTGGCTACGGCGTCGTGGTAAACCAGATCGACAAATTGCTGACAGAACTGGACATGGACCCCGACCGGATCGATATCGAAATCATCGAGACAACCCTGCTGCATGCATCGCCCAACACGATCCAGGAACTGCACGCGCTTGACGAATTGGGCGTCAATATCGTGCTCGATGACTTCGGAACCGGGTTTTCGTCGATGACCTATGTGCAGCAATTTCCCTTCGACAAGATCAAGATCGATCGCACATTCGTGCACCGCGTCGAGACGGATCGCCAAGCTTCGATCATTGCAAGCACGATCGCTGCGCTCGCCAACAATCTGGGCAAGCGCTCGACGGCTGAGGGAATCGAAAACGAGAATCAGGCGGCGCTGTTGCGCACGGCGGGATATCAGTACGGCCAGGGATTTCTCTTTGGAAAACCGATGCCGGCGCACAAGATCGCGGAACTTCAGCCCAAAAGCGGCAAGAAAGCAACACGATAGGTCATTTGACGCTTATGATGGTATAATGCGCCAAGTCACGGGCTATTTCTGAATTGCGGCCGGCCTGGGCTCTTCGTAAACACCGGACAGAAATGACCATTCTATCGCACCTTTTACTGCTTGCGCTTGCGGCCAGCTTTGTGACGCCTGCAGCCGCCAACACGGAAACGCCAGGTATTTTTTCCGGCAAGCCGATGCTGCTGGTGGTCAGCGGATACTCAACCTCGTCCGTATGGCCGCACATTCTTCAGAAAAAAATCGACCGTTACTTTGACAACAAACGGATCATCGAAGTCAGATCAGCCGTCATTGCCTCTACCCCGATCGCCAGGCTTATGGATGTGAAATCCGGCAAACCGAAAGCAAGCTGGCGGCGCATAGAAGAAGCGATCGCGTCCAAAGGCGACAGGCCTGTTGTGGTGCTCGCCCAACAATCCCTTCAATGGTCATTCGGACCCCGTCGCGGGGCAGGCATCCGCAACTCTGCCGATACGCAAAGGATTCGCATCGGTTCATCTGTTCTGCACAAGTATCACGATCTGCTGCTGCGCACCGGCGCCGACCACGTGATTCTCACGACCCATGTCTATAAAAAGGAGATGGAGCCTGAGATCTACAATGAGCGCTACGCATTAGTTGAATTCGCTCGAAAAGACCCGAACGCCTTTACGGCCGGACCGGACGTATGGGCTGTAACCCGAAACTACTATCCGCTTGCCTATGAACGGGACCAGGTTCATCTCAACAGCTTCGGCGCGGAAGTAGTGGCGCAGGAATGGTTTGAATTTCTGCTTCAGAGAGAGGAAGCGTCGATTCCTGGCTGGAGCCGCGAACAAGTCACAGCCGCGCAGGAATTGACGATAGCGCAAAGAAAACGGTTCAATGCCCGAGGAACGTCGAAACGAGAAAAATTTGTAAAACCGGGACAGGCCAATCGATAGCGTCAATGCCTGCGCAGATTGGCGCAGACCAAGAATATTAAAGTAGGTTCTGGATGGACGGGGAGGATTGGAGATGCGCCTCAACAATCTCCAATCCAAGCCAAACTTGGTGGTTTTAGTTCGGCTAAACTTTCTATTGCCGAATTGTTAACAATGTCAATAGTTACGCATCTCATATAAAGTATAATACATAGCAACCGCTGGCGGATTCCGTATCCGATCCGAAATCCGATTCAAGTTGCAAAGCGATTTGGCGAACCAAAGCAGCTCAATACTGGATGAACCCTTTGCGCTACTGGTCCTCGTCGCTGCAGGGCCAGGTCGAGGATGGATCGAGCCCGTCGGGCAGGACGGTTTTCGCATCGCCACAGCTCATGTCGATCTGGCTCTGGACGAGGCCTTCCGCGTTTGTGAGATCCACGCCTTCAAAACGCGCCAGATAGACAAAGGCGTTGCTGAAATTGATCGAGCCGGACATCGCAGCGCCCCGGAAATCCGCTCTGGCAAGGATCGAGAAATCGAAATTGACGTCTTCGATCGTTGCGTCGTTGAAACGGGCGCGACCGAGCGACGCCTTCGAAAAATTGACGTTGACAAGGGTCGCAGCAGCGAAATCCGTCCGCTGCATCTCCGACTTTTCGAAATTCACGTCCGTCAAATCCGTATTTGAGAAGTCAGCCCTGTATCCCGCGGCCTTCGTGAAGTTTGCTCCAACCAGGGATGCCCCGTGGAACACCGTGCGCAGCAGATCGGCCCTTTCGAGATTTGCGCCGTCCAGATTGGCGTGGCGAAGGTCCGTGGAGATCAACTCCGACCCGCTCATATTTGCTCCTGAAAGATCGGTGTCACTGAGTATAAGGTTGCGTTTGCGGCAATCAGACCAGTTGACGCCCGGCGCGGGATTGCTGCTGCAGGAAGCATGGGCGTCAAGCGCCGCCAATCCGACCGAGCCGAGAACGGCTGAAGCAACCAGCAACTTCCGGGACCAGGTGAAGCGGTTCGTCATCGGCGTTCTCTCCAGCAAACAAGCACAATTATTCAGGCTCCGGCGCCGACCGTCAGAAAGCAGCCACCCTCGCGGCGCCTTTCCCATCGCAGTCGGTTTCACCGGGCAGACCATAGTTTTGATTGCGAACCCGTTCCAGCCCAAATACGACAATAATTACATTCCGCGAACGCCGGCATGACCGCATCTTCGGCAAGGAGAGACCAGAAAGTGACGGAACCATCGACCCCGCGGACGGTGCAAGGCAGCGCTGGCGAAGTATTCACGGCATTTCTAAAGCTCGGGCTCACCTCATTCGGCGGACCGATCGCGCATCTCGGCTACTTTCGCGACGAAATGGTGACAAGACGAAAATGGATCGACGACAAGGCCTATGGCGACCTTGTCGCGCTTTGCCAGTTTCTCCCGGGTCCTGCGTCAAGCCAGGTGGGTTTTGCTCTCGGACTGTTTCGCAGCGGCGCGCTCGGCGCACTCGCGGCCTGGGCCGCCTTTACCCTGCCCTCCGCGATACTTCTGATTTGCTTTGCCTATGGCGCCGCTTTTCTGTCGGGCACTATCGGTGACGGCGTCATCGCCGGTCTCAAACTTGTGGCGGTGGCGATTGTGGCGCAAGCCGTCTGGGGCATGGCCAGAACCCTGACGCCGGATCGCACGCGCGCCAGCATTGCACTCGGCGCTGTTCTGATCGTTATCTTTGTCGCGGGATCTGCGGGACAGGTCGTCGCCATACTCGCAGGAGCGGCCTGCGGCATGCTGTTGTGCCGGGATCATTCGCAAGCGATCTCGCATCACATCGAATTCAAGGTTCCGCGGGCGATTGGCGCGCTGCTGATCGCGCTGTTTTTCGTACTGCTTGTGATCCTGCCAATCCTGGCGGCGTCCGGGTCGCTTCAGGGACTCGCGGTTTTCGACGCATTTTACCGCGCCGGCTCCCTTGTCTTCGGCGGCGGCCATGTGGTGCTGCCGTTGCTGGAAACCGAAATCGTCGGAAATGGCTGGGTCAGTCGCAACGACTTTCTCGCAGGCTATGGCGCCGCACAGGCGGTCCCCGGCCCGCTCTTCACCTTCGCCGGCTATCTTGGCGCAATTCTCGGTCCGCAACCGCACGGCGTCGCCGGCGCCGCGATCGCTCTCGTGGCGATCTTCCTCCCGGGCTTCCTGCTTCTCATTGGCGTCCTGCCCTTTTGGGACAGTTTTCGAAAGCGCCCTGGCGCGCAGGCCCTGATGCGCGGCGCCAACGCTGCGGTTGTCGGCATTCTGGGCGCAGCGCTCTACAATCCCGTTTTCACCGGCGCAGTCGACGGCCCATACGACCTTGCGTTGGCGCTGTCCTGCTTCGTGCTTTTAACCGCGTGGAAGACGCCGCCATGGATCGTCGTGCTGGTCGCCGCGGCCGGCGGCGTAGCGCTCAACGCAATCGCCCATACGTCCTGAACACTCAGAGCGTCGGACGTCCGTCGGATGTCGGGCGGGCAAGCGTCAACACCCAGAAATTGCGGTATCGCCCATCCGGACGCGAGGCCCTTGCGATACCGAATCGGGTGACATGGCGGTTCAGAAGGTTCTTGTCGTGATCGCGCGATCCCTTCCAGCCGTCCATGGCGTGGCCGAGCGACGTATAGCCCGCGCCAAGATTTTCCGCGCCGGCATAGGTGGGATAACCCGCGCCATCCAGCCGCGACGAAAGACCCCTGGCGCTGTGCGCGCGCGTGTTCATGCTGTCCTTGCGGGCGATGTGACGCGCCATGTCGGCCGAGACCGCGTCGAGCCGGGCGTCGTGTTGCAGAGGCGGCAGTCCCCTGCTCGCCCTGTAGCCATTGATGGCGGAGGCCGCCGCGCCGGCGTTGACCGGAACGTCGCGCACATCCGCGTCCGACATGGACAGGCACCCCGAAACCGGCAAGACCGCCGCGCCGGCAAGCAAAAGAAATGTACGGCGTGATGACGGCATCCGAACTCTCCACTTTGCAAAACGGATCGTTCATAGCGCCGGCTGGCAGACTTAGCCAGCCGCTCTTTGCAGTTCTGACCAGTTCTTCTTTTTACTGGCAATGAACATCAAGCAACTTGTGGGCGACACGGAAAGCTGCAAGTATCCCGGAATAATTGAACAAATACACGATGCCTGCAACTGATGCTTCTCCGCTTATTCTGTATCCTATTCTGGCTGTCTTCAGCGCCCGCCCACGCACTGGCCGGCAATTTCGACGTCACAGACGGAAACATCGTCTACTCGGGATCTGTCTTTAAAGGCGACCTGGCGCGGTTGCGCGCCATTTTGGCTTCCGCCGACGGGTCTGCGCCGATTGTCGTTACCGTAACATCGGGAGATTTCGACGCGGCGATCGCGATCGGAACGATGATTCGCGAAGCGGAACGCACCACAACCACCGGCCTTGATGACTGTTCGGACCTCTGCAGTCTGATCTGGCTTGGCGGGCGGTATCGCACACTGCCGGAAGGCGGCAGCCTGGACCTCTCTTCCCACAATGCTGACAACGACGCGGTTTCCAGGCGGTCGATTGTCCTGATCCAGTATTTGACCGGGCTGGCGCTCGACGTTTCCGACATCGCCGCGGTCCTTGAGGCACGGCGCGGAGAGAGCGCCGTCGATCCTGAAAGGTTCGTTGTTCCGCCACCAACCGCCGTCGTCATTGCGCAACCCGCTGACGTATCGGCGCCTGTCGCTATCACGCCGTTTCGACCGGATTATGAAAGCTACGAGGGCGAGGAAAGGGACGGCGCGCCGCATGGAACCGGCGTGCTCGTCACCAAAGGTGGCGATGTCTATTCCGGCGAATTCTCCAATGGTCGGCCGCACGGACTGATGACTGTGGAAACCGTAGAAGGAGACCGGTTCACCGGCCGTTTCAAGGCCGGGAAAATGCATGGCCGTGGAACATTGAAAACAGCGGACGGAGATGTCTTCAAGGGAATTTGGGACGAGGGGACACAGGTTACACTGAACCGCGTCGAGGATGAAAGCAGCGCGCCTCCCGAAATCGACCGCCGCGGCCTGGCGAAAACCACACAATCCGCGTCACGGAAAACACTCGCGGATGGAGCGGAGTACCGGGGGACGCTGAAGGACGGCAAACCGGAAGGAAGCGGCGTCCTTATCCAGCCCGACGGCGTTCGCTTTTCCGGATGGTTCACAAATGGCCGCAAGAATGGTCCGGGCGTCCTGAAGCGAAAAGACGGGACCGTCATCGCCGGCGTCTGGGAGAATGACAAGCTTACCGTCGACGGGGAACCGAGAGAGGGCGACCAGCTTGAGGAAATCGAATCCGTCGCAATCGGATCGGTTACCGCCGGGCTGGCCAAATTTGAAATCGCTGCCTTGCAGAAGCGCCTCAATGCGCTTCACTACGACGCGGGCGTCGTTGACGGGCGCTTTGGGGGGCGAACGCGCAGAGCCGTCACCGCTTTTGCACGGGACTACGGGTTGATCGAAAAGGGCAAGGTTCCGTCGAACCTGATCAGCCAGATCCATGGTCAAAGCGGCGCCAGCAAAGCCGGCTGGCAAACCACGGACGCCGATGACTGCAGAGTCTGGACGCCCGTCGTCCGATCACAAATGTCGCTCAAATGGAGCGGATCATGTTTAGGCGGCTATGTTGACGGGATCGGAACCCTGGAACTGTCCTTCACTCTCGATGGAAAACCCGCCGCCTACATATACTATGGACAAACCAGCGAGGGTCAAATCAGCGGTCGCGGCGCCGAACGCTGGGAAGGCGAGCACCCGGCAAACGGCGACCGCTATTCCGGAGAGTTCGTCGACGGTTACAGACAGGGTCAGGGCTCCTACTTCTACGCCGACGGCAGCGTCTACAAGGGCGGCTGGATAAAGGGCATGCGAAGCGGCAAGGGCGAATACGAATCACCAAGGCTCGGACGCGTCGTTGGAGAATTCGCCAACGACTTGCCGAACGGTGACGCGGAATATTACGACACCGCCGGCAAACTTCGCGGATCAGGCGTTTTCACCGATGGCTGCATCGTGTCGAACAAGAGAAAGATCAATGTGTTCACGGCTGAATATGTCTGCGAACTCTGAGAATCGTCCAGGTCTTGCATCGATCCGGATCATTGGCGCGTTGCTGGCGCTGATCGCGGCGGCGTATGCTTCCGGAACGGTATACGCTGCGGACATCACGCTCGCCGGCGATCAGATACGCATCACCGGCGATATCGAGGTTGGCGACGCTGAAACCTTCGTCGAAATTCTCGATAGCGCGAAAGGCTCACCCCCGAAGCTGGTCAGGCTGGCGTCCGACGGCGGCAGAACCTACGTCGCGCTGCGCATCGGAAATACAATTCGCGAGAGGGCGCTCGACACCTATGCCGAGGGGAGATGCGCCTCCTCATGCGGTCTGATCTGGCTTGGCGGCGTCAAGCGCTACATTCAGGATGGAGCGAGAGTCGGTTTCCACAATTCCTATGACGAGAAAACGCGAAAAGCGCAGGGCAACGCCCTCGTCGGGTTCTACATGGCCGGACTTGGCTTCGGGCATGAGGCGACGCTGTTCGTCACAGAAGCCGACGCGGACGATCTGAAATGGCTGGACAAGAAATCCGCAAGGGAAACGGGAATAGATTTCGAACAGAAAACAATCCCGGCCACATTTGCGACCCCGGGCGTCGTGCCCGTGCCCGTTGCCCGGCCGACGCCTGGTACAGTGACGTTCGAGGATGGGCGCCAATATTCGGGCGACCTCAGCGACGGCGTCCCCTACGGCCTTGGAACAATGATCTGGCCAAACGGCGACACCTATCACGGTTACTGGAAAAAAGGGCGCCGCGACGGCTCAGGGATGATGATAACCGTCAATGACGGGGTCTACGAGGGAACGTGGAAAGGCGACAGAAAGCATGGTCGCGGAGAAGAGCGCGCGAACTGGGGGAGCTATTCCGGCGAATACCGATTTGGCAAATGGAGGGGATCCGGCGTTCTAGAAGTTGACGGCGCGTATCGATACCGTGGCGAATTCCGTCACGATCGCGCCGATGGGGACGGTGAGCTGGAATTTGCCGACGGCAGCAAATATTTCGGAAGTTTCAAGCGCGGGCTGTTTCATGGAGATGGGCGTTTGATCGGTTCCGGCAAGCCCTACTATTCCGGAGGCTGGAAGGCGGGATTGCGCGACGGGAACGGCTTTGAGACCTATCCGGACGGCTTCAGTTATTCCGGCTCCTGGAACAAGGGCGAAAGACATGGACCCGGCGTCCTCGCCTATCCGGATCGAAGAATACTGAAAGCGAGCTGGAAAGGTGGGCTGAAAGAAGGCGAGGCGACCCTGATTACGCCCGGAAGTCCATCGATCGAAATCGACTACAGCGGCGGCTTGAGACAGGCCCGGGATTTCGAGGACCATACGCCGCAGTAACCGAGGCGCAGCCGCCTAAAAAGCTTGCCTGCAGAGACGATGCCGGCGGTATTCTGTGCGAAGGCTTACTTGTCCCTTGCTTCCAGCCATGCTTCGAGATCGACAGTCGCGGCTTCAATGTCGCCGACGACGCCCTCTCTCGCTGCAGCGACATCGCCGCGCGCAAGCGCATCGACGATGACACGATGGAAAGTCATCGCGCGGTCGAGATGGGCGCCGTTGAGCGCGACGACGCGAAACCAGGGGCCCATGCGAAGCCAGAGGCTTTCAATAAAGGGGAGCAGCATCTCGGCCGGCGCCGCGCTATAGATATGGCTGTGAAACGCCCAGTTCGCGGTGAGATAGGCTTCAGTGTCGCCGTCAGTGATCCCGGCGTCCATTTCACTGCACAAGTGGTGAAGTGTTTCGATATCGCCGCGCCCGATCGAAGCGGCGGCCCGCTCGACGGCAAGCCCTTCCAGCGCGATCCGCATCTGACCGATTTCCCGCAAAGAAGCCCTGTCCAGACGCGGGATTTCCAGCGCCCGGTTGTGGCCTGCGACAAGAGCGTTTTCCGCCTCCAGCCGTCTCAGCGCATCGCGCACCGGCATGACCGAGGCGCCGACGGCTTCAGCGACCGAACGCAGGCTCAGCGACTGGCCGGGGAGAAAGAACCCCGACATGATGCGCTGGCGCAGTTGCCGGTAGATCTGGTCCTGCAGCGTGGTCCGTTCAACCGTCTCGAGCCCGGTCGAAATCAGTTCGGACCTACTCGCCATAAGGAATCCAGATGTTCTTGACCTGGACGGCCTGGCGCAGAAATTCACGCCCCTCCGCCTGGGCCGCGTCATACCAGTCCGTGGCGAGGCCATTGTCGACGAAGGTCCGTTTCATGTTGCTGACGGAGAGGGCTTCCGCCATCTCGGACAACTCCATCGATCCGAAGGCCCAGACGGCGTCGACATCGGCGTGTTCGAAGAGCGTTTTCGCCAGCGCCTTCGAAGCGCCTGTCACGATATTGATCACCCCGGCGGGCACGTCGGACGTCTCCAGCACCTGGTAGAGATCGGTCGCCATCAATCCGTATCGTTCGCTTGGCACTGCGACGACAGGATTTCCCATGGCGACCAGCGGCGCGACAAGGCTCACGAAACCCAGCAGTGGGGCTTCCGGCGGGCAGACGACGCCGGCGACGCCAATCGGCTCGTTCATGGCGAGAGCGACGCCGCGAAGCGGCGGCGAATGCACCGCGCCGTCATACTTGTCAGCCCAGGCGGCGTAGGTGAAAAGACGCTCGATGGACGCGGCCACTTCCTTTTCCGCTTCGCTCTTGCGCGCTCCGGTCATATCAACAAGGCGACTTGCGAATTCCTTTTCGCGAACGGCGAGATTCTCTGCCAGATAGTAGAGGATTTGAGCTCTCAGATGCGTGGCCGCCTTGCCCCAGCCTTCGGCCTTGCGGGCGGCTTCCACCGCATTGCGAATGTCCTTGCGGTTTCCTTCGCCGACCTCTCCGATGATCTTGCCTTTCGGCGAAATCACGGGCAGCGAATAATTCCCATCCGGACGAACCTGCTTGCCGCCGATGAAAAGTTTGGCTGTGCGGTCGATCGCCATCGGCTCGAAGCTCGCGTCGGCGTCTGCTTCCGGAGCAGGCGGCAGCGGCTTGCGCGGTTTGCGCGCGGCAAAGGCTTTCGGCTTCAAATATTCGAACACGCCCTCGCGACCGCCCTCGCGGCCGTAGCCGGATTCGCGATAGCCGCCGAAGCCAACGCCGGCGTCAAACAGGTTCGTGGCGTTGACCCAGACCACACCGACCTTCAGCTTTGGAGCAATGTCGAGCGCGAGACTGATCTGCTCGCTCCAGATACTGGCTGCAAGCCCGTAGCGGGTGTTGTTGGCGAGCGCGACCGCCTCGTCCGGCGTGCGGAAAGACATTGCGACCATGACCGGCCCGAAGATCTCCTCGGTTGCAACGGTCGAAGCCGGTTCGACGCCCGTCAGCAGGGTCGGCGGATAATAACACCCGTTTTCCGGCATCTCGGCAGGTGGCGAAAATACAGTCGCGCCTTCCTCCACACCTTTTGCGACCAGCGCGCGAACGCGTTCGAGCTGGCGGTCTTCGATGACGGCGCCCATGTCGATGGCCTTGTCGAGCGGATGGCCGACGCGCAGCGTCGCCATGCGCTGTTTCAGCCGCTCGATGAAGCGATCATGGATGCTCTCCTGCACCAGAAGCCGCGAGCCTGCGCAGCATACCTGACCCTGATTGAACCAGATCGCGTCCACGACGCCCTCGATGGCGCTCTCGAGATCAGCGTCGTCAAAGACGATGAAGGGCGACTTGCCTCCAAGCTCGAGCGTCAGAGACTTGCCGCTGCCCGCGGTTTCAGCGCGTATCCTGCGGCCGACCTCCGTCGAACCGGTGAAGGCGATCTTGCCGACCTTGTCATGTGCGACGAGCAGGGAGCCGGTGGAGCCGTCGCCAGTCACGACGTTGAGCACACCTGCCGGCAAGCCCGCTTTCGAGGCTAGCTCTGCAAAGAGCAGTGCGGTGAGCGGCGTCGATTCCGCTGGCTTCAGCACAACCGTGTTGCCGAGCGCCAGCGCCGGCGCGACTTTCCAGGCAAGCATCAGAAGCGGGAAGTTCCACGGAATGATCTGGCCGATAACGCCAATCGGCTGGTAGTCGGAAAACTCCGTATCCTGCAGTTCCGCCCAGCCGGCGTGGTGATAGAAATGTCTTGCGGCCAGCGGGACGTCGAGATCACGCGTTTCGCGTATCGGTTTGCCGTTGTCGAGCGCCTCAAGCACGGCGAATAGTCGCGCATGGCGCTGCACCATGCGGGCGAGCGCGTAGATGTGCCTCGCGCGCTTCTTTCCGCCGATCGCCTGCCACGAAGACTGGGCTTTCGCCGCCGCCGCAACCGCTGCGTCAATGTCGGCGTCGGCGCCGAGTGCGACAGTGGCCAGCATATTTCCGGTCGCCGGCTCGATCGTGTCGAAGCTCTTGCCTTTCGGCTCGGTAAAGCGCCCATTGATGAAGTGCCCGAATCGCCCGTCATGCGCCGCCAGCCAGCTGCGCGCGTTGCCGTCGTCTTCCGGGGAGGGTCCGTAATCCATGCTGTCGAGATAGTCCGCTACTGACATGATACTTGTCCTCAGCCCATCGGATGGCGGTTGAAGGCCGAGTAGCGGCCCGTGACGTGATGCTCAAGCTGACGTTCTATGTCGGCCAGCAGCGACGAGGCTCCGAAACGCAGAAGATCTGGCTCCAGCCAGCGCCGGCCCAGTTCCTCCTTCATCAGAACCTGGTAGGCCAGCACATCCTTGGCCGTGGAAATTCCGCCGGCCGGTTTGAACCCGATCAACTGACCGGTGCGCGCCTGGTATTCACGGATCATTCTCAGCATGACGAGGCTGACAGGCAGCGTCGCGTTGGCGCTCTCCTTGCCGGTGGACGTCTTGATGAAATCAGCGCCCGCCATCATGCAGACCAGAGACGCCTTGGCGACATTGCGCAGCGTCCTGAGGTCGCCGGTCGCCAATATCGCCTTTACGTGCGCGTCGCCGCAGGCCGCGCGATAATCTTGCATTTCGTCGTAGAGCGCTTTCCAGTTGCCGGTCAGCACGTGTTCGCGGGTGATGACGATGTCGATCTCTCCCGCGCCATCGGCGACCGACGCCTCGATCTCCCGGACCTTCGTGTCATGCGGAGCAAGACCGGCTGGAAATCCGGTGGAAACGGCCGCGACCGGGATCATGCTGCCTTCGAGGGCCTCGACGGCGGTCGCGACGAAACGGTGATAAACACAAACGGCGCCGGTTGAAATGCGCCGGTCGGCGACGCCAAGCGCTTCCAGAATATCCGGTCTGATCGGGCGCATCGCCTTGGCGCAAAGCCGCTTGACGCGGTTGGCCGTGTCGTCGCCATTCAGCGTTGTGAGATCAATGCAGGTGACTGCTTTCAGCAACCAGCCGGCCTGGGCGTCCTTCTTGACGGACCGCCGTCCGGCCAGCGTCGCGCAGCGCCGTTCCACGGCGGACGTGTTGATGCGGACCTCGTTGACCCAATCGAGCTCCAGCGGCATGCCCGGATTGCGAGGAATGGCGTTGCCGTGCAAACCGGCGGGCGCTGACCCGGTTTCGGCGACCTGAATATGTTCTGTCATGCCGCGGTGATATGTGTGATCACACTTGGAGTCAACGTCCGTTTTCAACATTCATATGCGCATGGGAGCTTTGCAGGGCAAATTTCAAGGTAGCCATTTTTTGTGCGGTGCAATAAGGTGCGCGCGAAACCAAACATCCCCTCACCTACATTTGGACGATTTTTTGCTCAAGCCAGCCTACGCAGCCATCAGCATGCCGATACGCCGGATGCGAAACCAGGACCAGTTTCCCCTGAATTCGGACCGCATCCGCATTGAAATTCTTTCCGGACTGACCGTCGCCCTCGCCCTTGTGCCCGAGGCCGTCGCCTTCGCCTTTGTCGCAGGCGTCAATCCTCTGGTCGGTCTCTACGCCGCCTTCATCGTCTGCCTGATCACCTCCGTTTTCGGCGGCCGTCCGGGCATGATCTCGGGCGCGACCGGAGCCCTGGCCGTCGTGATGGTCTCGCTTGTCGCCAGCCACGGCGTCAACTATCTGTTCGCCGCCGTCGTGCTGATGGGAGTGCTGCAGATCGTCGCCGGAATTTTCCGGCTCGGCCGGTTCATCCGGCTCGTGCCGCATCCGGTGATGCTCGGTTTCGTCAACGGGCTCGCGATCGTTATCTTCCTGGCGCAGTTCGGGCAGTTCAAGGTGACGGGCCCCGACGGCGTCAAGACGTGGATCAGCGGCCTGCCGCTTGTCTACATGCTGGGCCTCGTCGCCTTGACGATGGTCGTGATCCACTTCGTGCCGCGCCTGACCCGCCTGGTCCCGGCGCCGCTCGCAGCCATCCTGGTCGTGGCCGCCGTGGTGATCGGTTTCGACATTCCGGTTCCCCGCGTCGGCGACATGGCGTCGATCGCAGGCGGACTTCCGGAATTCGCCATCCCGTCCGTTCCCTTCACGCTGGAAACGCTTGAAATCATTCTGCCTTACTCGATCATTTTCGCCGCGATCGGCCTGATCGAAAGCCTTCTGACCTTCAACCTTGTCGGCGAGAAAACCGGCACGCGCGGCGGCGCGTCGCAGGAATGCGTGGCGCAGGGCGCGGCCAATGTGGTGACCGGGTTCTTCGGCGGCATGGGCGGTTGCGCAATGATCGGCCAGTCGATGATCAACGTCGAATCCGGGGCGCGGACACGCCTGTCCGGCATCACGGCAGCCGTGTTGCTGTTGAGCTTCATCCTGTTCGCGTCGTCCCTGATCGAACAGATTCCGCTCGCCGCCCTCGTCGGCGTGATGTTCATGGTGGTGATCGGCACCTTCGCCTGGAAGAGCTTCACGATCATCACGCGCGTGCCGCGCATCGACGCCGCCGTCATTATTCTCGTTACGATCATCACCGTCCTGACGGATCTCGCCATCGCGGTGGTGGCCGGCGTCATCATATCGGCGCTCGCCTATGCGTGGAGCAACGCAACGCGGATCCGGGCGACTGTCGAGGACACGGACGACGCCCGCATTTACAGTATCGAGGGACCGCTGTTCTTTGGTTCCGCAGCCGGCTTCCAGGAACTCTTCAAGCCTGCCGAGGATCCCGGTCACGTCATCGTCGATTTCAAGTCATCGCGGGTCGCAGACCAGTCTGCCCTGCAGGCGATCGAAGCGCTTGCCTCGAAATATGAAGCGGCGGGCATTCGTCTGGAATTGCGACACCTGTCGCGCGACTGTCATGCGTTGCTTTCGAAAGCAGGCCAGCTGATGATCGATTCCGACGATGACCCCGACTATGGCCTCGCGGTCCACTACGGCGTCCGTATCGGCCGGTTCGACTCTGCGCACTAAACGTGCTGGCCGCCATTGATGTGGATCTCGCTGCCCGTCACGTAGGATGACGCGCTGCTACACAGGAAGAAGATCGTCTCGGCCACTTCGGCCGTGGTTCCCAGCCTGCGCAGCGGAATGTTCTCGACGATCTTGTCGGTTCCGGGCGACAGGATCGCGGTCTCGATTTCTCCGGGCGCGATGGCGTTGACGCGAATGCCGTGCGGGCCGAAATCCGCCGCCATTTCACGCGTGAGCGAGGCAAGCGCCGCCTTGGACGTCGCATAGGCGGTGCCGGCGAAGGGATGCACCCGAGAGCCAACGATCGAGGTGACGTTGACGACCGAACCTTTTGCCGTCTCCAGTTCCCTGAACAGGCCGCGCGCGAGCATGATGGGCGCAAAGAAATTGACCTGAAAGACATCTCGCCACACATGCATGGGCGTTTCCAGCGAATTCATGCGCGCGCCGTCTTCCGTTTTGGGGGAAATGCCGGCGTTGTTGACCAGCGCGTCCAGCCGTCCGCCCTCCTTTTCCAGGCGATGGCGGATTTCAGCGACTGCGCTTCCGACGTCCTCTGGGTCGGAAAGGTCAATTTTGATATGGTCCTCCGGACCGGCCGGCCACGGACAGTTTTCGGCGAAGGACTGCCTTGAACAGGTTATCACCCGCCAGCCATCGCGCGAGAACCGCTTGACCGTCGCATGTCCTATTCCACGGCTCGCGCCCGTCAGCACCAGTGTCTTGCGGACGGTTTCGCCCATGTCCAGCTCCGTCAATCCAGTGTGAACCAATCCTGATCTATGTAGACCACCTGCCCCGTGATAGCGAGCGCCGATTGATCAGGAAGGGCGGATTGCCGCAAGCCGCCTGCAACTGATAGACAGGGACGCCACTATCGCAACCGGCAGATCATGAAACCCGAGCTTCCCCGCCTTCCCGTCAGCGCCGCCCTGCCCGACCTCTTGTCGGCGATGGAGCAGTCGCAAAATGTGGTGCTTGCCGCGCCGCCGGGCGCCGGAAAGACGACGCTGGTCCCGCTCCATCTGCTCGATCAGCCCTGGGCGAAGCAGGGGCGAATCATCATGCTGGAGCCGCGCAGACTGGCGACGAGGACCAGCGCCCGGCAGATGGCGCGCCTTCTCGGCGAAAAGGCCGGCGAAACCGTCGGCTACAGGACACGGCTTGATACGCGGGTATCCCGCGAGACCCGCATCGAGGTGGTGACGGAAGGCGTCTTCACCCGCATGCTGCTGGACGAGCCCGAACTGCCCGGCGTCTCTCTTGTCGTTTTTGACGAGTTTCACGAGCGGTCGCTTGACGCCGATTTTGGTCTGGCGCTGGCGCTCGACGTGCAATCCGCGCTGCGCGAGGATCTCAGAATTCTCGTGATGTCGGCGACGCTCGACGTCACGCGCGTCTCCGCCCTGCTCGGCGATGCGCCGGCGATTGAAAGCGCAGGGAGAAGTTACCCGGTCGATCTGCGTTATGAGGAGCGCCCTTCCGGGATTGATATCGCAGCTTTCATGGCGCGCATCATCCACCGGACGCTCGATACGGAAGAGGGCTCCATTCTCGCCTTTCTGCCGGGCCAGGCCGAAATCAGACGAACGGCCGAAGCGCTGGCGAAGAATCTGCCGGGCGACGCCGTGATCGCGCCGCTCTTCGGCAATCTTTCGGGCACCGAACAGGACGCCGCTATCCGGCCGGCCGAACAGGGACGGCGCAAGATCGTTCTCGCCACGTCGATCGCCGAAACGTCAATCACCATCGAAGGCGTGAGGATCGTCATCGACAGCGGATTGCAGCGCCTGCCTGTGCATGAAGCAGCAACCGGGATCACCCGCCTGGAAACCGTTCGGGTGTCGCGCGCCTCGGCCGATCAGCGCGCCGGCCGCGCCGGACGGACTGCGCCGGGCGTCGCGATCCGGCTGTGGCGTCGCGAACAGACGGATTCCATGATCGCCTTTACGCCGCCCGCGATCCTAGCAAGCGACCTGAGCGGCTTCGTACTCGACTGCGCCTCCTGGGGCGTAACCGATCCGTCGAGCCTCGCCCTGATCGATCCGCCGCCGACGGCGGCCATTGCCGAGGCCCGCAAACTGCTGGTCTCGCTGGGTGCGATCGATCACAGCTTTGCAATTACGCCAAAAGGCGAGATGATGCGGCGGCTCGGTCTGCCGACGCGTCTCGCGGCAATCGTGATCGCGGCTGCGGAGACCGGCGCGGCGACCACCGCCGCGCAACTGGCGGTGCTTGAAGGCGAGCAGGGGCTTGGGGGAAACGCGACGGATCTGGAGCACCGTCTCTCCCGTTTCCGCAGCGACAGCAGCCCGCGGGCGAAATCCGCCCGTTCGCTGGCACAGCGCACCGCCGTCAAGGCCGGCGCAGGGAAGGACGAACAAACCGCAGCAGGTCCCCTGTTGCTCGCGGGATATCCCGACCGGGTGGCGATGCGGCGCGGCAGCGACCATGGACGCCGCTTCTACAGCCTCGCCAATGGCCGCGGCGCCTTCCTCGAGGAGAGCGATCCGCTATCGAACGAAGACTTGCTGGTCGTGACCGATCTTACAGGGCATGCCGCTTCGCAGCGCATCCTGTCGGCGGCGCGGATCGACATGACTGATATCGCCTCCCGCATTGAGGAAAGCGAGGAATTCCGGTTTGACGCAGACAGCGGCGCTGTACGGGCGCGGCGCGTCAAGCGTCTCGGCAAGCTTCTCCTCGGCGAAGCCGCATTGCCGGTCAAAGCCGGCGTTGAAGCGTCTCACGCTCTTGCGGAAGGCATTCGCAAGGCAGGACTGAATACACTGCCCTGGAGCCGGGAATGCCGGCACCTGCGCGACAGAATCGAATGGCTGCGTCGCACGCTCGGCGATGAATGGCCGGATCTTTCGGACGACGCGCTTGCAAAGACCATGGACAGGTGGTTTGAACCCTTCCAGCCGAACGCAACGTCCATCCGGGAGATCGACGGTTCGGCCCTGACGCACGGTCTTCGCTCGCTGGTCGATCCTTCCCTTCTGGCGCGGGTCGACCGGCTCGCCCCGACGCATTTTACGACGCCGGCGGGTTCCCGGCTGCCGGTCGACTATTCCGGCGACGCGCCAGCGCTCTCCGTGCGCGTGCAGGAACTGTTCGGGCTGAAAAGTCATCCGGCCATTGCCCGGGGCTCCGCGCCGCTGGTTCTTGAACTGCTTTCGCCCGCCCACAGGCCGATCCAGACCACCCGCGATCTGCCCGGTTTCTGGACCGGCTCGTGGCGGGACGTCCGCGCCGACATGCGCGGACGCTATCCGAAACATCACTGGCCGGAGGATCCCGGAGCCGCCGAGCCGACAAGCCGCGCCAAACAGATCAAAAGACGGTAGACTTATGATTTCGGCAGGTTAGATCAGTTTCATGGCTATGGAATATTCGACCTATATCGACGCGGCGCGCGATTCCGGCAGGCTCCGCATCCAGACACTGATCCGGCTGCGCGTGCTCGCCATCATTGGACAGAGCGTAACCGTTCTGGGCGTCGCATACGGCCTTGGATTCGATGTCCCGGTCGCCGCCTGTTTCGCCCTGATCGCGTTGCTTGCCGTCTTCAACGTGGTTTTGAGGATTTGCTATACGACCACCCATCGGCTGGAGCCAGCGACCTCGACGCTGATCCTCAGCCTCGATACGCTCCAACTGGCGGGTCTGCTCTATATGACCGGCGGTCTCGACAATCCGTTTTCCCTTCTGATTTGCGTTCCGGTGATTATCGCGTCCGCGTCGCTACCGGTACGATATGTCGTAATCGTCGGCTGCGTGGCGGTCGCCGCTGTCACCGTGATCGCCTTCTACCATTGGCCATTGCCCTGGCATGAAGGCGCCGTGTTCAAGTTACCGCCAGTTCTGCTTGTCGGCTCCTGGATCGCCATTGTCTCGACATCGGCCTTCGCCGCCTTCTACGCCTATCGCGTTTCGGCTGAAGGCCAGGAACTTGCGCAGGCGCTCGCCGCCACGGAATTCGCCCTGCAGCGTGAACAGCACCTCTCCGCGCTCGACGGTCTGGCCGCCGCCGCAGCCCATGAACTCGGGTCGCCTCTCGCCACGATCACCATCATCGCGCGTGAAATGGAAAAGGCGCTCGGCGGCGATGAACGCTATGGCGAGGACGTGCATCTTCTGAAAAGCCAGAGCGAACGCTGCCGCGACATCATTCGCAGGCTCACCACACTTTCCAGTTCGGGTGAGGCGCATCTGCGCAACCTTCCACTCACGTCGCTCATCGAGGAAGTGATCGCGCCACATCGAGAGTTCGGCGTGGAGATCAAGGTCGAGCACAGTTTCGACGATGGCGGCGAGCCGGTCGGCAGGCGCAACGCCGGTATCGTTCATGGACTTGGCAATCTGGTGGAGAACGCCGTCGACTTCGCTAGTTCTGTCGTGCGCATCGAAACCCGTTCCGACAAGACCTGTGTCCGCGTCATAATCGCCGATGACGGCCCGGGATTTGCCCCGGAGGTGCTGGCGCGCATCGGCGACCCCTATGTCACCAGGCGATCACGCAACGCGAATTCCAGCGCCGGAGGCATGGGCCTGGGCCTGTTTATCGCAAAAACCCTGCTTGAGCGCTCCGGCGCGACGCTGACCTTTTCCAATGCTGCGGGCGGCGGCGCGCAGGTGACAATTGCCTGGCCGCGAAAAGCGATGGTGGCTGACGCGGAATCCTGATCGCCGGACGGAGTGCGACACTATTGGCTTTTTTGTTTCAGAGCCTTATGTAGCAATCAACAATATAGGAAACGATCTGATGAGCATGGCGCCAGAGAGCGAAGCAGACGAGATTCTCGGCGAGGACCGGTCGCTTCTGCTCGTCGATGATGACGGGCCGTTCGTCCGCCGTCTTGGCCGGGCCATGGAAACCCGCGGTTTCGACGTGGCTCTCGCCGAATCAATCGCAGAAGGACGTGCGGCGATCCGGAGCAAACCCCCGCAATATGCGGTTATCGACTTGCGACTCGAGGATGGAAACGGCCTCGAACTCATCGAGGCGCTCCGCAAGGTTCGCGAGGATACGCGGATCGTGATGCTGACCGGCTACGGCAATATCGCGACCGCCGTGAATGCGGTGAAACTCGGCGCGATCGACTATCTGTCGAAACCCGCCGACGCGGACGACGTGTTCGCGGCCCTGACCTGCAAGCCGGGAGAGAAGGTCGAGCCGCCGGAAAACCCGATGTCGGCGGACCGCGTACGCTGGGAACATATTCAGCGTGTCTATGAAATGTGCGATCGAAACGTGTCGGAAACGGCAAGGCGGCTCAATATGCACCGCCGGACATTGCAGCGTATTCTTGCAAAGCGCGCGCCGCGCTGAGATTTCCTGATCATTTCAGGCTGTCATCCGCAGCCTGCTGATAGGCAAGCTGTTCGGCAAAAAGGAGCCTGTCGGCGCTCGCGCGGGCGAACCGCAGCGTAAGCGCCTTGCGGGTGGATGGCGGCAGCCGGTGTTCCGGGGCGTCGCGCATGATCTCGGCGTCGTAGCCGTCCGACAGGATCATCCCGCAGTCATCCGGAAAGATTTCCAGAGGCACGCCCGGATGTGTGGCGAAAAACAGCCGATCGCAATGCAGTCGATAATCAGGCCATTTGGAGTCGACGCGAAAATCCTCGATCGATGATTTGATCTCGACGATCCAGATTTCTCCCTTGGCGGATAGCGAGATGAGATCCGCCCGCCTTCCGCTTGCGAGGCCGAGTTCCGGCAACATGGCATGCTGCATGTCGCGCAACAGCTTCTGAACGCCGCGTCGCACGAGCAAAGCCCGCTCGGACTGGCGACCGTCGATAAGTGTGGGTTCCGGATGGGGCGATACGATCGTCATAATCAAAAACGGTGATGCGACTCGTTTGTTGCGGTTTCGTTCCATGATACCGCTCCATCCGCCTGATGGGAACCGCCGGCGGACAGTTGTAGGAAAGACATACTGACAAGGAGAATGACAGTTTTTTGATTCATCTATATCAGGAAGCACTTGCCAATTCGGGATTTATACAAATAAACCGTGACTATTGCAGAGTTTGTTCGCAGCGATCGCAATAGGGGACATGTGTGACTTTAGTTGATAGAAGAGGGGCTCTCGCTTTTCTGGGACTGGCCGCAGCAACTGCGCTGGCCGGATGTACGACAAGCGGACCGCAGTTCACGGAACAGGTATTCACCAGCGAGTACGGAGCCGTGAAGGATGGCGGCTACACGATACCGGCGGTTCCCATTGAACGGGTTCCGACACAGTTTCACCGGCAGATCGTCACATACCGGACGAAGGAAAAGCCGGGAACCATCGTCGTGGACACCCGTAGCCGGCACCTCTACTATGTCATGCCGGGCAACAAGGCGATGCGTTACGGCATAGGCGTCGGTCGCGCCGGCTTCGCCTGGGAAGGCGAAGCCTATGTGTCGTGGAAGCAGCCATGGCCGCGCTGGCATCCGCCGAAGGAAATGATCGCCCGCGATCCGCGGCTCAAGAAATACGCCGATGGCGGCCAGGCGCCGGGTCTTGGCAACCCGCTGGGCGCGCGCGCGCTCTACCTGTTCGACAATAACGGCAAGGATACGCTCTACCGGCTGCACGGCACGCCCGAATGGAAGTCGATTGGCACAGCCGCCTCGTCCGGCTGCATCCGCCTCATGAACCAGGACGTCATCGATCTTTATTCCCGGGTCAAACCGGGCAAAAGCGCCAAGGTCGTCGTGATTCAGTAGAATTTTCAGGAACGCGATCCAACAAAACAGCCCGGCTGCTCATTGCAACCGGGCCGTTTTCAATTGATGGTCAGGTCAGGCCGCGGCGACCGCGCGTTTCGCCATTACCTTGACGAGATGGGCGCGATATTCGGCGGTGCCGTGGATATCCGACAGCATACCGCCCGGATCGACGCTGACGCCCTCGAGCGCATCGGGAGAGAAGCTGCCTGAAAGGGCCTGCTCCATGTCTGACGCGCGATAGGCGCCGTCCGATCCGGCGCCGGTCACGCCGACGCGCACCGTTCCGCCCTTCTTCGCCACGAAGACCCCGGCCATTGCATACCTCGACGCCGGGTTCGGGAACTTCTGATAGGCGGCGCTGTCCGGCGCCTCGAAAGACACGGCGGTGACGATTTCGTCGTCGCCGAGCGCCGTCTCGAACATGCCGACGAAGAAGTCGTCGGCCGCGATTTCCCGCTTGTTGGTGTGGATGGTTGCGTTCAGCGCAAGCATGGCTGACGGATAGTCTGCAGCGGGATCGTTATTGGCGATCGATCCGCCGATGGTTCCCATGTGCCGGACATGCGGGTCACCGATATGGGAGGCGAGGCCGGCGAGCGCCGGACAGGCGTTTTTGACATCGGCGGAACCGGCGACTTCCGCATGGGTCGTTCCGGCGCCGATCTTCACGACGCCGCCGCTGACGGAAATGCCCTTGAGCTCGGCGACATGCCGCAGATCGACGATGTCGGTCGGCGCGGCAAGCCGCTGTTTCATCGTCGGAATAAGCGTCTGCCCGCCGGAAAGCAGTTTTCCTTCCTCGGCCGCCGCCAGCATCTGTTCGGCCTCCGAAAGCGAGGAAGCCCGGTGATAATTGGTCGCATACATGTGAGTGCCCTTTCCTCGAATTCCTATTTTGCGTTCAGAGCGGCCCAGACATTCTGGGGCGTCGCCGGCATGGAAAGATCATTGTTGCCGATTGCATCCGTGATCGCATTGATAAGCGCTCCCGGCGAACCGATGGCGCCTGCTTCTCCGCACCCCTTGATCCCGAGCGGATTGGAGGGGCAAGGCGTCGTCGTTGTCAAGACGTTGAAGGACGGCAGGTCATGGGCGCGCGGCATGGCGTAGTCCATGTAGCTTGCCGTCAGCAATTGTCCTGACTCCGGATCGTAGGCGCACCCTTCAAGCATCGCCTGGCCAATTCCCTGCGCGACACCGCCATGAACCTGGCCCTCGACGATCATCGGATTGATGATATTGCCGAAATCGTCAGCCGCCACGAACTGTATGATCTGCGTGGTTCCGGTGTCCGGATCCACTTCGACCTCACAGATGTAGCAGCCGGCCGGGAAGGTGAAGTTGGACGGATCGTAGAACGACGTCTCCTTCAGCCCGGGCTCCATGCCGTCCGGCAGATTGTGCGCGGTGTAGCACGCAAGCGAAACTTCGTGCCATGCGAGCTTCTTGTCGGTGCCGGCGACCTTGACCTCGCCGTTTTCGATCACGATGTCGCTTTCATCGGCCTCAAGCAGGTGAGCGGCGACCTTCTTGGCCTTGGCTTCGACCTTGTCGAGCGCGCCGGCGATCGCCGACATGCCGACTGCGCCCGAACGGGAGCCATAGGTTCCCATGCCCATCTGCACCTTGTCGGTGTCGCCGTGGACGATGGAGATCGAATCCAGGCCGACCCCGAGGCGCTCCGCGACGAGCTGCGCGAATGTGGTCTCGTGACCCTGACCGTGGCTGTGCGAGCCCGTCAGCACCTCGATGGTGCCGACGGCGTTGACCCGCACTTCCGCCGATTCCCAGAGGCCAACACCAGCTCCGAGCGAACCGACAGCCTTGGACGGCGCAATGCCGCAGGCCTCGATATAGCAGTTGAAGCCGATGCCGCGCAGCTTGCCGCGGGCCTTGGCTTCCGCCTTGCGCGCCGGGAAGCCGGCATAGTCTGCCGCTTCCATCGCGACATCCAGCGACGCCTCGAAGTCGCCGGCGTCATAGGTCATGATGACCGGCGTTTCGTGGGGGAATGTCTTCACGAAGTTGATGCGGCGCAGTTCCGCCGGGTCCATATCGAGCTGCCGGGCCGCCGTCTCCATGGCGCGTTCGATCAGATAGGACGCTTCAGGGCGCCCTGCGCCGCGATAGGCGTCGACCGGGGTGGTGTTCGTGTAGACCGTGCGGACATTCGCGAAGATGTTCGGAACGTCGTACTGACCCGAAAGCAGCGTCGCATAGAGATAGGTCGGCACCGACGACGAGAACAGCGACATGTAGGCGCCGAGGTTGGCGAGCGTGTCGATCTTGAAGGCGGTGATCTTCTTGTTCGCGTCGAGGGCGATCTTGATCGTCGACAAATGGTCGCGGCCATGGGCGTCCGTCATGAAGGACTCTGTCCTGTCCGCCACCCATTTGACCGGCACGCCAGTGCGCTTTGAGGCCCACAGGCAGACAATCTCTTCCGGATAGATGAAGATCTTGGAACCGAAGCCTCCGCCAACGTCGGGCGCAATGACGCGCAGCTTGTTTTCCGGCGCAACGTTGTAGAAAGCGCTCATGACGAGGCGCGCCACATGCGGGTTCTGCGAGGTCGTCCAGCAGGTATAGTGATCCTCGCCCGCGTCGTAATGGCCGAGGGTCGCCCGCGGCTCCATGGCGTTGGGGATCAGCCGGTTGTTCGACACTTCCAGTTCGACGATATGGGCCGCGTCCGAGATTGCTTCTTCCACCGCCATCTCGTCGCCGATCGTCCAGTCGAAGACCAGATTGTTGTCCGCCACAGGATGGATTTGCGGCGCGCCGGGCTCGACGGCCGTGACGAGGTCTGTGACCGCATCCAGCTCCTCATAGTCGATCACAACCTTTTCGGCCGCTTCCCGGGCGATCGCCTTGGTATCGGCGACGACGATCACCACCGCCTCGCCGACGTAACGCACCGTATCGCCGGCGAGCGGTCGCCAGTCGCCCATTTTCATGGGGGAGCCGTCGCGGGAATGGATCATCCAGCCGCAGATCAGATTGCCGATGCCGTCGGCTGCAAGCTGATCGCCATCGAGTACGTCGATCACGCCGGGCACATTCAGCGCCTCGCTTTTGTCGATGCCCTTGATCCTGGCGTGGGCGTGCGGGCTGCGCACGAAAATCGCGTGTTTCATGCCGACGACGTTCATATCGTCGGTATAACGACCCTTGCCCGTGATGAAGCGCCTGTCTTCCTTACGCGCGACGCGGGCGCCAATTCCTTCTACTACTCCCATGGAACTTCTCCTCCCAAATCCGGAGCATAACGCTCCAGTGCGGAGTCCGGATTCCACGTTGCCGCGCCGGTGACCAACCGGACGCTACGGACGCGAGCGGACTCCCGTAATTGTCCGGTTATTCGGCAGCCTGTCTGGCGCCGCTGGTTTCAGCGGCTGCAGCGAGGATCGACTTGACGATATTGTGGTAGCCCGTGCACCGGCAGATATTGCCTTCGAGTTCCGCGCGAACCGTCGCCTCGTCGAGATCGCCGCCATGACGTTCGATCATGTCAACCGCCGCCATGATCATGCCCGGCGTGCAGAAGCCGCATTGCAGGCCATGATTCTCGTGAAAGGCTTTCTGCACCGGGTGCAGCACGTCGCCATTCGCGAGACCTTCGATCGTCGTGACCGACGAACCGGACGCCTGTGCCGCCAACATTGTGCACGACTTGACGGCCTTGCCGTCCACATGCACCACGCAAGCGCCGCATTGCGACGTGTCGCAACCGACATGGGTGCCGGTAAGCGCGAGATTGGAACGAAGAAATTCGACGAGAAGCGTTCTGTCCTCGGCTTCGCCGCTGACTTTCCGCCCGTTCACCGTCATTGTTATGCTTGCCATCGATTTCCTCCCAGGAAACGATACTTGACTGACACGACGCAGGGTCCTGCGTCATTTTTCCGGTCCGTCCGCGCGGCCGTGGAGAACGGCCGGAAACGAGCGGAGCGACGACTGGAGCATTATTGCTGTCGCTAGAATCGACATAGATTTTAATTACTCCAATTCAATGGAGCCAGTGAAACGGTCCGGTGTCAAGTGCGAAGCGCGGCAGGTCTAGATGCAGCGGCCGCCATCGACCTCCATGATCACGCCCGTCACCATGCCGGCCTCGTCCGAGCACAGAAAACACGCCGCATTGCCCATATCCTCCGGCGTCGAGAAGCGACCGATCGGTATCGTTGAAAGAAACTTCGCGCGCATCTCCGGCGTGTCCTCGCCCATGAAGCTTTTCAGGAGCGGGGTCTCGCCCGCAACCGGAGCGATTGCGTTGACGCGAATGCCCTGCGGCGCAAGTTCCACGGCCATCGTCTTTGTCGCCGTGATCATCCAGCCCTTGGAGGCGTTATACCAGTTGAGCCGCGGCCTGGGACTGACGCCAGCGGTGGAAGCGACATTCATGATGGCGCCCTGCCCCCGGCTTTTCATGTGCGGAACGATACTGCGCGCGGTCAGGTAAACGGACTTGACGTTGACGGCCAGCACCCTGTCGAAATCCTCCTCCGACACGTCCTCCATCGCCATCGGCAGATGTGTCACGCCGGCGTTGTTGATGAGGATGTCGATCGCGCCGAAAGCTTTGAGGGCCGACTGCGTCATCGTCTCCACGCTTTCGCCTTTCGACACGTCCACGGCTTGCGCGACGGCGGCGTCTCCGAGTTCAGCGGCGAAGGACGCCGCCGCCTCGCCATTGACGTCGGCAATCATGACACGGGCGCCTTCATTGACGAATTTTCGCGCGATCCCCGCGCCGAAACCGGACGCGCCTCCCGTCACGATGGCCGATTTTCCTGCAAGCCGCATGCTGTTCACTCCCCTTGTCGTTATCCGTGATGGGCGGCGACGGTCTTGAGGACCGAAAAACCGTAGAGGGCTTCGAAACCCTTTTCGCGGCCGTGACCCGATCGGCCAATGCCGCCAAACGGCAATTCGACGCCGCCGCCGGCGCCGTAATTGTTGATGAAGACCTGACCGGTCCTGATCGCTTTCGCCATCCGCATCTGGCGCGAACCGTCACGGGTCCACACGCCGGCGACCAGACCGTAATCGGTGCCGTTGGCGATGGCGATCGCCTCCTCCTCGCTGTCGAACGGGATGATGACCTGAACGGGGCCGAAAATCTCGTCTTGCGCAAGGCTGTGGCCGGGCGCAACGCCTTCGACCAGCGCGGGCGCAACGTAATACCCGGCGCCCGGCGCATCATCGACAATACGACCGCGGGCGACGATATTCAGCCCGCTCTCTTCCGCGATGCCGACAAATCCGTCGACGATCTGCTTTTGCCTGGCGGAAATCAGCGGACCGACGTCGAGATCGGATGCGGCCGGCCCGACTTTCAAACTCTCATAGCGCTGCGCCATCCGCTCGACGACCTGATCGTAGATCGAACGATGCGCGAGAATGCGCGACGAGGCGGAGCACGTCTGCCCGGCGTTCTGGATTCCGGCGTTGACGAGGAAAGGCAGGGCCTTGTCGAGATCCGCGTCCTCGAAAACGATTTGCGGCGATTTGCCGCCGAGCTCCAGCGTGACGGGGACCACGTTTCGCGCCGCCGCCGCCTGAACCAGCCTGCCGACGGCGACCGATCCGGTGAAGGAAACATGATCGACGCCGGGATGGGCGGTCAGCGCAGCGCCGGCCTCTTCGCCCAGACCCGGCACGACGTTGAGCGCTCCGTCCGGAAGGCCGGCGTCCTGGGCGATCCGGGCGAAGGTCATCGCCGTCAGGCACGCCTCCTCCGCCGGCTTCAGCACAGCGGCGTTGCCCATGGTCAGGGCCGCGCCGACGGACCGGCCGATGATCTGCATCGGATAATTCCAGGGAACGATGTGACCGGTCACGCCATGCGGTTCGCGCAGCGTGTAGACGGTGTAGCCGTCGAGATAGGGAATGGTCTCGCCATGGATCTTGTCGGCGGCGCCGCCATAGAATTCCATATAGCGGGCAAGCGCGATCGCATCGTTACGCGCCTGGGTGAGCGGTTTTCCGACATCGGCCGCCTCCAGCTCGGCAAGCATGTCGACATGATCCAGCACCAGCCTGCCGATGCGGGTCAGCACACGGCCCCGTTCGGCCGCCGGAAGCTTGCCCCATTCGCCGTCAAGCGCCGCCCGGGCGGCTGAAACGGCGGCGTCGACATCAGCCGCCTTGCCGCGGGCGATCTCACCCATGATCTCACCGGTCGACGGGTTCTCGATCGACAAAGTCTCGCCGTCGGCCGAAGCGATCCAGTGACCGCCGATGAAACATTTTGCCGGACTGAAGCCCGGATTGTCGGGACGTTCCATATCAATCATCCTTCCGAATTGCGGTTTTCGCGCGCCTCTCGGGCGCTCAACGCCGCGTCCAGGATCGGCGTCGCAGCCAGCAGTTCCTTGGTATAGGCGTGTTGCGGATTGAGAAAGACGTCTTCGGTCGGGCCTTCCTCGACGATTTTCCCTGCCTTCATCACCATCACCCGGTCGGTGATTGCGCGCACCACGGACAGATCATGAGAAATGAACAGATAAGATACAGCCAGCCGGTCGGACAGATCGGCGAGCAGGTCAAGGATCTGCGCGCGGATTGACACGTCGAGCGCCGACACCGCCTCGTCGAGCACGATCAGCGACGGTTCGATGATCAGCGCGCGGGCGATGGCGATCCGCTGTCGCTGACCGCCGGAGAATTCGTGGATGTATTTGTCGGCGTCCGAGGCCTGCAGGCCGACATCGGTCAAGGCGCTGACAATCCGCTCGCGGCGCTCGGCGCCTGTGGGTGGATTGTCGAGCAGATGAAACGGTTCGGTGATCAGCCGGTCCACCCGATGTCGCGGATTGAATGAACTGTAAGGATCCTGGAAAACGACCTGGACCTGTCGACGGCTCTTGATGTTTGGTCCGCCGCCGGCAGAGGAGAACAGATCGCCATTGAGACGGATTTCGCCACCCTGGATCGCATCGAGCGCCAGGATGGCGCGGGTGAGCGTCGACTTGCCGCAACCGCTTTCGCCGACGAGACCGACATTCTCGCCCCGCGCGATTTTCAGCGACACATTGTCGACAGCCCGAAAGCGGCCAGGCGCGGAAAACAGCGACGTGCGAGGCAGCGCGTAATCGCGGACGACGTCTTCCACCTGCACGACCGGCGGTTTCGCCGCGTCGATTTCGTGCGTCTTGCGCTCAGGCACGTGGCCGGAGGCCTCGAACAGCGCCTTCGTGTAGGGATGCGACATTTGCCGGAACAGCGGCACGGTCTTACCCTGCTCCACCACTTCTCCGTCTTTCATGATGGCGATCTCGTCGGCCATGTCGGCGACGACGGCGAGATCGTGGGTAATCAGCACCAGACCCATGTCGTCTTCCTCGACCAGCCGCTTCAGCAGGGTCAGGATCTGCGCCTGGGTGGTGACGTCGAGCGCCGTCGTCGGTTCGTCGGCGATGAGCAGCCGCGGCTTCAGGGCGATCGCCATGGCGATAACGACGCGCTGGCGCTGACCGCCCGACAGGTTGTGCGGGTAGCGGTCGAGCGGAAAACGATCCTCCGGCAGACCGACGCGATTGAGCGCTTCCCTGGCGATCGCCTTTGCCTCGCGTTTCGACGCGCCTGTATGGATGAGGATCGTCTCGGCCACCTGGTCGCCGATGGTCTGCACCGGATTGAGCGCGGTCATCGGCTCCTGGAACACCATGCCGATATCGTTGCCGCGGATCCTGCACATCTCCTTCTCGCTGCATTCGTTGAGCGATCTGCCGTCCAGCCGGATATGCCCGGACCATTCCGACCCGCCCGGCAGGAGCTGCATGACGCTCATCGCCGTCATCGATTTTCCCGAGCCGGATTCGCCGACAATGCCCAGAACCTTGCCGGCTTCAAGAGAGAGGGAGACGTCGCGCAGGATCGGCAATCCGTAAATCGAGAGGCTCAGCTTGTCGATTTCGAGCAGGGACATCAGCGCGCCCTTCTCAGCCGGGGGTCGAATATATCGCGCAGACCATCGCCCATCAGGTTGAGGCCGAGGACGGTGAGCACGATTGCAAGACCCGGAAAGATGACGGTCTGCGGCGCAAGCGCATAGAGCGTCTGGTGTTCGGCGAGCATGCGGCCCCAACTCGGCAGCGGCGGCTGCGTGCCGAGCCCGACGAAGGCGAGACCGGCTTCGGCGAGGATACCCAGCGAAAACTGGATCGTGCCCTGGACGATGAGCAGGTTGAGGATGTTGGGCAGGATATGTTCGGCGGAAATCCGCGCCTGGCCCTTGCCGGCGACGCGGGCGGCCAGCACATAATCGCGGGTCCACAGTGACAGGGCCGCGCCGCGGGCGAGCCGGGCGAAAACCGGTATATTGAAGATGCCAATGGCGATGATGGCGTTGATCGCTCCGGGGCCGAAAACAGCGGTGATCATGATGGCGATCAAGAGCGCCGGAAAGGCGAAGACGAGGTCGTTACCGCGCATGATGACTTCGTCGAGCAGGCTGCCGTGGCGCGCGGCCGCCAGCAGCCCGAGCGGCACGCCGGCGACGATGCCGATGCCGACGGCGACGAGAGCAACCGCAATCGAAACCCGGGCGCCGACCATGATCATGGAAAAGATGTCCCGCCCGAAGATGTCGGTGCCGAACCAGTGTTCGAGCGACGGCGGCTTCAGCTTGTTTGGAATGTTGAGAACCGTGACGTCATAGGGAACCCAGAAGAAGGAAATCACGGCCGCAAGAACGAAAAGCAACGTCAGGAGAAAGCCGATCATGAAGCTCGGTGACCGCAGCGCCGAGCCGAGAAGGCCCGATGAAGGTCGGGAATTCAGCGACATGTCGCTCATGACCGCCCCCTCCTGAGCCTCGGATCGGCGATGGCGTAGGTCACGTCGACCAGGAAGGTCACGAGAATGACGGCGAAGACGAGCAGCATCACCGCGCTTTTCACGACGATCAGGTCGCGCTGAGTGATCGCCTGGAATATCAGACTGCCCATGCCCGGAAAATAGAAGATCCGTTCGATGATGATCGCGCCGGCAAGCAGGAAGGAGAACTGCAGGCCAATGATGGTGAGCACCGGAATCAGCGCATTGCGGATGGCGTGACGCCAGAGCGCCTGGCGACGGCTGAGACCCTTGGCGCGCGCAGTGCGGATGAAGTCTTCGCCGAGCGTGTCGAGCAGCGACGAACGCATGACGCGGGCGAGGATCGAGGCTTGAGGGAGCGCGAGCGCCACGGCGGGCAGGGTCATCGCCTTCATGCCGGCCCAGAAGCCGGCGTCCCAGCCCGGAAAGCCGCCGGCGGAAAACCAGCGCAGGATACCGGCGAAAACAAGCTGCAGCAGCATGGCGAACCAGAAATTGGGCACGGCGATGCCGAGCTGGGTGACGCCCATGATCGACACGTCTGTCGGCGAATTGCGTCTGGCGGCGGCGAGCACGCCGACCGGAAAGGCGATCAGCGTCGACAGCGTCAGCGCATAGATGGTAAGCGGCAGCGACACCCAGACGCGGTCGGCGATCAGATTGCCGACAGGCACCTTGTAGGTGTAGCTCACGCCGAACTCGCCACGGAACATGCCGGTGATCCACTCCCAGTAGCGGACGAAGGCAGGCGCATCGAGGCCGAGGCTTTCGCGCAGGGCGGCGACCGTGTCGGGCGCGGCGTTGAGGCCGAGCATGAACGACGCCGGATCGCCCGGGACAACCTCGATAACCAGAAAAATGACGATGCTGGCCGCGATCAGGCTGAGCGCGAGAGATCCGATGCGTCTGGCCAGGAATGGGAGCATGAATTCAAATCGGATAAAGAAAAGACGGGAGCCCGTTCGGGCTCCCGCTCAGGTGTGTGCGGCTCAGTCTTCCCAGTAGACCGACGTCATGTCGTTCGCCTGGGTCGGACGGTTCGGCCAGATGCCCTTCAGCTTGGCGTTGACGACCCCGGTGTTGGCGAGCTGGAAGAGATAGCCGTTGACGTAGTCGTCGGCGATTTTCTTCTGCGCCGCCTGAAGCAGTTCGGTCCGCTTTGCGGGATCGGTCGTGTTGTTGAGGTCTTCCATGATCTTCTGGAATTCCGGGCTGTCATACTGGAAATAGTAGTCCGGACGCGCATAGATGCCGATATCCATCGGCTCCGTGTGCGAAACGATCGTCAGACCGAAATCCTTGCCCTTGAAGACCTGTTCCAGCCACTGCGCCCATTCCAGATTGCTGATCTCGGTCTCGATGCCGACATCGCGCAGCTGCGCGGCGATGATCTCGCCGCCGCGGCGGGCGTAGGAAGGCGGCGGGAGTTTCAGCGTGGTGGTGAAACCGTCCGCGAATCCGGCTTCGGCCAGCAGCTTCTTCGCCATTTCCGGATCGTAGTTCGACTGCGCCGTCAGATCGACATAGGCCGGGTTATGCGGGGCGAAGTGGGTGCCGATCGGTGTTCCGTAGCCGAACATTGCGCCGTCGATGATGGCGCTGCGATCGATGGCGTGGGCCAGGGCTTCACGCACTTTCGGATTGTCGAAGGGCGGCTGCTTGTTGTTGGTCGAGAGAATGGTTTCGCCTTCCGTCGAACCGACGACCACGTTGAAGCGCGGATCGGCTTCGAACTGGGCGAGGTTTTCCGGCGCCGGAAACGGCATGAAGGAATCGACGTCGCCCGCCATGACGGCCGCAAAAGCGGCGTTCGGGTCCGAGATGAACTTGAAGGTGACTTTTTCGAGCTTTGCCGGCTCACCCCAGTAATCCGGGTTTTTCACGAGGTCGATATGGTCGCCCTCGACCCAGTCGTCGAACTTGAAGGCGCCGGTTCCAACCGGATTGGTGGCGTTCGTGGCGGCCGTTTCCGGCGCGACGATGACTGCGTCGCCCCAGGCAAGGTTGAAGAGAATGCTGCCGTTCGGCTTGGAAAGCGTAACCTTGACGGTTGAAGGATCGACTGCCTCGACCGATTCGATATCCGCATAGAGCGCCTTCTGGGCGTTCGTGGATTCTTCCGCATTGATGCGGTCGAGCGAGAACTTGACGTCTTCGGCGGTGAAGTCGGATCCGTCGTGGAACTTCACGCCTTCGCGCAGTTTGAAGGTATAGACCTTGCCGTCATCCGAGATTTCCCAGGATTCGGCGAGGCCCGGCACGACGCTGCCGTCGGAGGCAAAACGGGTCAGCCCTTCGAACACGTTCGAGTAGGTGACTTCGTCAATGGCCGCGGCTGCGCCGCCTGTCGGATCGAGATTCGGCGGCTCGAGCTGAGCGCCGAGCGTGACTTCCGTGTTGGCGGCGAATGCGACCGGGGTCAACGCCGTCGAGACGACCAACGCTCCGGCGATGGCGAATGCCCTGATGTGTGTCTGCATAATCGGTTCTCCTGTAGTTCCCTGTTATTTTTCGCTTATTGAAGACTGTTACTGCGCCCGCCCTGCGACTTCAAGCGCCGAGAAGGTCCTCCAGAGACAGCGCCATCACCTTGGCCGAATCGATCATGTCGTCGACGCCGACCCATTCATCGGGCTGGTGGGCGAGATCGAGAATACCCGGTCCATAGGCGATACAGTCCTTCAAGCGCCCGATGCGGTCAATATGCTTCTGATCATAGGTGCCGGGCGAGACGACGTATTCCGGCTTGCGCGCGAGCACCTGCTCGATCGACTTCGAGACAGAGCGCACGACCGGGGCGTCCTCATCGGTCATCGTTGGACTGACCTGCCACAGTTCCCGCAATTCGTAGGAGAAGCGGTCGCGTTCGCTTGCCAGCTTGTCGAGAATATCGACGATCTCCTGACGCACTTCGTCAGCGTCTTCCTCGATCAGATAGCGCCGGTCGACAACCATGCGGCAGGAATCAGGCACGCAGGCGGACGGAAATCCTGTGAAATCGGCTTCCGGTTCGGCCTGGCCACCATGGAAGGAGTTGATGTTCATCGTCGACTGGCGCGCGCCTTCGGGCACGACCGGCATGGCGGTGTGCTTGTTGGCGAGCGCCGGATAGAGCGTGGTTTCAAACTCCTGAAGCACGGCGCCCATATGGCGCACGGCGCAGTCTCCGAGAAACGGCATCGATCCGTGGGCGATGTGGCCCTTTGTCTCGATCTCCGCCCACCACACGCCGCGATGGCCAAGGCAGATACGGTCCTTGTTGAGCGGTTCGGGAATGATGACGTGCTGGACGCGCGACGGATCGAAATAGCCCTGCTCGGCAAGCCAGGCGACCCCGCCATAGCCGCCGGTTTCCTCGTCCGCCGTTCCGGAAATCTCGATCGCGCCGGCGAAATCCGGACGCGCGTCGATGAAGGCTTCCGCCGCAATGATCGAGGCGGCGAGCCCGCCTTTCATGTCACAGGCGCCGCGTCCGTAGATTTTCCCGTCTTCGAGTTCGCCGCCGAAAGGATCCTTCGTCCAGTCCTTTCCGGTTTCAACGACATCCGTGTGGGAGTTGAAATGCACGCACTTGCCTGGAACGCCGCCCTCGCGGCGGGCGATCACGTTCCAGCGCGGATAGCGGTCGCTGTCGCCCGGCGTGCCTTCAGCGCGTAGCAACCGGACCTCGAAACCACGCTTCTTCAGCCTTTCGGCAAGGTATTCGCAGATTTCAAGATAGGCTTCCCCCGGCGGATTGAGGGTCGGAATCCGGATCAGGTCCTGCGTGAGGGCAATGAGTTCGTCGCGACGCGCGTCGATCAGATCAAGATACGAACCGCGGACGGATTGCGCCACTCCCATGTGTTTTTCCCCGTTTGTCGCTATAAAGAAAGGGATATTTCCGCCAAGGGCGGATAGCCGCAATACCGTGATACTACGAAACGTGATGAATTCGGACGCACCCGACAGCTTTCAGACCCTCAGCGATATGGCCTTTGAACTGGCGCCTGTCGGCATTGTGCTGACCGAAGACCGTGTGATCCGCGCCTGCAACACCACGTTCGCCACCATATTCGGTTACGAGAAGCAGGAGCTCATCGGCCAGTCCTTTCGCATGCTCTACGCCTCGAACGAGGAATTCGAGCAGATGCGCGATATCGGCTTGCGAACGCTGCGCGAGGGCAAGCCCTACAGCGACGAACGGATCATGCCGCGCAAGGACGGCAGCCTGTTCTGGTGCCGGGTCCGGGCGCACAGCCCGACGCCGGACGACCCGTTGCGGCGGACGATACTAAGCTACGCCGATATTTCCGTCCACCGGCCCTACGTATCGCTGTCGGTGCGTGAACGGCAGATCATCACGCAGTTGAGCAACGGGCGGACCAGCAAGGAAATCGCGCGCCAGATCGATATTTCTCCAAGAACCGTCGAATTCTACCGGTCGCGGCTTTTGAAGAAGTTCAAGGTCAGCAACGTGACGGAACTGCTCGCGCATCTGGGCGGCGCGCCGGAATAAGAGACCTTGGATGATGACTACCGACAATCGAATTATTAACTTCTATTCTCGTTTTCTGAATAGAAACAGCGTTGTAGCTCCTCATGAGGCTTTCCCTGAATTGGGAACCGTGGCTAACCCCGCCATACACTACGACGGGAACGACGCTTTCTTATGCTACGAAGCCTCAGCGCAGGCAGGGCGTGGCAACGTAGTGCTCAAATTCGGTGACGTTATCGATTTTCATCTGACGCCCCTGAACATTCACGGTCTGCATAAGTGCCGATATCCGATCGAAGCGTGGTCATTCAATGAAATCCTGGGGAGTAGAGAAGCCGACCCATGGAAGGTGCTTGGTGCGAGATTTTGGCTGATATCTTTCAATGACGTGACTATCGAGATTCTCTTTCAAACGGTTTCAATCATGAAACACGACACGGAAGGTCCGTCACCAGGTGCGACGCTAATCGATGCCTTATCTTTAATTAAACAATAAAATCAGTTACTTAAGAAAATACTCAAGAATCAACTGGTTACGATACAGATTCTGATTTGGCTTTGTTTCGGGAATCGGCGATGCTAGAGGTTTTCCGATATCTGGGTTTGTTTCGGGAATCCCGGCTTTCGTGGGAGTTCTGAAATCTGGGTTTGTTTCGGGAAACCGTATTTTCATGGTTGGCTTTGTTTCGGGAATCCGCGTTTTTGACACCCGACGCGCATCAAAGACGCTGAAACCTGTCCAGCTGGCAGAGCTTTTATAGCACGAATCGCGGAAAAATGCAGTCTGAAAGTTCCTGCTATGTTCTGCGACGCCGACAGGCCGAATAGATCCCGGCTCGGGGGCCGGGATGAGGGTAAAGAGGGAGGGCCGTCAAGCCATCAAACCTGTAGAACAGCAGCAGATTCTGCTTGAGATATCTGGCGATATGACCCGCCTGATTTCATCATCGCGGACCTGATCCCATCTCCAGTAGGCGCCAGGCCCGCGGCGCGAAGGGAGGCGTGATCGCTCAGCCCCGCCAGCTTCCGTCCGCACACATGGCGTCCAGCGCTGCGCGATAGTCGGGGTAACGCAAGCTGTAACCGCTTTCTCTCAGCTTCGCATTGGAGACGCGCTTGTTGTCTCCATAGAAGGAGCGCGCCATTGGGGTGAGGTCGGCGTCTTCAAAGGCGATTTCGGGAGGCGGTTCGACGCCCATCAGGTTGCAGGCATATGTCACCACGTCCTGCGGCGGGCACGGTTCGTTGTCGACGACGTTCCAGACGCCACTTGCCTGCGTGCTTGAAAGATGCTCCACAGCGCCCGCCACATCGGCGACATGGATGCGGTTGAAGACCTGGCCGGGTTTAACAAGCCGGCGGGCCTCGCCCCGATCGATCTTGACCAATGTATTGCGGCCGGGACCGTAGATACCGCCCAGCCTTGCAATCGCGACGGGCAGACCGGTGCGCTTTGAAATCTCCAGCCAGCCCTGTTCGGCCTCCACACGCCATTGCGAGCGTTTATTGACCGGTTTGGTCGGCGTATCTTCCGTCACCCAGGCGCCGTCATGGTCGCCGTAAACGCCGACCGTCGAGAGATAACAGACCCACTGCAGCTTCGGCATGAAGCGCGTCAAGTCGCCCCCGGTCAGTCGCAGCAGCGGATCGCCGCGTTCATTCGGGCGCACCGACTGCACGAGATGCGTCGCCCGGGCGAGCGCCTCGATCAGCGCTCCCGACAGGGTTTCCCCGTCAAAGAGAACGGGATCGATTCCGGCTGCTCGCAGAGCGTCGAAACTGTTCACAGCGCGGCTGGTTCCGGTAATCCGGGCTGCATCGCCCATGCGCCTTGCAATTTCCTGGCCGGAGAAACCGGCGCCGAGAATGAAGAGATCCATACCTTGTTCCATCAGTGCGGCGGGGATGCGCGCCCGGTTGCGTGTCGCCACTCTGCAATAACGGATGTATCCGTTTCCACCCTGTCGGCAAGCCGCTGCATCCTGTCGGACGATACGAGCCTGGACAGCGCCCAGACGGCCGCGCCGCGCACCTCCGGCGACGCGTCGTCGAGCAGCGCCTCGCAAGGCGCAACGAGATCCGGATCGCCGGAGTTTCCGCAGGCGATCAGGACATTGCGCACAAAACGATCCCGGCCAATGCGTTTGATCGGCGAGCCTGAAAACAGCTTGCGAAACGCCGGATCGTCGAGGACTGCGAGATCGGCGAGCCTCGGCGCATTGAGATCTTCCCTGGCCTGCAATTTCGCCTCGCGCGCCGTGTTGGCGAACTTGTTCCAGGGGCAGACAGCCAGGCAATCGTCGCAGCCGTAGATCCGATTGCCCATCGCCTTGCGGAATTCGAGCGGGATCGGCCCCTTGTGCTCGATGGTGAGGTAGGAGATGCAGCGTCGCGCGTCGAGCTGGTAGGGCGCCGGAAAGGCATTGGTCGGGCAGATATCGAGACAGGCGCGGCACGAGCCGCAGGAATCAGAGGCCGGGTCGTCGGGCGGCAGATCAGCGGCGGTGAAGATCGAACCGAGGAACAGCCAGGAGCCGAAGTCGCGGCTGACCAGATTGGTGTGCTTGCCCTGCCAGCCGACGCCGGCCTTTTCAGCCAGCGGCTTCTCCATGACCGGAGCTGTGTCCACGAAGACCTTGACTTCGGCGCCCGTGCGCGCCGCAAACCGGCCGGCGATGGTTTTCAACCGCCCCTTGATGACATCGTGATAGTCGCGGTGACGGGCATAGACCGAGATCGACGCGTTGCTGCGGCGCTCCAGGACTTCCAACGGATCGGAGTCCGGGCCGTAATTCATGCCGAGGATCAGGATGGAGCGCACGTCCGGCCAAAGGCTGTGGGGGTGACCGCGGCGCTCGGCGGTTTCCGCCATCCAATCCATCGTGGCGTGATACCCCTTCGCGACAAAGGCATGGAGCGCGTTCTTTGGACGATCCGAAATTGCGTCGGAACGCACCACCCGCGCGACATCGAACCCCTCCGATCGCGCGAGGTCGACGAGGAAGGCCTTGAGCTCGTCCGGCTGCGTCGGTTTTCGCGCCGCCTCGCCCATGGTCAGAAATCCAGATCAGCGTAGTGCGAGACCGGCGGCAGGTTGCGGATCCTGTCGGCGAGCAGGGGTCGGAAGGACGGGCGGGACTTGATGCGCTGATACCACTGACGGGCCTGCGGCGCGTCGTCCCATTTGATCTCGCCGATATAGTCGAGCACCGAGACCGCGCCGGCGGCGGCGAGATCCGCATAGCTCATCTTGTCGCCGGCAAGCCAGTTGCGCGATCCGGCAAGCCAGTCGAGATATCGCAAATGCTGCCTGATGTTGTTGCGCGCCATGCGCAACGCCTTTGAATCGGGCGCCCCGCCGCCATGCTCCTTCGACATGATGGTCTTGAGAATCCGCTCGCGCGCCAGATGCCGGGTGACGTCATTGTCCATCTTCAGCAGGAACCAGTCCATCAGGCGGCGCTCTTCGGCGCGCTCGAGCACATTGTCGCCCAATAGCCGCCGGTCGCGCTTGAGGGCGCCGCAGGTCTCGTCGATATATTCGGCGATCACCCCTGCGCCGCAGATCGCGTGCATCGATTCATCGACATATACAGGCAATGTGGCCGCCGGATTGAGCGCCAGAAAATCGCGGCGCTGCTCCCACGGCCGCTCCTCGAGAAGCTCCGCCTCGATCGCGTATTCGCGGAAAACCAGCCGGATGAAGCGTGATGCGGCGGAGACTGGGTGATGATAGAGCGTTGGCATTCAGCGTATCTTGTGAAACTGAAACATTCTCCGGATTTTAACTGGCGCAATCCGGCGAAAAAAAGCTATAGGGACTCGAAACCGGCGTTACAAGCGACGCTTCTTCCAGCCATGGGTCTGGTTACAGGATTCGCGAGACGCCCGCAAACGGAGCTTTAGAGCCATTCTTGTTCCGACCGTTTCACCTGGATAGGCGACAGGCTTCCGCATGGATGAACAGACACTGATCGGCGCGCTTCTGGGCCTCCTGGAAGGACTGACCGAGTTCATTCCGGTTTCGTCCACTGCGCATCTCCTGCTTGCAGGACATTTTCTCGGATTCCAATCGACAGGACGGACCTTCGAGGTGCTGATCCAGCTCGGGGCCGTGCTCGCCATATTGTCGGTCTATTTCACACGGCTGACGACGCTCGCCATGCAGCTTCCGTCAAGCGCAAAGGCGCGGCGCTTCGTCTTCTCGATCCTGCTCGCCTTCCTGCCCGCGGCGGTGATCGGCGTCATGGCGCACGGCTTTATCAAGACAGTGCTGTTCGAAACGCCGCTGCTGATCTGCATCGTGCTGATACTCGGCGGCTTCGTGCTGATGGCGGTCGACCGCCTGAAGCGCGAACCGATCTACACCGACGTGATAGACTATCCGCCGTCGCTCGCCTTCAAGATCGGCCTTTTCCAGTGCCTGGCGATGATTCCAGGCACGTCGCGGTCTGGCTCCACGATCGCCGGCGCGCTTCTCATGGGGACCGACAAGCGCTCGGCGGCGGAGTTCTCGTTCTTTCTGGCCATGCCGACAATGGCCGGCGCCTTCGCCTACGATCTCTACAAAAATTACGCGCTGTTGAGCTTCGACGACGTCACGACGATCACCGTGGGTTTCATCATGGCGTTCATTTCGGGCGTGTTCGTGGTGCGCGGCCTGCTCGACTTTGTTTCCAGGCACGGCTTCATGGTGTTCGCCTGGTGGCGCATCATCGTGGGCACGGCCGGCCTTATCGGATTGTGGCTGACCTGATCGGCTCTTCCATCACGCCCCGGCGACGAGCGCGGGGAAATGCAGCTTCGCAAAGGCGACAACGCCCGCGACGAACATTTCGACCGCGACAGCCGCCAGGATCAGGCCCATGATCCGCGTCACGATGTTGATGACCGTGTCGCCCAGGGTCCGCGAAATCACATCCGCAAAGAGCAGGCCGAGCCACACCATCACGCTTATCAGCAGAACAACCGGCACCATCGTCACCAGTTCGCTCGTGTCGTTCATGAGCTGCGTGAAAACGATAATGGTGGTGATGGCGCCCGGGCCGAGCATGATCGGGATGGCCATCGGCACGACGGCGATGTTGCGGCGCGGGCGGTCTTCGGCCGGCGCGGCCTGATCCGACGCCGGTTCGCTGTCGTCGCTCTGGATCAGGGATAGCCCGAGCCCGAAGATGACGACGCCTCCGGTGATCTGAAAACCCGGAATACTAATGCCAAAAAAGGCCAGTATTTCCTCGCCGATCAACAGGATGATGATGCACGCCACGAAAATGGTGACGCCGACCACATGCGCGACCTTGCGCTTCTCCGCGGGCTGGAATCCGCTTGTCATCTTCAGGAAGACCGGCACCCCCAGCAACGGGTTGAGAAGCGCTGCAAGCGCTATGGCAAATTTCAGGAAAAGATCGACATTGAAAAAGTCGGACACGCGGCCCCCAGCCACTGACAACGATACTTCATCCAAAACTCTAAAACATTTCCATTGGAGGGCCAACGGCAGATATTATTTCATATTTGGAAAAGATGTTTTCCATTATCGCCAAATTGACAGAAACCGGGGCGCCGTCGTTATATTCGCCGCATCTTTTTCACCTCAATAGCAGGAAGAACACCATGGCGACTGTCGAACTCCACGACCTGACGATCGACCGCGAGCTGCATGATTTCATCGTTGACGAAGCCCTTCCGGGCACGGGAATCGACGCCGATCATTTCTTCAGCGGCCTGTCGGACCTCGTTCACGCGCTTGCGCCGCGCAATCGCGAATTGCTGGCCCGACGCGACGAATTGCAGGAGACCATCGACGCCTGGCATCGCGAAAACGGCAAGCCGACCGACCTTGAAGCCTACAAGGCGTTTCTGGAGGAGATCGGCTACCTTGTGCCGGAAGGCCCGGATTTTGCGGTTTCCACCGCCAATGTGGATCCGGAGATCGCCTCCATCGCCGGACCGCAGCTTGTCGTGCCGGTGATGAATGCGCGCTACGCGCTCAACGCCGCCAACGCACGCTGGGGGTCGCTCTATGACGCGCTCTACGGAACCGACGCGATTTCCGAAGAAGACGGCGCCGAAAAGGGCAAGGGCTACAACCCCGTGCGCGGCGCCAAGGTCATCGCCTGGGCGCGGGATTTCCTGAACCGCTCGGTCCCGATCAGCGGCGACTGGACGAACGTCACGGGCCTCAAGGTTGCCGGCGGCGAACTGGTCATCACGCTTGCCGACGGCGCCGCGGCCGGTCTGTCCAACCCGGCGCAATTCGCCGGCTACACAGGCGCGCCCGAAAAACCTGACTCGATCCTTCTGAAGAAGAACGGCCTGCATCTCGACATTGTCATCGATCCGGACAGCACGGTCGGCAGCGGCGATGCGGCCGGCATTGCCGACATCATCCTTGAATCGGCGATGACCACGATCATGGACTGCGAGGACAGCGTCGCGGCCGTCGACGCGGAAGACAAGGTGGTGGTCTACCGCAACTGGCTGGGCCTGATGAAGGGCGATCTGGCCGAAGAGGTGAGCAAGGGAGGCTCGACCTTCACCCGCCGCCTCAACGAAGACCGGTCTTACACCGGCCGCAACGGCGAGACGCTGACCCTTCCCGGCCGCTCGCTGATGCTGGTGCGCAATGTCGGCCACCTGATGACCAATCCGGCGATCCTCGATCGCGACGGCGCAGAGGTTCCGGAAGGCATAATGGACGGGCTCGTCACCGCCATGATCGCCCTGCACGATATCGGCGAGAACGGCCGGCGCGGCAATTCGCGCGAAGGCTCTGTCTATATCGTCAAGCCGAAGATGCACGGACCGGAAGAAGTCGCCTTTTCCTGCGAATTGTTCTCGCGCGTCGAGGATATTCTCGGCCTTGCCCGTAACACGCTGAAAATGGGCATCATGGACGAGGAACGGCGCACCACGGTCAATCTTAAGGAGTGCATTCGCGAGGCGAAGGAGCGAGTCTTCTTCATCAACACCGGCTTCCTCGACCGGACCGGCGACGAGATCCACACCTCGATGGAAGCCGGCGCGATGATCCGAAAGGGCGACATGAAACAGGCTCCCTGGATTTCCGCCTATGAGGACTTGAACGTCGACACCGGGCTCGAATGCGGGCTTTCCGGCCACGCCCAGATCGGCAAGGGCATGTGGGCGATGCCGGACCTCATGGCGGCGATGCTCGAACAGAAGATCGGCCATCCGAAGGCCGGCGCCAACACCGCTTGGGTTCCTTCGCCGACGGCGGCGACGCTGCACGCAACCCACTATCACGCGGTCGACGTCGCCGACGTGCAGGCGCGCCTGCGCGATCGTCAGAAGGCGAAGCTTGACGACATTCTCTCGGTTCCGGTGAGCGACCGCCCGAACTGGACGCCGGAGGATATCCAGCACGAACTCGACAACAACGCGCAGGGCATCCTTGGTTACGTCGTGCGATGGGTCGGTCAGGGCGTCGGCTGCTCCAAGGTGCCCGACATCAACAATGTCGGCCTGATGGAAGACCGCGCTACCTTACGCATCTCGTCCCAGCACATGGCCAACTGGCTGCATCACGGGATTGTGGACGAAGACCAGATCGTCGAAACGATGAAGCGCATGGCGGCCGTCGTCGACGAACAGAACGCCGGCGATCCCGCCTATGCGCCGATGGCGGGCCGTTTCGACGACTCCATCGAGTTTCAGGCGGCGCTCGATCTGGTGCTCAAAGGCCGCGAACAGCCGAACGGCTACACCGAACCGGTGCTCCACGCCAGGCGGCGCGAACTGAAAGCCGCGCAGCAGGGCTGAAACATCGATAGCGCCGCAGAGGCGGCGCTATCCGGATATCGGGATCAGAACGGCAGCTTGAAGCCGGGCGGGATCGGCAGGCCGGCGGTGAGTTCCTGGGTCTTTTCCTGAACCGCCGCCTCGACTTTCGACTTGGCGTCATTGTGGGCTGCAAGGATCAGGTCTTCGAGGATTTCCGCCTCGTCTTCCTTGATGAGCGATGGATCGATCTTCAGCGCCGACATGACGCCCTTGCCGTTCAGGGTGACGGTGACCAGGCCGCCGCCGGAAGTTCCCTCAACCTGCATCGACTCGAACTGCTCCTGGAGACCGGCCATCTTCTCCTGCATTTCCTTGACCTTGCCCATCATTCCCATGAGGTCACGCATCGCTTGTCTCCATTAGATTGGTGTCATGTCTCAGTCTTCTTCGAACGCCTCGGGAAGGATGTCTCCTTCCTCGCTTTGATGCTCTGAAGGCAATTCGTCCTGTTCGTCAACGCGGATTCGCACGTCGCGGATCCGGGCGCCGGGAAACTGCGCGAGGATTGCGGCGACATCCGGATCTTCGCCGGCGTCGCGCACCCGTTTGTCGTGGCGTTCGGAATCGATCTCTTCCAGCGTTTGCCCGCCGGGCTCGCGGCTTATCGAGATGATCCAGCGCCGTCCGGTCCATTCCTTCAGCCGTCCGTCGAGTTCGCCGATGAAGGCGCGCGGCGTATCGTCATGCAGTGCGATTTCCAGCCGGCCGGGCTCGATGCGCACGGGCCGCAGATAGCGGCGGATCATCGCCTTGAGTTTCAGGTCGCGGTGGCTGCCTGCGAGTTCCGCCAGTTCGGACAAGGAGGCGATCGCCACCTCCGGCGCGGCTTCGGCGGTTTCCAGCGACGCGGGCTCCGGCCGCGGATCGGCGTCGCCGTTGACGCGCCGCAGCGCGACCGGTTCGCCGTTGCCCGGGACCGTGGTGGACACGCGCGCCTCCGGAGACACGGCCGACGTCGAGACCGACGCGGAGGACGGCGTTGCCGACGGCGCGGGTCCGCCTGGAGACGGCGCAGCGTTCGACACCGCCTTGTCCAGGCTGCGCGCCGCCTCTTCCGGCGAAGGCAGGTTGGCGGCGTGGGTCAACCGGATGAGCACCATTTCGCAAGCGCTGACCGGGCGGTTCGACTGCTCCGTCTCGGCGATGCCCTTGAGCAGCATCTGCCACTGCCGCGACAGCACCGGCACGGACAACTTTCCAGCGAACTCGGCGCCGCGTTTGCGCTCGACCTCGTTGAGAGCGGGATCGTCGGCCGCGCCGGCGACGAATTTCAGCCGGGTGACGAGATGGGTGAAGTCGGCCAGGTCAGTCAGGACGACGACGGGATTGGCGCCTGCGTCGTAGAGATCACGGAACGTGTCGAGCGCCTCCGCCACGGCGCCGCCGGCGACCTGTTCGAACAGGTCGACGATCCGGGTCCGGTCTGCGAGGCCAAGCATGCCGCGCACCGTTTCGGCCTCAATCGCGCCGCCGCCATGGGCGATCGCCTGGTCGAGAAGCGACAGGCCGTCGCGCACCGAACCTTCAGCCGCGCGCGCGATCATGGCGAGCGATTCGTCGTCGATGGCGACGCCTTCCTTGCCGGCGACGGAACGGAAATGATCGATCAGTTCAGCCGCCTCGATGCGGCGCAGGTCGAATCGCTGGCAACGCGACAGCACGGTGATGGGCACCTTGCGGATCTCGGTCGTCGCGAAGATGAACTTCACGTGCTCGGGCGGCTCTTCCAGCGTCTTCAGCAGACCGTTGAAGGCCTGCGTCGACAGCATGTGCACCTCGTCGATGATGTAGACCTTGTAGCGCGCGGAGACCGGCCTGTAGCGAACCTGCTCGATTATCTCGCGAATATCGTCGATGCCGGTGTGGGACGCCGCATCCATTTCTATGACGTCGACATGGCTGCCCGCCATGATCGCTTCGCAATGCTCGCCGGTTTCGCTCAGATCGACGGTCGGCCGGTTGATCGTTTCCGTCCGGTAATTCAGCGCGCGGGCGAGAATACGCGCCGTCGTCGTCTTGCCGACGCCGCGCACGCCGGTCAGCATGTAGGCCTGGGCGATGCGATCCGTTTCGAAAGCGTTCGTCAGGGTGCGCACCATCGGCGCCTGGCCGATGAGGTCGCCAAAATCCCGCGGACGGTACTTTCTGGCCAGTACGCGATAACCCTGCGTGACGTCGTTCATCAATGCTCCCCGGACAGTTCCGCCCGACATAACGGATTGCGGCGCGTGCAATCAATACGAAAGGCGCCGTCGGAGCAAAATCCGCTCCAGAATGTCCCGTTACGCCCGCATGGAGAAAGCATCGCCCTGCTGGCGGCGCCAAGTCAATAGCAGCGGCCTGCGATCGCGGCGCAAAGGCGGCGCCGGTGTGGAGGACCGGCCATTTTATGGATATCAGGGAGGGTGGGAGGCTGGCACGGCGACCCGTGCCTGGCTCGTTAGGGCTGCTTCCTTCCGGACCTGACCCGGTTGGCGAGTGGCTCGTCCACCACCAACCTCCCGCGCCCCATATCGTCAATCGGGCGCAGAAATGCAAGCCAATCGCAGAAAAAACTGTTACGCTGCGGCAACTGGTTCGCCAGAAAAAGAAACCGGGGTGGAAACTGTATGAGTGCATTCAAGCTGGATCGGGTGCTGGAAGCCGACAGCATGCTCGTCTCGAAACTGGGCCTGTGCCAGTTGCGGCTGATGAACGACAGTCGCTGGCCCTGGCTGCTTTTGATCCCGCAGAGACCGGAAGCCGAGGAGATCTACCACCTGACGCCGCTCGACCAGACGCTCCTGACATTCGAAACCTGCGAAACGGCGCGCGCGCTCAAGCAGGTTACGGGCTGCGCCAAAATCAACGTCGCCGCGCTTGGCAATCAGGTCCGCCAGCTCCATTATCATGTGATCGCGCGCAGAACCGACGACGCGGCCTGGCCGAAACCGGTCTGGGGCGTCGGAACGGCTATCCCCTATGATCGTGGAGAAGCCGACGGGTTGAAAGCCGCCATCGTGGACGCACTTTAGGAAAAGAAACAGTGTCGCTTTTTAACGGGAACGGGCCGGAACCGAGCAGTTTCGTCGCCTTTGCAGGAAACCGGCTGGAACGCCGTTCGGAACATCGCGAAGACAGCGTGCTCGAGGAGGCGCTCGCCGCCGCCGGGGCCATGGCCTTCGCCATGCGCAGCGGCCGGGCCTATCTGGCGATGAATGGAGACGGTTTCGACGCGCTTCACGACATCGCCGACCTGGACGCGCTTTCGCCGGATTTCGAAAACGCCGTTGTGCTTGGCTATACGGATTCCGGCGCGCCACGGCTGGCGGTTCCGGTGAAGCGGGATCCGGATGACCTCCCGGACACGATCAAGGCCATCGATCATCGCTCTATCTACATGCAGGGCCTTGTCCGCGGAAGCGAACTCGGAGAACTCGCACAGGGCGCGAGCCTACTCGCCTGGGCGATGTCGCACCGCTTTTGCGGACGTTGCGGCGAAAAGACACAACCGCGCGCCGGCGGCTATCGGCGCGAATGCCCCTCATGCGGCAACCAGATGTTTCCGCGGACCGATCCGGTCGTCATCATGCTGGCCATCGACGAAAAGACGGATCGCTGCCTGCTTGGCCGCAGCCCGCATTTTGCGCCGGGCATGTATTCCTGCCTCGCCGGCTTTCTGGAGCCGGGCGAAACAATCGAGGAAGCGGTTCGGCGCGAAACCCTGGAGGAATCGGGTATCCGCATCGGCGCCGTGCGCTATCATGCGTCGCAACCCTGGCCGATGCCGCATTCGCTGATGATCGGCTGCTACGGCGAAGCGCTCAGCGACCGCATCGTTGCCGATACGAGGGAACTGGAAGACTGCCGCTGGTTCAATCGGGAAGAAACCGCCGAGATTCTCTCGCGACGGGTGGGAAGCGAGACCCTCAATTCACCGCCGCCGGGAGCAATCGCGCATCACCTGATCCGCGATTGGCTGGAAACCTCTTCCTGACACGGGCGACAGGGTTTCGGCGCTAGCGACATACGGTCGCATTTATCATGATAATTTGTGTCATGTTTACAATTGACACTCCGCTATCGCACTTCTAGAGAATTAGCATTCGCTAATGGCGACCGTGCGGCCGCTTTACCCAAAAATTGGCAACCGGCTAATGAAATACCGATGGACAGAGCCTGTCGTCGAGGATATGTAATGTTATTACGTATCATATTCTGAAGCCTGTGGTCTCGGCACGGTCACATGAGGGGATCTTGGGGGATACGACTTCCTGAGCGCTCAGACCGGCGCGAAACACGGATTGGCATCAAGTGCATTTGAGTCGCATTCTCATTAAGCTTGATCTCCAATTCCACAAACAGTACAGAGCGGATGAGAATGATTTGCATTATCGGAATATCCAGACAATCAGACAGGAGAGGTCTATGAGGGACTCGATTTTCAACACGCGCAACCTGGTCGGCTCAACGCATTCAAGCCCCGTCAAGCCGGCGGCCGCCATGGTGGCGCTCGTTGGCGCAGCCACTTTCGGCGGGCAGGCGATCGCAGCCGATCTGACGGAGGTTGAGATTGTCGCTGCTCCTGCTGTCCAGACCGTCAGCTATCCATTCATCATCGCCGAACTGGAAGTGGAGCTGGAAAACGACCTCGTCTTCAATTCCGACGATCCCGACGCCGAATTCAACAATCTGTATCCGACGATCGGGTTCGCCGCCGAACTCGGCCTGAACGAGTATTTCAAGGTCGTTGTCGGCCTGACCATGGAGCAGCTGGAGGATCCGGAAGAGGACAGCTATTTCGAAGATGTCGGGCTCTATATGGATACAATCCACCTGCAAGCCGATGTCGGCGGACTGTCGCTGCTCGCCGGTAAATACGGTCCGGAGTTCGGACAGGCGTGGGACAATACGCCCGGTCTTTACGGCACCTCGCTGGCCGAGGATTACGAGATCACCGAAATGATCGCTCTGGGATTCGCCTATGAATTCGATCTCGGCGACGCCGGCGCCCACACGCTCGCCGCCAACACCTTCTTCGCCGATACAACGGTGCTGTCCGAATCGCTGATTACGAATCGCGGCCGCGTCTCGCTGTCCGACGGCGGGTCGGCCAATACCGAACGATTCAACAACTACGCAGTCGCCCTCAGCGGCGAGGAGATGGCGGCGCTGCCCGGCCTCAGCTACAATCTCGGCTTCACCTATCTTTCCGCAGGTATAGGCGATGTCGCCGACCAGACCGGTTATGTTTTCGGTCTGGCTTACGAAAACGAATACGCCAACGGCGTCACCATGAACGTCACCGGCGAAGTGGCCTATTTCAACAATATCGGCGGCACGCTCGATGACGGCACCTACTTCACCGCCGGTCTGGAACTCAGCAATGGCTCATGGCATGGCGAACTCGCCGGCGCGCTTCGCGACATCAATCTTGATGGCGGCGGTTCGGAAGACACGTCCTTCGTCCAGCTTTCCGGCGGCTACGAGTTCGACAATGGTCTCGATCTGACGCTGGGCTACGCCTATGTGGACGAGGACAGCGTCGGCTCGCATGTCTTCGGCGTGCGCCTTTACAAGGCCTTCAACTTCGCAACGCCCGGCGCGCCGGACGAGGAGCTCGACCTGCCGGAACGTCCGCGCGTTCGCGGCGGACCGGTCGTCCAATAGCCACAAGCGACCGCGTTTTAGCTCACCGTTCGCGCCGCTTTTGTGGCGCGTTCCATTTGTGCGTCAAACAGCGATTTTTGCTTCAATGGCGTCCCACAACAGGGCGGCGATATCGGCGCCGCCGAATTTTTTCACCTCGCGAATGCCGGTCGGCGAGGTCACGTTGATTTCCGTCATGTAGTCGCCGATCACGTCGATGCCCACGAACAGGAAACCGCGTTCGCGCAAGGACGGGCCGATACGGGCGCAAATCTCCTCCTCGCGTTGCGTGAGCTCAGACGGTTCGGCGCGGCCGCCGACATGCATGTTGGATCGCGAATCGGTTTCGGACGGCACGCGATTGATCGCGCCGACCGGCTCGCCATCGATGAGGATGATGCGCTTGTCGCCTTGTCTCACCGCCGGAAGGTACTGCTGCGCGATCAGCGGTTCGCGATACATCTCGGCAAACAGTTCAAGCAGCGAAGAGAGGTTGCGATCATCATTCTTCAGATGGAAGATCCCGGCGCCGCCGTTTCCATAGAGAGGTTTGATGATGATATCGCCCATTTCCTTGCGGAAGGCGACGATCTCCTTCGGGTCGGCTGTGATCAGGGTCTTCGGCATGAGGTCCGGAAACTCGGTCACGAAGATCTTTTCGGGAGAGTTGCGCACCCAGGCTGGATCGTTGACCACCAGCGTTTCGGGATGAACGCGCTCGAGCAGATGCGTCGAGGTGATGTAGGACATGTCGAAGGGCGGATCCTGACGCAGCAGCACCACGTCCATGGCGGCGAGCTCGACGCGGCGCGGTTCGCCGAGACTGTAATGATCGCCTTCCCTGTCCTGCAGGGTCATCGGCTCCATCGTGGCGATGGTCTTGCCGTCGAACAGCGACAGCTGCGACGGCGTGTAGTGGAACAGCTCATAGCCGCGCTGCTGGGCTTCCAGACACATGGCAAAGGTCGAATCGCCCGCAATCTGGATCGTTGAGACATGGTCCATCTGGACGGCGACCTTGAGTGTTTTCGTCATCTTGTCATCCCATCGATGCGTTGCGCATCATTCAAAATCCTGATCACACATAGTGTGGGCGGCCGGCAAACGCCACCGGTTTTCCGCCAACTCCTGCGCTGCCATTCGTCTCGAATCACGTTAAAAAGGCAGGCATGAGCAAGAGCGTCGCCGGACCCGAGATCGAAAAACTTATCCAACTGCTGGCCAAGGTGCCGGGGCTCGGGCCGCGCTCGGCGCGGCGCGCCGCCCTGCACCTGATCAAGAAGAAGGACCAGTTGCTGGGCCCTCTCGGCGACGCGATGCGCGAGGCCTACGATCACGTCGGCGTCTGTTCGACCTGCGGCAATGTCGACACCAGCGACCCCTGCACGATCTGCACCGACCCGCGGCGCGATCGCAGCGTGATCGTCGTGGTCGAGGATGTCGCCGATCTCTGGGCCCTGGAACGGGCAGGCGCGCTGAACGCGCTCTACCACGTGCTTGGCGGCACGCTGTCGCCGCTCGACGGCGTCGGTCCCGACGATCTCAACATCAAGGCGCTGGTGGAGCGGGCTTCAGGCGGCGACGTCAAGGAGATCATCATCGCCGTCAACGCGACGGTGGAAGGTCAGACCACCGCCCACTACATCACCGATCAGCTTGAAGGCCTTGATCTTTCCGTCACACGACTGGCGCACGGCGTGCCAGTAGGCGGCGAACTCGACTATCTCGACGAGGGCACGCTGTCGGCCGCGATGCGGGCGCGCACGCGGCTTTAACCGTTGCGGTCCTGCTCATAGCGGAAGGGATGCGCCTTGTAGGCGCCGAGCACCCGCACCTTGGTGGAAAAGAAACTGAGTTCCTCGAGCGCCCGCGACACGTTCAGATCATCGGGATGGCCCTCGATGTCGGCGTAGAACTGGGTCGCGGTGAACCGCCCTTCCAGCTGATAGCTTTCGAGCTTCGTCATGTTGACGCCGTTGGTGGCGAAACCGCCCATCGCCTTGTAGAGCGCCGCCGGAAGGTTGCGCACGTTGAAGATGAAGGTCGTGACGATGAGGTCATCATCGCGCTCGCGCGGCGCCATGACGCTTTCCGCCGACAGGATAACGAACCGGGTGACGTTGTCGTCTGTGTCCTCGACATTCTCCATCAGGATATCGAGGCCGTACATGTCTTTGGCCAGAAGCGGCGCGAGCGCCGCCATGGACGAATCACCCTTTTCGGCGACGAGGCGCGCCGCGCCGGCGGTGTCGCCGGCGACGACCGGCTGCCAGCCATTTTCGCGCATGATCTTGCGGCACTGGCCGAGCGCATGGATATGGCTGTGGACCGTCTTGATGTCCTCGATCTTCCCGCCCGGAATCACCATCAACTGGAAATGGATCGGCATGAAATATTCGCCGACGATATGCAGACCTGATTCCGGCAGCAGGTGATGGATATCCGCGACGCGGCCCGCGATTGTGTTCTCGATCGGGATCATCGCAAGCTGCGCTTCACCGCTTTTGACGGCGTTGAAGGCGTCTTCGAAGGTGCGGCACGGCATCGGATCCATCTCGGGGAACATGTCGCGGCAAGCCATGTCCGAATTGGCGCCGTATTCGCCCTGAAACGAGATCCTGTTCATTTGCCTGCCCTGATTGTTTGTCGTTTTGTGTCTGCGCTTTAGCCGAACGCGCGGGGATCGGCAAGAATTTGCCGCGCGCGCTCCAGATCGGGCCCGGTGTCGACGCCCAGCGGAACCTCGCCGACGATTTCCACGTCGATGCGCATGCCGGCCTCAAGCGCGCGCAATTGCTCGAGCGATTCCCGCGTTTCGAGCGTCGATCGCGGCAACGACACGAACCGGGACAAAGCGTCGCGGCGCCAGGCGTAAAGACCGATGTGGTGGTAGAGCGGCCCGTCGCCGTGAGGCGCGGCAGCGCGGGTAAAATACAGAGCCCTCAGCCTTTTCTCCGACAGCGGAGACCCGACCACCTTGACGACGTTCGGATTGGTCTTTTCTTCCGCCTCCGAAATCACCGCTGCGACGGTTGCAATATCCGTCTGCGGGTTTTCGAGAGGCGCGAAAGCCGCGCGAACCGTCTCTGGACGCACCGTGGGAAGATCACCCTGGACGTTCACGATTGTTTCAATTTTCCCATCAGGATCAAGGGCTTGCAGGGCCTCGAAAACACGATCCGATCCGGATGGATGATCGGGCCGGGTAAGGATCGCCTCAAAGCCTTCGCGTTGTGCGGCGTCCGCCACCTCGCGGCTGTCGGTCGCGATCGCAACCGGACCGATTGCGGCTTCGCGGGCGCGCAGGGCCACCTGGACGATCATCGGTTTTCCACCGATGTCGGCGAGCACCTTGCCAGGCAGCCGCGTCGAGGACATGCGCGCGGGAATCAGGACAATATTGCTGCTGGACGACATCTGGGGACCGGTTCTGCTTCGCGGACTGGAAGTGACTTTCTGGAGCGGTTATAAACAGTGTTGCAACAGCAAGGCAAAAGACATAGGTTCCGCGCCAAATCGAGACTTGTGCCGGTTTCGGGGAAGGACCGGCATAACATGGAGCCCCCGAAGATGAACAGCTCTTATTTCAACGCAATCGCCGGCGCTTTTCTCACGGTGGTTTTCGTTGTCATGACCGTGTCGATCGCTTCCGACGCCATTTTCCACACCAGGGAACCGGTCAAGGAAGGCTTCGAGATCGAGGTGACCGAAGGGGGCGGGGAAGCCGGCGGCAAGGAAGATGCGGGTCCGTTCCAGATCGCAACCCTAATGGCGGGCGCCAGCGCCGAGGCCGGCGCCAATGTTTTCAAGAAGTGCCAGTCCTGCCACACAGTCGATGATGGCGGCGCCAACAAGGTCGGCCCCAACCTGTGGCATGTGCTTGGTCGACCGGTGGCCAGCGCCACGGACTTCGCCTATTCGCCGGCCATGGTCGAATACGCCGCTGGCGGCGAAACCCACTGGATGTACCAGAATCTCAGCGAGTTCCTGGACAATCCGAAGAAATTCCTCAGTGGCACCAAGATGAGCTTCGCCGGCCTGAAAAAGCCGGAAGATCGCGCCAATGTGATTGCGTATCTGAGGGAGCAGTCGCCTGAGCTGCTGCCGCTCCCCACGCCGGAGCTCGAGGCGGCGGAAGCCGAAACGACACCGGAAGCGACTGAAGCCTCTGCCACGCCGGAGGCCGCCAGCGATGCGACCGCGGCCGAAGACATGTCCGGCTCCTCCGAAATGACGCCGGCTGAAACGGCGGAAGAAAAGGCCGAGGAATCCAAGACGCTGGATGAGGCGGCCGCAGAGGGCGCCGACGCCGTGACGACCGATGTCGACGCGCTGGAAGAAAAAGCAGCGGAGCCGACGGCAACGGAAACAGAATCTTCGAACTGACGTTGAATAAAACAATCCGTGATGAGGCCGGGCTCGCGCCCGGCCTTTTTCGTATCGGCGAACCTTACCGATTGTTCATAATTTTTGCCCGTTCTTCGTCACATTTGACCTTCATGGGTCGATGCATTGACCGCCTATTGCTTTTGTTTATGTACTTAACGACAGCAATGACGCCTCACACAACGGGAGATCACGGTGACGGATCGTTCTCTATCCAGACGCAGTCCCGCCATCCTTGCCGGCATGCTGACCGGCCTCGCAATGCTCAATCTTCTCCCCGCGCCTGCGGTCGCCGACGACATGGTGTGGCGACATGCGTCGTCGCTCATCGGAACTCCGAAATATCCGGCTGATTTCCAGCGTTTCGACTACGTCAACCCGGATGCGCCGAAAGGCGGCGAAGTCCGGGTGTCGGCCAATGGCACGTTCGACACGCTGAACCCGCTGCTCGCCAAGGGCGACCTCGCCGAAGGCCTCGGCCTCGTTTTCGAAACGCTGATGACCTCGTCCATGGACGAGATCAATTCGGAATACGGCCTGCTTGCGGAGGCGGTCAGCTTTCCCGACGACTATTCCTCGGCGACCTATCGCCTGAGAGAGGGCGCACGCTGGCACGACGGAACGCCCGTCACGCCCGAGGACGTGATCTGGAGCTTCGAAAATGTCGTCGAACTCGATCCCCAGCGGCATTTCTACTTTCAGCATGTGGTCGGCGCCGAAAAAACCGGAGAGCGCGACGTCACCTTTACTTTCGACGAAAAGAACAACCGCGAGCTGCCGCAGATTCTCGGTCAGCTCCTCGTTCTGCCGAAACACTGGTGGGAAGGAACGAACGACAAGGGCGAGCAGCGCTCCATCGAACGCACGACCCTTGAAATTCCGATGGGCTCGGGACCGTACAAGATCACCAGCCTGTCGCCGGGCTCCACGATGGTCTTCGAACGGGTCGAGGACTATTGGGGCAAGGATCTGCCGGTCAATGCAGGCAGCAACAATTTCGATACGATTCGCTACGAGTACTTCACCAGCAGGGATTCCGAATTCCAGGCCTTCAAGGCCGGAAAGGTGGATTTCTGGCTCGAGAACAGGGCGCAGCGCTGGGCCAATGGTTATGATTTCCCGGCGGTCGAGGACGGGCGGATCGTCCGGGACATGTTCGAGAACCCCTACAGGTCCTCGGGCGTCATGGTCGGTTTTATTCCCAATCTGCGTCGCGACAGGTTCAAGGATCCGCGTGTGCGCGAGGCGCTCAATCAGGTCTTCGATTTCGAGGAGCTCAACCGCACCCAGTTCTTCGATCAGTATGAGCGCATCGGCAGCTTCTTCTATGGAAGCGAACTTGCCTCCAGCGGCCTGCCGCAGGGCAAGGAGCTGGAAATACTCGAATCGGTGCGCGACCTCGTTCCCGACGAGGTCTTTACCGAAGAATACAAGAACCCGGTCGGCGGCGATCGCGCAAACCAGCGCAACAATCTGCGCGAGGCCATTCGCCTGTTCGGCGAAGCCGGCTACGAAATCCGCGACGGCAAGATGGTCAATATCGAAACCGGCGAGTCCTTCGGCTTCGAAATCCTGCTCAATGGTCCCATTATTGAAAGCGTCGCCCAGGCCTATGCCCAGAACCTGAAGCGGATCGGCGTCGAGGCGACGGTGCGCTCCGTCGATCCGGCGCAATACACCAACCGCGAGCGCAGCCGGGACTTCGACATGATCTACAGCGGATGGGGCCAGTCCCTGTCGCCCGGCAACGAGCAGATGGAATTTTGGGGCTCGGCTGCGGCGAACCGGGAAGGTTCGGCGAACTACGCCGGCATTTCCGATCCGGGCGTCGACGCGCTGATCAAGGAAATCGTCTTCGCCGAAGACCGCGATACGCTGGTGGCCGCTGCGAAGGCGCTTGACCGGGTGCTGCTCGCCGGCCGCTATGTCGTTCCCTCCTACACGTTGAGAAAAGCGCGTGTGGCCTATTGGAGTTTCCTGGCCTATCCCGAACCGCTGCCGACCTACTCACTCGGCTTTCCGTCGATCTGGTGGTCGAAGAAGGCGACGGACTGATGGCGGCTCTGGACCGTCGAACTTTCCTTCTCGCCTCCGGGCTTGGCGCAGCCGCCATGCTGACGCCGGCGCGTCTTGCCTTCGCGCAAGTTCCGAGCAATACGCGCCTGCACGGCATTTCTGCTTTCGGAGACCTGAAATATCCGGCCGATTTCACCCATTTCGACTATGTCGATCCGCAGGCGCCGAAAGGCGGTCTGTTCAATTTCCAGCCGCCGAACTGGCAGTACAACCAGAACGTCCAGACATTCAACACGCTCAACAGCTTCATTCTGCGCGGCGACGCCCCGCCGCGCATGGAGCTATGCTTCGACAGTCTGATGGTGCGGGCGCTGGACGAACCCGACGCGCAATATTGCCACCTGGCCGAATGGGTCGAAGTCTCCGAAGATCGCAATGTCTGGCAGTTCGGATTGCGGCCGGAAGCCCGGTTTCACGACGGATCCCCAGTGACCGCTTCAGACGCCGCCTACAGTTACACCCTTCTCAAGGAAGAAGGTCACCCCAACATCGTCATCACGCTGAGGGAGTTGACCGAGGCCGTCGCTGTAGATGAGCGCACTCTGGAACTGCGCTTCAGCGGCGACCAGTCGGCGAACGCGATCCTCGCAGCCGTGGAAATTCCGGTGCTGTCGCAGGCCTATTATTCGGAACATCCCTTCGATTCCAGCAACCTGGATATTCCCCTCTCATCCGGCCCCTATCGACCGTCGCGCGTGGACGCCGGCCGCTTCATCGAATATGGCCGCGTCGAAGATTACTGGGGCCGGGATCTGCCGACTGTCCGCGGCCAGAACAATTTCGACACGTTGCGCATCGAGTTCTTCGCCGACCGGCAGGCCGGTTTCGAGCAGTTCAAGAAGGGCGAGATCCAGTTTCGCGAGGAGTTCACGTCCAAGAGCTGGGCGACCGAATACACTTTCCCGGCGATCACACAGGGCCGCGTGATCAAGAGAACCTTTCCCGCCGAGCGTCGACCGATGATGCAGGCCTGGCCGGTCAATCAGCGTCGCGCGCGCTTTGCCGACTGGCGCGTCAGGCAGGCGATAAATCTTTGCTTCGACTTCAGATGGACCAACGACAAGATCTTCTACAACGCCTATGAGCGGTCGCAATCCCTGTTCGAGAAGTCCGAGTTCGTTGCGACCGGTATGCCGACGGAGGCAGAACTTGCCATCCTCGAACCGCTGAGAGACAGGCTGCCGGAAGCCGCCTTCGGCGAAGCCGTGACGCAGCCCGTTTCGGATGGATCCGGGCGCGACCGCGCCCTGCTCCGGCAGGCTGTGACCCTTCTCGGCGACGCGGGCTGGACGCGTGACGGGCAAGTGCTGAAGAAGGATGGCGAGTCCCTGTCGGTCGAAATTCTCATCCGGTCGCCGGTTTTTGAGCGGGTTTTATCCGGCCTTGTGGAAAACATGCGTCGGGTCGGCATCGAAACCTCGGTTCGACTGGTCGATCCGGTGCAATTCCAGTCGCGGCTCGATACATTCGATTTCGACATGGTGGGCCTTGCCATGTCGATGAGCGCCACGCCGACCCGGGAAAGTCTGGCGTCGATGTTTGCCGATTCCTATGCGACCGTCGAGGGTTCGAACAATTATCCGGGTGCGCTAAGCGGCGTCTATGACGATCTGCTCGCCCATGTCGGCAATGCCGAAAGCCGCGAAGCGCTGGTGACGGCCATGCGCGCGCTCGATCGTGTCGAAAGAGCGCGGCTCGACTGGATTCCGAACTGGTATTCGGCGGATCACAAGGTTGCATTCTGGGACATGTTCGGATTCCCTGATACAAAGCCGGACTACGGATGGCCTGTCGAATCACTGTGGTGGTTCGACGAAGACAAGGCGCGTGCGATCGGCAGATGAAGCCAGAGCGGGACGGGAACAGATTGATTCGAATGACGGCATTCGCAACCGGCAAGGATAAGCGCTGATGGGCGCCTATATCGTTCGACGGCTGCTCCTGATCATTCCGACGATGATCGGAATCATGGCCTTGTCCTTCCTTGTCGTGCAATTTGCGCCCGGCGGACCCGTGGAGCAGATCCTGGCGGACCTTTCCGGACAGGGCAATTCCGCGACCGAGAGAATTTCCGGCGGCGGCGATTTCCAGAACCAGCCGGCGGGCGGCGCTGACGCGTCGTCAACCTACCGGGGCGCACAGGGCCTCGATCCGGACTTCATAAAAAAGCTCGAAAAGCAGTTCGGCTTCGACAAGCCGCCCACGGAACGCTTTTTCATGATGATGTGGGATTTCATGCGGTTCGATTTCGGAGAGAGCTTCTTTCGCGACATTTCGGTCATAGACCTGATCAAGGAGAAACTGCCGGTTTCCATCTCGCTGGGGATCTGGATCCTGCTTTTGTCCTACATCATCTCCGTGCCGCTCGGGATCAAGAAGGCAGTGACGGACGGGTCCCGGTTCGACATATGGACGTCCGGCGTGATCATCATCGCCTACGCCATTCCCGGCTTCCTGTTCGGAATCCTGCTGATCGTGCTGTTCGCCGGCGGTTCGTTCTTTGACGTGTTTCCGCTTCGCGGCCTGGTGTCGGAGAACTTTTCGGACCTGCCCTGGTGGGAAAAGATCCTCGACTATTTCTGGCACCTGACACTGCCGCTGCTTGCGCTTTCTCTGGCGGCTTTTGCGACGACAACGCTTCTGACCAAGAACTCCTTCATCGACGAGATCAGGAAACAGTACGTGACCACGGCGCGCGCCAAGGGGCTGACCGAGAATCAGGTTCTTTACGGCCATGTCTTCCGCAACGCCATGCTGATCGTGATCGCCGGCTTTCCGGCGGCGTTCATATCGTCCTTCTTTTCCGGATCTCTGCTGATCGAGACTATATTCAATCTCGATGGCCTTGGGCTGCTCGGCTACAAGTCTGTGATCAACCGCGACTATCCCGTTGTCTTCGCAACGCTGTTCATCTTCTCCCTGATGGGGCTGGTGGTGGGCCTTGTCTCCGATCTGATCTACACCTGGATCGATCCGCGGATCGATTTCGAGCGGCGGGACGTCTGACATGGAACAGACGGTCGACAACGCCAAGGCGCTCGATGGCCCTCCGAAAGGGTTCTTCTCGCCAACCACGAAACGCAGATGGCAGAATTTCCGCTCGAACCGGCGCGGCTACTGGTCACTATGGATATTCCTCGTTCTGTTCGTGCTCAGCCTGTTTGCGGAATTCATCGCCAACGACAAGCCGCTGCTCGCCTGGTACAAGGGCGAACTCCTGGTTCCCGTGCTTGTCGACTATCCGGAAGAGAAATTCGGCGGCTTCTACGCCGTGACCGCCTATCGCGATCCGATGATCAACCAGGAAATAACGGACAATGGCTGGGTCCTGTGGCCGCCGATCCGATATTCCTATCTCACCCGCAATTCCGAGGTGCCCCATTCGGCGCCCACCCCGCCCTTCTGGCTGATGGAGAAGGAACAGCGCTGTTCCGCCTATCTGGAGGGCAGCGACGATCCGGATTGCACACTTGGAAACCTCAACTGGCTTGGCACCGACGACCAGGCGCGCGACGTGCTTGCCCGCGTCATCTACGGGTTCCGGATATCGGTGCTGTTCGGTCTGATCCTGACCGGGCTCTCCGCCGTCATCGGCGTGTGGCTCGGCGCGATTCAAGGCTTCTTCGGCGGCTGGATCGACCTGACGTTCCAGCGCTTCATCGAAATCTGGTCGGCCGTGCCTGTGCTCTACGTGCTGATCATCATCGCTTCCATCCTCCCGCCGGGATTCTGGGTGCTGCTCGGCATCATGCTGCTGTTTTCCTGGGTCGCCTTTGTCAGCGTTGTTCGCGCTGAATTCCTCCGCGCCCGCAATTTCGAATATGTAAACGCGGCGCGGGCGCTGGGCGTCGGCAACGCGACGATCATCTATCGCCATCTGCTGCCCAACGCCATGGTGGCGACGCTGACCTTTCTGCCCTTCATCCTTTCAGGATCGATCGCGACGCTGACGTCGCTCGACTTCCTCGGACTCGGACTGCCGCCGGGCTCGCCGTCGCTGGGCGAACTGATCGCGCAGGGCAAGAACAATCTGCAGTCGCCCTGGCTGGGCATCACGGCTTTCGTCATCATATCGCTGATGCTGTCTTTGCTGATTTTCATCGGCGAAGCCACGCGCGACGCCTTCGACCCGCGAAAGACATTCAGTTGACCGAACCGCTGCTCACCATACGCGATCTGTCCGTGCTCTTTCGCCAGGGCGAGAACGAGACGCTGGCCGTCGACCGCGTGTCCTTCGACATCGCAAACGGGGAAACGGTCGCGCTGGTCGGTGAATCTGGCTCCGGCAAGTCGGTCACGGCGCTTTCGGTGCTCAAGCTGCTTCAATATCCGGCGGCAAGCCATCCGTCGGGCAAGATCATGTTTGCGGGCGACGATCTTCTGAGCGCCGGCGAGAAGCGCCTGCGACAGGTGCGCGGCAACCAGATCGGCATGATTTTCCAGGAGCCGATGACGTCGCTCAATCCGCTCCACACAGTGGAAAAGCAGATCGGCGAGGTTCTGAAGCTGCATCAGGGCATGGGCGAGAAAGCGGCCAAAGCGCGGACGCTTGAACTGCTTGAGCAGGTCGGCATACGCGACGCAGAGCAGCGACTCGCCTCCTATCCGCACCAGCTTTCCGGCGGGCAGCGCCAGCGCGTAATGATCGCCATGGCGCTCGCCAACCGGCCGAAACTGCTGATCGCCGACGAACCAACGACAGCCCTGGACGTGACGGTGCAGGCGCAGATCCTGGCGCTTCTCGAGGATTTGAAGCAGGAGTACGGCATGTCGATGCTGTTCATCACGCACGATCTCGGGATCGTTCGCAAGATCAGCGACCGGGTTTGCGTCATGACCGGCGGGCGCATCGTCGAATCAGGCGCGACGGAAGACGTGTTCACAGCTCCGTCGCATGACTACACCAAACATCTCCTGGCCGCCGAACCAAGCGGCGCGCCGCCGGAGACGGACGACGCGGCGCCGATCGTCATCGAAGGCCGACAGGTGAAGGTCTGGTTTCCGATCAAGAAAGGTTTGCTGCGGCGAACCGTCGACCACGTCAAGGCTGTGGACGGGATCGACCTGACCTTGCGGGCCGGCCAGACGCTCGGAATCGTCGGAGAATCCGGATCCGGAAAGACGACGCTCGGCCTCGCGTTGACGCGCATGATCTCGTCGGAAGGACAGATCGGCTTTGTCGGCAAGGATATCGGGCGCTACTCCTTCCGCGAGATGCGGCCGCTGCGCGACCAGATGCAGATCGTCTTCCAGGATCCGTTCGGCTCTTTGTCTCCGCGCATGTCGATCTCCGAAATCGTCGCTGAAGGCTTGCGCATCCATGAACCTGGTCTCGACGTGGAGGCGCGCGACCGCAAGGTGGTCGATGCTCTGAAGGAAGTGGGGCTCGACCCTTCGACCCGATGGCGCTATCCGCATGAATTTTCAGGCGGCCAACGTCAGCGCATCGCCATTGCGCGCGCCATGGTGCTCAGCCCGCGCTTCGTGATGCTGGACGAGCCGACCTCGGCGCTCGACATGAGCGTGCAGGCGCAGGTGGTCGATCTGCTGCGCAAGCTGCAGGCTACCCACAACCTCGCCTATCTGTTCATCAGCCACGACCTGAAAGTGGTTCGCGCGCTGGCGAACAATGTCATCGTGATGCGCAATGGCAATATCGTGGAACAGGGGCCGTCCGATCAGATCTTCGATCATCCGCAGACCGATTACACCAGGGCGCTGATGGCCGCCGCCTTCAACCTGGAAACCGCGCCGGAGGGCGTGGTGAGCGAATAATCCACACACGGCATAAAGGGGACCGCGTGACGCAGACCAAGGGCGCAATATTGCTCGCCATGAAAGGCGAGATGGGGGATTCCTGGCACGCCTTCCTCAACAAGGCGTCGAAAGACCGGCCAGTCGTGCGTGCGCCTGTCGAGCACGGCGACCCGTCCATCGATTACGCGGTCGCCTGGGCGCCGGAGCCGGGACTGCTGGCGTCTCTGCCCAATCTCAAGGCGATCTTTTCCGTGGGCGCCGGCGTCGATCACCTGTTTCGCGATCCGGATCTTCCCGATGTGCCGATCGTGCGCGTCGTGGCGGAAGATCTGACGTACCGGATGAGCGAATATGTCGTCTGGCGCGTCCTCGACCATCACCGGCAGGGCGACCGCTACCGGCGCCAGCAGACACAGCGCCTGTGGGGCGAGGACCTCGACCAACCGGTCGCAGGCGACGTCACCGTGGGCATTCTCGGTCTTGGCGCCCTCGGGCAGGACGCCGCCCGCAAGCTTCGCGCCCTCGGTTTTCAGGTTGCGGGGTGGTCGCGCAGCCCGAAGACCATGGAGGGCGTGCAGTCATTCGCAGGCGACGACGGCCTCGATAATTTCCTGAAGATCAGCGACATCATCGTATGCCTGCTGCCGCTGACCGACGAGACGCGCCACATCCTGTCTCTGCCGCTGTTCGAGAAGCTGAAGAAAGGCGGTCCATTCGGCGCGCCGGTCCTGATCAACGCCGGGCGCGGCGGTCAGCAGATCGAGGAGGACATTGTGACGGCGCTCGACAGGGGACTGCTGTCGGCGGCGAGCCTCGACGTCTTCAATGGCGAGCCCCTTTCCCCGGACAGTCCTCTGTGGCTGGACGAGCGCATTTTCATCACGCCGCATGCGGCGGCGACCTCGGTCGCAAGCGCAATCGTGCCGGGAATGCTGGAACAGATGGATCGCCACGACGCCGGCGGGGCGTTGAAAAACCTCGTCGACCGCAGCCGGAACTACTGAAACTTCGGGCGACGAAAGCCGGTCGGCGAGCCGTAGAGATGCGCTATGCGTGAAACGGCGTCGGCAAGCGGCTCTTCTGTCACCATCATCGTGTGTCCACTTGCATGCAGGATGGTTTCACGGTCGCTCATGATCGCGACATGACCTTTCCAAAAGACGAGATCGCCGCGGCGCAGTTCGCCATAGTCCGGCCCCGGATCCACTGCATCGCCGACGCCGGCCGCCTGCATGTCGGTGTCGCGCGGCGCCTTGGCGCCCGCCATCATCACGGCGAGTTGCACCAGGCCCGAGCAGTCGAGACCGAAACCCGAACGTCCGCCCCAGAGATAGGGCGTCTCCAGGAACCGACCTGCGACATCCACATAGTCGTCTGCGCGATAATCGAGCGGCGCCACATGGTTGGCGATCAGGGCGAAACCGTCCTGCGTCATCGCATATTGCGTGCCTCGGGTCTCCGTTGTCCCGGTCATTTTTAGCCGGCTGCCCATTGAGAGGGTTGCTTCCACGCGATGGCGCAAGTCGGCCCCGTCATAGAGAAATGTGCGCGGAACTGTGACGATATGGGTCGGTTCGGCTTGCCTTTCCGCCACATCTTCAGCCGCGACATAGCCGACATAATCATCGGCGTCGCACTGGACCCAGAGCCAACCGTCTTTTTCCTCGAAAACGCTGACTGTTTCGCCGTAGAGGGCCTGGGAAGCGCATTCGGACGCCCGGTCCGGTCTGGCGTGGACATTGGAAACAGGTGCGACAATGGCGGCAGGCCTGCTTGTGACATAGGCGGCGGCGTCTACGACGCCACGAAGCCGGCTATCGGCAAGATCGGCTCGATAGGCGTTCAAGCGTCTGTCTGGCGCCGCGCTCATACGCCCAGTTCCTCTCCCTGACGGACGATGATGCGTCCGAGCTGCTCAATATATTCGGAACCCTCGACCGTGCGCTGGATGACGACATTGCGCCGGTCGGTCTTGTCTCTCGTGCGGTGCACCAGACCCATTGCGCCCATCGTGTCGAGGGCGCGGGTGATGACCGGTTTCGTGACGCCGAGCAGCGCCGCCAGCCCCCTTACCGTGTGCGGCGGCGGTTCTAGATAAATCTGCAGAAGGATGGTCAGTTGACGTTGCGTCAGATCCGGCCCGTCATTGCGAACCATCGCCAGCATGGCGCTACGCCAGAGATAGAGCGCCTCGGACGCTCTCAGATGTACGGTCATGCGGCTCTACACTCATCGGCGCAACTATCGTTTCGCTACCGTATCAGTTTGCCGCCATCGGGTCAAAACCTGCAGCGATCAGTTTCCGTAGCGGTCTTCCAGCATCGTGTAGAGCGCGCGAATGGCCTGCGCCTCGCCGCCGGCCGGCGCATGCGGCTTGTCGGCCCGGTTCCAGGCGTAGATGTCGAAATGCGCCCATTCCTTCGCCTTCTGGACGAAGCGGTTGAGGAACAACGCCGCCGTGATCGATCCGGCGAACCCGCCCGCCGGCGCATTGTTGAGGTCGGCGATCGGCGACGACAGCATCCGGTCATAGGGTTTGAACAGGGGCAAGCGCCAGAGCGGGTCGAAAGCCTTGTCTGCCGCTTCAAGCAGCGCCGACGCAAGACTGTCGCTATGACAGAAGAAGGGAGCGAGGTCCGTTCCGACCGCAACCCGCGCGGCGCCGGTCAGCGTCGCCATGTCGATCATGATCTCCGGTTCTTCCTCGTCGGCCAGCGCCATGGCGTCCGCGAGCACAAGCCGGCCTTCCGCATCGGTGTTGCCGATCTCGACGGTCAGGCCGGCCCGGCTGGTCAGAATGTCGCCAGGCCGGAAGGCGTTGCCGGCTATGGAATTTTCGACCGCCGGCACAAGCACCCGCAAACGCAGATCGAGCCCCGTCTTCATGATCATCCGGGCAAGCCCGAGAACATTGGCGGCGCCGCCCATGTCCTTCTTCATGAGAAGCATGCTGGAGGGCGGCTTGATGTCCAGGCCGCCGGTGTCGAAACACACGCCCTTGCCGACCAGCGTCACCTTCGGCGCATCGGGCTTTCCCCAGGTCATGTCGATCAGGCGCGGCGCCTGCGCGCTCGCCCGGCCGACGGCGTGGATCATCGGAAAATTGCTTTCAAGCAGCGCATCGCCGGCAATCACCTCCACGGAGGCGGAGCAGTCGAGAGCCAGATCGCGAACGGCCTTTTCCAGATCGTCCGGCCCCATGTCGTTTACCGGCGTGTTGACGAGGTCGCGCGCAAGAAAACAGCCGGAAACAATGCTTTCGGCGCGGTCCCGATCAATGCCTTCGGGACAAACGAGTTCGACCGCGCCCTCTCTCTTTTTCTTGCGGTAGGCGTCGAAGCGATAGCTGCCGAGACCGAATCCAAGGCTGATCTGCTCGCCAAAGCGGTCCGGATTGGCGATACGCCAGACGCCATTCGGCAATCCGTTGGCCAGAGCGCCGGCGATCAGAGGATCCTCTTCAAGACCGTTTCCCGTTCCGAAAAATGCGCCGACGATCGTGCGATCCGGACCCGGAACGAGCAGTATCTCGCCGCCGGCGGCCGAAAATCCAGATCCTTTCACCCATTCGGCCATCTCGGGCAACGGCAACGCCGATTCGAGATCGCGGGGGGAGACGAGATATACGGGCAGGGAAGGCGCCGAGCCGTCCTGAAAACTGAAACTGTTCATGGGTTATCCGAGGTGCTCGTTAACGGTCCGTTAGGGTTAACAGAATATTGATTTCGTTGTCGGTCTTTCAATGCTGATGGAGCAAATTCGACAGTTGAACGCCACAAGACCTGAACTCGGCTTCGAATGTCAAATCTTTAAGCTCCACAAAAACATATTCCTGCTGTTGGCCTGAAAGAGTCCGACATTTGCGCTTCCAGGCGCCGCAGCGGGATGCAAATGGCGGGATCGGAACGCCAGGGCAATACCGGGCGGACGGGAATATCGCCGCCGGAGGGAAAGCGGAGCCCGGGTCCCGATCAGCCGGCGGTCATTTTTGCCAGACGGGGACACAAGGCATGAAATCAAAATCGAGGGGGGCGTTATCATCAGGTCTGCGGATGTCGACGGGCATACTCGCCATCGCCCTGCTGGCATCCGGATGCGCCAACAATGTCAGCCGCCAGACGACCGGATCGATTGCCCGGAGTTCGGAACAGCTTTCGACGATGAACGCAACGGAGCTGCTGAAGGCGGAGAGCAAGTTTGCGGCGGCCTATAAGGCCAATCCGAAAGACAAGGCGACCGGCATCAATTACGCGACTGTTCTCAGAATGGTCGGACGCGATTCACAGGCGCTCGCGGTCATGCAACAGGTGGCGATCGCGCATCCGTCGGACCGCGACGTGCTTGCCAGCTACGGCAAGGCGCAGGCGGCCGCAGGACAGCTCGAGGCCGCGCTTTCCACGATCAAGCGCGCACAGACGCCGGACCGGCCGGACTGGAAACTGCTCTCGGCGGAAGCCGCCATTCTCGACCAGCTCGGCAAGACCGAGCAGGCGCGCGGGCTTTACCGCCAGGCGCTCGACCTGGCGCCGGACGAGCCGACAATCCTCTCCAATCTTGGCATGTCCTATCTGCTGACAGGCGATCTCAGGACTTCCGAAACCTATCTGAAACAAGCCGTGACCCGGCCAGGCGCCGACAGCCGCGTGCGACAGAACCTCGCCCTTGTCGTCGGCCTTCAGGGCCGGTTCGACGAGGCCCAGCGCATCGCGCAATCCGAACTGTCGAGAGAACAGGCGGACGCGAACATGGCCTATCTCAGGACCATGCTGGCGCAACAGAACGCCTGGGCGAAGCTCGAAGACAAGAAAAACACCAACTGACTTTTTGCCCATCGCAGGAACGCCGTTGCAAGACGTCCGACGACGGCCGCTTGCTCAGCGCCTGCGTGTCTGATCATGCGGTGAAATCCCGGCTCAGAACGTGTCGTAGACCTGCATCAGCGCCGGTCCCATGATCACGGCGAAAATGACCGGCAGGAAGAACAGGATCATCGGCACCGTCAGCTTCGGCGGCAGGGCGGCGGCCTTCTTTTCGGCTTCGGTCATGCGATGGTCGCGGCTTTCCTGCGCCAGCACCCGCAGCGCCTGGGCGATCGGCGTGCCGTAGCGCTCGGCCTGGATCAGGGCCTGCGTGACGGACTTGACGGGCTCAAGACCAGTCCGGACGCCAAGATTTTCATAAGCCTTGCGACGCTCCTGCAGATAGGAGAGCTCCGCCGTCGTCAGCACCAGTTCTTCGCCCAGCGGCGGCGACTGCATGGCGATTTCTTCCGCGACCCTGTGAAAAGCGGCCTCGATCGAAACGCCTGACTCGACGCAGATAAGAAGCAGATCGAGGGCGTCAGGCCAGGCGGTGCGGATCGATTGCTGGCGCTTGGCCGTGCGATTGGAGATGAACAGGATCGGCGCGTAGAAGCCGGCGTAGGCGGCGCCGATACACATGCAGCAACGCACCAGAAACGAATATTGCTGGAGCAAATCCAGCCCGAAAATGTAGAAGACGGCAAAACCGCCGAAAAGAAACGGCAGGATGAAGCGCGCGACCAGATAGATGTTCAGCGCATTGGGCGACCGGTATCCGGCCATTCTCAATTTGCCGACGGTGGCCTCGTCCACCAGAGCCTGGCGCAGGTTGAGCTGTTCGACCAGCCTGCCGACCGACATGTTCTTCTGGTAGCGCAGACCTTTCTGGGCGTTGTTTCTTTCCGTGTTCAGCCTGGCGCGCTCGCGGGCGCGAATTTCGTCCCTTTCAAGGGCCACCCTGTTCATGCGCGCCTTCATATCGCTTTTGTCGAACATCGGCATGACAAGCGTGAAAATCGTCGCGAAGACGGCGATGCTCACGAGCACCGCCATCACGAAAGTCGGATTGGAGAGCGTCTCGACCATGGATCAGATCTCGAAATTGGTCATGTTGCGCATCACGAAAATCCCGATCGTCATCCAGACGAGAGACGCGCCGAGAATGATGTTTCCGCGCGGTTCGGTGAACAGCGTGATGATGTAGTCGGGCGTTGTGAGATAGACCAGAAGGACGATGATGAAGGGCAGGCTGCCGATGATCGCGGCCGAAGCCTTGGCTTCCATGGAGAGCGCGTTGACCTTCGCCTTCATCTTCTTGCGATCGCGCAAGACCCGCGACAGATTGCCCAGCGCCTCCGACAGGTTTCCGCCCGCCTGCGCCTGAATGGCCACGACGATCCCGAAGAAGCTCGTTTCCGGCAGGGGGATATTCGCGTGCAACCGAACGCAGGCTTCGGGAACGCTCATGCCGAATTGCTGGGCCTCGACGATCCGCCGGAATTCCGTCCTGAGGGGCTCCTGGGCTTCGGCCGCGATGAGATGCAGTGAATCATTCAGGGGCAAACCGGACTTGATGGCGCGCACCATGACGTCGAGCGCATTGGGAAACTCATCGAGAAACGCCTTCATCCTGCGCTTGCGGGCAAAGGACAGAACCCAGCGCGGCAGACCGAGCCCGGCGGCGAAAACCAGACCCAGCGCCAGCAAAGGCCTGCCCGTCATGACGAGCATCAGGGCGCCTGCCGCAAGACCTGTCGCGACGCTTGCGATATGGAAATGGCTGACGCCGATCTTCCATCCGGCCTGCTGGATCTGCATCTTCAGAGGCGGCGATTTTTGACTTGCGTTCTTTTTCTGCTTTTCTTCGAGGGTCTTCAACGATTCCTGGATCGATTTGCGGCGTTTGGCGGCTTCATTCAGCTTCTGGCGGGTGACAGCCACCGTGTCCCAGTCGGTCTCGGCCGCTTTCACGCGCTTGATCCGGTTGGCGACCCGCGTCTCTGTTTCGATATTGGAAAACAGGAACGCGTAGGCGAGGCAGCCCGCGGCTATGCCGACGAGCAATATGATGAGCCAGATTGTCAGATCCAGTCCGAACACCGCTTTCCCCTTTTTTTCAATCGCCCGCCATCAGGCGACGGACCGTTCCATGCTGTCCAGCGCCTCGGCGAGACGACGGTCTTCGTTGTAGTAGCGGGCGCGCTCCCAGAAATGCGGCCTTCCGATGCCGGTGGAGCAATGCTTGCCGATGATCCGGCCGTTCGCGTCTTCACCCTCCATCTCGAATTTCATGATGTCCTGCGTAATGACGACGTCGCCTTCCATCCCGACAACCTCGGTTATGTGGGTGATGCGGCGTGAACCGTCGCGCAGGCGGGTCGCCTGGATGATGATATCGACCGAGCCGGTGATGATCTCGCGCACCGTCTTCGCCGGCAGCGAAAACCCGCCCATGGCGATCATCGATTCCATGCGGCTCAGGCATTCGCGCGGCGAGTTGGAGTGGATGGTGCCCATGGATCCGTCGTGACCCGTGTTCATGGCCTGCAGCAGGTCAAAAACCTCGGGTCCGCGCACCTCGCCGACGATGATCCGTTCCGGCCGCATGCGCAGGCAGTTCTTGACCAGGTCGCGCATGGTGACCTCGCCTTCGCCTTCGATATTCGGCGGGCGGGTCTCCAGCCGCACGACGTGGGGCTGCTGCAATTGCAGTTCGGCGGAGTCTTCGCAGGTAATGATGCGCTCATCGGTGTCGATATAGCGCGTCAGGCAATTGAGCAGCGTTGTCTTGCCGGAACCCGTGCCGCCGGAGATGACGACATTGCAGCGCACCCGCCCGATGATCTTGAGGAGCGTGGCGCCTTCCGGCGTAATCGAACCAAAATTGACGAGCTGATCAAGCGTCAGCTTGTCCTTCTTGAACTTGCGGATTGTCAGCGCGGTGCCGTCGATGGAAAGAGGCGGCGCTATGACGTTGACGCGCGACCCGTCCGGCAGACGCGCGTCGCAGATCGGACTTGATTCATCGACGCGGCGCCCGACCTGGCTGACGATGCGCTGGCAGATCGACAGCAGCTGGCCCTCGTCTCGAAACTGGATCGAGGATTCTTCCACCTTGCCGTCGACCTCGATGAAGGTCCGGCCCGATCCATTGACCATGATGTCGGCGATGTCGTCGCGCGCAAGCAGTGGCTCGAGAGGTCCGTAGCCGAGAACATCGTTGCAGATATCCTCCAGCAGTTCCTCCTGCTCGGAGATCGACATCGCGAAATTCTTGATGGTGATGATATCGTTGACGATATCGCGAATTTCTTCTCGCGCGCTTTCCTGATCGAGCTTGGCAAGCTGCGAAAGGTCTATCGTGTCGATAAGCGCGGAAAACACCTGGGATTTGGTGGCGTAGTAATTTTGCGACTTGGCCGGCGCGCGGCGCTTTTCCGGCCGTTCGCTGCCGGGGGCGAGCGGCGTGTTGCCTGACGTCGCAGCGCTAGACGGCTCGCTCTGGACGGCGGCAGTCCTTTCACGACTTTCCGTCGGCTGGGGCGGCGGCATGACAGGCCTGTCGGTCGTCCTTGCGCCAAATCCTTCTGTTCCCCGTTTGCCAAACATGGTGTTCCTCTAGAACCTGTTTTCCTCAGTCGCGCCCGGCGCGCCGACCGAGCAGACCGCGCAGACTGAGACCCGACTTGCGGCTCTTCCGCATTTCGACGCGCCCGGTCAGAACATGCGCGAGCTGCGAGATGATTTCCGAAACAGGCGCTTTTGGATCGGTCTCGGAAATCATCCGACCGCTGTTAAGCGCATTGCCGAAAAGCTGCGCGTCGAAGGGAATGATGGCGACCGGCTCCGTTTCCAGCGGCTCGCAGAAGTCCGCGGTATCGATTTCCGGTCGCTTCGGCATGCCGACCTGGTTGAGAATCAAGCGCGGCGCGTGATCGTTCGGCCGCAGCTTGATCAGCGTATCGACGAGATTTTTCGTATTCCTGAGATTGGTCAGATCCGGCGCCGCAACGACCACGATGTCGTCTGCTTCCGACAATACCTTGCGCGACCAGTCGGTCCAAACATGCGGCACGTCCAGAACAATGAGCGGCGCGCTGCGCTGCATGACGTCCATCAGCTGTTCGAATGTGCTCGAATTGAAATCATATGTCCGGTCGAGCATCGATGGCGCGGCGAGCATGGAAAGGTGGGACGCGCATTTCGACAGGAGGCGGTCGAGAAAGACGTCGTCGAGCCTTTCAGGCGAATACACGGCTTCTGCGATTCCCTGCGGCGGATCCTGGTCGAAATCGATGTTCGCGGTTCCGAAGGCAAGATCCATATCGGCGAGGATGGTTTCCGTCTCGAAGAGCTCGGAGATCGTCCAGGCGCAGTTGTGCGCGATGGTCGATGATCCAACGCCGCCCTTGGCGCCGACAAAAGCGATGGAGCGGCCGAGCGGCTCGGCGTCCGGATCCACGAATATGGATGAGAGGCACGTCATTACGTCGGACAGCGTGACGGGCGCAATCAGATATTCCGATATGCCCCTGCGAACCAGTTCCCGGTAAAGCCGCACGTCATTGTTGTGCCCGATCAGCACGACCTTGGTCGACGGATCGCAGACTTCGGCAAGCTCGGCAAGCTGGGCCATGAGACGGTCCTGGCTCACGCGCGTCTCGATCAGGACCAGATTGGGCGTGGGCGAGGCGGCGAAGGTTTCCGTGGCCGTCGCGATATCGCCGGAAACGACGCGCATATGGACCCGCGCCATGCGCCTGTCTTCCGCCGAACGCCGCAACACCGTCATCAACTCTTCCGACGCGCAGAAGGCCTGAATGGATATGCGCGGCAACGGCCGAAGCGTATCGACCGCTTCAGGTTCGCGCATTGCATCATCGATTAGGCTCGGCGCCTCGTCTTCGATATAGGCTTTCTCGCTCATTCTTTTTCTCGCTGGTTCAAGCCGTTGTCATTGTGCTGCAGGCCTATTCGTCCGGCGCGGCCGCCGCCGCCCCGTATTCCCTGTAATTCTCGAACACCTTGTCGCGGCGCTGGGCGTCGATCGGCGTCATGCCGCGCGGCGCAAGCAGATCGGACGGGTCCGAAATCTGCGCGGCGAGATTGTTCTGCGTCGCGCAGCCGAAATTCTCCCAATTCTTGTTTTCCGTCGTGTTGTAGACGAGGTCGGCTGGCCATTTGCCGCACTGGTTGGTGGACGCCTGGATGCCGACGAAGCTGAGCCGGATCGGCGCGGCGTCATAGGCTGCTTCCGCCTGATAGTTCGTGATGTAGATCCTGTCCGCCGGCACATTCTCCTCGATCATCACCGAACGGACCTGTTTGGCGACGATCGCGGCGGCAGCCGAATTGGCCGAGCCGACCGGCGTCATGATCTGCACCGTGCCGGAGGCGGTTTCGCGATAGTTCGAGGCAAATCCGCGCACAGCGTCCGCGGAGCCAAGCGTCAAATGCCGATCCTGTCGGGCGACGGCGATGTCCACAGCATATTCCTGTTCCGACACGATGATCGGGTGCCGGGTGCGATAATCGTCGGGAACGGATCCCGTCTCGATGTTGTGAACCCTCGCGCATCCGGAAATCGAAACCGCCATGACGGCGGCCAGAATAACAAGACCGGAAGAGGTCGGATGAAACTGATTTCGGCGCATGATCCTGTCCAACCCCATGATTACTTGTAGATAAATCCGACGACGCCATAGTAGCGCCCTTTCGGCAGATCGGTTTCCATCTGGCCATAGACCCGGTTGACCCGGCCGAGGAAATTGCCTGCGCCGTCGCTGGCTGCGTTGAAATTGTCATCGGGACGCGCAAGCTTGTTTCGCGCGACCGGCCGCACAAGATAGGGCGTGGCGATGATCACAAGTTCGGTCTCGTTGCGCACGAAGTCGCGGCTACGGAAAAGCGTGCCCAGAACCGGGATCTTCGACGCTCCCGGCAAACCGCCCATGACCTGTCTGATATTGTCCTGGACCAGGCCGGCGATCACGATCGAGCCGCCGGACGGAAGTTCGACGGCTGTGGACGCCTCGCGTCGACGGATGCCGTTGGCGGTTATGCCGCCCAGTTTCCCGCCGCCGCTGAGCGTTACGCTGCCCTCGAAGGTCGGTTCGGACACTTCCGTCCTGACCTTCAGGCTGATACGGCCGGCGGACAGCACCACCGGCGTGAATTCGAGGCGGATACCGTATTCCGTCTCTTCATTTTCATAGACAGGCGATCCATTTTCATCAAACGCCTGGCTTACGACCCTCCAGAATTCACCGCCGACGTAGAAATCGGCGGCTTCGCCGGAAATCGCCGTAAGGCTCGGTTCAGCCAGCGTCTTCATCACGCCCGCCTGCTCCATCGCGCGGACGTACGCGTTGATGTCGACGCTTCCGATATTGCCGGAAAAAGCGGCCACCGTATTGCTAAGCATCTTGCCGAGGCCAACCGGATTGACCGACTGAAACTCGGACGTTCCGCTGTTGAGATAGGTGTTGAAACCGAGCTGCTTGAGGATTTGCCGGCTGACTTCGGCAACCGTAACCTTGAGCGTGACCTGATCGTCGCCGTCGATATCAAGCAGGTTGACGATCAACGATCTTTGGCGCTGTTCGGCGAAAATCGCTGCGCCTCCCTCGCCGGCGCCGCCGACAGCCGTGATGTTGCGGGTCGTCGCCTCGCCGCCTTTCAGGAATATCTCGGCGAGCTGCGCGGCGCGCGAGGCGTCCTGGGGCGTGCGAACCCTGCCGGTCAGGACGATATTGTCGCTGATGATCTCCACCTTCACGTCCGAGTCCGGAATGAATCGGGCGATCTGTTCCTCCAGACCACTGATGTCGCGTTCAATGGACAGATTGAGACTGACGATCTGTTCTCCATTGGCGCCGAAGACGAAGACATTTGTCTGGCCGACAGCTTTTCCGAACAGATAGATGCGGCGTTGTGACCGGGTAACGGCGTCAGCCACGGCGGGATCGGCGACGAGAATATCATGAGCGTCTGCAGGCAGATCAACGACGACCGCCTTGTTGAGACCGAGCTTGACGTCCCTGACGGACGTTGCGCCTGTGGTCCGCACGGAAATCGTGTCGGATTGCGCCATTGCCGGCGCAACCGCGAGAGGGGCGGCCGGAAGCGCCATCGCCGCAAGCGCCAACGCCATGTTGCGCGCTCTTTTCAGGCGACCGAAAGTTCCAACTGCTGTTTTATTAGATAGCACCGAGATGCTCCCGTGTTACTTCACTGCGCCAATATTGGTGATCGCCCCGGAACGAATGAGCTGGATGGCCGGTCCGCCTTCCCGGCTGAGCAGGTGATCCGCGCCTCCGGTGTCAGGTTCGCGCCCGTCAGCAACGCTGCGCAAGGCCAGCGTCAATCTCGACGCCATCTGCTGAGCCACCGACATGATGCGGGCCTGGTCCGGCGTCAGTTCAAGCGTCGCAGTTGTTCCCACGGCGGTCTTGTTGCCGTCTTCATCCTCCTGAATTCGCTGGTCGATCGCCAGGACGCGAATATTGGAGAGTATCGTTTCCGTAATGAAACTGCCGTCGTCGCTGCCGCGGACCATGATGACGTCGACGCGATCGTTGGGCAGGATGAAACCGCCAGCGCCGGTTTCGACCGAAATTTCCGTTGAAACCGCCCGCTTTCCGGCCGGCAGGATCGACGACATGATGCGCGTATCCGAATCGACAACTTTTTCGCTACGCACCGGCTCGCCGGCGAATATCGGAAGGCGAACAACCGATCCCGACAGTTTTTCAATCGCGTCGCGTTGGGTGGAGCGGGTAATGAATCCGTCAACAACCGCGCCTTCGGGCCATTCCTGCCAATACAGATTCTTCTTGTTCAGCCGCGAGCCGATCGGCAGGCTATCCGAGGCGACCAGAACCTGATCCGTTCTGACTTCCCTGACGACGCTCTGGGTTCCGACGCTCTTCGCGCCGCCTTTTGAGAAATTCCATGCCAGATAGCCCGCCCCCGCCGCGGCGGTCAGGGCAACGATCGTAACGATAAGTCGTGCGGGTTTCATGCAGGATACTCCGGAACACTCTTCTGGCAGTGGTCCGAAATATGCCGGCTAATGGTGTAATTAGGGTTAATGAATTCGTAGCGAATGTGCTTAATGCATCGTTAATCGCGGCCCATGGCCCTATTCCGGATGCAGCATTTTACAAAGGTTCTTCTTACGCCAGGTGAGAAACCGCGAAGCGGAAATATTCGGTATTGGGATATTCAAGCAGACCCGCAATTCCGATGGCGACGCCATAGGGAATACCCAGTTTTGGATCCGTCAAATGCTGCAGCATGCCGAATCGCCCGACGATCGGTGAATACTTGTTTCCGCGAATGATCAGGATTCCCAGCGTCAGCAATCCGCCGAAGACAGCGACATTGGTAAGGAAGGCGAAGAGTTCAATCGACATTCCGAACCAGATTGCGGTGACGGTCAACAACTTGGCGTCTCCGCCGCCCATGACGCCGAATGAAAAGAGACCAAAACAAGCGGCGAACACGATCACGCCGGCCAGGAGATGACTTCCCGCTTCGGCCCATCCCATTCCGGTCAACGGGGCGATGATCGCAAAGGAAGCGAGCAGCAGCAAAGGCACCCTGTTCGGGATTTTCATCGTAAGCATATCCGTCAGAGCCGCATAGGCGAGACACAGGGGAAAGATCACAATGAGCGCTGCGCTGAGCATCAGCCGTTCCTCAGTACATGAAACAAAAAAGCCGTCCGGTCGTCCGAACGGCGGCAGCGATCTGCCGCGTCAATCACGGCAAACCGCAATGAAACCCCGGGCGTTTCGAAGAAAGCCCGGGGTTTCAAGAAAAACTTCGATCTTAGATCGCATCATCCATTTCTTCGGATGCGGAGTCGAATACGTCGCCGACGCTGCCGCCAACTGCGCTTGCGCCAGCGATAACGGCGATCGCGATCAGGGCGGCGATCAGGCCGTATTCGATAGCAGTTGCACCGGATTCGTCTTTCATGAAACGTGCGAAAAGTTTGGTCATTGGATAGCTCCTTGCTCTACAGTTTTGTTCAGCACTTCCGTCAGCTTGTTTTCCGCTGATCGGATGCGTGAAAGCTATCCGGCAGGATTTGAGATCAGCTTAACAAAAAAGGTTATCAAATCCTTACAAGCCATTTCGGCGCTTCTTGGTGAATGCGAACTTAAAAATACTTGCTGCAATTGAAATTTATTCAGAGACCACTTTACTCATATGGATATGGTCTGCACCGCGCCTGAATGGCGCCTATATTATAAAGACAAGTTCCAAGTTTCTTGAGCACCTACTTTGGCCTGATCTGCAACGTCGGCAGGATTTTGTGGAGAAATACAGAAGCGCCCGCCAGCGTTAAAGCTTCATTCACCATTCGGGGTGATTTTGAGATCGTTGCAACAGACCCCGGAGTCAACAATGACTGTCATGCCCGCACAGGTTATGTGGTCCATCATTCTCGTGGCGCTTTTCACGGGCATCGCGCCTGCTCAAGCAGCCGCCGATGACAATATCCGGGTTGAAGTGGACTACGCCCGTGTTATCAAGCTCGACCAGCCGGTCAGCAAGGTGATCATCGGGAATGCAGACATCGCCGACGCCGCAGTGGCGGATTCAAAAACCATCATTCTCACCGGCAAAAGTTTCGGCACGACGAATATCGTCATCCTTGACGAGCAGGGGCAGGCGCTGGTCGACGAGCGCGTTCTGGTTTCACTAGAAAACTACAATACGCTGCAGGTCTTCCGGCAGACCGAACGCGAAGTGCTCTCCTGCACGCCAGCCTGTCAGCCTTTGATCGAGGAGTAGGCGACGGCATGGTAAACGCAGTGTAAACGCGACCGCTGAAATTTCGGATATCCGGGAAACCGAAATTCAACTGAACCCTGCTAGATCTGCGGCATTCAATATTGTCGCGGGGAGCCATGCGGTTCATTAATAAAATTTTCCGAGGAATGGTAAGCTCAGCTCTGGCGCGCCTGGGTCGTGACGAGAGTGGCGCGAGCGCGATCGAATTTTCGATCCTGGCTATTCCATTTTTTCTCATGGTTTTCGCCATCATCGAAACGTTCATCGCTTTCGGCGCGGAACAGCTTCTCAATTACGGCGTCGACAAGATCGGTCGGCAGCTCAGAACGGGAGAGATCACGTTCAATACCGGTGAGCTGACAGATGTCACGGAAGACGAATTCAAGCTGCTTTTCTGCGAGAATGTTTCCCTGATGATCGACTGCAAGGGAACTTTCGGCACCAGATTGTTTCTCGACGTGCGCAGCTTTGACAATTTCGACAATATTCCGATTGGCGTGCCGCGGGTCGGCAACGCCAAGGGCGGCGACCTCGATACGTCGGATTTCGATTTTGCGCCGGGCGCGGCCTCGACGGTTAATATCATGAGGGCCTATTTCAAATGGCAGGTCATGACCGACCTCATACGACCGTATCTCAGCAACATCGACACCACCGACGGGTCCTTGCCCCAATATTACCTGATGGTGGCCACGACCGCATTCCGCAACGAGGCGTATGACCGATGACCGGATCTCTGCTTTCCAGAATCAACGGATATACGAACGCGCCCGCAAAATGCGCGATCAAGCTGCGTCAGCTCCTGACGGACCGTTCCGGCGTCGGATCGATCGAATTCGCGTTTCTCGTTCCGGTTCTCATGGGAATCTATATTGCGTCCCTCGAAATCAGCGTCGGCATGACGGTCGACGCCAAAGTGGCGCGGGCGGGCAACATCACCCTCGATCTGGTCACGCAAGGCACGAAGACCACGAAGGCGGAACTCATGGGGATGACGGATGTAGCGGCAAGCATCCTTTCTCCATTCAGCGCCGAGAATATCACGCTCGTTTATACGGGTATTTCCGTGGACAAGTCCAAGAAAGCGAAGATCGACTGGTCCTGGACGAGCGCGACCAACAGCCGCGCCTTCACTGATGGCGCAGAGATCGACATTCCGGCTGGGCTGAAGATCCCCAACTCCTATTATGTTCGGGTGGAGATCAGCAACCCCTATGATTATCTCACCAGCCTGCCGTTTCTTGGAACCGACAAGACTTCCGTGACCATGCGCGACACCTATTACATGCGGCCGCGCCGCGGCTCGCAGCTCAATTGCGGCGATTGTTGACGCACAGTTGTGATCCGCCCGTTTTGGGCGTGCGCTATCGATTAGCGCTTGTGCCCGATTTATCGGGGACTTAATTACATTCTGGAACCGCTTTTCACGAACCAATCCAGGGCGAAATTATCCATGGCGCGCGCGATCATCCTGCTTCTGGATTCCTTTGGCATCGGCGGCGCGCCGGACGCGGACGCATTCGGCGACGCCGGTTCGAATACGCTAGGACATATCGCCGAATATTGCGCGGCGGGTCTCGCCAACCGCGAGGGCCTTCGCAAGGGACCGCTTCACCTACCGAATCTGGCGTCGCTCGGCCTCGCCCAGGCGGCGAGAATGGCCTGCGGGTCGGTTCCGGCGGGCGTGGGCTCGGCGTCACGGCCCATCGGCCTCTATGCCTGCGCCAGCGAAGTCTCGAACGGCAAGGACACGCCTTCGGGCCACTGGGAAATCGCCGGCGTGCCGGTTACTTTCGACTGGGGTTACTTCCCCGACGCTGAAAACAGCTTTCCGCAGGAACTTCTCGACATGATCCATGAGCGGGCGGTCCTGCCCGGCAGCCTCGGCAACCGCCATGCTTCCGGAACCGTTATCATCGAAATGTTCGGCGAAGAACATATCCGAACCGGCAAGCCGATCTTCTATACGTCCGCCGACAGCGTGTTTCAGATCGCCGCCCATGAGAAGCATTTCGGGCTCGAGCGGCTTTACAGGCTCTGCGAGATCGTGCGGGAACTTCTTGATCCGCTGAATATCGGCAGGGTCATCGCGCGTCCGTTCACGGGAGAAACCGCGGCGACTTTCGAACGCACGGGCAATCGCCGGGACTTTTCGGTGCCGCCGCCCGAACCGACCTTGCTTGACCGCGCCACCAGGGCGGGACTGTCGGTCATCGCCGTCGGGAAGATCGGCGATATTTTCGCGCATCAGGGAATAAGCGAAGTGCGCAAGGCCAATGGCAACATGGCGTTGTTCGACGCAACGATGAAGGCCATGGACGATGCGCGCGACGGCAGCATCGTGTTCACGAATTTCGTCGATTTCGACACGCTCTACGGACATCGGCGCGACGTCGCAGGCTATGCGGCGGCGCTTGAAGCCTTCGATCGGCGATTGCCCGAGATAGCCCGCAAATTGCGGCCCAACGATCTGATCCTGGTCACCGCCGATCATGGCTGTGATCCGACATGGCGCGGCAGCGACCATACGCGCGAGCGCGTTCCTGTGCTGTGTTTCGGTCCCGGCATCACTCAGGGCTCCGCCGGAATTCGCGACACTTTCGCCGATATCGGCGAATCCATCGCCGCCCATCTCGGCTTGCCGCCGGGACGCCATGGCGCAAGCTTTCTGTGAACGAAGCGTCCTCCAAAGCTGTGAACAGACCCCCGCAGACTTGACTTTGAGGCTTGTGTGGAGTTGCTGCACGCAACTTCGACCGGCAATATGGCCTGGCGGCCGCCTTTCGGGCTGCGCCGACAACAAGGAGACTGCGAGATGCACGGCGTCACTGTCATCGATCATCCCCTCGTCCAGCACAAGCTGACGATCATGCGCAAGAAGGACACGTCAACGGCCAGCTTCCGCCGCCTGTTGCGCGAGATATCGACGCTGTTGTGCTACGAGGTGACGCGGGAGCTGGAGCTGACCGAGGAAGAGATCGAGACGCCGCTCTCGAAGATGAACGCCCCTGTTCTCGCAGGCAAGAAGCTGGTTTTCGCCTCCATTCTGCGGGCCGGCAACGGGTTGCTTGAAGGCATGCTGGAACTCGTTCCCTCCGCTCGCGTCGCGCATGTCGGCCTCTATCGCGACCACGACACGCTCGAAGCGATCGAATATTACTTCAAGGCGCCCGAAGACATCAGCGACCGCCTCGTCATCGTGGTCGATCCGATGCTCGCCACCGCCAATTCCGCCATCGCCGCGATCCAGAAACTCAAGGAGCGGGGTTCCCACAACCTTCGTTTTCTGTGTCTGCTTGCGGCGCCGGAAGGTCTGAAGGCGTTTTGCGAAGCGCATCCGGACGTGCCGGTCTTTACGGCCGCCGTCGACAGCCACCTGAACGAGCTTGGCTACATCGTTCCGGGCCTTGGCGATGCAGGCGACCGCATGTACGGGACAAAGTGACGGTCTTTACCCGCTGCTTACCAAGAATTCAGTGAATCGCGCTGAAATTCGGGAATTCAGGACGCATTAGGCGGCGTCGGCTATAGCATGGCGATACTCGAACGGAGATCGACCATGCACCGGGTGCTTGTATTCGCCGCCCTTGCGATCGGCTTATCCCTGGCTGTTCCCTCGCTGCTTTCCGAAAGGAGCGCCGGAGAAACAGCCGCCGAACTTGCGGCCGCCGGACAAACGCCCGCCACAAGTCGCACGGTTCGGATCGACGCTGACCGCTCCGGTCATTTCACGGCGGAATTCGAGATCAACGGACGCAAGGTGGACGGTCTGATCGACACCGGCGCCACGGCTGTTGCAATCAACGAGACCATGGCGAGAAAACTGGGCGTGAGGCTGAAACCGGCGGATTTCACGCGCCGGGTCCAGACCGCCAATGGCGCAATCGCCGTCGCCCCTGTAGTCCTCAAACGTATGGACCTCGGACCCATTCGCGTCAGGGACGTTCAGGCCGTGGTCATCGCAGACGACAGCCTGGCCCATACGCTGATCGGCATGAGCTTTCTGAAGCGACTCCGCTCCTACCGAGTGGAAAACGACACGCTTGTATTGTCGCTCTAGGCCGTAATGCGATCGAGTATCACCGGTCGCGTGGACGGCGCATTTTGTGCAATTTCGTAGCATCCAAGAAGGGTCGCAGCCGCGGCGTCGGCGTCATCTTGCGAGCGGGCGTGAACCCTGCCAATCGGGTCGCCCGGTTCGAGGACGGCGCCGACTGGCGCAAGATCCGAATATCCGACGGCGTGATCGACATCGTCCTGCGGGCGCGTGCGGCCGCCGCCGAGCGCGACGACGCCGAGCCCGACGCCACGGGTGTCGACCGAGGCGACATGGCCGCCGGCGCTTGTAACGACGTCACGGATAAGGGGCGCCTCAGGCAGATAGGAACTGCTTTCTTCGACAAAGTCGGCCGGACCTCCGAGCGCCGCCGCCATGCGACCGAACCGTTCGGCCGCCTGACCGGACGCCAGCGCTTCCATCGCCTGTTTGTCAGCGGCTTCCGCCGAGCCGGCCACGCCGGATGACATGAGCATCTCAGCGGCAAGCGCCAGAACCACTTGCTCCAGTCTGGCGTCGCGATTCGCGCCGGTCAGGAAATCGACTGCGTTGCGCACCTCGACGGCGTTGCCCGCCGCGCTCGCGAGCGGCTCGTTCATGTCGGTCACCAGGGCGACGGTCGCCAGCCCCGCGCCATTTGCAACCTCGACCAGGCTTTGCGCCAGACTGCGGGCGTCGTCGTCCGCGCCCATGAAGGCGCCGCTGCCGGTCTTGACGTCGAGCACCAGGGTTTGAAGCCCCGCGGCAAGTTTTTTCGACAGGATCGACGCGGTGATCAAGGGGATCGATTCGACCGTCGCGGTCACGTCGCGCACGCCGTATATGCGGCGATCGGCCGGCGCCAGGTCTCCTGTCTGTCCGATAATCGCACAGCCGATATCGGTCACAACGCGCCGGAAAAGATCATTGTCCGGCGTGACCGAGTAACCCGGTATCGATTCCATCTTGTCCAGGGTGCCGCCCGTATGGCCGAGACCCCGGCCAGAGATCATCGGCACAGCGAGCCCGCAGGCCGCAACGATCGGCGCGAGCATCAAGGAGACATTGTCGCCGACGCCGCCGGTCGAATGTTTGTCGGCGATCGGTCTGTCTATCCCGGGCCAGGCCAGAACGTCCCCGGAATCCCGCATGGCGAGCGTCAGCGCGACGATTTCGTCGCGCGTCATGCCGTTGAGGAATACGGCCATGGCGAACGCCGCTATCTGGCCCTCGCTGACCCGGTCATCGGTCACTCCGCGAATGAAATCGCCGATCTCGCCGGGCTCAAGCGTCTGCCGGTCCCGTTTCCTGCGTATGATTTCCTGGGGCAGAAACGCCATTGCGTCCTCGAATTCCTGTGCTGGGGCGCCTTACGTTGTCAGACCAGCGTCTGAACTGTCTTGAACAGGATGTCGGCCAGACGGGCGCCGCCGATAGGCGCCATATCCTTGGTTTCCTGATGGGACAGCTCGTCGCCGCTCATGCCGGCTGCAAGATTGGTGATAACGGATGCCGCGGCGACGCGCATGCCGAGGAAGCGCGCGAGAATGACTTCCGGAACTGTCGACATGCCGACAGCGTCGGCTCCGATCGTTCGGGCCATGCGGATTTCAGCGGGCGTTTCGAAGCTCGGACCTGAAAACCACATATAGACGCCGCGATGCAGGAAATGTCCGCACTGTTGTGCCGCGGCGTCCATGGCCGCGCGCATGTCCGCATCGTAGGCGCTCGTCAGACCGACGAACCGCCGATCGCTTGTCTCGCCGAAAAGCGGGTTGGAGCCCGAGAAATTGATATGATCGGTGATCTGCATGACCGAACCGGCCGGCATCTCGGGATGCAACGAGCCGGCGGCGTTCGTCAGAAACAGCTTTTCGACGCCGAGGGCGCGCAGCGTCTCAAGCGGCGCGCGCATGGCCGACGCGTCGCCATGCTCGTAATAGTGAGCGCGGCCCGACAGCATGATGACGGGGCAAGCGCCCATGACGCCGGCGACGAGTTCCGCCGCGTGTCCGGAGACGCCTGATCCGGGAAAACCATCAAGATCGCCATAGGGGATCCGGACCGGATCGCTGACCCTTTCGGCGAGTGTTCCGAGGCCGGAACCGAGCACAATGGCCGTCTTTGGTTCAAGGCTCCCGATGCGGGAGCGTATCGTCGTGGCGGCGTACATGATCAGAGGTCGCCGCCATCGAAGGCCAGCGGCAGCAATTCAGCCATGGTGACCGTCTTGACGACGCCGTTGGCGTCGCACAGATGCACAGGCGTTTCCGGTTCGGAAAATTCGGCAAGCCGCTGTCGGCATCCGCCGCACGGCGTGCAGGCGACCATCTTTTCCGCGATCACCGCAACTTCCGTAATCTTGCGCGCGCCGCCCATGATCATGTGGCCGATGGCGGTCGTTTCAGCGCACCATCCTTCCGGGAAGGATGCGATCTCGACATTCGCGCCGGAATATATTTTTCCGTCCTCGGCGCGAATGGCGGCGCCTACGGGAAAGTCCGAGTAACGCGCATAGCACTTGGCCATTGCATCGCGCGCAGCAACAAACAGTTCGTGGGACATAACGCTAGCGCTCCTTCACATAGGGCACGCCGCCGGCCTTGGGCGGAATGGCTTTGCCGATGAAGCCCGCAAGCAGAATCACCGTCAGCACGTAAGGCAGCGCCTGCATGAACTGGACCGGAACAGTGCCGATGAGCGGCAGGCTCTGTCCTTGCAGCAGGATGCCGAGGGCGTCGAGGAACCCGAACAGGAGGCAGGCGAACATGACGTTGACCGGACGCCACTTGGCGAAGATCAGGGCGGCGAGCGCGATGAATCCCTTGCCCGCCGTCATGCCCTTCACGAAGCCGGCGGCGACCGCCATGGAGAGATAGGCGCCCGCGATGCCGCACAGGATTCCGCAACAGATGACTGCCAGATAGCGCATCCGGGTCACCGATATGCCGGCCGTATCGACGGCGCCGGGATTTTCACCGACCGCGCGCAGGCGCAGGCCGAACCGGGTGCGGTGCAGCACCCACCAGGTGAACGGCACCATGGCGAATGCGAAATAGGTCAGCACGAAATGACCGGATATGAGATTGGTGTAGATCGGCCCCAGGAAAGGAATGTCCGCAAGGGCGTCGGCAAAGGGCAATTCAACCGCCTGGAAGCGCGAATCCCCGGTCAGGGCCGGCGTGCGGCCGCCCTGCCGGAACCAGGCCTGGCCGAGAATGACCGTAGCGCCGAGCGCGATGAAGTTGATGGCGACGCCGGAGACGATCTGGTTGCCGCGCTGTGTGATCGACGCGAAGCCATGAACGAGCGCAAGCGCCAGCGAAACCAGGATGGCGACGCCGAGACCCAGGTAAGCGGACTGGAACACCGCGGCGGCGGCGCCTCCGCCGAAAGCGGCCGCCAGCATCTTGCCTTCCAGCCCGATGTCGAAAACACCCGAGCGTTCCGAAAACAGGCCGGCGAGGGCTGCAAGGATCAAGGGAACCGAGAGGCGGATCGTGCCTTCCAGCGTGACGAGCATTATTCCGAAAGCCTGATCCATCGTCTATTCCCCCGCCTCGGTCGCTGCAGCCGGCTTGCCGACGCCTTGCATGGTAGCGAAGAAGGCCGTGATCGCGGGCCGGAACATATGTTCCAGCGCGCCAGCGAACAGGATGACAAGGCCCTGGATGATGGTGATCATGTCGCGGGAGATCTGCGGCATCTCGAAGGAGATTTCGGCGCCGCCCTGATAGAGCACGCCGAAAAGGATGGCGGCCGGAATGATGCCGGCCGGATGCGACCGGCCCATCAGCGCCACGGCGATGCCGACGAAACCGGCGCCGGTCACGAAATCGAGCTGCATGCGCTGCTGGTCGCCCATGATCGGGTTCAGCGCCATCATGCCTGCAAGCGCGCCAGAGATGATCATGGTGATGATGATGATCCGTGCTTCCTTCATGCCGGCGTATCGCGCGGCGGTGGGGCTGTGGCCCATGGTGCGCATTTCGTAGCCGAATTTGGTGCGCCAGATCAGCAGCCAAACGAGCACGCAGCAGACAAGCGCCAGGAGGAAGGACACGTTGAACGGCGCGCCGCCGATATCAAGACCGAAGATCGACATCAGCCAGTCGAGCTTCGGCAATTCCCCGCCCTCGGTGAAGGTGCGGGTCTGCGGCGCCATCGACCCGACCGGTTTCAACACATCGACCAGCATGAAAACCATCACACTGGAAGCAATGAAGTTGAACATGATCGTGGTGATCACGATGTGGCTGCCGCGTTTGGCCTGCAGGTAACCCGGAATGAAGGCCCAGGCCGCGCCGAAAAAAGCCGAGCCAGCGATCGCGACCAGGAATGTCAGATACCACGGAAAGATCCCGTCGAAGGCCAGACAGGCCAAGGCGACGCCAAGACCGCCGATATAGGCCTGCCCCTCGCCGCCGATATTGAACAATCCGCAATGGAACGCCACCGCCACTGCAAGCCCGGTGAAGATGAAGTTCGTGGCGTAGTAGAGCGTAAAGCCGATGCCTTCGCCATACCCGAACGCGCCCTGAATGAGCAGCGAGGCTGCGCGCAAGGGGCTCTCGCCGACCAGAAGCACGACAAGACCGGCCACCAGAAATGCGAAGACGAGATTGATCAGCGGGATCAGGCCGTATTCGACCCAGCCCGGCAGTTTTCCAAACGGCGCGCTCATTCAGCCGCCTCCATCGGTTCCTCGACGCCCGCCATCAGCAGCCCCAGTTCGGATTCAGATGCATCGGGCGACCGTTCGCCGACGATGCGGCCGGCGAACATGACGAGGATGCGGTCGGACAGCGACCGGATTTCGTCGAGTTCGACCGACACCAGCAGCACGGCCTTGCCGGCGTCGCGCATCTCGATAATGCGTTTGTGGATGAACTCGATGGCCCCGACGTCGACGCCGCGGGTCGGCTGGCCGATCACGAGCACCGTGGGATCACGCTCCATCTCGCGGGCGAGCACAATCTTCTGCTGGTTGCCGCCGGAGAAATTGGCGGTCTTCAATCGCACGTCGGGCGGACGAATGTCATATTGCTCCGCGGTCTGCTGCGCATGGCTCCGGATGCTGCCAAGATTGAGCATGGGCCCGTTGAGATATTCCTGATCGTAGTGATAGCCGAGAATGGCGTTCTCGTTCTCCTCGAAGGCCAGCACCAGGCCCATGTGATGACGGTCTTCCGGCACATGCGCCATCTTTCGCTTGCGCAGATCGGCGGGGTCGGCTTCGCCGGTCACGTCGATCGGTTCGTTGCACAGCATGACCTGGCCGCTTACGGCTCGGCGGATTCCGGTGATCGTCTCCAGCAGTTCCGACTGGCCGTTGCCGGCCACGCCGGCGATTCCGACGATTTCGCCGGCGCGCACGTCGAGCGACACGTTGTCGACCATGGTCACGCCGCGACCGTCCTTGACGGTCAGGTTCTCGACCGAGAGCTGGACGTCCTTCGGTTTCGACTCGCCCTTTTCCACGCGCAGCAGTACGCGCCGCCCGACCATAAGCTCGGCCAGTTCCTCGACCGAGGTCTCAGAAGTCTTGCGCGTCGCCACCATCTCGCCACGACGCATCACCGAAACCTCGTCGGTGATCGCCATGATCTCGCGCAGCTTGTGGGTGATGAAGATGATCGTCTTGCCCTGTTGGCGAAGCTGCTCGAGAATCCGGAACAGGTGATCGGCTTCGGCCGGCGTCAGAACGCCAGTGGGTTCATCGAGAATCAGGATGTCGGCGCCGCGATAAAGGGCCTTCAGGATTTCCACCCTTTGCTGCAAGCCGACGGGCAATTCCTCGATGACGGCGTCCGGGTTGACCTCGAGCGAATATTCCTTTTCCAGACGCTTCAATTCCGCGCGCGCCCGGGTGATGCCCTTGTTGAGAATGGCGTTTTCTTCCGCGCCCAGCATCACGTTTTCAAGAACGGAGAAGTTTTCCACCAGCATGAAATGCTGGTGCACCATGCCGATCCCCGCCTCGATCGCGACGTTGGGATCGCGGATGACGATCTTGTCGCCCCCCACGAAGATGTCGCCGGCGTCGGCCTGATAGAAGCCGTACAGAATCGACATGAGCGTCGACTTGCCTGCGCCGTTTTCCCCGATAATGCCGTGAATGGTTCCCCTGCGAACCTGCAGATTGATATTCTTGTTGGCGTGGACGGCACCGAAACTTTTGTCGATACCTCGCAATTCAATCGCCAGACTGTCCATGCGTGACCTTATTTTATCATCTGGTATAAAAACGACTGTATTCGCCTGTTGAATGCGACACCAGCCCAATTTATGGGTTTTTTCACAGGGACGACTCAGCGCCAGCCGGGAGGAACGATGCCGCCATTTACATTCAACACGACCCCGCAGATCGTCGCGAGACCCGGAGCTTGCGCGCAAATAGCGGAGATTGCCGGCCCACTTCTCGGCGAACGCGTCCTGTTCGTTACGGACAGGGGCATACGCAACGTCGGTCTGGAACGCACAGCCCTGGCCGCGCTCGAAGCGGCCGGACATTCCATCACGATCTTCGACGAGGTCGAAGCCGACCCCAGTCTGGACACGCTTGAAAAGGCGATCGCCATTGCCCGCGAGGGCGACGCAACCGGTGTTTTCGCGCTCGGCGGCGGTTCGTCGCTGGACGTCGCAAAGCTGACCGCGCTGATCGCCGGCTCCGGCGAGGATATCGACGAAGCCTGGGGCGTGGGCAATGCGAAGGGACCGCGGCTGCCGCTGGTTCTTGCCCCGACAACCGCCGGCACGGGGTCGGAGGTCACGCCGGTATCGATCATCACGGTGGGCGGAGACGAGAAACGCGGCGTGTCGTCGCCGCTCATCCTGCCGGATATCGCCGTGCTGGACGCCGAACTGACGCTCACCCTGCCGGCGCCGACGACGGCTGCAACCGGTATCGACGCCATGGTGCACGCCATCGAGGCCTATGCGTCGAAAAGCGCCAACAACAATCCGGTATCCCGCATGCTGGCGAAAGAGGCGCTCAGACTGCTCGGCGCCAATATAAAAACGGTGATCGAACGCCCGGAGGATATCGATGCGCGCAGCGCCATGCTGCTCGGCTCCACGCTGGCCGGCATGGCCTTCGCGAATTCGCCTGTCGCGGCCGTGCATGCGCTCGCCTATCCGATCGGCGGAACGTTTCACATTCCGCATGGTCTTTCCAATGCGCTGGTGCTGACGGAGGTCCTGCGCTTCAATGGAGCCGAGACGCAGAACGGGTCTGCCGCGCGCTACGCCGAACTGGCGCCATGCGCCTTTGCGGATTTTCCCGACCATGGCGGCACGCAGGCCAATTGCGCCGCCTTCATCGAGAGGCTCGCCGACCTTTCAACCGCGGTTGGTCTGCCGAAACGGCTGCGCGACGTCGGCATCGGCGAGGAGGCGCTGCCACAGATGGCGCGAGACGCGATGAAACAGACGCGGCTGCTCGTCAACAATCCGCGCGAGGTCAGCGAGGCGGACGCGCTCGCTATCTACCGGGCGGCCTGGTGACCATGACAAGACCGTCTCCCTATACGCGCAGCGACTTCCAGCTCTTTCGTCCGCTGCAAACGCGCTGGTCCGACAACGACATCTATGGCCACATGAACAATGTGGTGCACTACCTGCTGTTCGACACGGCGGTGAACGGCTGGCTGATCGATCGCGGACTGCTCGATATCCGCAACGGAGACACGATCGGTCTTGTGGTGGAAACCGGCTGTCAGTATTTTCGCGAGATCATGTTCCCGGACAGCGTCAGCGCCGGAATTCGCGTCGCCCGGCTGGGCAATTCCTCAGTAACCTACGAGGTGGGGCTCTTCGCCAATGAAGACGACGGAGCGGCGGCGCAAGGACGTTTCGTCCATGTCTATGTCGACCGCGAAACCCGCCGGCCGAAGCCGCTCCCCGACGATTGGCGGACATCTCTCGAGGAAATCTGCGTATGACTGCGTCGACGGACGAGCTTGGCGAGCGCCTGGCGCGGCTGGAGGAACACGTCGCGCATCAACAGCGCGCAATCGAGGAACTGTCCGACCAACTGAACGAGCAGTGGAAGGCGATCGAAACGCTGCAGACGCGTCAGAAGAAGCTTGTCGAACGGTTTGTGGTGGTGGAGGATCAGGTCCGCGAAGCGCCGCCCGTCACCAAGCCTCCGCATTACTGATACGCCGTGCGTCGACTTTATTCGTCGACGCGCGGCTCCACGTAGTGCCAGGCCACGGCGATCACGCCCATCACGATCAGCGCGATAATGAACGAGAGCGCCGCTCCCAATCCAAGCTGGAACGCTTCCATCTGGTTGGAAATCAGCGGTGCGATCATCATTCGTTTCGGATCGCCCATGAGGATCGGAACGAAAAACATGCCGATGGCGGGAATGAATGTCAGAACGGTCGCGGAAATGATTCCGGGCATGGTCTGCGGCAGCGTCACATGCAGGAACGCCCGCGACGGCGAGGCGCCGAGATCCTCCGCAGCCTGCACGAGCCGCCAGTCCATTTTTTCCAGAGACGTATAAAGCGCGATGACCGCGAACGGCAGACAGAAGTAGGTCATCACCAGAATATTGGCGAATTGCGAATAGACCAGGAAGGGCAGAGGCTCGTCTATGACGCCCAGTAACCGCAGTCCCTTGTTGATCACGCCGCCATTTCCGAGGATCGCCATCCAGGCGTAGGCGCGCAACAGACCGCTGGTCCAGAAGGAGAGGATGACCGCGCCGATCAGGATTTTCTGCCACCGATGCGTATAGCGAACGATGTAGTAGGTCAGAGGATAAGCCACGATCAGCGTGGTCAGCGTGATGATCGCCGAGGTCCACAATGTACGCAGCAGAACGCTCTGATAGGACCAGGAATCGAAGAACGCGCGATAATTGGCCAGCGTCCATTCCGGTATGATCTCGTAGTTTCGGCTCGTCCAGAAACTGTAGACGAACATGATGCCCAGCGGCGCCACGAAGAGCATCGTCTGCACAAACAGCGCTGGCGCGAGGCTCCATGGCGCATTGGGCGCCCGTCGCGAGGACGACGCCCAATCCGGCGCCGCCTCCGCGGGTTGACCGGCGGGCTCGCCGGTCTCGTCGGGTAATGGATCTGTTACGATCGTGCTCATGTAGCCGCGAGAACGTCGTTCCAGGCGGCTGCATATTTGTCCGGATATTCCGGAGCGCGGATCAGCTTCATGTTGAAGGCGACTTCCGGCTGATCCATGAAGTTCGCCTTGACGATGTCCTCATGACCTTCCGCGACCAGTTTCTCCACACCCGCCCGGTTTGCGCACCCGCGCTGCAGACGCAGGAAGTTGGTTGCAACGTAATCCGCGGAATGGATCTCATTGATCCATTTCAGCGCGTCTTCCCGGTTGGCGGCGTCCTTGACCAGCATGTCGCCGTCGATCCAGCCATAGTAGCCTTCCTTGGGCGGGTTGGTGCCCATTTTCGGGCCGCCATTCGCAGTCACCGTGTAGGCGCGACCGGGCGAACTCATGCCGATCCAAATCGTGCCTTCAACAAACAGGCGCAGCTGTTCATTCCAGCCCTTGGTGATCGTCGGCGCGTTTCGCTTGATCTTGATCAGGATTTCCTTGGCCTTTTCGAGCTGGGAATCATTCATCTTGAACGGGTCTTCGTAACCGAGCAGGAAGGCGGCGATCGGCCACATGAATTCATGCTGGTCTGAGAAGGCGACGTGTCCCTTGTATTTCGGATCAAGCAGAGCCTCGTAGGAATCCGGGGCCTCGGACACCTCGTCCTCGTTATAGACGAGGATCGTCGGGTTCCATCCCCAAGGCGCCATCAGCATCTTGCCGTCGGATGTGACCAGATCCGGGATATGCTTGAACTGTTCGTACATATTGGCCTTGACGTTCGGGATGCTGTCCAGATCGATCGGTTCGATCATGTCGGCTTCGAGATATTTCAGGGTCCACAGGCCGTCAGCCTCTATCAGGTCGTACTGGCTCACCCCGGAAAGCTTCAGCTTGGCGAAGGTCGAGGCGTTCGAGTTCATCGCGATGTGATTGACGCGGATTCCCGTCTCGTCATAAAACTCGGCGATTCCGCCCGCTTCGACATGACCGCCCCAGGCCATCCAGTTGACCTCGCCGGCGGCGTGGGCGCGCCTTGGCGACATGAGGGATCCGCTTGCCGTCGCTGCCCCGAGCGCCGCAGCGCCCTTGAGAAGTTGACGCCTTTTGAGGTGGGTTTTCATTTCCAGTTCTCCTGTAGAGGTCGGGTTGATTTTCGTTATCCGGTTTTTGTTATTCCGCTTTCTTTCCACGGTTTCAGTTCAGTTTTTAATCGACGAAGACGCTCGCATCAGCGTCTGACCAGGTCACGTAGACAGCGTCTCCGTCATTTACGGCGTCGCTCGACGACGTCATTCCATCGCTCAGCCGGTAGGCGACCAGTTCGTGTCCGGACGCATGGTGAACATGGCAATGGGCGACAAAGCCGACCTTGTTCAATCGGCTCAGCGTTGCTTCGAAGAAGTGTACCTCAGCCGGCTTGTTGCGCGAAACGCGTATCCGTTCCGGCCGGATGAGCAGCGACACCGCCTCACCTTCGGCGATCGCCGCCCGGCTGCACGCCGGCATCGCGCCAATTCCCTCGAGGTCGACCATCATGGATTGGCCGCTGACCTTGCTCACACGACCTGACAACGCATTCGGCGAGCCCATGAACTCCATCACGAAGCGATGCGACGGCGTATCGTAAATTTCCGTCGGGGTTCCGACCTGCAGCACCTTGCCGTGATCCATGACCGCAATCCGGTCGGACATGGTCAGCGCCTCTTCCTGGTCGTGCGTCACGTAGACGAAGGTGATGCCCACCTTTCGTTGCAGATTGGTGAGTTCCGTCTGCATCTGTTTGCGCAATTTCAGATCGAGCGCGCCGAGCGGTTCGTCCAGCAACAGCACCGACGGCTGATTGACGAGCGCCCTCGCCAGGGCGACGCGCTGGCGTTGTCCGCCGCTGAGTTGCGCCGGACGACGACCTTCCATGCCGCCGAGCGAAACCAGGTCCAATATCTCCGAAACAGCGGCTCGCCGCTTGGCGGCCGGCAGGCCCTTCATCTTCAGTCCGAAGGCGACGTTGTCGCCAATCGTCATATGCGGAAACAGCGCATAGCTCTGGAACACGGTGTTCACCGGCCGGCGGTAGGACGGGACGTTGGCGACATCATGCCCCGCAATGCGCAACGCGCCGGAGGTTGGCATTTCAAAGCCGCCGATCAACGCGAGCGTTGTGCTCTTGCCGCAGCCACTCGGACCAAGAAGAGAAAAGAATTCGCCCTTGCGGATGTTCAGGTCGATGCTGGAAAGGGCGCACACCGTGCCGTAGTTTTTTGTGACGCCGCGAATTTCGACAGCATCCGGAGCATAGACCGGTTCGCCGGCCGCCTGATGATCAGATTTGATTGTGATGTTCATTTTCCATCGGCTGCCAGCATGACCCTCCCACCAACCAACTATGCGGATGTTACGGGTCTCTTGTCAACCAAAGCTATATAGGCTTAGTGTTGTCGCTGGTTGGGCTTCCTGAGCTGGAGAGCGAGACGTGACAGTACATCCGCCTATTGCTGGAAATGACGCGGGTAGACGCAAGTCGCTTTTCTACGATGCGTTCGCGAAAGGCCGCGAACGACCTCTATCGCCAACGCTCTCGATCTATGCCGCCCATTCCGAGAAGGCGACGGACAAGACGCTTTCGCTCATTCCGCAAGAATAGATAAAAGGACCTGATAATGGCTGCCAAACTGCCCGAGACTGGCCTTTCCCGCGACGAGATCATCAACCACCTCACCGATCTCAAGAAGGACGACATCAAGTGGGCGGAAGGGCGCACGCCGATGTTCATTTTCAAGGCGGACACCGAACTCAGCAAGCTTACCCAGGAAGCCTTTAACCTCTATTTCAACGAGAACGCCCTTGGCGCCCACCGCGCATACAAGAGCATTCGGCAGATGGAAGACGACATTGTCTCGATCGGACTCGATCTGTTCAATGCGCCTGCAGGCGGGCAAGGTTACTTCACCACCGGCGGCACCGAAAGCATCATGTGCGCTGTCAAAACCGCCAAGACCTGGGCGCGCGACAAACGGGGCGATCCCAAGTTTCACGGCAACATCGTCGCCGCAGAAACGGCGCATCCGGCTTTCCGCAAATCATGCGATCTCATGGATATCGAGATCAGGAAATTTCCGGTGAAAGATTTCCGGGCGGATCCCGCCGCGCTGGAAGCGGCCATTGACGAAAACACCTTCATGATCATCGGCTCGGCGCCCTGTTTTCCTTACGGGGTCGTCGATCCAATCGAGGAACTTTCCGAGGTCGCCCTCAGGCACGATCTGTGGCTGCATGTCGACGCCTGCGTCGGCGGCTACATGCTGCCTTTCGCCGAAGAACTCGGGCAAAAAATTCCTGTCTGGGATTTCCGAGCGCCCGGCGTGGCTTCGATCTCTGCGGACCTTCACAAGTTTGGCTACGCGCCGAAGCCTGCTTCGACCGTCTTCTTCCGCTCCCAGGAGCATGCGAAGCATCTGATATTCTTCTACAATGAATGGCCGAGCGGCCTTTATGCGACGGCGACCGTCGTGGGAACACGGCCCGGCGGAGGCGTCGCGGGAGCATGGGCGACGCTGCACGCGCTCGGTCGCGAAGGATATCTGGATGTGACACGTCGGCTGCTCGACCTCATCGCCCGCTACAAGAAGGGCATAGAGGCTATACCCGGACTGAAGGTCATCGACGATCCGCAGCTTGCGATCATTGCTTTCACCTCCGACGAGTTAGACCTGCTGCAAGTTGGCAGCCACATGCCGAAACGCGGCTGGCTGCCGAGTTTTCTGCAAGAGCCCAAAGGCATGCACCTGATGCTCTCGCTTATCCACGAGCAGGCTTGCGACAAGTGGCTGGAAGATCTGCGCTGGGCGGTTGAAGAACAGCGCGCAGCCGCCCCGGGCAGCGAGAAAAAGGTCGACGTCGTCTACTGACGGCGTCGAAGAACACCGAGCGGAACCAGCAATATGACGGGGCAGACCAGATGACCAGACGCTTTCTTCTCATCTATACGATCCTCGGATTCTGCTTCCTGTATGTGCCGCTGTTCTTCCTCGTCCTGTTCTCCTTCAACGACAGCATCATTCCGTCACTGCCGATTCGCGGTCTTACCCTGAAATGGTATCGCGAACTCGGCCATGACTTCGTTCTGCACGACGCTCTGTACTCCAGCCTGATCATCGCGTCGGCGACAACCGTCATATCGACGACGATCGGAACGATGGCGGCATTTCCGCTTGTCCGCAGCGCTTTTCGTTTCAAGCGGATGAGCCAGGCGCTGCTTCTGCTGCCCATGATCATTCCGCACTTTCTGATGGGCGTCGCTCTGCTGCTGTTCTTTTCCTTTGTGAACATGCCGCTGTCGCGCCTGACCATCATATTGGGTCACGTCGTCTTTACCCTGCCCTTCGCAGTTCTGATTGTATCGACGCGCCTCTACGGGTTCGACCGGACCCTGGAGACGGCTGGCGGCGATCTGGGCGCGTCGCCTCTGAGGGTTTTCTGGCACATTACCCTGCCGTTGATTGCGCCTGGCGTCGCCGGCGCCGCTCTCTTCGTCTTTACGCTGTCGATGGACGAGTTCCTCATCACCTATTTCGTGTCCGGCCAGCGCGGTACGCTGACGATGTATATCTGGAGCCTCATGAAGGACGGAATCGGACCGCGCATCAACGCGCTGGCGAGCCTTCTGTTCGCCGTATCGTTCCTGATCCTGATCGTCGGCGGCTGGTTGACGCGCAATGCGGGGCAGACCGCGCGCTGATTTTCCACGTATCCGTGCTACGCCGTCTGATCGGCAATAGGCTCAAAGAACATCGTAAAAATTTCTCCTGTGACGGGACGATCAGCCTTGCCGTGCAAACCGGTTGCCCGTAATTACTCTGGTCCGCACAAAGCGCATGGCGGGAGGAATGCATTCATGGCCGGGTTTTCGCGTTTTACGCCCCTCGTACAGTCGCTTCCGGCGACGATTCCCTTTGTCGGGCCGGAAGCCCAGGAACGCCAATCCGGCAAGGTATTCCGGGCGCGCATCGGCGCCAACGAGAACGGCTTCGGGCCGGCGCCTTCTGTGCAGGAGCATATCCGGAAGGCCGCCGGCGATGTCTGGAAATACGCCGATCCGGAGAATTTCGATCTGCGCGCCGCGCTGGCCGATCACCTGGGCTTGACGCCCGACAAGGTCGTGGTCGACGGCGGAGTCGATACGTTGCTCGGCCTTGCCGTGCGGCAGGTGGTGAGCCAGGGAACGCCCGTCGTCAGTTCGCTCGGCGCCTATCCGACCTTCAATTACCATGTGGCGGGATTTGGCGGACGACTGGTGACCGTTCCCTATCAGAACGATCGCGAAGATCCGGAAGCGTTGCTCGACGCGGTCAAACGCGAAAACGCGGCAATCGTCTATCTGTCCAATCCGGACAATCCGATGGGAACGTGGCGCGACGCCGACACGATCGCGGCGTTCGCCGCCGCACTGCCCGAAAACTGCCTGTTCGTGCTCGATGAAGCCTATGGCGAGATGGCGCCGAAGAGCGCATTGCCGCCAGCCGACGCATTCCTCGACCAGCCGAACATCGTCCGGATGCGCACCTTTTCCAAAGCCTACGGGCTCGCCGGCATGCGCTGCGGCTACGCCTTCGGCCACCCGGACACCATCGCCTCCTTCGACAAGGTGCGCAATCATTTCGGCATGAACATCCTGACCCAGATCGCAGCGCTCGAGGCGCTGCGGGATCAAGCCTATCTGACTGCGGTTTTGAAGCGGATCGAGGCGTCCAAGGATCGGATCTCGGAGATCGCCCGCGCCAACGGGCTTGAGCCGCTGCCTTCGGCGACCAATTTCGTCGCCATCGACTGTGGCCGCGACGGGGCGTTTGCGACCGCCGTCCTTGCAGCGCTTGTCGAACGTGGCGTCTTCGTGCGCATGCCGGGCGTCGAACCCCTCAATCGCTGCATTCGGATCAGCGCAGCGCCGGACGCCGATATCGACATTTTCGAAGAAGAATTGCCGAAGGCTCTTGCCGCGGCGTCCTGAGAGGATTGTTCGCCGGTCAGACTGCCTTTTATGACGCCAGGAATTCCCTGAGCAGGTTCTGCTGATCCTGCGCCACGAAGGTCGGGGCGTGGCCGATATCAGAAAACTCGGCGAATTGCGGTTTCGGACCACGCTTCAACATTTCCTCTGCGACCGGCTTCGCCAGCACGTCGGAGTCCGCGCCGCGGACCAGCAGGGTCTTCGCTTCGACGGCGTCATATTGCGACCATGTATCGAAATCGTCCGGATGCTCAATGAATTGCGCGGCGATCGCCGGGTCGTAATGGGCGGTCAACCGGCCGCTATCGGTGCGCCTGACGGATGTGTCGACAAGGCGGTTCCAGAAAGAATCCGGATTGTCGCCAAACGGCGCATAGCTTGTCTTAAGCCATTCGCCCATTTCCCGGACCGTATCGTGTTCGGGCGGGTTGCCGACATAGTCGGCGATGCGCTGCCGCGCCGCTTCCGGAATCTCCGGACCGATATCGTTGATTACGAGATGCGTAATGCGCCCTTTCAGCGCTTCCGCGGCCATGCGGATGCCGATCAGGCCGCCCATGGATGTGCCGACCCAGCGCAGTGCAGCAGGGCCGTAGTGATCCACGACAGCCATGACAGTATTGCAATAAAGAGCCATCGAATAATTGTCGCCGGATGGCATCCAGCTCGAAAGGCCGCGACCGACCGTATCCGGGCAAACGACGAAATACCAGTCCGAGAGCGCTTCCGCGATTTCGTCGAAATCCCGGCCCGTGCGGGCAAGGCCATGCCACATCATGACAAAGGGGCTGGACGGATTTCCCCATTCGCTGACATGCAGTTCCAGATCCTTCGAGCGGATATAGGCGGAGGTTCTCTGCGCCATCAATGCGCGCCTTTCTTCATCAGCGTCCCGGCTATCCCCGCTGGAAAGAAATAGACCAGCAGAACGAACAATATACCGAGCCAGAGGAGCCAGCGGTCCGGCGCCAGAAGGTCCGGCAGCAACGGAATGCCGGCTGTCGCTTCCGAGGCGATTTCCATCAGGTCCTTGAGGTAATACTGCGCCAGACTCATCAACGTTGCGCCGATGATCGCCCCAAGCATCGTCCCCATGCCGCCGATCACGACCATCAGCAGAATGTCGATCATGATGGCGAAGGACAGCGAGGTGTCGGGGCCGGTGTATTTCAGCCAGACGGCCCGCATGACGCCGGCGCAGGTGGCGATCAGCGCCGCGATGCAGAAAATCGCCGTGCGGTAGAATACCACGCGGTAACCAAGCGCCTCGGCGCGCATCTCGTTCTCGCGAACAGCTTCCAACACCGTGCCGAGCGGCGAAGCGACAATGCGCATCATGACGAGATAGAGCAGCAGCGAACCGAAGAAGACGAAATAATAGAGCGCCATCTTGCCGTTGGCGCTGACGCCGAAGATCTTCAGGACCTTGCCGTTCTCGTCGGTCAACAACTTGGTGGCGGGCGAGAACAGTTTCGGGATCTTGTAGATGATGCCGTCCTCGCCGCCGGTAAAGTCAGACAACTGACTGGCAAGCACCGCCATCACGGAGGCCGCCGCGAGCGTGACCATGGCGAAGAAGATGGCTTTGACGCGCAGAGAAAGCATGCCGACGAGGGCTGCGAGCAACAGCGATACGACAAGAGCTATGACGCTTCCGGTCAAAAGCGCCGTCCAGGTCGGCCCCATCAGCTTGAGAGCGATCGCCGCGCCATAGGCGCCGATGCCGAAAAACATCGTATGGGCAAAGGACACGATGCCGGTATAGCCGATCAGCAGGTCGTAGCTCGCCACCAGTACGATGAAAACACAGATGCGCGAGGCCACTTCCTGGCTTCTGACATCCGGAAACAGGAACGGGGCCAGGAAAAGGCAGACGCCGATCAGTCCAACGATGGCATAGACGATAAAGCGGCCTGTTCTGCCGATTGCCTGACGGCCGGTCGCAGCAAGTGTCGCGTCGGTCATATCAGTCCCCTCATTGCACCGCCGGCCGCAGGCCGTAAGGCCGCCAAAGCAGGATCGCCATCATCAGCAGCATGTTCGAGGCAAGCGACATTTTGGGCGCGAGAAATGCGACGTAGTTGCCCATCAGCCCGACCATCAGGGCGCCGAGCAGCGAACCTTCTATAGAGCCGAGCCCGCCAATAATGATGACGATAAAGACGATGATCATCATCTCGGAGCCGATCGCCGGCGTGATGAGCGTCTGGTACCCCGCCCACATGGCGCCGCCGATGGCGGCTAGCGCCGAGCCCGCCATGAAGACGCCGATAAACAGCCGGTCGATGCGAAATCCCAATGCCTCGACCATCTCGCGATTCTCGACGCCGGCGCGCACAAGCAGGCCGATCCGGGTCCGGTTGAGCACGAAATACAGCGCCACATACGCGGCGAGCCCAAGCGCAAAGGCGAAGATGCGGTAAGTCTCTATCGAAACGTCGCCGATGATCAGCGATCCGGCCAGGAAATGCGGCCGCGCAACGGAAATCGGCGAGCCGCCCCAGATGGTGAGAATGATCTGTTCGGCCACGATCAGCGCGCCCATGGTGATCAGGATCTGGCGCAGGTGGTCGCGATAGACCGGCTTGATGATGACCTGTTCGAAGAACCAGCCCGCGAGCAGCCCGAAGAGCGCGGCGGCGATGATCGCCGCAAGCAGTGCGAGCACGTTCAGAAAGACGCTGTCGGCGGCGACCCAGGCGCCGAGCCCGGCAAGCACCGATGCGGCGACGAAGGCGCCGAAGGACACAAAGGCCGAATGACCGAAATTGAGGACATCCATAAGCCCGAAGACGAGGCTGAGACCCGAGGCCATGAGAAAGATCATCATGCCCATGGCGAGACCAGCGACCGTCAGCGTGATCCAGGTCGACGGCGAACCGATCAGCACAAGCGCGATCACGGCGATCAGAACGGGGAGCATATTGACCCCGCCGAACCTCTCGAATGTTGCTCCAAGGGATTTCAAGACCGCCTCCTACTGATGCGCATCGAGCGACAGGCTCAGCAGACGCGTCTGCAGGTCCTGATCCTCGACCAGCGCCGCCATCGAGCCGGTGTGGACGATATGACCGTCATCGATAACGGCGACCGTCTGTCCCAGCGATTTGGCGAAAAGAAAATTCTGCTCGACCAGCAAGATGGTCGTTTCCTGCGCGACTTCCCGGAAAGCAGATATCATGTTGTGGATGATGGCCGGCGCCAGACCCTTGGTCGGCTCGTCGATCAGGATCAGGTCGCGTTTCTCGATAATTGCCCGCGCGATCGCCAGCATCTGCTTCTGACCACCAGAGAGCGACCAGGCCGATTTGGTCCAGAAGGTCTCCAGCGCCGGAAACAGCGTGTATATCCATTTCAGCCGCTCCGGGTCGAACTGGCCGTCGGTTGAGGCGAGCCGCATGTTTTCCTCGACAGTAAGACCGCCGAAGATACCCATGTTTTCCGGCACATAGGCAATGCCATGACGGGCGATGTCCGATGTGTGCAAACCGGTGATCGCCTTGCCTCGAAAGGTGATGGCGCCCTGGCGGGCCTGCCAAAGGCCCATGATCGTTCGCAGCGTCGTCGTCTTTCCCGCGCCGTTGCGGCCGAGCAGCACATGGACGCCGCCTTCCGGAATTTCCATCGAGACGCCATGGAGCACATGATATTGCGCGATGTCGGTATAGACGTCGTCAAGCTTGAGGATCGGCGCGCTCATGCCGCGTCCTCCGCCGGAATGCCGAGATAGATCTCGCGCACGATCGGCAGCGCGATCACCTCGTCGGGAAGGCCGTCAGCGACGAGCTCGCCATTGTGCAGCACGATGATGCGATCGGCGAGCGAGCGCACCACGTCCATTTTGTGCTCGACCAGAAGAACAGTCTTCGACGTGTCCTTCTTGATCTCCTCGATCAATTCAAGAATCACCGGCGCCTCGTCCACTGACATGCCCGCCGTTGGTTCGTCGAACATGAAGACGTCGGGTTTCAGCGCCAGAAGAAGCGCAATTTCCAGCTTGCGCTGATCGCCATGCGGCAGAGCGGTGACCGGCAGATGCGCGACGCGATCGAGCCGGGTCGCCTCGAGATAGGCGTGGGCTTCGTCCCGCAATATCTTAAACGAGCGCGCCGTGCGAAAGATGACGGGTCCGAGACCGTGCTGGGCCTGGACCGCGAGACGGACATTCTCGAGCACGGAGAGCTGTGGAAACAGATTGGTGAGCTGGAAGGCGCGGCCGACGCCGGCTTTCGCGCGTGCGGACGGACTGAAGCCCGTAATCTCGGTTTCACCCTTGAAGATATGGCCCGAACTCGGCCAAAGCTGCCCGGAAATGAGATTGAAATAGGTCGTCTTTCCAGCCCCGTTCGGGCCGACGATCACCGTCAGTTCGCCAGGGTGGAAGGACGCGCTGACAGCGTTGACGGCGGTATGGCCGCCAAATTGCCGGGTCAGCTTGTCGGTACGCAGTGATGCGGACGACATGGGAGCGGTTTCTCTTTGTCTGCAGGATTGTTCGACGACAGTCCGCGGCCTCGGAAAAAGGCCCGTCGCACGACCGAAGCCGCAACGACGGGAGAGGCGCGAGACGTTTATTCCTGGTTATTGCGTCCGATCGGGATGTCCATTTCCTCGGGCTTGATTTCGCGCACAAGCTCGGGAATGGCCCATTCGACGTCGTCGTCCACCTTGATCTTGAAGTGGTACATGGACTGCAGGGCCTGATGGTCCTCGGGACGGAACATCATTTCACCCTTCGGCGTGTCCCACTTCATGCCTTCCATGGCGGCGATCAGGTTCTCGGTCGTCCAGTCGTCGGTGCTTTCGAGCGCCTTGGCGACCGCCAGAGCCGCAGCCATGCCGCCGGCCGTGAAGAAGTCCGGGGGCGAACCGAAGCGCTTTTCGTGCTCCTCGACCAGCCAGTCGTTGATCGGATTGTTCGGGCTTTCATAGTAGTAGTAGACGGCGCCTTCCATGCCGGGCACGCGCTTGTAGGTCGGCAGCACAGGCAGAATATGTCCGCCGGTCGAAATCTCGATGCCGTAGCGCTCCGGCTCCATGGCCTTGATCTTGCCCATCGGATCGCCGCCGCCGGCGACGTAGATCAGGATGACCTTGCGGCCGTCCTTGTCCTTCAGCGCGTTGAACATGCGTTCCGCCGCAGCCGTGAAATCGGTGGTCTTCAGCGGCACGTATTCCTCGGTCACGACCGTGGCGCCCGAACCTTCCAGCGCCTTCTTGAACGCTTCAATGCCGTCCTTGCCGAAAGCATAGTCCTCGGCGAGCGTCGCGACAAAGAGGTTTTCATCCGGCTTCAGCGCGAGCGCCTGGGCCTGCATGTCCATCGACGAATTTCGAGACGTCTTGAAGACGTAACGGTTGGAATCGGGACCTGTCAGCGAGTCGGCCACGGCTGGCTCGACGATCAGGATACGCTCGTATTCCTCGGCGATCGGCAGCATGCCCTTGGTCACGCCAGATGAAGTGCCGCCAACGGCGATCAGCACGTCATCGTCGCCATAGGCTTCGGCCAGCACAGCGCGTGCGACGTCAGGCTTGAACTGGGTGTCCTTCTCGATGATCTCGATGTCGTGACCCTTGATCTTCATGGTCCCGTCGGTCGCATATTCCAGACCCATCTTGAAGCCGGTCTGGGCCTGCTTCGAAAAGGCCTCGAAGGTCGAGCCCGAAAGACCATGCACAAGGGCGATCTTGACCGGATCTTCCTGGGCGTGAACGGAAAGACCCGCCACGGCCATGGCGGACGCCATGGCGAGCGTCGATATCAGTTTCTTCATATTCTCCTCCAACTCCGCCTGCATACGGCAGGGGCATTCCGGATAACGCATTGACCGAAAAGATTAAATTGAGGTCTCCTCCCGGCCGTCAATGCGGGCATTATCCCGCGCTTGGAGCCATCGGGGCAAGATGGTAGAAATACGCTATGGAGATGACGGACGCCTTTGATTACGAGATGCTGAGCACGGCCTTCGAGGAAGCGCCGGTCGGAATTGTCATGACCCGACACCGTGTCATCCGCTACTACAACAAGGCTTTTGCGCACATGTTCGGCTACGAGGGCGACGAATTGCGCGACCAGTCGTTCGCCATTCTCTACCCCTCGCTCGATGAATTCGTGAAGATCGGCAATGTCGGCGTCCAGCCCCTGCGCGACACAGGTCGCTACAGCGATGAGCGGATCATGGCGCGCCGCGACGGCACGCTGTTCTGGTGCCGCGTGCGCGGCAATTCGCTGACGCGAAACGAGCCGCTGGCCCATGCCGTATGGAGCATGGCCGACCTTTCCCACGAACGGCCCGTCATCAAGATGACCATGCGCGAAAGGCAGATCGTCATGCATCTGGGCGAGGGCCGCACCAGCAAGAATATTGCGCGCATTCTCGAGATTTCACCGCGGACGGTCGAAGCCTACCGCGCAAGACTTTTAAAGAAGTTCGATGTAAGCAACGTCGCCGAATTGCTGTCGCATGTCGGCGGCATGCCGGGAGCCTGACCCCCGCGGATCCCGGAGATCCGGCGGCCGATATTTGCAAGGGCGATCAATGAACAGACGCGTTGTCCAGCTCGACGCCCTGATGGCGGAGGCCGAAAAGCAGGCCGAACACACAGTCGGCATCGTCCGCATGGTGGTGTCGCTGGCCCTCGCCGTCGTCTTCGTTTTCGCCGTCATGACGGTGGCGCCGCGTGAAGAAACAGTGCTGGAGCGACAGCTCTTCACGGCTGCGGCCACCATGCTCGGCTATTTCCTGCTGGGCCTTGCTTCCGTCGTCATCGTCAGAACCGGACACTACCGGCCCTGGAGGGCCTGGGCCGCGGCTACCGGAGACGGCGTCTTTATCGTCGTCAGCGTCTGGCTCGGCCTGGTCAACACCGCTCTGCCCGCCAATTACATGCTGCTCATTCCCTCCATGTGGCTGGTGCCAGTGGCGATTTCATTCGGCGCGCTGCGTTTCAATCCGGCCCTTCAGGCCTATCTCATGGCGCTGCTTGTCGCTGGCTTCGTATTGATCGCCTTTGTCGATGTCTGGGACTACGAGCTCGCCGGACCGCCCCCGGAATCCGCCAACCTCTTTCTGGCGCTGCCGCCCAACGCCATGCGGCTTGCGATGGTGTGCCTTGCGGGCGTTGTTCTGGTGATCGCCGGCATACGGTCGCGCGCCCTGTTGGCGCGCGCCATCACCGAGACGTGGCGCGGCGCCAATCTGACGCGCTATCTTCCAGGCGAAGTCGCGGACAGACTAGCGGAAACCGGTCTTGACGCCCTGCGGCGCGGCAAGCGGCAGGACGTTGCGATCCTGTTCACCGACATCAGGGGCTTCACCCCGCTTTCCGAGGCGATGACGCCGGAAGAGATCAGCGCGTTCCTGACGGAATTCAGGCATCGGGTCTCCGCCGCTGTCGCCGATTGCGGCGGCGTCATCGACAAGTTCATCGGCGACGCTGTTCTCGTTGTCTTCGGTATTCGCGACCCTTCCGACCGCGACGCGGCGGCGGCGATCCGGTGCGCCGACCTACTTGTCAAAGAAATGGAAGAGTGGAGCGAGGAACGGGAACGGTCGGGCGATCCTGCTGTCAGGATCGGCGTCGGCCTCCATCGCGGCGAGGCGTTTCTCGGCGCGATCGGGGATGAAACACGGCTGGAATACACGGTGCTCGGCGATACGGTGAATGTCGCGGCGCGGCTGGAGGAACTTACCAAGGAGACGGAGTGGCCGATCCTTGCCTCGAAGCAGCTACTGGATCAGGCAGGCGTTGATCTCGCGGCATGGAACGCGATCGATACGACGTCCCTGCGCGGCAGACACGAACAGATCGAAATATTTGGCTCGAAGAACCTGGACACGACGCCACGCGCGTCATGACGGAACGAAAGACGCGCTACCGGACCTGCCGCAAGCGCGCAGTCTCGCCACCATCGATTTCGCCAGGATCGCCGGAAATCGCCACACCGAAGAGGTCTCGGGCCTGGTCGCGCGTGTAGCGCTCCAGGAGAACGTCCTTCAGCACAGCCTCCGGCTCGCGCTCGAACGGATCGCCGTAACCGCCGCCGCCCGGTGTGCGCACCAGCACGTGGTCGCCCGCAGCCATGGCGATGTCCTGCTCCTTGGACAGATGCGGCGGCGTGTGGGCGCGGCCGCTCTGCCAGACAGTGACCTCGTTGCGCGCGCCGTCAGCGCCGCCAAGCGCGCCTTGAGGACCGAAGCGGCCATGATCCATGACGAAACTGGCGCGGGCGTCGCCACGTCGGAGCTCCAGTTCGTATTCGAGACCGAATCCGCCGCGGTGCTTTCCGGCGCCGCCCGAACCTTCGCGCAGCGCGTAGCGGTGATAGAGGACCGGAAAGGCCTGCTCCATGATCTCGACAGGCGGCGCCTTGGAAATTCCGATGGTCGAGCAACCGTTGGCGAGGCCGTCATGGTCGGCGTTTCCGCCATAGCCGCCGCCTGAAAGCTGGTACATGACGAAGTCGCGATCGCGCTCCGGATCGTGTCCGCCAAGCGCGAAATTGCCGCTGGTGCCGGCCGGCGCCGCGGTGACGCGGTCGGGCAGGGCAGTCACGAGCGCCGCGAACACAGCTTCCGCGATGCGTTGCGAAACTTCCGCCGCACAGCCCGAAACCGGCCGCGGATAATGCGCGTCCAGGAACGTGCCTTCCGGCCGCCGGACCTTCAGCGGCTCGAAGGCGCCGGCGCTGATCGGCACCTCCGGAAAGATATGGCGCATCGCCAGGTAGACGGAACTCAGCGTCGTCGCGAGCACCGAATTCATCGGCCCCATGCAGGGCGGACTGGACTTCGAAAAGTCGAAATCGAGTTCATCGCCGCTCTTTGTGATGGCGAGATTGATGGCGAGCGGCTCGTCCACCACGCCGTCGCTGTCGACCCAGGCGGTCGATTCATAGACGCCGTCGGGAATCAGCGCGATACAGGCGCGCATCTGCGTGTTGGCGCGATGACGCAATTCGCCGATCGCTTCGCGCACCGTATTGTCGCCGTAACGGTCGAGCAACGCATCCAGACGTTCCGCGCCCTTGGCGAGAGCCGCGGCCTGCGCCTTGACGTCGCCGATGCGCTGGTCGGCGACGCGGATGTTGGAACAGATGATAGCGTAGATTTCCGGATCCATGCGGCCCTTTTTGAAGAGCTTGACCGGCGGCAGGCGCAGACCTTCCTGCTCGACCGCTGTCGCGGACGCGGAAAAGCCGCCCGGCACCGAGCCGCCGGTATCCGGCCAGTGGCCGGTATTGGAAAGCCAGCAAAAGATCTCGCCGTCGCGGTAATAGGGCTTGGCGAAGCGGACATCCATCAGGTGCGTGCCGCCCAGATAGGGATCGTTGACGATATAGACGTCTTCGGGTTCGGGCGGCAGTGCGCGGCCCTCCCGTATCATCTCGATCAGCGTCCGAGTGGAATACTGCATGGCGCCGACGAAAACCGGCAGCCCGCCAATGCCTTGGGCGATCAGCGACCCGTCCTCGGCCGAGTAGATGCCGTCGGACCGGTCATTGGCCTCGGCGATGACCGGTGAAAAGGCCGCGCGCGAGAAGCTCAGATCCATTTCGTCGCAGACCTGCTGGAGGCCTGCCTGGATGACGCCGAGCGTGATTGGATCGAGGATCATTGCACCAGCCTCACCGTGACGATGATATTGCCGACCGGATCGCCGTCCGCCTGGTCGCCGGGTTCGACGAGCACGGTCGTATCCATCTGCTGGATGATAGCCGGACCTTCAAGACTGAATTCGGCCGGAAGATGATCGCGCCAATAGACCGGCGTGTCGTGGAACCCGTCGTTGAACCGGACGGGTCGGCTCGCCATCCTGGCTTCTTCCAGGCTTGCCTTGCGTCCGGCCGGCTCGATCAGTCGCGAAAGATCGACGGCGCCGCGCGCGCCTATAATAGAGGTGTTGACGTTAACCAGATTGGCCCTGATCTGGCTGAGCTCAACCCGGAAGCGCCTGTAATAGGCCTCCTCAAACAATTGGCGCAGCATTTTGCGGTCCGGTTTCGGCGTGTCGATGTCAACGCGGATCAGATGGCTCTGGCCTGCGAACTGCATGTCGACACTGTAAAGGCGACGGATCGAGCCGATGTCGACATTCTGTTTTTCGACCATGGCCTCGCCGTCTGCGATATGACCGGCGATGATCGCGTGCAGCGCGTCGATATCGACGAGATCAAGCGGCTGGTTGATCGTGTTGGTGAAATCATGGCGAAGGTCGGCGACAAGACAACCGAGCGCATTGGTGATTCCTGGCCGGCTCGGAACGAGCACGCGGGGAATTGCGAGTTCACGGGCAAGAGCGGCTGCATGCAGTGGTCCGGCCCCGCCAAAGGCGAACAATGTAAAATCGCGCGGATCCATTCCGAGCGAAACCGACACCATGCGGATTGCGCCAGCCATGCGCGTATTGGCGATGCGGATGACCGCCGCCGCTGCGTCGATCGCATCGAGTCCCAGCGGCTCGCCGAGCTCCTTCTGGAAGATGTGCCTGATCGTTTCGATCGACACGCCTCCTTCGACCGATTTCAGCTTCGACGGGTCGAGGCGGCCGAGCAGCAGGTTGGCGTCGGATATGGTCGGCCGAAGGCCGCCGCGTCCGTAGCAAATGGGTCCGGGCATGGCGCCGGCGCTCTCCGGCCCGACCTCCAGCAGACCGGCCGAATTGACGCGTGCGATTGAACCGCCGCCGGCGCCGACAGTGCGCACATCCACCATCGGCACATGAATGGGCATGGCGTATTCAATCTCGATTTCGCTCGAGACCGACGGCTGGGCGTCCCGGATGAGGGCAACGTCCGTGGAGGTGCCGCCCATATCGTAGCTGATCAGATTGCGGAGCCCGGCGCCCTTGCCGGTAAAGGCGGCGGCCATTACGCCCGAGGCCGGACCGGACATCACGGTCTTGGCGGCTTCGTTCGCCACCAGTCCGGATGAGACCATGCCGCCATTGCCGTTCATCACCAGCAGTTCGCCGGCGTAACCCTGCGTCTTCAACTCGTCGACGAGGCGGTGGATGTAGCGCTCGAGAAGCGGCTGAACCGAGGCGTTGACCGCAGCCGTGACCCCGCGCTCGAATTCACGGCTTTCCGACAGCAGCGAATGGCCGGTCGTGATGTAGTCGTTCGGCCAGATTTCACGGACGATTTCCGCGGCGCGCAACTCATGGGCTGGATTGGCGTAGGCGTGCAGGAAGTGGATGACAAGCGATTCACACCCGACGTCGAGAAGGCGTCGGGCGGCGGCGCGGACGGCGTCCTCGTCAAGCGGCGTCAGGACCTTGCCGGAAGAGTCCATGCGCTCGGGCGCCTCCAGCCTGAGATTGCGCGGGATAATCGGCTCGAATGCGCCCTTCATCCCATAGGCCTGGGGACGGGTGCGGCGGCCGAGTTCCAGAACATCGCGGAACCCTTTGGTCGTGATCATCCCGGTTTTCGAGAGCTTGCGTTCCAGAACAGCGTTGGTGGTGGTCGTGGTTCCGTGGATGATGAGATCCACGTCTTTCAGATCGACGTCCGCTTCCTTCAACGCCGCCAGCACGCCATAGGCCTGGTTGTCGATGGTGCTCGGGACCTTCGCCAGCCGCACGGCGCCCGACTTCGTGTCGAGCAGCACGAGGTCGGTGAATGTTCCGCCCACGTCGACACCGACAATGTGTCCAGAAGCTTGCTCGCGCATGATCACCGTTCCTGAATATTCATTCGTATACAAATGAATTTAATTCGACGGGATTGTCAATCCACCCGGATGACCGCTTGCGCCGTCACCGGTTTATCGTCGACGACATAGGCCCTGTGATCGTTGGTGTTCAGCGTCACGCGGACCGTGTGTTCGCCGGGCGGCAGTTCGCCGATCGTGGCGGAGGGCTCGTAGAGCCGCTTTATCTTGAGGCCGCCGACATAGAGATGCGCGTGACCGGTTCCCGGTACATGCGGCCCGTCGACCAGACTCTTGTCGAAACGGAATTCGTCCGAAACCAGATCGATTTTCCAGCCTTTGCCGTCGTCGAGATGCGTGACGTCGAGCGAAATCTTTGGCGCCGGTTCGCCTTCGCCCACCCGGCAGATGTCGCCCACGCCGAATAGACCGACATGATCGGCTTCGCCGGCTGATGGCGTTCCGCCTAGCCGCGCCTTCGTCGTAACCGGTCCCGCCCGTTCGAAATCCACCTCGACCGGAAACAGCCGTCCGTCGGACAGATCGCCGTGCACCCCCTTCAATACGACATGCGCTCCATCGGCAGCAAAGGAGGCGGTCCCCTCTGACGGCAGCGGAATGCCGGCTTCGGATTCGGGATTGTAGAGCACGACCTCGTCTGCATCCGAAGACGACGCGGATACAATCCTGTCCGGTCTGCCCTTGTTTTCGATTGTCAGATAGATGTGAACCGTGTCAGTTTCGCCTTCGACGAGGGAGGCTTTGGCGCCCGAAACCAGAACCTGGCCCGCCCTGTTCCAGGACGACCAGCCCCACCAGAGCCCGCCTGCAAGAAGCACAATGACGACAATTGCAAGAACACGTTTCAAAAAACCAGTCCACCTTCATGCGTTGCCTGATGCGGACTATGCATAAATCGTTTCCGGGCGACAAGTTCGACAAATGTCACACTGATCGAAAGATCGGGGCGCGCCTTTTTGCGCTGATAGCATTTGTCATCGCGGGACGCCACGAGGCCTTCGCCCACACATCCGAGCAGGTTTTCGTGCTGCTGCTTCCCACGCAAATCTACATGATGTCGGGCGTGGCGGCCGTGGCGCTGACGGTGGTCGTGCTTGCCTTCCTGCCGGCCGACGCGATCCGAAGCAGCTTTCGAAACACCGGTGTCCACACACCGCGAAGCGGACAGCTTGCGACCGTGACGAGCCTTCTGAGTTTTCTGGTTCTTGTCCTGTTGATCATTGTTGGTCTGGCAGGACCGCGTGACCCCTTTTCCAATGGACTGGTCCTGGTCGTCTGGACGCTCTGGTGGATGGTGTTTCTGACCCTGCAGGGCCTGTTCGGCGACCTGTGGCGCTTCATCAATCCATGGGCCGGACTCGGACAAATCGTGGCGGGGGAGAGCGGTTTTTTGCGCCTGCCGGAGCCGGTGGGAAAATGGCCGGCCATATTCGGGTTTTTCCTGTTCTCCGCCTTCATGCTGGCCGATATCGCTCCGGACGATCCGGCGCGTCTTGCCTTCGCCGTCACCGCCTATTCGCTCTACACGCTTCTCGGCATGGTGCTTTTCGGAACCGGAACCTGGCTCGCGCGGGGCGAGTGCTTCACCGTGCTTTTGCGTTCCTTCGCCATGCTTTCCGCAGTCCGGGCGAAGGACGGACGCCTGCAACTCGGCCTCCCGGGCTGGCAGATCGTCACCGATCGCAATCCGGGCGTGACCACCGGCATCTTCGCGCTGCTCATTCTCGCCGTCGGCAGCTTCGACGGTCTCAACGAGACCTTCTGGTGGTTGGCGAAGCTGGGTATTAATCCGCTTGAATTTCCCGGCCGTTCAGCGGTTATCGGCGCCAATATTGCCGGGCTCGCCGCTTCCATGATCCTCGTTCCGGCGCTGTTCGCCGCCGTGATCGCCATCGGTGAAAAACTGGCGCGCTCGACGGTCCCGTTTCCGCTCGCCTTTTCGCGCTTTGCGCTCGCGGTGCTGCCGATCACCCTCGGCTACCATATAGCCCACTACCTGACGTCCTTTCTCGTCAACGGACAATATGCGCTGGCGGCCGCGACGGACCCTTTCGCGAACGGATCCGACTATCTGGGTCTCGGCACATTCTACGTGACCACCGGCTTTTTCAACACGCTGTCGAGCGTGCATACGATCTGGGTGACGCAGGCGAGCGCCGTCGTGATCGGCCATATTCTGGCGATTTACGTATCGCACGCCGTCGCGCTCGACCTTTACAAGGATCACCGCAAGGCGATGCTCAGCCAGATTCCCTCGGCGCTGTTCATGATCGCCTACACGACATTCGGACTCTGGCTGCTTGCATCGCCCAGGGGCGCATAGGGCTCTCTTCACAGGAAGTCGTGGTTTCCCTGCCGGCCAAACTTGCTCTAAAATCCGATTGCCGGAGTCCGGCGGATCGGCAGATGCTCGCCGTTCAGCGGATGCGCCAGAAACCTCTGGACAAATTGTTTGCATGCATACAAACTCACTTCACAGCCAAGGCGACGGGCTGGCAAATCAGAAGGGGAACCGAAATGGCAAAAAAACTGATAAAGCCTACATTCGATACACGCCGCGGCGTGCTGCAGAAAATGGCCATCGGCGCCGGCGCTCTTGCGGGCGCCAGCGCCATGCCGGGTCTGATGCGTTACGCCCAGGCCCAAAGCTCCGAGCCGATCAAGATCGGCTTTCAATGTCACAGGACCGGCATCGGCGCAGCCTATGGCCGGTGGTACGAACGGACGTCAGACGCCGCTGTCGCCCGCATCAACGACATGGGCGGCATCAATGGACGCCCGGTCGAACTCGTCATCGAGGATGACGGCACCGACCCGAAACGCGGCGCCGAGGTGCTGGAAAAATTCGCCAAGCAGTCGAACTGCGATGTGGCCTTCGGCACGTTGTTCAGCCACGTCGTCATCGGCTCGGCGCCGACGGCAGGTGAACTGAAGCTACCCTATTTCGTGGTTTCGGAAGGCCACCACGTGGCCAGCGGCATGCTTAACCGTTACACGCTGCAGCCCGGCATCACCGATGTCAGGAGCCAGGTGATCGCCATGGCGCCGTTCGTTGCCGACAATCTCGGCAAGAAGGTCACCATGATCTTCCCGGACTTCGCTTTCGGCCACGACCACCGCGACTATTTCTCCGCCGCCATCAAGGAAAAGGGCGGAGAGGTCATCGAGATGATCGCCATTCCGCCAACCGAGACGTCCTTCACCAAGTACTTCCCGAAAATCCCGCGCGAAACGGAAGTCATCTACCACGTCATGGTGGGACCGGCGGTTCTGACCTTCGTCAAGGAAATGGGCGAATTCTTCGGCTCCAACAAACCGGAAATATTCGGCTTCATCGACAGCCTGGAAGCCGTCGACATCAACAGCCCCGGCCTGGAGTTCCTGGAAGGCACCTATTTCTGGGAAGGCAATCCGCGCTACGCCCAGGCTGACCAGACGTCGTTCGACAAGAACTACCGCGAGGCCGTCGGCGTCAACGATCAGGGCTCGTCGATCACCGATCCGAGCGACATATCCACATACGCCCACATGTTCGGTTGCTGGGAAACACTCAACATCATCAAGAAGGGCATGGAAACCTGCGACTACAAGGGCCCGGACGATCGCCAGGCCCTGATTGAGGCGGTGGAAGCCATGACCGACATGCCGGCGTCCGACGACCACCCGCAGGGGACGAAGGAATTCAACGGCAAGACCCACCAGGCCTTCGGTCACCAGTATATTTCGCAGGTCAAGGACAAGAAGCTGAACGTCGTTCACACGACCCCGATCGAGGCCGGATACTATCCGGAAGAGGTCGACTACACGAAACAGCCATTCTGATCATGACGGCCCGGACCGCTATCGCTGTCCGGGCCATTTCATAACCGCGTATTCAACAGACAATACATGGATTTTGGGCCCTATCTCCTTCTCGCCAGTCTGGAAGGCGCCGTCATGGCCGCCGTTCTGGCGCTGACCGCCGTCGGCCTCAGCATCGTGTTCGGCGTCATGCGAGTGGTCAATGTCGCCCATGGCGAGTTCTTCATGCTCGGCGCCGTATTTGCCTGGTGGGTCGCCTCCTGGGCGGTCGGCCATCCGGCGATCGGCTTCGTGCTCGCCCTCATTCTTGCGCCGATACTCGTCGGGCTCATCGCTTCCGCCGCCGACATGATCGTGCTGAAACGGGTCGAATACGATCCGGAACGCACCATCGTCGCCACAATAGGCCTGCTCTACATCATCCAGCAGGTTACATTGATGACCTTCGGGCCTGAAGCCCGCCCGGTGCAGCCGCCCTTCAACCAGCGGCTGGCGCTGCCCTGGTTCGAGTTCGGCGAGAACGGTTTTGCAATCGTCTGGCCATGGGGGCTCGGCACCACCTCCTACAAGCTGTTCGTCATCGCCGCCGCAATCGCCATCCTTCTCGCCGTATGGGCGCTGATGTCCAGAACCAAGCTTGGGCTTTATATGCGCGCCACCCAGCTCGATCGGCAGATGGCGCAGGCCTTCGGCATCAATGTCGAACGCGTCTATGTGTCCGTTTTCGGTTTCGGCGCCGGACTGGCCGCCCTCGGCGCGGTGCTGATCGTGCCGATCCAGCAGGCGCACTATCTGATGGGCGGCGACCCGCTGCTTCTCTCGTTTATCGTCGTCATCATCGGCGGCCTCGGATCGCTGTCCGGAACAGTGGTCGCAGCCGTGCTGATCGGCATGAGCGACGGCGTCATCTCGATGTTCTTCTCGCCGACGCTGGCCAAGATCCTGTCGACGCTGCTTGTCGCCTTCATTCTGATCTTCCGCCCGCAGGGCCTGTTCGGCAAGCGCGCGGCATGAGACCCGAGACGAAATCACTCGCCCTGCATCTGGGCCTGCTTGCTTTGCTGGTGATCGCCCAGTTTGTCGTGTCTCCCTTCCATCACGGCAATCTGTCGCGGATCATGGTGCTCGCCGTCTTCGCCATGGGCTACAACGTGCTCTTCGGCTATGTCGGGCTCCTGAGTCTCGGCCATGCGCTGTTCTTCTCTGCCGGCATGTACGGCATGGGGCTCGCCATGCAGCATCTGGGCGTATCCGCTCTTGCCGCGATCACCGTCGGCGTTTTTTCCGCCTTCGTCCTGTCGGCAGTGGTCGGCGCGGTGGCGCTGAGGACGACCGGCGTCGCCTTTATGATCGTCACGCTGATGCTGGCGCAGGCCGGTTATCTCGCAATCCTCTATTTCGGGACCTATACGCGCGGCGACGAAGGTTTCGTCATCCAGCCGGAACTCAGAACGATCGCCGGCCTGGACCTTACCGACCCGACGGTGCGCTATTTCGCCGCCTTCCTGGTGCTGGCCGTCTGCCTGCTCCTGACGCTCAGGCTCGTCCATTCGTCCTTCGGCCGCGTGCTCGTCGCAATCCGCGAAAACGAGGAACGGGCGCGCATGCTGGGCTACGACGTCTTCCGGCACAAGCTGATCGCCGTCATCATTTCGGGTACGCTTTCCGGCGCGGCCGGCGCCGTCTACGGCCTGCTCTTCGGCTATGTCGGCGCGACCTTCGCCACCGTGCAATATTCGATCCTGCCGCTGCTTTGGGTGCTTCTCGGCGGCGCCGGCACCGTGATCGGACCGTTCATCGGCACGTTGTTCATGTTCTACCTGATCGACTTCTCCAGCGGTTTGACGAGCGCCTACATGGTGGTCGCCGGCGTGGTGCTCGTGCTTTTGACCCTGTTTGCGCCGCAGGGACTCGCCGGCGAAGTGAAACGGAGGCTCCTGCCATGGCTTCCGTAAACCTGCTTTCGACAAAAGGCCTGTCGCGATCCTTCGGCGGTATCCGCGCCGTGGAAAACGTGGATTTCGAATTGCCGGAGGGGCAGATACGGGCGCTGATCGGGCCGAACGGCGCCGGCAAATCCACCTTCGTCGGCATGCTGTGCGGGCGCATCGCCGCATCGTCCGGCAGCGTGCGCTTCATGGACCGGGACATCAGCCATCTTCCCGCGCACCGGCGGATCGCGCTCGGCATGGCCTATACGTTCCAGATCACCTCGGTCTTCGCGCGCCTCAGCCTCTACGAGAACGTCGCCCTTGCGGCGCGGCGCCGTATCGGCAGCGACCGTGCGAACGTTGACCGGGAAGTGGCGAGCGCGCTCGAACGCGTCGGCCTGACGGAACGCACCGACCAGCCGGCCGAGGATTTGAGCTATGGCCACCAGCGGCTTCTCGAAATCGCCATGGGCATCGCCCAGCATCCGAAACTGCTGATCCTCGACGAACCGACGCAGGGCCTTGCCGACAGCGAGATCCGCCAGTTCAATGCGCTGGTGCGCGAGCTTAACGCGGAGGCGACGATCCTGCTGATCGAGCACAACATGGATGTGGTGATGGAAATCGCTGACGCCATCACGGTGCTGAATTTCGGTGAGGTGCTTGCGGAAGGTCAGCCCGAAGAGATTCGTCAGAACAAGGCCGTTCAGGCGGCCTATCTGGGGACGGGCTGATGCTGGAACTCAAAGGCGTCAACGCAGGCTACGGAGCCGCCCGGATCCTCCGCGACGTGTCCTTTCACGCCAACGCCGGTGAGATCGTCTGCCTGCTCGGCCGCAATGGCGCGGGCAAGACGACGAACATGCAGGCGATCATGGGCCTGCTGCCGTTGTCCGAAGGCTCCGTCGTGCTCGACGGCGAGGACATCAGCCGGCTACCCGCACACGAGGTTCCGAAGCGCGGGATAGGCTATATTCCGCAGGGACGACGGCTGTTTTCGGAACTCACCGTCGCTGAAAATATCGAGATTGGACTGCTGACCCGCGGATCCTCAAAGCAAACTCGAGAAGCGGTTCTGGAGCTGTTTCCCCGCTTGCGCGAGCGGCTCGCACAGCGGGCAGAAACACTTTCTGGCGGCGAACAGCAAATGCTTGCGACCGCGCGAGCGCTCTGCCTCGAACCGAAGGTGCTGCTGCTGGACGAACCCACCGAAGGCCTGCAGCCTTCCATGATCGAACTGATCCGCAACGTGGTCGTGCAAAAGAAGAAGGACGGCGTGGCGATCGTGCTCGTCGAGCAGCGTGTGGACGCGGTGATCGAGATCGCCGACCGGGTCGTCTTCATCGAGAATGGCCGCATTCAGGATACCGTGGACGCGAAGGTCCTCGCTAACGACCATTCTCTGCTGACGCGTTATGTGGGCGTCTAGAGTTCGTCGCTCGTGACGAATTTGACGCCCTTTTCCTTCATGTCCGCCATCGCCGCCGCCAGCGAGCCGTCCAGGTCGATATGGCGACAGGCGTCCGTGACGAGGACGACGGCGAAGCCTTCCTTGATAGCGTCGGTCGCCGAATAGTAAACGCAGAAATCGGTGGCGAGCCCCGTGACGTAGACCGTCTCTATTGACCTGTCCTTCAGGTAGCCGCTCAGGCCCGTACGCGTCGTGCGGTCGTTTTCGAAAAAGGCGGAATAGCTGTCGATCTCCGGACGCATGCCCTTCCGGATAACGAGGTCGGCCCTGTCGGTATCGAGATCCTCGTGGAACGCCGCGCCTTCGCTGCCCTGGACGCAATGGCGCGGCCACATCACCTGTTCGCCATAATGCACCTCGGTCACACTGAACGGTTCGGCGCCCTGATTGTCGGCAAAGGACATGTGGTCGGCGGGGTGCCAGTCCTGCGTCAGCACACGGAGCGGAAACCGGTCCTGTATGCCGTTGATCACCGCCGCGACCTCGTGTCCCTCTTCAACCGCCAGTGCGCCGCCGGGACAGAAGTCCTTCTGGACGTCAATGATCAAGATTGCGGAAGTGTCGTCTATCATGAGGGTCATAGCTCCCTTGCCTGTCACTGCAGTTTTGACAGAAGCTGAAGAAACATCAACCGCTCCTTTTCGCTGAGCGGCGCCAGCGTTTCATCCGTGATCTTTCGGGCCTGTTCCACGCAGTTGGCGAACAATTCCTCGCCTGCCGCAGTCGCCTTGACGAATAGCCGCCGCTGATCGTTGGCGTCCTTGACCGTCGCGACTAGTCCGCGTTTGCGAAGCCGGTCGATCACGCCCTTGATCGTCGCTGCGTCCATGGCCGTGCGACGACCAAGCTCGTTTTGTGAGGCGGCGCCCAGTTCGCATAGCTTGGCGAGCGCGGCAAATTGCGTCGGCGTCAGTTCCGGGATGCGGGAGGCGAAGATGCCCAGATGGCGTTGGCTTGCTCGCCGAAGGACGAATCCTACCTGTTCATCCAGAATGTAGTCCTGCTGGACGGAATTTTGTTGTGTGTCGCTCATATCGCCCCGTTCGCATTTGTCTGTATTCGCCGAGCGTGTTCGCTCCATATTGACACTATAAGGCAGTGGGCGCAAAATCTATTTGTATACTAATGAATTTTGTCGCAGCCGATCGGAGAGAATGGCTTTGGACTACTACCGGCCGGACACAACCGAAAACGCCCTTTCCTGGCTTGCATCCCATGCCGGCCAGTCGCGAACGATTGCGGCCGGATGCACCGATCTTCTTGCAGCGACGCAGAATTCAGGTCTTTGCGGTCCCGTGCTCGATATTACCGGGATCAATGAAATGCGCGGTATTGCGGAACAGACGGAGGCGTGGCGCATCGGCGCCGCCACGACCTGGACGGATATCATCCGCCATCCCCTGCCGCCCGCATTCGACGCATTGAAACTGGCCGCCCGGGAAGTCGGGTCCGTCCAGATCCAGAACGCGGCGACGATTGCCGGAAACCTCTGCAACGCGTCGCCCGCCGCCGACGGCGCACCCTGCCTTCTGGGCCTCGACGCGTCGGTGGAGCTCGCATCCGTTGAAGGCGCGCGGACGCTGCCGCTCGACGCTTTTATCCTGGGACCGCGACAGACCGCGCTCCGGCCTGACGAAATTGTCAGCGCTATCGTCGTTCCGAAGATCGCGGCCCGCGGCGTCTCGACCTTCCTCAAGCTCGGCGCCCGCAAATATCTTGTGATTTCGATCGCCATGGTCTCGGCGCGGCTCGTCATCGAATCCGGCATGGTCGCTGACGCGGCGATCGCCGTCGGCGCCTGCAGCCCTGTGGCGCGGCGTCTCGATGTTCTGGAATCACGACTGAAAGGACGGCCGGCCGACGCGTCTCTCGCGTCATTCGCCACCGATGCGCTGGTCGCCGAAGCCCTGTCGCCGATCGACGATGTTCGAGCCGACGCCGGCTATCGCAGCCATTCGGCGGCCGAACTGGTGCGACGCGCAATCGCGGCGATCACCTCTCAGGAAACGGAGATCGCCGCATGAACATTCACAACGCACAAATCAGGATTACGGTGAATGGCGAGGATCGTTGCCTGAATTCATCGCCGTCGACGCGCCTGAGCGAGGTTCTGCGCGAAGAACTGGGGCTGCCGGGCACCAAGAGCGGTTGTGACGCCGGCGACTGCGGCGCCTGCACGGTGCTCGTTGAAGACGAACCGGTCTGTTCCTGTCTGACCCCGGTCGCGCAGATGACCGGCAAGTCGGTGCGGACCGTCGAGGGTCTGCGGACCGAAACCCTGTCGGCGCTGCAGGAATCGTTCCTGCGCCATGGCGCCGCCCAGTGCGGCATCTGTACGCCGGGTATGCTGATGGCGGCGACCGCGCTCCTCGAAGAACGCCCCGAACCTGACCGGAAAGAGGTGGAGGATGCGCTGGGCGGCGTGTTGTGCCGTTGCACCGGATACAGCAAGATCGTCGACGCGGTCTGCGGCGCCCACGCTCTGAAGGAAAAGACGCCGCCGCCCTCCGCCGGGGCCGCCATCGGATCGCGAATCGAGCGGCTCGACGGTCACGACAAGGTCGCGGGAACCGAGAAATATGGCGCGGACGACTGGCCCGCAGGTGGTCTTCTTGTGCGCGCGATCCGCTCGCCGCACGATCACGCGCATTTCCGATTCGGAGATATCGAAGCATGGACGTCCGGGAAGGTCGGCGTCGAGGCGGTGTTCACCGCCAGCGACATTCCCGGTGAAAACAGCTACAGCGTGATCCCGGCTTTCGCCGACCAGCCCGCGCTTGCCGAAACCTGCGCGCGGTTTGCCGGCGAGGCGGTGGCGATCGTCGCAGGCGATCCCGAATTCATCCGCAATCTCGATCTTTCAGACTTCCCCGTTGAGTGGGAGGCGCAAACGCCGCTGATGGATCCGGCGGCAGCGCGCGATGCCGCAGCTGCGCGAATTCATGCCGATCGCGAGGGCAATATCCTTATTGCCGGCAAGGTCGTGACCGGCGATGCGGACGCTGCGATGGCTGGCGCCGTCCACAAGGCCAGCGCCGAATTTTCGACCGGCTATGTCGAACACGCCTATATCGAGCCTGAGGCGGGCTCGGCCTGGATGGACGGCAACGTGCTCACGATCCGCGCCTGCACCCAGGCGCCGCATATGGATCTGCAGGACACCTCTCGCGTCCTGGGCCTGCCCGACGGCGCGCTGCGCATCATTCCGGCCGCAACCGGAGGCGGATTCGGCTCAAAGCTCGACGTTTCCCTGCAGCCGCTGATCGGGCTTGTGACGCTCAAGACCGGGCGTCCGTGCCGCATGGTCTATACGCGGCAGGAATCCATGGCCTCGACGACAAAGCGCCATCCTTCGATCATGACGGCGTCTATAGGCGCTGATGCGGACGGCCGTGTCCAGGCCATGCGTTTCGACGGCGACTTCAACACCGGCGCCTATTCGAGCTGGGGACCGACCGTGGCGGTGCGAGTCCCGGTGCACGCCTCCGGCCCGTATCGAACCCCGAACTACCACGCCGTGGCGAGGGCCGTGCACACACACGGACCGGTGAGCGGCGCGTTCCGTGGTTTCGGCGTGCCGCAGGCGGCGCTTATCCAGGAACTGCTCTACGACGACATCGCCGAGACCGGCGGTTTCGACCGTCTGGAACTGCGTCGCATCAATGCGCTACGGGATGGCGACCATTCTGTCTGCGGACAAGAGATGAAGGGGGCCGGCATTGCCGAGTGTCTCGACGCGCTCGTCCCGCACTGGAGACAGGCGCTGGAGGAATGCGAAAGCTTCAACGCCGCTTCGACCACGATGAAGCGGGGGGTGGGCGTGGCGTCCTGCTGGTACGGCTGTGGCAATACCGGGCTTCCGAATCCGTCGACAGTGCGTCTGGGCATTACGCCCGATGGGCGGCTGAAGCTGCACCAGGGCGCGACCGACATCGGCCAGGGCTCCAATACGGTAATCACCCAGATCTGCGCCGACGCTCTCGGTGTGCCGCTCGATCGGTTCGAACTGATTGGCCCCGACACTGCGCTGACGCCTGACTGCGGCAAGACGTCCGCCTCGCGCCAGACCTATGTCACCGGCAAGGCGGCTGAAAAGGCGGGCGCGGCTCTGCGCGAAAAAATCCTGCGTTTCAGCAACCGGGCGAGCGACGCACAGATCGAGATCGATCCCGGTTCCGGCGTGATCCGCGTTGTCGATGACCAAACGACGCTGATCACGGTCTCAGAGATGGAGCCGAATGAGCACGGCTACTGTCTTTCAGCAGAAGAGACCTACGATCCGCCGACGGTTGGCCTCGACGAGAACGGACAGGGCATACCCTACGCTGTTTACGGCTATGGCGCCCAGATGGCGGTTGTGGACGTCGACACCGCGCTCGGTCGCGTCTATGTCCAACGCGTTGTCGCGGCGCACGATCTCGGCCGCGTCATCAATCCCATGCTCGCCGAGGGCCAGATCGAGGGCGGCGTCGCGCAAGGCCTCGGCATGGCCCTGATGGAAGAATATCTGCCTGGCCGCACCGCAAATCTGCACGACTACCTCATTCCCACCATCGGCGACATGCCGGAGATCGAGACGATCTTCATCGAAAAGCCCGACCCGGAAGGACCGTCCGGGGCAAAGGGCCTCGGCGAACACGCGCTGATACCGACGGCGCCAGCCATACTGAATGCAATCCGGCATGCCTGCGGCGCCCGGCTGACGCGGCTTCCCGCGCTGCCGCACCGTGTTCTGGCGGCCATCCGCGCCAAAGAGGCGACACAATGAGCGCTCCCGCCAATATCGTCGAAAACCAGACCCGTCCGGAAAAGATCCGCTGCGACGCGTGCCCGGTGATGTGTTACATCGCCGAGGGCCGCACCGGCGCCTGCGACCGCTATGCCAACGACAATGGCCGGATTGTGCGCTGTGATCCCTTGACGATCCTCGACAAGCGAATCGCCGAGGGAGGCCCGATCAAGCCGTTCCTGAAATCGGAGTGGGACGGGACCCTTTTCAATGACGAGGAAGTGGCTGTCACTGCCGTGGGCGCCGGCACAACCTATCCCGACTACAAGCCGGCCCCATTCATCGTCAGCCGCGCCGTAGAAGGCGCCGATTTCGTCACCGTGGTGTCTGAGGCGATCTTCTCCTACTGCGGCGTCAAGGTGAAGATCGACACCGACCGACATCTTGGCGCGGAAGGGGCGATCGTGCGCGCCGAAGGCGAGGCCGTCGGCCTGGTGATCACCAGCGAATACGGTTCGCAGATGCTGTCGCTTGGCGGCGTCGACCACCTGACAGGCGGATCGAAGGCGGAAGGTCGCGCGACCTGCAAGGCGATGATGGACCTCTGCAACAAGCTGCCCGTGGAGCTTACCATCGATGACGGATCGACGGTCATCGTTCAGGCAGGCAGACCGCCCATTGTCGACGGCAAGGAAGAAGTGCGCATGCGGGTCGGTTGCGGGTCGGCGACGATCGGCATGTTCGCCTCACAGTGGAAGGGGCTGGTCGACGAGGTGGTGATCGTCGATGACCACATCACCGGCGTCGTCTCGGAGCACCAGGCCGGCAAGGTCATCGGCTGGCCCGACACCGGCGTCAAGATTCTCGGTCGGCGATCGACGCCCGGTCGCTATTTCCAGGTCGCCGAGCCGGGACTTGGCTGGGGCGGCACGAATATAGAGGACCCGCTGACGATCCTCGGCCCCTGGAATGCGAAGAAGGGCGCCCGGCCGGGACTGACCCTGCTTATGGTGTCCACCACCGGCGAGCAGTACGAATATTACGTGCTGGACGACGATCTCATACCGCAACGCAAGCCCCTGCCCGAGGCGCTTGCACCGAGCGTGAAACTCATCGAGGAGAATTGCGAACCATCGCTTTGCACCGTCCTGTTCATGGGCGGCGCCGGCGGATCGCTGCGATCCGGCGTCACCAGGAATCCGGTGCGGCTCACCCGATCCGTCCATGACCATGCAACGACCATTACCTGCGGCGGCGCCGACGCCTATGTCTGGCCGGGCGGCGGCATCACCATCATGGTCGACGTCATGGACACGCCCGACAACGCCTTTGGATATGTGCCGACGCCGGCTCTCGTTGCGCCGATCGAATTCACCATGCGACAGGATGAATACAAGTCACTCGGCGGCCACACGGACGCCGCGCGATCGCTCGCCGACGTGCTCGAGAAGGGCGGCGAATACGGCGACGATTTTCGGGCTGTCGGCAAACAGAGGCGCTGAGATGCAGCGCGCGTCTGCGGCGATGCTGCCCGATGGCCGGCGCATGCACCTGCATCACGGTCCGATCGACCTGATCGTTGAAACCTTTGGCGGGGACCAGAAGGCCGCCTGTCGGCGGGCGGCGGCGCGGTTTGAAACCGTACTTGACGAACTGGTGAGCGAATTGACCGAATTACGCTGTCAGGCTGACGCCGGTCGGCGGTTCCGTGGAGCCGTGGCCGCACGAATGCAGAAAGCGATCGCCCCTTTCGCTCGGGAGTTCATAACGCCAATGGCGGCGGTCGCCGGCGCCGTCGCCGACGAAATCCTCGGCGCGATGCTGGATGGCGGCGAATTCTCCAAGGCCTATGTCAACAATGGCGGCGACACAGCCTTCCATCTGACAGGAGCCGAGACGATACGCGCCGCCGTCGCAAATGATCATACCGCCGGAATCACGATTGACGCCGGGCAGCCCTGGCGCGGCGTCGCCACGTCCGGCTGGCGCGGCCGCAGCCATTCGCTCGGGATCGCCGACAGCGTCAGCGTCGTCGCCTCTGACGCGGCGCGCGCCGACGCCGCCGCCACGATGATTGCGAACCGCGTCGATCTGCCGGCAAATCCAAAGATAGAGCGACAGCCGGCCTGCGCGCTGTCCCCTGACAGCGATCTCGGAGACCGGCTCGTCACCACCGGCGTCGCGTCTCTCGACGAAACGGAAATAACTGAAGCTCTCGACAACGGGCTTCGCTACGCCGACATTCTGGTTTCAAAAGGCCTCATTGGAGGCGCAATCCTGATCCTCGACGGACAGACGCGCATGACGCAGGCCGGACAATCGCTTTTTCACACCGAGGGGGAAATGACCCATGCCTGAATTCCAGATCCGCAAGACCATGATCTTCATCGAGGAGATCAATCACGATGGCGGTCCTGTCGCCGCCACGCCGCGCAAGCGCGGCGCGATCATGGCGCTGGTGAAGAACCCCTTCGCGGGGCGCTATCATGAAGAACTGCAGAGCGCCATGGATGATCTGAAGCCGCTGGGACTCATGCTCACAGACAAGCTGATCGAGGCTTTGGGTGGTCCGGACGATATAGACGGTTTCGGCAAGGGCGCCATCGTCGGCGAAGCCGGCGAACTCGAACACGGCGCGCTCTGGCACGTTCCGGGCGGCTACGCCATGCGCGAGCGCCTTGGCGATTCAAAGGCGATCGTGCCTTCCTGCAAAAAGGTGGGCGGCGTCGGAACGCGGCTCGATGTTCCGCTCGGCCACATCAACGCCGCCTATGTGCGCAGTCATTTCGACGGGATCGAGGTCGGCGTGCCGGACGGTCCCAAGGCCGACGAGATCCTGTTCGCGCTCGCCATGAGCAAGGGGCCGCGCGTTCACAATCGCATGGGCGGTCTGGCGGCGGAAGATGTGAAGGGCGAGGACGGCCTGCGCTGATCAGGCCGTGAATGCAGATCAGTCGACGAAAGCGCGCTCGACCACATAACTCGACGGGCGATTGTTCGATCCCTCGTCGAAACCGCGCGCATCGAGCATCGTCTTCAGATCCTGAATCATCGCCATCGATCCGCACAGCATCACGCGATCGGTTTCCGGATCGAGTTGTTCCATGCCCAGTTTCGCGGCCATGGCGCCTGTTTCGATCAGCGTGGTGATGCGGCCCATGACGGGGCTATCTTCCTGCGTGGTCGTGGGGAAATGGACGAGCTTCTCGCTGGCTTCCTCGCCGACCAGTGGGTCGTTTTTTGCGATGTCGGTCAGATCGTAGCCATACTGCAGTTCGGCGACCTCGCGACACGTATGGGTGAGCACGACCTTTTCAAACTTTTCATAGGTTTCCGGATCACGAACGACGGAGGCAAATGGGGCGATGCCGGTGCCGGTCGAAAGCAGGAACAGGCGCTTGCCCGGCAACAGCGCGTCGAGAACCAGCGTTCCCGTCGGCTTTTTGCGCATGAGGACTGTGTCGCCCGGCTGGATTTTTTGCAGATGCTCGGTCAGCGGACCATCCGGAACCTTGATGGAAAAGAACTCAAGCTCTTCATCCCAGGAAGGGCTGGCAATGGAATAAGCACGGAACACGGGCTTTTCGCTGTTCGGCAGGCCAATCATCACGAACTCGCCGGAGCGGAAGCGGAAACTCGCCGGACGGGTGATCCTGAACCGGAAAAGCCGGTCGGTATATTGCTGGACCTCCACCACCTTTTCGGCGAAGACATTTTTCGGCAATTCGAACACCTGCCCACCGCCGAGCGTTCCGTTCGTCTGTTGATCCATATCGGTTGCAACCCGTGCTTCCATATCCACTAATCCCGCGAAGCTTATTGTTTGTACACAAACAAATTTAAATTTACGCGATCGAGCTCTTGTTTTCAAGGCGCGATACCGAAAGACGCAATTACTCGCATATTTGCTTGTGCGATGCAGCGCAAACTACTCGCGACCTATCGGCGCAGCCAAGACATTTGTTCCAAAATTGGACGGGAATCGGGAAAATCTTGGCGTATCCGCGGCAGCAGGATGCATGCCGCGTAGCGATTATCCTCAAATCAGCCCCTTCAACCACTCCAAAGCCGCCGGATCCGACCCGTCGGCCGGAAAGAAAGCCTCGATCGCCAGTTCAGACACGGTGACGTCCACCGGCGTGCCGAAAACCGTCGTCGTGCTGATGAAGGACAGGACGCCCGCCGGCGTCGACAGGCGCAGCGGCGCATAGACATTGTTTGGCGCCGCCGGACGGGTGTCCGACGCCAGAAGCGGATAGGCCGACAATTCGTCGTAAAGCGCGACGAGGTCCGTATCGTGGCTCGCCGCGATCTGGTCCTTGAGACGCCAAAGAACATGCGCTTTCCATTCGCCCGCGTTCAGCACCGCCGGCGCCAGCCCTTCCGGATGCAGACTGAGCCGAAGCACATTGACCGGCGGTTTCAGGAGTTGCGGCGATACGGACGCCGTGACCAGCGCCAACGCGGTCCTGTTTGCCGTCACGAGCGACCATTTTCGATCGACTGCGAGCGCCGGAAAGGGTTCGTGCGCGGCAAGCACTTGCTCGACCGCGTTTCGTACTGTCTCCATGGCCGGATCGTCCATCGTCCGCGCGCTGAAGACGGGCGCGAATCCTGCGGCGCTCAGGATCAGGTTCTGTTCGCGTCGGGGGATAGCCAGTTCACGGCCGAGATTGAGAACGAGGTCGCGGCTCGGACGCGACCGGCCGCTTTCGACAAAACTCAGGTGACGCTGCGAGACGCCGGCGGCAAGCGCCAGATCGAACTGGCTCATGCGGCGACGTGCGCGCCATTCGCGGATGAAACCGCCGGGCGTCTCGAATCTGGTCATGCGTCATCGATAGCACCGGCTCCTTCTGGTGACGATTACCTGCAAGGTAATTGAACGGATGATCGCTCCCGGAAAAGGATGCGTTCATCATCAACAGAACCGTAGAGGTCCGACATGACTGCCATCACACGAAGCGCTTTGCTGCGAACCGCGCTCTATCTGGATGCGGCAGCGTCCGGCGCCATGGCGCTGATGCTCGCTCTCGGCGCAGCGCCGCTTTCCAACCTGCTTGGTTTCGAACTGTCCTTCCTGAGGGTCATCGGCCTGCTGCTTCTGCCCTACGCCGTCCTGGTCGGTTGGACGGCCCGACCGCCGGTTCCTGATAGGCAGGCGGCGCGACTGATCATTGGCTGCAATATCGCCTGGATAGCGGCGAGCATTCTGTTTCTCTTTTCCGGCTGGAGCAATCCGACTGCGCTCGGTCAGGCCTTCGTCGTCGCTCAGGCCGTCGCAGTCGGTCTGTTTGCTGAACTGCAAATCTTGGGCCTTAAGAAAACCGGCTGAACATTGAATGTAAGGTTCCCGAGGGGTTTGAAGCCCCGCGGGATTGCGAACTCAGTCGTCAGGAGCGAGCGCGACTGCCCGCAGCTCAACAAGTCCGCCCGGCACAATCAGGTCTTTCACCCCAATGGCGGTCCAGGCCGGCCAGGGCGCACTCAGGTAGGCGTCCCTGACCTGCACGAAGGTTTCCATATGCCGGTCGATGTCGACATGGTAGCTGGTCAGTTCCACGATATCGGCGAGACCACCGCCAGCCTCACCGAGGATCGAAGCCAGCGCTTCAAAGGCGGTCTCGAACTGCGCTTTCGGATCACGCACAGCCTGAAGCGCGGCAACCGGTCTTGCGTCTCCTTCGTCCAGCGTTGCGCGCGCGCCCTCCAGCGCGGCTTTTCCCGGCGCCTCGCCGTCCGGGCTGGTGCCGATGATCCCCGAACAGTAAATCATGCCCCTGGCGACGACCGCCGGCGCAAAATGCCACGTGTCGTGGACTTCCCGGAGCGCATCCGGGATGATCGTCTTGCGCATGATGGAACTCCTCTTGCCTGAGACCTGCAGCGGATAGTAGCGGTTGCTCCGCTTTATACATATTCCACAAGGGCCGTCATGCCAGTTCAATCGAACCACAGGCGCCCGGACTTGTTGGCAGCCTGCTGGCCGGCGCCGGAGACGTCTACCCGTCCGCGCCGAGAGAAATCAGTCCGCATACGATAAGGCGAGAATCGACAGGGCGATCGAAACCTTCGCCGGACTATGTGAAACAGCAGAGCATTCCAGCGTCAAAGCCGGTCTGGAAATTATGCCTCTTTCCAACGTGGCGACGTTAACGCGTAGGCTCTATGTCTGGCACATGGCGAGTGGCGCAACGCGTCCGTCAGGAGGCCTCCCGGGGGTGCAGCCATTTCGGAAGAAAACTGTACGCGTCCCTGTCCAGGGCGGTGACGTTTTCAAGGCCCGACGCGGCGAGCTTCTCCTGCAGACTTCCATCGTTGAAAGCGTCGAACGTCTCCGTCGCGCCTCCGATATGGGCGCCGGCGATGAAGATCTGCGGTATCGTCGGCTGCCCGGTCATCTGGAGCAAAGCCGGGCGAATATCGCCGCCAAGCCCGTTTTCCTGATAGGCGACGGAATCGAGATCGATGGAACGGTAGCGAATCCCGGCTGCAGCGAACAGCTTTCGCACCGACCAGCAGAACTCACACCATTCCAGAGCGAACATCACAACGGGTTCGTCCGCGTCCGCAATGGCGCTTTCGACATGGGCGAGCGCTTCCGCCTTGGCGGTGACGGCCGGCGTCGCACCGGCTGGCGCTGGACGTTGCGCTGCGTCAAAGCGATAGCCCGGCGTCGACGCGGCGATCTCCATCTCTTCATCTGTCATTGTCTCGGCGACGTCTTCGAATAGCGGAGTCGAGAGATACCGTTCGCCCGTATCGGGAATCATCACCAGGATCCGCGACCCCGCAGGCGCCGTTTCCGCGACCTTCAGCGCCGCGGCAAAGGTAGCGCCGCCGCTTGCGCCGCAGAAGACGCCTTCCCTGGCGGCGAGATCTCTCGCACATTGCAACGCATCCTTGCCGCTGACCGGCTGCAGCCTGTCGACGACGCCGAGCTCCATCGCATCGCCGGCGAGCTTCGGAATGAAATCGGGCGTCCAACCCTGCATCAGATGCGGACGAAAAGCGGGATGACTTGAAGCCGCGCTGCCATCGGCATGGCGCGATTGCGCGACGCCGCTTGCAAGAAGTTGCGCATTGTCAGGCTCCGCCACAATCACCTGCGTTTGCGGCGACTTCTCCTTCAGAACGCGCGCCACGCCTTTCACCGTTCCGCCGGTGCCGCAGCCCGAGACCCAGTAGTCCAGGCCGATCTCTCGAAAGTCTTCGAGAATTTCCACCGCCGTCGTGTTCGAATGCATGTCGCAATTGGCTTCGTTCTCGAACTGCCGGGTCAGGAACCAGCCGTGCTTGTCAGCAAGTTCCTTTGCCTTGGCTATCATGCCGGTGCCTTTTTCGGAGGCCGGCGTCAGGATCACACGCGCGCCAAGAAACCGCATCAGCCGGCGGCGCTCAACGCTGAAACTCTCCGCCATGACGATGACGAGCGGGTAGCCCTTCTGGGCGCAGACCATAGCAAGGCCGATGCCGGTATTGCCCGATGTCGCTTCCACGACCGTCTGGCCGGGCTTCAGGGATCCGTCGCGTTCGGCCGCCTCGATGACGCCGAGCGCCAGCCGGTCCTTGACCGAACCGAGCGGATTGAACGCCTCGAGTTTGGCGTAGATCTCAACATGATCAGGTCCGAGATTGTTGATCCGGATCACCGGCGTGTCGCCGATCGTATCGAGAATGGATGATCTGATGCCTTGCATGGTTTTTATCCTTCTTTTTTGCGCGGCGGCGCCGCTCGCCGGATCTCATAAGAAGGGTGTGTTTCAATCGAACGGCTGCAACGGGCGGTTCGTGTTTCAATTGTTTCAGGCCGACAGCGGCGAATGTGTCCTGTGCGGCCGCAGCACGCATCCGCTGGATCAAGCATTCAGACCTCGCATCTCGCGCCGATATTGACAGGACGCCTCATTCCGACGTCAAATTCCATGCGACAGGGAGGTCGCCGGCCATGAACCCAACCGACAAGCATGCGGCTTCAACCGAGCATATGGTCGATTACGACCGCCACTCCCACATGCAGGACTGGGCCGTGCTGTCCAAGTCTGCGCTGATCGCCAACCTCGTTGAGCAGATCGGAACTGTTACGCCGGAATTCGTTCTGACCGACTATGGGTGCGGACCCGGCCATAGCGCGATCGACGCGGTCACGCCGGCGATTGAAGCCTATCGCAAGCTGGACGAAACGGCGCCCATGGTCATCCGGCACGGCGATCAACCGGGCAACGACTGGAACAGTCTTCTGGCTCTGATCTACGGAGCCGACGGGTATCGTAAAAAATTCTCTGATATCCGGACCGAACTGGCTATCGACACCTTTTATCTGCCAATGGCGGCGCCTGGGTCCGTGGCGCTTGCGACAAGTTTCGCCGCCAGTCACTGGTTGAGCCATGCAATCGCACCCTGGTCCGCCGGCGCAGTCTGGTTCTCCGATATGGAAGGCGTCGCGCGCCGGGAAATGGCCGCCCTCGCCCGTTCGGACTGGCAAAGGTTTCTGCGGCTTCGGGCGGAAGAGTTGCGGCCAGGCGGTTTCCTTCTCGTATCGACACTAGGCAGCATCGAGGACGCAGACGAAATAAACGGCGTCAAGGCGTCGTCGCGGCGGCTTTACCGGGCGATCCAGACCGTGGCGCAACAGATGGTGGATGACGGGCTTCTGCTGCAGTCCGCCCTCGACCATTTCGCTTTTCCCGTCTGGTTCCCGACGGAACGGGAGGCGCGAGAGCCGATCGAAACCGAAACCGATCTTGCCGACGCTTTCGAAATCGTCTCGTGCGGCGTTGAACCCGCCTCGGTCAATCCGGAGGATGTGTACGTCAACGAGATCGGCGATCCAGAGGCGTATGGAAGGCTTTACGCCGGTTATGTGCGCGCCTTCGGCGAATCAAGCCTGCGGCTGCACCTCTTCGCCCGATCGACCCCGGACCCCGCCGAAGTCGACAGGTTGAACGAGGAATTCTTCAACCGGTTCGCTCGGCTCTACAAAGAAGCGCCCGGTGCGCACGCAGCCGAGACATGGATCATGACGATGGTGTTGCGGCGGCGTTGATTGGGCTGGTGAACAGAAGACGCCATGTGTTCAAGTTCGGTCCTTGTTCGCGCGACGCGCCGCGATATCGAGCGCCGCTCTCGAGAACTTTTCTCATTCAGTTGTGATTGCAGCGGCAAAAGGTTAGGAGTTCACGAAAGCAGTCGATTGCGACGGTACAATATGCTCGGCAAGGGAGCAGTAGGGCAGCGCTGTCGATGGAGATATCAAGCAATTGCTTGGCAGTGTTTATCTGTCTTGCGCAGCTCTATCCATTTTTGGTGAGAGAATATGTCTTTCTTTGATTTTTTATCCAACAAAAATGGACACCGGATATCTACAAACATTCCAAAAAATATATCTTATTTTTGGGAAAAGGGAGAGATATCCGCTCGGTATAGGAACAATATTAGATTCACAAAAATTATAAATCCAAACCATAAAGTAAAAATTTTTAATGACGAAGAATGCCTTGAATTATTATACAATATTTTCCCTAAGTATGTAGATACTTATATATCCATCAGTATCCCGTCATGTAAATCAGATATAATGCGCATGATTTTATTGTATCAATTCGGCGGATGGTATCTAGATTGTGATACAAAGCCACGATGTTCAATCGATTTTTTTGAGGAAAAGGGGAAAGATCTTTATCTTTTTTGGGTAAAAAGCAACAAAGGAAAATTGACTATTCTGGGCACCCCCATTGGCGGGGCATCAAAGCATCCATTTTTTCTTCATGCTGCGGAGATTTTCTTTGAACTGTTGCGAAGTCGCCTCAACAATCACAGTGTGTACCCCAATACTGGCCCTGCAGCGATTTTGGCGGCAGCTGGCGCGTACATCAATCTGGGCGCCACAAAGTACAAGGAAGCAGATTATTCCTACGTCGACGTAGAAGGCGACGAAACCAAAGGGTCCTGGACCTATCAAGAGGCGTGCGGCATCCTGATTGATGACGACAACCCCTGCAAATTTCACAGCAGTAGAAACGTCGATCAAATTGGTTCGCTTGAAGCGTTTGTCTATTTCACGAAGATGTTCGACCGGTTTCCGCAAACCATGGCGAATAATTACAGGAAACTGTTATTGAAAGCTGGAAACCATTACGTAATGGAGCATAAGCTCAATAATGAAATTGTGGACCTGTCTCTAAAGTACGTAAATCCCGAAGAGCACCCGAAATACTATTCAGAATTAACAGAAACACTCTCAAAGCTGAATGATTTTAAAAATACAGAGCGTATTTCTCAATCAAATAGACATCATTCATAGTATTCAATTTTCAGATATTTTTTTCTCTATCGATTGAACCTTCCGATCTATTGCTATGAGCTTTTTCTCAAGCATGGATATGCCGACCAGAACGTTGTCAAGCTCATCATTGGATCTATCACTCGATAAGGGTTGTTTTATTTTTTTCTTTTTCTTGAATTTCAGGGGTCGTATTGCTACCGCGATTGCATCGAAAACACCATTCTTAAAGTAATTATAATGTATATTTTTTCGGTATTTGAGTTCAATTCGACTGTCTAATATTCGCGAGAACGTTTTATAATCATTTAGTTTGATGAAAACTACTAGTTTTGATCCTCTACTACCTATTTTGTATTTGTGTATTACGTATTTTATATTATTCTTTTTATATGAATTAACAATCGGATATAGTAGCGAGAAAAACTCCGGCCAGTTCTCTTTGCCACATTTTTTCGACGTCCATTCAATTTGAGCAATAGTCCATCTCAACAGAAGATCTCTGTAATTCGGATATACGCCTTCCTTTTTGAGCCATGTCTCAATGATCTCATGGTGTGCAAATATTCCGAACAATTGACGACTGCCGCTATCCATCGTCTGTCCGACGCGATTGACGCGGTGCTTGCACAGCTTTTCCGGAACAAGCGCGATGGAGTTCGACTTTATAATTGTAGCCCAGTGGAACGGATTATCTTCAAAGAAGAAATTTCCCACAGGAAACCTGATTTGGTTTTCCTCCAGCAAGGAACGACGATACACCTTGCGCCATGGAACCGCGATAAATTGCAAAAACTTCTTTCGACTCTTCTCATCAAGCTTAACGCTCTTGATACCGGAAAAGTCTTTCCATCTCCTCTCGTCGGCCGGATCGGTCAGATCGCCTGTCAGAGAATCAGTCAGGTAGTAATTGCACATAGCCAGCGCGCAATCCTCCGATACAGCCGCATCGACGAGCTTGCCAAACATGGCGGGATCGTAGATGTCGTCACCATCGGCGAACCCGACAAAGGTTCCGCTCGCCATTTCCAGGCCAATATTCGCTGGCGTCGCTACCCCACCAACGCTGTTTGCTTCTTGCAGCACCGGGATTATGCGTGGATCCTTCGCAGCGAGTTCGCGGATAATATCAGCAGATCCATCAGTTGAACCGTCGTCTACAACGATGATCTCGATATCCTTTATCGTCTGGTCGATCAGATTGCGGATACAATCACCGATGTAGTCCTTTACATTGTAGCTGGTTACAATGATCGAAAGCAGCGGCATCTAAATATCCTTCACAAATTTCGGCCGACCGAAATGGCAGTCCAGCAATTCATCAGCCACCTTCGGCATTCGACTTTTTGCTTTGAGATAATCGTCGAACCTCAGATCCCGGAATGATCTCTCGAGTTCCTCGATAAATCGTGGATAATAGGGTCTGTCGATCTTGTTCACGGCCCATTTTGCCATATCCAGCTTGAAGTGGATAAACCTCTGATAGAACAACCTTCTCAACCTGGGACTCTGATCGAACAGGACGTCTACATCATCCAACGCCCGGAAAAGTTCGAACCGTTCTTCGTTTTTCCGGTTCGTAATATTGTTGCCCGTAGCCGGGACGATGTGAAAACAGACGGATTCATTGATCATCACAATGCGCTCGGACAACATCAGTGACTGCCAGTGCGCAAATATATCATTGTTGACTTTCGTTTCAGAAAATCGAAGTCCGATTCTTCTCGCAAAGTCCGCTCTGATGACTTTCGTCCACGGGTAATTCGTCATCTGCAGCAGGCTGGGCGACTGTTGAATCGTCGTCACCCGCGATGGCGCATCTCCGATAATCTCGTCCCAGCGTCTTTCATCGGAAGCATGCATTTTACCGGAATCAGAAGACGCAGCATTCGATCCGTACTCGTACCTTGCCAGCGACAGGTCGGCGCCAGTGAAGTCGAGCGCGGCGATCATCTTTTCAAGCACTCCCGCGCGAAGACGGTCGTCAGCATCGAAAAACAGCAAGTATTTTCCGGACGCCTCTGCTAGCCCGCTGTTTCTGGCGGCACCTGCGCCACGATTCGCGCCGAGTGAGAAATAGCGAACAGCTGGAATTTCAGACTGAAGTTCTTTTATGATGTAGAACGAGTTATCTGTGGACCCATCATCCACAATTATAAATTCATGCTGTTCCGTATACTTACTATCTATATCACGAACTGTATGTGAAATAAATTTTTCAACATTATATATTGGAATTATTATAGATAATTTCATTACATTACTTTTACGTGCGACGACTATTATTTTCTATAAAACCTTGAGCAGCTGCCAGCGCATTTTCAATCGACATATCCATGTCGATATAGGAATAGGTCCCAAGGCGACCGACAAAGGTAACGCCCTCTTCCTGCTTGCACCTGTCTTCGTAGTCTTGGAGCAACTTTTTATCGCTCATCAGCCTAATGGGGTAATAGGGTATGTCACCATCGCCGCAAGAGCGGCTGTATTCGCGAAACGCAATGGTTTTGTCGAAATTTTCCATCTCCCATGGAGCAAAGAACTTGTGCTCGGATATTCGTGTGAACGGAACTTCCGGATCCGGATAATTGATGACCGCAGCGCCCTGAAACTCTCCATCTTCCCAAACGGGTTCGAAATCGAGGGTTCGATACCCCAACCTTCCAAGATCGTGGTTAAAATACCTGTCTAGCGGGCCCGAATAAAACACATGCGCAAACTCTTCATCCAAGGTTTCATAAGGGCAGTTCAACCTGACCTCGATCGACTCGTGGGCAAGGATGCTTGAAACCAGACTTGTGTAACCGTCTCTAGGAATGCCCTGGAAAGGATGACTAAAATAATTGTCGTCATAGTTGAATCTCAGCGGCAGTCTTTTCAATATGGAGGCAGGCAGCCTGGATGGATCTATGCCCCATTGCTTTCTCGTGTAGCCGTCGAAGAATGCTTCATACAGTTGTGGCCCGACGAACTTTAACCCTTGCTCTTCAAAACTCCGGGGATGTTCAATATCACCACAAGCCATTCCGGCGACAAAGGATTGAGCCTCTTTCGGTGAAAAGACCTTTCCGAAAAACTGATTGATCGTGTGCAAGTTTATCGGCATCGAGTAGACCTGTCCGCGAACGACTGCTTTTACCCGGTTGATATAAGGCATCATCCGACAAAACCGGTTTACATAGTCCCATACCTCGCCATTGGCGGTGTGAAAGATATGTGGGCCGTATCGATGAACCATTATCCCTGTGTCGCAGTCACGCTCGGTATGACAATTTCCGGCGACATGCGATCGTTCATCGACGACGAGGACTTTGAAACCATTTTCAGCAAGTTCGCGTGCAATGACCGCTCCGCTGAACCCAGCTCCGACAGCACAAATACGTTTCAAAATTCGAGATCCGGTTGGTTGTTTTTCAAGCGTGTCTTCAAAAAAGAATTTCTCAACGGTCCGTCTCCACAACTGCACAAGAATGCCACTTGCTCAAATCACGCTTCAGAATTCTACCTAAACGTTCAATCTCGGCAGCATAGTGGTCGATCAACTTATCGCGCGCGTCCCGGCTGAGACGCGGTAGCTCGTCCCAACCAAGCCTGGATGCTTTTGTTTCGCTCTCATTGACCACGAACTCCAGACTATCGTCGCTCAAATCATAATCCACGCCCAACTGCTTAAAGATGTGCTGACACAGAGATCGCTTGTCTGCCAATTCGTCATATAAGTGGAAATGCGCAACAGAAAAAATTGACAACCAATGCTCTGTAATGGAGGCGTACATTCCCAACTCAAGCATCTTGAAATCGTTGGTTATGTCGGTGATCTCGGGCGTCCAGGGAATGCGCCTCGCTATCATGTGGTGACGATAAGCTGACTCGTAACGATCTACGGGGTTACGAAAAAGCACAATAAGTTCCGGTTTTCCGAGTACTTCATGAATATTGCAGGCGATATCTACGCCACCATCAGGCAGACGATAATAATGTGGCGTGCTCTCAAAGTAGTAGCGAACACCATTGGTTTCAGGAAAATGCCCCGCATACTCAGCAATTCGCTTTTTGCATGAGCTCCTGTTGAAGAAATTCAGCTCCTTAGGTTTCGAACCATAAAATTGAGGAGACTTTTTCAGCGTGTGATGTAGCCAGGTTGTTCCCGATTTTTGACAACCGGCAATCAACAGGTTGGGTAATGGCATGCAATCGCTTTCAAAATTTCAAAATAATCATACTTCTTTTGGCGCTAACTAAACCGCTAGTAGCTAACCCGTTCCGATACGGCAACCGCATCAACGTTGAAAAGCCGGAATTTCGGAAAGTTAGGCAGTCTGCCATGTGATGTGGTTGTGCTCTGAGAAACCAGCCCCGCTCCCGACAGAAGTGGTCAATGGGGATTATTGACGCCAACGCGTAGTCCGTTAACCCGTCGACACAATGCTACTAAAATCTCTGTAGCTACCCGCAGGAAACAGGCCCCTGATCAACCGTAACGAGCTTGTCCGTGGCGAAGCCGTCTGCGCGGGCTTTTCTGATCAGGTGCTGTCTGAGAGCTTCGGGCATTGACGGTTCACGCCCGAGTATCCAGAGATATCTCCTGTTCGATCCGGATATAACGGCCCAGTTGTAGTTTTCCCTGTCCAGTTCGAAGACGTGATAGCCTGCGGCGAACGGCCAGAAAAACCGGACGGACAGACTGCCCACATCGGGACCCTGCTGGAAAGCGGCCTTGCCTGTCACGGTTTTCCACTTGCAGGACTTGCGATCGAATCCGCGATTGGTCACCAGCAATCCGCCGTTCTCCAGCAACTCGTAGGTGGCCGTCACATTGGTCAGATTGCGTTCGAACCGATGGTCGAGCCGCATGATTTCATACCACACGCCGGCGTATCGGGAGACATCGAAATCAGTGACCGGCTCCACCGTATAGGGTTTGGCCGTGCATCCTGCGATGACCGCGCACACGATTATGCAAACCAGAATGGAGAACTGACGCACTGTCGCCATGGCGTTTTCGATACTCCCACGTGCCTTTCGCAACACATATGCATGACATTAAGACTATTTTTTAAACGAAGTGCAATTTCATGACCCAGCTACAGAAAATAACCTCGTCAATACTTGCCATCGCAACGTCCGATGCTCTCGTTCAACCTGCCGACCGTATCGTCGCCTTTCTTATACTCAACCGCTTGCAGATGCATTATCGGCAGAATTCAAATGATCGCTCACCGCATCGAGAAACAGTTTCCCGAAATCCTCCAGCTTTTTCGGACCAACGCCGTTTACAGCCGATATTTGTTCCAAATTCGCAGGCTTCTCACGCGTAATTTCTTGAAGCGTTCTGTCGGCGAAAATTACGTAGGCAGGAACGTTTCGTTCGTCCGCCAGCTCTCGACGCAATCTTTTCAGGCGTTGGTACAACTTCCTGTCATCGTCTGAAAAATCGTCCGCATTGCTTTCGGACCGCGCAGAGCGCGAAGTGATCTTGGGGTTGCTGATTTCGCGATACTGGAAATGCTGGGCGCCCTTCAACACAAGACGACCCGTTCTGCTCAACCGCAGCCCCCCATATCGTCCAATATCAATAATCAGGTAACCACCCGCGACTGCCTGCCGAATGAAGGCTCGCCAAAAGATCTTGGAGTGTTCGTGACCAACTCCGAAAGTCGGCAATTTGTCGTGACCAAGCGAGATAATCCGCTCCGTCGAACTGCCGGTCAAAATGTCAATAACATGGTTCGCGCCAAATCGTTCACCGGTGCGCACAACTGCAGATAAAAGCATTTGCGCCTCGGTGGTTCCGTCAATCAAAGTCGGCGGATTTTGGCAAACGTCACAATTCCCGCAGGCTTCCGTTTCTTCTTCGCCGAAGTAGGAAAGGAGCAACACGCGGCGGCATTGTGTCGCCTCGCAATAGGCAAGCAGCGTATCAAGACGCTTGTGTTCCTTTCGCCTGTATTCTTCTTCGCCGCTGTCCTGTTCAATGAACTGGCGGCGCGTTCGGATATCGTCCAATCCGAAAATCATGAAGGCGTCCGCCGGCGCGCCGTCTCGACCAGCGCGACCGATCTCCTGGTAGTAGGCCTCCATGCTACCCGGCAAATTCAGATGAAAAACGAAACGGATATCCGATTTGTCGATTCCCATTCCGAATGCGATCGTCGCCACCATGACAATCGCCTCGTCGGACATGAACAGCTCCTGGTTCTGTTGGCGATCTTCATTCGACATTCCCGCATGATAAGGCAGGCCGCGGATCCCGTTTTCGGACAGGAATGAAGCGACTTCTTCGGTCAAGCGTCGTGAGGCGCAATAAACGATCCCGGATTGCTCACGCCGCGTTTCAAGAAAATCCATCAGCTGATTACGCCATTGCGTCTTTGGCGCAACGCCGAGCCAAATGTTCGGCCGGTCAAACCCATGGACAATCGTGTCGCCGTTTCCGCCAAAGAGTTTGTCTGCAATGTCACCTCGGGTCGTAGAATCGGCCGTGGCCGTGAATCCAGCAATCGTCGCATCGGGATAGCGCGCCTTCAGGTGTTCAAGCGCCGCATAATCCGGTCGAAATCCAGTTCCCCATTTCGAGATGCAATGTGCTTCGTCAACGATGAACATGGCAGGGTTGATGGCGTCGAGAACTGTCAGCATTCGTTCAGTCATCAGCCTCTCGGGCGACAAGTAGAGTATTTTTACATCGCCGCTTTGCACCTTGCGCCACTCGACAATGTTGCTTTCACGGGTTCGTCCGGAATGGATGCAGGCCACCGCAACGCCATTGGCCTCAAGCGCCGCCGCCTGATCGTTCATGAGGGCTACGAGCGGCGACACGACAATCGTCAATCCGTCTCGCACGATCGCTGGTATTTGATAGCAAAGCGACTTACCGGCGCCGGTCGGCATGACGGCAAGAACATTCCGACCTTCCAACAACTTGTCGACTATTTCTTCCTGTCCGAGGCGGAAACGGTCGAAGCCGAAGGTCTCTTTAAGAACGCTTTGTGCAGTTTGCGAGTGGTTCATTCGGTTAGAATCGGAAGTCAGGTAAAAAACTCAACTGACGCCTACATCGCAATAAAGATCCTGTTTAACAAGACGCCGCTGCCGTTCACAGTTTCTGTGATCCCTCACAGCGCAGGTTTTGGCAAATTCAGGTTTTGAGGTGGAAATTGCGCTGCAACACGCCACCTCTCCGGCATCAGGTGTAAACCATGTGACAAGACTGGACCGTGACGATTTCAACAGCTTCCTCAGCTGTGATCGGAGAAGGATCGAGCGTCGACATAGGAGAATTGTTCAGGGCGTCTTCGACCGCATCCTTTGTCTGCGCCCTTTGCGATGTCATGACGGCGATGGAATGGTGCGGGATCATGGCCCGCATGTAGCTCGGATCTGATTTCGCCACCTGACTGCGAACGAGCCAGGGAGACGTCGCGAAGACGATAACTGCGCCAATGAAGATAGCAGGATTCAGCGTCTTGTTTGAATACACGCCCAGCACGAAAGCTAGCATGATGATGGGCGAAGTCAGGATCATCACACCGAAGCGGATGCATGACATTTCGCCGAACCGTTTGATTGCTTGTCTAATGGACAACGGACGCACTCTCGGCATGTTCCGAATCCGCGCGGTCTGACCCGGATAGAGCCCCTTTCCCCCTTCCTCGAAAAAGAAGCCTCTCCTGATAAAATCAAGGGACGGTTGAGACCAGGTTACGATTGCGCCTCGTAGCTCGTGAAAACCGTTCTGGACCCTTGCTTCCCGAAGAGCATGACATCATACGCTTCACGCTCGCTCTCCGGTCCCATTCCAGGCGATCCGTAAGGCATGCCGGGCGCCGCCAGACCGATACCTTCGGGCTTCTCCTCGATCAGGCGCCTGATATCCGCAACAGGAACATGTCCCTCGATGATATAGCCGTTGATCCTCGCCGTATGGCAGGAGGCCAGATCCGTCGGCACCCCGAGATCGGCCTTTATCTTGGCGAGGTCTGCGGGATGGATTTCTTGGCTGGTGACCTGAAATCCCTCTCGCTCGAGGATTTTTGCCCAGGCTGTGCAACAACCGCAGCCCAGTCCTTTCACCACATGTATCGCAGGCCCGGTCGAGGCGAGCGCGAGAGCAGGCGTTGTAAGGATCCCGGCAATGGTTGATCCGATTAATTTACGTCTGGACAGTTTCATAAGATGACCTCTGTTGATGTACGTCTCAATTAGTTGGCTTTGCGGAAATCCTGATGGCACGATGAACAGGTCTGACCTACGGCCGCGACCTCGTCACGCAAACTGTCTGCGCTGTCGGCGCTCGCTGCCTGGTCGGCCAGCGCGATCGCCGTGGCATGCAATTGCTCGGTCTGCTCCACGAAATCATCCCAGTTCTCCCAGATTGCGGGGATGGCTTCGCTCGGATGACCGATGGACCCCTCCGGAAACTTTTCCGTCAGCGTCCGCGCATGGCCCGCAATTGCCTGCGCTGCGGCCTGGGCTCTCCCGGCGTCATACGCCTCGTCTCCTTTGACCATCGTGACGATGATTTTCATCTGGTCGGAAATATCTTTCATCATCTCCATCCGCTCCAGCACGACGCCGCTGGCGCCGCTATGCGCAAAAGCGCCCGTGACCGCCAGAAAGGCGACAAGACTGATCAGTACTTTGAGCTTCATGTCCAATACCTCCCTATTCCGGTTGCGCCTTGATCTCGGTGACGGTCAGCTTCCCTTCGATGCGGTCTGCTGCGAACTCGATGGCGTCGCCTTCTCCAACAGCATCGAGCATCGCCTCGTCGGCAGTGAAGAACACCATCGTCATGGCCGGCATATCGAGCGACTTGAGTTCCTCATGCACGATGGTGATCTTTTTGCCCTTGGCGTCGATTTTCTTGATGACCCCCTTTGTGTAGTCGGCGCCCAATCCATTTCCTGCAAAAGCGGCAAGGATTACGGCCGACAGAAATGTCGATTTCATGATTCTCATGGTTTTATCTCCTGGTTTGATTTGTGACGTTGGTTAGTCCGTATGGCCCGAAGCGTCGGTAATCCGCGTCTCGGCCGATTCCATCCGCGCGTGATCCGGCAATTCTCCCGTCCATTCCCATGCCTGCGTGCCGGGCGGGTTTTCGTACCAGCCGGGGTCGGAATAATCGTTGGCGGAGAGGCCCTCACGCACCTTGACCACCGAGAACATGCCGCCCATCTCGAGTGGTCCGAATGGTCCCCACCCGGTCATCATCGGGATGGTATTGTCCGGCAAAGGCATCTGCATCATGCCCATATCCGCCATGCCAGCCGTGCCCATGGACATGTATTCGGGCTGAACCTGCCTGATCCTGGCGGTCAGGTCCCGCATGTCGGCGCCGATGAGCGTCGGCACGTCATGACCCATGGCGTTCATGGTGTGATGGGATTTGTGGCAGTGGATTGCCCAATCCCCCTCGTGGACGGCGTCGAACTCGTAGGCGCGCATTGCGCCGACCGGTATGTCGATCGTCACTTCCGGCCATCGGGCTTCCGGCCTGACCCAGCCTCCATCGGTGCCGGTGACTTCGAAGTCGTAGCCGTGCATGTGAATGGGATGATTGGTCATGGTGAGGTTGCCGACCCGCACCCGCACGCGGTCGTTCCTGGAGACGACCAGAGGATCGATGTCCGGGAATATGCGGCTGTTCCAGCACCACATGTTGAAATCCGTCATCGTCATGATCTTGGGCAAGTAGGAGCCGGGTTCGATGTCGAACGCGTTGAGCAGGAAGCAGAAATCCCGATCGACCCGCATATGGTCCGGATTCTTCGGGTGAACGATGAACATTCCCATCATGCCCATGGCCATCTGCACCATTTCGTCGGCGTGCGGGTGGTACATGAAGGTGCCGCTCTTCAGCAGGTCGAACTCGTAAACATAGGTCTTCCCGGGCGGAATGGCCGGATGGCTCAAGCCGCCGACGCCATCCATGCCCGACGGCAGGATCATGCCGTGCCAGTGAACGGAGGTATGTTCCGGCAAACGGTTGGTGACGAATATCCGGACCCGGTCTCCCTCGACGGCCTCGATGGTCGGTCCGGTGGATTGGCCGTTATAGCCCCACAGATTGGCGACCATGCCTTCGGCCAGTTCCCTTTCGACGGGTTCGGCGACGAGATGGAACTCCTTGACGCCGCCATTCAATCGGAACGGCAGAGTCCAGCCGTTCAGGGTGACGACCGGCTGATAATCGGGTCCGCCGTCCGGATACATTGGAGGTTGTGTGGCTGCGTTGTCTGCGACCGCCGCCTCGGGCAATCCCATGTTGGATGTTTTCGCCCAGGCGGTGGTGGAGGCGAAGGCGGCGCTTGCGCCGATGAGTTGACGTCGGTTCATCATCTGCAATTTTCCTTTCAGTGTCCGCCGCTGCCGGCGCTGGCCGTCATGTCCTGGCCATTCCCCTCGTCGGGGGTCAGGCCCGGACCGTAGATGGCCGCCTTCATGTTCGCTTCGGCCAGCCAGAACGCTCGTTTGGCGTCTACCGAGAGCAGAACGCTGCCTATTCTCGATCGGGTGTCGGCAAGCAGTTCGAAGGGGCTGCCGATCATTCCGTTGTAGTTGAGAAGCGCCTCTTCCTCGATGAGGGTCCGCAGGGGCAGCACATTCCTTGAATAGTGGCGTGCGATATCGTGCGCGGCGCGATAGCTGGTATAGGCCGACCTTGCCTCAGAGCGCACATTGACAGCCTTTTCGGCCAGCCGGTTCGCATCGCGCATGTAAGCCATCTCCGCCTTGCGCAGTCGCGCCTTGCCGCTGTCGAAGATGGGTATCGCGAATTCCAGCTCGATCTGCGGGGTGGTTTTCGTTTCGATCCGGTCGTCTTCCAGTTCGCGCTCTGTTTCGAAGCCGCCGATGACTTCGAGGTCTGTCAAATAGCGAGTCGCCTCTGTCAGGCCGTAGGAGAGCGCGGTAGCCTCCAGCTGCAACCTCGCCACTTGCAGGTCCGCGCGCGCGAGCAATGCCTCGCGTTCGATGTCGCGTTTGGCTGTCACCGATCCGGGGAGGTCCGGAAGCCTGTCCGGAACAAAGTACCTGGTGTCCGGGCCCCATAGACCCATGAGGCGCGTGAGCCTTTCCTTCGCATTCCTTGCGGCGAGGACAGCCTCCGCCTTCTGGCCGGTCAGCTCCGCATAGAAAACATGCTCCCTGGTCTGCCCCATCTTGTTCAGGGCGCCGGTTTCCCCCAGCTTTTCAGCAAGCTCCGAAGCGGCGTCCGCCGCTTTCAGCGCCTGATTGAGATAGTAGACACGCTCGAAGGCGGACACTGCATCGATCCAGGCGCGTCGCGTTTCGTTGGCGAGGCTTAAGGTGTCCACCACGGCCTCCATTTGCGTTTGCCGAAACTGCGCTTCCGCTACGGCGACGCGCCTGTTCCGTGTGACGAGTGATACGATGTTTGCTGCGACGACCGCCTCGATGGCCCTGTAGGCGCCAAGTTCAGGGCTTCCTATTCCCAGCGTTCCGATTGAAACGACGGGGTTCTCCAGCAGGCTTTGCTGCCAGACCTCCGCGCTCGCCATTCCCAGATCCGCGTAGGACGCCTGGAGGCCGCGATTGTTGTAAAGGGCGACCTGAACCGCGGTCTCTGCGGATATGGTTTTCCCGTAGACCATGGCGCGGACGACGTCGGCAGTCCGCCGCGCCTGCTCGCGACCCTGTATCCACACGGTCTGCTTGTCGAGCATCGAACCGGATTTCACGGAAACCGCCGTGAAGCCGGCGTCGGATCGGGCATAGTCATCGGTCGCAATGGTGGTGCAGCCGGCAAGCGAAACCAATGCCACCGCGATTGACAATCGGCCGTTCATGAGCCGGCTCCGTCACCGGAGTTTTCGTTCAGTTGACGCCATGCTCTTGGTTCGACAGGCCGGCGAGGCGTAAATCCCGCAACAACCGGGTCGTACGAAGAAACCGGGATGTGCGCATAGGCGTCATCTGGCGGGACATCGGTCAACACATCGGTGGGCGGCGTGGACGCGCATCCGGCAAGAATCGCCAGACACACGACAAGAGTCAGTTCTTTCATCTAAGCACTCCTGAACAGGTCGGATTGCGCTTGCGATCAGCAAGCGGCCTATCAATCAATTGATCTGTCTGTTCAGGATTTTGGGGGGCGCTGAGGCAATGTCGGGCTGGAGCTGATCAGAGCCGACTGGGCGCGCTCATCGTAATCATAGGTCATACGATAGGCCCGGACGGACGGCGCGCCGAACAGCACGGCGCCCATGCAGAATGTCGAACAGGCGTTGCACATGTCCTGGTCGGGCGGCGCAGCGTCCGGCGACACATCCTTGGCCATGGAGAGATGGCCGTGGTGCGCGGCGGCATGATCCGGACCGGTCTGAACGGTTTCCACTCCTGACTGGAGTGGCGTTATTGCTTCACAGGAGGCGAGGACAGGCGTTGACGGCAACAGGAGAACCGTCAGCAGCAACAGGCGGACAATCATCTGTAACGTTCGCATCTGAACCGTGGTAAAGCCCATGAGTCATACACAATGATAAGTGTGCGTCATGATCAAGGGGTAATCCGCAAGATCACGCAATGATGATGTCCTAATGCTTCCAGCGACTGGAAGGTCAAGGGCTGTCAGGCCGAAATCTTTGTAGAAAGCGCAAAGGTGCTTCCAAGCAGGCGTCCTGCTCGATCAAGTTCACACGGAGTATCCTGATGCATAGTACGGATCCGGCGGCGCGCCGGCGCAATCAGGGAAGAATCTCCGAGATAGCGACGAACACTCTTCACTGGATCTGCACAACCCAACCGCAACGTTCGGCCGCTCGCGTAACTAGAAACTTAATACTTGACATAAATAGTAATAATTAGCTGTAGTGGCCAGGCATGCAAAATGCAGCCATCTCTGCTGGCCAATTCTGTTCCTAGTTTGGCGCCTCCCTTATCGCTCGCCCCGATTTGGGAGGCCATTTGCTGATACCTAGTCCTCCTTGCGCCTGTTGATGATTCCTGGAAAGCCTGATGCTCGTATTCTGAGGAGCAGGCAGCGGGCGAGAACTATTCGGGAGCGGCTGCCGAACGACGAAAACGGTGCACGGCGACGATAAGAAAACTGGCAACAAACGTTACCCGTTGCATATTCAACGAATTAATTATTCACCTATTTCGATAAAGCCTGTGATGGAAATTCGTTTTGTCGTACACGCCGACTGGGAAAATTACCGCCTAAAAATTTCACAAGCCGCATCAGCTTCACCCTCGCCTGGTGTTCCCAGTTTTTTCGATTGAGGAGGAGGGCTTGTCGGTAGAGCAAACCATTGTTGATCAACGCCATCCGCTTACCGGAGTCCGCCGGAGCCGGTAGTTGGAAAGGCCACTTCCTGTTCCGCAAGGCCCGTTGAATTCCGGTCGTCTTCCAGCGCGCTTGCCGGCCGCCCGGACGTCAGCAATCTGAAACTGGCCTCGATTCCGTCAACCGCTTCCCTCAGCGACGGCACCAGAACCTCATCAAGATTGGACGCCGATACGGCGGAGCGGAAATAGGTAAGGCCGATCGTGGCGAGCACCCGATCCCCGTAAAAGATAGGCATGGCGATGGTCGAGGAATTCTTCGGCTCCACATGCGGGTCTCGGATGGCGTAGCCGTGCTTCGCCACGAAAGACCGCACCCCGGCGACCGTCGCGTCCAGATTGCTTGGCTTGTCTTCAGGGTTGGTGGATTTCTTCAAAGACTGTACGAGGATTTCCCGTTCCTCGTCCGGACAGCACGCAAGATAGGCGCGACCCAGCGCGCGGGACACCAGACTGAGGCGCATGTTCAGCGTTGCGTGAAAGGGAGAGACCGGGCTGTCGGGAATAGTGGAGAACCGGACCGAAACGTGTGCGCCGTCGAGCATGGCGAGCGCAATTGGCCATTTGTGCCGACGCGTAAGATCACTGCACCAGGGCCGCGCCGCCTCCACAATCATCGGCGCTCCATGAAAACCGGCGCTGAGAGCGGGCACAAGCGAGGTCACGCAATAGCCGCCGATCATCTTGTCGTTGGCCACATAGCCTTCGCTGACCAGGGTATGGAGAAGGCGCACGATCGTCGGCTTCGGCAGGCCCGTGTCCCTGTGAAGATCGCGCACCGTCGCAACGCGCCGCTGATTGATCGAACGCAGAAGGGTCAGGGCTCTTACGACGGACTGGACTGGTGGATAATGCGCCACGGAACAGCCTGACTAAACCAAGGAGCAATGCATGTTTCTATCCTCCCGGAGCTGACACCGCCATATCCGCATCCATGAGCAGGACGACCTTGCCGATCTGGGCGTTGGCGTCCAGCACCGCGTGGGCTTTCGCAACCTCCTCAAGCGGGAAGCTTGCACATATGGGCATACGGATAGCACCGGAGGCAAGCAGGGGCCAAACTAATTCGACAAGTTCGGCGGCGAGTCGGCCCTTGTATTCAGCCGGGCGCGGCCGAAGCGTCGACCCGGTCAGCGTCAGGCGTCTGCGCACGATCGCCCGCAGATTGACTTCCGCATGAGTTCCCAGATGGCTTGCCAGCAGAACAAGGCGGCCGTCATTGGCGAGCAGATCCAGTTGACGGCTCGTGTACGGGCCGGCCTGTCCGTCCATGATGACATCAAAGCCTTCTCCGCCGTTGAGCGCGAGAAGCTCCTCGTCCCAGGCCCCGTGATAGTCGGTCGCGCCATCGACGCCGAATTGCTTTAGAACCTCGATTTTTTCCGCTGTGCCGGCTGTTGCGAAGGTGCGGGCCTGGCGCAGTTGTTTGGCTATCTGGAGGGCTGCAAGACCAACGCCGCTGGTTCCACCCTGCATCATGAAGCTTTCGCCCGTTTCGAGCCTGCCGAGCCAGATCAGGTTGTTCCAGGCCGTCATGAAGACTTCGGGAAGAGCGGCCGCCTGACTGAAACTGAAGCCCGCCGGCAAGGGCATGCACTGCAGCGCCGAGACGGTGCAATAATCCGCATATCCGCCGCCATTGACCAGGGCGCAGACCGCGTCACCGGCCTTGACGCCGTCGACGCCGGATCCGGTCGCCTCTACGACGCCGGCGACATCGAGCCCCAATATGTCGGAGGCGTCGGGCGGCGGCGGATAGAGACCGCGCCGCTGTTGGACGTCGGGCCGGTTGACGCCGGCGGCGAGCACGCGGATAAGAACGTCGCCAGGACCCGGTTCAGGGCGTGCGCGCTCCCGCAATTTCAGGACCTCCGGTCCGCCTGGCTCGTCGAATTCGATAACACGCATGGTCATGTCTGCTCCCATTCGTTCGGCAGTTGGACGCCGCGATCACGCGCAAGTTTAGCCAGGCTCGCCTGCGCGGCCGGCGACAGGGTGACGGTGTCCGGGGTTGCCTGAAAGGCCCTGTGCTTTCGCTCGCCCGGAACAAAGAGTTCATCGGTCCCTGCCGTGCGGCGCGACGACTTCACGCGCTCGACTGCAACGTCCACATCAGACAGGAAATCCGCCGCCGGACGGAAGAAGGCCGGATCGAGGGCGATGAAAAGATGCGAGCAATCCATCGGCTTCGTCAGCTTGCCTTTCATCGGGCCGATCTCCGTTCCGGGCGCGCCACCCGAAAGCGTCGCGCTCAGCAGGTCGATCATGAAGGATAGTCCGAAGCCCTTGGGCCCGGCCGCGGGAAGCAGCATGCCGGCAAGCGCGGCGACCGGATCAGTGGTCGGAGCGCCGTCTCTGTCGACGGCCCAGTCGTCCGGGATCGGCTTACCCGCCTGCCGGGCCATATGGATCTTGCCAAGAGCGCCCTGGCTTGTCGCCATGTCGAAGACCACCGGCGGGTGGTCGCCTGCCGGAACCGCTATCGCCAGCGGATTGGTCCCGACCAGTGGCTCGGCTCCGCCCGGAGCCGGCATGACGGCGCGGGCGTTGGTCATGCAGACGCCGACGAGATTGTCGTCGGCCGCCGTTTTCGCATAGCGCCCGGCCGCGCCGAAATGAAAGGAATGGCGGACCGAACAGACGCCTATTCCAAACTGTCGCGCGGCTTTCATTGCGTGTCGCATCGCCGTTCCGGCGACCAGATGGCCGAGCATGTGCCCGGCGTCGATAACGGTGACGGCGCCGCGATCTTCGACTGACGCAGGCTCGTCGGATGGCTGCGCCATGCCGGCTTCCAGATAGTTGACATAATTCTCCGCCTGAAGAACGCCGTGGGATGGCAATCCCTGCTGATCAGCCTCGATCAGCGCCAGCGAAACCTCTTCCGCGCCTGCCCTGGAAAGCCCTGCAGCGACAAAGACACCGGCAAGCAGATCGCGCACGACGGCGACCTGAAACGTGCGCTGCGCGTAATCCTGAATGGTCATGGCCTCCTCCATACTCATCGATTGTCCATGCCACAGGCCTGTCCCACATCGTACGTGAACAATGATATATTCCACGATGCGGAACAAGCTCAACGGGATGTCGAAAGCGCCGAGCCGAGCTGTTTAGTCTTTCGCCAATCGCGAATGGAGGATTCTCAATCATGTCAAAAACGTCCTGGCCGGCGGCGCCCGGCAGTTTCCGCGAACGTGTTTCGGGCGGCGCGGTGTGCGCGGGCACATTCGTGAAGACCCCGACGGGTCATGCGACGGAAATCCTCGGCGATCTCGGATATGATTTCGTTGTGGCGGATGCGGAACATGCCCCCCTCGATCGCACGGCGCTGGACAACATAATGCAGGCAGCGGGTCGCGATCGCATCCCCGTGCTGGTTCGCGTTCCGAGCGGCAATACCTGGCATCTGCTTTCGGTGCTCGACTGTGGCGCCGCCGGCGTCGTCGTGCCGCATGTCATGAACGCGAAGCAGGCTGAAGAGATCGCTTTATCGTGTCGCTATCGCGGCGGCAGACGCGGCTTTTCCGCAGGTACGCGGGCGGGACGCTTCGGCGGCGAGGCGCGCTGGGATCTTGTCGATCGCGCCGACGCCGAAACGCTGGTGATGGCCCAGATCGAAGACCCGGAAGCCGTCGACAATGTCGAGGAGATCGCCGCTGTCGACGGCGTCGACGCGCTTTTCATCGGGCGCGGCGACTTGACGGTCGCCTATGGCGCCCCGTCCAACGACGCCGACGTCATCGAGGAAGCTTCGCGCCGGATCGCCGACGCTGCAAAGAAGCACGGCAAGGCTGTCGCAGTTTTCGCGGCCAGCATTGCCGAGGTCGAGAAACTGAGAAAAATCGGCGCTTCGATCATCGTCTATTCGGCCGATCAGAGTTTCCTGCGCGCGGGCGCCAGGAAAGCGCTGGAGGACATCCGGGCGCTCGACGGTGCCTGACGCCGATCGTCAGGACGTTTCCTTTCCCGGCATCGGATAGTCGTCTGCGTTGCAGACGAATCCGGGGCGCTCGGAAAAATCCATTCTGGGCGGCGAGAAAAGGTCGATCAGCCACGCCGTTTCGTCGCCGATATTGCGACTGGTGTGGATCACCTGGGCCGGAATGATCAGCACCGACGGACTTCCCGCCTCCAGCGCCTCGTCCGGCTTCCATTCGTTCATGTTCTTGCTCCACGGCCAGCGCAGATGGTGGACGTACCTGCCTTCCAGCAACAGCGACGCCTGTTCATAGTCGGCATGCGAATGCGGGCTGAGAGCCGTTACGTCGCGCGGCTCTGTGCGCTTGCGCATGGCGTTGACCATAATGTTGGTGCTGCGGAATACGCGCATGTTGGAATCCGGCCGATCGTACTCGTCCGGAAGATAGGTTCTGAGTTTGTAACCTTCCGTGGGAGCTGGCCAGGCGACGAGCGGCGCGCACTCCGGCGCTCCGTCCGAATACGTGTCGGCATTGACCGCCATGCCCGCCAGATCGGTAGCGCGATTCGAGAAGACCCGGACTACGAGGCCGCCCTCTGGGGAGATTACGGAGCTCCTGCCGGGCGGCACGATGGTGATGCTTCCAGCCTGCGCGTCGATCTGGTCCGATCCGGCCTCGATCCGGGCGGCGGCTTCCGGCAGGATCACCCAGTATTCGTCTGGATTGTCTGTGCGCTCGAGCGAAGCGCCGGGCGACAGCCGGCTCACGGCCACGACGAGGTTCGCTCCGCGCGTGATCCAGGTCTCTTCACCGCTCCCGGAAATCTGTGGTGGTTCTTTCGAGTGGTCCGCCAGGCTCTCCGGTCTGGTCTGGGTCATTTCGATCTCCTTGCCGCTTGGTCTTGACGTTGTCAGCTTGTCGAAGCCTGCCGACCTTCGCGCAGTTTGCGCTTGATTTCGGGAAGCTTGTCAGTGGCCGCCTGGGAAAGGTCTGCATATCGCGAATGCCCGTGAGCATCGATTGCGACCAGGAGCGGGCCGAAATTCTCGACCTCGAAACGGGACAGCCGAAACTGCGTGATGAGATCGTCCCATCCCGTTTCGACAAGCCTTTTTACGCCCTCCGTCAGCAGCGGAGCGGCGCCGCCGATCATCGAGAAATAGACGCAGCCTGTCTCCTGCAGAGCGTCGACGCATGCCTGATCCATACCGCCCTTGCCGCCCACCGCCGTAAAGCCGAAGTGGCGGACCATCGTGGGCATGAAGGCGTTGAAACGCGTGCTCGTCGTCGGATTCACATACTCCGTGACGACGCCGTCCGGCGTGTCGATGTTGCAGCTTCCCATGTGCAGGAAAACGGTGCCCTTCAGATCGATCGGCGGCTCCTCGCACCGGGCAATTGCATCCATGATCCGCTGATGGGTCGGAAACCCTGCGGTCGTGATGATCTCGCCGTCCAGATAGACGACGTCGCCAATCCTGAGTTTGTCGATGTCGCCCCTGTCGAGGGGCGCCTTTAGCCGATACTCACTCAATGCGTTCCACCTTGCCGGAATTGTAGATCTTCGCGCGGGTGCGCCGATTGATCCAGCAGTTGAATGCAATCGCGACAGGAGTGAAGCCATGCCCCGACGCATAGTCGATGTGAACCCCGAATGCGGTTGTGACGCCGCCGGTGCCCATTGGACCGAAACCGGTCGAGTTGACCGCTTCCAGGAGGCGCTTTTCCATGTCGGCGAGGATCGGTTCGGGGTTGGTCGTGCCAAAAGGCCGCAATGTCTGCTGCTTGGCAAGCCTTGCAGCATGGTCGAAGGAGCCGCCAATGCCGATGCCAATGGTGACGGGAGGACAGTGCTGCGATCCCGCCCTGACCACCATGTCCATGATCCATGCTTCGATCTCGTCCAGCGTCGGATAGGAAAAGATCTCGAGCGCCGCCCAGCGGCCGCCCCCCAGCGCCTTCGGAGCGCAGGTCACATCGATGTAATCAGCGCCCGATATCATGTCCCACGAGACGATCGGCATGTCCTTGCCGTGGTAGCTGCGCTCGCCTGTAAGAGGATTGGTGACAAACTTGAGGATCGGCGGTTCGATCGTCTCGACCAGGTCCGCAAAGCCATCGACGATCGCCTGCTTGATGTCGCCCCCAAATTCGACGCCTGTCCCGATTTTGACCGAATAGGTCGGAACGCCCGAATCGGAACACAGCAGGGTGTCTTCGGCTTCCGCGCGCTCGGCGCTCCTCAGCATGAAGCCGAGCGCCTTTTTCGGCGCGTCCTCGGATTCGGCGTCCAGGGCCGAACGCAAAGCGACCTTGGAATCCTCCGGAATTTTTTTCAGCGACCATTCGTAGAGGTCCCTGGTCGTCGATTTCATCATTTCATATGTGACGGGCACCTGACGCTACTCTCCTCCACCCTCGCTCCGATGGATGGGAAACTAGTCCCGCCATTGCGAGAATGACAGATCGGGCGCAAGCGCATTCCGCATCATGAAACGCGCGCAAACGCCAATTGTATTGCGCGGCCGTTCGCGAAACGATTTCGCAACAAAACACAAGACGTCGAATTGCAAAGGACCAGGGATGGGAGCGGCTGAAAATCGCGCGGAAGCGCTTCGCTTGATAGATACGATCGATGAATCACGCGCCGACGCCTTGATGAAGGGCGCGGTGGATTTGCACGTCCATTCGGGCCCGTCGGTCATGGCGCGCCAGGTCGATCACTTCCAGGCCGTGGAAGAGGCGGCCGCAGCCGGCATGCGGGGCATCCTGTTCAAGGATCACCACTATTCGGTGGCGCCGTTTCTGCCGATCATGGAGCGCCTGCTCGGCCATCACGGCGTCGCCATGTACGGCGGCGTCGTGCTTAACAACACCGTCGGCAGTCTCAACCCGCATGCGGTCGACTTCAATCTGAAGTCCGGCGCCAAGCTGGTGTGGATGCCGACCGCGCATTCCCTCAATCATATCCGCAACACCCACCGCAAATCGCGGTTGGCGACCAATGTGCAGCTGAAGAAACCTGTCGCAGTCACGGTTCTCGACGCGCGCGGCGACCTTCTTGACGAGTGCAAGGAAATTCTTGATTCGATTGCGGAATTCGATGCAATCCTGTCTTCCGGCCACCTCCACATCGGCGAGGTCTGGGTGCTGTTCGAGGAAGCCAAGGCGCGCGGCGTCAAGCGGCTTCTCGTCAACCATCCCATGTACGGCTTGCACTGCACGGCTGACGATGTTTCCGAACTTGTCCGCATGGGGGCCCTGATCGAGCAGTCGGCCTGCCTTTATGTCGATTCCCGGTTCAACTACTTCACGCCGGAAGAACTGCGCGAGCACATCGACGCGGCCGGCCCCGCCCATTCCGCGCTCGGTTCGGATCTCGGGCAGGTGGACAATCCATCTCCCGTCGAAGGGTTGAAACAGATGATCCGTCTGTGCCTCGCGCTCGGTTATACCGACGAAGAAGTGAAGTTGATGGTGCAGGACAATCCTGCGCGCATCGTCGGATTGCAGTAAGCTTATAAGGGACGCCGCGGCTGTTCCGGTTTGTAAACCCGGTCGGGCATGGATCGATGCCGGGTGGGGAGGTATGACGCATGAGTGAAAAAGAGGTCGATACGTTCGATCGCGAGACGGCCGGTCGGCCGCTGCCGCCATTTGCCCGATGGTATGTGCGAATTGCGACCATCGCCATTCTGCTGCTCGCGATCAATCAGGCGTTCAACACACGCTTCTTCGTCGACATCACGCTGATCACGCTGCAGTTCAACTACATCATCATCGCGCTGGCGCTGTCGTGCGGATTCTTGCTGATGGCGCCGACGAAGCATCTCTACAATCATCCGCCGGGCGCTCTCGACTGGCTGCTGGTCGCCGTGCTGATTGCGACCTGCGCCTTCTTCTTCGCCAATTCCTACAGCATCTCGCTGCTCGGCTGGGAGGTCTCACCCCCGTTCTGGGCGATCATAGCGTCCTTCTCGATGTGGGTCCTGGTGCTGGAAGCCGGCCGAAGGGCGGGCGGCCTTCCGCTGGCGATCATCGTCTTCGTGATGTCCACTTATCCGCTCTATACGGAATATCTACCCGCCGCGATCGCCGGATTCGGCTCCTCTGCCGAATATGTCGCAGCCTATCACGCCATGGGTTCGGAGAGCATCATCGGCATTCCGCTCAGGACGTTTGCGAGCCTTATCATCGGCTTCATCATTTTCGGCGCCGCCCTCCAGCGCACGGGCGCAGGCCAGTTCTTTATGGATGTAAGTTTCGGTCTGCTCGGCCATGTCCGGGGTGGACCGGCGAAGGTGTCGATCTTTTCCAGCGGCCTGATGGGCTCGATGAGCGGATCGGTCATCACCAATGTGCTGACGACGGGCGTGCTCACCATTCCCGCCATGCGCCGGGTCGGCATGTCGGGAACCTTCGCGGCGGGGGTCGAAACCTGCGCCTCGACCGGGGGCGTGCTGATGCCGCCCGTCATGGGCGCGACGGCGTTCGTGATGGCGAGTTTCATGGGCGTGCCCTACGCCGATGTGGCGCTTGCCGCAGCCATCCCCTCGATCCTCTATTTCTTCGGCCTGTTCGCACAGATCGACGCCCGCGCTGGCCGGGAAGGCCTCGAAGGTCTTCCGAGTGAGGAATTGCCGTCCGTCAGGCAGGCGCTGAAGGAAGGCTGGTACTATGTGTTCGCCTTCGCTCTTTTGATCTTCATGCTGCTGGTCATGCGGCGCGAAGCGCTGGCGCCGTATTTCGCAACACCTCTGCTGATCCTGCTCAACCAGATCTTCTCCAAGAAGCATCGCTGGAAATGGCGCGACGTGCTGCTCTTCATCGACACGCTGGGCAGTCTGTTCGCAAACCTGGTGGCCATCCTTGCCGCGGTCGGAATGATCATGGGCGCCCTCGCCATGACCGGCGTCGCGGCCACGCTCGTCAATGATCTCTTGAGGATCGCCGGAGGAGATCCGTTGCCGTTGCTCATCATGGGAGCGCTGACAGGACTGCTTCTCGGCGTCGGCATGACGTCAACGGCCGCCTACATCTTCCTGGCGATCCTGCTGGCGCCCGCGCTGATCAAGGTCGGTCTCGAACCCATGGCGGTGCATCTCTTCATCTTCTACTGGGGCATGCTTTCCTTCATCACCCCACCCGTCGCTCTTGGCGCATTCGCCGCTGCAAGCGTTGCGAAAACCAAGCCGATGCGCACAGGCGTCGAGGCGATGAAGCTCGGCAGCGTCATCTATTTTATCCCGTTCTTCTTCGTTTTCGAGCCCGCGCTGGTCATGGCCGGCTCATGGAACGAGGCGGTGGTCGCCTTCGTCCTGGCGGTGCTTGGCATTGGTCTCTACGCCGGCGCCATACAGGGCTACATCCCATTGGTCGGGCACCTGTTTCCGAACCAGTGGTACGGCCTGCCGTTGCGGATCCTGATGATCTTCGCGGCCATTCTCGTCGCATTGCCATCCGACGCCGTTCCGCACTGGACCGACCTCGAATTGCTTGGCATTGCTGCCGTGATCGCCCTTCCGCTGCTGGCGTTCGCGGCAATTTCCAACAAGGGGAAACTGGGTGGAGCGGCATGGTCGAAGTAGAAACGGCGATGGGTCTGAAACCCTATGAAGGGCAGGAACTCGGTCATTCCGAATGGACGCCGATCGATCAGTCGATGCTCGACCGGTTTGCAGAACTCACCGGCGACGACCACTGGATCCATGTCGATCCTGACCGGGCAACGCGCGAGATGCCCGGCGGGAGAACGATCGCTCACGGCCTTCTTGTCCTCGCAATGGGGCCGGGACTGCAGAAACAGGTCTATACCGTGCGCAAACGCGGCCGCGGCCTGAACTACGGATACGACAAGCTGCGTTTCGTCTCGCCTGTGCCGGTTAACGCGCGCGTCAGGCTGTCCCTGAAACTGCTGTCGGCAGCGCCCCATTCGCTCGGAACACGCATCACGACGCTACAGACTTTCGAGATCGAGAATAGAGAAAAGCCGGCGCTTGTGGCCGAACACATATTGCTCATAACCGATCCGTGAGGGTGGCGGCATGAGGCCTGAAAACGAAACGATCCTGGGCGCGCTGTTCGATCGCGCCCGCACTTCGGCTGACAAGCCAGCGCTGACAGTCGGGCAAGTTACCCTGAGCTGGAGCCGGCTCGCAGACAATGTAGCGCGCTTTGCCGGCAGCACGCAGGCGGCCGGTATTGCGCCTGGAGAACGCATCGGCGTTCTGGCCGGCAATTCCGTCGAGGCGATCGTAGCCTATCTCGGGAGCGTTGCCGCGGGCTGCATCGCTGTACCTTTGCCTGCATCTTTGCTCCGCCGCGATCTTGCAGTGCTGATCGAGGATTGCGCGCCCGCCATGCTCGTTGCCAATGCGTCCGGAGAAGCAGCGCTGAAAGGCCTGTGCGAAGCGCCCGTAATCTCTGCGCAGAGCGAGCCTGCCGCTGCAAACAGCTTCGAAGCCTTTCTGACTGGAAGCGAACCGGGCGCGCTGCCGCTAACCATGGAACCGCAAAGCGGTTTCAACATCATCTACAGTTCCGGAACAACGGGGCGACCGAAAGGCATCGTCCACGACCACGGCATGCGCAACCGCCAGGCCGCGCGCCGGGTGTTCGATCTCGGGCCGGACAGCATCATGCTGCTTTCAACGCCGATCTATTCCAACACCACGCTCATGCCGCTCCTCGCAGGCCTCAGCCACGGCGCCCATGTCGTCGTTATGCCGAAATTCGACGTCGAGGATTATCTCGACCTCGCTGAAAACCTGAAGGCGACGCACACCATGCTGGTGCCGGTGCAATATCAGCGGATCCTGGCTTCGCCCGGTTTCGACGATCGCGATCTGTCGTCCTTCAAGGTCAAGCAGAGCACCAGCGCTCCGATGCCCATTGCAGTCAAACAGGATATCCTGAAGCGATGGCCCGGACGCTTCGTCGAGGTCTACGGCCTGACTGAAGGCGGCGTGACGCTCATGCTCGACGCCACTCAGAACCCCGACAAGCTGCAGACCGTTGGCCGGCCGGCGCCTGACAACGACATTCGCGTGATCAACGAAAACGGCGAACTTTTGCCGACAGGACAGATCGGCGAGGTGATCGGTCGATCGCCCTTCATGATGAAGGGATACTGGAATCGTCCCGAAGCAACCGCCGCCCTTGAATGGCGTGCGCCAGACGGCGCAATCTATTTCCGGTCCGGCGATCTCGGATCGTTCGACGAAGATGGCTTTCTGACACTGCAGGGCCGCAAGAAGGACATGATTATTTCCGGCGGCTTCAACATTTATCCCGGCGATCTGGAGAGCATATTGCTCCAACACCCGGATGTGGAGGAAGCTGCGATTGTAGGAGCGGCGAGCGACCGGTGGGGCGAAACCCCGTTTGGCTTCGTCGTGCCTCGAACAGGTAGCCGAATCGAAGCTGACGCCCTGCGGGAATGGGCGAATGAGAGGCTCGGCCGCATGCAGAAGATTGCCGGCATCGCGTTGCGGAAAGAACTACCACGATCGTCGATCGGCAAAATCCTCAAACAGGAGCTGGCGCGTGATCCCGCGCTTAGACAGGTGCAATGAGTTTTTCACTCGAGGGCAAATGCGTTGTCGTAACTGGCGGCGCAAGCGGAATCGGCGCGGCCACTGCGCAGCTTTTCGCGGCGCATGGCGCGCGGATTGCGCTTGGATATCACTCGGACGCCGGCAAGGCGGAAGCGATGGCTGCGAGCCTGGCCGGAAACGGCCATTTCTCAGTTCGCATGAAAATCGATGACACTGCAAGCCTTGCGGAGGCAGCCGAGGCGATAGGCTCAAAGTTCGGTGAGGTCGATGTGCTCGTCAATTCGGCCGGTCGAACGGTTCCTGTTCCCGCCGCGAATCTCGACGATCTGACGGACGAACTTTTTGACGAGATCACGCGGGTCAATCTTCGTGGGCCTTTTGCGGTGATTCGCACGCTCGCGCCTCTGTTGAAGGCCGCGCCGCAAACGGCGGTGATCAATATCGGCTCCGTAGCGGCGACGACCGGGACCGGCAGCAACCTCGCCTACTGTGCATCCAAGGCAGGCGTTCACACTCTGACCATTGCTCTGGCGAAGGTCATGGGACCGTCGGTCCGCGTCATGACGGTTTCGCCCGGCGCCGTCGACACCGAATTCGTAAAGGGTCGTGCGCCAGGCGCGCTGGAAAAGATCGCAGCCAATACGCCCCTCAAGAAAGTCACAGACGTCGGCGCCGTCGCCGACGCCGTCTATTCCTGCGTCGTTCATCTGACCAGTTCAACCGGCGTCGAGATTATCGTCGACGAGGGTCGACACCTACCGTGAACGGCAGGTTAACCGGTCGTGCGGGTCGGAACCTGCCCTGACGAAATCAAGGAGAGAACGACCTCGTCGTTCTGGTTCCTGACCTCGACCCTGGTCCTTATGACTCCGCGATCGGGCCGGGATTTGGAGCGTCGCGTCTCGATGACTTCACGCTTCACCTGAAGCACATCACCGGGCCTGACCACCTGTCGCCATCGCAGTCCGTCCACGCCGAGACCGACCATCGGGGTATCGCCGTAACCTCCATCCTCGATGAAGAGGCGCAGGGAGAGCGCCGCGATCTGCCAGCCGCTGGCAATTACGGTTCCGAATCGACCCTTTGCGGCTGCGGCGGGATCCGTATGGATTGGCTGAGGATCATTGACTTTCGCAAATGCGATGATGTCATCTTCGGTAATGGTCTCCGTGCGGCTCGTCCAGGTTTCACCAACCTCGAAATCCTCGAAGAGGCGTGTCTGCGCCATTCATGTCTCCCTGTCGTTTACCGCTTTGCCTGAATGAATATGGCGGGGAAAGACCCCGCCACAATCGCATTATCCATGATTGGCCGGGCGGCAGCGCTGCCCGGTATGCGTCAGTTGTAGGTCGGCAGTCCTGCGTCTTCGAGGGCCTTGGTCCTCGTTTCAGACCATTTCTCGCTGCGTTCGCCTTCGGGAAGGCCTTCCCAGGCGCTCTGCAGAATGTCCTGGCGCTTGATCAGAGCTTCGTTGTGCTCCGTGTCGGCGTCGGTCCATAGTCCCTTTTCCTTCCAGTAGCGAACGGCGCCGGCATGATAGGGGGCATTCCACTGGAAGTTCTGACGGTCGGCGGCCCAGCCGACAAGGCTCGGCTCTGCCGTCACGAATTCATCGTACTGCAAGTCGATCGCCTTCGTCAGGTTGTAGATCATGTCCTCGTCCTGATCCGGATAGGCAAGCAGCACAGGGAACGGAAAGCCGGCGCATTCGACAGACTTGTCCTTTGACATGTTCGCTCCGGCGGTGCCGACGCGCGGTGCGAATTGCGGCTTGATCATGCGCAGCTTTTCCCAGCCTTCCTTGTCTGATGCAGGCAGCGCCAACCAGTTGAGGCCGGACGGCGAAGCTGCAGCCTGCGTCGCGAAGGAGACGGTCGTCAATGTCGTGATGGCGTCGACCTGGCCATTGAGAAACGCTTCCCAGGATCCGGCGAAACTCGGAACGTCGACCTTTTCGACGTCGTCCCATGTCAGGCCGTAGAATGCGAGGAAGGCGGCGACGTTTGCCTGCAGCGCCGGAGATCCGACCACCCACCCGAGGCGCTTGCCGCGCAGATCGTCAGGACCGCTGACCGTCAGATCGCCCTGCAGGGCGAGCGTGAAGCAATTGTCGGAGTTTGCGCCGTAGAGCATCTGCAGCTGCTGCGGACCCAGTTGCGGGTCGGCGAAAGCGACTGTGCCTTCCACGGCGTTGAAGGATTCCGAACCGAGGAGCGCAAAATCGACCCGCCCCTGCTTGACCGGAAGAACGCGCGCAACATCGCTTGTCGCCGGAAGCACACGCAGGTTGGTCGAATAGGCGTCGCTCAATGCGGCGCCGATGGCGACAGCCTGGACATAGCCCGACGATCCGACGTCATAGGATGTCCAGGACACCGTGGACGGCAATTCAATTTCCTCGGCCACCGCATGCGTGAAAGCCGATCCGGCAAAAAGCATTGCGCCTGCCAGTAATGCATGAACAGTCTTCATACTGATCCTCCCTTTAATACGTGCAGCACAAGTAACTGCATTATTCAGATGCGGATCGTAGAGTGATTGGACAGGAGGTGTAATCCCTGATTGGCCAGCGTTCCGCATCACGAAACGCTCTGCGCCTACGCCGGTCTTTCCCGAAGACCACGTTTGGCTGGACCCACTCCTCGACCATGATCTGGGCTTCTTCGACAACAAGGAGGACCGTGTCGAACCGGCACAAAACCCATTCGCACCGGAGAAAGTGTAAACCATCTCTCCGGTATCAAATGTAAACCATGTGACAAGAATGGACCGGACTGAAGTGGCGGAGAGAGAGGGATTCGAACCCTCGAGACGGTTTCCCGCCTACACACTTTCCAGGCGTGCGCCTTCGACCACTCGGCCACCTCTCCGCAATATGCCGGGCAGGCCCTGTGGGACTTCTTCCGGAACGGCGCGCACTATAGTCAAGACGAAATCAGGATCAACCAGAATCTCGCGCAAAGATGACAGAAATGACACAGCCGCAAACCGCCCGCCGGTCGGCGTCGGCAGGACTGGCGCATTTGCGGGCAACCGCAACGTCACTGTTTCGATTTCATGTGCGGCCGACATGGTTTAAGGCTTGGGTGAGCAATCCTATATGGAAGTGCAACGGAGCCAAAATATGAGATTTCTGCTTCGCGCCATCAGCCTGCTGGCCCTGATCATGGCCGTGATAACCGGCGTGCAGGACGCCATCAAGTCGGTGGCCTCTTCGCAGATCGTGATCACATCGCTCGGATCGGCATGGTACACTATCAGCCCGGAAACGCTCACCCAGAGCCAAACGCTTATCCAGGGTCACCTGCATCCCTACCTGTGGGATCCGGTGATGCAATGGATATTGCTGCAGCCGGCCTGGGCCGTGTTTCTGGCGATCGCGCTGTTCTTCTATCTCATCGCATGGCGCCGGCCGAAACCGGCCGGGCGCTTCTCCGTCTGACAAGGAGCCGGATCATGTTCACAGACCTTTTTTCGAAACGCCACAAGCTCGAAATGCCTTCGCAAGCCGATGCATTGCCGGGCCGCGACACGCCGCTTCCGACCGCAACCAGCCACTTCGTCAACGGGCGCGCCCTCAAGGGTCCCTATCCCGACGGTATGAAGACGGCCATGTTCGCCATGGGCTGCTTCTGGGGCGTTGAGCGGATTTTCTGGACTCTCGACGGCGTGTGGGTGACAGCGGTGGGTTACGCCGGCGGCATAACGCCTAACCCGACCTACGAGGAAACCGTCACCGGCCTGACCGGCCACGCCGAAGTGGTTCTCGTCGTCTATGATCCGGAAAAAATTTCCTATGAGGATCTGCTCACCGTGTTCTGGGAAAGCCATGATCCAACCCAGGGCATGCGCCAGGGCAACGATGTCGGCACCACTTACCGATCAGCGGTCTACGCCTTCGATGATGCACAGCTTGAAGCGGCCGAGAAAAGCCGAAAAGACTATCAGGCGGCCCTCGACAAGGCCGGATTCGGTCGTTCCATCACCACTGAAATCGAAAAGGCGCCCGCGTTCTATTTCGCCGAAGACTATCACCAGCAATATTTGGCGAAGAACCCGAACGGCTATTGCGGCGTCAGGGGAACCGGCGTCGCCTGCCCAATTGGCGTGTAAAGCATAATTGCGCATTTCCTGGGCCTGAGCGGCCTGTGCCTGCATTTTGTGCGTGATTCTTGCCATGAGCCGTGCAAGGATGCGCCAAGGCCGGCTGCGCAAAAAGCGCAATGGCCCGCCGCAACCGGACTGGCGGTGCGGAAATCAATAACGAACGGAACAACGACAGGGTTGGTCACAATGAAGCGTACACTTCTCAGCATGTTTGCACTCGCCGCGATGTCGGCCACGGCTTTGGCCGCCGATATCAAACCGGCGATCATCTATGACCTCGGGGGAAAATTCGACAAGTCATTCAACGAGTCCGCCTTTAACGGCGCGGAGAAGTTCAAGGAAGAAACCGGTATCGAATACCGGGAATTCGAAATCCAGAACGACGCGCAACGCGAGCAGGCATTGCGCCGCTTCGCCCGCGACGGCAACAATCCGATTGTCATGGCCGGCTTCTCCTGGGCAGCCGCGCTCGAAGACGTCGCAGCCGACTATCCGGACATCAATTTCGCGATCATCGACATGGTCGTCGACAAGCCGAACGTCCGCTCGGTCGTCTACAAGGAGCAGGAAGGCTCTTATCTGGTGGGCGTGATGGCCGCCATGGCGTCCGAAAGCGACACGGTGAGCTTCATCGGCGGCATGGACATTCCGCTGATTCGCAAATTCGCCTGCGGCTACAAGGGCGGCGTGATGGCCACCAAGGAAAACGCAAAAGTTCTCGAAGCCATGACCGGCGACACGCCGGAAGCCTGGAACAATCCGGTCAAGGGCGGCGAGATCACCAAGTCGCAAATCGCCCAGGGTTCTGACGTCATCTACGCCGCCGCCGGCGGAACCGGCATCGGCGTTCTGCAGGCGGCCGCCGACGAAGGCAAACTCGGCATCGGCGTCGACTCCAACCAGAACGGACTGCAGCCCGGACACGTGCTGACCTCCATGCTGAAGCGCGTGGACGTCGCCGTCTACAACGCCTTCAAGGACGCGCAGGAAGACAAGTTCACCTATGGATTCAACGTTCTGGGTCTCGCCGAAAACGGCGTGGACTACGCCATGGATGAAAACAACGCGCCGCTGGTGAGCCAGGACATGCGCGACGCCGTTGAACAGGCGAAGTCGGATATCATTGAAGGCAAGATCGTCGTACACGACTACATGTCGGACGAAAAATGCCCCTATTGATTGCATTCGACAAAAGTTGATCATGAAAGCCGCCGGGTCGAAAAGCCCGGCGGTTTTCTTTTTCAGAAGGCATTGGGGAAATGAACCGGCCAGCGGCCCGGAATGACCGCCACGATGTCATAGCGCAGGGACAGGCGTGAAGCATCCGATTGCCGTGAGAGCCAGACATCGCCGGCCGCCGCAATGCGCCGGGCCGCGGTCGCTGTAACCGCATCGACGGCGGCCTGTTCGCTGGCGCGCGCCTTGACCTCCACAAAGACAGCCAGATCGCCTTTGCGCATGATGAGATCGACTTCGCCGTGGCGGGTGCGGTACCTCCGGGCAACCGGGCGGTACCCTTTCAGGACAAGCGCCAGCGCTGCGAACCACTCACTCAAATGCCCTTTTCTGAAGGCCTTTCGACGTGCTGCGACGCCTGTTTCGCCGCCGTTCACGCGCCGACATCCTTCATTGCAAGAAGCCGCTTGTAGAGCAACTTGCGGGAGAGCCCGGTCACCTTCGCCGCTTCCGTCGCCGCCTTTCCCGGCGCAAGGGTTTCGCCGAGTTCCCTGAGCAGACCATCGACGTCGACTTCCTCCATCTCTCTTGCTTCGGGAGGACCGATCACGAGCACGATTTCGCCGCGCACATTGTCCGCCGCGGCATAGCGCCGGGCCAGTTCCTCCAAACCGCCACGCCGGACTTCTTCATAGGTCTTTGTCAGTTCACGGCAAACCGCGGCCGGTCGGTCGCCGCCGAGCGATTCGGCGCAGTCGGCCAGCGACGCGGAGAGGCGTTTCGGCGACTCGAAGAAAACGAGCGTGCCCGGAACGCTTTTCAATTCGTTCAGCCTGTCGATCCGCGCCTTTTTGCGATTCGGCAGGAAGCCTGCGAACAGAAATGCGTCCGTCGGCATGCCGGAGGCGACGAGAGCAGCAAGCGGCGCCGAAGCGCCTGGAACCGGCGTCACTCGAATACCAGCCTCTATCGCCTGTTCGACGAGTCTGTATCCGGGATCGGAGACAAGCGGCGTTCCCGCATCGGAGACGAGAGCGACCGATTTGCCTTCTTCAAGGGCTGCGATCAAGGCCGGCCCGGCCTTCGCCGCATTGTGCTCGTGATAGGCGAGCGGCCGCACGGAAATGGCGTATCGATCGAGCAGCTTCCGCGTCACGCGGGTATCCTCGCAGGCGACGATGTCGGCCGCTGCAATGGTCTCCAGCGCGCGTATCGTGACATCGCGCAGATTGCCGATCGGCGTGGCCACGAGGTAGAGACCGGGCTCGATTGTCCCTGCGGAAATTTCCTGCGTTCCGATGTGAAAGCTGCCTGCCATGCGCCCTGATTCCGCGATCCCGTCCCTCCCGTTTCGCATACTTTGCCCGGTGCAGGCAATTGCCAGGCCGGCGACCGGCTTCCCCCTTTACCGCTGGTATTTTAATCAATACTAATCGTTCGGATCGCCTATGGCGAAACGATGGGGGACTGGGGATTGCGGGATATACCGAAACGGGCGTTCGCTCGCCTGACGGGGTTGAGCATTGCGACCGTCGCCTTGGCGCTCGCTTCATGCCAGCAGACGGTCAATTACGGCCTGCCCACGGATATCCAGCAGGAACCGGCGTTCGAGGCGACAAGCTTACCAGCAAAGACTGGCCCCGCGCTGGGGGAAGTGCTGGGCTCAGGTCCGACGCGCGTCGCCATGTTGCTGCCGCTGTCAGCACCGGGGAATGGCGCGCGGGTCGCCGCCGAATATCGCAACGCCGCTGAACTGGCGCTGGAGACGCGCGGCGAGCACACCATGGAACTTGTCATCAAGGACACCGGAGGAACCCCGCAAGGCGCGCGAGCACGCGCCGAAGAGGCGATGCGTGAAGGCGCAGCTCTCGTGCTTGGCCCGGTCTTCTCAACGAGCGTCGCCTCGGCCGCAAGCGTCACCCGGCCCGGCAAGCGGTACGCTATCGCGTTTTCCTCCGATCCGGCAGCCGCTTCGCCCGGCGTCTATCTGATGTCCTTCCTGCCAAGCCAGGTTGTCGACCGGGTCATTTCCTATTCCGTCAGCATCGGATCTCCGTCCATCGCGGCGCTTCTGCCGGAAGGCGCCTATGGCGCGCTTGTCGAGCAACAGCTGCGCGCTTCGCTGAAACAGCGCGGCGGCAGGCTGACCGGGGTTTCCTACTATCGCTATGACAATCAGTCGCTGGTCACCGCCGTCGAGCAGCTTCTTCCGGCGATCGAGGAGGCTGACGCGATTTTCCTGCCTGATGGGGGCCAGGCGCCCATTGCACTGGCGCGTGTTCTCCAGTCGGAAGGCGTAAACCTTCCGGAAAAGCGCCTGATCGGCACAGGGCAGTGGCGGTCGTCCGATCTGAAGTCCGCCTACCTGCAGGGCGGCATTTTTGCCGACATGGACGAGACCTATTTCGCGCAATTCCGTGAAAACTATCGCGAGAAATTCGGCGCCGATCCGACCGTTAACGGCGGTCTTGGTTTTGATTCGGTGATGCTGGCCGCCGATCTATTAGCCTCCGGAAACCCTGAAGCGCTATCGCGTTCGAATCTCGAAAACAGCCGCGGCTATCTCGGCGTCACAGGCGCCTACCGTTTCTTGCCGGACGGCCTGAGTTCGCGAAGCCTCGCCATCTACCAGATACAGGAGGGCGAGACGGTCGTGCTCCAGCCGGCGCCAGCCCATCCTGGCGCCATCACCACGGCCCAATACTGAACCCGCCATGCCTCAGCGACGCGCTCTTGCGAGAGCTCCTGAAAAAGCATCAGCGAATGTTTCCCGGTCTTCCGGGTTGAGAAAGGAGCCAATATCGGTTGCGCGCCCTTCTCCGGACACGTCCATGCGCGTGATGCCGATCTCGTCGTGCCGGGACACATGAAACCGCGCCCAGAGCGGGTTCCAGCGAAATTCTGTGGAACGACCGGAAGGCGCGTATTTGCTGATCAGCAAATCGGTCCGGGAGACGCTCACCGTTTCCCTTGCGCGCGCCGAACGGTAATTCAACCAGAAGGCCCCGATAAGAAGCGCAAGATCGAGCCCGAAAAACGCGCCGACAGGCCAGGCGCCGGAAACCATGAAGACCGTCGAATGCGCCAGTGTGATGACAGTGGCGATGCCCATCACGACGAGAAAGCCCACACGGCCGAGAGAGCGGTGCGGCGTAAGCATGGCCTCGAAAATCGGTTTCTCCGGATCGGGCGAGACGCGCTCCGAAGAATTGCTTTTGTCCATGACACGCGAATATAGAGAAAAAATGCAAAAGGCAAAACCAGAATCAGCGCCAGAAGGCGCACGCGGACCGAAGCGGCGCAAGCCAGGAAAAAGGCTTCCGAAAAGCCTCTATTCGCAGAGCGAACTGGTCGAGATCTTCCGTCGGTTCTCCGTGCAACGACCCGAGCCGAAGGGCGAACTGGAGCACGTCAACGCCTATACGCTTCTGGTCGCAGTCGTTTTGTCGGCGCAGGCGACGGACGCCGGCGTAAACAAGGCGACCCGGGCTCTGTTCCAGATTGCCGACACGCCAGAAAAAATGCTGGATCTCGGAGAAGACAGGGTGCGGGAGCACATCCGCACGATCGGCCTTTACCGCAACAAGGCGAAGAACGTCATCCTGCTGTCGCGCGCGCTCATCCATGACCATAACGGAGAAGTGCCGGCCGACCGCGACGCCCTGACGGCGCTGCCGGGTGTGGGACGAAAAACCGCCAATGTAGTGCTCAACATGGCGTTCGGCCAGCCGACCATGGCTGTCGACACCCATCTTTTTCGTATCGCCAACCGCATTGGCCTGGCGCCTGGAAAGGACGTCAACGAGGTCGAACAAAATCTGCTGCGCACCGTGCCGGAATGCTATCTGATGCACGCCCACCACTGGCTCATTCTGCATGGACGCTATGTCTGCAAGGCCAGAAAGCCGGACTGCGCCGCCTGCGTGATCGCCGACCTCTGCAAATACAAGGCCAAGACGTCGGATATTCCGGCGCCTCTCGTACAGATTTCCTGATCACGCAGCGAATTCGGGATCTTTGTGCGAAATCATCTTGTGCAGATGGACCATCATGGATGCGCCGAAGATCGGCGTCAGCAGATTGACGATCGGTATGGCGAGCACCACCGCAATGACAAGACCGCCGAGGAAAATCGTCGCGCCGTGCTTTGATCGCATCCGCCGAACCTCTTCCTCGCTGCGAAATCGCAACGCGGCGAATTCGAAGAACTCGCGGCCGAACAGATATCCGTTGACGACGAAAAAGGCGACAAGGTTGATGCCAGGAACCAGCAGCAGAAAGAGCGCCAGCAGATTGCCGGCGATGACGACGCCAAGGAACTTCACGGTATAAATCGCAGCGCGGCCGACGGGGAGCGCCTGTCCCGGCGCATCGGCGGGGTAATCGCGCGTTTCGATGACTTCAGCAACGCCGTCGAGAAAAAGGCCGGCGATAATCGCTGTCACCGGCGCAATCAGAAGAACGAAAGCAGCAGCAAGACCCAGCGAGGCGATGATGCCTGCCAGAGAACCGAGCCAGACGACCCAGTCCGGCATCGTCGGCAGGAAGGTCTGGATCCACGGCGCCACATAGGCGATGAATATCTCGCGAATCAAGACCCAGCCGCCAACGAGCAGCAGCAGGGTCAATCCGAGAATTCGCCAGAAGGCGGCCCGTGTCTCCGGCGCAAACATGTTGCGGCCAGCAAGCCGCGCGGCTTCAAGAATCATGGGAAGGGTTCGTCTGGATCATGGGATGCAGATAGTGATCCGCCTGTCCAAATCAAGCGCGAAGAAAACAGGTCGCGCGATCGCGAATTCCCAAAACCCCGGTCATCGGCTTTTCAAAGAAGGCAAACCCGGCTAGATCACTCTCGTCTTCAACGGGCGACACAATCGAGCCAACAGCATGAGGGACTGACTGCATGAGTGATCTGGATGTTCTTTGCATCGGAAACGCAATCGTCGACATCATCGCAAGATGCGAGGACTCGTTTCTGATCGAAAACGAGATCACAAAGGCGGCTATGAACCTGATCGACGCCGAACGGGCCGAACTGCTCTACAGCCGCATGGGGCCGGCCATCGAGGCCTCGGGCGGCAGCGCGGGAAACACGGCCGCCGGCGTCGCGAGCTTCGGCGGCAAGGCCGCATTTTTCGGCAAGGTCGCCGACGATCACCTTGGCGGCATCTACCGGCACGACATCCGCTCCCAAGGCGTGGAGTTCGGAACAGAAGCGCTCGAAGAATATCCGCCGACGGCCCGCTCCATGATTTTCGTGACGCCGGACGGCGAACGCTCCATGAACACCTATCTGGGCGCCTGCGTGGAGCTCGGCCCGGAGGACGTGGAGGCGGATATCGTCGCGGCCGCAAAGGTCAGCTATTTCGAAGGTTACCTCTGGGATCCGCCGCGCGCCAAGGAAGCGATCGTGCTGAGCGCGAAGATCGCGCACGAAAATGGCCGCGAAATGTCGATGACGCTGTCAGATCCATTCTGTGTCGATCGATATCGCGACGAATTTCTGGAGCTGATGCGCGGCGGCACTGTCGACATCGTGTTCGCCAACGAGCATGAGGCGATTTCGCTGTATCAGACGGCTTCGCTGGAAACCGCGGTTGACCTGCTGGCGCAGGATTGCAGCCTCGCCGTCATCACGCGGGGCGAGAAAGGCTCCATCGTCGCCAGAAAGGACGAGCGGATCATTATTCCAGCCATCGAGATCAATGAGCTTGTCGACACGACAGGCGCGGGAGATCTCTACGCCGCCGGCTTTCTCTACGGCTACACCAATGGCCGGACGCTGGAAGATTGCGGACATCTCGGAAGTCTCGCCGCCGGTCTGGTGATCCAGCAGATCGGGCCTCGGCCCATGCTCTCGCTGAAACAGGCGGCCATTGACCGAGGTCTTGCAGACGGCGCATCGAGAGACATGCGCGACCGGGCCTGACGGGCCCGGGCTTTTTGGCCCTTCCGGCTATTCCTGATCGCCGGCTTCCGCGCTTGCGGTTTCGGTCTGTTTGGGTCCGCCCTTGGCGACCCCCACCATCGCAGGCCGCAACACGCGCTCGCCAATCACGTAGCCGTCCTGAACCACGTCAACGACCGTATTGTTGGGCACGTTCGGATCAGGCACCTCGAACATGGCCTGGTGGAAATTCGGATCGAATTTCTCGCCCTTCGGCGCAAGCTTCTTCACGCCGTGGCGCTCCAGCGCCGACAGCATCGAGCGCTCCGTCATTTCGACGCCTTCGATCAGCGCCTTCAGGCCAGCCTCGCCAGCCTCTCGCGCTTCGGCGGGGATGGCGTCGAGTGCGCGACGCAGATTATCAGACACACTGAGCATGTCGCGCGCGAAACCGGAAACGGAATAAGACTTGGCGTCCTTGACGTCTCGAGCCGTGCGGCGGCGCAGATTGTCCATTTCCGCAGCCATGCGCAGATACTTGTCTTTCCACTCGTCGGCTTCGGCGGCAAGAATCTCCAGCGGCCCCATCGGATCGGCGGATTCGCCATTGCCGGCCTCCTGTTCGACGACTTCATCCTGCGGCGCAGAGCCGTTGGCGGCGTCCTGTTCAGGCACAGTCTTACCTTCGTCGTCAATACCGGGTTTCTTCGTCTCATCGGTCATGACGTGACTTGTCCTTCTTTCTTATTTTCGATGTCGTGACGCATATCGAGGTTTCGCGACAAAAAATCAAGGGACGAAACCACCCGAATCGCGGCTTGAAAGCCTGGACGCGATCCATGCTCTCTTTCTTGCGCGGAGGCCTAGCGGATCATTCTCGACACAACCTGGGCGGTGTAGTCGACCATGGGGACGATGCGGGAATAGTTGAGCCGCGTCGGACCGATGACGCCGACCGCGCCGACGATACGGTCGTCGCTGTCGCGATAGGGCGCAACCACAAGGGAAGAGCCGGAAAGGGAAAACAGCTTGTTCTCCGAACCGATAAAGATGCGGACGCCGGAACCGGCCTCAGCAAGGTCGAGCAATTCGATCAGCCCGTCCTTTTTCTCCAGATCATCGAAGAGCATGCGCAGCTTATCGATCTCCTCGATGTCTCGCATGGTGTCGAGCAGGTTGGCGCGGCCGCGCACGATCAGTCGGGCCGGCTGGCCTTCCGACGAACCCGACCATACGGCGACGCCCTTCTCTACAAGGTCGCGGGACAGCGCATCCAGTTCGTCGGCGACCGTCTGCTTGAGGCGATGCAACTTGCCGCGCAACTCGGGCAGAGTATGGCCGGCCAGGTGCGCGTTGAGGAAGTTGGCCGCCTCGACGAGCTGGGACGCTGTGACGCCGACAGGCAATTCGATGATCCGGTTCTCGACCTGGTCGCCCTCGCCGACGATGATGACAAGGGCGCGCGCAGCGTCCAGCCTGACGAATTCGATATGACGCACGATGGCGTCGCTCTTGTTGGCGATCACCAGCCCGGCGCCGCGCGAAAGGCCCGAAAGCAGCTGGCTCGCTTCGGTGAGAAGCGTTTCCACCGAGTGATCGCGGTTGCCGCCCCGCACCTGGCGTTCAATCATGTCGCGCTCTTCGGTTGAGAGATCGCCTGTCTCCATGAACGCGTCGACAAAGAAGCGCAGACCCTGCTGGGTCGGAAGGCGTCCGGCGCTCACATGCGGCGCATAGATCAGTCCAAGCTCCTCGAGGTCGCTCATCACATTACGGATCGATGCGGGCGACAGTGGATGGGCGAGGATGCGCGAGAGGCTCCTTGAGCCCACCGGCTCGCCGGACTCCAGATACGTCTCCACGATACGGCGGAATATCTCGCGCATCCGCTCGTCATGCGGCATGGCGTTGGAGAGATCGAAATTTGCCATATTACTCATGCGAACCCTGGGACCGGCCACTTTCCGGTCGCTGTCTGTCGATCGATCTACAGCCCGTTCCATCCTTTCGATCAGGCCGCTGACGACCGGAAAATCTGTATTTCTCGCGTCACTATATAGGTGTTTTTCTTTGCTTGCATACACAAGGGGCGTTACATAGCAACAGAAACAGCAAGTTGTTCCAAGGGAGTTGAAAGATGCGGCCATCAGGCAGGAAGCCCGACCAGATGCGGGACGTCTCTTTTGAAAGAGGCTATTCCAAACACGCGGAGGGCTCTTGCCTGGTCAGGTTCGGCGATACGCATGTGTTGTGTACGGCTAGCCTCGAAGAACGGGTTCCGCCATGGCTGCGAAACGCAGGTCGCGGATGGGTTACGGCGGAATACGGAATGCTTCCGCGGGCGACGGGCGAACGCATGCGCCGTGAAGCGAGCGCCGGCAAACAGAGCGGGCGCACGCAGGAAATCCAGAGGCTGATCGGCCGGTCGCTTCGCGCAATCACGGATCTGGAAGCGCTCGGGGAGCGGCAGATTTCCATAGATTGTGACGTTATCCAGGCCGACGGGGGAACCCGCACCGCATCAATCACCGGGGCGTGGATTGCGCTTTACGACTGTCTGAAGTGGATGGAAAAGCGCCAGATGGTGAAGGCGGAAAAGGTTCTGAAGGATCACGTCGCCGCGATTTCCTGCGGCATTTTCCTGAATCAATCGGTGCTCGATCTCGACTATGCGGAAGATTCGTCCGCCGAGACGGACGCTAATTTCGTCATGACCGGCGCGGGCGGCATTGTGGAAATACAGGGAACGGCGGAAGGCGCGCCGTTCAGCCAGGACGAATTCCAGGCAATGCTCGGTCTTGCCAAATCCGGTATTTCAAATCTAGTCGAATTGCAGAAACAAACCATCGGATAAAAGGCCATGACAGCCATCTCCGGCATTCTTGAGACAGTTTTATACGTTCGAAACCTCAACGCAGCGGAAATATTTTACGGGAACATCATCGGTCTTGAAAAGGAAGTGCGGGTCGACAATCGCCATGTGTTCTTCCGTTGCGGCCATGGCATGCTCCTGATTTTCAATCCGGAAGAAACGGTAAAACCTCCGACCAGCTCCAAGATGCCGGTTCCCCCGCATGGCGGCCACGGCGAAGGACACGTCTGTTTCAGCGTGCCGGGCGACGAAATTGACGCCATCAAGGACATGCTGGAAGACAACGACGTCTATATCGAGGCGGATTTCCGCTGGCCCAATGGCGCCCGTTCGATCTATATCCGCGATCCGGCCGGCAACAGTGTGGAATTCGCCGAGCCACGCCTGTGGGATTTTGAAAAGTAGTCCGTTGCGCAAACTCACCGAAAGAAAAATCGTCATCGCGAGCCATAACGAGGGCAAGGTGCGCGAATTGCGTGCGCTCATGGATCCGCTTGGCTATGAAGTGGCGACGGCAGCCGATCTCGATCTCGACGAACCCGAGGAAACCGGCGCCACATTTGAAGCCAATGCGGAGCTGAAGGCGCTGGCGGCCGCAAAGGTCGCCAACATGCCTGCTCTTGCAGATGATTCCGGCCTGTCCGTGGACGCCCTCAACGGCGATCCCGGAATCTATTCAGCTCGCTGGGCGGGTCCGGACAAGGATTTCCAGCTGGCTATGAAAAAGGTGACGGACCGGCTCGCCGGCCTGCCGCCGGAGAAACGCTCCGCCCGGTTCGTGTCGGTCATCTGTCTCGCCTGGCCTGACGGCCACACCGAGTTCTTCCGCGGCGAGGTGGAAGGCGCGCTGACGGAAAGTCCTGTGGGCGACGGCGGGTTCGGATACGATCCGATCTTTGTTCCGGAAGGTCATGCGCATACTTTCGGCGAGATGGCGGCTGAGGAAAAGCAGGCGCTCTCGCACCGGACCCGCGCCTTCGCCAAATTCGCCGACCAGTGTCTCGTTAAAGCCGGACCCTGACCGTGCAGATCCATGATCCTGCCGAACCGGGATTCGGCGTCTATGTGCATTGGCCTTTCTGCGCAGCCAAATGTCCCTATTGCGATTTCAACTCTCATGTCCGACATGGCGGGGTCGACCAGGACCGCTACGTCCTGGCGTTCGCGCGCGAAATCCGGCGCATGCTGGAACTGACAGGTCCACGCGCGGCGACCAGTGTGTTTTTCGGGGGCGGTACGCCGTCTCTCATGGGACCGGCTACCGTTCAAGCGATTCTCGACCTGATCGACGCCGCCTGGCCGCTCGTTGACGGTGCTGAAATAACCCTTGAAGCCAATCCGTCCAGCGCCGACGCAGAGAATTTTCGCGGATATCGCAGCGCCGGCGTCAATCGCGTTTCGCTCGGCATTCAGGCGTTGAACGATCCGGATCTGCGGTCGCTTGGGCGGTTGCATGATGTCGCCGAGGCCCTGCGCGCGATCGAGCTTGCCAGGGACCTGTTCCCTCGCATGTCCTTCGACCTCATCTACGCAAGACCTGGCCAGACAGTGGAGGCATGGGAACGCGAACTCACCCAGGCGATGTCCTATGCGGTGGATCATCTGTCGCTGTACCAGCTTACCATAGAACGCGGCACGCGTTTTTTCGACCTGCACAAGGCCGGTAAACTCGTCGTGCCCGACGGCGACCTGTCAGCGGAACTCTACGAAGCAACGCAGGAACTGACGGAGGCGCGCGGTCTGCCGGCCTACGAGATCTCCAACCATGCAAGACCAGGCGCGGAAAGCAGGCACAATCTGACCTATTGGCGCTACGGCGACTATGTCGGACTGGGCGCGGGCGCGCATGGCAGGATCACGACGCAAGAGGGCAAGATCGCGACCTCCAATCATCGTCTGCCGGAAACCTGGATTGAAGCGGTGATGAAGGACGGCAACGGCTTTGACGCGTTTGACCCGCTGGACGATCCGGCGCAGGCGGACGAACTGATGCTGATGGGCCTGCGTCTGAGAGAGGGCATGGATCTTGTGCGGTGGAGCAGCCTTTCAGGCCGCTCCATCGATCCCGGCACGGAAACCTTCCTGCAAAGCCACGGTCTGATCGAGCGCGCCGGCAATGCGCGGTTGCGCTGCACGCCGGCGGGCATGATGGTGCTGGACGCGGTCGTCGCCGACCTTGCGATCTGAGGGCGGTCTGCCTCTAAAGCGCAGCGGATTCCTCGAGATTTTCGGTCGCAGACGGCCGATATGCTTCAAGCATGAAGCCATCGAAGAATGCGGAGAGGCCTGCATGAGCCTCAAGCGGAAGCACATGCGCCACATACTGGTCCGGTCTGACCACCACCATGCAACCACGACCGCGATCAACGCCGCGCATGTCGAATATGTCGCCGCGCGCCGGGTCCGGGCAGAACATCTTGGTATAATCGATCAGACCGTAGCGCCCTTTTTCGGGTTTCAGAAATGCGGGTAGTGTTTCCAGCGCCAGTTCCCTGTGCCCCTGCTGGAACACGGCGCGCACATCGATCACCGAATCAATATCAGAGCCCTCGGGAGTGTATTTGCACACCGGAGAGTCCGGCGATCCGGCAAGGAACTTGCAGAGCGCATCAATCGACGAGCCGGCTTTTGAGGGATCTTTTGAAGGCGCGAATGCATAAATGCGCCACCGACCGTCAGCCGTTGCGGCGTGGCCAAGCTCGATCGGCTTTGCGTCGGCCAGACGGATAACCGGAGCGGAATGCAATCGCATGCCGATCGTCAACCCTTTCGCCAGATGCTGATGGATCGGTTCGGCGGAAATCACGGATTGGCGGTAGCGCGTTGCGGTCCCCGCCGTGTAGCGGCCGTGGCGAACGAAATAATCCTGCACGTCGGCAGGCTCCACGCCGTCAGGATGATCGGCGGATTTCAAGGGCGCGCTCAGCATTGTTGCCCATTCCCGATCGAAGTCGATGAGTTCCGCGGCGATGGCCTGGCGTTCGGCCGAATAGCTGTGCAGCAAGGTCGGCGGAGTCTGGCCTCGCAAAACAGCAGCGAGCTTCCAGCCGAGATTGAAAGCGTCCTGCATCGACACATTCATGCCCTGCCCGGCTTTCGGACTGTGCGTGTGACAGGCGTCGCCGGCAATGAAGACCCGCGGCAGGCGCTCGGCCACCTTTTCCTCAGGCACGTCGTCGAACTTGTCGCACAGCCGTTGTCCGATCTCGTAGACCGACCACCACGCCACTTCTTTCACGTCGAAACTGTATGGATTGAGAATGCGTTTCGCCGCCGCGATTAGATGGTCAACGGTAATATTGCGGTTCGCCACCCGCTCGTTTTCACTCAGTTTGTCAAGCTCCACATAGACGCGGACAAGATAGTCGCCTTCCCGCGGTATCAATACGATACTGCCTTCGCCGGTCGACTGAATGAGCGATTTGCGGCGGATATCCGGAAAATCCGTCACTGCGAGAACATCCATGACGCCCCAGGCCTGATTGGCCGAATCGCCGCGCAGTTCGCGGCCCAGAAGCCGGCGAACCGCGCTGCGGGCGCCGTCGCATCCGACGACATAACGCGCGCTGACCGTTTCCGTTTCACCTTCGTGACCCTGATCGACCCTTTCGAAACGCGCCGTGACCGGTGACCCTTCCCCGTCCCCGATTTGCATGTCGGTCAATCGACGCGAATAATACGGCGCCATTCGGGACGGTGATCCGCGCATGGTCTCGAGATAGAAATCATGCACCCGAGCCTGATTGAGAATGACATGAGGGAACTCGGAAAGGCCGTCTTCCACGTCCTGAACTACGCCATGTCGCTTGATTGCATCCGGCCGGGCGTCGTCGGGCCTCCAGAAGGTTGTCTCGTTGACCCAATAAGCCTCCTTCAATACTCTTTCGCTAAAGCCAAAAGCGTGGAACATCTCCATTGTGCGACAAGCAATGCCGTCCGCCTGGCCCAATTCGAGCGGTCCGGGTTTCTGATCAACGATCATCGTTTTTATATCCGGGAAGGCCGACAGTTGCGTCGCCAGTGTAAGGCCAGCAGGGCCGCAACCGACAATCAGGACATCGACCTTGTCGGGCCAGTTTTCCCCGGACAAGGCCGTATGCGACGTGGAAGCCTCGGAGACCGCCGGGTCTCCAGTTCTGAATCCGTTGAGATGAAATTGCATCAATACGCCCTCCTCATCACGCCCCGCGACAGATCCGGGCTCGCGTTTTCTATTGCTCAGTATACTGATTATCAGTATACTTGTAAACTACAGTCGGTCACAGGGAAAAAGGCATGGACAGTTATGATGTAATGCCGGGTCATCTGGTGCGCAGGCTGCAGCAGGCGGCGGTGGCGATCTTCCAGGCCGAGGTTGCGCGCGCGGGATACGATATGACGCCCGTTCAGTATGCTGCGCTGACCGCAGTGCGGGTCAATCCGGGCATCGATCAGGCGACGCTCGCAGGACTGATCGCCTATGATCGGACGACGATTACCGGCGTCGTCGATCGGCTGGCCCAGAAAGGTTTCCTGACGAGGAAGCCGAGCAAGACTGACCGGCGCGCCCGCATACTGCAAGTCACCGAAAGCGGGCACAAGGCGCTTCGAGAAATCCAGCCTGCGGTGGAGCAAGCCCAGCACATCATGCTGAGAGGGCTGGACGATGCTGAATCGCAGGAATTCATGCGCCTGCTCGCAAAAACCGTAGGCGCCGTCAACGAACTCAGCCGCGCGCCGCTCAAGGCGATCTGATAGAAGCTTCTTTCAAAGCCTGCCTTATCGGGGTCGTCTGACGCTTCGTCGCGTTGCGTGACCAGGCGGGAATTGCTCTGCGCGCATAAGAATGCGTTGCCGCCGACACGGGTCCATCAATTGATCCTCGGCCCTTACCGAACGCCGAGGAAGCGCTATAAAGACATTCAACAGGTGGTCCCAACCTGAAAGCGAGGGAATTTGATGGATATCAGCAAAGCAGGCGCCCGCTCTTCCAGACCGGGTCCTGAAGAGTGGTTTACAGGGCGGGTTAGGATCGATCCGTTGTTCGAAGCGCCTTCACCGGCTCGCGTCGCCGGCGCCAGCGTGACGTTTGAACCTGGAGCCCGCACCGCCTGGCACACACATCCCCTGGGGCAGACGCTGCTAATTACAGCCGGGTTCGGACTGGCGCAACGCGAAGGCGGACCTATCGAGGAATTGCGGCCAGGCGACGTCGTCTGGTTCGCGCCGGGTGAAAAACACTGGCATGGCGCCTCGCCTTCAACGGCGATGACACATATAGCGATACAGGAAATGCAGGACGGCAAGGCTGTCGACTGGATGGAACACGTCTCTGCGGAGCAGTATCCAGCCTGATGGTAATTTCAAACATCCTCGACTTGTTGACAGGACGGGCGCTCTCTCCGCCGCCGCGCGTCCAGTTTGCCGCCCTGCCCTATCGCATAAAGAAGAAGACCGTCGAGTATCTGCTTGTGACCAGTCGCGACACAGGCCGCTGGATCATACCCAAAGGCTGGCCGCTGAGCGGCGGCGATGTTGCAGAGACAGTGATGACGGAAGCTTGGGAAGAAGCCGGCATTTATGGAAAATTGCATGGCGAACCCGCCGGACAGTACAGCTATGACAAAAAAATGGAGAACCATTCGGTCAGGTGCCGCGTCGTTTTCTATCCTGTTCTGGTGACAAAACTCGCAAAGGATTTTCCAGAGCGAAACGAGCGCCAGAGGGAGTGGTTGAACGCAGCCGAAGCCGCTGTGCGCATCCAGGAACCGGATCTGCGTGAACTGTTCGAGAGCGGGAGACTTGACGCATTGATCAACCGGATCGAGCACGGGGATCAGGGCGATTCGTTCTAGATACTTCGCCACAGGCTCGTAGAAAACCTCGGGGTCGCCCAAAAGGACGCCCGCCGGACATCGGACCTCGCAAGCTTATCCTCAGAAAAAAAGACTGCAAACCGGACATATATTTGAGGCTACCGGCTAAATCTGCATAGGTGTTTCCGAAATTCGGGGGGCGAAACAATAGGCACCAAACATCCAGCGCTGAAAAAGAGCACGCTCGACAAGGATCTCGACAAATTCGTCCATCTCGAAGAGGCGACCGGGTTCCTGTCGCGTGGTTTCGTGCTTCCAGGGCTGGGTTTTCTTTTCATCGTGCTGTCAGGAGTGGTCGCCGCAATATCCGTGACCGGCGAGCCGCGCGCGGCGTTCATCGTCGCCGCCACCGCAATTGGCGCCTATATGGCGCTCAATATCGGCGCCAACGACGTCGCCAACAATGTCGGGCCGGCCGTCGGATCGCGCGCCATGTCCATCACGACGGCGCTGCTGATTGCGGCCGTTTTCGAATCGGCTGGCGCGTTGATTGCCGGGGGAGACGTTGTTTCCACCATCTCCAAGGGCATCATCGATCCACAAACGGTCTCGGACCCGAATACTTTCATTCTTGCAATGATGGCGGCGCTCATGTCGTCCGCCTTGTGGATTAATCTGGCGACCTGGCTTGGCGCGCCGGTGTCGACCACGCACGCGATTGTCGGCGGCGTCATGGGCGCGGGGATCGCCGCATCCGGCTTTGGAGCCGTCGAATGGCCAATACTCGGCGGCATAGCGGCAAGCTGGGTGATTTCTCCCCTGTTGGGAGGGGTCATCGCCGCAGCTTTCCTCGCGTTTATCAAGACCTTTGTCGTCTATCGCCAGGACAAGATCGCCGCCGCCCGACTCTGGGTTCCGATTCTGATCGCCATCATGACGGGCGCCTTCTCGGCCTATCTCGCCATGAAAGGCGTGAAGAAGATCATACACCTTTCACCGCTGGTCATATTGTTGATCGGCGTCGCCGGTTGCGCGCTCGGCTATGTTGCGGCAAACCCCTACATTCAACGCAAGTCTGCGGGCCTTCCAAACCGCAATCAGTCCTTGCGGCACCTCTTCCAGCTTCCGTTGATCATCTCGGCTGCGCTTCTGTCCTTCGCCCATGGCGCCAATGATGTGGCCAACGCCATCGGACCACTGGCGGCCATCGTCCATGTCGCCGAATTCGGCGCGGTGACAGCCAATGTGGGCATTCCGATATGGGTCATGATGATTGGAGGGCTCGGCATCTCCTTCGGTCTGGTCGTCTTCGGATCGAGACTCATCCGAATGGTCGGAAAGCAGATCACCAAACTCAATCCGATGCGCGCCTATTGCGTTGCGCTGTCGGCGGCCATCACGGTCATTATCGCCTCCGCTCTGGGGCTGCCGGTGTCATCGACCCATATCGCCGTCGGCGCTGTGTTTGGCGTCGGTTTCTTCCGCGAATGGTACACTGCCAACTCCAGGCGCCGCGCCGACTACATGGCGCGCAAGGGTCATGGCCAGCATCGAAACAAAACCGCCAAACCCCTGAAATCAAACGACTATGCGTACACACGGGATATGTTCGTGGCGGATAGCGAAGCCGTGGTCGGAAATCCGGAGGCGACGCGGCGCAAGCTCGTCCGCCGCCAGCATTTCATCAGCATCATCGCGGCTTGGATCATTACAGTTCCGGCGTCGACGTTGCTATCGGCCCTGATCTTTCTGGCGATGCAATCGCTGGGCTGACCGGCATGATCAATGGGCGGCGGACATGTCGCCCAGAATTTCCTTTGAAGCCACGGTGGAATCCGGATTGAGGCGGTAGACCATCGGCACGCCCGTGGCGAGATTGAGCCCGGTTATCTCGTCCCGGCTCATCCGGTCGAGAACCATCACCAGCGAGCGCAGCGAGTTACCGTGCGCGGCGACCAGGACCTTCTGTCCGGACAGGACGCGCGGCAGAATTTCGGTCATGTAATAGGGCCATACGCGCGCGCCGGTGTCTTTGAGGCTTTCTCCGCCGGGCGGCGGCACATCGTAGGAGCGGCGCCAGACATGCACCTGTTCCTCGCCCCATTTCTCCCTGGCGTCATCCTTGTTGAGTCCAGCCAGATCGCCATAGTCGCGTTCGTTCAGCGCTTCGTCATGAGTGGTCTGGAGGTCCGGCTGATCGATCAGGTCGAGAATGATCTGGCAGGTGCGCTCGGCGCGCAGAAGGACAGACGTGAAGGCGATGTCGAACCGGACGCCGTATTCCTTGAGGGCGCGCGCGCCTTCTTCAGCCTCCTTGACGCCCTTCTCGGTAAGGTCGGGATTCTTCCAGCCTGTAAACAGATTCTTGAGATTCCATTCGCTCTGGCCGTGGCGGACGAGCACAAGGGTGCCGGACATGGAAATAACCTTTCGATCAGTTTTCGGATAAGCCCAGGACATCAATCATGGAATAGAGTCCCGGCTCGCGGTTGCGCGCCCACAGCGCCGCCTTGACCGCGCCGCGGGCAAAAATCGAACGGTCCGTCGCCTTGTGCGAAAGTTCCACCAATTCGCCTTCCCCGGCGAGCATCACCGTGTGTTCACCGACAACGGAACCGCCGCGCAGCGTCGCAAAGCCAATCGAACCGGCGGGACGCGGTCCGGTATGGCCGTCGCGCACCCGGATCGATGCTTCGTCGAGGTCAATGCCACGCCCTTCCGCCGCGGCCTCGCCGAGAAGCAGCGCCGTTCCCGACGGCGCATCCACCTTGTGGCGGTGATGCATCTCGACAATTTCGATGTCCCAGTCCTCAGAATCCAGGGCCCTGGCGGCCTGGCGTACAAGCACGGACAGAAGATTGACGCCAAGGCTCATATTGCCCGACTTGACGATAATCGCTTTTTCCGCGGCTTTGCGGATTTTCTCCTCATGCGCGGCGTCGCAACCGGTCGTCCCGATGATGTGGACCAGACCGTATTGGGCGGCGAGGCCTGCGTTCGCCACGCTGGCGTCCGGCGTAGTGAAATCAACCAATCCGTCTGATGCAGCCGCCGCCGCCTCAACATCATCGGTGAAGGCGACGCTGATCTCTCCGAGCTGCGCATGGACCCCGGCGTCTCTTCCAAGGATATCCGATCCGCTTCGCTCGATCGCAGCAGAGACGACGACGCCGTCCATCGAGGCGATCGCACGGATGAGCGCCTGTCCCATCCGGCCGGCGGCGCCTGCGACAGCGAGCTTCATGTCACTCATCGAGCCGGGTCCTCTTTCGAAGGTTCAGCGCCATCCAGCAACTGCAGTTCTTTCTCCTCATGCCGTTTGCCAACATCCTGCATCTTGAGGAATCGCGCGTAAAGGCCATCCTTCATGGCCGACAGAGACCGATGGTCGCCCTGTTCGATGACTTTGCCTTCAAGGAGGACGACGATCTTGTCGGCATGGGCGACGGTCGACAGTCTGTGCGCGATGACGAGAACCGTGCGGCCGCTCATCGCCTGTTCAAGCGCCTTCTGGACGAGAACCTCGGATTCGGTGTCGAGCGCCGACGTCGCTTCGTCCAGAAGCAGGATTGGCGCGTTGCGAATCAGGGCCCGCGCGATGGATATGCGCTGACGCTGACCGCCGGACAGGCTCATGCCGGCTTCACCCACCGGCGTGTCGTAGCCATGTGGCTGCTCGAGGATGAAATCGTGCGCGTAAGCAAGCCGCGCAGCCTGTTCGATCTCCTCATTCGTGGCTTCCGGCCGTCCATAACGGATATTGTCGCGGATCGTGCCTTCGAACAGGTATGGTTGCTGCGACACATAGGCGATCGCATGACGCAGCGAATCCTTGGTGATTTTGGATACGTCCTGCCCGTCGATCAAAATACGCCCGCCGTCCGCATCGTAGAAACGGGGAAGCAGACTCATGATCGTCGACTTGCCCGCGCCCGACGGACCGACCAGCGCCGTCATCTTGCCGCCTTCGGCGACAAAACTGACATTGTGCAGCACCGGGCTCGCCTCGCCGTAGCTGAAGGACACATCTTCAAACCGGATCTCGGCGTCTTTGATCTCAAGCACCTCATCTCCGGAGAGATCGGGCTGGTCCGGCTCTTCATCGAGAATTTCGTAGATCATGCGCGCATTGACCATCGCGCCTTCCATTGTGATCTGCAGCCGCGCGAGCCGTTTTGCAGGCTCGTAGGCGAACAGCAACGCCGTGACGAACGAAAAGAAGTCGCCCGGAAGCACGCCGCCATAGATCGTCCGGATCGCCGCATAGGCAAGCACGCCGGCTATGGCGAGGCCGGCGAGCGTTTCCGTCAGCGGTCCGGTGCGTTCGGTCAGCCTTGCGATACGGTTGGACCGGGCTTCGGAGTCGCGAATGAGAACGTCGACATTCTTGCCGAGTTCCTTCTCCATCGTGAAGGCTTTGACGACCGCAATTCCCTGCAGGGATTCCTGCATCGTGCCCAGCACCCGGCTGTTGACGAGAACCGCCTCCCGCGCAATGACGCGCAAGCGGGTCGCAATGTAACGCAGAGCCAGCACAAGCGGCGGCGCCACCAGCACCACGCCAGCGAACAGAACCGGATCGCGATAGATCATCACAGCGACGAGACCAACCACGGTGAGAAGATCGCGGGCAAGCGATGTGATGGTCATGTTGAGGACCGATCGAATGCCGCCGGCGTTCTGCGACACCCTGGCGGCGAGCTGCGCGGAACGCACCTCGCTCAGATAACCGACGCTCATCTTCATGAGATGGGTGAACAGACGACGCTGATAGCGCGCCACAATATTGTTGCCGACCTTTGCGAGAGCGACCGCCTGGCCATAGCCTGCAAGACCGCGCACGACAAAGGCAAGGAATACGGCGCCGCTGATCCACCAGACCACTTCCCCGCGCTGTTTCGCAAAAGCCTCGTCGACAATGTCCTTGGTGACCCAGGCGGTAAACGCCGTCGTCGCCGCAACCAGCATGAGGCAAGCGATGGCAAATATATAGGTGCCGATATAGTCTCGGAAATTCTCCGAGAATATGCGCTTCAGGAGCGGCCAGATTGTTTCCCTATTCAGGGGTTCTTCTCGCGAATGAGGGCCCCTGCCCGGCGCCATTGGATGCCTCATTCCGGGTGTTGGTCTGAACTGGTTCATGCGTGCAACATCTGCTTCTTCCAACGCCGACCATCCGTTGTCACGCCAAATCGGCCAGGAGCGCGCGCATAGGCGGAAAGCCCTGAAAGCGCGGCCAGCGGATGGGTGATAACGCAGGTGGGTATGGATTTCATGAGTTTGGAATGCGGAGCCTTGTCTTCGAAGGCGTTTCGGAAATCAGACCGCATCAGAACCGGAATGATCTTCTGCGCGATACCGCCGGCGATAAAGACTCCACCTCGAGCCATGAAGATCAGAGCAAGGTCGCCGGCGACGCGACCGAGATAGGCGGCGAAAAGCGCAAGGGCTTCGGAAGCCGCCGTATCCTCGCCGTCAAGCCCGGCTGCGGTGACATCGGACGGTTTTTCGCAAACCGGATCCAGCCCGTCCGACCTGCAAATGGCCCTGTAGATATTCACCAGGCCGTCTCCGCACAGGAGCTGTTCAGCGGAGATTCGTCCTTCAATGGGTTCCAGATACGGAAATATCTCAAAATCGCGCGGCGAACGCGGCCCGAGATCGATGTGCCCGCCTTCTCCAGGAACCGGAATCCACATGTGATGCGAGTGGACAAGGCCTGCTACGCCCAGTCCCGTCCCCGGGCCGACCACCACTCGTGTTGCGTATTTCTCAGCCTTCGCCTCACCGATAGCATGCAGATATTCTTGCTCGAGCGACGCGGCCGCCAGCGCCTGGGCTTCAAAATCATTCAGCACGATGACTTCCTCGAAGCCAAGCGACTCTATCATCGCATAGGGTCGAACGACCCAATTGCAATTGGTCAACTTGATCTCGTCGCCATCGACCGGGGCAGCGATCGCGAAGATCGCCGATCGCGGCTGAACCGACGTCTTGTCGAGCACAACGGTCTGGATCGCTTCGTCAATCGTGTCGAAATCGGCTGTCGCGAAGACCGGAAACTCCCGAGGGCTTGCATTGGCGTCGACCAGAATGGCGAAACGCGCATTGGTTCCACCAATATCGCCGATAAGGATCGGAAAACTGACCGCGGCGTCCTGGTCATGTTTTTCGGTCATATTGCGTTCTACTCTCGATAATCCGCCCGGTGTGCTCGCACCGGCGCTCTGTCGTCGGTTATCGTACATAACAGATCGGGACTGGTCCCCTATAGGCAAGGTTGTCGGCAATTGAAAGATGCGATCCCCGCAAACATCAAAGGACTAGGTGTGACGGATTCGACATTTTATCCCGCTTGCCGCGCGCTCACGCTCAAATGTCAAAACCAACCGCCAAACCACAAACTGCAAAATGGACGTCGTTGCTTCCAACGCCCGCGCCGGTCTGACGGCATTTGTCGCCGCCTTATTGCACAGCCGGGCGGGGTTTGGGAAGCGGTATGAGGGCGGGCATGGAATAAGGCGTCGCAACCGCTTCAACCGGCGCGAAAGCGCTCGCGCCTGCGTCGGTTTCGCGTGTCGCCGCCGAAGCGGACGCCGGCGCGGCGGCCGCCAGCACGGCGCCGCATACGGACGGCAGATCCGACATCATGATGTGGCGCGGCTTTGCGGGCGTTGTCGACGGCTTCGCCTGCTTCCTCGGCTTTAATGCGACATTGAACCACCAGTCGAGCGGCTCGCCGCATCCGTCATCGGCAGGCACCGCATTCTGAGCCCTGCAGGCCTTTGAATCGTCCGGGCAGCGTATCCGTACATGCATGTGATAGTGGTGTCCGTAGTAAGGCCTCACCTTGTTCAGATTCTTGCGATCGCCTCTCCAGGTCTCGCACAGCTGCTTCTTGATCGCCGGATGGACGAGAACGCGCTGGACCTGCGGATAACTTGCGGCTCGCATGATCAGGCCGGCGTGCGCAGTCGTCCAAACCCTGGGATCGATCTCAACGCTGCCAGGCTTGAGAACGGAGATTGCGCTGATCGTTTCCCTGTCCTGTCCGGACAGGCGCCGGTCGGGCATCGGGGTCAGCCAGATATCCGCATCGAGCCCGACCTGGTGCGAGGCGTGTCCTGTCAGCATCGGTCCGCCCCGGGGCTGCGACATATCGCCAACCAGGAGACCCGGCCACCCGTCGTGGCGCGCAGCGTCTTCCGACAATTGCTGGATCGTATCGATCAATTGCGGATGCCCCCAACGCCGGTTGCGCGACAGGCGCATGGCCTGCCAGCGTGGTCCGTCCACAGGAAGCGCCACGCCGCCGGCAAGACAGCCCTTGGAGTAGAAACCGTAGGCCTGAGCATCCAGGCTGGCGGGAAGATCGGCAGCGCCGAAAAGCTGTTTGGCTGGCGTCTGGTCAGCAGCGAGCGAAAGGTCTCCGGCGGCGATGACGCCGATGGAGACCATTGCGACCCACCGCGCCGCCCGTCGCATCCATGAATTAACACCCACCATGAGCTCTCGCTATTCTTTTTGCTTCCGGCAAAACATACATCAACTCTGTTTCCGGCTCCATGCGGAAGGATCTGTCATTGCTGGAGCATATCGGCATTGCCCGTCATTGCGACAACGGTCCGTGGCTTTACATATATGTCACATTCGAATATGGAGGCGACCATAATCAGACCGAAATCAAAGGCATCAGCTGATTGCGGACCGGAACGCCGGCCCGCCCGTCACCGGGTCAAAACCATGTTGCACCGTCTGCCAGCCCGACCGGAGGATTGCATGCCAGGGGGTGCAGGGACCATTCAAACCGGCCGTTCAGGTTTCGCGCCTTCCACTCGGGGATTCCACTGACCGGATGAACAGCCGTCTCTTGAAATTTCTCGTCGTCGGCGGGGTCGGATACGTGACGGACGCCGGGATCCTCATGGCGCTGTTGCGCTGGACGGAAATTGATCCGTTTACCGGCCGGCTCATCGCCATTGCGATCACCTTGCAAGTCACCTGGCTGCTGAACCGCCGTTTCACGTTCGAAAAAAGCCATCGTCACGCCGCCGTCGAGGGAATGCGTTACAGCGGCGTTGGCATTGCGAGCAGCTTGCTCAATTATCTGGTCTATTCCTGTCTTCTTGTTTTTGTGCCTACATTGCCGCCGGTCGCAGCCCTGACGCTGGGATCGGCCTCCGCTACGATCTTTTCCTACACAGGCTATGCGAAACTCGTTTTCGGCCGCTAATAAGGTCTATTCCGGCTGTTGTGCCATGCAAAAAGTTTTACTGGTCTTTGAGGTGAACAGTGTGCACTATGTTGCTCCGGAAAGTGGACCGGTCTATCGGTTTGCTCAACGGACGACAGGGCAAAAGAGCAGGCAAAGGCGGATCACCTGGACCTGCTCGGGGCCTCCGCGTCGCATTTCGCCGGCATTTCAGGGCTGTGCCGGAACCGGGAGAGGCATCAGGGGATTCGTGTTTGACCAATTACGTAAAGCAGCAGGCATTTCCAGCGAAACGCCTGGCACGGTTTCATGGGCTGACCGACGCAGCGGGTTGGATATGACTACGGGAGCATTAAGCATATGATCGGACTGGTGCTTGTGACCCATGGCAAGCTTGCACAGGAATTTCGCAACGCGCTCGAGCACGTGGTCGGGCCGCAAAAAAATCTTGAAACGGTGTCTATCGGCCCCGAAGACGACATGGACCAGCGCCGGATCGACATCATTGAAGCGGTCGCGGCCGCCGAGGACGGCCACGGCGTCATCATTCTGACGGACATGTTTGGCGGAACGCCGTCCAACCTGTCGATTTCCGTGATGGACAATGGCCGGATCGAGGTGATCGCCGGCGTCAATCTTCCGATGCTGATCAAGCTCGCGAGCGCGCGGACGGAGAATGACATGGAAGCCGCCCTCGCCGATGCGCAGGAAGCCGGACGCAAATATATCAACGTCGCCAGCCGGGTTCTCAGCGGTAAGTAGACATGAACCCGGTCAATGCCATTCCGAGTCGTCGCTTCGATATCATCAACAAGCGGGGGCTGCATGCGCGCGCCTCGGCCAAATTCGTGCAACTGGCGGAATCCTTTGACGCCGACATCACTGTTTCCAAGGATGGAGTCAGCGTCAACGGCACATCCATAATGGGATTGATGATGCTCGCCGCCAGCCCGGGTTGCTGTATAACCGTTGCCGCCGAAGGGCCGGACGCCGAAAAGGCGCTCGACGCTCTCAACGAGCTGGTGGCCAGCCGGTTCGGCGAGGACAACTGATCCCGGCGCGATCAAACTTCGTCCAATCACATAAAGACTTCTTTATATGCTGTTGCCCTTTGTCGCATTGCCTGTTAAACGGCGGCCAGACAAAGACAAACAAACGGGTTGCAGCCCGCATCCGCGCTGGAGACAATCATGAGCACTGAAAATGACTACGTCGTATTGGATATCGGCCTTGCCGATTTCGGTCGCAAGGAGATCGAGATAGCGGAAACCGAGATGCCCGGGCTGATGGCGTGCCGGGAAGAATTCGGCGAGGCCAAGCCTCTGAAGGGCGCGCGGATCACCGGTTCGCTGCACATGACGATCCAGACAGCGGTTCTGATTGAAACATTGAACGCGCTTGGCGCGGATGTGCGCTGGGCGTCCTGCAATATCTTCTCTACACAGGACCACGCCGCCGCCGCGATTGCGGCGACCGGCACGCCGGTGTTCGCGATCAAGGGCGAGACGCTGGAGGAATACTGGACCTACACGGACCAGATCTTCCAGTGGCCGGACGGCGAACCGTCGAACATGATCCTCGACGATGGCGGCGACGCAACGATGTATATCCTGCTCGGCGCGCGCGCCGAGGCCGGCGAGGACGTGCTGTCTTCTCCGGGCAGCGAGGAAGAGGAAGTCCTGTTCGCGCAGATCAAGAAGCGGCTTGCGGCCTCGCCGGGCTTCTTCACCAGGCAACGCGACGCGATCCGCGGCGTGACCGAGGAAACAACGACCGGCGTAAACCGTCTGTACCAACTCCAGAAGCGGGGACTGTTGCCGTTTCCGGCGATCAACGTAAACGACTCGGTGACGAAGTCGAAATTCGACAACAAGTACGGCTGCCGTGAATCGCTGGTCGACGGGATCCGTCGCGGGACGGATGTCATGATGGCCGGCAAGGTGGCGGTCGTCTGCGGTTACGGCGACGTAGGCAAGGGTTCGGCGGCTTCGCTGCGCGGCGCAGGCGCCCGCGTGAAGGTGACCGAAATCGATCCGATCTGCGCGCTTCAGGCGGCGATGGACGGCTTCGAGGTTGTTCAGCTCGAGGATGTGGTCTCCACGGCCGACATTTTCGTGACCACGACGGGCAACAAGGACGTTATCCGGATCGAGCATATGCGCGAGATGAAGGACATGGCGATCGTCGGCAATATCGGCCACTTCGACAACGAGATCCAGGTTGAAGCCCTGCGCAACTACAAATGGACGAACGTAAAGCCGCAGGTTGACATGATCGAGTTTCCTGACGCCAGCCGGATAATCCTGCTGTCGGAGGGACGTCTTCTGAACCTCGGCAATGCGACCGGTCATCCGTCCTTCGTCATGTCGGCGTCGTTCACCAACCAGGTTCTTGCGCAGATCGAGCTTTATGCGCGGGGCGACCAGTACGGCAATGAAGTCTACGTGCTTCCGAAGCATCTGGACGAGAAGGTGGCGAAGCTGCACCTCGACAAGCTGGGCGCGCGGCTGAGCGAACTCTCCGACGAACAGGCCAGCTATATCGGCGTCGAGACAACCGGCCCATACAAGCCGGAACACTACAGATACTGATTTTTCAGATTCTTCCCACAAGATATGGTAGGCGCGCCCTTGACAGAGGGCGCGCTTTCTTTTTTTACCTGCGCGGCTTCACGCTGATTCGCCAATAAGTTATTCTGAATCCACAATGATTCGTGGACCCGACGAGAACAAGACGGGCCGCGTTGCAGGGCTGTCTTGGCAGAATGCGGCAAAGAGGTACAAGACATGCCGGGCACGAACGTGTCTTCAAGGGCTGAGTCCAGTCGGACCAGCGCCGGCGGTAGATTCACAACGAGGTTTTCGGGGATCCGCTTCGGAACTCCGGTCCTGACGTTATTGGGCTGTGTTGTCATCACGGCCGCGACGGGACAATCCCTTGCGCAGGACTTGCGCGGGCTTGAGGCCGTCGAGACAGACGGCGGAATGGGTCCTTTTTCCAGCTCTTTTGACCTTATTTATCTCTCGCTGGTCATCGGCGCGGTGTCCGCCGCAATGATATCAGCAATATGGATGATCCGGGAACGCGCGCGCACCGCGCAGAAGGCGGATGAGCTGCGTATCAGCCTGGCCCAGGCCCAGACCGACATATCGCGCTATGAAGCCCTGATTGCAGAGAATGATCGCTGCTACGTCATATGGGACGGCGATTTGCCGCCGCATGTTCTCGGCAGCCTTGCTCCACACATCAGCGCCCTGCGCTCCGACAGCGACCTGCTCGCCTTCGGCAAATGGCTGGAGCCCAAATCCGCAGCTGAAATGGACGAAGCGGTGGACAAGCTGCGCAGCCGCGCCAAGGTCTTCGAATGCTCCGTTGAAACCCGTGACGGCGAAATGCTGGAAGTCCAGGGACGAACCCTCGGCGGTCGCGCCTTTATCCGTTTCTGCGTCCTGGCCGATCTGCAGGCGGAGCTGGCGGCGATGGAATCCGAATGCAGCCGGCTGACGGCGCGCTCGGAGTCGCTGCAAGCTCTCATGGACAATCTCGAGACGCCCATTTGGCTGCGCGACAGCGACGACCGCATGGTCTGGGTCAACCAGGCTTACGCAGCGGCCGTTGAAGCGTCGGATTGCCGCGAGGCGATCGAAAAGGAAATCGAGTTGCTTGGAACGCAGGCGCGCCACAAGATCGCGTCACATACGACGCCTGAGCGGCCTTTCGTGGGAAAAGTGTCGACCGTGGTCCGCGGCAACCGCACCTTCTTCGACATCACCGAAGCAAGAACTGCGTCCGGCGCGGCCGGCTACGCCGCCGACATCACCGAGACCGAAGCGGTACGCGACGAACTGAGACGAACTGTCGACAGTCACGCGGAGACGCTGAACCTCCTGACGACCCCGGTCGCCATGTTCGACGGTCATCAATGCCTGCAGTTCTACAATCAGGCCTTCCAGGTTCTCTGGGGGCTCGACACGCCGTTCCTGAAGAACCGCCCGACCAATTCCGAGCTTCTCGAAAAGCTGCGCACTGACGGCCGCCTGCCCGAACAGCCTTCCTGGCGTGACTGGAAGGAAGAAACGCTTTCCGTCTATAGATCCGTCGATCCGGAGCCGCGCCTGTGGCATCTCGCGGACGGACAGACGCTGAACGTCTTCGCCAATATTCATCCAGGCGGCGGCGTGACCTGGGTGTTCGAGAACCTGACCGAAAAATACGACCTGGAATCCCGTTACAACACACTGGTGAAAGTACAGGGCGAAACCATTGACCACCTTGCCGAAGGGGTGGCCGTATTCGGCGCGGATGGACGTCTGCGCCTTTCCAATCCGGCCTTCCGGGCGCTCTGGACAATTCCGGAAAAATCGGCGGCGGCAGGGGTGCATGTCCGGGAAATCGCCGGCCTCTGCAAGCCTTCCCACGACGGCCCGGACGGCTGGCCCTTCTTTACCTCTGTCATCACCGGATACGACGAAGAGCGTCGAACGCACCAGGGGCGCTTGACGCTGAACAGCGGACTCATTCTGGACTATGCTGTCGTGCCGCTACCGGACGCGCAAATCATGCTCGCCTTCCTCAACGTCACCGACAACGCGATGGTCGAAAAGGCTCTGACGGAGAAAAACGACGCGCTTCGCAAGGCCGATGCGCTCAAAAACGACTTCGTGCAGCACGTCTCGTATGAACTCCGCTCACCGCTCACCAACATTATCGGCTTCACCGATCTTCTGAAGACGCCGCAGGTCGGCGATCTCAATGAACGGCAGGCCGAATATGTCGAACATATCTCCACCTCGTCCTCTCTGCTCCTGACCATCGTCAACGACATTCTCGACCTTGCGACTGTCGACGCCGGAATCATGGAGCTGAATATGACGAGCGTCGACGTCATCCAGCTTGCGGAAGAGGCCGGCGAACTGTTCACAAGCCGGCTCAAGGAAGACAATATCTCCCTGCGCATCAATGCGCCCAACACCATTGGCCGCATTATCGCCGACGAACAGCGCCTGAAGCAGATCCTGCTCAAGCTGCTTGGCAACGCCGCCAATCATGCGCCCGCCGGCAGCGAAATCGACCTTTCCTGCGCGCGTGAGGGCGAGGATATCGTTTTCGCCGTATCGGACACCGGCGCCGGCATTCCGGACGACGTGTTGCAGACGATCTTCAAGCGCTTTGAATCGCATGCGCCCAACGGCCGGCGAAGCGGCGCGGGCCTTGGTCTCTCCATCGTCGACAGCTTCGTCAGGCTGCACAATGGCAGGGTCGACGTGAGAACGTCGCAGGGCAAGGGCACGACCGTGATCTGCCGCCTGCCGGCGAACGCCGAGATCCAGGCGGACGCCGCGGAATAGGCGTTCTTGCCAAACGGGACCGATATCGACTATCGCCAAGCGATGACCATCCGGACCAAAACCCTTTTGCTGGAGAATGAAGCTGCGACCGTGCAACTCGGCCAGGACCTCGCCCTGGCCGTTGCGGTCGGTGACTGCATCGCCCTTTCCGGCGATCTCGGCGCGGGAAAATCGACGCTGGCGCGCGCGCTCATCCGGGCGATCGCGGATGACGAGGAGCTGGAAGCGCCGAGCCCCACCTTCACGCTCGTCCAGGCTTATGAATTGCGCCTGTCGGTCGCCCATATGGACCTCTACCGGATCTCCCACCCGCAGGAGATCGATGAACTCGGTCTTGACGACGCGCTCGCGACCGGCGTCGCCCTGATAGAGTGGCCTGAAAGGGCGGAAGGGGAACTGCCTGACGAGACAATCCTGATCGCGTTCGGGGAATCCGGCGCCGGACGATCCGTCACGATCTCCGGCCCTCCGGATCCCATGGCCCGCATCGCGCGAACGCTTCAGATCAGGGCCTTTCTGGACACTTATCGGCCGGGCGCCCAAAGACGATACTTCCAGGGCGACGCCTCGACACGGCGGTTCGAACTGATACGCTGCGACAACGGCGTAGAGCTGTTCCTGATGGATTCGCCTCAAAAGCCCGCTGGTCCGGTCGTGCGCGACGGCAAGCCGTACACGGCCATCGCCCATACGGCGCTGACGATTACGCCTTTCGTCGCGATCGCGGAATTCCTGCGCGCTTCCGGCTTTCGGGTTCCGGAGATCATCGCCCGTTCGCTGGATGACGGAATTCTGCTCGTCAGCGATCTCGGACGGACCGGGATGCTCGACGCGCAAGGCCGACCGATCGAAGAACGGCTGTCGGTGGCGATCGACTGTCTGGTCAAGTTGCACCGAACGAGGATCCCGCCCGCCATCCCGGTTCCCGGCGCGGCGGAATACACGATACCACCCTATGACGCCGACGCCATGATGATAGAGGTCGAGCTCTATCTCGACTGGTATCTGCCTCATTTCGCGGGCGAGACGGTTACAGCGACAGAACGGGAACGCTATATCGCCGCCTGGCGCGCCGTCATCGACAAGCTGCAGGGCGCCGAACAAAGCCTGGTCCTGCGCGATTTCCACTCCCCCAACCTGCTCTGGAACGCTTCCGGAGAGGGAACCGACCGGATCGGCATCGTCGACTTTCAGGATGCGCTGGCCGGTCCGGCCGCCTACGATGTCGCGTCGCTCGTTCACGATGCGCGGGTGACGGTCGATACGGGCCTCGCCGGGCGGCTGGCAGCGCGCTATCTTGATGCGCGCAACAATGACGAGAGTTTCGACAGGGAGGACTTTCTGGAGGCTCTCGCCATCACCCAGGCGCAGCGGGCGACCAAGATCCTCGGTCTTTTTGTGCGCCTGAAGGAGCGCGACGGCAAACCCGGATATATCGCGCATCTGCCGCGCATCCGCGCCTATCTGGCCGAGGCTCTGCGACACCCGTCGCTAAATTCCTTGCATGAACACTATTATCGGGCTGGAATCGGCCGAGACGAATCATAGCGGACCATCCGCCGGGGAACGCATCATGCCCAAAACAGCCATGATCCTGGCAGCAGGTCTTGGAACCCGCATGCGACCGATCACCGACACGCTGCCGAAACCGCTGGTCGCGATCGCGGGACGGACCCTGATCGACCACGCCATCGACAATCTCGTGGCCGCAGGCGTCACGCGGGCCGTGGTAAACGTCCATTATCGCGGTGTTCAGTTGCGCGAGCACCTGCAGACAGTCGACCGTATCGAGATCGAGATTTCCGACGAAACCGAGAGGCTGCTCGATTCCGGCGGCGGCGTCGTCAGGGCCTTGCCGCTGCTTGGCGCCGACCCCTTCGCGATCGTCAACGCCGACACGTTCTGGCTGGAAGCCCCGGGCGGCGACGTCTCCAGCCTGCAGGCGATGGCCGACGCCTGGGACGGGGACCTGATGGACATGCTGCTGATGACGGCCCGCCTCGACCAGTGCACGGGATATGAAGGAAAGGGCGATTTCCTGGTCGATGCGGACGGCCGGTTGCGCCGTTACGACCGCGTGTCCGCCGATCCGGTGGTCTATCCGGGCGCGGCGATCATCCATCCGCGCATATTCGAGGGCGCGCCAAACGAGCCCTTTTCTCTCAATTGGTGCTTCGACAAGGCGATCGCCTCCGGCCGTCTGTTCGGTTTCGCCATGAGCGGACATATCCTGACCATCGGCACGCCCGAAGCGATCGGCGAAGCCGAAGCGGTGATGGCCCGGTTTGGCGCAAACCCATGACGCGCAAAAATCTGTTCACGATCCCGCCCGGCGCGCCATTTCTCAAGGTGCTGGCCGAGCGTCTGTGCGACGGAACGCTGGTAAAGGAATTCCGCCATCGCGCCGACGACCCGTTGTCGTTGGCTTCCGCTGTGATCTATGTTCCAACACGCCGGGCGGCGCGCGCGCTGCGATCCGAGTTCGTCGATCTGCTGCCGGCGCCAAGCGCCATATTGCCCGTCATCCGGCCGCTTGGAGACTATGACGAGGACGCAGGCTTTTTCGACGAGACGATTGCGCAGGAAGACCTTGCGCCGCCCGTCGGCCAGACCGAAAGGCTGCTCGAACTCGCCAATCTGATCCTCGCCTGGAAACGCAGACTGCCAAAAGCCGTCGCCGACGTGCATGGCGATCATCCGCTGCTCGCGCCGGCGAACCCCGCGGACGCGGTGTGGCTGGCCAGAAGCCTCGCCGACCTGCTTGATTCCATGGAAACCGAGGAACGGCCCTGGTCGGCGCTTTCCGATATCAGCAGCGAGGATCATGCGCGCTGGTGGCAATTGTCGCTGGAATTCCTCAAGATCGCCTCGGTCTTCTGGCCGCAGAGGCTGGTCGAACTGGACAGATCGAGCGCGGCGGCGCATCGCAATGTCGTCCTGCGCGCGGAGGCCGAACGCCTGAAGAGCGCTCCGCCCGACGGGCCTGTCATCATCGCCGGGTCAACGGGATCAATCCCCGCGACGGCCGAACTGATGCGAACCGTGGCCGGCCTGGAGCGTGGCGCCGTGGTGTTGCCGGGCCTCGATTTCAACATCGGCGAAGCGACATGGCCGCTCGTCGGCGGCGCGCCTCGGGAGGGGTTTTTCGACCCGGCGGTCTGCGCTCACCCGCAATATGGCCTCTTCGCCCTGCTCGCAAAACTCGAAGCCGGCCGCGATGAGGTAATAAACCTCGCAGTACCGGATGCGGATATGGCCTTGCGCAACCGGATCGTGTCGACTGCGCTGTTGCCTGCGGAAGCCACGCAAAGCTGGATTGAAAGCGATCTGACCCCGTCGGAAATCACCGGAGCCTGCAGGCGCATTGACCTGATCGAAGCGGCGAACGAACGCGAAGAGGCCCTGGCGATTGCAACAGCCATGCGCCTTTCGGCGGAGCCGGAAGCAGCAAGCCAGCCGCGCAGTGTGGCGCTGGTGACGCCGGACCGCAAACTGGCGCGCCGGGTATCCGCAGAACTGAGGCGCTTCGGGATCGACGCCGACGATTCCGGCGGACAGTCGCTTGCCCTCACTCCGCCGGGCGCGATCTGCCAGCTCATCCTCGCCGCCTGCTGCCGGCCGCAGGATCCGGTGGCGCTTCTGTCGCTGCTGAAACATCCGCTTGCCCGCTTTGGCGGCACAGCGGCCGACGCGCGCCAAAACGCCCGCCTCTTCGAGCGGATCGTGCTTCGAGACGCCAGATTTCCGGTTGAAACCGCTTCGATCGTCGCGGCGTTCGATCTCCGCCTTGCGGAACGCCAGGCGGAGGCGCGTCATGCGCCTTTCTGGTGGCGACGCCTGACTGACGCCGATATTCAGCGCTGCCGGACCTTCGCCGAAACCGTGGAAACCGCCCTCGCGCCCCTGACAGGCGTAAAGGCTGCGCTGCCAGTCGCCGAATGGATCGGCAGGACGATCGAGGTGCTGGAGGCGGTAGCGGCGGACGATCGCGGCGACCTTTCGGACTTGTGGGCGGGGGAAGCCGGAGAACAATTATACCGCCTGCTGGCGGAAATGCTGGAGGATCGCTCCGGCCTTGCCTGCAGCGCCCTCGAATGGGCGGGCATGACGCCGGCGCTGCTGGCCGGCGAGATGGTCAAACCGCGCGCAGGAAGCCATCCCCATGTGTTCATCTGGGGTTCTCTCGAGGCGCGTCTGCAGCCGGTCGACACGTTGATCATGGCCGGCCTCAACGAGGGAACCTGGCCCGGTCAGACCTCGACCGATCCGTTCCTCTCCCGCAGCATGATGACGGAGATCGGTCTTGAACCGCCGGAAAGGCGGATCGGACTTGCCGCCCATGACTTCCAGATGAATCTCGGCGCGCCCCACGTCATCCTCTCGCGCTCCGCGCGGTCCGCGAATGCGCCAACGGTGCCCTCCCGCTGGCTGCAGCGGCTTCTCGCGATCGTCGGCGACGACGCGGCGGCGGCCATGCGCGCGCGCGGCAGCCGTTTCGTGCAATGGGCGAGCGACCTCGACCTTGCCGACGACATGCCGCTCGCCGCCCGGCCGGCCCCGAAACCACCGGCGGAGCTGCAGCCGAAACGCTACTCCTTCAGCGAAGTTCAGAAATTGCGGCGCGACCCCTATACGATCTACGCCAGGCGCGTATTGCGGCTCGACCCGCCAGAAGAGCTCGGCCTGGAGCCCGGACCTGCGGAGCGCGGCACCCTGTATCACGGCATCGCCGAGCAATTCGCCGCCGTGGCCGCGCAGGACGACGCCGAGGACCGTTTGCGCGACATCTGGCGACAGGCCTTCGAGAAAGCCGGCCTGCCCGCGCATATCGAAATCATCTGGCAGACGGAGTTCGAACGGATCGCCGGACCGCTGATCGAATGGGAACGCAGCCGCGCCGCTACGATCGCGAAACGCCATACCGAAATTCGCGCGGCCTACGACATAGACCAATGTGGCGTCCTGCTAACGGGGATCGCCGACCGGATCGACATCGCACATGACGGAACGGTCGAGATCATCGATTTCAAGACCGGCGGTTCGCCGAGCCGGAAAGTCGCCTGGACCCTGCTCGACCCGCAATTGCCGCTGGAGGGCGCGGCCCTCATGGCCGGCGCCTTTACCGGAGTCGATCCTCTCGATCCCGAGCATCTGATCTATGTGCGGCTCCGTCCCGACGACAATTTCAAGGCGGAAATCGTAGACGGTTCGATCCGCGGATATCCGGATGCGAAGTCGGCGACGGATCTTGCAACGGAAGCGCTCGCCCGTTTCACCGACCTGATCAATGCGCTGGCGCGTGGCGAACTCGGCTTCGCCTCGCAGGTCATACCCGACGCGGCCGCCCAGTATGGCCATGAATACGACCATCTCGCCCGTGTTCAGGAATGGTCTGTCCTCGAAGACAGCCCGAACGGGGATGGCGAATAGTGAGCGATTCCTTCGACATCACCTGGACGCAGGCGCAGCAGGAAAAAGCATCCAATCCGGCCCGGTCGGCCTGGGTGTCCGCGAACGCCGGCTCGGGCAAGACGCATGTACTGGCGCAACGGGTCATCCGGCTGCTTCTGAACGGTTGCCGACCATCCGCCATCCTCTGCCTGACCTATACGAAGGCGGCCGCATCAGAGATGTCGAACCGGGTATTCGAACGGCTGGCGGAATGGACACGGCTGGACGACGCCGCGCTGTCGGCGAGGCTCGCGGATATCGAGGGACGCCGGCCGGACGCCCTGCGCCTCGCCTTTGCCCGCCAGCTCTTCGCCCGGGCTTTGGAAACGCCGGGCGGTCTGAAAATCCAGACCATACACGCCTTCTGCGAGGCGGTGCTGCACCAGTTTCCGCTGGAAGCCAATGTGGCCGGCCACTTCGAGGTTCTCGACGAGGCCAACGCGCGACGCCTGCTCGACGAAGCCCGCGAAACCCTGCTGACCGAGGTGGCGCAGAACGCCGATGCGCGGCTGGTCGATGCGTTCAGAAACGTGCTGGCCGCCACCGGCCAGTGGGGCATGGACCGGCTGTTCGAAGAGATCGTGGGAGAGCGCGCGGCGATCACCGAGTTCCGGCTTGCGGCCGAACGCCAGGGCGGCGAAGAAAAACTGCTGCGCAGGATCACGGGGCTCGATCCGGACGACACGGAGGCTTCCATATTGAGCTCCGTCTGGCCGCTCGCAGGATTTCAGGTACCAGCGCTCGCCGAATTCGCGGAAATCGCGCGCAGCCTGAAAGCCAAGCGGGCGATCGAATTTACGGACGGACTGATACAGGCCGCGGCGCTGGACGATCCGCAGGAACGCTATTCAGCGCTGGCGACGCTGTTTCTGACGTCGGAAGGCAAGCCCCGCAAACTCGGTTCCTTGGCGACAAAATCGCTTCTGGAGGCGATTCCCGATCTGGAGGACCGGATTGCGGAGGCGCAGGAGCATTTCATGGCGGTCCGCGACCGGCTGCAGAGGTTGCGCATGGTGTTTCTGACCTGCGACGCGCTGGTGCTCGCCCGCCATCTCGACACCGGCTACGAGGCGCTGAAGCGCCGCGACGGCAAACTGGATTTCGACGACCTTGTCGCCCGAACGGGCGCGTTGCTGGCGCGTGACGGCGCAGGTCCGTGGGTGCACTACAAGCTCGATCGCGGGATCGACCATATTCTCGTCGACGAGGCGCAGGACACGAGTCCCGAACAATGGGCGGTGATCAGCCGGCTCGCCGCGGAATTCTTCGCCGGTCAATCGTCGCGCGAGACGCTTCGCACCCTGTTCGCCGTCGGCGACGAGAAACAGTCGATCTACTCCTTCCAGGGCGCGCGACCGGATCTCTTCCGGATCAAGCAGCGTGAATTCAGCCTGATGGCCCGCGACGCCGACCGGCATTTCGAACAGCCGAGGCTGCGGCTCTCCTTTCGCTCGACAGCGAGCGTGCTTGCAGCGGTGGACGACGTTTTCGAGCCGGAAGAGAACCGGCGCGGGCTCGGCGAGCCAGGCGAACCGGTCGCCCACAGCTCCCACAGGGACCGCGAACCGGGCGTCGTCGAGCTGTGGGACATGATCGGCAAGCAGGCGAGCGATGACCATGACGACTGGCGCGCGCCTTTCGACGCGATCGCAGAAGCCGCGCCGCCGGCGGAGCTGGCGCGCCGGATCGCCGGGACGATTGTCGACTGGCTTCGCAAGGAGGAATGCATCGTGCGCTCCGGCGCGAAGCGTCCGATTGCCGCCGGAGACATCCTGGTGCTGGTGCGCAAGCGGGACGCCTTCGTCAACGCGCTGATGCGCGAATTGAAGAAGGCGCAGATCCCTGTCGCCGGCGCGGACCGGCTGGTGCTGACCGGGCATATCGCCGTGCAGGACCTGATGGCGCTCGGTCGGGTCATGCTGATGCCCGGAGACGATCTTTCGCTGGCCGCCGTCCTCAAGAGCCCGCTGTTCGGTTTTGACGAGGACATGCTGTTTCGCCTGGCGGCCGAGCGGCCTGAACGGGCGAGCTTGTTCGATCATCTCACAATGCTGGCGGAATCTGAAGGCGACGTCTGGCGGGGAGCGCATTCCCGGGTGACCGGACTGCTTGCGATCGCCGACGCCGCCTCTCCCTTTGAATTCTACGCGCGCCTACTTGGACCCGACGGCGGCAGACAGCGCTTCCTCGCACGGCTCGGCACGGAAGCCAGCGACATTCTGGACGAATTTCTTTCGTTCTGCCTCGATCATGAATCCGGCGGTCTTCCGGGTCTGCAGGCCCTGATCGCGTCGCTGGAAAGCGCCTCTCCCGTCATCAAGCGCGAACTGGAGCAGGGTCGCGACGAAATCCGCATCATGACGGTGCACGCCTCCAAGGGGCTCGAGGCGCCGGTGGTCTTCCTGGTGGATTCCGGAGGAAAACCGGCCGACGAACGCCATGCGCCGCGCCTGCAGACGTTGCCGATAGAGGCTGCAACCGGATTGCCGGTGTCCGCGCCGCTCTGGATTCCCGGCAAAAGCTACGCCAACAGCGTCGGCGACGCCATGAAATCGGACTGGCTTTCTGCCATGGACGACGAATACCGGCGGCTTCTCTATGTCGGGATGACGCGCGCCGCCGACCGGCTGATCGTCTGCGGCTATCACGGGATCAAGGTCCCCTCCTGGCGTCACTGGCACGCGATCGTGAAGGAGGCCCTCACGGAAACGGCCTCCGCGTCGCCCGAGACTTTCAGCGCCGGGGCTGCGCAATGGGAGGGGCTGCGCTACACGCTGCACGACGCCGAGGGCTATCAGCTGCAGTCGGGCCCGGCTGCGCCCGAAAGCGACCATCCGCCGCTTCCCGACGCGCTTGGCCGACCGCTTCCGAAGCCGGCGCGGCTACCGCGTCCCCTGACGCCGTCGTCGACGGGCCTTGCGGTCGAGGCCGACCCGTCCGACGCGCCGGTCATGACGTCGCCCTTCGACAACGAGCGAGGCGACGAGCGGCCGCTGGAGCGCGGCCGAATCGTTCACAGGCTGTTGCAGCTTCTGCCCGACCAGGCGCCGGCCGAACGGCGGCGTCTGGCCGCGCGCTATCTGGGGCGGGCGCTTCCCGACTGGAGCCCGCCGGACCGTGAAGCCCTCGCCGACAGCATTCTTGCAATCCTGGAGGATCCCCGGTTCGCGCCGGTGTTCTCCCCTGCCAGCCGCGCCGAGGTTTCGATGATGGGCACGCTGGAAGTCGCCGGCGAGCAACGGGCGGTCTCGGCGCGGCTCGACCGGCTGGCCGTCTCGGAGGGCGAGGTGTTGATCGTCGACTACAAGACCGACCGCAACGTTCCGGCCGATGACAGCGAGGTCGCCGCCGTTTACCTGACGCAGCTTGCGCTCTACCGCGCCCTGCTGCAGCCGATCTACCCGGACCGGACGGTGCGCGCGGCGCTGCTCTACACGGAGGCTCCGCGCCTGATCGTCTGCGACAACCGGCGCCTCGACGAGACGCTTTCGGCGCTGTCGACAATGTGAGCGCGCCCGCCTTGAAATTCTTCCGACCGTGTCTGATATTAGGTCCAACGACTGGGTCCGATTCTTTTCGGACCCGAATTCAATTCGAAGGAGCAGATTTATGGCCACTGTAAAGGTCGACAACGCGAATTTCGAGAAGGAAGTCCTCAATTCCGCCGAGCCGGTGGTTGTCGATTTCTGGGCCGAATGGTGCGGTCCGTGCAAGATGATCGCCCCCAGCCTTGAAGAAATCTCTGCGGAGATGGAAGGCAAGATCAAGGTCGCAAAGCTTAACATCGACGAAAACCCGGAACTCGCCGCCCGCTATGGCGTGCGCTCGATTCCGACGCTGACCATGTTCAAGGCCGGCGAAGTCGCCGACATGAAGGTGGGCGCGCTGCCGAAATCGGCGCTGTCCAGCTGGATCAGCGGCGCCGTCTGAACGAACGCGCTTTTTTACACGTATTCAGCCCGCAAGGCTCATGGCCTTGCGGGTTTTTCTTTGCCCTGTGGAGGCTGGCTTTCGGTCGCGAAGGCCGGTGTTGCCGAGAGACCGGATGGATCTCGGCTCGAGGACCGGGATGAGGGAGGGAGGAAAGGCGTGATTGTTTTTAAGTCTTTGTTTTTGTTATATATTATCAGCGCGCGCCTGCTTTCCTTTTCATTTGGCTTTGTTTCGGGAATTTGGATTTTTCACTCGCTGGAGATCTGGCTTCGTTTCGGGAATTGGCGAATTTCAAACTGAATGTGCCCTCTGAAGCCCCGCAAAACCTGCCTTCGTTCAACAGGCTGGGCGCGGCAGGACCAGGCATTCATCCAATCTGGCTTTGTTTCGGGATTTTCGATTTTCCATCTTTCAGGACGGTCTGGCTTTGTTTCGGGAATCTGCGTTTTTCACCATTATTGAATTCGCGGGCCGATGCTGAATCCGTGTTGTGAAGGGCGCACCTATAGCACATTCAGACCAAAAATGCACCTTAAGTTCTGTCTTTGTTCCGCAGAGTGCAGCTACTGCGGCGGGGTTCCGTTTTCGGCGAGGATCTCGCCGACCAGGTAGAGTGAGCCGCAGATCAGGATGCGCGGGGGGACGTCCAGCTTTTTCCAGTCTTCGGCCATCAGGTCGAGCGCCTGGTAGACGTCGATGGCCGGCTGGGCGGTCAGGCCCGCCCGCGCGGCGTCGTCGGCCAGCGCGACCGGATCGATGCCGGCTTCCGAGCCGCTGACAGGTATGGCGTAGACGTGGCGCGCCATATCCTCGAAGACGCGAAAATAGCCGAACGGATCCTTGGTGTTGATCATGCCGGCTATGAGAAACAGCGGCCGCGAAAAACGCTCCTCGAGCTCAGCGAGCGTTTCGGACACGACCACGGCCGCGCCCGGATTATGGCCGCCGTCGACCCAGATTTCGGCGCCGGGCAGCGCCGCGTCGACGATCCGGCCGGACACCAGGCGCTGCATGCGACCCGGCCAGCTGACAGTGTGCAGGCCTTGTTCGATCGCTTCGGGCGCGCAGGCGAACCCCGCCGCCCTGATCGCGCGGATGGCGGCGGCCGCGTTGGCGATCTGGTGGCGGCCGTTCAGCGCCGGCAGCGGAAGGTCGAGCAGGCCGGTCTCGTCCTGATAGACGAGTCGTCCATGTTCTTCATAGGCCTGGAAATCCTGCCCGTAGACGCTCAACGGACTTCCAAGCCTGTTGGCGGCCGAAACGATCGTTTCGCGCGCCGCGTCCTCGGACTGAAAGCCGACCACAACCGGACGTCCCGGCTTGATGATGCCAGCCTTCTCCGCTGCGATCAGCTCCACCCGATCGCCGAGAAAGGCCTGATGGTCGAGCGCGATCGGCATGATGAGGCTGACCGCGGGATCGCTGAGGATATTGGTTGCGTCGAAACGACCTCCGAGACCGACTTCGACAATCGCGACATCAGCCGGCTGTTCGCTGAACAGCAGGAACATGACAGCGGTCAGGATCTCGAATACCGTGATGGGCTGACCGCCATTGGCCTCGGCCACGCGTTCGATGGCGTCGGCGAAGAGATCATCGTCGACAAGCTGACCCGGCCCCGACTTCGAGGCGATGCGATAACGCTCATGCCAGTGCACCAGATGCGGCGAGGTGTGGACATGCACGCCGAGGCCTGCCGCCTCCAGCATGGACCGGCAAAAGGCCGTCGCCGACCCCTTGCCGTTGGTGCCGGCCACATGGATGACAGGCGGCAGACGGTCCTGGGGGTCGCCGAGGCGGCTCAACAGTTTACGTATGCGTTCGAGCGTAAGATCGAAACCCTTCGGATGAAGGGTCATCAGTCGTTCGATCGCTTCAGTCGCTCTTGTCTTTGTCACCTGGCTCCGATCCGGCGGCGTCGGACGTCTCGAGTTTCTCGTCAACAGCGGGCGGTTCCGCGGTTTCAGTCGGCGGCGCTTCGGCTTCCGGCTCCTCGACGACTGCTTCAGGACTGACAGGTTCTTCAGGCGCGGGCAGTCCCATCAGCATCCTGAGCAGGCTGGCAAGCGTGTCCGGCAGTTCGTGGCGGGTCACCACCATATCGACCATGCCGTGTTCCATCAGGTATTCCGATGTCTGGAAGCCTTCGGGAAGCTTCTCGTGAACGGTCTGCTCGATGACGCGCTTGCCGGCAAAGCCGATCTCCGCGCCAGGTTCAGCGATATGGATGTCGCCGAGCATCGCGTAGGAGGCCGTCACGCCGCCTGTCGTCGGGTTGGTCAGCACGACGATATAGGGCAGACCCGCCTCTTTCAGCATTTCCACCGCGACCGTGGTCTTGGGCAACTGCATCAGGGAGAGAATGCCTTCCTGCATGCGCGCGCCGCCGGAAGCGGGAAACATCACCAGTGGACATTCGTTCCTGATCGCCGTTTCGAAGGCCTGGACGATCGCCTCGCCCGCAGCCACGCCGAGCGAACCGCCGATGAAGTTGAAATCATGCGCGCAGGCGACGAGCTTCAGTCCCTTGACCGAGCCGATGCCTGCGACGATTGAGTCTTCCAGACCGGTCTTTGAGCGGTTGTCGCGCAGCCGGTCGGAGTATTTCTTGGAATCGCGGAACTTCAGCGGATCCTGCTGAACCTGCGGCGCGGGCAACTCCTCGAATTCGCCCGCGTCGAACAGGTAGCCGAGGCGCTGCCGCGCGGTGATGCGCATGTGGTGACCGGAGCCCGGAATGACCCACATGTTTTCCTCGAGATCGGTGTGAAACACCATCTCTCCGGTCGCCGGACATTTGATCCAGAGATTTTCCGGCACCTCCCGGCGGCCAAGCATGGAGCCGAATTTCGGCCGGACAAAGCTGGTGATCCAGTTCAAGATGAACTCCCGTGCAAGAGATATTGTGCGTTATATCTCTTCATAATTGGTGATTTATTCAGCCGCGGCAAGGCGTGCGGCGCGAACGCCGTCGGCCAAAGACCGAACAAGGTCGGACACGGCTTGCACCGTATCCCCGGTAGCGCCGTTCTGATCGTCAAGCGAACCGGCGATTGCGTTGACGATCGCCGTGCCGACCACGACGCCGTCCGCCGTCGCGCCGATGGCGCGCGCATGCTCACCGGTCTTCACGCCGAATCCGACACAGACCGGAAGCTGCGTATGACGCTTGATGCGCCGGACGGCCTCGCCCACCTTGTCCGTATCGGGCAGGGCCGAACCGGTGATCCCGGTCATAGAGACGTAATAGACGAAGCCCGACGTATTGTTGAGAACGGCTGGCAGACGCCGGTCGTCGGTGGTGGGCGTCGCCAGACGGATGAAGTTGATCCCCTTTTCCAGCGCCGGCAGACACAATTCGTCGTCCATTTCAGGCGGCAGATCGACGATGATCAGCCCGTCGAGGCCGGCGGCGAGCGCATCGGTCAGGAAACGGTCGACGCCGTAGATATAGATCGGATTGTAGTAGCCCATGATCACGATCGGCGTATCGTTGTCGTCTTTCCGGAATTCACGGACCATCTCGAGGGTCTTCGCCAGGGTCTGGCCGCCCTTCAGAGCCCTTTGTCCCGCCGCCTGGATGGACGGGCCGTCGGCCATGGGATCGGAAAACGGCGCGCCCAGCTCAATGACGTCAGCGCCGGCCGACGGCAGCGCCTTCATGATTTCCAGCGAAGCGGCGTAGTCCGGGTCGCCGCCCATGAAATAGGTCACCAGCGCCGGGCGTCCCTCCGCTGCCAGCGCCGCAAACCGTTTGTCCATACGTTCAGTCATGTCCGCTCCTACAACTCGATGCCGAGGTGGCGGGCCGCGGTGAACACGTCCTTGTCTCCCCGGCCGCACAGATTCATGACGATGATCTGGTCCCGATCCATATCCGGCGCCCGCTTGATGACTTCGGCCAGCGCATGCGACGGCTCGAGCGCAGGGATGATGCCCTCGACGCGCGTGAGCCGCTGGAAGGCGGCCAGCGCTTCGTCGTCCATGATCGGCACATATTCCACCCGGCCCATATCCTTCAGCCAGGAATGCTCCGGACCGATGCCCGGATAATCGAGGCCGGCGGATATGGAATGGCCCTCCTCGATCTGCCCATCCGCATCCTGCAGCAGATAGGTGCGGTTGCCATGCAGAACGCCGGGGCTTCCGGCCGTCAGCGAGGCGCAATGTTCTTCCGTGTCGAGCCCCTTGCCGCCGGCTTCGACGCCGACGATCCCGACCTGCTTGTCGTCGAGGAAGGGGTGGAAAAGGCCGATGGCGTTGGATCCGCCGCCGACGGCTGCGACCAGAAGGTCCGGCAGGCGGCCTTCAGCCTCCAGGATCTGCTCGCGCGCCTCGCGGCCGATCACCGACTGCAGGTCGCGCACCATTTCCGGATAGGGATGCGGTCCGGCGGCCGTGCCGATCAGATAATAGGTGCTCTCGACATTCGTCACCCAGTCGCGCAGCGCCTCGTTCATCGCGTCCTTGAGGGTGCCGTTGCCGGCCTCGACCGGGATGACCTCGGCGCCGAGAAGCTTCATGCGAAAGACGTTGGGCGCCTGCCGTTCAATGTCGGTCGCGCCCATGTAGACGACGCAGGGAAGCCCGAAGCGCGCGGCGACCGTTGCGGTGGCGACGCCGTGCTGTCCGGCGCCCGTCTCGGCGATAATGCGGGTCTTGCCCATCCGCCTGGCGAGCAGGATCTGGCCCAGGCAATTGTTGATCTTGTGGGATCCGGTGTGATTGAGCTCGTCGCGCTTGAAGTAGATCTTCGCGCCGCCCAGTTCCTCCGTCAGCCGCTCGGCGAAATAGAGCGGACTCGGCCGGCCGGTGTAATGGGTGTTGAGATTGTCCAGTTCGCGCTTGTATTCGGGATCCGACTTTGCAAAGGCCCATGCCTCCTGCAGGTCGAGGATGAGCGGCATCAGGGTTTCGGCAACGAAACGACCGCCGAAAATTCCGAAACGGCCGTCCTCGTCGGGACCGGCGCGAAATGAATTCGGTTCAATGGGCTTGTTCACGGACACTTCCACATCATAGCGACTTGCACATCAGGCAACGGGCTGGCTGACAGCCGCGACCTTTTCGAAAAACCGGGAGATCAGGGCGCTGTCCTTGACCCCCGGAGCGGATTCCACGCCCGACGATACGTCGATCGCCATCGCGCCGGTGATTTCAAGGGCGGCGCTGACGTTGCCCGCGTTGAGGCCACCGGAAAGCATGTAATCGACGTCGCCGTCAAGCGCGCGCAGCAGCGACCAGTCGAAAGAGACGCCGTTGCCGCCCGGAAGCTCCGAACCCGCTGGCGCCTTGGCGTCGAGCAGAAAACGATCGGCGACGCCGCGCCAGGCTCGTATCGCCTCGATATCGGCCGCGTCGCGGATCGAGAAAACCTTGATGACGGGCAGGCCATAGCGCGCGCGGACCTGGCGAACGCGATCCGGCGTCTCGCCGCCATGAAGCTGCAGATAGTCCGGATTGACCTCGTCAACGATCCGGTCGAGGACGGCGTCGTCGGCGTTCACGGTGACGGCCACGACGGACGCTCGATCGCCAATTCCCCGGCGCAGGCGGCCGGCTTCTTCCGGCGTCACGTTGCGCGGGCTTTTCTCGAAGAAGATGAAGCCGATAAGGGACGCCCCCGAGGCAAGCGCCGCCTCGATGGTCTCTTCCGTCTTCATGCCGCAGATCTTGACCGTCGTCGTCATGCGCCGCTCGTCGCATGAATCCGTTGCAAAGTCGAGAGTTTTCGTGGTTTGGCGGGGCGACGAAACTCAGCCGAAGTCGACGGCGTGAAGCGCCGAACCATGGCGCTTCAGCCAGGTTTTCGCCTCATCCGTTCGCGGGCAAAGCGTCCGGCAGAGTTTCCAGAAACCGGGACCGTGATTCATTTCGCGCAGGTGCGCGACTTCGTGGGCGGCCAGATAGTCGAGCACGTGATCGGGCGCCATGATGATGCGCCAGGAAAAGGAGAGATTGCCTTCCGACGAGCAGGACCCCCAGCGGCTGCGCGTGTCCTTGAGGCGGATGGCCCTGGGTTTGCGGCCAAGGGCGGACGCGTGACGGGCGACGGCGGCCTCGAGCTCCGCGCGGGCCTCGCGCCTGAGATAATCGACGACCCGTCGGGCCAGATGTTCGGGCGCGCCGCCGACGAACAGAATGCGCCCGTCTCCAGTCTCGCGGGCCTCGGTGAGGCCCCGCAACGCGCCGGTGCGGCGGATGATATGCGGAGCCCCGCGAATGCTGATCGCGCTGCCCTCGGCCAGCGTGTCCGGCTTGGGCAACCTGTCGAGCCTGGTCGACAGCCAGCCATTGTTGCGCAGGAGAAAGCGTTCGACTTCGCGGTCGCTGATGCCCGGCGGCACTGTCATGCGCAGGGCCCGGCCGCCCGGCTCGATCCTGAGCGTGAGCCGTGTGGCCCGGCTGTGTTCCCGGATCGTCAGGGGCAGTCGCCTGCCGGCGACGGCGATATCGCGTTGTTTCGAATTGGCTGGCAAAATAATCAACCGGATTGTCTTTGGGAAAAACTAGCTGATTCTGAATCAGTTGCGCAAAACAAAAGAGCGCCCGATGAGCGCTCTTGAAGAGTTGCAGTTCAGGCGATAGCCTGTCAGTCGTTGTCCTCGAAGCGATCACGCCCGGGCTTGCGCTGGGACATGAAGCGGTCGAACTCTTCCTGGTCCTTGGCGCGGCGCAGTTCGCGAAGATAGTCGTCGAATTCCTGACGCGCTTCCTCGAGCTTGCGGCGCTCTTCCTCGATACGCTTGAGTTCAGTTTCACGCCACTCGTCGAAAGCGACGTTTCCGGTGCGGGCATGAAAGCCGCCGCGATGGCGGGCATGCTTGCAGCCGAAGGCCTTGCCACTGGTGGCCTTTCTGAAGTCCTGCTTGAATTCGTCGAGCCTGTCGCCCCAGATAATGTAGGCGAGCATGGCCAGGCCGAGCGGCCAGAACACGACAAATCCCAGAACCATCAGGCCGATAGTAAGAGGCGTCCAGGCCGGACGCAGCATTGAGGTGTTGGTCATTGAATAGCCCTTGTTCAAACAGACGAGACGAAAGTGTCTGCGCGAAAAACCATGTGGGTGGTGAACGCCGCTGATTCAAGAAATATTCAGAATTTACCGATCAAGCTATTGCATATATTCGATATTCTCAGGTGCTTTTGGTTGTCCTGCGAGACCGGGTCGAACGCATCGCCGCAGGTTTGGCGGCCGGCGCCGGCTTTTTCGGCGCTTCATTGTGGGTGCGCATGAAGTCGAGGATGCGCGGCGCGATCTCCGAACGGAAGCGCGATCCGTTGAACACGCCGTAGTGGCCCACCTTGGGCTGCATGTAATGCATGCGCATGTCGTCGGGAATGTTCGGGCAGATGTCGTGCGCGGCCTTGGTCTGGCCGACGCCGGAAATGTCGTCATTCTCGCCTTCGACGGTCAACAGCGCCACGCGCTTGATCGCCGACGGATCGATCAGTTCGTCGCGATGCATGAACTCGCCCTTGGGCAGCGCATGCTGGATGAAGACGCGCTCCACCGTCTGAAGGTAGAACTCGGCCGTCAGATCCATGACGGCGAGATATTCGTCATAGAATTCGCGGTGTTTTTCAGCCGAATCGCCATCATTGACGACCAGGTGCTGGAAGAAATCCTTCTGCGCGATCATGTGCTTGTCGAGGTTCATCGACATGAAGCCGGAAAGCTGCAGGAAGCCGGGATAGACTTCGCGCATGAAACCCGGCTGCGGCCACGGCACGCGCATGATGACATTGTCGCGGAACCACTCGATCGGGCGTTTTTCAGCAAGTTCGTTGACGGCGGTCGGATTCTTGCGCGTGTCGATGGGTCCGCCCATGAGCGTCATCGAGCGCGGAACCTGACCGTCATTGTGCTTTTCCATCTGCGCCACAGCGGCGAGAACCGGGACGGACGGCTGGCACACGGCCATGACATGAGTGTCTGCGCCCATGAAGTGCAGCATCGAAATGATGTAGTCGATGAAATCGTCCAGGTCGAAGAAGCCATCCGACAAGGGCACCATGCGGGCGTCCGTCCAGTCGGTGATGTAGACGTCGGCGTAGGGAAGCAGCGTTTCCACGGTGCCGCGCAGCAATGTCGCGTAATGGCCCGACATCGGCGCGACAATCAGGATCTTCGGGTTCTTGCCGCGATAATTCGCCGGCATCGACCGTTCGAAATGGATAAGGCTGCAGAAGGGGCGCTCCCACACGATCTTCTCGTGCACGGAAACCTTTTGCGCGTTGATCGAAATTTCATCGATGCCGAATTCAGGCTTGCCGTAACGGCGCGTCGTCCGCTCGAACAGTTCGAAGCTGGCCGCCATGGCCCTGCCGAATGTCGTGCGGGAAAACGGATTGAGCGGATTGGCGTAGGAGATACGCATCGCGTCTGCCGCCGTCCTCCACGGGAACATGGCGGCGTGGCCCAATTCGTAGAACTGATAGAACATATGCGATCAAACCTCTGCGGGACGCAAACCGCCGATTTTTCGCCAAGCTCATGCGTCGGGATCGGCAGACCCGGATCAGCCGAGCCAAACTAACATTTTTTTGCTGCGACGCAACAGCGCGAATCAACTGTTACGTAACTATCTGTTCTGGTTGTCTTTTTCTCTCCAGTACGCGGCTCTGAGAGGCAATGCCGCCCGTCAGATGTCGAGATTGGCGACGCTCAGCGCGTTGTCCTGGATAAAGTCGCGCCGCGGCTCCACCTCGTCGCCCATCAACCGCGCGAACAGACCGTCGGCGTCGGTCGCATCCGCAATCTTGACCTGAAGCAATGTGCGGGCGTTCGGATCAAGCGTGGTTTCCCACAACTGGCTTGCGTTCATCTCGCCGAGACCCTTGTAGCGCTGCATGCTGAGGCCCTTGCGGCCAACCGCGAAGATGGTTTCAAGCAGATCGGCGGGCCCGTGGATTACCGTCGACTGCTCCTTGCGCAGCAACCGGACGTTGCCCGAATAGATCTCGTCGAGCCTCTGGAACATCTGGTCGATGCGACGCGCGTCGGCGGAGCCGAGTAGCGCCGCGTCTAGCAGATGGGATTCCTTGACGCCGCGCACCGTGCGCTCCAGCAGCAGGCCGCTCTGGTCAGTGATCTCGCCCGTCCAGCCGCGTTCGGTTTCCTCCGAGATCGCGTCAAGCCGCTCGGAGACCCGCGTTGCAATGGCGGCGGCGCGCTCCGGATCGTTCATCGCCTCGATATTGAAACCGCCGACGATCGCCGCCTGCTCGACGATCCTGCGATCGTAGCGCGAATGCAGATTGTCGATCAGCGCGCGCATGCGCCGCGCATCCTCGATGATCGCGCGCAGATCCTGTCCGGCGCGAATTTCTCCGTCGCGGAGTTCCAGCGACGCTTCTTCGAGACCGAGGCCGATCAGGTATTCCTCCAGTTCCGCCTCGTCCTTCAGATATTGCTCGGACTTGCCGCGCGACACCTTGAAGAGCGGCGGCTGGGCGATATAGAGGTGGCCTTGCTCGATCAGTTGCGGCATCTGGCGGAAGAAGAACGTCAAAAGCAACGTGCGGATATGCGCGCCGTCGACGTCGGCGTCCGTCATGATGATGATGCGGTGATAGCGCAGCTTCCCGATATTGAATTCGTCCTTGCCGATGCCCGTGCCGAGCGCCGTGATCAGCGTGCCGATCTCCTGGCTGGAAAGCATCTTGTCGAAGCGGGCACGCTCGACATTGAGGATCTTGCCGCGCAGGGGCAGGATCGCCTGATTTTCGCGCGAACGCCCCTGTTTGGCGGAGCCGCCGGCGGAATCGCCCTCGACCAGGAAGATTTCCGACTTGGCCGGATCGCGCTCCGAGCAGTCCGCAAGCTTGCCCGGGAGCGAGGCCACGTCGAGCGCGCCCTTGCGCCGGGTCAGTTCACGCGCCTTGCGCCCCGCCTCGCGGGCGGCGGCTGCCTCGACCACCTTGCCGACCAGGATCTTCGCTTCCTGGGGATGCTCCTCCAGCCACTGGTTGAGACCGGCGTTGACCAGATTCTCGACGACGGGGCGGACTTCCGAGGACACAAGCTTGTCCTTGGTCTGGGAAGAGAATTTCGGATCGGGCACCTTGACCGACAGGACCGCAGTCAGGCCTTCGCGGCAATCGTCGCCGGTCAGCGAGACCTTTTCCTTCTTGGTCAGGCCCGAACTCTCGGCATAGGCGACGATCTGGCGGGTGAGCGCGCCGCGAAAGCCGGCCATGTGAGTGCCGCCGTCGCGCTGCGGGATGTTGTTGGTGAAGCACAACACGTTTTCGTGGTAGCTGTCGTTCCACCACATGGCCACTTCGACGGTGACGCCGTCCTTCTCGCCGTCAATGGCGATCGGCTCTTCCACCAGCGACTTCCTGTTGCGGTCGAGATATTTCACGAAGGCCTGGATGCCTCCGTCATAGGACATCTCGGTCTTTCGCACGTCGGAATGGCGCAGATCCGTCAGCGTGATGCGGACGCCGGAATTGAGGAAGGCCAGTTCGCGAAGCCGATGTTCGAGCGTGTCGAAATCGAATTCCGTCATGGTGAAGGTGTCGCTGGACGGCAGGAAGGTGACCTCGGTGCCGGTGTCGGACCCGGCGTCGCCGGTCACGGCGAGCGGCCCGTCGGCGACGCCGTGGGTGAAGCTCATTTCGTGGACCTTGCCGTTGCGGCGAATGGTCAGCCTGAGCATGACCGACAGGGCGTTGACCACGGACACGCCGACGCCGTGCAGACCGCCGGACACCTTGTAGGAATTCTGGTCGAACTTGCCGCCGGCGTGCAGCTGGGTCATGATGACTTCAGCCGCCGAGATGCCCTCTCCGGGGTGAATATCGGTCGGAATGCCGCGGCCATTGTCGGTCACCGTGCATGAACCGTCGGCGTTGAGCGTCACCGTCACGTCCGTCGCATGGCCGGCCAGCGCCTCGTCGATGGCGTTGTCGACAACCTCATAGACCATGTGGTGCAGGCCGGAGCCGTCGTCGGTGTCGCCGATATACATGCCCGGACGTTTGCGAACCGCGTCCAAACCCTTCAAAACCTTGATGGATTCGGCGCCGTATTCCGGGCTGGACTGGTTTTCGCTGGCGGATTCGTCGCTCATATTGTCTGTTCTTTCCTGCGTGGCGCGGGATTGCATTCGGCGCTTCCGAATCACCCCTGCCCGTGAGCCTGAATATAATGATTTTTTTCGGTTTTTCCAAATCCGGGACCGGAAAAGGCAGGCGGCTCCCGAGCGGTCCACAGGCTCGATCGAAACCGATGCTCCAACTGTTACTGGCGGGCTTGAAGCCATGTAACTATATTGGACGCATGGAGCAGTTCATGGACGCGCTTGTCGAGCCATTCGAGCCGCCGGCGCCGAAGCCCAGATCGCAGCCGCCGAGCCGGCTGCAGGTGATAAGAACCATCTATCGCAACCCTATAGAACTGTGGGGCGAGCCGGCCTACGCCAATCCCGTTTTGAAGGCGAAAATGTTCAACGAGAGCATGATCGTCGCCAACCAGCCGGACTTCATCCGGCATGTCCTGGTGGACAATGCGAAGAATTACCGGATGGCGCGGGTGCGCCAGCTCGTCCTGAGGCCGATCCTGCGCGACGGATTGCTGACGGCGGAAGGTCCGGCGTGGAAACGCTCGCGCAGGGCGGTGGCGCCGGTCTTTACGCCGCGGCACGCGGCCGGTTTCGCCGACCAGATGCTGGCATGCAGCGAGCGCTTCGCCGAGCGTTTCGCGGGCGACGGCGGCGTTCATGACGTGGCGCTGGCGATGACGGACCTGACCTACGAGATTCTCGCCGCAACGCTGTTTTCCGAAGATCCCGACCCGAATTCGTCGCTGGCCGCGAATGTCGCGCGGCTTCTCGACACCATGGGGCGGGTGGATCCGCTGGATCTGCTCAAGGCGCCGGAATGGGTTCCGCGCCTTACCCGCATCCGCGGCCGTGGCTCGCTGAACTATTTTCGCAAGATGGTGCGCGCAATGATCGCCCGGCGCCAGGAGATGCTGGCGCGCGACGAAGCGGCGCCGGAGGATTTTCTGACGCTGCTCATTGCGCAACAAGGACCGGACGGCCTGACCGATCAGGAAGTGGAAGACAATATCCTGACGTTTCTCGGCGCCGGCCACGAAACGACGGCGCGGGCGCTCGGCTGGACGATCTATTGCCTGGCCAATGCGCCGCGGGAGCGCGAAAAAGTGGAGGAGGAGGTCGACCGGATCGTCGACAGCGGTCTGGAGCCGGTGAAATGGCTGGACGCCATGCCCCATACGAGAGCGGCCTTCGAGGAGGCCATGCGGCTCTATCCTCCGGCGCCGTCGATCAATCGCGAGGCGATCGCCGATGACCGCTGGGGCGAAACGGAGATTCCGGCCGGCACGACAGTCCTCGTGCTGCCGTGGATCCTGCATCGCCACCAAACGCTCTGGGACCGGCCGAACGCCTTCATTCCGGAGCGTTTTCTGCCGGAAAACCGCACGAAAATCGGGCGGTTCCAGTATCTGCCCTTCGGCGCCGGTCCGCGCGTCTGCATCGGCGCGACCTTCGCGCTGCAGGAAGCCGCCATTGCGCTGGGCGTGCTGATGAAGCGCTTTCGCTTCGACTACACGAAAGACACGAAGCCGTGGCCCGTGCAGCGCGTGACGACGCAGCCGCTCGGCGGCCTGCCGATGACTGTCACGACGCGCTGATAACAAATATCCGGACTGGAGTTCCCGTGCGCCGCAAAAGCAGCGCAAGCCGGAAGAGACCTGTGAAAGCTTACTTCGCGGTGTCCGCTGCGAATTCCTGCGCGCACGGATCAACGCCGTAGGACGGCGCGCAGCCGGCCTTGCTGGCCGTCACGAAATGCGGCGCCGCGAATGCGCCGGCCAGGATGATTGCGCCCGCCACGATGAAGGACGTGACGATTGTCCTGCCGAGTGATTTCTGTTCGGCCATGCTGCCTCTCCGGTTATACGGGCGTTCCCCAACGCCGCCTTGTCAGACGATAATCCGCCTTGGAAGCAATCGTTCGACCACTCCGCCTCAGCGAAATCTAGCAAGGAAATACTAACGAAACCTCACGCGATTTAACGTGGCAAACAACACACTTCAATGACATTCTGGCCACAGTCGAGTAACTAGAATGCATTTTTGAAGAAAAAGTTCCGAACAGTCAGAAAAGCGTCCGCCGTCAGACGGGCGCTCCGCGGGTGAACTGGCCGGCCGGCCGGAATCGAACCAGGTAGGAGGGCAAAACTGACTCGATGGTTGCGGGAACGATGCCCATGCCTTCCAGGGTCCGGCCTTCAGCGATCGCGGCGTCCGAGACGATCGTGTCGCCCTTGAGCAGTTGCACCTGGTCGTAGGTGAGCATCGGATCGATGAGCGGAACAAGCGACATCAGACGCCCCAAGAGGCCGGCGACAGGCCATGGAATATTGGCGTAGACGCGCTGGCGACGAATGACCTCGAGCATGTAGTCCAGACATTCCTTGAAGGTCAGCACTTCGGCGCCGCCGAGCTCCCAGGTCTTGCCACGCTCGATCGCTCCATCGACATCGCGGGCAAACGCTTCCGCGACATCGACAACATAGACCGGCTGAAATTTGGTTTCGCCGCCGCCAATCAGCGGAAGGAAGGGCGAGAAACGCGCCATATCCGCGAATTTGTTGAAGAATTCGTCTTCCGGTCCGAAGATCACGGAGGGGCGCATGATCGTCGTGTCCGGCAGAATTTCGCGGATCGCCTGTTCGGCGAGGCCCTTGGTGCGGGCGTAATCGGACTCGCTCTCGGGATCGGCGCCGATCGCCGACATGTGCGTCAGCGGCACGCCGGCGGCGCGACAGGCCTCGGCGACGGCCCGGGCGCCGAAATCCTGGACGCTGTCGAAGGTGTTGGCGCCTTTCGGAAACAGGATGCCGACGAGATTGACGACATGGTCGGACCCGGCGACGGCCCGATCCACGGAGGCGCGGTTGCGCAGATTGGCCTGGACGCCGACGATCTGTCCGACATTGCCGAGCGGCTGAAGAAAGCCTGCAAGGTCAGGGCGGCGAACGGCGACGCGGATATAATATCCCCGGCGGGTCAGCGCCTGGACGAGATGGCGGCCGACGAAACCCGAACCGCCGAATACGGTGACCACTTTCGGAGATTTGCGTGTCATCATGATGCGTACCTGCCTTCGAAACGTTGCCTCCGTCATACGGAAATCCGACGCCGAGGTGAAGTCCCGGCGGACCGAATCATCAAATATGTCAGGGACGGCGAACCATCAATATCCGGCTGGCCGGATCCAGGCCTTCCGGCGCCTCGTCGTGGAACCGGTCGCGCAATTGCCGCGGCGCCTGATCGAGCGGCAACTCGACAAATCCGCGCCGACGATAAAACGGGGCGTTGAACGCAACGCAGCGGAACGTCGACAGCGCGCAGCGGGCTGCGCCATGGCTGCGCGCGCGCCGTATATAGGCGTCCAGAAGGGCGGCGCCCACGCCCCGGCCCTGATGATCGGGATGCACCGACAATTCCCGTAGATACAGACAGTCGACCAGGTCGAGAGCGGCCGCGAACCCGATCGGCCGGTCGCCTTCGTCGACTGCGACGAAGACCGGACCGCCCGACAGGACAGGCATGAAATCCTCCAGGGGAACGGGCGGGTGTTCCGCGATTGCGGCAATCGCCGGATCGGGAACCGTTGCGAACAGACCCGCGGCGGCATGCTCTATGTGATGAAGGAGCGGCGGATCGCCGGTTTGCATTTCCCGTATGCGGACGGACATGATGGACGCCCCGACGCATTGTCGCAGGTTCTAGCAGCCTTCGACGATGACGAGTTCGGCGTCCGCAACACTCTGGCGAATGGCGCGGGCGGCTGTGTATTCGGGCGAATTGTAGCAATCGAGCGCATCCTGTTTCGATGCGAATTCGATGACGACGTTGCGTCCGCGGTTCGAACCTTCCAGATCCTCGAAGGCACCGCCGCGGGCGAGAAACTTCGCGCCGTAGCGTTCGAAGGCGGGCTTTGCGCCAGCCACGTAATCCTTGTAGCGCTCCGGGTCGCGCACATCGACGCGGGCGATCCAATAGGCTTTCGTCATTGTTCGTTTCCTCCGGTAGAGCGTCTCATGGAACCGTTACGCAGGGACATAATCCATCTCGGCGAGAATGGCGCGCGCCGCCGCCGCGGGATCGGCCGCCTTGACGATCGGCCGCGCCACGACCAGATGGCTGGCGCCGGCCTTCAGGGCGTCCGCCGGCGCGACGACCCGCTTCTGGTCGCCATGATCGGCGCCCGCCGGACGAATGCCAGGCGTGACGACGGCCATGTCCGGTCCGACAATGTCGCGGACATTCGCTGCTTCGCGGGCCGAACAGACAACGCCGCCCATGCCGGCGTCGCGCGCCTGTTTCGCCCGCCTTCCAACCAGCGTAGCCGGATCGTCCGCGTAACCGGCGTCCTTGAGATCGTCCGCGTCCATGGATGTCAGCACGGTGACGCCGAGCAGGCAGAGATCTGAGCCGCGCGCCGCATCAACGGCCGCCGCCATGGCCTTTGGATAGGCGTGCAAGGTCAGCATGGAAACATTCATCGCGACGACGTTTTCGACGCCTCTGGCCACCGTATTGTCGATGTCTAGGAGTTTCATGTCGAGGAATACTTTTTTGCCGGAGGCGATCAGGTCGCGAGCGAATTCCAGTCCTCCCGCGAAAACGAGCTGATAGCCGATCTTGTAGAAAACGACCGTGTCATCCAGCGCCGAGACGACCTTTTCCGCTTCGCCGATCGTGGGAAGGTCCAATCCGACTATCAGTCTGTCCCGCACCGGTTGCATTCGCCTCGTCTCCTGTAATGCCGAATCCGCATGATCCGTTTGGCATGCCGGACCGTCGGGTTCAAGCCGGGCGGGTGGTTTTTCGGAACGCCTGCGCGCGTTCGTAGAGCTGCAGGCAGGTTTTTTCGAGATCGGCGCGATCCTGACCATCCTGCGGCCAGCCGTCCTCGTCGAAGGCGAGGTCGGATTTGCCGACGCAGCACTGCGCGGCGATGACGTCGGCGTCGAGACGCATCAGCATCCGGCGCAACTGATCGGCGACCGGACCCGCCTCTCCTTCGGCGCCGCCCGCCGCCACAAGCCCGACAACACGGTCCCGCCAGGGCTGCGCCGGGCGCTCACCGGCGCTTGCGCGCGCGGTCCAGGCAATGAGATTGACGAGCAGGGGCGGGACGACGTCGTGAAGCGAGGGACTCGATATCAGCACGGCGTCGTGATGGCGGATCATGTCGCCCAGCCGGGCGGCGATCTGTGGAACCACCGTGGCGTTGGGCCCGTCAGTGACCATCGGCAAGGGGTGGTCCAGCGGCGAGACCCGCGTGACTTCCGCCCCGCGCTGGGCGAGCACAAGCTGGGCCGCGTTGGCGAGCCGGTTGGCAGGCGAACCGAAATTCAAGGATCCTGCGAGAACGAGTATGCGCGGCACCATTGATTGACGCTCCGGCGTCCTTCTGTTCATCAGGCCCGACGATAAATCCACATCTGGGCCGGCGGAATATTCCGGATTTCGACGCCGAAGCGTTCGACGGTATAGCGGCCGCGCCCGGCCGGAACCGGCGAGGTTGGACCGTAGGAGAACTGAATCATCGGCCGGCCATGCGCGATGCGACCGAGACAATCCTCGACCAGCGCAATGCGTTCGCCGACGCTGAAATTCAGAAGCGGCAGTCCGGAAATCACGCAGTCGAACCGGTTGTGGCCAAGTCCGGCCAGCGTCTTGTCGAGATTGAAGGCGTCGCCCTGTATGACCTTGATTTCGGGATGTTCGGCTTCGAGAAGCCGGCAGAAATGATCGGAATATTCGACTGCGACAATGCGTTCCGACGGCAGGCCGCGCCGCAACAAAGCCCGGGTAACGACGCCGGTGCCCGGACCCAGCTCCAGAACGGGCAGTCCCGAGGCCGCGCTGGCGACGCTTGCCATCCGACGCGCCATGAAGACGGACGTCGGAACGATAGCGCCTACGGATTTCGGCTGACTGACGAGACCCTTGAAAAAGCGCAGATTACGACTCAGATGCGTGGTCAGATGCCGCGGCAGGTTCGTGTGCTTGCCCAACGCCATCTCCGGTTTCGTATCAATCGCTGAGCGTGTCGAAAAAATGCCGCATCTTCGAAAAGAAGCCGTGTGATTCCGGATTGTTTTCGTGGGACGAGATCGATTCGAACTCCTCCAGAAGCTCGCGCTGCCTGCGTGTCAGCTTCTGCGGCGTCTCGATCGAGATCTGGATGTACAGATCGCCCATCTGGGATGAGCGCAGCACAGGCATGCCCTTGGATTTGAGCCGGAACTGGCGGCCGGTCTGCGTGCCTTCGGGAACCTTGACGCGCGTCTTCGCGCCATCCAGCGTGACCACATCGAACTGTCCGCCGAGGGCGGCCGTCGTCATGGAAACCGGGACATTGCAATAGAGATCCGCGCCGTCGCGCTGGAAGAACTGGTGGGGCTTGACCGACAGAAAGATGTAGAGGTCGCCGGCCGGACCGCTGCGCAAGCCGGCTTCGCCTTCGCCAGCCAGCCGGATGCGCGTGCCGTCCTCGATGCCCGCCGGAATGTTGACAGACAGGCTGCGTTCTTCGGTGACGCGACCCTGGCCCGAACATTTTTGGCACGGGTCGGCAATCGTTTCGCCGCGGCCGTGGCAGGTCGGGCAGGTGCGCTCGACCGAGAAGAACCCTTGAGAAGCGCGAACCCGGCCGGAACCACCGCATGTGGCGCAGGTGGTCGGGCTCGAACCGGGCTTGGCGCCGCTTCCCGAACACTCGTCGCACTGTATGGAGGTCGGCACGCGGATCTGCGCGGTCTTGCCTGTGAACGCCTCCTCGAGGCTGATCTCCATGTTGTAGCGCAAATCGCCGCCGCGCTCGCGTCCGCCGGACGAACGACGCTGGCGACCGCCACCCATCATTTCGCCGAAAATATCCTCGAAGATATCCGAGAAACCGCCGCCTCCGCCGCCGAAGCCGCCGTTGAAGCCTCCGCCTCCGCCGCCCTCGAAGGCGGCGTGACCAAACTGGTCGTAGGCCGCGCGCTTCTGCGGATCCTTCAGCGTCTCGTAAGCCTCGTTGACTTCCTTGAAACGGCGCTCAGCGTCTGCATCGTCCGGATTCTTGTCCGGATGGAACTTCATCGCCAGACGCCGGAAGGCGCTCTTCAGATCCTTGTCCGTTGCGCTGCGCGAGACGCCAAGCGTTTCGTAAAAATCCGCCTTAGCCATTCACGTGCTCCGCAGACAAATTCTCGTTCATTTTCCGTTTGCCATCGCGTTCCGGAAGACCGTCGAATACGGTCCGGCTGAATGGGGTGCTATTCATCCTGACCAATTTCGTACAGTTCGTTATCCAAGTAAATAATCAACTGCGGCCTGGGGATCACTATTGTTTCCCAGACAACAGAAAAACCGGCGCGAACGGCCCAAGCCGCTCGCGCCGGTCATCATGATGATCAGGCCGACTTCTTTTCGTCGTCGTCGTCGATTTCCTCGAAATCAGCGTCAACGACGTCATCGTCGGAAGCCTCATCGCGGGCGGCGTCGGCGGCTGCGTCAGCTTCGGCGGTTTCCGCCTGCTGCTGCTCATACATCGCCTGACCGAGTTTCATCGACACTTCGGCAAGAGTCTGGGTCTTGGCCTTGATGTCTTCGCCATCGGCTTCTTCGGCCGCGACTGCGGTCTTGAGCGCCTCCAGGGCGTCCTCGATCGACTTGCGGTCTTCGTCGCCGACCTTGTCGCCGTAGTCAGCCAGCGACTTTTCGGTAGAATGAATCAGGCTTTCAGCCTGGTTCTTCGCCTCGACGGCTTCACGGCGGGCCTTGTCGGTCGCGGCGTTGGTTTCAGCGTCCTTGACCATCTGTTCGATGTCGTCGTCGGACAGGCCTCCAGACGCCTGGATGCGGATCTGCTGCTCCTTGCCGGTGCCCTTGTCCTTGGCCGAGACGTTGACGATGCCGTTGGCGTCGATGTCGAACGTGACCTCGATCTGCGGCACGCCGCGCGGCGCAGGCGGAAGACCAACCAGATCGAACTGACCGAGCATCTTGTTGTCGGCGGCCATTTCGCGTTCACCCTGGAAGACCCGGATCGTCACCGCGTTCTGATTGTCTTCAGCGGTGGAGAAGGTCTGGGACTTCTTTGTCGGGATCGTGGTGTTGCGATCGATCAGACGGGTGAAGACACCGCCGAGCGTTTCGATACCCAGCGACAACGGCGTTACGTCGAGCAGCAGAACGTCCTTGACGTCGCCCTGCAGAACGCCGGCCTGGATTGCAGCGCCCATGGCCACGACTTCGTCCGGATTCACGCCCTTGTGCGGCTCCTTGCCGAAGAACTGCTTCACCGTTTCCTGGACCTTCGGCATGCGGGTCATGCCGCCGACCAGAACGACTTCGTCGATTTCAGCCGGCTGGATGCCAGCGTCCTTCAGAGCCGCCTTGCACGGCGCGACCGTGCGCTGAACCAGATCGTCCACGAGGCTTTCGAACTTGGCCCGCGACAGCTTCATCGTCAGGTGCTTCGGACCGGTCTGGTCCGCGGTGATGAAGGGCAGGTTGATTTCGGTCTGCGAGGAGGACGACAGTTCGATCTTGGCCTTTTCCGCAGCTTCCTTGAGGCGCTGCAGGGCGAGCTTGTCGCCGGTCAGGTCGATGCCCTGGTCCTTCTTGAATTCCTTGGCGAGATATTCGACCAGACGCATGTCGAAATCCTCACCGCCGAGGAAGGTGTCACCATTGGTCGACTTGACCTCGAAGACGCCGTCGCCGATCTCGAGGATCGAGATGTCGAAGGTGCCGCCGCCAAGGTCGTACACGGCGATGGTCTTGCCGTCTTTCTTGTCGAGGCCATAGGCGAGCGCGGCTGCGGTCGGCTCGTTGATGATGCGCAGAACTTCGAGGCCTGCGATCTTGCCGGCGTCCTTGGTGGCCTGACGCTGGGCGTCGTTGAAGTAGGCCGGGACCGTGATGACGGCTTTCTCGATCGACTCGCCGAGATAGGATTCTGCTGTTTCCTTCATCTTCTGAAGGATCATCGCGGAAATCTGCGACGGCGAATAGCTTTCGCCGTTGGCTTCGACCCATGCGTCGCCATTGTCGGCCTTGACGATCTTGTAAGGGACGAGATCCTTGTCCTTCTCGACCATCTTGTCGTCGTAGCGGCGGCCGATGAGGCGCTTGACGGCGAACAGGGTGTTTTCCGGATTGGTGACGGCCTGCCGCTTGGCGGGCTGACCTGTCAGACGTTCTCCGTCTTCACTGAAAGCGACCATGGACGGCGTGGTGCGCGCGCCCTCCGCGTTTTCGATGACTTTCGCGTCTGATCCATCCATGACGGCGACGCAGGAATTCGTCGTTCCCAGATCGATACCGATTACTTTTGCCATGTTTCATACTCCTTGAAGCGAACCGCCCGGACCCGTTGAGGCATTCCGATTGGCAGTCCCTAGCATAGTCTCTTATTCCCCCGGCGCGTGCGCATGCGCCAGTGTTGCTGCGTATATAAGAAAGCCGTTTTCGGACTGCAAGACGGATTTAAAATTCGGTCGAAGCCCGAATGTGACGCCGCGAGTAGCATTGTGCCCGGTTGCATGCAATAGCCGGAGACGCACGCTGTGCCGGAAGGCGCAACGCGACCGCTGCACGGGACGGACCGTAACCGTCGAATTGTCAGAAGCGGTAGCCGATACGCGCGCCGACGGATTCGAGACCCGGATTGGTGTAGGCCAGATTGGCGTTGGAGAAGTGATTGTAGAAAATTTCCATCGTCACATCCGACGTGATGTCGTAACCCACGCTCGCCTGGAGATGGAACAGATACTCCGAACCGAGATCCTTGGTGACGCCGTTCGCGCTCGTGGTGATCTGCGAACTGACCCAGGCGCCGCCGCCGCTGAATCCGATATAGAGCTTCGGCGTGAAATAGGCCTGCCAGTTCAAACCGGCGTAGACGGTGTGAATGGCGTCGTCGGAAATGGCGATATCCGTGCCGAGATACACCCTCGGCGATCCGATGAAGGACAGCACATCGAAGGTCGGCGCCAGAATTTCCGCATTGACGACGCCGCCGCTGAAGTCGCTCGGCGTGGCCGGACCCCAATCGTAGACGCCTCCGCCGAGGCGAACTTCCCAATAGTCGGAGTTCTTGCCGAAGACGATGCCGCGATGAACAAGCTCGTCAGCCGGAGCCGGTTCGCTCGCCGGCGTAATGTCGGCCGCACTGGCGCTGGCGGCAAGCAGTAGAAAACCTGCCACACTCAATAAGAGCCGGTGAAATGGCCGCATGTTTTGGATGTCCCCTAACTCGATTAACGATTCTTAACAGAACGCGGACGGGCCGATAATTCAAGGGGTTTGTAGAAAAGCGTTCGCAAAGAAAAATATGTGTTGTATTTCGGCATCAGTTGCGGCGGATTTTCGTCCGCCAAACAGGCTTTCCGCACTTGAAATCGACCGAATACATGCAGTTTCAAGATTTTTTACTCGCCGAGAAGAATTTCGAGCAGAGTTGTCTGACCGCCGCCAGCAGCTTTGCCGCCGCCGACGGAGGCCGGCGGAAGCCTGCGATTCGTTGATCCCGTCTGTTCGGTCGAAATCCCGGGGGAGGAATCATCCTCTTCCGGCCGCACAGCCGGCGTCGCGACCGAACCGCCGCCCGACACGCTGTAGCCGACGGGCAGGCGGGCTATTGCGACGCCCTCATGCGCAGCGGTCATGAAACCGCGCCAGGCCTCGGCCGGCATCGTGCCGCCGGTCACTTTTTTGGTGGGCGTTCCGTCGTCATTGCCGAACCAGACGCCGGTCGTCAGGTTGGCCGTGTAGCCGACAAAGAGCGCGTCGCGGAAGGACTGCGTCGTCCCGGTCTTGCCGGCGGCGTCGCGCCGCCCGAGCGCCGCCCGGCGACCGGTGCCCTCGCTGACGACGCGCATCAGCATGGAATTCATCATGCCGGCGACCTGCGGCCGCAGAACCCGCGGCGGATTGTCATAGGTGTTTTCGTAAAGCACCTTGCCCGACGCCGTGCGCACCCGCCTTATGATGTGCGGCGTCGCCTTGTAGCCGCCATTCATGAAAGGCGCATAGGCGGCCGTCAGTTCGGTGAGCGTCACCTCCGACGTGCCGAGCGCAATCGAGGCGTTGGCTTCCAGTTTGGACTCGATGCCCATGCGATGCGCCGTCTTGACGACGCGACGCGGCCCCGCCTCCATGACGAGTTGCGCGGCGACGGTGTTCAACGATTTTGTCAGCGCTTCGGACAAGGTCACCGGACCGCGATACTCGTCGTCATAATTGGACGGCGTCCATTTGCCGATCCTGACCGGCGTATCGTTGCGCACGGTCTCCGGCGTGCGCCCCATTTCCATGGCGGCGACGTAGACGAACGGCTTGAACGCCGAGCCCGGTTGTCTTCTGGCCGTGGAGGCGCGATTGAACTGGCTCACCGTATAGTCGAAACCGCCGATCAGGGCGCGGATGGCGCCGGATCCGTCGATCGAAACCAGCGCGCCTTGCGTAACGTTCTTTGCTTCGCCCTCGCGGGCGATCGCTTCCTGGATGACTGCCTCGCCATGTCGCTGCAGGCGGTGGTCGATGGTGGTGTCGACAATGAGGTCCTGTTCGATCTTGCCGTCGAGGATATTCTCGAGCCGGTCCATGACCAGGTCGGCGGCATAGTTTTCTGCGCCGCTCCAGTAGCTGCGCGCCCGCGTGGGCGCCTGGGTCATGGCGGTGGTGATTTCGCGGTCGGTGACGAAATCCTCCTCCCGCATGGCTTCCAGCACGAGCTGGGCGCGGGCTTCGGCGGCGTCCGGGTCACGCGCCGGCGACAGACGCGACGGCGCCTTGAGCAGGCCGGCGAGCAACGCCGCCTGGGCGAGATTGACGTCGCGCGCGGATTTCTTGAAATAACGCCGCGACGCGGCCTCGACGCCGTAGGCGCCAGAACCGAAATAGACCCGGTTGAGGTACATTTCGAGAATCTGGTCCTTGGTGAATTTTTGCTCCAGCCAGAAGGCGAGCATGACTTCCTGCGCCTTGCGCTCGATGGTGCGCTCCGGCGAAAGGAACAGGTTCTTGGCCAGCTGCTGCGTAAGCGTGGAGCCGCCCTGCACCATGCCGCCCGCCATCAGATTGCTGACCATCGCACGGGCGAGGCCAACCGGATCGATCCCGAAATGCGAATAGAACCGGCGATCCTCGATGGCGATGACGGCCTGGGGAATGTATGGGGACATGCTGGCGAGCGTCACCGCCTCGCCGCCGGTTGCGCCGCGATTGGCGAGCGTGCCGCCGTCTGTCGAAAGAATCTTGACGTTCGGCGGGCGTTCCGGCACGGCCCATGTGGTCGCGCTCGGCATCTTTGCAGCGTAGAACGCCATCAGGCCGGCGAGACCGATCGCTCCCCAAAGACCCAGGACGAAACCCCAATAGAGGCCGCGCCGCGCCGCAACCGCGAGAAACCTGCGCAGCGCGCCGGATCGCCTGGCGCCCACAGACGCCTTTGGCCCGCGTTTCGCGCGCCCGGACTTGCCGGACCGGCCAACCCTGTCCTTTGCGTCGGCCCTCAGATCGGACTTCCGGCCGGACTTGTCCAGCACGGGATCGATCTTCTTGCGGGTCTTCTTGTTTCTGGCCATGAATCCATCAAGGTTTTTGCGGTGCAGTGGACCCTAATTGCGGTTTTTTAAGGCGTCGTTAATCCTGACGACTGGCAGGCTTGCCGCACGCCATTATCTTAACGCTCTGTCATTGCGTCGGAGTTAACAGTTGAGCGACGCGAAGGAGGCGACTGTCGGATGCGCATGACAGACGGACTTTCCCCGAAGGAAAGGACCGGAGAACCCTATATTCACCTGGAGACCGGCAGGGTCGGATGGGTCGACTACCTGAAAGGGTTCTCGATCCTTCTGGTCGTGATGATGCATTCCGTGCTCGGCGTCGAGGAAGCGATGGGGTCGGAGGGATGGATGCATGTGTTCGTGCAGACGGCGCAGCCATTCCGCATGCCTGCCTTTTTCATGGTCGCCGGACTATTCCTGATGCGCTCGATTGACCGGCCGCTCGACCGGTATATCGATTCGAAGGTCGTCCACTTCGTCTATTTCTACCTGCTGTGGCTAACGATCCAGTTTGTGTTCAAGGCGCCCGGCATGGCGATGGACGGCGGATTGGCGGCGCCGCTGATCGCCTGGCTGACGGCGCTTGTCCAGCCGTTCGGCACATTGTGGTTCATCTATATTCTGCCGATCTTCTTCCTCGTGACGCGAGCTCTGCGCCGATTGCCGGCGGCGGCCGTCGCGATCGCCGCCTTTATCCTGCAGATGCTTCCGATCCATACCGGCGTCGTCGTGATCGACGAATTCGCAAGCTACTATGTCTGGTTCTTTGTCGGATACGCGTATTGCGACCACATCTTCCGGCTCGCCGATCTCATGAGAACGCGTCTGCCCGCTTCGCTCGCCTTCAGCGCGATTGCTCTCGCCGCAATCTGGCTTTTCACCGAATGGACGCCGGGGAACGGCGCCGCGGCGTCGCAGTGGCCGGGCGTATCCTTCGCGGTTGGTCTTACAGGCGCGGCGGCTCTGATCGCAATTTGCGCAGCGCTCGACCGTTACCGCCTGGCGCGCGCAATCCGCTGGTGCGGCGCGCATTCGATCGTCATCTATCTGGCGTTCTTCCTGCCGATGGCGGCAAGCCGGGTCATTCTCGTCAAATCCGGACTGATCGACAACGTGGGCGCCGTGTCCTTGCTGGTCTGGATCGCGGCGGTCGTCGGCCCGGCCGTCCTGTTCCTGCTGGTCGAGACCACAGGTTACGGCCGTTTCCTGTTCGAGCGGCCCGGCTGGGCGCGGCTCAAGCCTTCGGCGCTGCAAGCGCGTCCATGATGCGGATCCAGGACCGGATGCCCTTGTGGAAGGATTTCACGTCGTATTTTTCATTCGGCGAATGGATGCAATCGTCCTCCAGCGCGAAACCGACCAGAAGCGACTGCATGCCGAGCATCGACTGGAAAAAGCCGACGACGGGAATGGAGCCGCCCATGCCGACGAAGGCGGCGGGTTTACCCCATTCCTCGGTCAAGGCCTTGCCGGCGCTCGCCAGTTCGTCTGACTCGTAGGGCAGATGAATGGCGCCCGACGTTCCGTGGGCCTTGAATTCGACGGAGCAGTCTTCCGGTATGCGGGAGGAGACGAATTCCCGGAAGGCGGCGCGCACGGCATGCGGATCCTGTTCGCCGACCAGACGGAACGAGATCTTCGCCGAGGCTTCCGCCGGAATAACCGTCTTGAAGCCGGGTGCCGTGTAGCCGCCCCAGACGCCGTTGATCTCGGCGGTCGGCCGGGCCCAGGTGAGCTCCAGCACCGAGCGGCCTTCTTCACCGGACGGTTTGGAAAGGCCCACCTCGCTCAGGAAGGACTCCGCCGAGCGCCCAAGGCCGTCCCACATCGCCTTGATATCGTCCGGGGTTTCGCTGACGCCGTCATAGAAGCCGGGAATCGTCACCCGGCCGGTCTCGTCGTGCATCTCGCCGAGAATGCCGGTCAGAATATGGATGGGATTGGCGGCCGCGCCGCCATAGTGGCCGGAATGCAGATCGCGGCTCGCCGCATGGATCGTGATCTCCTCGCCGGTGAGGCCGCGCAGGCTGACGGAAATCGCCGGCGTCTCCGCGTCCCACATGCCGGTGTCGCAGACGAGCGCCAGATCCGCCTTCAATTCGTCGCTGTTGGCCTCAAGAAACGGAATGAGCGACGGCGATCCGCTTTCCTCCTCGCCCTCGAACAGTATGGAGACGTTCAGCGGCAGGTCGCCGCGCGTCTCTTTCCAGGCGCGGCAGGCCTCGACAAAGGTCAGAAGCTGGCCCTTGTCGTCGCTGGTTCCGCGACCGGTGATGATCTTGCGGCCGTCCGGCGTTTCCGAAAAGGTCGGCTCGAACGGATCGGTGCTCCACAGTTCGAGCGGGTCGATGGGCTGCACGTCGTAGTGGCCGTAAAACAGCACATGCGGCGCCGCGGCGGCGGCGCCGGCATGATGGGCGACGACCATCGGGTGGCCGTCGGTCTTTCTCACGGAAGCCTCGAACCCGATTTCCGACAGGCTTTCGACCAGCCATTCCGCGGCCTTTTCGCAATCGCCGGCGTGGGACTTGTCGGTCGAAATGGAGGGAATGCGAACCAGGTCCATCAGGCGCCCGAGGCTCGCCTCCAGACTTGCGTCGGCTGCTGAGAGAACGTCTTCTAGATCGGCCATGGCTGCTATGCTCCTTTGAATCGGCGGGACCATAGGCCTTGCCGGTCGACGAACACAAGCGGCAATGATCGCATTTTCCGTGAGGCGGATAAAAAAGTGCCACCGTGACTGGAGGGGGATGTCACGGTGGCGTTGGGGATGCAGGCGGCGACCCGGAGAGGGGGGATGAGGTCACCGCCCTATGTCTGACGCGGCGGGGGACATGCCTCTCGCCAGACATCGGCATTATCTAATTGCCGGTTCCTGATATTTGTGGAGACGAATGTGGCAATTCAAGGACACAATTGCCGCCGCAGGCCCGCAGGAACGCTCGCGACAGCGATTTCAACGCTGTCGCGATCACGCGAATCCCGGGCGGTGGTCCGAAACTGAATATCCAGGCTTGATAGAAACTATCTGCAGGATGAATACTTACCTGTTTCGGTCCGGAATTGGCAATGTGACAAGTTGTCATTAGAATCAAGGGGTAAGCCGCATCATCACCCGAACGGGTGAGCGCGGCGAAGATTTTGGCGCAACTCGAAAGCGAGGAACCGGCCGTTTTGGCGCGGTTCAGCAACCCTGACGACAACCGACCCGAACCGATCAAAAAAATATTTTTGAAATCCGAGTTGGCAGCACGGGATTCCTGCATCGAACTGTCAAATGAGTTGGGAAAATCGGCCGCCGCGCCTGATTCTTAGCCGCTTTTTGCACGACCCTCAGCGGCGCGCGCGCTCCTGTTGAAAGATTTGAACCTTGCGGGCGAACCAACGGCATGGACGCGGTATCGCGGCTGGGGTATCCATTCCGCCATGAACAAGAATGATCATCTCTTCCTGGTCGACGGGTCTGGCTACATTTTCCGGGCCTTCCACGCCCTGCCCCCTTTGACCCGCAAATCCGACGGCCTGCCGGTGGGCGCCGTCGCCGGCTTCTGCAACATGCTGTGGAAGCTACTCGCCGACGCGCGGGACACGTCCGTCGGGGTGACGCCTACCCATCTGGCGGTGATCTTCGACTATTCCTCCAAGACCTTCCGCAAGGAACTCTATCCCGACTACAAGGCCAACCGGTCGGAGCCGCCGGAAGACCTTATTCCGCAGTTCGGCCTGATTCGCGAGGCGACCAAGGCCTTCGACCTGCCCTGCATCGAGCTGGAAGGCTTCGAGGCCGACGATTTGATCGCCACCTATGCGCGGCTCGCCGAGGAAGCCGGCGCCGACACGACGATCATCTCGTCCGACAAGGACCTGATGCAGCTCGTGACCCCGCATGTGTCGATGTATGACAGCATGAAAGACCGGCAGATCGGCCGCGACGAGGTCATCGAGAAATGGGGCGTTCCGCCGGAAAAGATGATCGACCTGCAGTCCCTGACCGGCGATTCCACCGACAATGTGCCGGGCGTGCCGGGAATCGGGCCGAAAACGGCGGCTCAGCTTCTGGAAGAATACGGCGATCTCGACACGCTGCTCGCGCGGGCGGAAGAGATCAGGCAGAACAAGCGGCGCGAGAACATCATCGCATTCGCCGACCAGGCGCGCCTGTCGCGCGAGCTTGTGACGCTCAAGACCGACACGCCGGTGGAGGACGATCTGGACAGTTTCAAACTGGAGCCGCAGAACGGCCCGAAACTGATCGCGTTCCTGAAGGCCATGGAATTCACGACGCTGACACGCCGCGTTGCGGAGGCGACCGGCGCCGAAGTCTCGGAGATCGATCCGGCCACCGTCGACGTCGCGTGGGGCGCCGCGGCGCGCGGACCGGATCTCGACAAGGGCGACGCCGCAACGCCGGAGGCCACGACCGCCAGCGACTCGGAAGAAGGACAATGGACGCCGGCGGCGCTCGCCAAGGCGCGGGCCGAAGAGGCCGCCAGCGCCAGGATCGATCATTCCTCCTATCTGTGTCTGCGCGACGTCGAGGCGCTGGACGCCTTCATCGCCGCTGCCCGGGAAACCGGCGTGGTCGCCTTCGACACGGAAACGACCTCGCTCGATCCGATGCAGGCCGAACTGGTCGGCTTTTCGCTCGCCTACCAACCGCAGGACGGCAAGGCGGCGGCGAGCGGGCCGATCCAGGCCGCCTATACGCCGCTGATCCATAAGGCGGGCGCCGACGACCTGCTGGGCGGCGGTCTGGTGGAAAACCAGATCCCGGTCGATGAAGCGCTGGCGCGGCTGAAAACGCTGCTCGAAGACGCCTCCGTCCTCAAGATCGCGCAGAACATGAAATATGACTGGCTGATCATGAAGCGCCACGGCGTCGAAATTACAAGCTTCGACGACACGATGCTGATCTCCTACGCCATTGACGCCGGCGTCGGCGGCCAGGGCATGGATGCGCTGTCGGAACGCTGGCTTGGCCACAAGCCAATTCCATACAAGGAAGTCGCCGGAAGCGGGCGCTCCGCCGTCACCTTCGATTTCGTCGATATCGACAAGGCGACGGCCTACGCCGCCGAGGACGCCGACGTCACGCTCCGGCTCTGGCAGGCGCTGAAACCGCGTCTTGCGGCCGACGGCCTGGTCAGCGTGTACGAACGGCTGGAGCGCCCGATGGTGGCGACGCTGGCCGCCATGGAGATGCGCGGCGTCAGCGTCGACCGGCAGATCCTGTCGCGGTTGTCGGGCGATTTCGCGCAAGGCGCCGCCGCCCTCGAGGACGAGATCCAGACGCTTGCCGGCGAAAAGTTCAACGTCGGATCGCCGCGCCAGCTCGGCGAGATCCTGTTCGGCAAGATGGGGCTTCCGGGCGGCACGAAAACCCGCTCCGGCCAGTGGTCGACCACGGCGCAGAAGCTCGAGGAACTGGCGGCCGAAGGGCTCGAACTTCCCGGCAAGATCGTTGAATGGCGCCAGCTCACAAAGCTGAAATCCACCTATACGGACGCGCTTCCGGGCTTCATCAACCCGGAGACCGACCGGGTGCACACATCCTATGCGCTCGCCTCGACGACGACCGGCCGGCTTTCATCGTCCGAACCAAACCTGCAGAACATTCCGGTGCGCACGGCCGAGGGCCGCAAGATCCGCACAGCCTTCGTTTCGCAGCCGGGCTACAAACTGGTTTCGGCCGACTATTCGCAGATCGAATTGCGGGTGCTCGCCCATGTCGCCGACATCGAGGCGCTGAAAAAGGCGTTCGCAGAGGGTCTGGACATTCACGCCATGACCGCGTCGGAAATGTTCGGCGTGCCGGTCAAGGACATGCCGCCGGAAATCCGCCGTCGCGCCAAGGCGATCAATTTCGGCATCATCTACGGCATTTCCGCCTTCGGTCTCGCCAACCAGCTCTCAATTCCCCGTTCGGAGGCGAGCGAATACATCAAGACCTATTTCGAACGCTTTCCGGGCATCCGCGACTATATGGAGTCGACCAAGGCGTTCGCCCGCGAGCACGGCTATGTGGAGACGATTTTCGGCCGGCGGGCCCACTATCCGGAGATCAGGTCGTCCAATCCGCAGGTCCGGTCGTTCAACGAGCGCGCCGCCATCAACGCGCCGATCCAGGGCTCGGCCGCCGATATCATCCGGCGCGCGATGATCCGCATGGACGCGGCGCTGGACGAGGCGAAGCTGACGGGAAGCATGCTTTTGCAGGTGCACGACGAACTGATCTTCGAGGCGCCGGACGACGAGGTCGACGCAACGATCAGCGTGGCGACCGACATCATGGAGAACGCAGCGATGCCTGCGGTGGCGATGAAGGTTCCGCTGAAGGTCGACGCCCGCGCCGCCTCGAACTGGGACGAGGCGCATTAGCGCGGCCGGGTCATCCGGTCGACCGCATAGGTGAGTTGGTAGAGCGCGACGGCGACGAGCACCGAGACGAGCGCGACGGTCCAGATCATCCCGTAATCGAGATAGCCGCGCGACTGGTTGAGCAGATTGCCGAGGCCTCTGCCCGTCGCCAGCCATTCGGCGATCATGACTCCGAGCAACGCCTTGGGCATGGCGAGCCTTGCGGCGACGAACAGCCAGTTGCGGCTCGCCGGAATGGCGACCAGCCACAGCTTCTTGACGGTATTCGCGCCATAGGCGTCGACCAGGTCGAAGGCCGCGCGCGGTATCAGCGCAAAACCCTGCGCCAGCACAACGAAGGCTGCGAAGAAGGTCACCGACACCGTAATCACCAGCGTCACGGCGACGCCGCGACCGAAAATCAGCACGGCGAGCGGGGTGAGCGCGACCAGCGGCATGGTCTGGGTGATCAGCGCGAAAGGCAGGAGCGCGTTCATGATCGTTGGGGCCGCGAAGGCAATCAAGGCCAGGACGAAGGCGATGGCGAGACCCAGGAACATGCCGCCAATGGTGATCGGAATGGTTTCGGCGAGCGCCGCGAGAAGTTTCTGTTGCGCGACGGCGCTGGCGTTGGAGAAGAACAGGTAATCGACGACGCCGAGCGGCGTCTTGGCGATGATCGGCGAAAGCTGGCTGATGACGAGCAGCGCTTGCCAGACGAGAAACGGAAAGGCGATCGCCGCGATGGTCATTGCGATCGACCGCATGCGGTGTTCCGCATCGCCCGCCTGCGGCGGCTCCGGGGCCATGGTCACGGCCCGGTTGACGCCGGTCGTCATGCGCGCGACGAGCGCGGCAAGTCCATAGCCGACGCCGGCGATCGCCGTGGCGGTGACGCCGATGCCCCACAGCCTGTCGGGCTCGGCCCGACCGAGCGATCCGAGGAGATAGGTGCCGAGACCCCAGCGCGCGCCGCTGCCGAATTCCGCCAGGATGGCGCCGAGCACGGCCGCCGGCGCCGCCACCTGAAACCCGCTCATCATCGCAGGCACGGCGGCGCGCAGCCGCACCATGCGAAGCGCGCGAAACCGGCCGCCGCCATAGGCGGAAATCAGATCGGCGGTTCGAGGATCGATGTCGTTCAGTCCCGACAGCGTCGCCGTCATGGTCGGGAAATAGACCAGCAGCGCCGCCAGCGTGATGCGCGCGACCTCTCCGTCCAGCGCGATGACAAGGACCGGAACCAGCGCGATGGGCGGCACGGCGAAGATCGCGATATTGACGCCGCGCATGAGCCGCTCGGAAAAGGGCCACACGCAAAAACAGATGGCCGCAAGGATCGCGATTGCGTTTCCGATGACGAAACCCGCTGCGGACGTGCGCAAGGTCGCCAGCACATGCGGCCAGTAATCCGCCCGATCGACAAAGATGCGCGCCAGGATCGCCGACGGCGCCGGCAACGTGCCGCCGGCGACGAGCTGAAGCTGGCCGGCGATCTCCCAGATAACAATGAGGGCTACGAGCAAGACCAGCGTCGCCGCGCGGTTTCCGGAACCGTTCATGAATCAGCGCCGTCCGCAGAATGATCGAGATACGAACCGATCTCGTCGCACAATTCATGGAACTCCGGCGCGCGGTGAAGATCAGCCGGGCGTGGCCGCTCGAACGGGATCGTTACGTCGGCGACGATGCGGGCCGGCCGCTGCGAGAGCACCACCACGCGGTCGGCGAGATAGACCGCCTCGTCGACGCCGTGGGTGATCAGGAGGGTCGTGGGGCGTGATTGCGACCAGATCCGCTGCAATTCGAGGTTCATTTGCCGGCGCAGGATCAGGTCCAGCGCGCCGAAAGGCTCGTCCATGAGGAGCAGTCGGGGTTCGGTGGCCAGCGAGCGGGCGATCGCCACGCGCTGCCGCATGCCGCCGGAGAGCTCCCCGGGCCTGGCCTTCTCGAAGCCTGTCAGGCCGACGAGCTTGATGAGTTCGCGCATCCGCTCCGCCGACGGCGGCGGCGACCCCAGCACCTCGAAAGGCACAAGGATGTTGCTTTCCACCGTGCGCCAGGGCAGCAACGCGGCATCCTGGAAGGCGACGCCTACACGGCCGGTGCGGCGCGCCGCCCTGGGCTGCTCGTCGCCAACAGTGACCGCTCCGGCCTCGGCGTCCTCCAGGCCGAGCGCCAGACGCAACAGGGTTGATTTTCCGCAGCCTGACGGCCCGAGAAGCGCCGTAAATGAACCGGACGGACAGTCGAGCGAGAGCCGCTCGATGACTGGAAGGGCCTGCCCCTTGATGCGAAACGCCTTGGCGACGTTTTCGAAGACAAGCGGCAGACCCTGCATCGTCACGCCTGGATTTCCGCCAGCAGGCTGGTGTCGAACATGTCCGGCGTCGCCTTGATGCCGATGCTGTTCAGCGTTTCGACATTGGCGGCGACGCCGGCTTCGTCCATGGCGAAAATTCCGTCGGGATGCTCCATCAGCGGCTTCTGCGCCGTGTTGAAGAAAATCTCGTTCTCGATCGTGCGGCCCGTTCCCTTGAACCAGGTGTCGGCGAATTTCGGCGGCCACACGGCCGGATCGACGAAGTTCTCGTTCCAGCCGGCGCGGCTGGCTTTCAGCCAGGCCACCAGTTCCGGACGTTTGTTTGCGAGCACGTCTTCCGTGACCACCACCGTGTCGTTGTAGGTCTTGTAACCGAAATCATAGAGCAGGAAGCTGACCGCTTTCTCGCCCTGCTGTTCGATCGTATAGGGCACATTCGTGGTGAAATCGAGCGAGGCGTCGATCTCGCCCTTGATCAGCGGCGTCGGATCGTAGGCGTAGGGCACGATGTTGACCTCTGCAGCGTCGACGCCGTTGAGCTTCAGCATCGCCTCGACCGACATGACATTGACCGGAGGCACGGCGAGCGTCTTGCCTTTCAGTTCCTCAGGCGAATTGATCGGCGCCTTGGCGAGCGAGACGATGCCGATCGGATTCTTCTGATACTGCGCGCCGATAATCTTGAAGGGCGCGCCCTGATCGACGATCGCCTTGATCGTGGTGTCCGGCGTCGTCAGGGCCAGGTCGGCCTTGCCGGAAATGATCGAGCTTTCCGGAATGACGTCCGGACCGCCGGGAAGATAGGTGAGGTCCAGACCGGCCGATTCGTAATCGCCCTCGGCCATGGCTGTGAAATAGCCGCAGAATTCGGCGTCATTGATCCAGGCGGCCTGCATGGTGAGCGGCGAGGCCGCAAACGCTTTCCGCGCCAATTGCGGCGTGAACGCGAGCGCCGCGCCAGCCGTCGCTGTCTTGAGAAAATGTCGGCGATTGAAATTCAGATTCATGGCAGTCTCCTTTCATGAAGGACGGGGAGGATAATCAGGCCGTGTTAAGACCCCGCATCGTCTGCAATTCTCGCAGCGGCGGCGTCTTTTCGATCTGTTCCGGTTCGAGCAGATCCCAGTGAATTCCGCGCGGCCTTGGTCCGCGGTTTTCTATGCGTCGCAATCCCGACGGCGTCGCGATCGTGTCGACCAGTATGTCGGTCGGGCTGGCGAACAGCTTGTCCTCGACGACCTGGACATCGTGAACCATGGCGCTGACCGGCGTGCGGTCGTCGACGATGCCGAGTTCGGAGAACATGCCCCATTCGAGGTCGAAGAAGCCGTGGCCCTTGCCGAACCGCACGCCATCGAGCGATACGGCGGACGCGCCGGTGACCATGAAATCGAACCGGCCGCGTTCAGCGATTTCTTCCAGCGTGATGCGCTGGCCGAAATGCTCGAGCCCGTCGAGCCAGGCGGCGAAGAGTTCCTGACCCTCCGGCACCATGCCGGGGGCGAGAAGATAGAAGCCGCGATAGATGCCGTAGGTGGAGACCACCATCGTTTTGCCGGCGAGCAGCATGCGGCGTCTAAGGTCGACGAGACAATTGTCCGGCGTGATGAAAGCGTATTCGCCTTCCCTGTAGGGGCGGTCGGCGACGAGATGATCGGTCGCGACCGTCGATCCCTCGAAATCGGGGATGACCTCGGAAAAGTTCAGATGAAATCGCGAATCCGGCAACGCAACGGCCGCGAGGCGCGACCAGATCTTTTCCCTGACGATTTTGGTTTTAGACACTTTTTGTCCCGTTTGTTTCTTAATATTGATTTTCTGAAACGAAGGTTTCACAATTGCGAAGACTTGTCACGTATTTTTTCGCCGCGCCGCAAAAATTTTGCTATCGGTGATATCCGGTCGGAAAGGAAACCATGGGAACACGACTCGCCTTGCGCATTCAGGAACGGTTCGACGAACTGACCCGCTCCGAACAGAAGCTGGCGCGGTTTCTGCTCGACCGTCCGGACGAGATACTGGCGGCGTCCGCCACGGAGCTTGCCGGCTATTCCGGCGTCTCCAAGGCGACGGCGGCGCGGCTGTTCCGCAATCTCGGCTACCGTGACTTCAACGACGTGCGGCTGCAGGCGCGCGAAGAGCGCAACAGGACGGGGCCTGTGCAGCAGATCCCGATGCCGCAGGTCGAGCCGACGGCGGCCACCACCGTTTCCCTGCATTTGCAGGTGGAAAGCGCCAATCTGACGCGCACATTCGAGGAACTAAGGTCGGATCAGCTTAACCGGGCGGCAGAACGCGTCGCGACGGCCGGCCGGGTCTGGGTTGCGGGACTTGGCATAGAAAACGGCCTCGCCAAATATCTCCATATCCTGCTGTCGCGCATCCGGCCGGGCGTGCATCTGATTTCGGAAAACGCGGCGACCTGGCCGGAAGAACTGGCTTCGACCGGGCCGAACGATACGCTGATCGTCCTCGCCGTGCGGCCCTGGCAGCCACAGATCTCGACCATGCTGACCTTTGCGCGCACGACGCGGCTGCGTTCGATCGCGATCACCGACCCGACCAACGCCGGCAAAGCGCAGCGCAAGGGCGCGCTGGTGCTCAATTGTCACGTCTCCACTCCCTGGGACGAGATGACCCAGACGAGCATATTGAGCATGGCGCAGCTGCTTGCGGCGGCGGCGGCCGGCAGGCTTGGCGACAAGGCGCATATCCGCCGCAACCTCATCGCCGATCTCGCCGAGGAGTTCGAGGACGGAGACGATGCCTGATTCCGGCTAGACGGGTTCGCTGGCCTCGAGCCTGCTTCCGATCTCTTCGGTAACGCCGTCATAGACCAGCGTCTGGTGGCTTGAGACAGGATCGCCCTCGATCAGCCCCAGCACCGAACGGGCGAGATCGCGGCCGGCTTCGCGAAAATCCTCGCCGATGACGTGGATCGCCGGGCGGAACCACCGAAGATAGGTGAAGGACGACTGTTTCGAGACGATCGACAGGTCCTTGCCGATCGCCAGACCCGCCTTTTCCGCGCCCACGCAGATGCCGATCGCCGTGGCGGCGCTCCCGCTGACGATCCCGTCCGGACGATCGGCCGACGTCATCAGCCGGTAAACCGCGCTTTCGATTTCCTCAATGCGGTCATCGACCGTCACGTCATTGACGGCGACGGTTTGAAGACCGTGCGCCGCGACGCCGGACTGAAACCCCGATTGCATATGGCGGGAATAGGTCTGGTTGTCCGGTGGTCCGAGCAGGGCGAGCCGCCGGCAGCCAAGACCCGCCAGGATACCGACGGCTTCGCGCGCAAAGGCGCAGTTGTCGAAATCATGATACGCGTGCTCGACCTCCATGTCGGTCCGGCCATGCGTGGCGAACGGCATGTTGTTTTGCGCCAGATAGCGCACGCGTGGATCGTCAGGCTGGGTGCGCGACAGGATGACGCCGTCGGCGGATCCGGTTTCCACGACGTAGCGCACCGGTCCCATGCGGTCTCCCGGGTCGCCATAGGGCGTGACCACGAGGTGGTATTGCGTTCCGGCAAGGACCTCGGAAATGCCCCGCACCATGTTGGAGGTCAGGCCGGTGATTTCATCCTCCGTGTCCAGAATCAGACTGATGACGTTGGTTTTGCCAGTGCGCAGGCGCACGCCGGCGCGATTGGGCAGGTAGCCGACCTGGTCCGCCACAGTCCGCACCCGATGTTTTGTGTCTTCGCCGATATCCGGCGCATTCTTCAGCGCTTTCGACACGGTGGTCACGCCGAGGCCGGTCAGATAGGCGATCGTCTTCAGCGTCGGCCGCTGGCCGCCGGGGCGGTCAGCCGAACGGGCCGGGCTTCCGGGACGCGCTGACTTGACCATGACCGAGATATCCTCCAGGCGATTGACCGGCGTGAACGAAGTGAGAAAAAACGACTGGGTCGTCAGCTGGTCCGGGCGCATATTACTAAAACGTTGCAGGAAAAAAGCAAGTCCGCACGCCCGCGCGGCTCTGGATAGCGACGCCATCAATCCGCTCTGACGCTTAAATTCACCCCGCGCCGGACCACTGTAAGGGTCTGTTTTTCTTATGATTGCGGCTTCTTTTGAAATTTCTGTTTGCACTCACCGGTTGTTTTCGGTTAAGCCGCAGTCGCCTGCGTAGCGTCGTTCAGGCCCGCATTGAATCGATTTGAACGCCGCTATTGCAAATTGAAATCTTTTCTTCTAACGTTTTTACTGCAACGTTGCAGATTGGGAGGACAACTATGCGTTTTCATACTCGACTTCTCGCTTTGGCGGCCACGGTGGCGATGCCGTTCGGCGCAGCTCAGGCGACAGACCTCGAAGTGACACACTGGTGGACATCGGGCGGTGAAGCCGCCGCGGTCGCCGAATTCGCCAAGGCTTTCGACGCCACCGGCAACAAATGGGTCGACGGCGCGATCGCCGGCGGCGGCGGCACGGCGCGTCCCGTGATGATCAGCCGCATCACCGGCGGCGATCCGATGGGCGCCACGCAGTTCAACCATGGTCGCCAGGCCGAAGAACTGATCGAGGCCGGTCTGTTCGTCGATCTGACGGAGCTCGCCGAAAAGGAAAACTGGAAGGATGTCGTCAATCCGCCGTCGCTGCTCGACAGCTGCACGCTTGACGGGCGCATCTACTGCGTGCCGGTCAACATCCATTCCCCGCAGTGGCTGTGGCTCTCTCACAAGGCGTTCGAAGACGCCGGCGTTCCGGTTCCCACGAACTGGGACGAATATGTAGCCGCCGTTCCCGCCCTCGTTGAAGCCGGCAAGGTGCCGCTGGCGCTCGGCAACCAGCCCTGGCAGTCCAACCTGCTCTTCGGCGCCGTGCAGATCGCGATCGGCGGCATTGACCTTTGGAAGCAGGTCAACCTCGGAAAAGACGCCGAGGCGGCGCGCAGTCCTGAAATGGCGAAGGTCTTTCAAGCCATGGCGAACGCCCGCGAAATGGCGAAGGAATCCAACGTCCAGGACTGGAACCAGGCCACCAACATGGTGATCACCGGTGAAGCCGGCGGACAGATCATGGGCGACTGGGCGCAAGGCGAATTCCAGGTCGCGAACCAGGTTGCAGGCCAAGACTATTCCTGCCTGCCGGGCCTCGGCGTGCATGAATACATCTCGACGGGCGGCGACGCCTTCTACTTCCCAAAACTCGACGATCCGGAGCAGACCAAGGCGCAGCTCGAACTCGCCTCGCTGATGGTTTCGAAGCCGGTGCAGGTCGCCTTCAACCTGAAGAAGGGCTCCCTGCCGATTCGCGGCGACGTCGACCTCGAAGCAGCCAATGACTGCATGAAGAAGGGTCTGGAGATCCTCGCCGCCGGCCGCATGCTGCCTTCCGGCGACCAGGTCTTTTCGGCCGACACCCAGACGCAGTTCAACGACCTCATGGTCGAGTTCATGAAAGATCCGTCGATCTCCGCCGAGGACGCGCAGAAGCGCTACGCCGACATCGTCGAAAACGCCGACTGAGGCTGAACCGAAATGACCCGGACCGGCGGCAATGCGCCCCCGGTCCGGGGATCAGCGGGGGGAAGCCGCATGTCGAGCAATCGGCCAATCAGGCTGTTCCGAAATCTGAATGCGAAGATCAGCGCGATCCCGATGATCGCGACGGCGCTTGTCGTATTCGTCGGCGGCACCGTCTGGACCATCATCTATTCCTTCACCAATTCCAAATTGCTGCCGCGGGCGAAATTCGTCGGGCTCGATCAGTATGAGCGCCTCTGGAACAGCAACAAGTGGCTGATTTCCATCGAGAACCTGTTCATTTTCGGGATTTGCTCGCTGATCTTCTCTTTTATCATCGGATTCGTTCTCGCGGCTCTGCTCGATCAGAAGATCCGCTTCGAGGACACGTTCCGCTCGATCTTCCTGTTTCCCTTCGCGCTGTCCTTCATCGTCACCGGTCTGGTGTGGCAATGGCTGCTCAACCCGGATTTCGGAATCCAGAGCGTGGTGCGGTCGCTCGGATGGGAAAGCTTCGATTTCGATCCGCTCTACAACGCGAACATCGTCATTTACGGGATCCTGATCGCCGCGCTCTGGCAAGGCACCGGGCTCGTCATGTGCCTTATGCTTGCCGGACTGCGCGGCATAGACGAGGACATCTGGAAAGCCGCGCGCGTCGACGGCATCCCGATGTGGAAAACCTATCTCTTCATCGTCATTCCGATGATGCGGCCGGTCTTCATCACCGCCGTCGTCATTATCGCGTCCGGCATCGTGCGCGTCTACGATCTGGTCGTGGCGCAGACCAGCGGCGGACCGGGCATCGCCTCGGAAGTGCCTGCAAAATACGTTTATGACGCAATGTTCCTGTCACAAAATCTCGGGCAGGGATTTGCGGCGTCGACGATGATGCTGCTGTCGGTGGCGATCGTCGTCATTCCATGGGCCTATCTCGAATTCGGAGGCCGCAAGAGCCATGGATAGTTCGACCGCCACGCTCCCTGCAAACAGCGCCGCAAGGGCCGAACCGCGCGGACGGAAGCCGCAGCGCCGGCTGTCTCGCCGCAACATCATCATTTACGGCACGCTGACTGTCGCCGCGATCTACTATCTGCTGCCGCTTTACGTGATGGTGGTGACGTCGCTGAAGGGCATGCCGGAGATCCGTCTCGGCAATATTTTCTCGCCGCCGCTGGAAATCACGTTCGAACCCTGGGTCAAGGCCTGGGCGACGGCCTGCACGGGTCTGAACTGCGACGGCCTTTCCCGCGGTTTCTGGAACTCGGTGCGGATCACCATTCCCTCGGTGATCCTGTCGATCCTGGTGGCGTCGGTGAACGGCTACGCGCTCGCCAACTGGCGCTTCAAGGGCGCCAACATCTTCTTCACCATCCTGATCGTCGGCGCCTTCATCCCCTATCAGGTGATGCTCTATCCGATCGTCATCATCCTGCGCGAAATCGGCCTCTACGGAAGCCTGACAGGGCTCGTGATCGTGCACACGATCTTCGGCATGCCGATCCTGACCCTGCTTTTCCGCAATTACTTCACGTCGATCCCGGAAGAGCTGTTCAAGGCGGCGCGCGTCGACGGCGCAGGCTTCTGGACGATCTATCTGAGGATCATGCTGCCGATGAGCCTGCCGATCTTCGTCGTCGCCATGATCATCCAGGTCACCGGCATCTGGAACGACTTCCTGTTCGGGGTCGTCTACACCGGTCCGGAGACCTATCCGATGACGGTTCAGCTCAACAATATCGTCAACTCGACGCAGGGCGTGAAGGAATACAACGTCAACATGGCCGCCACGATCATCACGGGCCTTGTGCCGCTCATCATCTATTTCATCTCGGGCAAGCTATTCGTGCGCGGCATCGCCGCCGGCGCGGTGAAAGGGTAAAACGTCGTGGCAAGCGTATCGGTTAAAAACCTGTTTTTGAGTTTCGGCGAGGTGAAGGTCCTGCAGGATCTCAATCTCGAGGTCGGTCGCGGCGAGTTCCTGGTGCTCCTCGGTTCGTCCGGATGCGGAAAATCAACGCTTCTGAACTGCATCGCCGGCCTGCTCGACATCTCCGACGGCCAGATCTTCATCAGTGACAAAAACGTCACCTGGGAGGAGCCGAAGGACCGCGGCATCGGCATGGTGTTCCAGTCCTACGCCCTCTATCCGCAGATGACGGTGGAGGGAAACCTGGCCTTCGGACTGAGAAACGCCGGCGTGGGGCGCGACGAGATCGCCAGGCGGATCAAGCAGGCGGCTGAACTTCTGCATATCGAGCCGCTGCTCAAGCGCAAGCCGGCGCAGCTTTCGGGCGGTCAGCGGCAGCGCGTCGCGATCGGCCGGGCGCTGGTGCGCGACGTCGACGTGTTCCTGTTCGACGAGCCGCTCTCCAATCTGGACGCCAAACTGCGCGCCGAATTGCGCGTGGAAATCAAGCGTCTGCACCAGCAGCTTGAAAACACCACGATGATCTATGTCACCCATGACCAGATCGAGGCGCTGACGCTGGCCGACCGGATCGCCATCATGCGCGGCGGCGCGATCCAGCAGCTCGCCGATCCGCACACGATCTACAATCGCCCGATCAACAAATATGTCGCCGGGTTCATCGGCTCTCCGAGCATCAATTTCCTGGACGGCGCAGTGACGCGCGACGGGAAACCGCGCTTCACTTCCGGCGACGTGGTCGTGGATCTTGAGCGGTATCCATTCGAGGACGGCTCGTCGGAAGGCGCCTGCGCCTTCGGCGTTCGTCCGGAACATATCGCCTTCGGCGACGCGGCCGCCGGTTCACCGTTCAGCGCAGAGGTTCGGGTCGACGTGGTCGAGCCCATGGGATCCGATACCCTTGTCTGGTCGAAACTCGGCGGCCAGGATTTCCGGTTTCGCGTCGACGGCCAACTTGCGGTCGCGACAGGCGAAACCGTCAGGATCGGCTTCGATCCGGCCCGCGCGTCCATATTCGACAAGAAAACGGAGCTTCGGCTTTAAGGCCGCAGCCCTGCGCTATCCAACAGGCCTATCTCCACGAACGGATGTCCCATGAAAGATATATCCTACCAGCTCTATTCTTCCCGCGAATTTCCTCCCCTTGAAAAAACCCTGTCGATGCTGAAGGAGCTCGGCTACACCCAGGTCGAAGGGTATGGCGGCCTCTATGCGGACCCGGCGGCGCTCGGCGCGGCGCTCCAGGCCGCCGGTCTTGCGATGCCGTCCGGCCACTTCGGCCTCGACATGCTGGAAGACGCGCCGGAGAAGGCGATGGCCGTGGCTGAGGCGACAGGCATGAAGATGGTCATCTGCCCCTATCTGATGGAGCCGGACCGGCCGGGCGACGCCGCCGGCTGGCGGGCCTTCGGCGCGCGGCTCGAAAAGGCCGGTCAACCGTTCCGCAACGCCGGCCTGACGGTCGGATGGCACAATCACGATTTCGAATTCAGCCCGCTGTCCGACGGCAGCATTCCGCTGCAGCACATCCTGGACGGCGGTCCGACGCTTGCCTGGGAGGCCGACATCGCCTGGATCGTGCGCGGCAAGGCCGACCCGCTTTCCTGGATCAACCGGTATGGCGACCGCATTGTGGCGGCGCATGTCAAGGACATCGCTCCCGAGGGCGAAAACGCCGACGAGGACGGCTGGGCGGATGTCGGCCATGGCGTGATGGACTGGAAATCATTGCTGGCTGCGCTGAAGAAGGCCGATGTCAGCCTGTACGTGATGGAACATGACAAGCCGAATGACGACGAGCGTTTCGCCCGCCGTTCGATCGCGTCCCTCAAGGCCCTGACGGAGTAGACCATGCAGGAAAAAACACTCGGCGTCGGCATTGTCGGCTGCGGCAACATCTCTCAGGCCTATTTCAGCCTCGCCCCGCTGTTTCGAGGCGTCAAGGTGGTGGCTTGCGCCGATATCGACCGGAAGGCCTCAGCCCGGCGCGCCGCTGAATTCGACGTGCGCGACAGTTCCCTCGAGGAGCTTCTGGGCGCCGACGATGTCGACATCGTCGTCAACCTGACCATCCCCGCGGCCCATCACGACGTCTCGAAGGCGGCGCTGCTGGCCGGCAAACATGTCTACTCGGAAAAGCCCTTCGTGCTGTCGCTCGATGAAGGCCTCACCCTGGCCAAACTGGCCGACGACAAGAAATTGCGCATCGGATCGGCGCCGGACACGTTTCTGGGCGGCGCGCACCAGCACGCCCGTCACCTGGTCGACAGCGGCGCGATCGGCAAAATCACGGGCGGCACGGCTTTCGTGATGAATCACGGCATGGAGCACTGGCATCCCAATCCGGATTTCTTCTACCAGAAGGGCGGCGGACCGATCCTTGATATCGGCCCGTACTACATCACCGATCTGGTTCAGCTCATCGGACCGGTCGAAAAGGTCGCGGCGCTGACAGCCGCGCCGCGCCGGCGCAGGACAATCTCTTCCGAGCCGCGCGCCGGTGAAACGATTCCGGTGGAAACGCCCACGACAATCCACGCGCTGCTGCAATTCGCCAACGGCGCGGTGGTGACGTTTGGCGCCAGCTGGGACGTGTGGAGCCATGAACACGGCAACATCGAACTGTATGGCGAGAAGGGCACGCTCTATGTTCCCGATCCCAATTTCTTCGGCGGGGCGTTGTCCATGACCGAAGGGACCGAGCCGGTGAGCCCGCTGGAGGCCTACGACCACCCCTTTTCTGTTCCCAATCAGGAACACCACAGCCTGGGACCGCTCGCCAATTATCGCACGGCCGGGCTGTCCGACATGGCGCTCGCCATTCTGGAGGGCAGACCGCACCGCTGTTCGCTCGAACTGGCGCTGCACGTGATCGACATCATGACCTCGATCCTGAAATCGGGGGAAACCGGCGAGTTCGTCACGATAACAACAGGATGCGAGCGGCCGCGGCCGCTTGCCATGGAGGAAGCCCGCGCCATGCTGGTGCAGCAGGCTTAGGGGCGAAAGCCCTGCACGCGGCGCGGCTTCCTCCTGCAGTTTCGGCAGACGCGCAGGCGTCACCGGGCGGACCGCCGGGTGGCGCCCGCCACGCGGCGCACCTTGCGCGGCGCCGCAATCCAGATGCACAGCATCGACAGCGGACAGGCGATGGCGACAACCCACAGACCGACAGTGTAGCTCCCGGCCAGATCGTAAAGATACCCGGTAACCCAGGGCCCCGTTCCGGCTCCGAGATTAGCCATGACGGCGACAGTGCCAAGGATTGTGGCGAAACGCCTTCCGGCGAAGATTTCGGCAGTCACCGGACCAAACAGCGACGCGATCCCGTATCCCAACAACCCCTGAAAGCCGACCGCTGCATAAAGCAGCAAGCGGCTCGGATGACTTTCCATGACAACCATGGCGATTGCACAAAGCATGAAACCGGAAACCGCGACGCACCAGCCGACCTCACGGCCGAAACGATCGGAGAAATGGCCGATTGTAATCTGGCCGACTACGCCGGCGGCGGCGACAAGAGAAAAGGCGAACGCCGCTTCCCTTGCATTGACGCCGACATCAAGAAAGAACCGGATCTGATGGACCTGAACCGCATACCAGGCGTAGAGCGCCAGGAAATATCCGGCGGCGATCCACCAGAAACGCCGTGTTCTCATGGCTGATGGCAGCGTCCAGTCACGCTCCGCCCAGGCCTTGTCGACGATGACGGGACCGGCGGCGGCGGAATCCGCTCCCTCGGACGCCTCTCCATTGTCGGCGGAAAGGCCGACATCCTCCGGCCGACCGCGCTGAAGCAGCAGGTTGAGCGGGATGATCACGATGATAAATGCGCACGCCATGGCGACGCATGCGGTGCGCCAGCCCGATGTGTCGATGACGATCTGCAGCAGCGGAAACAGGCCGAGCGCCAGTACTCCGACGCCGGAAAAGGCGACGCCGAGCGCCAGTCCCCGCCGGCGCACGAACCAGTTCGGCAGAAACATCGAATGCCCGACATAGGCCAACGGCATGGATCCGCCGGTCGCCAGCAGGCCAAGGCTGAGGTAGAATGCAATCGGCGTGCTCGCCACGGTCGCCGCGTAGTAGCCAAGCGCCACCACGACCGCGCTGACCGGCAGGATCACGCGTGGACCGTAGCGGTCCATCAACATGCCGATGAAGGGCACCGACGCCGTCGACGCGATGAAACCGACAGAGAAAATGGCGGCCGTGACGCCGCGTTCCCAACCGAACTCGTCAAGAATGGGCGGATACAAGAGCGAAAAGGCCGTGCGCGCGTTGACCGCTATGCCAAGCGTCAGAAACGCAACGGCGATCGCGACCCACCCATAGTAGAAACGGGTGGCGACTGGTGGTCTTCCACCGTTCATATGACACTCCCCCTCCGCCGATTCGCCGCTTTAAATGGCCTGGCATTTCCACGCCAATCGGCCCATCCGTGTCAAGCAGAAGCTTTCTGCGTCTGTTGTCCTTTAACGAATGTCTCCCGGCGGCGATAAGAGCGCCTGCAAAGTCATGAGTTCAAGCTTTCGCCATGACTGTCACATTACGTGGTTTGAGCGCGTGTCTTTTGTGCAACGGTAAGCTTGTGCGGGATTGAATTACCGTCCATACTGCCGGTAACAGAGTGATTTTCTACTGCAAAAACAATGATGGAGCGGGCGCGACAATGACAACGGCACAACAGGAAAGAGAAGAAGTGGCCACCACGATCCAGTCGCTTGAGGCGCAAGATGGACGACCCGATCATCGCGGCCACAGCCAATCAGTAGAAAATATGGATTAATTGTGGAAATGAATTAATAATATAGAATATATTAATCCCATGAATATACAGACTCTGGACCTCAATCTGCTGCGCATCCTGTTCGCTTTGCTACAGGAGCGATCGACCGTCAAGGCGGGCGCGCGCGTAGGATTGTCGCAGCCGGCGGTATCGGCGGCTCTCGGCCGGTTGCGGGAATCTCTCGGCGACCCGCTTTTCATCCGCCAGGGGCAAAGAATCGTTCCCACGGATTTCGCCAAGAGCCTCGAATTGCCGCTTCAGCGCATGTATGAGGATCTTGACGCTCTTTTGAAACGGGCGGAAGCATTCGACCCCACTACGTCGAGCGTTTCCTTCATGATTTCCGGCACCGATTTCTTCGGCGATCTGCTGATGCCCTCGCTCGCGAAGATCCTCTCCAGTCATGCGCCGCATATGCGGATCCAGTTGACGGAACTGCAGGATCCGGAAGGCGTCAACGATCTCGAAAACGTGCACATCGATCTCACGCTCAGACCCAAGATGGATTTTCCCGAATGGGTCGAGTATGTGCCGGTGTTCAAATCCGAATATGTGATGATCGCCCGGGAGGGCCATCCGGCGCTCGCCGAGGCCGGCGTATTGCCTGGAGACGTGGTCCCGATGGACCTGTTTTGCAGTCTCGGACACATGCTTATGTCGATGCGGGGCAATTTGAGGGGCCTTGGCGACGATGCGCTTGCGCAGATGGGGCGCGAACGCCGCGTGGTCATGACCACGCCAAGCTTTTCAGGCGTCTACAACGCTGTCTCCAAGAGCGACCTGGTGGCGCTGATACCACACCAGCTTGCCGAAAGCATCGGGCCGCGCATCGGTCTGTCGATCTACAATCTGCCGATGAAGGTGGATCCCGTTACCATTTGCATGATCTGGCACCGCCGAAGAACCGCCAGCTCCGCGCATCAATGGCTTCGTGAAACGGTCATGAATATCATGACCCCCCTGAACAGGGCCAGCGCGCCAGCCCAACCCGTGTCCGCGCGAATTCCGAAGCGGGAAGTCAGCTGATATAGCCGCATATATCGGGGTTTCGAACTTTCTCCGAACCGAATCCCTGCGCCCGGCAAAGGCCGGGGCAGTGATCCGGAAACCGCAATTTTTCTGCGAAACCTCAAGGAAAAACTCTGCCTTTGGCCAAGAATTGGGCAATTTTCTCGCATCATGCCTGCATAATGCGCACATGCTGATGACGAGGAAACGCCACGATCGCGGGCAGCGCGATTATATGTTCCGGGTGTCGGCCGAGCGCCCCGCCCGGCTTATGGAACGAAGTCCCGAATACCAGCCGACCCCAGTAAGGGACATTCCCGAGCTCGCCGATGATCTCGGAATTAACCGGCTGTGGCTGAAAGACGAATCGCAAAGGATGGAGCTCGGCAGTTTCAAGGCGCTTGGCGGCGGCTTTGCGGTCGCGCAGATGATAAGCGACGCAGCCGGGGCCGACGCAGACAGCGAGGCGGGGCGCAAAGCTGCAGCCTCCATGACCTTCATCACGGCGAGCGCGGGCAATCACGGACTGTCGGTCGCCACGGGCGCGCGTAACTTCGGCGCGAAAGCAGTCATCGTACTGCCTTCCAGCGCGCCGGCGGCCTTTGAAGAGCGCATCCGGCGAACCGGCGCCGAGGTCCAGCGACTGAATGGCACTTACGAAGAATCAGTCTCCTGCGCCACGGAGCAGGCGGACCGTCACGGGTGGCTGCTGCTTGCAGACGGGTCGTGGGAGGGGTATGTGGAACGGCCGGCGCTGGTGATGGAGGGTTACACGGTGATTGCCGAGGAATGCCGCGTGGAGTTCGACCGTTCCGGCTCCTGGCCAAGCCATGTCTTTCTGCAGGCGGGCGTCGGCGGATTCGCCGGGGCGATCAGCGCCTACATCCGCAGCTTCTGGGCGCAACAGCCGACGATCGTGATTGTGGAGCCCGATCGGGCCCCATGCCTGTTGCGCAGCGTCGAAAACGGGACGCTCACCCGCGCCGATGGGCCGCTTTCCAACATGGGCAGGCTCGACTGCAAGGACGCCTCGCTGATCGCGTTCGACACGCTCGAAACGGATGCGGACTGTTTCACCACCATTACGGACGACGAGGCCGGGAGAGCTGCTGAACTGCTCGCTGCCGAGGGGATCGACACAACGCCCAGCGGCGCGGCGTCCTTCGCCGCGATCGCCGCGTTCGACTTCGGACCGGAGAGCCGATGCCTGGCCTTCGTCACGGAAGGTCCGGAGGCGCGCTGAGACGATGTCGAAGTCCGGGGCACCCTTTATCTCGACGCACTGGGGAACCTATCGCGCGCAGTCCGGCGGAAGCGGCGCACCCGGCCTTGCGCCTTTCGAGGACGATCCCGATCCGTCGCCGATCGGCAAATCCGTCCTGGAGACCCTCTCGGATTCCTGCAGGATCGGAAGGCCGATGTTCCGCAGGGGATTTCTGGAGGGGGACGACGGCGCCCGGCGCGGTCAGGACAGTTTCGTCGCTGTAACCTGGGATGAGGCGCTGGATATGGCCGCGCGCGAATTGATGCGGGTTCGAACGGAGCACGGCAACGAGGCGATCTACGCAGGCTCCTATGGCTGGGCGAGCGCCGGCCGCTTTCACCACGCCCAGAGCCAGCTCCGCCGGTTTCTTAACCTGTTCGGCGGCTACACGTCTTCGAAAAACACCTACAGCTATGCAGCGGCGGAAGTCGTGCTGCCGCATGTGGTGGCGCCGCTGGACCAGTTGTTCGACGAGCATACGTCCTGGCGCGCGATCGCCGACGCCCGCGCGCTCGTCGTGGCGTTCGGCGGCGTTTCCCTGCGCAACAGCCAGATCAATCCCGGCGGCGTGGCGCGTCACACCCAAAAAGGCGACATCGCCGACGCGGTTGCGGCCGGCGCGCATATCGTTTCGATCACGCCTTCGCGCGACGAGGGGTATCCGAGCGAATGGACGCCGATACGTCCGAACACGGACCTCGCGCTGATGCTTGGGCTTGCCCACGCGCTGACGAGCGAAGGGTTGCACGACAAGGACTTCCTGGCGCGCTATTGCACCGGATTCGACCGGTTCGAATCCTATATTTGCGGCGACACGGACGGCATTGCGCGCGACGCCGACTGGGCTGCGGGGATCACCGGCGTCGATGCGGACACGATCCGCACACTCGCCAGACGCATGGCGAAACAGCCGACAGTCGTCAATGCGAGCTGGTCGCTGACCCGTCAACACAATGGCGAAATGAACTACTGGATGACCGTCGTTCTTGCGGCGATGCTCGGCGGCGTGGGGCGCAAGGGAGAGGGCTTCGCGCTGGGGCTCGGCGCTGTCAACAGCATCGGAAATGCCCGCCAGACGGTCCGGCTCGCCGCGCTGCCGACAGGCCGCAACCCGGTATCGACATTCATTCCCGTGGCGCGCATCGCCGATATGCTGCTTCATCCGGGCCAGCCGTTCCGCTACAACGGTCAGACGCTGCATTATCCCGACATTCGCCTCGTCTACTGGGCGGGCGGTAATCCGTTCCATCATCATCAGGACCTGAACCGCCTGCGCGAAGCCTGGCGAAAACCCGAAACGGTGATCGTCCATGAACCGCACTGGACGCCGCTCGCGCGCCATGCCGACATTGTGTTTCCGGCGACGCTCGCGGCGGAGAGAAACGACATTGCGGGCTCGCCGCGCGACACCCACCTCTTCGCCACGAAAGCGATTTCGGAACCCTTCGCCGAAGCGCGCGACGATCATGACATATTCGCCGGGCTTGCTGCGCGGCTTTCCTCACCGGACGACCGCCTGAATTCTCTGGAAGGGGCGTTCACCGGCGGCAAGGACAAGGATGAGTGGCTTCGCGTCCTCTACGACGACACCCGCGACCGTCTCGCCGCAACGGGCGTCCACATGCCGGAATTCGACGCGTTCCGGGAGGCCGGATTTTTTGCATTCGACGCGCCGGAAGACCCTTGCGTATTGCTCAAGGCGTTTCGCGACGACCCGGACGCCAACCCGCTCCCGACGCCGTCCGGGCGCATAGAGATCTTCAGCGAAACGATCGCCGGCTTCGGCATTACGGGCAATCCGGGGCACCCGGCCTGGGCGCCGCCGGTGGAGTGGCTTGGCGCGCGCCTTGCGGAACGATGGCCCATCCATCTCGTGACCCACCAGCCGGCCCGGCGCCTGCACAGTCAACTCGACCATGCGCGCCATAGCCTTGAGGGCAAGATCGGCGGGCGAGAGGCCTGCGTGATGAGCAAGCAGGACGCTGCGAGCCGCGGCCTGCGTGACGGCGACGTCGTGCGGATCTTCAATGACCGCGGCTCATGCCTCGCAGGCGTTCGCATTTGCGAGGACGTGTTGCCCGGCGTCGCCATGATGCCGACCGGCGCATGGCTGGACCTCGACGCCAGCAGGGACCCGGCCTGCTGCAGGCACGGCAACGTCAACATCGTCACCGCCGACAGGGCGACCTCGGAACTTGCCCAGGGGCCGGCGGCGCTGTCCTGCCTGGTCGAGATCGAGCGCCATGAGGGGGAACCCCCGCCTGTCACCGCCCACCGGCCACCGGAAATAGAAACCGCCTAGAAGAAGATCAGTCTTCCGCCGGCTCCTCGACGGGCACATCCACGCCCACCTTGGTCCGGTCCATCACGACAGATGTCCGGAACCGTTTGACATTGCTGTCATCGAAGAAGAGGCGCTGCGTCAGTCTCTGGTAATCGTCCATGTCCCGGGCGAGCGCGACCAGGGCGAAATCGGCTTCGCCGGTTATGTAATAGCACTGCTGGACCCTGGACTCCTGCTTGACCTTTCGTCTGAACGCGTCCAGCTGATCGATGCGTTCGCGCTCAAGCTCGACAAGAATGATGAAGGTCATGTTGTAGCCGAGAGCCTGCGGAGACACGATCGCAGCGTCGCGCTCGATGACGCCGGCGTCCTTCAGCGCGCGTACGCGCCGCTGCGCCGTGGCGACGGAGAGCCCGGCTTCATAGGCGATTGTCTCGAGCCGCTCCCGGGCGTTTTCCTGAAGCATCCGCAAGATGATCAAATCTGATGGCGTAATGTTCATCGCGTTCTCTTTCTCTCACATATCGAAAATTTTTGATGCTATTTTTTCATAATGTCATGTGTTGCTGCACATGAGGTGCAAATTGCTTTGTTATGATGATTTTCAACATCACATCCATTAAGAGATGTAAAGGGGAACATCATTATTACTTTTGCAATGCGCCCAAAGCTGGCGCAAAGGGTCTCGTGCGGCCCGATTGACGACGCAAAATCCGGTTCCGTCAGGCGTAATTCGCCGGCGCCGCGCTGCTCCTCCCCCCGCTGAAGAAGGGGGTGAGGTCCGGTCATGGCGAACATCATAGAATTCCAGAACGTTCATAAAAGCTTCGGAGAGCTTAAGGTTCTCGACGATCTCAACCTGCATGTCGAACCGGGTGAAAAGCTGGCGCTGATTGGCCCGAGCGGCTCGGGAAAAACCACGATCCTGCGTATCCTCATGACTCTCGAAACGCTGAGTTCCGGACGGATCATCGTTGATGGAGACTATCTGTGGCACGAGGAGAAGGGCGGGCGTCTGATCGAAGCGAGCGACGCCCATCTCCACAAGATGCGCAACGGGATTGGCATGGTGTTCCAGCACTTCAATCTGTTTCCGCATCTGACTGCGGTTCAGAACATCGAGCAGCCGCAAATCCTCGTGCGCCGGACGCCGAAGATCGAGGCGCGCGAAAAGGCCATGGAACTGCTGGGGCTCGTCGGTCTCAGCGACAAGCAGAACCACTTTCCGCACGAACTCTCCGGAGGACAGCAGCAGCGCGTCGCCATCGCCCGGTCGCTCGCCATGGATCCGAAAATCATGCTGTTCGACGAGGTGACCTCGGCGCTTGACCCGGAACTTGTCGATGAAGTCTTGAACGTGCTCAGGCGTCTGGCGGCCGACTCCGACACGACCATGCTGACTGTCACGCACGAAATGCACTTTGCCCGCGATTTCGCTGACCGCGTGCTGTTCTTCGACAAGGGAAAGATCGTCGAGGCAGGAAAGCCCGAAGAAATCTTCACGCATCCGAAAGAAGAGAGAACCCGCAACTTCCTCAGCAAATTCATCACCGTCACGTAACGACCCCTGAACGAAACAACCGAAAGGACGATCAATGACCTTGTCATTTCTCAGAAAACCGCTGGAAATACTTGTCGTAACCGCCGTTGCAGGTCTGGCGATGGGCGCCGTCGCGCAGGCCGACACCCTGGAGAAGCTGCGCAAACAGGGCTACGCCACCGTTGCGGTCGCCAACGAGCCGCCCTACAGCGACATCAAGGCCGACGGCTATGTGACGGGAGCAGCGCCCGACGTCGCACGGGCGGTGATGAAAAAGCTCGGCGTGCCGGAGCTCAAGGCCCAGGTGGTGCCCTACGGATCGATGATTCCCGCGCTGCTCGCCCGTCGCGTGGACATGGCGACGTCCGGTCTCTACATCAAGCCGAACCGGTGCGAATCCATCATCTATTCCGAGCCCGATCTTTGCGGCGCCGAGGCCTTCGCCGTCGCCAAGGGAAATCCGCATAATATCAAGACTTATGAAGACATTGCCGCCAATCCGGACGTGACGATGACCACCTGTGCAGGCTGCGCCGAAGAACTCTACGCAAAGGAGCGCGGCGTCAAGCAGAACCAGATCAAGGTCTTCACCGATCCGCCGAGCGGCATCAAGATGCTGCAGCAGGGCCGCGTCGATGTCTTTGCGCTTTCCGGTCTTGGCACACAGGATCTCCTGAGGAAGACCAATGACCCCAACCTGGAGCTGGTGATGCCGGTCAAGGGCGTGCCGATCGGATGCGCGGGCGCTGCATTCAACCCGGAAGACACCGCTTTCCGGGAAGCCTATGACACGGCGCTGGCCGAACTCAAGGAAAGCGGCGAATTCGCCTCGATCATCGAGCCCTACGGATTCTCAGCCGAGGCGACGTTCGAGGTCAAACGCGACGATTTCTGCCCCGGCAACTAAGTCTGACCGCAACTCCGAAACCACAGCTGCTCCCTGGCGGGAGCAGCCCTCCAGGGCAATCCGATGGGCCAGATACTCGAATTCACCCCGCTGCTGATCGAAGGCACATGGATGACCATCAAGCTGACGGTGGTCAGCGCAGTTCTCGCCCTCGTCATCTCCTTTGTCGTGGGCCTGTCACGCCTGTCCAGCTCCAGGTCCGTGCGCGTGCTGGCGACGATCTATCTGGAATTCTTCCGCGGCACCTCGGCGCTCGTGCAGATGTTTTTCATGTTTTACGTGCTGCCGCTGCTCGGCCTGACGCTGTCGCCCTTTACCGCAGGCGTGATCGCCTGCGGGTTCAATCTCGGCAGTTACGGATCGGAAGTGGTGCGCGGCGCTGTGCAATCCGTCGGAAAGGGGCAGCATGAGGCCAGCACCGCGCTGAACTACACCGTGTATCAACGGTATCGATACGTGCTGATCCCGCAAGCGGTTCCGATGATGATACCGCCTTTCGGCAATCTGTTGATCGAACTCATGAAACTGACGGCGGTCACTTCGCTGATCACCATAGCCGACCTGACCTTCGTCGCGCAGATCATACGAGCGCAGACAGCGATGACGCTGGAACCGTTCCTGCTGATCCTGGTGATATACTTCCTGATCGCCTCGGTTCTCGTCGGGTTCACCGATTTCGTGGCGCGCAGCATCGCGCGCAAACGCCATATCACGCTTGCCGGGGTGAGACGGTCATGAACTGGAGCTGGACCGTTGCGGCGGATGTGTTTCCGCTGCTGCTTGGAGGGCTGGTCGTCACCGTCGAAGCGACCATCATGGGCGCAGCCGTCGCCTACGTCCTGGGGCTGTTCCTGGCGATCATGAAACGCTCGCACAACCGCCCTCTTGCTCTGACCGTGTACTGGATGTCGGAGTTCATCCGCCGCACGCCGCTCCTCGTCCAGCTCTATTTCCTGTTCTACGTGCTGCCGGACCTCGGCCTGTTCCTGTCGCCGCTGGCCGCCGGCGTGATCGGCCTCGGGCTCCACTTCAGCACCTATACGTCGGAAGTGTTTCGCGCCGGGATCGACAATGTTCCGAAAGGCCAGTGGGAGGCTTCGCGCTCGCTCAACTACAATCCGTTGCAGACCTGGCGCTACGTCATCCTTCCGCAAGCCATTCCGCCGATGATCCCGCCGCTCGCCAACTATCTGATCACGATGTTCAAGGAAACGCCGCTGCTCGCCGCAATTACGGTCATCGAGCTGTTCAACGCCGCGAATATCTATTCCAACAGCTACTACAAGTATCTCGAGCCGATGACCCTGGTCGGTCTGCTGTTCCTCCTGGTTTCCATTCCGGCCGCCTATCTCGCCATGCGGCTGGAGAAGAAATACACCGTCCGGCGGTGACCGCACGGCGGAAATCCCACTCCCTTCTCACGGCGCATCGCTTCGGTTACGATGCGATTCGGGCGACGCGAAGGTTACTTCAGACGGGCATAAAAGCTCCGTACTGACACTGGGGGCGAGTTTGACGCGGCGGCCTACCGATCTGATCTATGCGGTCGACGAAGTACCGCCGCTTCCAAGACTTGTGCTGCTTGGCGCGCAGCACGCCGCTTTGCTCGCCGTCTATCTCGTGCTCATCGTCATCGTCATGAAGGCAGGCGGCGCCTCGCATGACGAGACCGTAAGCGCCATCAGCCTGGGCATGATCGCGGCCGCCGTCGGCACGGTGCTGCAGGCGCTTTGGCGCGGTCCGGTCGGGTCGGGTTATCTCGCAGCGCCGGTTTTTTCTGCGATCTACCTCGGACCATCGATGCTTGCGGCAGATCACTACGGATTGTCGGCGGTCTTTGGAATGACCATTTTCGCGGCGCTCGTCGAAATCATCATCTCCCGCTTCCTTTCCCGTCTGCGGGTGTTTTTTCCGCCCGCCATCAGCGGCTTCATCGTGATGATCGTCGGAATACAGCTTGGCCTCGTCGGCATCGACCACGTGCTCAATATCGGCGACACCTCCAATCCGCACTACACGCGGCATCTGATTGTCGCGGGACTGACGCTTTCAATCACCATGGGATTCAGCATCTGGGCCGGCGGCATGGCGAGGCTGATGTGTTCGACGATCGGGATACTTTCCGGCTTTCTTCTGGCGATCGCCTTCGGGCTCGTCGGCGCCGACGAACTGGCCGATGCGGTCTCGGGACCACTGCTGCATGTTCCGAGCATCGGCCATATTTCCTATTCCTTCGAACTGCCGCTGGCCCCCGCCTTTCTGATCGCCGGCATAGCGGCGGCGCTGCGGGTCGTCGGCGTGGTGACCACATGCCAGAAGATCAATGACGAGGACTGGAAACGTCCGCAATTCGGACCGATCAAGGGCGGCATGCTGGCGGACGGGATCGGATGCGCAATCGGCGGACTGATGGGCTGCATCGGCCAGAACACCGGTCCGAGCCTGGTCGGCGTGTCGAAGGCGTCCGGCGCGACCAGCCGCTATATCGCCTTCAGCGCCGGGGCGATCATGCTGATTTTTTCGTTCTTCCCGGTCGTCGGAGCGATGTTCATTCTTCTGCCGAAGCCGGTCATCGGCGCGGCGCTGGTCTTCACCGCGTCATTCATGATCACCGGCGGCGTCCAGATCATGATGTCGCGCAACATCGACACGCGCATGACCTATGTGATCGGCGTCGCGCTTCTGCTCGGTCTTTCCCGCGAAGTCTATTCGGATTTCTTTGATTCCCTGCCGACATTCCTCCAGCCGTTTTCCAGCACGGCGCTGGCGCTTGCTGTCACGAGCTCGCTTGTGCTGCACCTCGTCTTCCGGATCGGCACGCGCAAGTCCGTGTCCGTAGCCGCTGCGGATCTCGATGAAACAGGGCCTGAAGACCTCGTTGAAAGGCTCCACAGGCAGGCGGAGCAATGGGGCCTCGCGGCTGATCTCGTCGAACGCATGACCACAACGACACAACAGGTGCTCGATCACCTCGAGGAAACGCGGCTGATCCACGGCGTGCTGACGGCAACCGTCAGCTATGACGATTTCGACCTGGTGGTGGCGATCGACTATCACGGCGTACTGCTTTCGCTGCCGAATATCGGCGTGCGCCACCATGTGCTGGTGGAAGAGGAATCGTTTTCCTACGGCCTCGCCGACTTCCTGACCGGCGTTTATCCCGACCGGATGGAATCGACCGCCCGCGGCGGCGCCTGCTCCATCCGCCTGATTTTTTCAGCCTGACGCCGGCCTGCTTTCCAGCGCTGCTGGCGAAACCGAAAGCGCTTCCTACATGTAGCGGGCCCGGAACCATTCCCGGAGTCCGGCGTCTTCCACATGAAGCGCCGTCCCTTCATGGAGATTGACATGCGTAAGTTCATCGCCCTCATCATGCTCACGATCTTCTCTGTGGGCTCCGCCGCAACCGGAACGCGTGCAGACGAAGTCGGTCATGTCGATGTCGACTGGCTTGGCAACGATATCATCATCGAAGCGATCGAAGATCCGAAGGTGGAGGGTGTGACCTGTCACATCGCCTATTTCGACCGCGGACTGATCGACCGCCTGCAGAAGGGCAACTGGTTCGAGGATCCCTCCAACTCCTCCATCGCCTGCCGGCAGACCGGGCCGATAACGATCGGCGATATCGACATGTCGGAGGAAGGTGAAAACGTCTTCAGGGAACGACGCTCGATCATTTTCAAGACGCTTCAGGTCAAGCGCATCTATGACGAGGCGCACAACACGCTGATCTATATATCGCACGCACGGCAGGTTCAGGACGGATCGGCCAAGATGGCGATATCGACGGTCCCGATACTGAAGCTGTCAGAAGAGTAGGGTTACGCTGCGGCCGTACGCAGGACGCCGTCTTCGCCGGTTTGCCAGACGAGTTCGCCACGCTCGACCGTCGCGTTGACATGGGCGTGGACTTCGCTGAAGGCGAAGCTCAGCTGATGCGCGTCGAGCTTGCGGGTAAACAGGATTGGCACGAGATCGGCGACCGACCGCGCCTGGCTCGCGCAGGCCGCGGCGATCATCGCACATCGTTCGTCATGATGCGCGACCAGTTCGTCGATGCGCGTGTGCAGACCGTAGAACGGAAGCTGATGACCGGGCAGCACCAGCACGTCGTCCGGCACGTCGGCCTTCAGGGCGCCGAGCGACCGCATGAACAGACCCAGCGGATCGCCATCCGGATCAACCGCCCAGACGCCGATATTCGGCGTTATCCTGGCGAGCACCTGGTCGGCGGCGAGAAACAGGGAGTCTTCCCTGCACCACAGCATGATCTGTTCCGGCGCATGGCCTTCGCCGCTGAGCACCGCAAACTCCCGCGACCCGACCCTGAGCGTGTCGCCTGATATGAGACGGCGAAAGGTCGGCGGCAGCGGCCTCACCAGCTTCAGATATCCATGGCCGCTCGTTGCGACGATTTCGGTGGTCTCCGCGTCCAGACCGTGCCGGAGATAGAAATCGCGATAGGGCTTGGCGTCCAGGGCGCCCGGGCTCAGCGAAATGTTGAGGCATGCGAGCCAGGCCGTCTGGCTCGTCAGCACGGGGATGTCGAACCGTTCGCTGAGCCAGCCCGCGAGACCGATGTGGTCCGGATGATGGTGGGTGACAATCAGCCTGGTGAAGCGGCTGTCGGCGAATGGCCCGGCGGCGAGCTTTTCCCAGGCCGCCTGTGTGGCGCTTGTCCCGAGCCCGGCGTCGATGATCGCCCATCCGTCGCCGTCCTCGACAAAATAGATGTTCACATGGTCGAGGCGAAACGGAAGCGCGAGGCGGGTCCAAAGCAAACCCGGCGCCACTTCTATGAGTTCGCCTTCTTCGGGAGCTTCGGCAAAGGGGTATTCAAGCGTGCCTTCGAGGGCCTCTTTGCGGGTCAATGCCATGTCCTTGCAGTCTTCAGGAACCGCTTCTATCGAAGCTTTGGCGACCGATTGCAAGCAGCGCAGATAATTTTGTACACGCGCCAAACGCCCGTATCGCATGGGTTTGCGGGGCCGGTCCACATGCGATCCGGCTCGTAGACTTTCGCTAAATGCTTTAAGATGTTAGCCTTTTGGCCAATTCGGCAATGCACGACGATCTCCGACGGGCCTCAAAAACGCCTGATCCTCGCAATGAAACGGCAGGCTCCACTCACTCGGGACCCGCAGCAGCCGAAACAGGGATGAATACGGGAGAGGCCTGTCATGACAGACAATGTCGACATTTCAATTGAAGAAGCGCCCGATGCTATCGAGACCGATTACGAGATCGGCCAGGACAATATCACGCCGTTCGGTCTGGACATCCACAACCCGGTCTTCATGATCTCCAGCATCTCGATCGTCGCCTTCGTAATCCTGACGCTGATGTTCCAGGACAGCGCATCCGAATTCTTTGTCTGGCTGCGCAACTTCCTGACGCAAAATTTCGACTGGTTCTTCCTGTCCGCCGGCAACATCTTCGTGCTGTTCTGCATCGTATTGATGATTTCACCGCTCGGAAAGATTCGCCTTGGAGGGCCCGACGCCGAACCGGATTACAGCTACATGGGCTGGTTCGCGATGCTGTTCGCAGCAGGAATGGGCATCGGGCTGATGTTCTTTGGCGTCTCCGAACCGATCTCGCATTTCAATTCTTCGCTCGGAGGCGCGGCGATGGAGGGCGGCGCGCGATCCGACTGGGCGCCGCTTGGCGCGGCGGCCGGCGACACAGAGGCCGCGCGCAACCTGGGCATGGCGGCGACGATCTATCACTGGGCGCTGCATCCCTGGGCGATCTACGCGGTCGTCGCCCTCTCGCTTGCGTTCTTTTCCTACAATCGCGGCCTGCCGCTGACTTTGCGGTCCTCCTTCTATCCGCTGCTCGGAGAACGGGTCTGGGGATGGTGGGGCCATGTCATCGACACCGTGGCCGTGTTTGCGACGCTGTTCGGGCTGGCGACTTCGCTTGGATTCGGAACCCAGCAGGCGCTGGCGGGCATGAACTACCTGTTCGGATGGAGCACCGGCGACTTCGCCAAGGTGTTGCTGATTGCGGTGATCACCGCGATCGCGCTGATTTCGGTGTTGCGCGGCCTCGACGGCGGCGTCAAGCTGCTGTCGGAAGTCAACATCGCCATGGCGGCGCTGCTGCTGGTCTTCGTCATGCTCATCGGACCGACGGGCGACATTTTCTCGGCGATTGTCTCCGGCGGCCTGGCCTATGCGCGGGAGATCATACCGCTCTCCATGCCGTTCGGACGAGAGGACACCAATTTCTCGCAGGGCTGGACGTCATTCTACTGGGCATGGTGGATATCCTGGTCGCCTTTCGTCGGCATGTTCATCGCGCGCGTGTCACGCGGACGTTCGGTGCGGGAGTTCATCTTCTGCGTGATCATCATACCCACCATCGTCTGCATTCTGTGGATGGGCGTGTTTGGAGGCACGGCGATATCGCAGGTGGTCGCCGATGCTTCGGCCGCCGTGAAGGACGCGCCGCTCGAACTCAAGCTCTTCGAGATGCTGCAGCCTCTGCCGCTGGCGACCTTCACCTCGTTTCTGGGCATCATTCTCGTGCTGGTGTTTTTCATCACGTCGTCGGATTCCGGCTCGCTGGTGATCGACACCATCACGGCCGGCGGCAAGACCAGCGCGCCGGTCGCGCAGCGCGTGTTCTGGTGCACATTCGAGGGCGTCGTCGCTGCGGTGCTTCTTCTGGTTGGCGGCGCAACCGCGCTGACCGCGCTCCAGGCGATGGCCGTCAGCACGGGCTTCCCGTTCACCATCGTGCTTCTGGCCATGTGCGTCAGCCTGTATCTCGGCTTGCGGGAAACGCAGAAAATGCAGGGCGGCTGACAGGGACGCCGCAGCCCGAAGGACGCCATGAAGCAGGAGGAACAGGACAATGTACAAGAACATCATGGTTCCCGTCGATCTCGCCCATGAGAGCCGGCTGGAGAAAGCACTGGCAACGGCCGCCGATCTCGGCCGCCATTACGGCGCGGAAATCCATCTGGTCGGCGTGACAGGCGTCCAGCCGGGAGCGGTCGCCCACACGCCGGAGGAATACAAGCGGGCGCTCGAAGAATTCGCCAACCGGCTATCCCGTGAGAAAGGCGTCGGCTTTCACGCCCATGCGGAGGTTTCCCATGACCCGGCCGTTGAACTGGACAAGATCATCGAGCGCAAATCGGAGGAGATCGGCGTCGACCTCGTCATCATGGCGTCGCATGTGCCGGGCTTCGTTGACCACTTCGTGCGATCAAACGCCGGCTACCTCGTCGAGCACTCAAGCATCTCGGTGTTTGTCGTCAGAGGGTAGGTATCGCGATCAAAGACCACAGGTTTCCCGGTCAATGACGACGCGGCCGTCTTCGTAACCGTCGCTGCGGCTTAAAAATACGTGTTCAATGGTCGCGCCGGCCTCGAACAACCGGCGCAATTGCGCGTTGTTGCAATTGCCCTGCGTCAGACCTCTACGCCATCGTTCGACACTCGCGCCGTCGTCCGAAACGACGCTATAGATATAGAGCAGCGTATCGCCTTCTGTTTCGATCCTGATCAGGATCCGTCCGTCGTCGAATTTGACGGGTACGTCGACGCCCTTGGCGACCAGGCCCAGCGTTCGTGTCAGCCCATAGGTGCGCAGAGAAATATCGAATCCTTTTTCCTGCATATCCGGCGCAGAGAAACGGTTTTCGGTTATCCGCTGCACTCTTTCGGGCAGGCTATTGACCAGGACAAACCCGACAACCGCGGACACCACGCCGATAACAACGCCCATAGCCCCCGAGAAAAAGCGCGGAGCCATGATTTTCCTCTCGGAAAACAGATCCTGGCCACGGGCGAACATGAGATAGAAGCCTACAAAAGGGATAAAAGCCAGGATCGCGCCGTAGCCGTGTCCGAATATGTCTCGTGACCGGGCCATCGCCAGCACAGCCACCAGAAATCCATAAATGATAAATGAGATGAACTGCACGAGATATAGCAGCCAGAAAAAACCGCCACTCATTGCGATCGGGGCGGCCAGCCAGAACTGCATTGTCACCGACAAAGCCAGAAAGAGCAGAAAGGAACAGGCAAAGTAGGGAGCGCGGTCGAGTTCGCCAAGACTCCTGGCGAAAACGGGCGCCAACAGCCCGCCAATGATCATGAACAGGATGTTCAGTGCTACAATGTACGAAACTGAAACGGTCGACAGCTTCAGAGCAAGATTTTCAGGCATCAATATCGGCAAAGAGACAGGTTGGAATATAGTGTCGAGCCTAGTTGGCAGGGGATGTTTGTCAATCGTTGCCCGGCGCCTCAACCAGTTTCGACTTGTAATCGCTCATTCAACCTTTATATTAGTATATACTAATATAATTTCTGTAGCGGTCACGCGCTGTTTCAGCGGACCGGACGACAGGAGGATTCAATGAGCAACCAGGGCTACACCATCAACCGCACATTCGAGAACGACAGCTTCGACGCGATCGTCGAACGCACCCGCAAGGCGCTTGCCGATCAGGGTTTCGGCGTCCTGACCGAAATCGACGTCAAGGCGACGATGAAAAAGAAGATCGACGCCGATATGGACGACTATCTCATTCTCGGCGCCTGCAACCCGAAGCTTGCGTTCAGCGCGTTGCAATCGGAGCCGCGGATCGGCGCGATGCTGCCCTGCAACGTGATCGTCCGATCAACCCCGGGACAGGGCGTCGAGGTCAGCGCCGTAGATCCTGTCGCCTCGATGCAGGCGGTGGAAAACAACGAACTCGGGGCGGTCGCCGGCACGGTGCGCGGCATGCTTGAAACGGTCGTGGCCGCGATCTGACTCTGCGCATTCAAGGTGGCGATTGCCACAGAACACGATCCTGATTTGCAGCACGATATGGCCGCGCGGGCGCAGATCCTGTGCGGCCCGGCGTGAAAAGGAGGCATGCCATGACCGACTATATCGTACTGAGAGACAAAAGCCTGGGGCGTCTCAATCCCGGCGAACTGGAATCACTCAGGCCAACAGGCGGGCCGGGGCCGTTTGCCGACCGCTTCGGTCCTTCCTCACATCCGATGATCGAACCGGAGCCGGAAATCAGCGTCGAATCACTCGAACCGTCCGACATGCGCGACCTGGCCCGGGATCCGACATTCCGGCAGAAGGCGCGGCCGATGCCGACCAGACTGATCGACACGGTTGGAACATCAAACGCCCACCCGCAAGGCCAGACCACCTGGGGCGTCCACGCCGTCGGAGCGGATGACACGGATGTAGACGGCTCCGGCGTGACGGTCGCGGTGCTCGACACCGGCATCGATCACGACCATGTCGCCTTTGCCGGCGTCAACATCATCGAAAGAGACTTCACCGGAACCGGCAACGGAGACGGAAACGGCCACGGCACCCATTGCGCCGGCACGATCTTCGGAAGAAACGTAGACGGGTTGCGCATAGGCGTGGCGCCGGGCGTCTCGACGGCCCTGATCGGAAAAGTGCTCGACGACAATGGCAGCGGCGGATCGCAAATGCTCTTCGAAGCCATGCAGTGGGCGGCCATCCAGCAAAGCGCCCATGTGATCTCGATGTCGCTGGGCTTCGATTTTCCCGGACTTGCGAAAAGCCTCGCCGACCAGGGCTGGCCTGTCGAAATCGCCAGCTCGGTCGCTCTCGAGGCCTACCGGGAAAACCTGCGCATGTTCGACGCAATCATGGACATGATACGCGCGCACAGCGCCTTCAGCGGCGGAAGCGTTGTTGTCGCCGCCGCCGGCAATGAAAGCCGCAGACAGGTGCACGCGAACTTCGAAGTCAGCGTTTCCGTGCCGGCCGCCGCCGTGGGCGTGGTTTCCGTAGGCGCCGCGGGAGAAGGGCAGAACGGCCTGACCATCGCCGATTTTTCCAACACAAACCCGCTCGTCTGCGGCCCCGGCGTGAATGTGATTTCAGCCAAGGCCAATGGCGGCCTCGTGTCCTTCAACGGCACGAGCATGGCGACGCCCCATGTCGCGGGGGTCGCCGCCTTGTGGTGGGAAAAACTTCAGACCCTGCCCATTCCGGTGACATCGGACACGGTGAGAGCGCGGATCCTGTCGAGCTCCGTCACTGATCCCTTTGCGCCCGGCGTCGACATACCCGATCGCGGGGCCGGACTGGTTTCTGCGCCCCATATGCACTGACCGGGTCAGAGGCTCCGGTCGCTCGCGAGGGTGCGCGGCCGGCGTCAAGCATAACAGCCTACTGCTCGTCGTCGCCAATTTCATCCTTCGCTCGTATTTATGTCGCCGGCCCGCACGGACGTTATCTCGTTCTACTGATCCGCCTCTGTATTTGCATTTAACATATTTATTGTTGTATTTGTCACACATATGCAGAGTATTGTTCGCGTATGCACCTATAAATCAAATATTTGCTCTTTCATGGCGAATGCTTCTTATTTTCGGTAGAACTATTCTTCCATCCGGCAGACAATTGATTATAAGTACAATTTGCGTATGACACTGGTGCGCCAGCGAGACAAGATTCATGAGTACAACAAATGATGAACTGGCACGTTAAGCGTAAATGGCGAATACGATCGAGAGCGCCATTTTGCAGGTTGGCGCAGCAGTATTGCTAAATAAAACATGTGACAGACGCCAATTCTATGCGCATTCTCCTCATTAACCCGGACCAATATACAGACAGGCGCCGCTGGATGGAGGCGCAGTTTTCGCAACGAAGTCTCGCTTTCGAACGCATAAGCGCCTGCGACGGCGCTACCCTGACCGAAGATGAGATCCAAGCAATCAAGCAGAACTGTCTATCGGGATTGGACTGCACGCCGAATGAACTCGCCTGCACCATCAGCCACAGGACTTGCTGGCGGCTTGTCGCGGACGGCGATGACGACCATGTCTGCATTTTTGAAGACGGCGTCCACTTGAGCAGCGACGCCGGAAATTTACTTTCAAAAGCGTCCTGGATTCCAAAAGATGCGGATCTGATCAAGCTGGAAACCTTCAACGTTGAAGCCGAATTCTATCACAAACGGCCAATCAAGGCGCAGGACAGGACGCTCTATCCCGTCAGAGGGATGCATCAGGGGGCGGCCGGCTACATCATCTCCAGAACGGCGGCGAGAAGACTGCTTGACAAGACCCGTAACGACTACGGCGGCGTGAGCTATCTGCTGTTTGGACCGACAGCAGCCAAACGCGCCGACCTTCATACCTATCAGCTCTATCCGGCGCTGTGCATCCAGAACATGCGGCTGTCGGGCGACAAGATTCCGCGACTCGCCAACCTGCTCGGCCACGAAAGGCTGGCGCATATCGAACAGGGAACGCAGGCTTTGGCGGCACAGGCTAAAACGCTTTCAAGGGGCGTCTGGTCGCAAATGAGTCGCAACATGAAGGAACAGGCAAGACGACTGTTCGTCGAGCCATATCACTCCGAAATCGTCCCATTCCAACAATAGACCCACTCAACTGGGAAACCAGGAATCGCCGGAGAAAAACCTTGACCGCACTGTCACATGACACCACCCGCGACGCGCTCATGCTGGATACACCCTATGCGGCGCCGGAAGGACCGAAAGAAGCCGCTATTGCAAAGATTTGGTCGGATGCGTTCGGCGTCGCAGATCTCGGCGTGGAGGACGATTTCTTCGATCTTGGTGGAGATTCCGCGATCGCAGTGACAATTGCCAGGAAAACATCTGAAGCCTTTGACGTAGCGCTCAGGGCTGGCGCGCTCGTGGAAGCGCGAACCATTCGTGATATCGTACGCCTGTTGCACGACAAAACCCGTGCGACGCTGCCGACGCATATCGTGAGACTGCGCGCCGGCGGCGACCGCGTCCCGATCTTTATCGTCCATGGCGCCGCAGGCATCCTGTTTCCAAGCGACGCCTTCATGGATGGTTTTCACGACGATCAGCCAGTCTACGCCTTCCAGGTCCCTGGATATGACGGCAACTGCGAACCGTTTTCGACCTTGGAAGAGATCGCGGCCGAATATCTTCGATGCATGAAGCTCGCAAGCCCCGATGGTCCATGGCACCTGGCCGGTTTCTGCCATGGTTCGTGGATCGCTTTCGAAATGGCTCGGCAACTCGGCGAGGAAGGCCAGCGACCGCTGAGCCTCACGCTGCTCGATCCCGGTGTCCAGGAAGGTCGCATGCACAGCGAGTTCATGCGCGAAGTCGCAAAACGTCGCGGCGGATTACTCAGCGGCCTAAAGCTGAGTAGCAAGAGCCTGGCAGACACCATCCGGTGTTATCGCGCCACCGGCAAATGGATCGATCCGGCCGATCCGGCCGCCTACGACATTCCCGAAGTCTGGAACTATATGCAGAAGCGCAACAGCAAGAAACTGGCGAAGGCGGTCGCGCGGGACAATGTCGCGACCGGCGAAGGCGGAATGAAACCGTGGATGGCAGATCGCAGCGAGACATTTGATAACGAAAAGGAACTTGAATTCCGCAGATCCCCACAAGCCAATCATGCAGCAAACCTGCTGAAACGCGCCTTCCACAAATACTCCTCCGACACGCCGCTGGAGATGCCGGTGCACCTGATCGCAAGCGCGTTTCAGGCCGCCAAGATCAACGAACCTTCCTATCCGCTAAGGCGACTGATGCCCAATCTGGAAGTCACGGTGCTGGGAGAATACCATCATGACACCATTTCGACGCGGGATTCGGGCAATTCTTCAATCATTCAGCGCGTAGCCGACGCAGCATCTCCAGTTCAAACCTCCTACTGACAATACTGGACAGCACGCTTTTCGTTTTGTAACGAATTCGCCAGTGGGGGCCGCCTATTGTTTTTCTTCTGGCGCAATGATCGTCTGGGAATTGCGCCAGGGGGGCGGTCAGACGGGGAGCGAATTCCAAATGTCATTTCTCAGCCGCTTCAGGTTCAAAGGCGAGCGAAAACGCATACAGGATGCAATTCGGCGAGCTCACGAGGTCTACGACATACATCCTGCACAGAGCGTTTCGGAGTTCAAGAAGGCGGACAGTCTCGTTGCATCTATAGTCGACCGGGGAGGGGTGAACGTCAGGAACTGGCAGTTTCTACTGGATTGCCTCCTGTCGGCCTTCGATCTCGACAGGGCGGACGAAGTCGCCCAGCATGCAGGCGACAACAACTATCCGGAGGCCGACGAGGCGGTGAAAGCCATTGAGCGTTTCAAGGAGACGACATCGTCCTATCGGGAAGAACTGAAGACTGCGCGCCAAAACTTTCTGAGCAATAAAATAGCCGCCAAGAATTTCGACGTGATCGTATCCCTACCCACAACCATGCTCGACCGGCGATCGTTCGACGCGCCTGTCGATTCATGCGACTTGCAGAGCATATTCGCCGAGATCTTCTCCATACTGAGGCGCAATCACATACCTTACGCCGTCGTTGGAAGTCCAAGCATTCATGGAAGTCCCCGACTAGGAGAAATCAGCAAATACATTTCCTTTCGCACCCAGGATCCGAGCCGTCAGGGCCTACATTTCTGCATAACGGAAAAAAGGAAGCACTACTCCTTCGACAGAAAAGGAAACATGGGCTGGTCCGAATTCAGCGATTCGACCGAAAACGATATTCTCACCCTTGCTCCGGATCAGGCAACCGCCGACGCGTTCTTTCAGCGGGAGGCCGGGCAGATCATCAGTTCGAACAGCTCCAAATATATTCAGCCCGACAGCAATCTGGATGTGGATATCGAGCGTCCCTACATTTTTGTCGCCCTTCAGACAATGACCGGTCCGGCCTCCAGGCTCGCGAGCGTTCCTATTATCGAAATGCTGGAAGAAATCTGCGAAACGGCCAAGCTTCACGATCTCTCCGTCATCGCCAAACCGCATCCTAAATGGAGAGCGCCGGAAATCGAGGAGGCCGTCGAACGGCTGTCTGCAAACGGGGACTTGTCCGTTTCACGTGGCTCCATCCACAAGCTGATCGCGTCCAGCGTCGCCGTCTGCACTGTGAATTCCAGCGTCGGAGCAGAGGCGCTTCTGCATCTGAAGCCCGTCTATGTCTTCGGCAGAGCTTCCTACCAGCCGGCATGTTTCAAGGTGCGGGAAAGAGGCGCATTCCGTACGATGTTTGAGCCCGGGAAACTGCCGCATGACGAGGATTTCATTCGAAAATTCTTTTACGTGTTTCGGAACAGCTTTCAGTTCGACATCACAGACGAATCCTTCACCGGTCGGCTGGAGGAGCGTATACTCCAGTTCATGAATGATGACGCCTGACGTCGGGGTTTGTCGCCAGCGCCGGACCATAAATGAAACATTGGAACTGATTTCGCGGGATTTCCTCGTGACGCCCAAGATTGGCGAAGCTCGCAGAACGCCGTTGGAAACAAGCGCTGTTGGCGCGCTAACAGACATCGGATCGCGCCGACTGATCCTTGTTGCTTGATAGGCCGGAAGTTTGGGAACGCCTATTGCGACACAAACACACACAATCGCGGGTGAATTCCATAATCATACCGCAATTACCAGTAAATACTCACTAACGAGCCGTGAAGCGCAGCCCTGAGGTTCTTCTTCACCGGTCTTGTGAAACAATGCTTAAACCAAGCGTCATAAATTTCGATTAGATTAGTACGCGGTTAAGTATCCTGGGATAGTTTGAATGCATATTTGAACAAAAATTATCTCTATTTCACTGAACACTTCGAGATGACTTTGTGACCGGAGAACCTTAACGGGTGTACCGGTTTGCTGGACAAAGGAGCCAAACAATTTCCTCAGAATCGAATAGCCAGGTCGTTTTCGACGAAGTCAGCGACGAATGGCAAAATTATATCGAAGAAAATTTCCAGCTAAAAAATCCTGATCAGCATACCGACTACTGGTTTCGCCAGCAAAAATGGAACCACTCTTCGCCGGTCGGTGCTGGTGTGGATCCCTATGCTCTGGAGAATTTCCGTCGCCGCATGAGCGGTGTCGGAGATAACCCGAGCCCGATGCCGGGCGGCCTCGCAAAGTTTGTTCTTCGGCGAGGAGAGCGTCACATGTTGAGGGAATGTATTGCAGCGATCGAGAAATCCGGTGACGTCGAACTGCTGAAAAAATATCCCTGTCAGCCTGCAGGCAATCCGCGAATTTTCAACTGGAACGGCATTCCGGTGACCTATCGCTGGATAAAACATATTCATCACCTGGGAACGGTCAACCGTGTTCTGCGCCCGTCGCTTGGCGAAGGTTTTTCAGTACTGGATATCGGCAGCAGCTACGGCGTGTTCAGCTACATGATGAATCGCGAATACCCGGGATCGCATCACGTTCTGGTTGATCTGCCGAACCAGCTTTTTTACGCTCACTATTTCCTGCGCAGCTGCTTTCCGGACGCCCGCATCGCCGGCGCCCGCACAATTGCAGAGCTGGGAACGATCACACGCGCCACCATCGACGCATACGACTTCATTCTTTTGCCGGCGGACAACTTCGAGCAACTCTGCGGCGGAATCGATCTGGTGACGAGCTTCTCCTGTCTTGGCGAGCTCAAACGCAGCGTGTTCGACCGTTACCTGCAATCCGAGGCATTCCGCAACGCGAAATATTTTTATACCTCTAATCCCGTCGACAAGAACATGGCGATACCGGATGCTGAAGTCTGTATCCTAGACTATCCGATTCACGATCCCGCCAAGCGACTCTTTTTCGGAATATCTCCGGTTTTCACCTATTTTTATGGGCCACCCAAACGCAAGGGACCGTTCGGCTACAAGTTAAATCCTATGGATCCCTATTTCGAATGCATTACCGAAATCTGACAAGGAGAAGGCGTATGGGACAGGTTGATCTTAAAATCGAAGCTCCGAACGCAGGCTGGAGTTTCGAGAATATTTCCGACGATTTCGATGAACATGTCGAACGCTCCGTGCCTTTGTACCGTGAAGGCCACGAGCTGATCTGCCAACTCGGCGATTTCTTTCTGCCGCGCAATGCGGTGGTTACAGAACTGGGCGCATCAACCGGCGCGCTTGCTTCACGGTTCCTGCAACACCACTCCGACAGAAAGGATATCCGGTATGTGGGCATCGACGTGGTCGGCTCCATGGTCTCAAAGGCTTCCGAAAATCTCGCCGATGACCCGCGCGCGGAATTCATCGAAGCCGATATTTCGACCCACCCGTTCGATAGCAGCAGTATGGTGATTTCTTACTACTGCCTGCAGTTCATTCCGCCCCGGGCGCGGCAAAGGGTTTTCGATATAGCCTACGAAACTCTCGACTGGGGCGGTGCATTTGTGCTTTTCGAAAAGGTCCGTGCGCCTGACGCGCGGTTTCAAGACATTTGCAGTCAGATCTACCAGGACTACAAATTGCAGCGCAATTTCAGCGAAGCCGAGATCATAAACAAACAGCGCAGCCTAAAGGGTGTTCTTGAGCCGTTTTCGACGCAGGGCAATCTCGATCTGATGAAACGCGCCGGGTTCGTCGATGTGATGTCGATCATGAAATGGGTCAATTTCGAGGGCTTCCTCGCAATCAAGTAGGCAAGGATCACGGATCCGTCAGGACGGGGATAAGCCGTAGCGTGGCCAAATGGGGAGCCGGGCGTCAGCAACCGGCTGGGTCATCGGTCTCGTTTCGGAACGTGTGATCCTGATCTCACACATGGTGGATACCGTCAATTATCCGCAGGCAAGGCGCCAAACCATAGTTACCGCCGAATTCAGCTGGCTGGCGGAATGTATACTTCTATCCTTGAATGACAACGTCTGATTTTACAGCTTTTAGTCGGCGCCAGTTTACAATCAATTGCGCGGTAATGTGGTCTGTTCAACAAGCGTCATAACGCTTGTCAGCATCCAGCGTTTTCTGTGAAGAATTTCTTCACATTAAACATCAATTTACTATGATTACTTGCTGCATGAGAGATTACAGGCCCTGAACGAGTCGATGCTCGGCTGTGAATGAATCATTGGAATCGGTTTCACCGGATTCCCTGTCTATCGATTTCAGCGCCAAGACGGCGCTGCAAATTCTTGCTCTTGCTCGCGATCAGTACACTGCGGACGCCTTCTTCGAACAGGAGGTCAAGGACACCGTCGACGCCAACGCGTCAAAATACACACAGCCCGATACCGCATCCCTGACCGACATGAAACAATACCAAATTTTCGTTGCGCTCCAGACCATGGAAGGCCATGTGCAAAGACTAGCGCACATGTCGATGCTTAGAATGCTTGATGAGGTCTGCGCAACGGCCATGAAAGCCGCATGAACGTGATCGCCAAGCCTCATCCGAAATGAAAGGATCCCGAGGTCGACGCCGCATTGCCGTGATATCCCGACAAGGCGATCTGATTGTATCCCACGGTTCGGTTCACAAGCTTGTCGAGGGCGCCGTTGCGGTCTGCACCATCAATCTCGGCGTCGGCACGGAGGCGCTACTTCAGCTGAAACCCGTCTATCTGTTTGGTGGAGCCGGCTACCTGGGCGCTTGTTTTGTCATGCGAGACAAAGGCGAGTTTGCTCGACAGTTTCAGGGAGACAAGCTGCCGCTTGATGAGGCGTTCATCAAGAAGTTTTTGTATGTATGCCGAAATCAGTTCCAGCTGGATATCAACGCAGATACTTTCCGTAAACAGCTCGAAAACAGACTATTGCATTTGATTGCTGACAGGTCTTCAAATGCGGCTGTTCAGGACTGACGTATAGAAAGACACGCCATTGCCCGTTTGAAAAGAGTTGAGGCTTATTGCACTCCCTTCCACCGGCATCAGATCATTTCATCCGGATTGAGCGATTTTCCATGAAGAATATCTTCACTTTGAAATAGCGTTTACTATGATTATTACCTGTGAAACAAGAACCCGCAGACCCTGAACGAGGTGGCGCCGGACTGTGAGTGAATCATCGGAACTAACTTCGCGAGATACCCTGTCTCTTGAAACGGCCTACGCCCCGCCCGCTAACGAGGCAGAGCAGGTTATCACGGAGATATGGGAGCAGGTGTTCGGCATATCGGGGATCGGCGCCGACGACGATTTCTTCGAACTCGGCGGGGATTCCCTGGCGGCAGAATCGATCACCCGCATGGTGGGGGAGAAGCTCGGCATAAGCCTGAAAAGCGGCGCGCTCGTCGAATCGAACACCGTTCGCGAAATCGCCAACTACCTGAAGGCCGGGAAACGCATCTCCCTGCCGACCCATGTCGTTCCGTTGCGCTCAACGGGAAGCCGGGCTCCGATCTTCATCGTTCATGGCGCAGCCGGGCTCCTTTTCCCGACGACCGGCTTTATGCAAGGCTTTCACGACGACCAGCCAGTCTACGCTTTCCAGGTGCCAGGTTACGACGGTCAACACAAACCGTACGATACGGTCGAAGAGATCGCCGCTGAATATTTGAAATGCATGAGGATGGTCAACCCCGACGGGCCATGGCATCTCGCGGCGTTCTGCCAGGGGTCATGGATCGCATTCGAGATGGCCGCACAGTTGTGCAAGGAAGGCAAGAGCCCGTCGAGTCTGACCATGATCGACCCTGAGGTGCATATGGGCAGAATGCTCAATGAGCATATGCAATTCCTCAGAAGCAGAAAAAAACTTTTCGCGCGCGCACTTTCCGAAGCAAGGTGGAAAGCCAAAGTCCAGATGGACAAAGTCCGTTGTTTTCGCGCGACCGGCCATTGGATCAACCCCTATCATCCAGACGCCTATGATCTGCCAGGTGTCTGGGAATGGATCCGGCAACGCGATCTCGCCAGATATGACAAGCACGCGAAAAGTAAGGGTGGATCAGACGACCAAATTAGAGCGCAAGGTAATTTCGATACAGAAAAGGAACTTGAGCGCCGGCGCTCTGAAGACGCCAATTCTGCAACCGCAAGACTCGAGATTGCCTATTACAGATACTCTGCGAATGCTCCTCTTTCCATTCCGGTCCATCTTATTGCCAGCGAGAGGCGGAACAGGCAATTAAGCGACCCATTGTATCCGTTGCGTCGCTTTTTACCCAAGCTAACGGTTTCCGTTCTCGGGAAAACGCACAGGCAGACTGTTTCGACGACTGGACCCGAAAATTCTACAATCATACAACGGGTAGCAGACGAAGCCTCTGTCTCATCTACTTGACAATGCAGTAACCTTTTATCGAAGAAATTGGACGCAACAGGAATAGTGAGTATCACACAGTGAGTAAGACAGATCGCGCATCGCTCATGCTGGAAACGCCGCACGCGGCGCCAACCAGCGAATCCGAAGCGATCATTTTGAAGATCTGGACTGAGGCGTTCGACATCGACGATCTCGGCATAGACGATGATTTCTTCGATCTCGGCGGCGATTCCCGCATTGCGGCCACCGTAACGCGCAAGATCGGCGAAGCTTTCGGAATACCGTTGAAAACAGGCGCTCTGGTCGAAGCCAATTCGGTGCGCGAGATTGCAGCGCTCGTGCAGGATCGGACCGGCCCAACCCTGCCGTCCCACATTGTCGCGTTGCGTTCCACTGGCGATCGCGTTCCGATCTTCATTGTCCATGGAGCGGCGGGCCTGCTGTTTCCGTCTCCTGCTTTCATGGACGGCTTTCACGACGATCAGCCGGTCTACGCCTTCCAGGTTCCAGGCTATGACGGCCAATGCGAACCGTTGACCACGGTTGAAGGTATCGCGGCAGAGTATCTGCGCTGCATGAAGCTCGTGAGCCCTGAAGGGCCGTGGCACCTGGCCGGTTTCTGCCACGGTTCGTGGATCGCCTTTGAAATGGCCAAACAGCTGCAGGCAGGCGGAGAACGACCTCTCAGCCTGACAGTGGTCGATCCCGGCGTACAGGAAGGCAAGATGTTGCGCGACTATATGCGCTTCATCAGACAACATGGAAAAAGCGGGCCGGCGGCGGCCTTGGCGAACTTGAAATTCCAGTACAAGAGCCTGCTTGACAGCTTCAGGTGCTACCGGGCGACCGGCCAATGGATCGATCCGGAAGATCCGCGCGCCTATGACCTTCCGGAAGTGTGGGACTATATACAAAAGCGCAACCGGCTACGACAGACGAGAGCGCTGGAAAAGGCCGCCTCGACGGCGACCGAGCAGGAGCTCGAAGAGCGCCAGTGGATGCTGGAACGGGAAGAGGACGGCGGCGCTTTCGACACCGAGAAGGAGCTCGAATTGCGCCGCACGGAAGAAGCCAATGCGGCGATCGAGAAGCTCAAACTTGCCTATCACAAATACGGGCCCGAAACGCCGCTCGACATGCCAGCGCACATGATCGCCAGCGAATTTCAGAACGAGAAGCTTAAAAACCCGACCTATCCGATACGACGACTGATGCCGGATCTCGAAATCACGGTGCTCGGCCAGTATCATAACGACACCGTTTCGACGAAAGGGCCGGAAAACGCCGCGGTCATTCAGAGCGTAGCAGACGGCGCAACGAAGAACTAACGCAAGCGGCGCAAACGATGGTGCGCAAATGGACACGCGACGATACCGCGACATACTGGCGGAAGCCGAATTCAGCCCGCTTGAAGAGCGTTGGAACGCAGCCACGCACGCCTTTGGAACGCTTCTGGCGGTCACCGGCCTGATTTTGCTTCTCGGACGCGCTGGCGTCGCCGGCGCGTCGGGCAATCTGGCCCTTTGCGCCCTCTACGGCGCCGCGCTCGTTCTGCTCTACAGCTTCTCCGCCTTGCATCACGCGATTTCGCATCCCGGCGCGAAGCATGTGTTCCTGGCGCTTGATCATTGCGGTATTTATCTGCTGATCGCTGGCACCTACACGCCGTTCTTTCTTATCATGCCCCCCGGTCAGGGATGGTTGTTGCTGGCATTCATATGGAGCCTGGCTGGCGCTGGCATAAGCGTCCAGATGACGTGTTTCATGATCGGATACAGCGATCACTACGAGCGTTTCGCCTTCATCGCCTATCTCGCTTTGGGATGGATTCCGCTTTTCTGGGTCTGGGACGACGTCATCACCGGAATTCCGACGGGCGGACTGGCGCTGCTTGCTGCCGGCGGACTGGCCTATACGACCGGCGTCGCCTTCTATCTGTGGCGAAGCCTCGCCCATCATCATGCGATCTGGCACCTGTTCGTCGTGGCAGGCAGCGCTCTGCAGTTTCTAACCATCTATCTCTACGTGGCTCCGGTAACGAACTGACAGAGCCGGCTTGCCTCTTGCAGCCGGCCTTTGATATGGAGACAGTCCGGAGCCGAAGCCAAACTGACGACAAGGGATCGATGATGGCGAAAGACAAAATTGAGCTGGACAAGCTGCGCGGCGCGCTCGACGTGCTTTTTGAACTCAAGGAAGAATTTGCGCAGTGGGTCGACGAGGCTCAGGACGGCTCAAAGCACGAGGCCCTCGACAACGTTCTCAACCATGTCGAAACCATGGAGCGGGAATATCGCAGACGCTTCGAGGAAGCGTCGCGCGACTGACGCCGGCCAGCCGCGCGAAGACATTCTCTTTTCTTGCTGACCAGCGCCCTCAATATTGAGGGCCGCTGATATCAGTCGCCGCTGTTGATGCTGTGCATGCTTTCCAGCACGAAATGCTGGAAGATCAGCGGTTGACGGCGCGCGCCTTCCAGTTCCTCAAGCACCTTGTGTCTCACTCCGGCCGCCTGCCAGGCCTGCATCGCCTCTTCGTCGGGGAAGATGGATATGGCGACGACTTCGTTTGCGTGTTCGTCGACGAGAAAGAATATCAGCCGGTCCAAACCATGATCGTTGATCGCCTCGGTGAATCCGTCGATCACCAGCTTCTTGCCGGCCCCGAAATCGGCCGGTTTGAATTTGTGGGTGTAGACGATCACCGGATCGCCTTCATCGGGAATGAGCAAGCTCTCCTGCGCGGAAGCAGGCGCTGAAGCCCATGACGCAACAAAAAGCAATGCGGCCGCCAGAAACAAATGCGGTTTCATGAAAATACCTCCAATTTGAACCCGTACACTCAGTACACAGGCCAAGCGCCCATGCAACCTATGCGATCTTGTAGTACCGTTTCAATTTGAAGGTTTTTTCACATTCCGATTTGAACTAAATGGCGGCTCCGTCTCAGGGTGTCGCGCCGAGACATTGCTGGATGTAATCGCCCACCCGCGTGATGAGACTGCTCGGCACGCCGACATGACCCTTGTTGTGCCGCCAGAGCTGGGCTTGGCCGCCGGCTTTCTTCACGGCTTGCTCATACGCTACAGACTGGCTGAACGGCACAATGTCGTCGCGCGTGCCGTGAACCAGGATCGTCGGCGACATGCCGCCATGCACGGCATACAACGGCGACGCTTTGCGGGCATCGTAATCTCCCAGCATCTTTGTGGTTTCGTTGTTCTTCAGCGTGGTGAAATCCAGCGGCGAAGCATAGAGCACGGTGCACCGCGGGTTTTCCGTGATGCCGAGCCAGGCGGCTTCCGTGCTGCCTGCGCTTGCGCCGCGAACCGCGTAGCGATCGGGGTCCAGACCCCATTTACGGGCGTTCTTCCTCGCAAATTCGAATCCGTTTTCCACGTCGACGCGTTGGGCGGGCCAGGTCGCCTGGTCCGAAAGGCGATAATCGGTGGAAACGATTGCGACGCCGCGGGCCGTGATCTGTTGCGAAAACCGGTAGCTCGGCATCGTGTTTCTGTGAAGCCAGCCGCCGCCTGGAACATTGAACAACCATGGAATCGGACCTTCCGCATTGACCGGCTTCTGCACGATTACTTCGTTTCCAAATTTGTCGAAGACGTATCTTTCCGTCGTATAGGACAACGGTCCCGCCGGCGGTTTGAACTCACTGTCGCCGGATTTACAGCCAACCGCCGCCAGCGCCACAAAGACGGCCAGAAGACAAACTCTTACTATTATCATTGGTATGGGATTCCTTTCGAGCCGCTTCTGTCGGCGGCCTATGAGGCGGTTTCATGACGAAGCGCGTGATTGGCTGAGTAAGGCTTAACGGATGCTGAACGAAGGGTTACCGCGCAGGGTTGCATCAGGCGTCACGGTAACAAAGAAGTCAGAAAAATGGCGCTTCGGCTTATCGAGCGACACTGCGGTTGATCAAAACACCCTGAGCTGATTGCAGCCGCGTTAACAGTATCCGGCACAGTTCGTGGACGTGTCATATATTATTGAGTAAGATTTGAGACGGTACGTTTCGGAAATAATGGCAACGAATCGAACGAGGTTAAGGAATGATACAGAAAAAGTTTGTCGCGCTTACCAGCGCCTTCATGATGATTGCAGGCCTTATGCTTGCCCCGACGACCGCCTATGCAGGCCAGGGAAAAATTTCCATGGAACTTCTCAAGGCCGCCTTCGTCGTTGGCGGCACGGGCGGAAAAGGCACGCTGACCTTCGACGGCAAGACCTATGCGTTGCGGATCGGCGGCTTGAGCGCCGGATGGCAGATTTCGCTTTCTAAGGCCAATCTGCAAGGAACGGTCAAGAACATCAATCAGCCTTCCGACATTATCGGCGTCTATTCGGCGGCTGGCGCAGGCCTTGCAATTGCGGCAGGCGCCAAGACAGCCGTAATGGTCAACGACAAGGGCGTGACCCTTGAATTGATCGGAACACAAATGGGCGTCGACGCATCGCTGAATCTCGAAGGCCTTTCGATCAAAATGCGCTGATCCTGGGACTAACCGGGATCTCCCGGCTGCGGTCTCCGGTCGCAGCCGTTTAATCCTTGCGCACGCGTTCGAAGACGATCCCGTCTATCTCGAAGTGAAGCCGGTCCGGCGCCGACCAGACATGCTGCGTGCCGTCATCGCACAACAGGGTTGGCGAGGCGGGAATCAGGCATTCCATGCTGACGCAGAAACTCTTCAGACAGCCCGGTCGCCGTAGCCTGTAGCGTCCCTGCATTGTGCGATTGATGATGTGGCCGGACTCGTCGCGCCAGATCCAGAAACTGTGCCGGAGCCGATCCACCTGCCTCACGAACAGGCAATTATTGTCACGGCCCCTGCTGAACTGCGCCGCACAGCGCTGCATCAGGTCCGAATATTGCACCATCGCGACCGTATCGCGCCCTTCCGCGTCCACTGACAGTTTGCTGGACAGAAGCTCCATCGGGATTTCGACGCTGGATCGCGCCGGCGCGGACAGGCAAAGAAGCATGGCCAGGCAACACAGGGCGCCCAATATGCGGTTTCTTGTCATCCCGTACCCGTCTGCCTTTTCAAACCCAGCCGTCATCAAAACAGACAGGTCGCGCTCGTTTCAAGTCGAGATTGATGCCTGAGAAAAATGTCGCGATTCTGACGCCGGACAAGTTAAGGCGACAAGTGGCCTATTCAGACGCGCGAGGAATCAGGTTGTCTGCTTGTTCCAATCATATAATCAATGCGATAGGTAGTGTTCTTCCGTGTTGTGCGACGGCGGCGCCGGACGGTGAGGAGACCAGTATGACGGATGTGCCAGGCGGAAGGGAAACCCAGCAAAGACTTTCCGGCATTGCGCTGATGTGCTTCGGGGTCGCCTGCCTGTGCGTCAACGACGCTCTCGCCAAGGCCCTGACCGCCAGCTATTCGCCGCTCCAGATCATGTTCATGCGCAATATCATCGCGCTGCCCTTCGCCATACTCATGGCGTTGAAGATGGGGGGCGTGAGCGCCCTGAAGTCCACCAGGCCAGTGACGCACCTTATGCGCACCGTGCTCTGGATCGCCGCGACCTTGTTGTTCTTCACCAGCGTCAAGCTGCTGCAACTGGCGGAGGCGACGGCGCTGATCTTTGTGGCGCCTCTGTTCATTACCGCCATTTCCGCACTGTTTCTGCGCGAGCATGTCGGCTGGCGACGCTGGCTGGCGGTGATTGTCGGCTTTATCGGCGTGGTCATCGTCATCCGGCCGGGCGGATCGACCTTCCAGCCGGCCTCGCTGCTGCCGGTGGCGACCGCCTTGATCTACGCCCTGCTGATGATCAGCGCCCGCTGGGTGGACGCGCGCGAAAGCATGTGGACGCTCATGCTCTACCTGACGGGCTGCAGCGCTTTCCTGAGCAGCTTCGTCACGCCTTTCTTCTGGAGCGCCATTCGGCTGGAAGATCTCTGGCTGTTCGTCGCGATCGCCCTGTTCGGCACGGCCGGCATGACAATGATGACCCAGGCGTTTCGACTGGCGCCCGCGGTGGTGATCGCGCCTCTCGACTATACGGCGCTGATCTGGGCGACGGCGCTCGGCTGGTTCATCTGGGGCGAGGTCCCCGACCCGGTCACCTATCTGGGCGCGACCGTGATCATATCGAGCGGGGTCTTCATCATCGTTCGCGAGTACATGACGCACAGGTCCGGATGAGCGGCGGATCGCAAGAGGACAATACGCGTCTGCGATTGAATTTTTGAGAAACGTTGGTGCCCAGAAGAGGACTCGAACCTCCACGACCGTGCGGTCACCAGCACCTGAAGCTGGCGCGTCTACCAATTCCGCCATCTGGGCATTTCAACACGAGGGCGTCATGTAAGACCGTGACAGTTTCCTGTCAATGACAAATCCGGCTGTTGAAGCAATTCGTTTTAAAAGGGCGGCGCCTAGAGCAAAAAGGGATATCCGCCCTCGTGCTTGAGTAAACTGATCTTCGTTTCCACGCCGCCTTCGCCGGAAAACCCGCCGAGGCCATTTGCCGAGAGAACCCTGTGGCAGGGAATGATGATGGGGATCGGATTGGCGCCGCAAGCCTGGCCGACCGGCTGGCCGTACGTTCCGAGATCCCTTGCGATGTCGCCATAGGTGCGGGTTTCGCCGTAGGGGATCGCCTGCATGGCCCGCTGCACCGCATGCTCGAAATCGCCGCCCTTCGGCGCCAAGGGCAGATCGAACTGCTTCAGTTTGCCGTCGAAATAGGCTGAAAGCTGACAAACGGCCTCCTCGAGAACCTCAGATTGACCTTGTGGTCGCTGGCGCTGCGCTTCCGAATGCCAGAGCAGCCGCACGATCCTGCCGTTGCGCTCGACCACCGCAATCGCGCCGATCGGCGTTTCGACATGGGCGCAATTTTCCACATCGGGCAGCGATGCGGCCGGTTCCGGAGCGGTGGTTGTCTTGTGGCTGTCCATGACGGCGATTCTCTATCCATGCGACATCTCTGTCAATCTGTCGCGCCGCTGATCGGCTGCGCACTGCGCAGTCGTTCGACGCAGGCATTGAGGTCATGCCGGATATCTGGCTAAACTTCCAATTGCAAAAACTGTTGGAAAACATGAAACCCCTAAATTGGCCATGCCCGCGTTCTTCATTGAAGCCACGCCGCCGTTGCAGCGCAAGGCGGGGCCTGCGCCGATGACTGATCTTCGTGCGCAACAGCAGCGATTGAGGATCATCCAGTCGGTACGGTTCACCGTGTTTTCCACCGCTGTTCTCGTTGCGGCGGCGTTGACCGGCATGTCGACCGGCATCGCGACACTGGTTCCCGGAATCATGCTCGTCCTGTTCCTGCGGGACGAATCACTGGTCGCCAGCCTGGCGCTGCTGGCCGGTGTCTTGTTCGGCGCCGCCGTCGTTTTGCTGAACAGCTATTTCTGGGCCCAGGCGCCGCTGCTGTTCCTGATCTTCAGCCTGATTGCCATATTGGGGCTGGCCTACTGGGCGGCGCAGGGCATTCGCGGCCGGTGGCCTTATCTTCCCTTCCCGATCGCCGCGCAACTTTGTCTCCTGAGCGCCGTCTTCGCCGAGATCAGCGGCGCCGCCGACGGAGTCGAGGCCGCCTATGTCTGGGTCAAGGAAATGCCCGTCGGTATTGTGGTCTTCTGGATCGTCCTGATCGGCTTGTGGCCATCGCCGAAGGCCAGCGACCTTGACGGGCTGGTCCAGGCGGCTCGCAGCGAATGCGCCACGCTGCTGCGCCAAACGATTCCACCCGTTGCAAAGGGCTTGTCGACCGCGTTCATTCCGAGTCCGGTCAGCCTGAAGTTCTTCAGCGATCTGATGCAGACAGTCGATCGCGCTGCGGGCATGCTCAGGACCGCCCCGCACAACCGCGACTTTCTGGTCGCCAGGCTTCGTGTTCTGTCGGCGATCTATACGAATATTCGCTTTATGCAGCGCACCTTCGAGGATCTTCCGGAACCGGGGCTGAGCCCGCAAGCCCGCGCCGCCGCGGCTGATATCATGTCGGCATTGTCCAACCGGATCGAGGATGCGCCCGCCGACGATACGACGGACGCCATTGTAACGATCAGGCGCGAGGAACAAAGACACGCCGCGGATGCTGCAAGAAACCTGTCGTCACAGCGCATCGCCGCCCGTCTCTCCGGCTTTGTCGTCGCTGCCGAAGCGCTCGGACAGGATATTGCCGGTTTCGACAATCCCGACAGCCGGAGCCCCCCGGTATCCGATCCAAATCCGGAAGCCGACCCGGCGCCGCCATTGATGATCGACAGCCTGCAGGCGGCGATCAAGATTGTCATCGGGGTCCTTGTCGGCCTGGTGGTCTTCATGATGACGGACCTGCCGGCAAGTTCCTATCTTGTGATCATCATTCTCATTGTGCTGGTGCAGCCCAATCTTGGACGCGCGCATCTGCGCGTCCGCCTCTGGTTTCCGGGTGTTCTGGCCGGTTCGCTCTGGGCCATGGCCGGCCTGACGGTTCTGTCTGTGCTGCCGCATTTCGGGGTTTATCTCGTCTGGTTCCTACCGGGTCTGTTTCTGGCCGGCTATTTCGGCACGGGCCCGGACCGGGTGTCCTATGTGGGCATACAGATCGCCGCCGCGATGGCGACCATTCTCGGCATGGCCGCCTATCCGGTGAACAACGTGATTTCCGCCGATGCCCGAATTGTCGGCGCTGTCGTCGGATTTGTGATTGCCCTGGCGATCTACCACTCCATCTGGCCGATCCATCCGGCCACCCTGTTGCGGACGAACCTGGTTCGCAATCTGCGGGACATAAGCGTTGTCCTGGAGCGCCTGTGCGACACCGAAGCCGCGGAACGGGACGCCGGCAAAGAAGCCGGGCTGACCGGGCAAGTGACGGCGCTCAAGCTCCAGATTCAGGCCGATTTCGGTCTGCTCTACGACATCAGCTACCTGATTTCCCCACGGCTCCGGCCGGCCTACGACTATCATTCCCTCACACGTTGGTCGGGACAGATCTATCAACAGATCTGGTGTCTGCATGAAGCGCTCTGCGCCATTGACGACCTCGAACGGCGGCGCACCATCGTTGCGCCCATCGTCGCAGCCCGGAAGCCGCTTTCGGCCGTCCTGGAGACATTGGCGGATGATCTCGACAAATGCAGGAGCATGAACGCTCGGACAATGGAGCAACCGATCCACGCCGTCCGCCTGCAGTTGCGGGCGGCGCTTGGCGAAGTCGCCGCCGACACCGACGTCCACCGGCAGCAGGATATCGAGTACGGTTTGAATTCGGTCGGCATGATGTTGTACTACCTCGACCGTTTCGCCGACGCGATGGATCTTGCGGCTGCAAGGCGCCCCCTTCGAACCGCCGAACTGGCGCAACTCTACGAGGCCGCAGACCGATGAGCCGAATCAGCAACTGGGCAACGTCCATACGGACCTGGATGATCGGGTTGATGCTGCTGATCGTCTTTGTGATCGTCTACTATATCGCAACCGATCGTATTACGCCGTTCACGACCGACGCCTATGTCCAGACGTATGTGGTTCAGGTCGCGCCCCGGGTCGAAGGCCAGGTCGTGGAGGTGCTGGCAAAGCAGGGCAGCGAGGTCAAGGCCGGTGACGCTCTTTTCCGGCTCGACCCGAAACCCTATCAATACGAGGTCGACCGGCTCAAGGCGTCACTCGCGGACGCCCAAACCAATATCCGGGCGCTTCAGGCTCAGCTTCAGTCCGAAAAGGCGGTCGTCGAACAGCGCCAGGCCGACGTCCAACTGGCGCAGGTCACCCACGACAGGGTTTCCACGCTCACGCAGGACAGCTTCGTCACCGTGCAGAAGCTTGACGAAGCGACCGACACGCTGAAATCCGACACTGCCCTGCTGGCCGAAGCAAAGGCCAACGTGCTGAATCTCCAGACGCTGCTGAATTCGATGATCGACGGCGAACACAGTCAGGTCGCCCAGGTCAGGGCCCAGCTCGAGACGGCGCAGTACGATCTTGACCAGACCACGGTCTACGCCTCGATTGACGGCGTCATCGACAACATGCAGCTGCAAGTCGGCAAATATGTCGACGCCGGCGACGAGGTCATGACACTCATCGATACGGCGCAGTGGTGGATTGTCGCGAACTATCCGGAAAACGCCCTGTCGGTCATCAAGCCGGGACAGAAGGTCAAGCTCAGCTACTTCATGTATCCGGGAATGATCGTCGACGGCGAAGTCGCCTCGATCGGCTACGGTGTTTACGAGGGACAGGGGCTGGCGAGCGGCGAATTGCCGGACATTGAAAATCCGTCGGACTGGATCACCGAATCACAACGCTTTCAGGTACGGATTACGCCTGTGACGAGCAGCGACCTGCCGCTGCGCGTCGGAGCCACGGCGCGAACCATGGTGCTGACAGGCGACAACAAGGTCATGAACGGCCTTGGCCTGTTCTGGCTGTGGGTCGGCGCCAATATAGACTATATTTATTAGTCATCGGTGCTTCGACGCCTCCGCCTGAAAGCGTCTTGCAAGCGGACTCACCGTTTATAAATAACCATTATTTTCAACACGTTATATTAATCACGGTAGCCCACAGTTTTGTCGGGAAATCATCCCTGAAACTCCCTTTTTCAACCCCTGTGCGACCACAAACGGCCGCCATCTTCTCCCTCGTCCGGCGAATGGCCGGGCAGGCTGACGCTCTCCGGAAGGGAGGCGCAGCAATCTGACAAAGGAGTCAAAACGATGAAAAAGCTTCTTCTCGCAACCGGCGTATCCATCCTCTCCATGGCGGCAGTCGCCGGAGCGGTCGAATATTCGGCAGCCGACGCCAATGGCGACGGTCAGGTGACGCTTATGGAAGCGCAGGCCGTCCTGCCGGAAGCATCTGTCGAGATGATCGCCGCCGCCGATCTCAATGGCGACGGAATTCTGACTTCAACCGAGTTCGAAGCGCTCGCCCAGTAGGCTGATACATAGCCGCGCACACCTCTCAGGGCGCACCGCTGACGCGTGCGCGGCCGCGCTTCGAGCATCCCCGCCATGCTTCCCCGTGGCGGGGATTTTTAATATGGGCGGCGGCGGTCCGGCTAATTGTCTTTCATCTTCAGCGCGGCGATGAACGCTTCCTGCGGAATCTCCACCTTGCCGAACTGGCGCATGCGCTTTTTGCCGGCTTTCTGCTTTTCCAGCAGCTTGCGTTTGCGGGTGGCGTCGCCGCCATAGCATTTCGCCGTGACATCCTTGCGCAGGGCCGCGATCGTCTCGCGGGCGATCACCGTGCCGCCGATCGCCGCCTGCACCGGGATTTTGAACATGTGGCGTGGGATCAACTCCTTGAGCCGCTCGCACATGTCCCGACCGCGCTTTTCCGCGGCGCTGCGATGCACCAGCATGGACAGCGCGTCCACCGGCTCGCCATTCACCAAAATCGACATCTTGACGAGATTGCCTGGCCGGTAATCGGTGATCTGGTAGTCGAAGGAGGCGTATCCGCGCGAAATCGACTTCAGACGGTCATAGAAATCGAAGACGACTTCGTTGAGCGGCAAATCGTAGGTGAGCATCGCCCGGCTGCCGACATAGGTCATCTCCACCTGGATGCCGCGGCGATCCTGACAGAGCTTGAGGATTGCGCCCAGATGCTCGTCGGGCGTCAGAATCGTCGCGCGGATCCACGGTTCGTGAATTTCCGCGATCTTGACGACGTCGGGCATGTCGGCGGGATTGTGCAATTCGCGTTTCGATCCGTCCGTCATGACGAGTTCGTAGACGACGGATGGCGCGGTCGCGATCAGATCGAGATCGAATTCGCGCTCCAGCCGCTCCTGGATGATCTCCAGATGCAGCAGGCCGAGAAAGCCACACCGAAAGCCGAAGCCGAGCGCTGCGGAAGACTCCATCTCGAAGGAGAAGCTGGCGTCATTGAGCCTGAGTTTGCCCATGGCGGACCGCAGGTCCTCGAAATCGGCGGCGTCGACCGGGAAAAGGCCGCAAAAGACCACCGGCTGCGCCGGCTTGAAGCCCGGCAGCATCTTTGCCGTCGGCCGCTTGTCCTCGGTGATGGTGTCGCCGACGCGGGTGTCGGCCACCTCCTTGATGGACGCGGTGATGAATCCGATCTCGCCGGGGCCAAGCGCCTCGACCGCGGCCATTTTCGGCGTCATGACGCCGACGCGATCAACAGGATAGCGCGCGCCTGTGCCCATCATGCGGATGGTCTGGCCCTTTTTCAGCTCGCCATCGATGACCCGCACCAGAACGATGACGCCGAGATAGGCGTCGTACCAGCTATCAACCAGCAGCGCCTTCAAAGGGGCGTCGGAATCGCCTTCCTTCGGCGGCGGAAGCCGATTGACGATCGCTTCCAGCACCTCCGGCATACCCTGGCCGGTCTTGGCGGAAATCTCGACCGCGTCGGACGCGTCGAGCCCGATCACCTCTTCGATCTGCGCCTTGACGCGCTCGGGATCGGCGGCCGGCAGGTCGATCTTGTTGAGCACAGTGACGATCTCGTGATCGTTGTCGATCGCCTGATAGACATTGGCGAGCGTCTGGGCCTCGACGCCCTGACTGGCGTCGACCACCAGCAGCGAGCCCTCGCAGGCCGACAGGCAGCGCGACACCTCGTAGGCGAAGTCGACATGGCCCGGCGTGTCCATGAGGTTCAGCACATAGTCCTCGCCATCGCGCGCGCGATAGTGCAGGCGCACGGTCTGCGCCTTGATGGTGATGCCGCGCTCGCGCTCGATGTCCATGCTGTCGAGCAGCTGGTCCGACATTTCGCGCTCGGCGACGCCGCCCGTCATCTGGATCAGACGATCGGCGACCGTCGATTTGCCGTGGTCGATATGCGCGACAATCGAGAAATTGCGGATATGGGAAAGCGGAGTGCGGTTCGGTGCAGTCATGGAACTGCCCTATAGTCATTTCCCGTGCGGCTGAAAAGCGATTTTAATCCGGCGACGCACGGCGAGGACGCTAGCGATCGTCGGTAATAGCCACGTTCCCGCCATCGGGGATCAGGCTGGTCTCGCCATTGCTGTCATTCGGCTCCCAATGCAGGTTCTTGTAATCGAAACCATGTTGCAGCGTTGGTTTCACGATCTTGAAATAAGGCGACAGGTCGAAATCGCGCGGGGCGTAGAGCGAATGATGCCGGATATGAAGGATTTCCTGCTGCGAATAGGCGGAGGCGGCCGACGCCTGCCCCTTGACGCGGGTAATCTCCGGCAGAATGGGATACTGGATCGACTGGAACGCCTGCGCGATCAGAGAGGAACAGATCGCGCGCGTCGGATCTCCGGAGCCCAGCGACAGCATGCGGCGGCGCCAGCGCACAGGAACCGGCGGCGTCGGCAGGAAATAGCGCAGCATGTCGATAATGTTGCGGGTATCGTATTTCAGGCCGAGTTTCGAGATCATGAAGGACAGGACCGCGCGCCGGTCGTCGCCCGTCAGCCCCACGGGCCGGCAGATCCGGGTGTTGTAGGTTTCGTATTTGGCAAGAGGCACGGCGACACAGCCTTCGCCGAGATTGACCTCGATGAGCTGCGGCCGGTCGCCGCCGTTCTCAGGCGCCGGTAGTTCATCTCCGACAAAGATCGCCGAGTGGGACCATGTCGACTGGGTCAGATACTTGATTGCAGCCGAAATCTTCTGGTTGCCTTCAATCAGCAGCACATCGCCTGGAACCAGCGATCGCTCCAGTGTTTCGGGATCGGACGGCGTATAGGGTTGATAACCCGATGTCTCGCTCTGCAGCCGCGCCGCGACCATCCGGCCGAGACGATCCAGCAACGTGTCCTTGGCAATGGCGGCGGAACTCCCGGTCATGGCGTACACTAAATGACGCCTGCGCCATTATTTCAAGTCAGTTGCATTTGGCGCGGCATGTCATGGGGCGCTTGACGCGGACTTCACAATTCCTATTTTAGAATTATTCTAATCTAGGAAACGTTGCCATGCTAAGCAGGCTGACCGGCGCTTTGCGCCGCGACTTTTCAAGCTTGAGCGAACAGGAGATCCTCGCGCTCGCCATCTCTTCGGAAGAGGATGACGGGCGCATCTACCTCGCCTACGCCGAATTCCTGCGCGAGAACTATCCCGGTTCGGCCGCAATCTTCGAGGAGATGGCGGCGGAAGAAGACGGACATCGCCGGCGCCTGATCGATCTCTATCGCAAGCGTTTCGGCGAGCGCATCCTGCTCATCCGCCGCGACCATGTGCGCGGCTATTACGAGCGCCGACCGCTGTGGCTGGCGAAAACGCTGTCCATCGACGCCATCCGCAGCGAGGCGGAGCGGATGGAAGCCCAGGCCGCCCGGTTTTACCGGGAAGCGGCGAAGCGCACGCAAGACGCGGCGACGCGAAAACTTCTGGGAGATCTGGCGCAAGAGGAGGAGAAGCACGAGACGAAGGCCTTGCTGCTGGCGGCGGAACACGCGCCGGATGACGTGCGCGAAAAGGAATCCAAGCAGGAACGCCGACAGATGATCCTGACCTATATCCAGCCCGGCCTCGCCGGATTGATGGACGGCTCGGTGTCGACGCTGGCGCCGATCTTCGCGGCAGCGTTCGCCACCGGCGACACCTGGCAGACCTTCCTCGTCGGCCTCGCCGCATCGGTGGGCGCCGGCATCTCCATGGGCTTTACGGAGGTCGCCTCCGACGACGGCGTCATTTCGGGCCGCGGCGCGCCGATCAAGCGGGGATTTGCGACCGGAATCATGACCACGCTGGGCGGCCTTGGCCATGCGCTGCCCTACCTGATCCCGCATTTCTACACGGCGACGGCGATCGCAATCGTGCTCGTAGTCTGCGAATTGTGGGCGATCAGCTGGATCCAGCACCGGTTCATGGAGACGCCCTGGTCGCGCGCGATCTTCCAGGTTGTGCTTGGCGGCGCGCTGGTCTTCGCGGCGGGTCTGGCGATCGGCACGGCATAATGGCGCAAGAAACGCGCGGCATTTGTCGCGCGCCCATTCCTGTGCGACGGTGCGGCAGCATGCATCCGAAGAGGCTAAGCCCATGCCACAACTCGTCGTCGACATTCCGCAATCGATCCTCGACGCGCTTGAAGAGCACTGCGCGCAAAGCGGAGAAACGTCTGACCATGCGATCGCACGCGCATTGGCCGACGCGCTTCAGCTCGACCATGGCACGCTGTTTCAGGTCTCGACCTCCGGCGCGCTCATCGAAGGCGTATCGGGTGATGCGGTTTCGATCGCCGCACTGAAGGAGCATGGCGACTTCGGGATCGGCACATTCACCGGTTTCGACGGGGAGATGGTCGCGCTGGACGGACGCTATTTCCGCGTCGCCGGGGATGGATCGGTGAACGAAGCAGCGGATGAGACAATGACCCCTTTCGCCGTCGTCACGCACTTCGCGCCCAGGCAGTCAGCGCGGCTCGCGCGCTTCGAGACGATGGCCGAGCTCGAAGCACACCTCGACACCCTGCGCGACTCCGACAACCACTTTTTCGCCGTCAGACTTGACGGAGAGTTTTCGAGGATTCAAACGCGCTCTGTCTCGAAAACGCCTGTTGGCCAGTCATTGTCGGTTGCGGCGGAACATCAGAGCATATTCGCCTATGAGGGCGTTTCGGGCGCGCTGATCGGCTTCTGGACGCCGGCCTACGCCAAAACGGTCAATATTGCCGGCTGGCACATCCATTTCATATCCGACGACAGATCGAAAGGCGGCCACCTGCTCGATTGCGCGGCGGACGGCTTGGAATGCCAGATAGAGGCGCTGAATGATTTCCGCATCGCCATTCCCGAAACCACCGCTTTCCTCAAAGCGCAACTGACGGGTGATCCAACGGAAGCGCTCGACAAGGCCGAACATTAGAAGTGTCAAACTCCCGCGCTTTCCAGTTCGCGGTTGAGGCGTTCGGTTTCGTGCGCCTTGGTCTTGGTGAATCTGGCGAAGACGAGATAGGCGACAGGCGTCAGGAACAGCGTGGCGGCCGTGGCGAGGCCCAGCCCGCCAACGATCACCCAGCCGAGCGACACGCGCGCTTCGGCGCCGGCGCCGACGGCCAGAACCAGCGGCAGACCGCCAAGCACGGTGGAAATCATGGTCATCATCACCGGTCGCAACCTCCGGATCGCGGCTTCCTCGATCGCGTCGCGCACCGAGCGGCCCTCGTCGCGAAGCTGGTTGGCGAATTCGACGATCAGGATGCCGTTCTTGGCCATGATCCCGACCAGCAATACGAGCCCTATCTGGCTGTAGACATTGAGGCTGGTGCCCGTGAACCACATGGCGAACACCGCGCAGGCAAGCCCGAGCGGCACCGTGAACATGATGATCAGCGCGCTTATGAAGCTCTCGAACTGGGCGGCGAGCACCAACAGGACGACGACAATCGCGAACAGGAACGTCCGCCCGATATTGCCTGACGTCTCGTTGAGCGTCGCCGCCTCCGCCAGCGGTATGATGCGCATGCCGGTGGACAGATGCGGCCGGGCCATGCGTTCGGCTTCGGCCAGCGCGACGCCAAGCGAGAAATCAGGATCCAGATTGGCCGTTATCGACACCGAACGCATTTTCTGTTCGCGGCCAAGCTCCGGAGCCACCGCCATTTCCTCAAGGCTCGAAATCGCCGACATGGGCACCGTGCGGCCGTCCCCGGTCTTGAGGAAGATATTTTCCAGATCAGTCGGATCGTTGATCGGATTGCCGGTCGAGATCACCTTGATTTCCACGGCGCGATCCTTGACGAAAACCGTCCCGATGCTGCGGCCGTCGAGCATCGCCTGGATTACGGGCGCTAGCCCGTCAATGTCGATGTCGAGCATTGCAGCGCGCTCGCGATCCACCGAAATCAGCAATTGCTGCTGGTTGGTTTCATAGGAAAGCTGGACGCGGCTGAAACGCGGATCATCTTCCATCTCGCGAATAACGGCTTCCGCGCTCCTGGCCAGCTGGTCGTAGTCGTCGCCGGCGATTGCGAATTGCAAGCCCGATCCGGCGCCGCGGATGCCCAGACTGTTGGGCTGAATTGTGAAAGCGCGCAAGCCCGGCACCTGACCCAGCAGACCGTTGACCTCGTTGGCGATTTCCTGCTGGCTGCGTTTGCGCTCATCCCAGGGGGCGAGGGTCATGACCAGGAAGGCGTTGTTCGCCTTGCCGCCGCGGCCCGCCAGCGAAAACACATTCAGCGCCTCGCCGCTGTCCTGCAGCGGTTTGACGAGGGCTTCGATCTGCTTGAGGCGCGACGAGGTGTAGTCAAGGCTGACGCCTTGCGGCGCGGTAATCGACAGGATGACGATCGACCGGTCTTCAGGCGGCGTTAGCTCCTGCCTGAGGCCCGTGAACACCGGATAGGCGATTGCGGCGAGCAGCACGGCGACGCCGATGACGACGATCGGCATTCGCAGGCAGGCGCCAAGCATCTTTGCGTAGATATTCGCGCAGAATTCGCCAAAGCGGGCGATCGGGCCAGGCGTCTGTTGCTTTTCGGCGTCGCTCGGATCCACGGCCTTGAGCAGCCTTGAAGCAAGCATCGGACACAGCGATAGCGCCACGACGGACGAGATCAGCACGGCGATCGTCAGCACGAAGCCGAATTCGCGGAACAGCCCGCCGGTCTTGCCCGGCAGAAACGAAATCGGCACGAAGACGGCCGCCAGCGTCGCGGTCGTTGTGATGACAGCGAAAAACACCTGGCGGGCGCCCACTACCGCCGCGGCTCTGGGGCCAAGGCCGCGATTGCGCTGGGTGACGATGTTCTCGAGCACGACGATCGCGTCGTCGACGACCATTCCGGTCGCCAGCACAAGGGCAAGCAGGGTCAGGATGTTGATCGAAAGGCCGGCGAGCCAGATGCCGGCGACCGCGCCGATCAGCGCCACGGGCAGGGTGATCGCCGGGATGATGGTCGCCCGCATATTGAGAAGGAAGAGATAGATGACTGCAATGACGATAAGGATCGCCAAAAGCAGCGACTTGACCACTTCCTCGATTGAGGCGCTGATGAAGGTCGCGTCGTCGCTGGTGACGCGGATATCGACGTCCGGCGGGAGGACGTCCCTGATCTCGTCGACGGCGGCCCGGACGGCTTCGGATATATCAAGCGTGTTCGATCCGGCCTGACGCACCACGCCAAGCCCGATGCCCGCCCTGCCATTGGCGCGCAGGGTGGAATCGCCGGGGTCTGGACCGTAGGAGATGACCGCAACATCCGACAGCTTGGTCTTGTCGGACAGCATCGTCGCATCGAATTCCTCGGTCGAGTCGATCGCGGCGGAAGCGCGCACGACAATGTCCTGGCTGGAGCTCGTGAGCGATCCGGCCGGCGCGTCGAAGGCTGCCGAATTGAGGGCCGACGCCAGGTCGCCGACCGTCAGGCCGCGGCTTGCAAGCCGGTTCGGATCGACATCGATGCGGAAGATCTTGTCCCGATCGCCATAGACATAAACGTCGGCGACTCCCGGAATGGCCGTCAATCGGTCGAGCACATCGTCCTCGACCAGGATCGTCATGTCCTGGACCGTCAGCGCGTCCGACGTCACGGCGATCCGCATCACCGCCTGGGCGTTGTCGTCCGCCTTGATGACGCGCACCTCGTCGATATCGTCCGGCAGGTCTCGCGAAATACGGCTGATGGCGTCTTTCAGATCGTTGGCGGCGACATTGATGTCGACGGTTTCGTTGAATTCCACGGTCACTCTGCTGCGGCCAAGCGACGATGTGGACGAAATAGAACGCACGCCGGGCACGCGTCCGGCGGCGCCTTCGATGCGCGCGGTAATCTCCCTGTCGATGGTTTCGGGCGCCGCGCCGCTATAGTCTGTCCTTACGGTGACCACCGGACTGTCGACCTCCGGCAATTCGCGGATTTCGACGCCGAAGAGCGCGGCAACGCCGCCAACGAGAATGAGCAGATTGATAACGGTCGCGAGCACCGGCCGTCGCACGAACAGCGCGGTGAAGCCGCCGCTGTCTGATTTCTTGTCGTTCTCGTTCCTGTCCACCTAGGAGCCTCTGAAAACGGGCGAGCCGGTGTTTCGGGTGATTTCCAGATCGGAGCCCGGTCGCAGGCTCTGCAGACCTTCCGTCACGACCTCGTCGCCTTCCGCAACGTCGCCGGACACCAGCACGTAGTCGGCGTTGCGCTGCAGGATCGACACCGGAACGCGATCGGACTTGCCGTCTTTCACCTTCCAGACATAGGGACCCGACGAACTCCACTGCACCGCAAGCGGATCGACAGCCGGGAAGTTCTCGCCCGGGAATTTCAGAACCACGCGGAAAGACATGCCGGGGCGCATGCGATCTTCCTCGTTATCAAGAATGGCGCGCACCTGGATGGTGCGGCTCGCCCTGTCGACGCGGCTGCCGACCGTGCTGACCTTGCCTTCAATCTGGACGCCCGGCAGCGCGATCGCGGTGACCTCCACGGGCTGGTTCTGTCGTATCTGCAGGCTGAATCGCTCCGGAACCCAGAAATCGAGAAGAATGGAAGACCGGTCGTCTATGGTGACTATCTCGGTCTGTTGCGTGACATAATCCCCTGTTTCCGCCTCGATGAAGCCGACAATTCCGTCGATCGGCGCAATGACCGAGCGCCGCCTCAGCGCAAGTTCGGCCTCGCGCATGTCAAGCTCGGCGTTGTCGCGCTCGATCCGCGCGTCGATCAGCTGAACCTGGCTTGCGGCGCGGGCGGTCACGAGCTGTTCATAGCGTTTGACCTTTTCGTCCGCGACGTCGAACGCCAGCTTCGCCTGGTCACGCGCAATGGACTCCGTGTCGGAATCAAGTTCCGCCAGCAGGTCTCCCGCCTCGACCTTGTCGCCGGGCAGGACCAGAACCGCTTCAAGCACGCCCTCGGAGCGCGGCACCACTTTGACAGACCGGACGGCTTCGCCATCTCCGATCGCGCTGATCCTGTCATTGATCGCGGCGTTTCCGACCGTTGATGTGATGACAGGGCTGGGTTGACTGGCGCCGCGGCGCCGTGCGCCGCTATCCGCTTTTGCGTCCTGTCCATCTCCGTCGCCGGAAATCAGGGCGACGATCGATTGCGGCACACCGAAGTTCGTCAGTTTGCCGGCGGCCGATGCATCCAGTCTCGCCCAGGCGACCAGCGCAACAAGCAACAGGCAAATCAGGAGCAGGGACTGCTTGAACCAGCTCATCGTTTCTCCGAATTGGGGGCCGGCTTCCGGACGGCCGGTCGCCGTACCCCCATGATAGAGCAAATGCGCGCTTCGACCAGCAGAAAAGCGAAATTAAGGCCTGGGCAGCGTCAGATCGGCCGGGGCTGATCACGATATATTGACTGAATCTCGTCAAGGACCGCGTCGGAAAGGAGCATATCCGCGGCGGCAATGTCGATTTTCAACTGGTGCATGGACGTCGCGCCAATAATCGGAACTGTCGGAAAGGGGCGGGAAAGGCAAAAGGCGATCGCCATCTGCGCAGGATCAAGCCCGTGGCGGGCGGCGACATCGAGATAGCGCGCAATCGCCGCTTCCGAAACTTCATGATAGCGCCCGTTCAGGTTTTCTTGGATCGTCATGCGCGATCCGGCCGGCTTCGATCCATCGGCGTATTTGCCGGACAGACATCCGGCCGCCAGCGGCGACCAAGCGAGCAGCGTCACATCCTCAAGCGCGCTGACTTCGGCAAGATCAAGATCGAACAGGCGCGTCAGCAGATTATACTCATTCTGGATGGAGGCGATGCGCGGCAGGCCGTGGCGATCGCTCGCTTCGATGAACTTCATCACGCCCCAGGCGCTCTCGTTGGACAGACCGAAGGCGCGCAGCTTGCCTTCTTCCCTGAGTCGCCCGACCTCGCCCAGAATATCGGCGACTTCCTGGTCCATGTCGCCGACGTTCAGCGTACGCGGATCGTAGGTCCAGTGCTTGCGGAAATGATAGGATCCGCGATTGGGCCAGTGAAGCTGATAGAGATCGATGTAATCCGTCTGCAGGCGCGTCAGACTGTCTTCGAGCGCTTCCCTGACGGTCGCTCCGTCAACGCGGCGTCCGTTGCGGACATCGCGGTTGCCTTCGCCGGTGATTTTCGTGGCGACAACCAGACGGTCCCGGTCCGGCCGGTTCTTGAGCCATGCGCCGATGATCTCTTCGGTGCGGCCGGTGGTTTCGGCCAGACGCGGCGTGGTCGGATACATTTCGGCGGTGTCGATGAAGTTGATTCCCTGATCGACAGCGAAATCAAGCTGTTCATGACCTTCGGCCTCGCTGTTCTGCGAGCCCCATGTCATCGATCCGAGGCAAATTTCGCTCACGCTCAGGTCGCTGCGACCCAGCTTTGTATATTTCATCCCTGTCTCCGATAGAAATGGAAGCAGGCCGCCAGACGGCGACGCTTCTTCAGATGATGGTTATCCGCCGATCTTAGCAGAAATCAGTTGGGAATCGATCCCACCATCAGTTCGTCGCCATTCTCAATGCTGACCCAGCGACCCGCATGGAAGCTGGCCTGGCGCTTGAGGTAGGTGTAGGGCGTGTCGATCCACAGACGCACTTCGTCATCGAGATTGTCGAGCACGTAGTCGCCTTCGGCCGTTCTCAGCGTCAAGACTGCGTGGCCTTCGCCGTTGCGCTTGCGAACCACCGTGATCAGAAGATCCGAAGCCGGAAAGCCGCGCTTCATCAGCATGGCGCGCTTCTGCAGGACATAGTCCTCGCAATCGCCAAAGGCTCCCGGATAGGACCAGACTTCCTCCCGACCGTGGATTTCCTCATCCGTCATCGGCATGACGGAATAGTTGACGGCCGTGTTGACTTCCCGAACGACGGACCAGCCATAGCTGGTAACCCGGGACGGCGGCTTTTCCGCTTGTGTGCGGGCGCACTCGTCGCGGTGAAGACGGCAGAATTCGTAATGGCCAATGGGTTGAGACGTCATCCCGCCTTCCAGCATCGATGCATATCCGTGCGGATTGGCGAGTTGCGCCGCCAGCGCCGTTGGCGTCACGTTTGCAATAACAGCCAGGCCGACAACCATTGCATGCAAGAAAAAGCGTCCCATAAACGACCGGTCCCCGTACCCCCGCGAACATCGTTAATGAACAGTTAAAGGGAGACGCGGCTATTAAGTCAATCTTAAGCATTGGAAAGTTCCGGTTATGGTTACCGGAAAAGTTAACAGCGGGAAGTTTTACGTCATCTGCGTGTCATCGCCGCAACAGTTTTGAGCATGCGGGCAATGTCCTGCGGCCGGGACAGACGGTGATCTCCGTCGCGAACCAGCGTCAGCACCACGTCTTCACTCGGCAGATGGTCCACCAGCCTGAGCGCGTGTTCATGGGGAACGTCGGGATCCTGCATGCCCTGAATAATATGGACCGGACACCCCGTCTCTATAATGCCCGTGAGCACCGAATTGCGCGCGCCGTCCTCGAAAAGCGCCCGGGTGTACACGTTCGGCTCCGGCCCGTAGGGCGTCGGCTCCTCGAAATATCCCTGTGTTTCGAGCGCCTGCTTCTGTGCGTCTGTCAGCAGCGGTTCGTGCAGGGCGCTGGTGAAATCGGGCGCCGGCGCCAGAAGCAGAAGGCCACTCACACGCTCCGCCTGGCCGGTTTTGCGCAGCTCCTGAAGCATCCGTATCGCAATCCAGCCACCCATCGAGGAGCCGACAAGCAGCTGCGGCCCACGCGTAAACGCGTCAAAGACGGCAAGACTCTCCTCCAGCCAGCGCGATATCGTGCCGTCGACGAAGGCGCCGCCGGATTCGCCATGGCCGGAATAATCGAAGCGTAAACAGGACATGCCGTGTTCTTCAGCGAAACGATCAAGCTCCACGGCCTTGGTTCCCATCATGTCGGACCGGTAGCCGCCGAGCCAGACGATGCCCGGAGCATCAGCGGTCCCGTCCGCGGGGCTGCGATAACGCACGGCGATCCGCCGGGCCTTGTCATCCTGTCCGACCGTCGCCATCTGTAACCCTGTCATTCCGCCCGTCCTCCTGAAAGCTGATCGCCGGCTATTGGCGCAGGTTCACGCCGCGCCGTAAACACCGAACCGCGAAGGGTTGGTGATTTTTTGTCGTGACCGTGCTATTGACTTAATTCAGGTGATGTTGAAAGTGCCGCAACTCGCGGGAGGCGGGTCGGAAAATTCGACAACCTGCCGAACCAAAAAAACGCAACAGTATGGGAGACTACGACCATTCGCAGACCATTCAGAGCACCGCCGACAACCAATACGGGTCCGCGTGCCAACGATGATATCCGGGCTCCCCGGGTACAACTCATTGATTCAGAAGGAAACAACAGAGGCGAAGTTGATATCGAGGAAGCGCGTTCCGCCGCTTCGGAATCCGGGCTTGACCTCGTCGAAATCTCGCCGAACGCCACACCGCCGGTGTGCAAGATCCTCGATCTCGGCAAACTGAAATATCAGAACCAGAAGAAGGCCGCCGAGGCCCGCAAAAAGCAGAAGACGGTCGAGGTCAAGGAAATCAAGATGCGCCCGAACATCGACACGCACGATTACGACGTGAAGATGAAGGCCATGAACCGCTTTTTCGAAAGCGGCGACAAGGTGAAGGTCACCTTGCGTTTCAGGGGCCGCGAAATGGCCCACCAGCAGCTTGGCATGCAGCTTCTCCAGAAGGTGAAGGACGACACGATCGATATTGCGAAAGTGGAAGCCGAACCGAAACTGGAAGGCCGCCAGATGATGATGGTACTGGCTCCCCGCTAACCGCCCTGCAATCTGCATCGGAAGGCCAGTAACGGCAAATGGCCCGCGGAGGCTTGCGCGGGCGGTTTTCTGTCGTTATAAGGCCGCGTCCGAACCGGCCGGCAGGGCATGCCGTGTCGGTTCTGAATGCAAAACACCCTACAGGCGCAGACATCCACCTTTCCGCAAGGAACCGGTTCGGTTTGCGACCAGCCTGAAAGCGCATGAGCGCGCGGGCGACACGGGTATCAAAACAACAGGGCGACGCCGATCGGCTGGCCCAAAAAGAACGGAGAAGCAAAATGCCCAAGATGAAGACGAAGTCTTCCTGCAAGAAGCGATTCAAGATCACCGCATCGGGCAAGGTCAAATCCGCGGCCGCCGGCAAGCGCCACGGCATGATCAAGCGGTCCAACAAGTTCATTCGCGACGCGCGCGGCACGATGGTTCTTTCCGAACCGGACGCCCGCATCGTCAAGAAGTTCATGCCAAACAGCCTCTAAAGCCCGGAACCAGGAGATCACATCATGGCACGCGTCAAAAGGGGCACAACGTCCCACGCCAAACACAAGAAGGTTCTCGCCCAGGCCAAGGGTTTCTACGGCCGCCGCAAGAACACCATCCGCACAGCCAAGGCCGCTGTCGACCGTTCGAAACAATACGCCTATCGCGACCGCAAGGTCCGCAAGCGCAATTTCCGTGCGCTTTGGATCCAGCGTATCAACGCAGCCGTGCGCGAGCATGGACTGACCTATGGGCGTTTCATCGACGGCCTGAACAAGGCGGGCATAGAAGTCGACCGCAAGGTTCTTTCCGACATGGCCATCAACCAGCCGGAAGCTTTCGGCGCGCTGGTCGCCAGCTCCAAATCGGCGCTGGAATATCTCAAGGACACCACTCCGAACGCTTTTGAAAGCGCTGTCGGCTAAGCCAGCGTTTTCCCGAAGCACTTTTGACATCAGGGAAACCCGCGCTGGCAGGGCTGGCGCGGGTTTTTATTTTGTTTTCGCAATTCCGGATTATCGATCCGGCCACAGACAGACAAGTTCAACGGATACACGACAATGAGTGACCTGGAAGAACTCGAACGGACCATCCTCGCCGACATCGCCGCGGCCGACAACGAGCAGGCGATCGAAACGGTCCGCGTCGGCGCACTCGGCAAGAAGGGAACGGTATCGGAGAAACTGAAGACGCTCGGCGGCATGTCGGCGGACGAGCGCAAGGTGATGGGCCCGGCGATCAACGGAATGAAAGTCCGCATCGCTGACGCCATCGGCGCGCGCAAGCAGGAATTGCACGAAAGAGCGATCGAGGACCGGATTGCAAAGGAAACGGTCGATATAACCCTTCCTGTGCGCCAGTCGCCGCTCGAAGCCGGCCGTATCCATCCGATCTCGCAGGTGGTGGACGAGGTCACGGCGATCTTCGCCGATATGGGATTCTCGATCGCCGAGGGTCCGGACATCGAAACCGACTACTACAATTTCACGGCGCTGAATTTTCCCGAAGGCCATCCGGCGCGCGAGATGCATGACACGTTCTTTTTCAATCCCGACGAAAAAGGCGAGAGAAAGGTGCTGCGCACCCATACGTCTCCGGTCCAGATTCACACGATGGAGAAGCAGGCGCCGCCGATCCGCATCGTCATTCCGGGCAAGACGTACCGCTGCGACAGCGACGCCACGCACTCGCCCATGTTTCATCAGCTCGAGGGACTTGTGATCGACACGGCGTCGAACGTCGCGAATCTCAAATGGGTGCTGCAGGAATTCTGCGCCGAGTTCTTCGAGGTGCCGTCGCTGAACATGCGGTTCCGCCCTTCCTACTTCCCGTTCACGGAGCCGAGCCTCGAACTCGACATACAATGCGATCGCTCCGGCTCGGAAATACGCTTCGGGCAAGGCGACGACTGGATGGAGATTCTCGGTTGCGGCATGGTCAATCCGAACGTGCTTCGCAATGTCGGCCTTGATCCGGACGTCTACCAGGGATTCGCCTGGGGGATCGGCATCGACCGGCTCGCAATGCTCAAATACGGCATGCCGGACCTGCGCGACTTTTTCGACGCCGATGTCCGCTGGATGTCGCATTACGGCTTCCGGCCGCTGGACATGCCGACGCTGTTTTCCGGCCTTTCCAGCTGATCCCGCCTTTGACCTTTTGAACGAATTACGGACAGTCCGATGAAATTCACCCTTTCCTGGCTCAAGGACCATCTCGAGACGGACGCCACGCTCGACCGGATCGTCGAGACGCTGACCATGATCGGCCTCGAGGTCGAACATGTTGATGATCGCAAGGCCCTGAGCCCGTTCGTCGTGGCCCGCGTGATCGAAGCGCGCCAACACCCCGACGCAGACCGGCTGCAGGTTCTCACCGTCGAAACCGGTTCGGGTTCGCCGGTGCAGGTGGTGTGCGGCGCGCCCAACGCCCGGGCCGGCCTCGTCGGCGCCTTCGCGCCGCCCGGAACCTATGTTCCGGGGATCGATCTGACCCTTTCTGTCGGAAAGATCAGGGGCGTCGAAAGCCACGGCATGATGTGCTCGGAGCGCGAGCTGCAAATGTCCAACGAGCATGACGGCATTATCGACCTCGACAGCGATGTCGAGATCGGTTCAAGTTTCGCCGCATTCGCCGGTCTCGATGATCCCGTCCTGGAGATTGGCCTGACCCCCAACCGGCCGGACTGCACCGGCGTGCGCGGCATTGCCCGCGATCTGGCGGCGGCTGGTCTCGGTGCGCTCAAGGACGGCGACACGCCGCCGGCGGGCGGCGATGGTCCGTGCCCGGTGAACGTTACGCTTGATTTCGGCGACACTGACCCATTGTGTCTCGGCTTCGCGCTGCGCGGCGTCAGCGGCGTTGTAAATGGTCCGAGCCCGCGCTGGATGCAGCAGCGGTTGAAGGCCATCGGAATGCGGCCGATCAATGCGCTGGTGGACATTACCAACTATGTCACCTTCGACCGGGGTCGCCCGCTCCACGTTTTCGACCAAGCGAAGGTCAAGGGCGATCTCGTTGTGCGGCGCGGCCGCGAGGGCGAGACGGTTGAAGCTCTGGACGGCGGCAAGTACGAGGTCAATGACGATGTCTGCGTCATCGCCGATGACAATGGCGTGGAATCGATCGCCGGCATCGTCGGCGGCGAGGTGACCGGCTGCGACGAGAACACCACCGAAGTGTTGATTGAATCGGCCCTGTGGGACCCGATGAACATCGCCCGCACAGGCCGTGATCTCGGCATTATTACCGATGCGCGGTATCGTTTCGAACGCGGCGTCGATCCGGCCTATATGGTCGAAGGCATGGAGCTTGCAACGCGCCTTGTCCTGGAAATGTGCGGCGGAACGCCGTCGAAACCCCTCGTCGTGGGATACAGTGAACCGGAACGCAAGATCATACGGTTCCCGGTTTCCGAGGTGAAGCGGCTGACCGGTCTCGACATCCCGCAGGCTGAATCGATATCGATCCTCGACAAGCTCGGTTTCGAAAGCCAGGGCGACGGCGACACTGTCGATGTCCGGGCGCCGACATGGCGTCCCGATATCGACGGGAAGGCCGATCTCGTCGAGGAGGTGATGCGCATTCACGGCATCAACATGATCGAAGCCGAAGCCCTGCCGCGCACCGGCAGCGTGAATACGCGAATCCTGACGACGCTCCAGATCCGGACCCGCAAGGTGAAGCGCGCGCTGGCCGGCCGCGGCATGATGGAAGCCGTCAACTGGTCCTTCATCTCGGAGCAGGAAGCCGCCCTTTTTGGCGGCGGACAGGCCGAACTGAAACTCGCCAATCCGATTTCGGCGGATATGTCGGACATGCGCCCGTCCCTGCTGCCCGGACTGCTTGCCGCAGCGCGGCGCAACGCCGACCGGGGACATGGCGACATCGCCTTGTTTGAGGTATCCGACATCTACAAGGGCGATGCTTCCGGCGAACAGCACAGGGCCGCGGCGGGCCTGCGAACCGGTTCAGCCGGTCTTGAAGGCGCCGGAAGACACTGGCGCAGGACGACATCCGCCGTCGATATCTTCGACGCAAAAGCAGACGCGATGGCGGCCCTTGAAGCCTGCGGCGCGCCGGTCGGCAACCTGCAGGTCGAGCGGGGCGCGCCCGCATGGTATCACCCTGGCCGCTCCGGCATTATCAAGCTCGGCCCGAAAATGACGCTCGGCGCCTTTGGTGAATTCCATCCGAAGACGCTGGACGCAATGGGCGTTTCCGGTCCGGTCTGCGGATTCGAGATTCTTGTGGACGCCCTGCCGGAACCCAAACGCAAGGCGACCCGCACCAAGCCGCCGCTCGATCTGTCGGCGTTCCAGGCCGTGCATCGCGATTTCGCGTTCGTTGTCGACAAAACCGTCGCGTCAGGCGAAATTCTCAAGGCGGCCGAGGCGGCCGACCGAAAGATGATCACGGCCGTGAACCTGTTCGACGTGTTCGAGGGAGCGTCGATCGGCGAGGGCGCCAAATCGGTCGCCATCGAAGTCGAGATCCAGCCGCGGGAACGAACTCTGACGGAAGCGGAAATCGACGCCATCGCCGACAAGATCGTCGATAACGTCAAGTCGAAGACGGGCGCCGTGCTGCGAGGCTGACAAAATCGGGAGGAATGCGTCATGTTTCGATGGGGTATATTGTCGACGGCGAAGATTGCGCGCGAGCATCTGTTGCCGGCCATACAGGATTCAGACAACGGCGTTGTCTCCGCCATCGCAAGTCGCGACGAGGCGAGAGCAAAGGCGCTTGCCGACCGGTTCGGCGTCGAGCACGCCTTCGGCTCTTACCAGGCGCTGCTCGATTCCGACCTCATTGAAGGCGTCTATATTCCACTGCCGACAAGCCAGCACATCGAGTGGAGCCTCAAGGCCGCGGAAGCCGGCAAGCATGTGCTGTGCGAAAAGCCGATTGCTCTGCACGCCGACGAGATCGATAAACTGGTTGAAGCGCGCGACCGATTGGGCATCATGATCTCCGAATCCTTCATGGTCTATTACCACCCGCAATGGACCAAGGTGCAGAGCCTGATCGCCGACGGCGCCATCGGCGCATTGCGGCAGGTGCAGGGGGCGTTCGCCTACTACAACACCGACCCCTCGAACATGCGCAACCAGGTGGCGCTGGGCGGCGGCGGCTTGCCGGACATCGGGGTTTATCCGACCGTTACCACTCGCATCGCTACGGGCATGGAACCGTTACGCGTGCGGTCCACTGTCACGCGCGATCCAGGTTTTGGAACTGATGTCTACGCCAACGTCTCGGCTGATTTCGGTGATTTCAATCTGGATTTCTACTGCTCAACACAGATGGCGCTGCGCCAGCATATGGTGTTTCACGGAGAAAAAGGCGCGATAGAAGTTCATGCGCCCTTCAATGCCGGCACCTATGGCCACGCAGTCGTCACGCTGCACAATCAGGATCACACCGGCGCGGAAGTGTTTCGCTTTCCAGGCGTCCAGCAGTATCGCAACCAGGTCGAAACTTTCGTTCGGGCCGTCGGGGGCAGCGGCGAGGCGCTGTTTTCACTCGAAAACTCGAAACTGAACCAAAAACTTGTCGACGCCGTCTACAGGGCGGCGGAGCACGATGGCTGGGAGACCGTGTGACGCGGCTTGTATGAGCACCCGCGCAGACGCATAATCGCCATGACGCGTGATTCGCTGGGCGACGAATCGGCAATCCATACAGAGGATTATGCGTGAGCCATCTGCGCTATGCCGGCCTGTCCCATGAAGAACAATGCGCGGCGCTGCTCGACATCGCGCTAAAGGATCCGCTCCTCCATGAAGCGCTAGTGATTGCGCGCAGTATGCAGCTTCCGCAGTGGCGCATTGTCTCGGGCGCCGTCTACAACACCGTCTGGAACCATCTGACCGGAAAGCCTTCCGGCTACGGCGTCAAGGACATCGATCTCTTCTACTATGATGCGAGAGACATTTCGTGGAAGGCCGAGGACACGGTTATCCGCCGCGGATCAATCCTCTTCGCCACGCTACCGGTGCCGGTGGAAATCCGCAACCAGGCTCGCGTTCATCTTTGGTACCGCGAGAAATTCGGCGAACCTTTTCCGGCGCTTGCAACCGGCGACGAGTCGCTCGGTCGTTTTGCTTCAAAAACCCATGCGGTCGGCCTTCGTCTCGACGCCGACAATCATGTCGACCTCTATGCGCCGTTCGGCCTCGATGACGTTTTTTCCTTCAGGATCACGCCCAACAGGGCCACCAACAACCGCAAGACTCACGAAAAGAAGGGCGAGCGGGCGAAACGGTTGTGGCCGGAGGTCAGCGTAGAGCCCTGGTGACGAATCAGGACCGGATCAAACGGTTGTCGAGAAATGCCTCGACGAGATCAAGGGGGCCGATCATTCGGTCGGCGACCATATAGAGCAGCGGAAGATTGACGCCCGGCAGCGGTTCGAAAAATTGTCTTTCCGGCAGCCTTTCGCTGTCTTCCGCATCTACAGCCCGTATTGCGACATGCATCACTGCCTGCGGCATATAATCAACGCCGATTATTCCGGAGCCGCGAATTTCAATAAGCCCTGCGATTTCAGGAGGCGAGGAAGCGATAAGTCGTTGACCGGCCTCCTCCACGATGACGCGGTCATCGGATACAAGCGCGGCAAAGCGTCCACGACTGCGGGCGTCGAGAAGACACTGGCGCGCCAGGTGGGACTTGCCGCTTGCAGGTGGACCAATGATCAAAAGACCCGTTTCACCGGTCACGATGGCCGAGGCGTGGATATTCCGGCTCATGGACGCAGTCTCAGATCCGTTCGGCCGGAAGCTTCACGATGAAGCGCGCGCCGAGGATTTCGCCCGACTTCCCGTCGATCATGTTTTCGGCCTTGAGCGTTCCGCCATGGGCTTCGATGATCTGCCGGCTGATGGAGAGCCCAAGTCCGGAGTTCTGACCGAAGGCCTCTCCTTCCGGCCTGTCCGTGTAGAAGCGGTTGAAGATGTTTTCGATGTTTTCCACGCCAATGCCCGGACCGTTATCCTCGACGAGAATGAGGCAACTGTCCTTGCGGCGCTGCAGCCTGATGGTGATGCGCCCGTCCTTTTCAGGCACGAAGGATCGCGCATTGTCAATGAGATTGGTGATGACCTGGCCGATGCGCAAATCATGACCATTGACCCTGAAGCGGTCTTTCGGCGCGTTCTCAGGCTCTATCTCCAGATCGATTTCGACGGTTTTCGAGCCTTTTGAAATCTGTCTCGAAATCAGCACGAGATCCTGCATGAGTTTGCGCAGATCGACCGGTTCGGCGTCCTGTCGCGCAAGTTCCGCGTCGAGACGCGATGCGTCGGAGATATCGCTTATCAACCGGTCGAGGCGGCGCACGTCGTGCAGAATGATTTCGAGCAATCTCGCCCGGGACGCGTCGTTCTTGACGAGCGGCAGCGTCTCGACAGCGCTGCGCAGGGACGTCAGCGGGTTCTTCAACTCGTGACTGACGTCAGCGGCGAAACTCTCGATCGCCTCGATCCTGTCATAGAGCGAATTGGTCATGTCGCGGATTGCGGCGGACAGATTGCCGATTTCATCCTGCCTTGCCGAAAAATCCGGTATTTCTTCACGGATGCTGACGCCGCGGCGCACCCGCTGCGCCGCGTCGGCCAGACGGTGGAGCGGATTAGCGATCGTGCCGGCGAGCAGCAACGACAGCAGAATATTGACGGTCGCGGCGACAATGAAAACCCGCAGAATGGCGATCCGCTCCGCCCGGATGATCTTGTCGATATCGCCGGCCTGGGTCGATAGCAGCAGGACGCCGAGGACGGCGCGAAACCGCTGCACCGGCACCGCGACGGAAACGATGAGTTCGCCCTTGTCGGTCGACCGGACCACTGCGCTGCGTCCGCCGGTCAGCGCAGTCAGAACTTCCGGATAGAGCGATCCGTCGGCGCCCGGCTGTTCCTTGTAGACCGGCAGATCCGCCCGTTGGATCAGCCGGTTCAAAAAGGACATGAACCGATCGGTGATATTCAGCGGCTCGTCGTCGAGAGGCGGCAGTTCGTACCGCAGTATCTGACCGCGGGAATAAAGGTGTTGCGAATCGAGAATCAGGCTCGCGTCGCGGTCATAGATGCGCGCGCGCGTCCTGGTCGGTGAAATCAACCGTCTCAACACCGGCGCCACGCGTTCCGGATCGATCGGAAAATCGAGATTGTCGAGATCGCTACCCGGTGAGATTGTTTCTCCGGCCTGCAACTCCAGCAGCTTCTGGGGATCGATGGTGATGGCGTCGGTCTCGACGCTGACCGATCCTGCAATCGCGGCTGCGATGATCTCGCCCTGAGTCAGCAGACTTTCCACCCGCGCGTCGATCAGGCCGTCGCGGAACTGGTTGAGATAGAGGATGCCCGAAAGCAGGACCAGCAAGGCCGCAAGATTGAGAAATATGATGCGGCGCGTGAGGCTCGAAAACATCGCCCGGCCAAAGACCCTGCGCAGAATCGAAAACGGCCGCGCCCAACCGCGCCTGCCCGGCTCGGCTGCGTCATCGTCCGCCGGCGCGGGAACAGACCGGGGAGAGAGTTTGCTGTGGTCGATACCTGCCGTCATGTTTCGGCCGAAACCGTTCTCAATCCTCCCGGAATCGGTATCCGACGCCGTAGAGCGTTTCGATCATGTCGAAATCGTTGTCCACCATCTTAAATTTCTTGCGCAGCCGCTTGATGTGGCTGTCGATGGTGCGGTCGTCGACATAGACCTGTTCATCGTAGGCCGCATCCATCAAAGAGTCACGGCTTTTCACGACGCCCGGCCGTTGCGCCAGGGCGTGAAGAATAAGGAATTCGGTGACGGTGAGCGTCACCGGGCGGTCCTTCCAGGTGCAGGTGTGCCGCTCCTGGTCCATGACAAGCTGACCGCGTTCGAGCGAAGCGCTCTCCGTCGGGGTCGAGCGGGTCGCCGCCTGTCCTTCCCGACCTGCCGCGCGGCGCAGAATGGCCTTGGCGCGCTCGACCAGCAGGCGCTGGGAAAACGGCTTGGTGATGAAATCGTCGGCGCCCATCTTCAGACCGAACAGTTCGTCGATCTCCTCGTCCTTGGAGGTCAGGAAGATGACCGGGATGTCGAGTTTCTGGCGCAGCCGGCGCAACAGCTCCATGCCGTCCATGCGCGGCATCTTGATATCGAGAATCGCGAGATGCGGCGGATGCGCAACCAGGCCTTCCAACGCGGAGACGCCGTCGGTATAGGTCTCGACGCGATAGCCTTCCGATTCCAGGGCGATGGACACAGAAGTCAATATATTTCGATCATCATCGACAAGCGCGATCGTATGCATGCGGTATCTCCGTCTTTTTGAGGTTCGACCATCCGCCGGTTTGCGCCGACGCCTGTCGCCAGTCGGGCCCTCATGGGGGCAAAGCTAGAACAAATTGTGGCGAGGCGCCATGGAAAGTGTATCGCGACGCTTCCGCCTTCGCCGCGCCGTTCGGACATTCGACTGGTTATTTGCCACGGATTGCGCCTTTTTGTTGCGCTGCAACGAGAATTATAAACCGATTTAAAAATTTTCACAGAATTTTAAATCGATTAATAATCTGAATTTATTGTATTTTTCACGGAACCGATGTTGATTGTCGAAAATTATCTCCCTATGGTCCCGAAACTTTTTAAACGGGAACTCAACGACGGCAAGGCGACCATCATGCAGAAAAATGCAGGCGAAAGTGGACAGCGCAATCCATCGGCCGGAATCGAAAGCACTGGCCTGAAGAATCTCGGTCATGTGTATTACAACCTCGTTGAGGCCGAGCTTTACGAGAGATCGCTGCGTCGCGGCGAAGCGTCGCTCACTGCGCACGGGGCGCTGTGCGCAAAGACCGGCCAGCACACCGGCCGGTCGGCGCAGGACAAATACATCGTCTGCGACGACACAACAGAGAGCCAGATCTGGTGGGACAACAACAAGGCTCTGTCGCGCGATCATTTCGACGCGCTGCACGCCGATTTTCTCGCCCACGCGGAAGGCAAGGACCTCTTCGTTCAGGACCTGATCGGCGGCGCCGACGAAGCCAACGCCCTGCCGTCGCGCGTCATCACGGAATTCGCCTGGCATTCGCTTTTCATTCGCAATCTCCTCATTCGACCCGATCGCGACGCGCTTGAAGATTTCGTCCCCCAGTTGACGATCATCGATCTGCCGTCCTTCAAGGCCGATCCGGAGCGTCACGGCTGCCGAAGCGAAACCATCATCGCAGCCGACCTCATGCGCGGAATCGTGCTGATCGGCGGCACGTCCTACGCCGGCGAGATGAAGAAGTCGGTGTTCACGGTGCTCAACTACCTGCTTCCCGAACGCGGCGTGATGCCGATGCACTGCTCCGCCAACCAGGGACCGAACGGAGACACGGCCGTATTCTTCGGACTGTCCGGAACCGGAAAGACCACGCTTTCGGCCGACCCGGCGCGCACCCTGATCGGCGATGACGAGCATGGCTGGGGCGAAGACGGCGTGTTCAACTTCGAGGGCGGATGCTACGCCAAGACAATCCGTCTTTCTGAAGAGGCCGAACCGGAAATCTTCGCCACGACCCGGCGCTTCGGCACGGTTCTGGAAAATGTCATTCTCGACGAAAACCGGGTTCCGGATTTCGACGACGGATCGCTGACGGAAAACACGCGCTGCGCCTATCCGCTTCACTTCATTCCGAATGCGAGCGCCACCGGAAAGGCGACCAAGCCTTCCAATATCGTGATGCTGACAGCGGACGCCTTCGGCGTTCTCCCGCCGATCGCAAAGCTGACGCCCGCTCAGGCCATGTATCATTTTCTGTCCGGCTACACGGCCAAGGTCGCCGGCACCGAAAAGGGCGTGACTGAACCCGAGGCGACCTTCTCCACCTGTTTCGGCGCGCCTTTCATGCCGCGCCATCCATCGGTCTACGGAAATCTGCTGCAGGATCTGATCGCCCGCGAGAACGTCGATTGCTGGCTGGTCAACACCGGCTGGACCGGCGGCGCCTACGGCACCGGCAACCGGATGCCGATCAAGGCGACCCGTGCGCTCCTGACCGCCGCGGTTGATGGCTCTTTGGACGAAGCAACCTTCCGCAAAGACCCGAATTTCGGGTTTGATGTGCCGGTCACGGTGCCCGGCGTCGATGCCACCCTGCTCGATCCCCGCGCCACCTGGGCCGACAAGGACGCCTATGACGCGCAAGCTGCCAAGCTGGTCGAGATGTTCGCCGAGAACTTCGCCCAATATGTGCCCTATATCGACGATGATGTGAAAGCCGCTGCCATC
>BRLC01000004.1 GCA_024343425.1 Rhizobiaceae bacterium MnEN-MB40S
TTCGGACTGTGTCTGGCCGGACAGGCACAGGCCCAGAACGTCGGCATCGCCACATCCAATCCGGGCTCGCTGTTCCACAATATCGGGACGGCTGTCGCCAACGCCGCCAACGATTCGGGCCTCAACGCCACCATCCAGCCGGCGACCAGCCCGAACCAGTTCATACCCTTCATCAATTCCGGCGGCATCGAGTTCGGCGTCGCAAACCTGCAGGAGGTCAATTACGCGCTGGAAGGCAAGGCCTGGTTCGACGGCAATCCAAATCCGAATCTGCGCGTCGTCGCGATGCTGATGCCACTGCGCGAAGCCATCTTCGTGCGGGCCGACAGCGACATCATGTCAGTCGCCGACCTCAAGGGAAAACGGATGGTCGACGGATACACCGCCCAGAACACCATCCTGCCGCAGCTTGACGCTATCTATTCCACGGCCGGCCTCACGCGCGGCGACATGACCCCGGTCAATGTTCCAAGCGTGGTCGCCGGCGCCGACGCCTTCATGGCCGGAGAATCCGACGGTTTCATCTTCGCCCACGGCGCCGGAAAGGTCCGCGAGGCGGACGCCGCCGTTGGCGGCTTGCGGGCCCTGCCGATTGACAATCCGACCGACGAGGTGCTGGCGAAGGCGCGGGAGCACTGGCCGACCGCCTTCTTTACAACAATCAAGGCCGGAACGACCCCTGGCGTGCTGGAAGACGCATCCTATTTCGCTTTTCCGCAAGTGATCTTCACCCATGCCAATGCGCCGGACGACGTCGTCTACGCCATGACCAAGGCGATCTATGAGGGCAAGGAATCCATGGCCAATACGTTCAAGCCCTTCAATCTCTTCGATCCCGCCGAAGTAAAGGGCGACCCGGGCGTCGCGGAGTTTCACCCGGGCGCCTTGAAGTTTTTCGAGGAAAACGGCCTGAACTGAGCCGGATCGCCCGATGAACGAGACGCCGCAAAGGGAGGCCGCCCATGGCCTCCCCTTCGCACTGGCCCGGCCGGTCGCCGACGCGTTTGCGTTGCTGTTGACGCTTGCGGCGGTTTGCTGGGCCCTTTCGGTTCCGCGCTATTTCAATCTCGGCTTCTATCCCCAGCAGTTCTTTGCGATCATCCTCGCCTGCGTGCTGCCGATCGCCTTTCTCACATTGCCGGCCCGCATGGGCGCCGATCGCGAGCGGGTACCGTGGTACGACGTGGCGCTCGCCGTTCTCGGCTTCGCCGTCGTCACGTTCATCGCCATCCGCTATCCGGACCTGGTGCTGAAGATATTTTCCCGACCGCCCGAAGTCTGGATACCGGGCCTCATCGCCATCCTGCTCGTTCTTGAAGCCCTCAGACGCGCCACAGGATGGGCGCTTGTCATTATTATCTTTTGTTTTCTCGCCTATGCGCTTCTCGGCCATTTCATACCGGGACGCCTGTCCGGCCGGCCCCAGAACTGGCAGATGCTGTCCGGCTACATGGCTTTCGATTCCAACGGCATTCTCGGCCTGCCGCTTTCGGTGGCGGCGACGATCGTCATCACCTTCATTCTGTTCGGCGCGCTGCTGTCGATCACCGGCGGATCGCGCTTCTTCACTGACGCCGCCATGCTCGCCATGGGACGTTTTCGCGGCGGATCGATGAAGATCGCGGTGCTTGCCTCCGGGCTTTTCGGCTCGATTTCCGGCTCCGCCGTCGCCAATGTCGTGGGAACCGGCGTCGTCACCATTCCCATGATCAAGCGCGACGGCTACCCCGCCCACAAGGCGGCGGCGATCGAAGCCGTCGCTTCCACGGGCGGCCAGTTGATGCCGCCGGTGATGGGCGCCTCCGCATTCCTGATGGCGGAATTCCTGGCCGTCCCCTATTCGACCATCGTTCTCGCCGCCCTTGTTCCGGCTATCCTTTATTACGTGGCGCTCTTCATACAGGCCGACCTTGAAGCCGCGCGGCTCGATATATCTCCCGTCCCGAAATCCGAATTGCCTGTTCCTGCCACAGTGCTCAGCGGACTGCATTTCGCGATCGCCTTCGCAGCGCTTATCTACGCGCTTTTCTGGATGCGCTGGCAGCCCGAGCGCGCGGCGCTTCTGGGCTGCGTGTCACTGGTCATCACTTCGCTGCTGTTCGGCTATGGCGGCAGCCGGCCGAAAATATTCGACATCGCGACAAGTCTTTCCAGAACCGGTCATTCGGTCGTCGAGATCATTCTGATTTCGGCCGCGTCCGGCCTCGTCATTGGCGTACTGAACGTCACCGGCCTTAGCTTCAACCTCACCTATGTGCTTGTCCAGATCGGCGGCGGCAACGTCATCGTGCTGCTCGGACTGTCCGCCATCGTATGCATCATTCTCGGCATGGGGCTGCCGACGCTTGGCGTCTATGTGCTGCTGGCGGCGCTTGTCGCGCCGGCGCTCGTTCAGGTGGGCGTCGAGCCGATTGCCGCCCATCTGTACGTACTCTATTACGGCATGATGTCCATGATCACCCCGCCTATCGCGCTCGCCGCTTTCGCCGCCGCGAGCATCGCCAAATCGCCCTCCATGCAAACCGGCTTCGCCGCCGTGAAGTTCGGCTGGTCAGCCTATGTCATTCCAATCCTGTTCGTGTTTTCTCCGACGCTGCTTCTCATCGGCGCCCCGGTGGACATTGTGCTGGCGATCGTCACCGCAATTGTCGGCGTCTGGCTGATCTCGGCGGGGCTTGCCGGCTATTTCACCAGCCGGATGAATATCGCGACGCGATGCCTGTTCATGCTCTTTGGCCTGATGGCGCTGATCCCGGCGCAGGCGTTTCCCGGCGCGCTCTATAGCGACATCGCCGGCGTGGTGGGCGGGTTCGTGCTGATGGGGTCGGAGTTCGCGCGCAAGCGCCTGCGGCTCAGCCGGGCGGAGGGCTGAGCGATGGCCGCAAACAACAGCCTCGAGCGCGTCTTGTCGGTCCTGCAGGTCTTTTCCGAAGACCGTCTGGAGTGGACGCCGGAAGAAATGATGGCCGAACTCGGCTACAGCCGCCCCACACTCTACCGCTATCTCAAGACGTTGAAGGACGCCGGCCTGCTGACCTCGACGCCGAACGCCGGATTCTCGCTGGGTCCAAAGATCGTGGAGATGGACTATCTCCTGCGCAAATCCGACGCGCTGGCCCTGAACGGCCAGCCCTATATCGAGGAGCTCGCCGGCCGCTATCCCTGCACCGCCCTCCTCGTCCGCTGGTACGGAAAGAAGATCCTGTGCGTCGCCTCCGAATGTTCCACGCCCGATCCTCTCAGCAGCTATCCGAGAGGCCGGCCGATGCCGCTCGCGCGCGGCGCGATTTCGCGGTCGATCATGGCCTTTCTGCCGCGTCGGCAATTGCTTCCCATGGTGAAGGCGAACCTGGACGAACTCAAAGCCGTCGGACTTGGCGACACCGTCGAGGAGATCCTCGACAGCTACAGACGCGTGCGCAAGGCCGGCTTCGCGACCGCGCAGGGAGAAGTCACGCCTGGCGTCACCGGTTTCGCCGCGCCGATCTTCGACGCCGGCAAGAGCCCGATTGCAAGCATTTGCCTGACGATCGCGAGCGCCGAGCTGACGCCGGATCGCGAGATTGCGATCAGCCGCGACATAGCCCGCGCGGGCGCAGAACTCAGCAATGATCTCTCCGACCGGCGCAACGCCTCGGACGAGGATGAAAACGACACGATACGGGATGGGGAACGACCATGAAGAAGATCGACATTTTCAATCACATCTGGCCCGCGCCCTTCTTCAAGGCCCTGATCGACCATATCGGGGAAATGACGGACATCACCAACCGCAGCGGCGCAGTGCCGATGATGACCGATCTCGACCGGCGCTTCGAGGTCATGGACATGTTCGGCGAGGAGTACATGCAGGTGCTGTCGCTCGCTTCTCCGCCTCTCGAAAAGCTGGCCGGCCCCGACAAGGCGCTGGACTTGTCGAAGATCGGCTCGGACTCCATGGCCGAACTCTGCGAAAAGTATCCGGACCGGTTTCCGGGCTTCATCGGCACCGCTCCCTTGGGCAATCCGGACGGCGCCGTCGCCGAGGCCGGACGCGCCATCGAGGACCTCGGCGCCTGCGGCATGCAGATTTTCACCAACGTGTCCGGCAAACCGCTCGACCGGCCCGAATTCGAACCCTTCTTTGAATACATGGCGTCGTCAGGCAAACCCGTCTGGATGCACCCGGCGCGCGGCGAGAATTTCCCTGACTACCTCTCCGAAGACCGCTCGGAATATGAAATCTGGTGGACCTTCGGCTGGCCATACGAGACATCCGCCGCCATGGCGCGCATGGTGTTCTCAGGCCTGTTCGACCGTTATCCGGGTCTCAAGGTCATCACCCACCACGCCGGCGGCATGGTTCCGTTTTTCGAGGGCCGGGTCGGCCCAGGCTGGGACCAGATGGGCGCCCGCACGACCGATCGCGACCTCTCCGCCGTCCGCAAGGCGCTGAAGCGACCGCACCTCGACTACTTCAAGGATTTCTACGCCGATACGGCGTCCTTCGGATCGCGCAAGGCGATCGAGCACGCCATGGAATTCTTCGGCGAAGATCACGTTCTCTTCGCCTCCGATGCGCCGTTCGACCCGGAAGCCGGGCCCATGTACATCAGGGAAACGATCCGGATCATCAGCGAACTCGACATATCCGAAGAGACCCGCTCAAAGATTTTCCAGGATAACGCCGTCCGTCTGTTGGGCCTGTCCCTGTGACGCGCAAGACAGGTCGGTCTCATGTCTGAAGAGATAGTGGAACGCGATGTCGTCATCGTCGGCGGCGGCCCGGTGGGCATGGCGCTGGCGATCGAGCTCGGCCAGCGCGGCGTATCCTCAGCGGTCATCGAGCGCTATCACACGCCGCAACCCATCCCGAAAGGTCAGAACCTCAACCAGCGCACCATGGAGCTGTTCCATTTCTGGAATGCCGAGAAACAGCTCCGCAACGCCAGGCGCATTCCCGAAAACTACGGCATCGGCGGCCTCACCGCCTACGGAACGCTGTTGAGCGACTATCACTATGACTGGCTCAAGCGCGAGATCGTGCGCCCTTTCTATTTCAGGGACAACGAGCGTCTGCCGCAAAACGAGACCGAAGGCGTGCTGCGCGAACGGGCGTCGGAACTGCCGCAAACCGCCATTTCCTATGGCCTGCGCGCCGGGAAGATCGGACAGGACGCCGATGGCGTCTGGGCGGAGGCCCGTGACAAGACCGGCGCGATGCGACGCTTCGAAGGCCGCTACCTTGTCGGTTGCGACGGCGCCCGGTCGATCGTGCGCGACCGGGCCGGCATCACCCAGACCCTCAAGGACCACGACCGCGTCATGGTGCTGCTGGTCTTTCGTTCGACAGGTCTCCACACGCTCCTGGAACGGTATCCCGACAAGCAATTCTATTGCGTGCTCCATCCGGACTTGAAAGGCTACTGGCGGTTCTTCGGGCGGGTCGATCTCGGCGCGACCTGGTTTTTCCACGCCCCTGTGCCGCCGGGAACGACGGAAGACAATTTCGATTTCACACAGCTTCTTTACGACGCCGTCGGCGCGGAATTCGACGTCGCCTTCGAGCATATCGGCTTCTGGGACCTGCGTTTTGCAACCACGGACAACTACCGCTCCGGGCGCATCTTCGTGGCCGGAGACGCCGCCCACAGCCACCCGCCCTATGGCGGCTACGGGATCAACACCGGTTTCGAGGACGCCTGCAATCTCGGTTGGAAGCTCGCCGCAACGCTGAACGGATGGGGCGGCCCTGCCCTGCTCGACAGTTACAATGACGAGCGCCGGCCGGTCTTCGCATCAACGGCGGATGATTTCATCGAGAATTTTATCCTCGAAGACCGCGCCTTTCTCGAACGCTACAGTCCTGATGTCGACAAGTTCTTGTTCGAAGCGCAATGGGCCGCCCGCGCGGCGAGCACGGCCGAGGTGAGCGCCTATGTGCCGAATTACGCCGGATCGCCGGTCGTTTTCGGTCCGAAAGGCGCAGAATCCGGAGCGAAAGGCGAACACGTCTACGCCGCCCGTCCCGGATTTCACTTGACGCCGCAGCGCCTTTCGAGCGGAGACAACATCTACGAACGGCTCGGCACAGGCTACACGCTGCTGGCGATCGATGCCGCGGCGCAGGCGGAGATTTTCCGAAAGGCCGCCGCTGACGCCGGTATGCCGCTGACGATCATCAACGATGAGGACCGGAACCTGGCTGAAACCTATGCCGCAAGGCTCATTCTGGTGCGGCCGGACCAGTATGTCTGCTGGACGGGCGATGGCTCAAATCCTGACGCCGGCGCCGTCCTGAAACGGGTTTTGGGCAACAGCTGAAGATCAGGATACGATCCGCATGCCGCTGTCCGCATCGAACAGGTGTGGCGCGCCGTCGACGGGCCGGACACGCATCGTGTCTCCCGGACGCACCCCGATCCGTTCGCGAAACAGGAGATTGATCTCACTGCCTCCTGCGCGCGCCACGACCTGCGTCTCCGATCCGGTCGGCTCGACAACATCGATCGTGACTTCCATCCCGGTCTCCGGATCCAGCGCAAACATTTCCGGACGGACGCCACAGACAAGATGACGGGCGCCTGAGAACCGGTTGTCATTAACAGGAAGCGGCAGACGGATGCCGTCATCGCTTATGAATTGTCCGTCTTCCACGCGACCAGTCAGCAAATTCATGGCGGGCATTCCGATGAAGGTCGCAACGAAGGTGGACGCCGGTCGATCGTAGATATCAAGCGGCGTTCCCATCTGCTCGACACGTCCGTCATGCATGACGACGATACGGTCGGCCATCGTCATCGCCTCCGTCTGGTCGTGTGTGACGTAAACGGTGGTGATGCCGAGCCGCCGATGCAATTGCTTGATCTCTGCGCGCATGGCGACGCGAAGCTTGGCGTCCAGATTGGACAAGGGTTCGTCGAACAGAAAAACCTCGGGATCGCGCACGATGGCCCTGCCCATGGCGACCCGCTGCCGCTGGCCGCCGGAGAGATTTTTCGGCAGGCGGTCGAGATAGGGTTCAAGAGCCAGAATTCGCGCAGCTTCACGCACCCGCTTTTCGGTGTCGGCCGCGGGCGCCCCTCTGAGCTTCAGGGAAAAACCCATATTCTCCGCCACGTTCATATGCGGATACAGCGCGTAATTCTGGAACACCATGGCGATGTCGCGATCCTTCGGCGCGAGCCGGTTGACGACCTTGCCGCCAATCAGCAGTTCGCCGGACGTGATCGGTTCAAGGCCGGCGATCATGCGCAGCATGGTCGATTTTCCGCAGCCGGAGGGGCCGACAAGCACGACGAATTCACCGTCTTCGACCTCCATGCTGACGCCGTGAATCGCTTTCACCGCGCCGTAATGCTTGCGGATGTCGCGCATAGAAATGGACGCCATGATTTTTTCCTTTTTCAGGCGGCGCCTTCGCCTTCGTGGTTGATTGCTGTGCGAACGCCTGAAGAAAAGGCGATGAGCGCCAGAAGCGGTTCATCGCCAACGTTCTTGGCCCAGTGCCGGACGCCGCGAGGGATACGGATTGCGTCTCCCTCCCCCATGGAAATCAGTTCGTCGCCCAGCAAATGCTCGCACCGTCCCTTGAGCAGATAAAGTATCTCTTCGCAGTCGGGATGCGAATGCAACGGGTTGCGCTTTCCCGGCTCTATCATGCAGGTGCCGAACGTCATTTCGGCGCCGTCCATCGTGTCCGCCGCCATTTTCCACACCAGCTCGCCGAACGGGGTTTGGGCGCGCTGTCCGGCTTCCTTGCGCGAAACAAAGTCCTTTTCTTCCATTATGCTCTCCAGAGTTAAAGATTGGCTGCGACGCCCGGTCCGATTGTTCGATAGAAGTCGAACAGTTTCATGATCTCGCGGGCGGAGGCAAGCGTCCCCTTGGTGATGTCACGCCCCCCGAGAATGGCGTCGGTCAGATGCAGGATTTCCGGCACATAGCCGAGGTAAAAGAGATTGTTGTTGTAGAGCTGTCCAAGCGACCGCTCCGGGGAAAAGAGCAGGGCCGCGTGATCGTCCGGCTGCAGGAAGCTGGCCGCACGGCCGTAGGAGGGCAGATCAGCCTGACGATAGACGGTAAGGTCCGTTCCGTTCTCCACCACTGCGTGGGCGCCTTCGCCAATCACCTCGACACGCTCCAGCGGACCTGACCAGGATTGCCCGGCTGTCATGTGGAGGGCGCCGATCGCGCCGCTACTGAACCTGAAATTCGTCACCGTTGCGCCGGTGACCGCGTCCCGCTCGTATGAAGCCCGCTCGATCTCGCCGCCGAGAAAATTGAGGATAGAGCCGGGATGATAGATGTGGTCGAGGAAACTGCGCATCTTCACGAGATCGCCCCGGTCGTCCATTGGAGGCAACGGCTGCGGATAACGCACGGCCAGCGACGTCAGACGACCGAAGTCCGGACTGTCTATGAGATCGCGCAGCTTTTCGATGGTCGGAAAGAAAGTCTTCTTCATTCCGGTCATCACCATCCGGCCGGCGCCGCGGCTGACTTCATCGAGCCTGTCGATCTCGGCGACGCTTGCGGCCGTGGGTTTCTCCATCCAGACATGCGATCCCGCTTGAAGCGCGGAAAGAGCAAGATCGGTCGCCTGGACCCGACCGTCCGGCGTATAGGCGGTGACGATGAAGACAAGGTCCGGCTGTTCCGCCTCCAGCATTTCGTGGTGGTCGCTGTACCCGCGTTCGCCGCCAAAGAGTTTTGCGAATTGCTTCGCCCGGTCGAGGTCGAGGTCGCAGACGCCCGTCAGGTCGACCGGCGCATAGCGCAGCGCCGGATAGACATTGCGATAGGCGTGACCGCCGCAGCCGATGAAACAGGCCTTGAGCCTGGCTTCATATTCGAAGTTATAGCGAATCTCGCGTTGCTGGTGATGGGGCATTTTCATCCTTTGAGCGCGCCCTGGGTAAGCCCCTCGGTAAAGCGGCGCTGGGTGAAGAGATAGAGAATGACGATCGGCAGAAACGAAATCACGGTTCCAGAGAACACCAGGCGATATTCCGAGGTATAGGTGCCCGCGAAGCGCACGAGCCCGAGCGGCAGGGTCTGCACGTCCGGGGAGATCAGGACGATCAGCGGCAGGAAGAAGTCGTTCCAGGTCGATAGCGCCGAAATCACGACAAGCGCCAGGATCGCCGGTTTCGAAATCGGCAGAAAGATGCGCGTCAGGATCTGATAGTAGCTCGCGCCATCGATCTTCGCCGCCTCGACCAGTTCGTCAGGCACGCCTTGAAAAAAGCTGCGCATCAGAAAAATGCCGAACGGTATGCCGTTGCTGACCTGTGCGAGGATGATGCCCGGCAGCGAGTTGACCAGCCCGAGCGCCTGCAGCACCTGGTAGAGCGGTATGATGATCGCCTGGATCGGTATCGTGAGCCCGAGAAGGAAGAGATAGAAAATCCATTCCTTGAACGGAAACCGGATCTTTGCCAGGGCGAAGCCGGCCGGAGCGCAGACGACGAGCGTCAGCGCTACAACGCCGCACAAATTGATCAGGCTGTTGACGACCAGATCGCCGAAGCCGCCGATGTTCCAGGCGTCCACGTAGTTTTGCCACATCAGCTTTTCCGGAAAGGCGAACGGGTCGGCGACGCCGATCTCGGCGGGCGATTTCAGACTGGAGACAATAAGCCAGATAAACGGCGCGAGGATGATGATCAGCACCGGAGTGAGACAGAGGGCAAGCGGCAGTTCGCGCCGGGATCCCGTCATTGATCGATCCTCCTGCGCCAGCGATTGAAGACAATGGTGATCGTGATCGCGAAAAGGCTGAGCAGGATGCACAGTACGGCGGCTTTGCCATGTTGCTGCGCCTGGAAAGCCAGACGGTAGATGTAGGTTGTGATCAGTTCGCTGCGATAGAATGGACCGCCATTGGTCATCACGAAAACCGTGGCGAACCCCTTCAAGCCGTTGATCAGGGCGAGCGACACGACAAACGTCATGACCTCGCGCAGTCCCGGCAGGGTGACGTAGCGCAATTTCTGGAAGGAGGACGCGCCGTCGACGTCCGCGGCGTCATAGAGGGTCGTGTCGATATTCTGCAGACCCGCCAAAAAAAGGAGCATGTACAGTCCGAAGCCCTGCCAGGAGCTTGCGACGTTGACCGAAAAGAGGACCAAAAGGGAATCCGAAAGCCAGCCCTGCTTCAGAAATCCGAGATGCAGATCGTCGAGCACGGAATTCAGAAGCCCGAAATACGGATCGTATATGTTCGCCCAGATGACGCCGACAACGCCCAGCGAAACGAGGTGCGGCAGGAAGAAGAGCGTCCGGAACATGACTTGCGTATGCCTGAGCCGGGCGATCGCCAGGGCCAGAAGCAAACCCAGACCGCCCGCCAGCACCAGGTGGTAGACGAGCCAGAGTATGGTCTGCCAAAGGGCTCTCCAGGCGATCGGGTCTGCTGCGACGGCTTCGTAGTTTTCCAGTCCCGTGAACCGGGCTGTGGTGTTGAAGCCGCCGCTGTCGGTGAAGGACAGTACAACTGTCCAGACGATCGGGAGTAGCGTGAAGACCGCGTAGACGGCGAAGGCCGGAGCAAGGAACAACCACACCTGTGACTGTCCGTGTTCGCCGACCGGCGGCGCCGCGCCCGCCGCCGGCGATGCATGGGTCAGCCCCCGCGCGCCCATGCCGGACCGGTTCTTGCCGGCCGCCGCTTCACTCGTCATCACGCACCTGTTCCCGATCGTCCGGTCCTACTTGGCCTGCTGCATCTGCGCTTCGATCTGCGCAGCGCCGTCCTCGACCGAAACCTGTCCGCCAATCAGCCCCTGGATCACCTGATAGTAGGTGTCGATGGTGCTTCCAGGAACGTACACGCTCGGATTGTAGCCTACGCCCTTTGCGGCGGCGTCAAAAATATCCTTCATAACGGGCGTCGCCGGCTCCACGCCTTTGAGCTCCCGCGGATAGATCGCTGACGACGTCGGATCCTCGGCGCGCATCTTCATGACCTCGTCGCTGAGCAGGTAGGAGATCCATTCCCGAGCCAGATCGGGCTGTTTCGACGTGGTCGGTATCATGTAGCTCCAGCCGATGCCGCCTGTCGGAATCGACTCTCCCTCCAGGTTCGAAGGCATGGAGACGTAGCCGAGGTTTTCCACGGGATAGTCCGCGCCTGCGGCGATGCCGATGAACCAGGGGCCGCCGACGAATATGGCCGCCCGTTTGGACAGGAAAAGCCGGGTGCCCGCATCGAAGTTGAGCGCCGCCATTTCGGGCTGGATATATCCCTTGTCGACAAGATCGGCGAAAGCCTGGAGCCCGGCGACCACCCTGTCGTCCGTCCATGGAATTTCGCCGGACACCACGTCGCCCATCACATCGCTTCCGGCCGTAACCTGAAGCACGTTGCCGAAGATGTGGCCGGCGCTGCCTGTATTGTTCGGCGCGGCGACGATCGGCTGCACGCCGGCGTCCTGTATCTTCTGCAGAAGCTCCAGGAAGCCGTCATAGCTGTCCGGAAACTCCCAGCCGTGCTCCGCGAACATGTCCTTGTGATACCAGATGGCCAGCGCGTCGAGGCCGTCCGGCACTTCATAGATCTCGCCGTCGAAGGGTTGCTTCAGCTGCTCGTAGAGCCAGGGGTAGACCTGATCCTTCCAGCCGGCCTCGTAGTCGGCCGTCAGGGGCTGCACGAGCTTTGAATTCACGACCGTCGTCATGCGGCCGATGCCGGAATTGGTCAGAACGACGTCGGGACCGGCGTCCGACTGGATTGCGGCCTGGACGGCGCCGTTCGAGATGGTTCCCGTCGGAGCGATGTATTCGATCGTGACGCCCGGATGGGTCGCCTCGAAGCCGTCGGCGATCTTCTCCCACATTTCGGCGACCGCCGGATCGGCGATCTTCTCCGGTCCCCACATGTGCAAGGTCTGTGCGCCGGCCGGCGACGCCGCAACGGCTGCCCCGAAGGCCAATGCCCCGGCAAGATGCATGGATGTGACTTTATTGAACATTGTATTCCTCCCTTTAAAAAACTGGCCGGCCTCCCGGACGGCTCCTCAGGCTGTTTCGGCGCCTGTCCGCCTCTCCCGCTCGGCGAAGCGTTCGAGCACTGCGGCCTGAACGTCTGCGATATGGTCCGCCATCAACTGCGCGGCGCGATCCTCGTCGCGGTTTCTCAGCGCGCTCAGAATGTCGTCGCGCTCGCGCGCGGCGCGTTCGGCGAAGTCCCTGTCTTCGTTGGCGATAACCCGGCAGATCTGAATCTGCAGGTCGAGCCGCGCCAGCGTTTCGATCAGCGCGGCGTTGCCGGAAAGACGGGCGATGGTCTCGTGAAACTCCCGGTCCCGTTCGGCGTAGGTCTCCATGTCCCGGCGGCGCAACGCGGCAAGACCCTCGTCCAGCAGCCGCTCGAACAGTTTCAGGTCGTCGTCGACAAGATTGCGCACGGTCAACCGGATGGCGAACGCCTCAAGCGTGCCGCGCAGGTCGTAGAGATCCTTGATCTCCTTCAGGCTGAAACTGCGAACGTAAAAACCCTTGTAAGGCTTGATCTCGACCAGCCCTTCCTTGGCCAGTGTGCCGATGGCCTCGCGGAACGGCGTGCGGCTGACATTGAGACGTTCGATCATCGCTTTTTCGTCAATCGGCGCGCCGCTTGGCAGATCGCCGGAGACGATGAGACGCACGACTTCCTCATAGATGCGCTCTCGCAATGTCAGGTGCCGGAAATTCTGCATTGGGCTCCACCCGCTTGTTGATCTCCGCTTCCCAATAGCCTAATTTGTGTATTGTATGCAATACTCAATATTCATAAAAGTGAGAAATCAGCAAGCTGCGCTTTACTAAAAGCCGGAAATCTCGGGAGGACACATGAACAAGCTCTACATCATCGGCACGTTCGACACGAAAAGGGACGAACTGCTTTACGCAAAACAGGTCGCGGAAGAGGCCGGCGCGGAGACGGTCACAGTCGACGTTGGAACGCGCGAGGCGTCACCCGGCGCCGACGTCCCGGCCTCAACGGTCGCCGCCTGCCATCCGGACGGCGCCGGATCCGTGCTCGGATTGTTCGATCGCGGCGCGGCTGTCACCGCAATGGCGAAAGCGCTGTCAATCTATCTCGCCAAACAGGAAAATATTGGCGGCGTTCTGGGGCTTGGAGGATCCGGCAATACGGCCTTGGCGACCGAAGCCATGCGCAGCCTGCCGATTGGCGTTCCGAAACTCATGTTGTCCACTGTCGCCTCGGGAAACACGGCCCCCTACATGGGTCCGAACGATATCGCCATGATGTATTCCGTCGTCGATATCGCCGGCCTCAACGCGATCTCCAGAACGGTCATCGCCAACGCCGCCAACGCAGCGGCGGGCATGGCGCTCAACCAGCGCGAACGATCCGGCTCGTCCCGTCCGCTTGGCATGACGATGTTCGGAGTGACCACCGATTGCGTGACGCAACTTCGCGCCGTTCTTGAGGAAACCCATGACATTTGCGTCTTCCATGCGACCGGCGTCGGCGGGCAGTCCATGGAGAAGCTGGCCGATTCAGGTTATTTTACCGGGTTGCTGGACATCACAACGACGGAGATACCCGACCTTTTGTACGGCGGCGTGTTCGCAGCGACGGAGGACCGTTTCGGCGCCGCCATCCGGACCGGCCTGCCCTATCTCGGCTCCGTGGGCGCCTGCGACATGGTCAATTTTGCAGCCCGCGACACCGTGCCGGAGAAGTTCGAAGGACGTAACCTTTATGTTCACAACGCCAACGTGACGTTGATGCGCACCACCGAGGCGGAGAACCGCGAAATCGGCCGCTTCATCGTTTCCCGCATCAACAGAATGGAAGGTCCGGTCCGTTTTCTCCTGCCGTTGCGCGGCGTGTCGGCGCTGGACGCCCCGGACATGCCCTTCCATGACCCGCACGCCGACGCCGCGCTTTTCGAGGAAATCCGCGCCGGATGGCGGGAGGCGCCCAATCGCCGCCTCGTCGAGGTTGACGCGCATATCAACGATCCCGCATTCGCCGATGCGGTCATCGAAAATTTCAATTCAATCAGTGCATGAGGACAGAGGTGAGCAACATGGATCGAAGCGGCATCATCGGGAAACTTCGCTCGAAAATCGAAGCAGGACGCCCGATCATCGGCGGCGGAGCAGGAACCGGACTGTCTGCCAAGTGCGAGGAGGCCGGCGGCATCGACCTGATCGTCATCTACAATTCCGGACGCTACCGCATGGCCGGTCGCGGATCCCTGGCCGGTCTGCTGGCCTACGGCAACGCCAATGACATCGTGGTTGAGATGGCGAGAGAGGTCCTGCCGGTCGTCAAGAAGACGCCGGTCCTTGCCGGCGTGAACGGCACGGACCCCTTCATGTCGCCGGATCAGTTTCTCGATCGACTGAAATCGCTGGGATTCGCCGGTGTCCAGAATTTCCCGACGGTCGGGCTGATCGACGGAACCTTTCGCGCCAATCTCGAGGAAACCGGCATGAGTTTCGATCTCGAGGTCGATATCATTGCGAGGGCGCACGCAAAGGACATGGTGACGACGCCCTATGTCTTCAGTGCAAAGGACGCCATCGATATGACCCGCGCCGGCGCGGACATCATCGTTTGTCATCTTGGCCTGACGACCGGCGGCGCAATAGGCGCCGAGACGGCGGTGACGCTGGACGATTGCGTGGAAAAAATCGAGGCCTGGTCACAGGGGGCGCGAAGCGTCAGGGACGATGTCATCGTCCTCTGTCACGGCGGACCGATTGCGATGCCCGAGGATGCGGCTTACGTGCTGGCGCGATGTTCGGACTGCCACGGGTTTTACGGCGCCAGTTCCATGGAGCGGCTGCCGACGGAGCGCGCGATCAAAAACCAGATCGAAGCCTTTCACGCGATCCGCTGAACAACTACTCGCCGGCGACCGCCGCTGCTCTGCCGCCTACCTCCGGGGCGTCCGCCTCTTTCGCTTCATGCTTGGGAAGCCTGACATCCTTCAGCATGATGGCGAGAAACAGCGCGACGACGAACAGGGCCACTCCGAAATAGTAAACGTCGTGAAAGGCGTGGGAGAACCGCGTCACGGCTTCGGCGGCCGCGTCCTCCGGCAGCGCGGAAATCATTTCCGGCGTGAGTTCGCTCAGAGGCAGGCCGAGCCGGCTGGCCATTTCCTCCGACACCAGCTCTTGCCCGCGGACGAGGCCCGCCGTCAGCAATCCACCGTTGATCGCAAGTCCGAAGGCGCCGCCGGACAGCCGCACAAGGCTCAGGGATCCCGTTGTGACGCCGACATCGCGATGCGGCACCGCGTTTTGTATCGCCACCATCAGGGTCTGCATGTGCAGGCCGATGCCAAAGGAAAACATCATCATCAGAGCTGCGACGCCCCAGACAGGCGTCTCGTTGTCAACCCTCGTGAAGATGACAAGGGCGACCAGTCCAAGCATCATCGATGCGATCGGATAGGGCTTGTAGCGTCCGGTGCGGGCAATGAGGATCCCCGACCCGATGGACGCCACCAGGGTGAAGATAGACGCCGGCAGAAACATCAAACCTACCATCGCCGGGTTCAGTCCCGTGACCGTTTGCAGGAACAGCGCGAAGTAGTTCAGCATCCCGAGCGTCGACATCGAGGCGAGAAAGGATATGGCGAGCGACAGGGCGACGGTCCGGTTGGTAAGAATCCGCAAGGGCAGAACCGGTTCGCTGGCGACGCGCTCGACCATCACGAAGCCGATCAACGAAAGAACGGTGAGAACCGGCAGCATGTAGGACATGGCGTCCGGTTCGCCCGGCGCGAGCAGCTTCTGCGACCACAGGACCCCGAGCGTCACAGAGGCTGCGAGGAGCAGCCCGCCCGGGTAATCAATCTTCGGCCTGCTTGCCTTCGTCACCGGCGGCATGGCGAAGAACAGCGCCGCGATGACCACCGCTCCCACGGGAATGTTGATCAGGAAAACGAACTCCCAGCCGATCGACTGCGAGAGCACGCCGCCAGCGACCGGTCCGATCACGCTGGAAAGCGTGAAGGTGGCCGTGCTGTATCCCTGGTAGCGCGCCCTTTCCCGGGGCTCGAACAGGTCGGCGATTGTCGAGAAGGCTGACGTGACAAGCCCGCCGCCGCCCAAACCCTGCAAGACGCGCGCGGCAATCAGGGATTCCATCGACCAGGCGAGCGCGCAGGCGAGCGAGCCTACAGTGAACAGCGCGATCGCGAAGATGAAGACCGGCTTGCGGCCGAGAATATCGCCAAGCTTGCCGTAGAACGGTGTAACGGCCGCCGTCGCCAGCAGATAGGCGGCGCCCACCCAGCCGAAAAGATCGAGCCGCCCGAGATCGGCGACCATGGTCGGCAGCGCCGTCGCTATGATCTGGATGTCGAGCGTCGCCATGAACATGCCGGCCAACGCCGCCAGGTAGATGACGTATTTGCGGCGCGGCGCAAGGTCATACATCGTGCTGGCGGAATGCGGCATCAACAAACACTCGAAGTTGCAGGAACATCTGGCGACCTGACTGCCGCTATCACTATTTTCTTGACGGAATGATAAAGACAGCCGGCAAATATACTACCGCGCAACCAATCCTGCGTGTCAAACTTATATATATGAGAACTTATATTAACGATTCGTATTTTTATTTGTGACACTGCGACCGTCTGCACGAAATACCCTGCGCCAGACCGCGCGTATCGACGTCCAGATAGCGGCCGCGGCCACTGCCAGCAAGCCAAGAGGAAACACAACGCGGGTGGCCACCAAAACATGGTAGACTAAAGGATCTGAGAACTCGGCGCTAAGATTCGCGATAACCGTATATTCGTTTTTCGTGTACCAATCCGGAAACAATCCTGCATTCGACCATTCTCGGTATGTGCTCTCTTCCATAGACGGTATGTTGACGGGTATCACTGGGCGATGCACCAGCACCAAAGAGTGTGCGGGTTCTCCCGGCCAACCAACCAAAGACCAGTGTAGTTGCAAATACCCCAGACCAAGCCAGAATACTGCGAAAGCCAGAAATAGCTTTCTCTTTGTGGTCATTGTCGATGTCTCTCAAATCCTTGACGGCGCCGGAACACGATCGCAAGGAAATACGGCGCATTTACATAAAGTCGGCTAAAACCCTCGGTCGGACGTCGACCGGAGTGCTGTGAACCGAATATCAAACGGTCGCGACAGTCCGCCCTGCCCGCCTGCTGCGGCGTGTCGATAGATAGAGATTGGTTTCGCTCGCCGCGACGCCGTCGATCAATCGAATACGGCGCAACACTGCGTCCAGATCGGCGAGCGTTTCGGTGCCGAGTTCCACAACAAGGTCCCAGCGACCGTTGGTGGTGTGGATGCTCTGGGCCTCCGGAATGCCCTGCAATTGCGAAATGATCCGATCCGCTCCCTTCCCCTCGATCGCAATCAACACAACGCCGCGCACCGGCTGTTCCCTGACATCTCCTTTGAGCACTGCGGTGAAACCAAGAATTTCTCCACTTGCCATGAGCCTGTCCAGCCGGCTGCGCACGGTCGCGCGCGTCACACCGGCCTGCGCCGCCATGTCCGAAACAGAGGCCCGGCCGTCATTTCTCAGTATAGCAATCAGTTTTGCATCAATCTCATTCATAATGATCATTTTTTATAATCAAATCGCCTAAATGCAAGTCTATTTTGGTCACTATAGTGTCTTGAATATGCCGCATGCCGAATAAAACTATTCACTATGCAAATTCAGGAGCGCTAAATGGGTGCAATCAGGCTTATCGGTGCGCCGGTGGATCACGGCAGCGCGCAACGCGGATGTCTCATGGGGCCGGACGCCTTGCGCACGGCCGGGCTTGAAGCCGCCCTGAGCCGTCTCGGTCACGACGTCGCCGACCTCGGCAACCTGGCTCCCGACGCCGTATCGGCCCACATGTCAGGGAATGCGGCGATCCATGACCTGGAAACATGCGCAGGCTGGATCTCCGCTCTTGCCCGGGCGAGCTACGACGCCAGACGGGACGGCGACACACCGGTGTTTCTCGGCGGCGATCATCTGATGTCGGCGGGCACGGTGGCCGGCGCCGCGCGCCACAGCGCCGAGGAAGGCCGCGAGCAGTTCGTCCTCTGGCTCGACGCCCACACCGATTTCCACACGCTGGAAAGCACCGAAAGCGGAAATCTGCACGGAACGCCGGTCGCCTATTTCACCGGCCAGCCGGGCTTTGCGGGATCCTTTCCCGATCTCGAGGCGACGGTGAATCCTCAGAATATCTGCATGATCGGCATCCGGTCCGTCGATCCGGCGGAGCGCGCCAAACTGGCCGACGCCTCGATCGAGGTCTGCGACATGCGCCAGCTCGACGAAGAAGGCGTCGGCGCGCCGCTGCGCAATTTTCTCTCCCGCGTAGAGAAGGCGAACGGCCGACTGCATGTCAGCCTGGACGTCGATTTTCTCGATCCGCAGATCGCGCCCGCCGTCGGCACCACGGTTCCGGGCGGCGCGACCTTTCGCGAGGCGCATCTTGTCATGGAGATGCTGCACGACAGCGGCCTCGTCACGTCGCTCGACGTCGCCGAACTCAACCCGTTTCTCGACGAGCGCGGCCGCACCGCGATCCTGATGGCCGACCTGGTGGCGAGCCTTTTCGGCAAGCGGGTGATGGACCGTCCGACACGGAGCATATGGCCATGAACACAATATCACATCCCAAACCGCCCGCCGGCGTCAACATCGTGCCTTTCGTCAGCGTCGACAACATGATGAGGCTGGTCCTGCATGTCGGCGTCGAAACATTTCTCGCAGAGCTCGCGGCCTATATCGAAGACGATTTCCGGCGCTGGGAGCGTTTCGACAAGACGCCGCGCATCGCCTCCCATTCGCGCGACGGCGTCATCGAACTGATGCCGACAAGCGATGGCGAGACCTACGGCTTCAAATACGTCAACGGCCATCCGAAAAACACGAAGGACGGCCTTCAGACCGTCACAGCCTTCGGCGTTCTGTCCAATGTCCATACCGGCTATCCCGCGCTCCTGACCGAAATGACGATCCTCACGGCGCTTCGCACAGCCGCGACCTCGGCGGTGGCGGCGAAATATCTGGCCCCGGAAAACGCCGACACGATGGCGCTCATCGGCAATGGCGCGCAGTCCGAGTTCCAGGCGCTCGCCTTCAAGGCGCTACTCGGCGTCGACCGGCTTCGCCTCTTCGACGTCGATGCGTCTGCAACGACGAAATGCGCCGCCAATCTGGATGAACACGGATTCGAGATCATCGCATGCCGCTCTGCACAGGAGGCGGTGGAAGGCGCGCAAATCCTGACGACGGCGACCGCGGACAAGCAATATGCGACGATCCTCACCGACAACATGGTCGGATCCGGCGTCCATATCAACGCTGTCGGCGGCGACTGCCCGGGCAAGACGGAATTGCATCGCGATATCCTGCTGCGTAGCGATATCTTCGTGGAATTTCCCCCACAGACCCGCATCGAGGGCGAAATCCAGCAACTTGATCCCGATTATCCGGTGAAGGAACTCTGGCAGGTGATAGCGGGTCGCACGACTGGACGCACCAGCCCTTCACAGACGACCCTGTTCGACAGCGTCGGCTTCGCAATCGAGGATTTCTCGGCTCTGCGCTTCGTCGCCGACAAACTCGCCGCCGCGCCTTATTTCGACGAGCTCGACATGCTCGCCGATCCCGACGACCCGCGCGACCTGTTCGGCATGCTGATGCGCGCGAAAGGCTAAAAACCGCCTATCCAGCGAAGATGACTTCGCAACCATTGAGCTTGATCAAGGGGATCCGGTTGCAGCGTGCTATGGTCCGCGCATGGTAACAAGCGCTTTCAAATACAAACGCATGACGACGCGCCTCGACGCGCTGGTGCGGACCAAATTGTGGGCCCAGGTTCTGGTGGGTCTGGTTCTCGGCATCCTCGTCGGGTTGCTGCTCGGCCCGAATTTCGATCTCGTCGAGCGCCGGACCGCCGCCCTGATCGGCGCCTGGCTATCCCTGCCCGGTCAGCTGTTTCTGGGGCTGGTGGCGATGGTGATCATACCGCTGCTTTCCACCTCGATCATGCTCGGCATCGCCGGCGCGGGCGGAGGTGCCAATCTGAGACGGCTCGGCTGGCGCCTGGCCATCTTTATCGTTCTGACCACGGCCGCAGCCGCCATTCTCGGCGCCGGTCTTGTGAGCTATTTCCAGCCCGGCAACATTGTTCCGGCGATCGGCGCGCCGCCCCCGCTTCCACAGCAGGCCGCACCGGCCGGCGAAATGCTGAAGCAATTGCCGATCGCGCTGCCCGAAATTATCGTGGGGTTGATCCCGAAGGACATCGGCAACGCTGTCATCGAACACGATTTTCTGCCGATCGTTCTGTTTTCCGTCTTTCTCGGCGTCGCGTTCGTCACCTCAGACAAAAAGACTGCCCTGCGCCCGCTTCTCGCTCTGTTGGAAGCTGTACTTGCGGTTTCCATGACCGTCGTCAAATGGGCCATGTTCCTGGCGCCCTTTGCGGTGTTCGGCCTGATCGCCGAACTCGTGGCGAACACGGGCGCGGAAACGCTGCTCGGCCTCCTCGCCTACATGGCGGTCGTGTCCTTCGGCTTGTTCTGTCTCTATTGCGGCTATGTGATCATCGTCACCGTGATCGGAGGCATGCCGCCGCTCGCCTTCATGCGCATATCCGCGCCGGTTCAGCTGCTGGCCTTTTCGACGTCAAGCTCCGCGGCTGTCATGCCGCTGTCGATGGAAACCGCCGTCAAGGAGCTTGATGTTCCGCCGTCCGTCGCCGGCGTCGTCATTCCGCTCGGGGCAACCATGAACATGGCCGGGACCGCCCTGTATCAGGCCGCGGCGATCACCTTTCTCGCGCAAATGGCGAACATGTCGCTTGGTCCATCGGAACTCGCCCTGATCATCATAACGCTCACCGCCACCTCCATCGGCGCTCCTGCTGCTCCCGGAGCGAGCGTTGTCATTCTCAGTTCGGTCGCCGGAGGCTACGGCATACCGGTGACGGGGCTGGCCTTCATCCTGGGCGTCGACAGGCTGCTCGACATGGCGCGAACGGCGGCCAACGTGACCGGCGACATGGTCGCCTGTCGCATCCTGCGCGGCGTCGTCGGCGAGCAGCATCCGCCGCTTGCCCCGCCGGACGCCGCCGATAGCGAAAGCAGTTGACCCTTATTCGGCGGCCTGCAGCGCCGCCTGAGCGCAAAAGCAGGATGCGGCGACGCGCTTGTCCGCCCGCGCATCGGCGAGATCGAGCCGCTGGCGGACCTGCACGATCTCCACGGTCTCGCCGCGCGCCTTCAGGCAGTCGTGCAGCCCTTTCAGGCTCCAGACATTGTCCGGATGCACCGTTGCGCGGCTCAGCTGGCCGCCAAGCCCGAGATCCTCCCGGAAGACGGCTTCGGCATCGTCGACGCGGCCCTGTTCGAGCAGCAAGGCGCCGAGCGCATGCCGCGTCGGCTGCATCCATCCCCAGGGCTCGTCGTAAGGCAGATTGTCGTCGATCGCGACCGAACGGCGAAGCGCCGCGAAGGCCTCGTCATACTCGCCCTTGCGGTAGAGAATCTCGCCACGCAGCATTTCCGTTGCGATCTCCAGCAGATCGACGATGCGGTTGTTGTGCAGCAATCGCGTCTCGGGAACCCTGGCCTTGGCCGCCAGGAACGCCTGTTCTTCTGCGTCCGCCTCTTCGATATGACCAAGCGCCGCGTTGGCCACGCCGCGCGCATAGTGCACATTGGCGGCAAGCGTGCAGTAGAGTTCAGGGTCTTCAGGCAATTCCAGCGCCATCGCTTCCCGCCACTTGCCGAAGCGGACGAGCACATGCGGCTCGAAGCCGAGATAGGCTTCGAAATAGTCCGCCATCGGCGGGCTTTCCATGCGCAACATTTCCTCCGGCACGGTCTCCGCCGCCTCTTTAATGGCGCGCATCGCCGGCTCGAACTGACCGAGGAACAAGGCTCCGTAGATGACGAAGTGATAATTGTGCAGCCGGTAGCCCGAATAGATGTTGAAGGGCCCCTTGTCGCGCCAGTATTTGACATCGGCCTTGACCGCCGTCTCGTTCCAGTGGACGACGTCGTGATAATGGCCGCACAGCACATCGATATGTGTCGGCATGTGGATCAGATGGCCGCTATCCGGGACAAGCGTGCGCAGCGCGTCGCCGGCTTTCAGGGCCTTCTCGGGGAATGGCGACATCTCCATGAGATGGACGTAGAGATGAAGGATACCGGGATGCGTCATGGCCGCTGGATCCTTGTCCATCGCTTCTTCGAGGACCGCCCGCGCCTCCTCCGTCGAAGCGCCCTCGGCCGGTTTACCAAGTTTCAGGTCCCACATCTTCCACGGTGTGCGGTTCAGAAGCGCTTCCGCAAAGACAGTGCGCACTTCCAGACTGTCTCGATGCGCCTCGAAGGCGTTGCGCATGGCGTCGGCGAAATCGTCATTCCAGGGCTTCATGTCATCCAGGGGTTCGACCTGCGGATAGCGCGCCGGCAGGGCGCGGATCATGGCGGCTTCCCAGTCGCTGACCATATCGACCAGAGCGAGCGCCGCCTGCGCGGACTGATATCCGGTCGCAAGCGCCGCCGCCCGTCCTGCGTCGTCGAAGAGCTCCCAGGGCATGTTGTAATTCGGCCCCGCCGCATAGCCGACGCCCCAATGCGCCATGGCGCAGGCGGGATCGGCCTCGATCGCCTTGTTGAAACAGGCGACGGCTTCCTCATGATTGTAGCCAAAGGTCCAGGTGAGGCCCCGGTCGAACCACAGTTGCGCCTCTTCCGAAACAGTCGTAACCGGGAAATGATGTCCGCCCAGATCGTAGTAATCGTCCATTGCCTGCCCCTGTCGTTGAATGAAGAAGACGTCCTAAGCGCAGCGTCCTCCAGTATAGCAAAAGGTTAGCGCATTGGGATAATCACTCTGTGAGGAACGTCACGCCCTATTCATACCGCGGCGCCGGCAACGCCAGAACCGGACAAGGCGCGGCGCGCACCACCTGTTCGGTGGTTGAACCCAGCCAACGCTCCGAAAGCGACGCCGGGCCTGAATAGACCATGACGATCAGATCCGCCGCGTTTTCGTCCGCGATTTCGGGGATGACCTGTTCCGGACGGCCCGAACGCGACAGCGATTGTAGCGCGCCATTGGCCAGGTCGGGCGGGGCGAGCGGAAAGCCGAGCGGCCCGTCGCCGACATGCAGCGCCTGAACAACGCCCACTGAAGCGGCCAGTTCGCGCTCAAGCCACGTCACCTGATCGACGGCCAGTTGCGGATCGGGTTCGCTGTCGACCGGCAGCAGCACATGGTCGAACCGCAACGATCCGTCCGCCGTTACGAAGCCGGGCACGCCCTCGCGCACAAAGAGAAACGGACGGTGGATGCGCCGGGCCAGCGCCTGGGCGACAGAAGGATGCTGCATGGCCGCCATGCCGCTGCGGCCGTGTGTGGCCATCACGACCATCGAAACGTCGTGCTCATCGAGATAATGCGACATCACCTCGACCGGATTGCGACCTGTGGCTTCAATCTTCGAGACACGCAAGCCCGTCTGCGGTTCGAGCTCAGCCTGGGTGATGTCGGGATCGACCAGTTTCCATCGGGCGAGCGTTTCCCGGATATGCGGAAAGCGCGACCAGTCCTCGCGGCTCGTCCTCCCGTCGCCGACATGCATGATGGTGAGCCCGGTCCCGAGCCCGAAGGCGAGTCTGAGAGCATGCCGGAAGGCGACATGGCTGGATGCGGAGAAATCCGTCGGGTGGAAAATCGTCATGGCGTCCCCCTTGCAGTCAATCGACCACGCGGAGATAGCCAGAGCTATTCAATCGCCGCGCGCGACAAGGGTGGATAGGACGAGATCGGGAGTTTGTCCACTCCTGGCTGCAGGCCGGCTCCCGGAAAGCTCCCTGTGCCATTCGAGAAACCATGCCAATGCGAAGAGCAGCATCGTTCCTCCGCTCACCATGGCGATATCGGACAGGGCGGTGGATCCGTGCGCGATCCGCCAGGCCTGCGCGGCCATCGAGAGCAAGGTTCCAAGCAGAAACACCGGCAGCGCATGTCTCCCCAGAACAGAAAGCGGATGCCTGACGGACAACCGGAAGATCTGGCCCAGCTGCGGGATCATCGCGATCAGGTAACCGGCGGCGAGTACGTGCAGCAGACGCGGCAGGGACAGAAACGTCTTGTCGAAGCCCGTCAGGACGGCGGGAAGTCCGAAAGACGTATCGACGCCCCAGAGCGGTATGCGGACCCAGGCGAATGAAAGAACGAGATAGGCGAAGCTGGCGAGAAGCAGGTCCCGGCGCGCCGGCAGTGCTCCACCGCGACGCAGGTGCAGGGCCGCAGCAATCCCGATCACGAACAGGAATTGCCAGGACAGGGGATTGAGGAACCATACGCCGTCATTCGGATAATTCGGAAAGCCGAGTTGCAGACATCCGCTCACCAGCCAGATTGCGCCTGAAAGCGCGACCATCATTGTCAGACTGCGCTCCCCGATCGCAAGGAACAACGGGAGCAGAAGCAGCATGGCGGCGTAGACCGGCAGGATATTGTTGTAGCCGAGCTGATGGCCGAGTGTCACCAGCCCGACAAGCGCCTTTGCCGGCTCGGCCATGACCGGCGCGATATTGATGGCCTCGAGAAGCTCGGGCTTGGCATAGACGATCGCCAGAAACGAAAAGATGCCGAGCGTCGCCACCGTCGTTGCGAGATGAGCCACATACAGCACGCCCGATCGCCGCCAGATCTTCAGCGTCGTGACCAGACGCGCCCCTTGGCCATATTTCGCGCCGTAGGCGTATGCGGCCGAGACGCCGGACAGCAGAACGAAAATTTCCGCCGCATCCGAAAAGCCGAAATTCTTTGTCGTCAAGCGTTCCAGCGGATTGCCAGGCACGTGATTGACGAAAATCATGATCAGGCACAGTGCGCGAATGACGTCGATGGACGTGTTCCGGCTCGCGCCAACCTGCAAAACCGGGACGCCGTCGCGTCCCGCATATGGACCTCCGAGTGCGTCCGTCATCAGGCGGCCTCGGCCTGCGGCGAGACTGCGTGAAGGCGATCCTTCTCGAGAAGGCCGCCGGCCCGCAGAAGAGCAGCGAACCGGCCATTGTTGCGCGCGGCAAGTTCCGTAAACGACCCGGTTTCGATGATCTGGCCGTTGTCCATGAAGATCACGAGATCCGCGTCGCAGACGGTCGAAAGCCTGTGAGCGATGATGAACGTGGTGCGGTTCGCCCGCAGCCTGTCGATGGCGTCCTTCACCTCCCGCTCGGTTTCCACGTCGAGCGCGCTGGTCGCCTCGTCCAGCACCAGTATGGGCGCGTCCTTCAGCACTGCGCGTGCGATGGCGATGCGTTGACGCTCGCCGCCCGAGAGCTGCGCGCCGCGCTCGCCGACCACCGTGTCGTACCCGTCCCGCTTGGCGAGAATGAAGTCCTGCGCGGCGGCCGCAGTGGCGGCTTCGTGGATTTCGGCGTAGCCGGCGTCGCTGCGTCCGAGACGGATGTTCTGCTCGATCGACCGGTTGAGAAGGCCGGCGTCCTGAAAAACGGTGGCGATCTGCGCGCGAAGCGACCGTCTGGTGATCGTGCGCGTATCGATGCCGTCGATGCGGATAGAACCCTTGTCGGGATCGAAGACACGCTGCAAGAGATTGATGAGCGTTGTCTTGCCCGCGCCGGTTGGCCCAACGATCGCCACCGTCCGGCCCGCCGGGACTTCGAAACTGACGTCGCGCACGCCGTCCTGGCTATCCGGAAACTTGAATGAAACGTCTTCGAAGGAGATGTGGCCCTTGAGCGTTTCGACCTCATGGCTGGCGGAATCGTGGCGCTCGTCCACCGCGTCCTGCAACACGAAGAACGGCTCAAGTCTTGCGCGGGACTCGAACACCTGGTTGACGAAGGCGGTGATCTGGTCGAGCCGGCCGATCAGCAGTGTCGCAAAGCCTGTGAAGGCCACGATGTCGCCAATCCGCAACTCGCCGCTTTGAACGAGAACGGAACCGATCAGAAGCACGATCATCATAGAGATCGTCGCAGAGAGTTTCTGCAATGCGCTCGCCAGCGCCCACCAGTTGAGCACGGGAAATTGCGCGTCAATGAGGTCGCCGGTGTAACGGCGAAGCGCCTCGGCCTCCTGCGCCACCCGGCCATAGGCCTGCAGGACGGAGATATTGGAGATGGAGTCGCTGACATGGGAAAACACCTGGTGATGGTGGCCCTCGACCTTAGCCTGGCCGGCCTTGGTGTTTTTCATGACGATATGGTTGATCAGGACATAGGAGGCGCCAAGACCGAAAAGGACAATCGCCATGCGCCAGTCCATTCCGATCGCGGTCGGCACGAGCAGCACCAATGTGACGGCTGTCGCCAGATGCTGACGCATGAATTCGAGCCACAGGGAAAACAGCGTTTCAGACGCCCGCAGCAATGTGTGCAGCACATGCGACGTGCCGTGGCGATGATGCCAGGCGAGCGGCATGGTCATGATCGACTCGAAGGAATCGGTGAGAACTTCGACCCGGCGCTTGTGCGCTAGCCGATCCGCCTCGCGCGACGCCACGACCACCGCGACGATGCTTGCGCCGCCGAGCGCGGCCCAGCCCGCCATGCGGAGGAACAGGTTCTCCTTCTCCGATATCGCTTCAATGATGTTGCCGAACAGGATTGGTTCGGCGATCAGGATGACGGCCAGGGCGCAGTTGGAAACACATATGCCCGCCACCTTCCACCGCTCGGTAAAAAGCGCAGCCATCGAACGCAGATAAATCGCGAATAGAGACAAGGAGACTCCTGATGTTCAGCCAAGGGGGTCGCCTTGCCCCCGGAAAACAGTGCACGGGGTAAAAACGGACAAATTGCGGATGAGTTGCCGCAATGCGGCTACAATTATTTCGCAGCGCAGTAATTCAGCGTGAACGCGGGCGCGCGCCTAAGGTTTTATTATTGCACCAGTTTCAGCCGCGGTTGCCGTGATGGCCTGCTGGTTTTCGACGCACGCGGCGCGGATACGCGCACTTCATGCAGTCCGTCCTTGATCGGTATCGGTCCCACCGTGTCGGTTCCATTGAAAATCAGGCCGGCCTTGTCGCCGTGATGCATCTCGATGTTGTAACGCGCTTCGCCGATCTTGAGCGTTACGGAACACTGCTCCCAGTGTGACGGCAGGCGCGGATCAATGTGCAAACGGTCGCCTTCCCGGCGAATCCCCAGGATCGCCTCGACGGCCGCGCGATACAGCCATCCGGCCGATCCGGTGTACCAGGTCCAGCCGCCTCGACCGCCTTTTTCCGCGCCCGAATAGACATCGGCCGCAACCACATAGGGTTCGACCCTGTACTGATCGGCGGCTTCCTCGTCGCGCGCGTGATTGACCGGATTGAGCATCGAAAAGGCGCGCCAGGCGTCATCGGCCCGCCCCATCTGCGCAAGCGCAATCACCATCCAGATGGCGGCGTGCGTGTATTGCCCGCCATTTTCGCGAACGCCGGGCGGATAGCTCTTGATGTAGCCCGGATCCTTGTCGGTGTTTTCGAAAGGCGGCGTAAAGAGCTTGATGATCCGATGCTCGTCATCGAAGAGCATATCCATAACGCTGTCGACAGCGCTGTCTGTCTTGTCGCTGTCGCCGCCGCCGGACAGGACCGCCCAGGACTGGGCGATGGAATCGATGCGGCACTCGTCGGAATGCCGGGACCCGAGCGGCGCTCCGTCGTCGAAACTGCCGCGCCGATACCACTCGCCGTCCCACCCCTTGTCGTTCAGCGCCGCCTGCAAATGATCGGCGTGAGCAAGCCACGCGCGCGCCCTGGCGCCCTCGCCGCGGCTTTCCGCGATCGGGGCGAAATCCCGCAACGCCTTCAGCAGGAACCAGCCGAGCCAGACGCTCTCGCCGCGCCCTTCCTCGCCCACCCGGTTCATGCCGTCGTTCCAGTCGCCGCCGAGGATCAGCGGAATCCCGTTCTCGCCGGTTCGGCTCACCGCAAGATCGAGCGCCCGGGCGCAATGCTCATAGAGGCTTGCTTTCTCGTTCGACGTGTCCGGCTCGAAAAACCGGTCGTGTTCGCCCTCATTCAGCTTCGGGCCTTCCAGGAAAGCAATCTCTTCGTCGAGAATCCCCGCGTCGCCGGTGACGTGGATGTAATGCCGCGTCCCATAGGCGAGCCAGACGACATCGTCGGAAATCATCGTTCGCACGCCTGCGCCATTGCCCGGCAGCCACCAGTGCTGCACATCGCCTTCGAGAAACTGTCGCCCGGCCGCATTGACGATCTGCGCGCGCGCCAGTCGCGGGTCCTGCAAGAGCAGCGCAAGCGTGTCCTGCAGCTGATCGCGAAACCCGAAGGCGCCGCTCGCCTGATAGAAGGCGGATCGCGCGGTGATTCGGCACGCGACGCTCTGGTACGGCAGCCAGACATTGACCATGGCGTCGAAGGCCGGATCCGGAGACGAGACCTGCAGCGTTTCTCCGAAATCCTCCCATCGGCGGCGGTTGTCGACCAACCGCTCCTCGAAATCCCGGTCGAGGTGTTCGCGCGCCAGGGACACGGCTTCCTCATCCGAGCCGGCGTCGCCGGTCACGAACAGCACTTCAAGCGTTTCGCCGGGTCGAATTTCCAGATCGCACGCGATCGCCGCGCACGGATCGCGTCCCGCCTCGATCGTTCCGGACAGGTCGTTGCCGCGAAGCACCGAAAGCGGGGCCGTGGTCGCCCCGCCCCGGCCGAGAAATTCCGTGCGATCGGCCGTCACCGATTGCCAGCGCGCATTGCTCGCCATGAAGGCGACGCGATCGCCATAGTGGACATGATAGGGATTGCGGGCGGTCAGGACGCGATTTTCCCGATTGAACTCCGGTATGACGAAGGCCGCAGTCTTGTTCCGATTATTGCCAAGCAGCCATTCGCAATAGGCGTAAATTCTCAATCGTTTCTTTCGGTCGCCCGAATTCCCGAGCTTCAGGCGTTGCGCTTTCACCGGCGCGACCGCATCGACGAGCTGCGTCAGTTCGGCTGTGATATCTCCCCGCGTCGCCTCGAACTGCGACACGCCGCGCGCATGGCGCGCGCGATACGCAATCGCCGGATCGCGCAATACGCAGGCGAGCGGCGAGAACGCCTCATGCGTGTCAAGATCGTGCACATAGACGGCCTCGCCCGGCCGGTTCGTCACAGGATCGTTGGACCAGGGCGTCAACTGGAAATCGCGGCTGTTTCTGCTCCAGGTAAAGGAGGCGCCTTCCGCCGAACTGTGGAAGCCGAAGGAGGGATTGGCGATGACGTTGATCCACGGATGCGGCGTCACGCGATCGCCGGTCAGCTGCACAAGATAGTCGCGACCGCCATCGGCAAAGCCGCCATAGCCGTTCCAGAATTCGACGTCAGGCTGCGTGACCGCTGCATCCTGCCCTTTGTCGACAATTTCGGACGCGGCGCGCCTTGCGACCTCCGGCCATACCTGGTCCCGGACCGCCGTCAGCTCAGCCCGTTCGATCTGGTCGAGAATGGTGCCGTTGCGCGTATGCATGACGATGCGCGCCGATGCGATCAGCGTTCCATAGGATCTGGCGTCGGCAAGGTCGCGGCGAACCGTGAAAATATGCTGGCGCGGCCCCAATTCCCGACCCCGCGCCCGGGCGTTGTCGCACAGAAGCTCAATCGCGTTCTGCAGATCCTGGACGTAAGAAGAGGCCTGCTCGTTGACGATGACGAGATCCGCGAACAGACCGTGCGCGCGCAGATATTCCTGCATCCTCAACGCGGAGGCGACGATCTCTATGTCCGCCTCGTCGCCGATGCGCAGCACGAATATCGGGAAGTCTCCGGAAATCGACAGGGGCCAGAGCGTGGACTGCGATCCAAGGCGCTCGGCGATCGTCTCTGGCTGCGCGCGCAGCACCGGATCGGGATAGAGCAGATACCGGGCCAGTTTCTGAACGCCGGCGGCCTCCGAAAGACTGAGCCCCACATGCCGGACCTGCACCTGCGAGCGGGTCCATGCAAGCATCGCCTGGCGCTGGAATATATCCGAATAGCGAAAGCGACGGATTTCGCCTTCGATATCGTCGCGATTGGCCGCGACCACGGTCCAGAAGCTGAGCGACACCTTCTTGCGCGCCGGAACGCGAACCTTGCAGCGCAAAGCCATGACCGGATCCATGACATGGCCGGCGCTGCCTGACAGCGTCGCGCCGGAATCAAAGGCGGCTGCCGTGTCGATCGACCGGCCCCGGCCGATGAAGGCGCGGCGGTCGGTTTCGGCTTCCAGGTCGCGGGCCACGCCCGCGCCGCACGTCATGAAATGGGCGAGCGCAATCGACGGATCGCCGTCGGATCGCTTCCTTCGCGTTGCGAAAATGACTTTGTCCTGTCCGTCGATTTCCGTCTCCACGAACATCTTCGAAAACGCCGGATGCGCGCTGTCGGCGGCTTCGAAGGCAAGCGCGACTTCGGCGAACGACGTCACCTCGATGTGTCGTTCGACGTCGCCGTCATTGACGAGCGTGATGCGACGCACTTCGCCGTTGCCTTCGCCAAGCACGATGCATTCCGTTTCCGACCGGAAGTCGCCGACGGCCTTGAAGAACGTCGCCTTGTCTTCGCAGAAGAACGCGCTCGCCTTCTCGCCCTCGATGCGTTTCGGCTCCGCGGTCGCGGACCACCAGGCGCCCGTGTCGGCGTCTCTGAGGAACAGGAAGGTCCCGCTGCGATCCTCCGTCGGATCGGCGGACCAGCGGGTGACGGAAATTTCGTCGGCGCGGCTGTATCCGGTTCCCGTCGCAGTCACCATGACATGATAGTGGCCGTTCGACATCAGGTTGACGGCGCGGGACGCATTGAGCGGATTTTCGATCAGCCGCGAGTCCGGGCGTTCGTCGACGACGGCCGGCTTGATCTGTTCGTTCGCCTCGCTGCGGATCGGCGCGGGCGGAATGATGCGCGGCGCCTTTTCCTGCAGCAGCAGTTCCGCGGCTTCAATCACCGGGTCGTCGTGAAAGCGGTCGCGCATACGGCCTTCGAACACCACATTGGCGACCGCCACGATGGACATGCCATGGTGATGCGCCATGAAATTGCGAACCACCGCGCAATCATGGCCTTCGGGCACCCGACCCGGCGTGAAATCCACTGCGTCATGATAGCCGTAGCGGCCCAGGGCGCCGAGTTTCTTCAAGCGCTTCAGATTGGCGACCGCCTCGGCCGGCCGGAACTGCGCCGCCAGCAGACTGGCGTAAGGCGCAATCACCACTTCCTGGCCAAGCCCGCGTTTGAGGCCCAACCCGGGCACGCCGAAATTCGTGTACTGATAGGTCATCTGCGTGTCGCGGGCGTTGTAGGCGGCTTCCGAAACGCCCCAGGGTATGCGCTTCGACCGTCCGTAGGCGATCTGCTTGCGGATGATCAGATGCGAGGACTGGTCGAGGACGCCGCCGAGCGGCTCCTTCATGACGAGCGGCGGCATCAGGTATTCGAACATCGAGCCGGACCATGACAGAAGCGCAGCGGAGAAACCGATTTCGGTGACGGAGCGTCCGAGCCGCAGCCAGTGTTCCGTTGGAACGTCGCCCTTGGCGATAGCAAACAGGCTGGCGAGCCGCGCCTCGGAGGCGAGAAGGTCGTAGCAGGATTCATCCAGCTGCTGCTCGGCGACCCGAAAACCGATTGAAAGAAGCTTGCGTTCGCGGTTCAGCAGGAACGAGAAGTCCATGCCGAAGGCGAAAGCCCGCGCCCGATTTCCGACGCCGAGAAGCCGGCTGCGGAGGCTCGCCGTTCCTGCGCCCTCCAGATGCGCGTCGGCCAGGTGCGAGCGACAGGCTTTCTCGAGCTTGTTCGCCCAGAGCACGATCGTCTCGCTGTCGGCGTTGCGGATTTCCTCGTTGAGACCGCCAGCGAGATTCTTGATGTCGACGGCGATCACCGTCAGGTCGATTGTCCGGAACGTCGCCGTTTCCGGCTCGTTGATCATGGTGCGAACCGAGCGCCGCATGCCCTCCAGCCGCTCGCGCATGCGCTGGCGCAGCGGTCGCAGCGAGCGCCTTTCGTCCGGCAATGCCTGGTGCTGATCCTCGAGTATCGAGAGCACATCCAGAATGCCCTGAAAATCGCCCTGCGTATGTGCGGCCGGCGCATCGGCCCAGTGCCGGCAGGCCGAGGCGACCGCGAGCAGGTGTCCGGCCAGATTGCCGCTGTCCACCGCCGAAATGTATTGCGGCTGCAGCGGCTGAAGTGTCTCGATGTCGTACCAATTGTACGTGTGGCCGCGATATCGCTCGAGCTTTTCGAGCGACGCCATCGTTTGCTCCAGCCTCTCGATGGTTTCCGTCAGACTGATCCAGCCGAAATCGCGCGCCGAAACGATGGACAGGAAATAGAGCCCGATATTGGTCGGCGAGGTTCTTGGCGCAACCACAGGAGACGGCGTCTCCTGGAAATTGTCCGGCGGCAGGAAGTTGTGCTCTTCGGTCACGAAGGTCTCGAAATAGAGCCAGGTTCGCCGCGCGATGTTGCGCAGCGCCTCACCATCCTCGGTGCGCAGCGTCAGACGATCGTCGCTTTCGGCGGAGCGGCTGATGATCCATGCGATCGCCGGCGATGCGAACCAGATCAGCGCGAAGACTGCTGCGATCACCGCGCCGGAGGATCCGACCGCGATCGGGATCGCCAGTCCGACGGCGCCGACGACCAGCGCGCCCCACATGGATTGATAGTGAGCCGGCACGGAGCGCGTTCCGGTCCGCGCCACCTGCGAGGCGGTGCGCCATTCCAGCAGATGCTTCCGGCTGAAGAAGACCCGGTGCAGCGTTCGCGCAATCGCGTCCCCCATGGACCAGGTGATATGCGCCATCAGCGCCAGACGCATCGCCACCTGCGCCGTCCCCATCGCGAAACTGCGGCCGAAGGACGCCAGATAACTTCGCGGCGTCATTTCCATCGTGCGGGGCATGAAGGCGTCGATGACGCCGAGCGTCAGCGAGAAAAACACGGTGACGATCAGCAAAAGCTGCCACAGCGCCGCCGACGCGAACGGCAGCAGGCTCCAGCCGGCGACGGAGGCCGCGGTCCACGCAATCGGCGTCAGCGACCGGCGCAGATTGTCCATCATCTTCCAGCGAGAGAGACCAGGCAGCTTCGACCGCGGACTGAAAATCCAGTGCAAGAGCTGCCAGTCGCCCCTGGCCCAGCGGTGATGGCGAGAGGCGTCGACAAGGTAGCGCGTAGGGTAGTCCTCAATAAGCTCCACATCCGACACCAGGGCGGCGCGGGCATAGGCGCCCTCCAGCAGGTCGTGGCTCAGAATTGTGTTGTCGGGGATCCTGCGCCTCAAGGCGGCCTCGAAGGCGTCGATATGATAGAGCCCCTTGCCGGTGAAACTGCCTTCACGGAACAGATCCTGATAGACGTCGGAGACGGTGAAGACATAGGGGTCGATGCCCCTGCCCTCGGAAAAGATCCTCTGGAAGAAGGACGCTTCGTCGCCGGTCGTCAGCGACGGCGTCACGCGCGGCTGCAATATGCCGTAACCGGAAATCATGCGGCCGGACGCCTGATCGATGACAGGCCGGTTCAGCGGATGTTCGAGTTTGCCCACAAGCCGATGCACGGCGTCCCGCGTCATGCGCGTATCGGCGTCCACTGTCATCACATACTTGACGTCGTCCGGAAGCGGATCGCTCGTCGGAAAGAACGTCGTCTCAGCATCGCCCCTCAACAGCGCATTGAATTCGTGCAGTTTGCCGCGCTTGCGCTCCCAGCCCATCCAGCAGCCCTCGGACGGGTTTTTCAGCCTGTGGCGATGCAGCAGGAAAAAGCGCACATGTTGCGATTTCGGATAGCGGGCGTTCAGCCCGGCGATCATCGTACGCGCATAATCGAGCAGTTCGTCGTCGCGCTCGGAGCGTTCGACAGCGCTGTCCGGCCAGTCAGACAGCAGCGCAAAATAGATTTCGCCGTCGGCGTTGGAAAGATAGTGAACCTCGAGATTGTGAACCGCATCGTCGACATCGTCTCGCGTCGCGAGAATCACCGGCATCGCAACCATCGTGCGCGCCTGGGCAGGAATGCCCGACTTGAACTCGTAGGCGATCAATCGCTTTGGTTCGACGAACAACGCCACCAGCGTATTGAAGAGGCCGAGCGCCGCCTCGCTGGCCGGTAGCGCGAAAAGCAGGCAAAGCAGAAAGATCGCCGCCGCCGGAAGGCCCGTCACGCCGAGAATGACGGCCGCAACGGCGATGATGATCGCGGTAAGGGCGGTAACGGGAAGCACCAGAGCCGGCCATCCAACGGCGCGGATTGAGCGCAACAGCCTGTCGGCGGGAGGCGCGGTGTATCCGATGCTCCGTTCGAACGGAACGCGCATCCGGCCGACGAGAGCGCAACCGATCTCGACGCTGCTGTCCGATTCTCTCCTGTCCTCGACAAAGGCGATCGCCTGGCTCGCGACATCGAACTCGCTCCTACCGGATCGCTTGGCGAGCTTTTCGATGGTTTTGCGATAGACATTGCGCGACGGCGCGTCGAGCAGACCGAAATCCGTGCGCTCATGCAGCATGCGGTCGATCCGGCTGACCTGCTCGAACCAGCCGACCCAGTCCGTGTCGTCAATGAGACGCAATCCGCGAATGATGTTGCCTGTGGTGACGTTGCCGCCGGAAAGCACGGCGTGCTCGTCAAGCGTTATCTGCTCGGCGTCGCTGCCGCCGGCCTCGAGCCGCCCCTCCAGCCAGTCCAGCGCCTGGCTGAACGAACGCGAGCCGTCGCGCAGCCGATGCAGCAATTGCGTGGCGAAGCTGCGGTTGAGCGCATGCTCCGAATAGTCCTTCAGAATATCGATGTCGTCGTCGTCGGGAATCGAGGCGAGCCGGTCGGCGACGTTGTTGGCGAGCTGGCGCAGCGTGCGCGCGCGCTCGACCCTGAGCGCCAGCCGTCGCAGATTTTCCAGCAACACGAAACGCAGCACCGAAGGAAGCGCCCATAATTCGCCGATCCGGAGCGGTTCGACGTCTTGGAAACCGTCGACGATCGCCTCGAACCCCTCGCGCGACACGGCGCTGTCGGTTTGCGCGACATAATGCCAGGCGATCGCCAGAACCCGCGGCAGGCGCGCGCCGTCCATCTGCGGAAGCTGCCGGTAGAAACGCGGCGGCAAGTCGCGGCGAACTTCGCCGATCGCTTCCTCCACGATATGCGAATTGTCGAGCAGCCAGTTGGCCGCCGGCGTAATCGTTTCGCCCTGCTGGGCGGCGGCGTTGAGGGTGGCGACGACATCGCCGATATTGCGCGCAATGACCGAGATGTGACCGTATATGTCGAATTCCGGAACAGGTTCGGCGGGAAACAGATTTCCGGCGGCCAGCGCCCTGCCGTAATCGCGCAAGTCTCCGGAATGCGCGAGTGGAGAACGTATGGGCTCCTCGACGCCCCGAATCAACGGGATGCGACCGCTTCCCGACCTGATGTCGGTATGCGCATTCATGAAAGTCTCATTCGGCTAACCGGGCAAAGCAGGACACAACAATGCCCACAAAACTTCCGAAATGAGCCGAAGTTCCGGCGCTGCGCCACACATTTTGCAGCGCAGCGTAACGGACCGTGTCAATCCGCTTGATCAATGCAGTTTTCACAGAAATAATAGGCGCGTTCTCAGGGCGGGGTGGAAGTCCCCACCGGCGGTATGCGGCAAAAGCCGCGAGCCCGCGAGCGCCTTTCCTGAAGGAAAGGGTCAGCAGATCAGGTGAGAGGCCTGAGCCGACGGTCACAGTCCGGATGAAAGAGAACGTGTCGCCGATCCCGCTCGCCGCGGATCGTGTGGCATGTGATCGCCTTGGGTGACGTGTCGTTACGAAAGGAGATCACGATGACACACACCCGATATGCGTTCATCAAGGCGAACTGGCACAAGGATATTGTCGACCAGGCCCTGGTGGGATTTTCGGAAATCATTCCTTCGGAACAGATCGACGTTTTCGATGTTCCAGGAGCGTTTGAAATGCCGCTGCTTGCGCGCGACCTTGCGCGTTCTGGACGCTACGGAGCCGTCGCCGCGGCCGCCTTTGTTGTCGACGGTGGAATCTATCGCCACGATTTCGTGGCGCAGGCGGTCGTCAACGGATTGATGCAGGCGGGTCTTGAGACCGGCGTGCCGGTCTTGTCGGTGTCGCTGACGCCGCATCATTATCAGCCAAGCGAACACCATACCCGGATCTACCGGGAGCATTTCGTGCTGAAGGGGCGGGAAGCGGCGGAAGCCGCGCTCGCCGTCGGCAGAATTCGCAACGCCAAGGCCGCCTGAGGCTTCGATCGGGCGGCGCAACGCCGCCCGTACCCCTTCTATTTCCTGACGAGGACGGCGACCGGATCGCCGCTGTCATCGCGCAACTGCAGCGTATCGCCTTCGATGGTGAAATTGCTCACCGCCGCCAGCGCTTCCTGCAGCCTCTGCTCGAGTTCCCCGAGCGGCGGCGGACAGGCCTTTCGCGTCGCCGCCACCGGCCCGAAAACGATATTGTCGCCCTCGATCGCCGGAATGGACGTCATCTGGTTGCAGCCGATCGTCATCGAGATGTTTTCCTCCGGCGTAACCTCCAGGCTGGTCTTGCCTGAATCAAAATCCTGCGCGCCGCGGATCGTTTCAAACCGCCAGCTTCCCACGATTCCCCCGTCTGCTGCGTGCGATGCGCCGCCAAGGGCCAGAGCGGCCAGTATTCCGACAATAAACAACTTGAGCATGGATAGGTCCTTTCAAATTCATCCGCGACGGCGATCTATCACGGGGATTGCGTGCTCATTATGTCTTCGAGACAGAACCCCAACCCGTTCCGCGTTCGCCTGAAAGAGTATATTTACCGCAAAGCTTTACAACAGATTTTCATCAAAAGAATCGCCGGGGCCCAAGCGCCCGCTGAAGCTCCAGGCTATAAAATCATGACGCTATCATTTCGCCTCACCATCACGTCCCTCGTGATGGTCATCCTCGTCACCTTGGCCCTGATGCTGATCGGCCTGCAATATCGAATACTCACGATCGCCGTCCACACGTCGGCGGGAGACAGCATGGCGTCGGTCAGCGAACGCGTCGCAACGCGGATCGACGCGCGCCTCGCCAATACGGTCAAGCTCGTCAATTTCCTCTCCGCCATTCCCTCGATCGCCGATCAGAGACGTCCGGGCGTCGACAATCAGGCGATCGAGCTCTTCAGGATGATACTCGAACAGGCGGAGGGATATGAAAGCGTTTACGTCGGGTACGCCGATGGCTATTGGCTGCAGTTGCTGCGCGTCTCAGAATTGACGCCGGAGCAAAGACAAATGTTCCAGACGCCAGACGGCGCTGTCTATATCCTGAACCAGGTCTTCCCGGGCGCCCCCGGGCAGCTTCCGCTGTTTCGCCGATTTCTCGACGCCGACATGCAAATGATCAGCGAAATCACCATACCGCATTTCGGATACGACGCCCGCACGCGCCCCTGGTATCTCGACGCCAAGGCTCACCATACCGCAGCCATATCGCGACCCTACCGTTCCTACGCCAGCGGCGAATCCCTGATAACGGTCAGCGCGGAGCTCGACGGCGTCATGCTGGGCGTAGTCGGAATTGACATCCAGACCGTCGAATTCAGCCATTTCGTCTCTGAACAGGCTGAGGTCGAAAACACTGTAAGCGTCGCCTACATGGCCGACGGAACGCTGCTGGCGCATCCGCAATATAGCAGTCTGCTGGCAAAAAAGCTGAGCGCCAGCGACAGCGCGGCCCTTCCGACCATCGCTGACCTAGACGACGGGCTCGTAAAAGACGCGCTTGCGGATTCGAGAGAAAAAGCAAGAGAGGCAGGCGGCGTCCACGACGACAAGGGAAGTTATTGGCTCTACCGCATCGGCCCGCTCCATATCCCGGATTTCCCCGGCGCCCATATCGTCCTGATCGCCGAAGAGACGGATTTCGCCGGCGATATCCGGCGGCTGCAATGGCGCGGCTTCCTGGTTGCGTGCGCGATCGGCGCGATCTTCCTGCCGGTGAGCTGGTTCGCGGCCAGCAGGATATCCAGGCAATTGCTGGCGATCACCGACGAGGCCAACCGCCTGCAGACGATGCAGACGCCGCCCGACCGGCCGATCGGCTCGCTGATCAAGGAAATCCGCAATCTCGGCGAGGCCGTTCATCTCGCCCAGAAAGCGATCTGGTCGTTCTCACGCTTCGTTCCCTCGGAACTCGTGCGAAGGCTGCTGAAGGACGAAATGTCCACGGAAATAGGCGGCGTGCGGCAGGGCCTTTCCGTCGTCTTCACCGATGTCGAAAATTTCACAACGATTGCCGAAAGCACCGACCCGAATTTGCTGATGAGCCAGACGTCGCGCTATTTCAGCGCCCTGACGGACGCCTTTCTCGCCGAGGGCGGCACGATCGACAAGTTTATCGGCGACGCCGTCATGGTGTTCTGGAACGCGCCGGAGCCGCAGGACGACCATGTCAAAAGCGCCTGTCGCGCCGTGCTCGCCGCGCGCGAAGCCAGCGAAACGATCAACAGGCAGTTCGAGGCGGAGGGCCTGCCGCGCTTCCGCACCCGCTTCGGCGTCAACACCGGCGTCGCCGTCGTCGGCAATCTCGGCTCGTCGGAGCGAATGAACTACACGGCGCTTGGCAACACCGTCAATCTGGCCGCCAGGCTGGAAAGCCTCAACAAGGAATACGACACCGATATTCTGGTCAGCGAGGCCGTTCGCGATCAGGCCGGCGACACGTTCACCTTCCGAAAGGTCGACCGCACGATCGCCAAGGGCATGACCCATGCGACGACGGTGTATGAGCTTGTCGGGGAGCAGAAGTAGCAGATCTGGCTGCTTGATGAGCGGCGGGGCTGAACCCCGCCGCATCGCGTCGTCTTATTTCGCGACCTGTTCGAGCGACAGGATGTCGACCTTTTTGTCGTTGACGCCGAGAATCACGACAATCTCACCGGCCTGGTTGTAATCGTCGAAGGAGATCGTCTTGCCCATCACCGTGGTGAACTCGATCTTTTCGAGCGCATCGCGGATGGCGGCCGGTTCGGCGCTTCCGGCTTCCTTGATCGCCTGGGCGATGATGTTGACGGAATCATAGCCGGCCCAGGTCTGCAGCACCGGTGAGATCTCGTGCTTCGCCTTGATCTTCTCGGCGAACGCCTTGTTCTCCGGCGTGTCGATTTCCGGCGAATAGGTCCAGGCGCTGACGGAGCCTTCCATGCCGCCGGCGCTGATCAGCTCTTCATTCTGCCCGCCAAGTTCGGCGCGTCCCGTATAGGGGATGGTCAGGCCGAGCTGCATGGCGTTGCGCAGCATGGTGAGTTGGTCGGAGCCGAGCTGGAACAGGGCGATCGCATCGGGTTTCGAGCGCGACACCTTGGTCAGGACCGGCGTGAAGTCGGGCAAGCCCTGGGGAGCGAAGTCCGTCGAGATGATTTCGACGCCCGCTTCTGTGGCGAAGTCGGCGAAGGCGCCGGCGCCGCCGCGTCCGAAATCCGTATCCTCGCCGATAATCGCGACCTTGGAGAACTTGCCGGACTTGGCGAGATAGCCGGCGAGCGTCTTCATCATCGCCGCATCGGATGGATTGATGCGGAATTCCCACTTGTTGCCGCCAACGCCGGACTGGTCGGTGATGGCGGGGCTGGTCGACACGGCGGTGACCATGGGAATGCCGGCCTTCTCGATGATCGGCATGGTCGCCAGCGTCGCCGAACTGCAGTGCGCGCCGATGATGACGTTGACCTTCGCCTCGACCAGTTTGTTGGCGACGTTCACGGCCTCGGACGGATTGCACTTGTTGTCCATCGGCAGGAGTTCGATCTGCATGCCGAGCAGACCCCCGGCCTCGTTGATTTCCTCTACGGCGAGGTCGATTCCCCATTTTTCCCGCTCAGCAGCGATAGCCGCCGGACCGGTGTAGGGATTGCTAATGCCTATCAGGATGCTTTCGGCCTGGGCGGCCACAGACGCGCCCAAGATTGAGGCAACTGATAGAATAACAGGCAGTATTTTCATGTGTTCCTCCTATCGGGACAAGAATAAGGAAGTTGATCTAATTTTTCGATTGACAATAAATCCAATCGGAGCCCATCATATGACAAGTTACAGCGCTAGCAAGCCCGTTTTTTAGGCATAAGGTGAAAAACAATGTTTATAGAAACTTTATTTTCATGTGTTCGATATATCTTATACTTCAAGAAATACATTGTGACTATAAGTAATTCTTGAGAAAAAAACGGAAGTAAATGTGAAGTAATCCTCGAATTGATACATCTCTCCCGCCTCCGAATCTCTGCAAAAAGGCAAACGCCGTCGGCGAACAGAACATGGACTACATCTACTTTCTGCAATTAACTGCGAACGGACTTGTGATCGGGCTGATCTACGCTTTGATCGCGGTCGGGCTCGCCCTGCTCTTCGGCGTCCTGGGCATCGTCAACTTCGCCCATGGCGAATTGCTGCTCATTGGCGCATACGCAATGGCGATTGCGCTTCCGGCGTTCGGACTGGCCTACATACCCGGCGTCATCGTCGCCGTGCTGACGGCGATCATCGCCGGATGGTTTATCTATGAAGTGTTCCTGTCGAAGCTCGGGCACGGCGAATTCGAACGCAGCATCCTGATCACGATGGGCCTGTCCATCGTCATCCTCAATGGCATCCAGTACATCTTCACCGCAACGCCGCTGCTGGTGAACACCGAGTTCGGCTACGCTGGCGTCAGCATCGGAGACATCCGCGTCGCATGGACGCGCATCGCCGCCGCCGTGCTCTCGGCCGTCACCTTCGCCGCATTATATATATTGCTGAACTACACCCAGATCGGCCGCGCCATGCGCGCAGTGTCGCAAAACCGCGACGCCGCCCTGATGGTGGGCATGCAGCCGCGCAAGATCGGTCGCAACGCAGTCATTCTGGCGGCGTCGCTCTGCGGCCTCGCCGGCGCCGCGGTCGCCCCGGTTCAACTCGTTCAGCCCTATCTCGGCCAGTTCCTCGTCTTCAAGGCGTTCGCAATCATCATTATCGGCGGCATGGGCAGCATCGAGGGCGCCGTGTTCGCAGCCATCGCGCTTGGCGTCATCGAAAGCTGGATCGGCGGCTTCTTTCCCGTCGTCTGGCAGGAAGCCGCAGGCTTCATCATCATGATCACGGTGCTGATGCTGAAGCCCAGCGGCCTGTTCTCCCGAGGCGGAATGCGGGTCGGATGAGAATGCCCTTGCTTGCCATCATCGTCGTCGCCGTGGCCGCGTTGCTGCCGCTGGTCGTTTCCAGCAGCTACATCCTCAGCGTCGGCGTCACCATGTTCCTGTATCTGGTCGCGGCGATGTCCCTGAACGTGATCTACGGCCTGCTCGGACTGCTGTCGCTCGCCCATATCGCCTTCTGGGGCATCGGCGGTTATTTCACGGTCATCGCCGTGATGGATCTGGGCTTAAGCTTCTGGATCGCGCTGCCGCTCGCCGGGCTGTTCGCCGGCGTGCTGTCGATCGCCGTCGGCTTTCCGGCGCTGCGCCTGAACCGCCATTCCTTCGTCGTCGTTACGCTGATCTTCGCCCTTCTGACAACGCTGGTCGCCCGCGACTGGGTGTCGCTGACCCGCGGGCCAATGGGCATTCCGGGCATACCCTCGCCCTATTTCTTCGGCCACGAGATCGCTGGCGCCTACAGTTTCTACTACCTTTCCGGCGTATTCGCACTGATCAGCCTGCTGCTGCTATACCTCTTCTTCACGTCGCGGATCGCCGACACCATGCGCGCGATCAACCAGAGCGAGGATCTCGCCCGCTCGCAAGGCGTCAATCCCACGGCCTACAAACTTCTCGCTTTCTTCCTGTCCGCGTTCTTCACGGCCATGGCGGGCGGCATACTCGCCTTCAACCAGAGGGTCATCGATCCGCTGATCTTCGACTTCTTCTTCATGCAGGCCTTCCTCATCATGGTCATCGTCGGTGGCAGGGGCAGCTTCGTCGGCGTGCTTGTCGCCGGCGCCGTCATGTCGATCCTGCCGGAGGTCCTGCGCTTCTCGGTCGATCTGCGCATGGTGCTCTACGGTCTGGCGCTGCTCGCCTTCGTCACATGGGCGCCGAACGGCCTCGCCGGATGGATCCGGGAGAAACGCGAGGAACGCCTGCGTTCGGAGTTGCGGCAATGAGCAGCGCAACGCCACTTCTCGAAGTCGAAGGGCTTCGCAAGAGCTTTGCCGGCGTGCACGCCGTGGACAACATGTCCTTTTCGGTCGCGCGCAACACGATCACAGGCATTATCGGCCCCAACGGTTCAGGCAAGAGCACGACCATCGACTGCATCTCCGGCTTCCAGCGGCCGAACGCGGGTCGCATCAGACTGGACGGGCGCGACATCACCCGTCTGACGCCGCAGAAAATCGCCAAGGCGGGACTGATCCGGACCTTCCAGACCGTGCACATCTACGAATCGATGACGCTGAGGGAGAACCTCCTTCAGGCCGCCCGCCCCTTCCAGGCGGCCGGCTGGGTCGCCGATTTCCTGCGCCTGCCAGGCATGCGCCGCGAGGTCGACGCCGCGATGGTGCGCGCCGACGAGCTGGTCGACATGATCGGCCTGCGCAAATATTACGACGCGCCGACCCGTATTCTCTCCTATGGTCAGAAGAAGCTCGTGGCGCTCGCCGCGGGGCTGATGCCGAAGCCGCGACTGCTGGTCCTCGACGAACCGGTCGCCGGCGTCAATCCGACGCGCATCCGCGAGGTGGAGGAAGTCATCCTCAACCTCCACGCCGCCGGCGAGAGCTTCATCATTGTCGAACACAATGTCGAATTCGTCATGCGCCTGTGCGAACGCGTCATCGTGTTTGTCGGCGGGAGCAAGATGACCGAAGGCGACCCGAAATCCGTGCAGCAGGACGCGCGCGTACTGGAGGCCTATCTTGGAATACCTGCTTGAGCTGACCGGCCTGACCGGCGGCTACGCCGGCAAGCCGATCATTCACGACGTGTCCTTTCGCCTCGAAAAGGGCACCATCACGACTTTCGTCGGCGGCAATGGCGCCGGCAAGTCCACGCTGATGCGCGCAATCTACGGATCGTGTGATCATCTCGGCGGTGGAATCATTTTTGACGGACGGCAGATCGAGGACAAGACTCCCTGGCAACGCTACGAACTGGGCATCGGCTTCGTGCCGCAGGGACGCTGCAACTTTCCGGACATGACGGTCTCCGAAAATCTCAAAATGGGCTGCTACACCCTGCCGCGCAACGAACATCGCGACCGTATCGACGCAATGCTCGAAAGCTTTCCGATGCTTGCGAGGAAGATTCGCGAAAAGGCAGGCAATCTGTCCGGCGGCGAACAGCAGGTGCTCGAGACCGCCATGGTGCTGCTGTCGGAACCTTCGCTCCTGCTGCTTGACGAGCCGTCGCTCGGCCTTGCGCCGAAAACCCAGGGCGAGGTCTTCGAGTTCGTCAAACGCATCGCCGCCGACGGCGTGACGGTGCTGGTCGTCGAGCAGAACGTCCACGGTGCCTTGCTGATTTCCGACAAGGCCATCGTGCTTGAAATGGGCCGGAAATTCCTCGAGGGAACTGCGGAAGAGGTCCGAAACAACCCGAACATCCGCCATGCGTATCTCGGCGGCAACCTAAGCGAGGAGGAAGTTTCCGAATGACGAATGCGGCGCGTCTGGCGGTCGATATCGGCGGGACGTTTACAGACCTTGCGCTGACCCAAAACGGGCGGCGCGTGACGGCAAAGGTGCTCACAACGCCTTCGGCGCCCGAACAGGGCGTGCTGACCGGCGTGAAGGCCATTCTCGAAAAAGCCGGCCTCGCGCCGTCGGATGTCGGCATCGTCATTCACGGAACGACTCTCGCGACCAACGCGATCATCGAGCGCAAGGGCGCGAAGACCGCGATGATCGTCACCGACGGTTTTCGCGATTCCATCGACATGGCCTATGAAAACCGCTTCGAGCAGTACGACATCATGATGGACCGCCCCGCGCCGCTCGTCCCCCAGGCCATGCGCTTTCAGGCCGTCGGCAGGATCGACGCGCAGGGCAATGAAATCCAGCCGCTCGACGAGGCGAAGATCGGGGAAATCTGCGGTCGCCTCGCCGCGGAAGAGGTCAAGTCGGTGGCCGTCTGCTTCATGCACCCCTACGCCAACATGGCGCATGAGGAACGGGCGCGCGACATCATCTCCGCCCGTCTGCCCGATATCGCGATTACCCTCTCCGGAGAGGTCTGTCCGGAAATCCGCGAATATGACCGGTGGTCCACGGCGCTCGCCAACGCCTATATCCAGCCGGTCATGGACACCTATCTGCGCAAGCTCTCTGTCGAGCTTGAAAAGATGGGCGTCGACTGCCCCTTCTTCATGATCACCTCGGCCGGCGGCTTGACCGAGGTCGAGATGGCCCGCCGCTTTCCCGTCCGCTTGGTCGAATCCGGACCGGCCGGCGGCGCGATCCTCGCCGCCCACGTGGCCGCCCAGTCCGACTACGAGGAAATCCTGTCCTTCGACATGGGCGGCACCACCGCCAAGATCTGTCTCATCGAGAACGGCCAGCCGCATTATTCCCGCACCTTCGAGGTCGCGCGTGAATACCGTTTCCTGAAAGGCAGCGGCCTGCCGCTCCGCATTCCCGTCATCGACATGGTGGAGATCGGCGCCGGCGGCGGATCGATCGCCCGCATCGACGAATTGTCGCGCATCCAGATAGGCCCTGACAGCATGGGTTCGGAACCGGGGCCAGCGAGCTATGGTCGCGGCGGCACTGCGGCGACTGTCACCGACGCGAATGTCGTGCTCGGCCGGCTCGACCCGGAAACCTTTGCAGGCGGATCGATCCCGCTGCTTCCCGAACGCGCCGAAACAGCAGTGATGGAGCATATCGGCGCGCAGCTCGACCTCGATCCGCTCAATGCGGCGATCGGCATATCGGAAGTGGTCGAGGAAAACATGGCGAACGCCTCGCGCGTTCACGCCGTCGAACTCGGACGCAATCTCGGCGGCCGCACGATGATCGCCTTCGGCGGCGCCGCGCCCCTGCACGCCGCCCGGCTGGCCGACAAGCTGGGCATCCGGCGCGTCGTCGTTCCGGCGAGCGCCGGCGTCGGCTCGGCCGTCGGATTCCTCCTTGCCCCGATCGCCTACGAGATCAACCAGTCGCGCTTCGCAACGCTGGACGACACCTTCGACAACGAGGCGATCAACGCGTTGCGCAAGGACATGTACGCGAAGGCCCTCGAGGTCGTGTCGGCCGGCGCCGGCGACCAGCCGCTGATCGAAACCTGGACCGCCGACATGCGCTATGTCGGCCAGGGCCACGAAGTCACCGTCGACATTCCGGCCACGCCTTTCGAGGCGGACGCCCACAAGGCGCTGCACGACCTGTTCGTGTCCTATTACACAAACACCTTCGGACGCTCGATACCGGGGCTGGTGTCGGAGATCACCGGTTGGTCGCTGAGACTGGCGACAGCAGCGCCCGCGCCCGAAAAAGCCCGTCACGAGAAAACCGGCAAAACCGCCTGCCCGGCCGGCGCCCGGCGCATGGTGGACGCGGCGACCGGAACCATGATCGAGGCGCCGGTCTATCGCCGCACGGAGCTTGAGCCCGGCGTCACGCTCGCCGGCCCCTGCATCATCACCGAGGAAGAGACGACCACCATCGTCACCTCCCGTTTCGACGCGGGCGTCAACACGCTCGGGCATATCGTTCTGGACTGGAATGAGGCATGACTGACACATCGATCCTTTCCGTCATCCACTACCAGGTCATGTGGGACCGGTTGATTTCGGTTGTCGAGGAACAGGCGCAGGCGCTCATCCGCACCGGTTTTTCGACGTCGACGCGCGAAGCGGGCGACGTCTCCGCCGGCATCTTCGACACGAACGGCGACATGCTCGCGCAGGCCGTGACTGGCACGCCCGGCCACGTCAATTCCATGGCCCGCGCGGTAAGGCACTTCATCGACCGCTTCCCGGTCGACACGATGAAGCCGGGCGACGTCTTCATCACCAACGACCCGTGGAAGGGCACCGGCCACCTGCACGACTTCACCGTCGTCACGCCGGCGTTCCACAACGGCGCGTGCGTCGGCCTGTTCGCCTGCACCTGCCATGTCGTCGATGTCGGCGGCCGCGGCATCGGTCCGGACGGACGCCAGGTCTACGAAGAGGGTATTTACATCCCGCTCATGTACTTCGCCCGCGAGGGAAAGGTCGACGAAACCATGATCGAAATCGTGCGCGGCAATGTGCGCGAGCCGGTGCAGGTGATCGGCGACATCTACTCGCTGGCCGCCTGCAACGACATCGGCTGCGAACGGCTGGTGGAGATGATGAGCGAATTCGGCATCGAAACCCTCGACGCCCTCGGCGAGCACATTCTCGACAAGACCGCCCGCGCGATGAAGGAAGCCATAGCGGACATTGCGCCTGGAACCTTCCACAATACGATGCGGGTCGACGGCTACGAACGGCCGCTCGATCTGGTCGCCGCGCTGACCGTGCACGAGGACCACATATCCGTCGATTTCGAAGGCACGTCCGCGCCCTCGCCCTTCGGCATCAACGTGCCCTTCTGCTACACGGAGGCCTATGCAACCTTCGGCGTCAAATGCGTCGTCGCGCCTAAGGTGCCGAACAACGCCGCTTCGCTCGCGGCGATCCGCATATCGACGCCGGAAAACTGCATCCTCAACGCCAGGCACCCCCTGCCCGTCGCCACGCGGCACATCACGGGTCAGTTGTTGCCAGACGTCATGTTCGGCTGCCTGTCGCAGGTACGAACGCAGGCCGGAGACCCTCTCGCCGTCCCGGCGGAAGGGTCTTCGTGCCTGTGGAATCTCTTTGCTATGGGCGGCGCCGGCCGCGTCGACGCCGAACCGGAGACGCTTGCCGACGCCCGCGTTTTCAATGTGATGAGCTTCCATTCCGGCGGCGCCGGCGCCCGTGCAGGCAAAGACGGGTTGTCTGCCACCGCCTTTCCGTCCGGCGTGCGAAACGTGCCGATCGAAATCACCGAGGCAGGCTCGCCCATGATCGTCTGGCGCAAGGAATACCGCACGGATTCCGGCGGCGCAGGTTACTACCGCGGCGGCCTCGGCCAGGTCATGGAAGTCGATACGCTCGATACAGCGCCCTTCGCCGTCAGCGCCAATTACGACCGGGTTCTGTTCCCACCTCGTGGCCGTGACGGCGGACATGACGGCGCGGCCGGTGTTGTCCGCCTCAAATCGGGCGAACATCTGCGCGGCAAGGGTCAGCAGACGGTGCCCTATGGCGAGCGGTTGCTCATCGAAATGCCGGGCGGCGGCGGGATCGGCGATCCCCTGCAGCGTCCCGCGGAAATGGTCGCGAAAGATGTCCGCGAAGGCATGGTGTCGGCCGAAAAGGCGCACAGCGTCTACGGCGTCGCGCTCGATGACGCCCGTGAAGTGATAGACGATCAAACCGAAGCCCTGAGAACGCAACTGAGGGCGAAAATGAAACAGGACGCGGCAGAGGACCGGTCCGTGGAGATGGAGACAAGCAAATGATTGTAAGCGCCGGACTGCCAACCGGGATGGAAGGCCTGACCTATCCGATCCCCTTTTCCTCGACGGAAAACGTCCTGAAGATCGCGACCCATGCGGAAGACCTCGGCTACCATTCGGTCTGGGGCAACGACCACATGACCACGCAGACCTATGTTCGTGACGAATTCCCCGAGCCGCCGCGCTTCTGGGAGCCTCTGATCACCTACGCCTTCATCGCCGCGGCCACCACCAAGCTGCGCTTCGGCACCGGCATTCTGGTCCTGCCGATGCGCCGCGACATCGTCGTCACGGCCAAGCAGATCGCCACGCTTGATCATTTCAGCGGCGGCCGTCTGGAAATCGGCGTCGGCGTCGGCGCCTATCGCGAAGAGTTCGAGGCGCTTTGGCCCGATTCCGGCGCCAATCGCGGCGCGATGGTGGAAGAAGGCGTGGAAGCGCTGAACAAGCTCTTTTCCGACCGCGTTTCCAGCTTCGATGGAAAATACTACCAGTACCGCGACGTCGAACTGGCGCCCAAGACCCTGCAGAAGAAACTGCCGATCTATTTCGGCGGCAACAGCCCGAAGCATCTGCCGCGCGTCGCGCGGCTCGCCGACGGCTGGATTCCGGCCGGCATGGACGTCGGCAAGATGGGCGGCATGATCACTCACCTCAAGGAACTTGTCGAAAAGGAAGGCCGCGATCCTTCGAGCATCCAGATCGCCCCGCAGTTTACATGCTATGTCGGCAAGACGCGTGAAGAGGCGCGCGAGCGCTTCAGCCAGAGCCAGATGTACAAACATATGGTTTCGCTGAAGAAATCGACCCTGAAAAGCGAAGGCGAGCAGGATCTGTCCGACGTCAATCTCGTTGGCTCCGTCGACGAAGTGGTGGAAAAGGCGATCGCGGCGCGCGAAGCCGGCGTCACCCACCTGCTCGGTCTTTACTTTGCCGCCAACGACGTTCAGGAATTGCTCGACCAGATGCAGTTGTTTGCGGAAGAAGTGACGCCGAAAATCACATGACCAGACTGAATTCAGGAATGCTGCCCGGTAGCGCGGCAATCGGGCAACGTTCGCTTGGCGATCCCTCCAGGAGCTTCCCGCTCCTGCCGGTGATCGTCGACGGCTGTCCGGCGACCTCCACCGACGCCATGCAGTATCCGCTGGAAATCGCCTATGACTACGACAAGGTCGACCGGTCGCTTTTCGACCAGGCGCCTTTGCCGGGCCTGTCGCGGTGGGCGCCGCTTCTGCCTCCGCTCGCAGAAGGCCTGTCCATGGGCGAAGGCGGCACGCCCCTTGTCGACGCGGAAGATTTCGGCCGCGAGATCGGCGTCAAGGGGCGCCTCTGGCTGAAGGACGAAAGCCGCAACCCGACCTGGAGCCACAAGGACCGTCTGAACTACTGCGTGGTCAGCGCTGCGATCGCGTCGGAAGCGCGCGGCATTGCGGTCGCCTCGTCGGGCAATCACGGCGCGGCGGCTGCGGCTTACGCGGCGCGCGCCGGACTGCCTTGCGCCGTCATCGTGGCTGAAAACATGCCGGACGCCTATCTGCGCCTCATCGCCAGCCTGGGCGCCCATGTCATCGCCAGCCCAACCGAAAGCCGCTGGACCGTGCTGCGTCGCATCGTCGACGAAGCGGGCTTCATGCCCGCCAGCAACCTGACCCGTTTCCACACGGGCAATCCCTACGGTCCGGAAGGCTACAAGACCATTGCCTACGAACTGTTCCTCCAGCTTGGACGCAGCGTGCCAGGCACGGTGCTCGCGCCCACCGGATACGCCGAAATGCTGTTCGGCGTATGGAAGGGATTCCAGGAGTTGAAAACCCTCGGCCTCACCGATCGTATGCCGCGGATCCTGTCCGCCGAACCGGCCACGCGCGGACCTCTCGCACGCGCCGTCAGCAGCAACGAGCCTGCCACAGAAGTCAACGGACCAGCCTCGATCGCCATGGGCATTTCCTGTTCCGTCAGTTCCTGGCGCGGCGTGGTCGCCCTCGAAAACAGCCGGGATCGCGCGCTCACGTCGTCGGAAGAAACCTTCAAGGAGATGCGCCGGCGGCTCGCCGCCAGGGGGCTGTACCAGGAATTCTCGGGCGTCGCCGGTCTCGCCGCCGCGAAGGAAGCCTCAGAGCGCGGCGTTGAACTCGACGGCGACGTGGTCGCGATCCTGACGTCCACCGGGCTCAAGGACGCCGAACTCCTGGCGCCGCCCGAAAATCTCTACAATCTCGACACGCTCGACACCCTCATCGCCGAACTGCAGAGGACTTAAGACCATGTCTTCAGAAATAGGCGTCGCGCTGAACGGCAACGAACCGTGGCCCGAAGTTCAGAAGATGGTCTCGCTGATGGACGCGTCGGGGGTCGAAACCCTCTGGCTCGCCAGCCACCTCTTCCAGCGCGAGCCGGTCGCCAGCGCCGCAGCGATATTGAGCGCCACGAGCCGGCTGAAAATCGCGCTCATGGCGATGAGCCCCTTCAGCGTGCACCCGGTCTACATCGCCATGGCGGCCGCCACGCTCGACGAATTGTTTCCCGGCCGCGTCTCGCTCTGTCTCGGCGTCGGCGCGCCGCGCGATCTCGAAGCAGCGGGCATCGAGTCCGACAAGCCGCTTCTGGTCATGCGCGAAGCGCTCGAACTCTGCCGCGCCCTGTTGAGCGGCGAGGTCATTCGGTTCCAGGGCAAGCGCTTCCAGGTGGAAGGGCGCGCGCTGGAAGCCGGCAAGCGCAACGTGCCGCTGATCCTCGCCGCGTCCGGCCCGAAAATGCTGAAGCTCGCCGGCTCGCACGCCGACGGCCTGCTCATCAGCGCAGCAGCGTCCGTCGCCTTCATCCAGTCCTGCCTGACGGAAACCGCCGCCGGCGAAGCCGAATCCGGAAGCAAGATCCGCCGCATGGGTCTCGTCTACGCCGCCATCGACGAGGACGAGACGCGCGCATTCGACAGCCTGCGCCGCAAGATGGCCTTCATCCTGCGCGGCATGCATCACAAGACAAACATCGAACTCGGCGGCGGGACGCTGGATCAACCTGCGCTCGCCAGGGCCTATGCGGAGAGCGACTGGCCGACCGTCGAAAGTCTTGTGAGCGACGACATCGTGCGCAGGCACGCCGTCGCCGGCAAGCCCGACGATGTGCGCAAGCGCCTGTCGGAGTATGAGAATGTCGGGCTGGACCAGCTGATCGTCACCGGCGTCGCCAGCGCGGAAGAACTGGCTCCGCTCCTTAATAGTCTTGCAGCAATTCGCGACTGATGGCACGATGCTGTCCAGTTAATGGGCGTCCGGGGAGTGCGTTCAAATTATAGGCGCAAAGGACCGAAACCATGGCCAGACATCTCTCCGAGCTCGATGCGAACCAGTCGCTCTCCAAAGCGCTGATGATCGTCAAGATGCTTAGCTCCACACAGGGCGATATCGGCGTGCGCGAACTGGGCCGGCGGCTGGACATTCCACCGAGCGTCGTCCACCGTTTGCTGGCGACCCTGAAGAACCATGATTTCGTCGAGCAGGATCCGCGCACCATGCGCTACCGCACCGGATACGGGCTATACGAGGCGGGCCAGTCCTATCTCGTTCAGAGAACGCTCGCCGACGCCGCGTTCGAGGAACTGCAGAAAGTCGCAAAAAACTGCAACATGGCCGCCTATCTCGGCGCGATGCACGACACCGAAATGGTGTATTTCCTCTCATTGCCGAGCCCTCCGATCCACGTCTATCCCCAGCCTGGTCGAACCGCTCCGCTGCATTCGACATCCATAGGCAAGATCGCGCTCGCCCGTCTGGAAAACAACGAACTGGCGACCTTCCTGCAAACGCTGGACATGCCGCGACTGACCGGCAACACGATTGTCGAACCGATACGCCTCTATGAAGAGGTGGTGCAGGTTCGCAAGAACGGCTATGCGGATTGCCTGGGCGAAAATATCGAAGGCATCTACGCCATCGGCGTTCCGGTTCTTGACAGCCGAGGCGACATCGTCGCAGGCATCAGCCTCGCCTCTCCCGGACCGGATATGTTTCGGGAGATCCGGGACAGCGCGCTTGAACAGTTGCGCCGCGCGTCGGCGATCATTACCGAGCGCCTGTCGCGCGTCGTGAATGTATCGGGCAATGCCGCCAACCACAATCGCCAGCTTGCCTGAGGCGCCTGCTCGGCGCAGCTCGATTTCCTGACCGAATACATGCCGCGATTGGCGCAACCTCGCGCCAGCACCCGGAATTGACGTCTTCGCGCCGAAGAATTGCAGCTCTGAAAAGCCACCGGACCCGATATGATCCACATGCTTTCTTTCGGCAGGCCAGAGCGCTTTTCTCATTCTTGACTGAAAAGGACTCAACCGAATAGTCGCGACAATGGCAAACGGTAACGCCTGATTGAGAAAACCGCCGTATCATGTCGATCAGTTAACGGAAGGGATGCGTTGCATGAGTTTGATCACCAGAAGAGACATACTGGCCGCAAGCGCCGGGGCTGCAACTTTCCTCGCCGGATTGCCTCTGGCTGGGCGATCGGCCTTTGCAGCGGAACAACCGGCCTTGCCGATCCCCAGCGAGTTGCGTCCAGGTCCGAATGGCGAAGTCAGGCTCAACGTCGGCCCCTCATCGGTCGAGTTCCTGTCCGGGGTCAAAACGCCTACTTTCGGCATAAACGGTCCCTATCTCGGACCGGCGATACGGGCGCGAAGCGGCGAAACCCTGCGCATGCACGTTCACAACGGCCTGGCGCAGGACCTCACCATGCACTGGCATGGTCTGAAAATTCCGGGAGAGATTGACGGCGGTCCCTACAATATCATCAAACCGGGCGAGAACTGGGACATTGACCTTCCGGTCGATCAACCCGCCGCCACCTGCTGGTTCCACCCGCATGTCTATCCAGCCACAGCCGAACTCGTCATCAAGGGCCTCGCCGGCCTCTTCCTGATCGATGACGAACAGTCGGACGCTCTTCCGTTGCCGTCCACATGGGGCGTGGACGACGTCCCGGTCATCATTCAGGACCGCCATTTCAATGCCGACGGCTCGTTCTTCCATCGCTTCAATCTCGCCGCCGTCACCACCGGCTATGTCGGAGACGTGGCCCTGATCAACGGCGCGATCTATCCGCAGGCGAAAACCGCGCGCGGCTGGATCAGGTTGCGGCTCCTGAATGGATCAAATGCGCGCAGCTACCGGCTGGCGATCTCCGACGACAGGCCGTTCTTCGTTATCGCCAGCGACGGCGGCCTTCTCGAAGAGCCGGTTCAGCTCAAAGAGCTGACGATGTACGCCGGCGAACGCTATGAAGTGCTCGTCGACGCCCGAAACGGCGACCCGTTCGAGCTTGTCACGCGCCCCGTCAGCCAGCTCGCCATGAACCTGCCGCCCTTCGACAAGGACCTGCCGCTGGTGACATTTGTCCCGGACGGCGCGGACGGCGCAGGCCGGCTTCCCGACGCCCTCGTTTCAATCGAGTCTCTGGATCCCGATCTGCCGCCGGTCAGTCAAAACTTCGTCATGAACATGAACCTTGACGACCAGGGCATGAAACTTTTCAAGGAAGCAGGCCTGATGGCCATGAAAAGGTCGGGCGAGCCCGACGCCGAGACCTTGAAGAAAGTCCGCTCCCTGCTCTATGACGGGCCGCCCTTGTCCCTTGCGCAGCAACTCTCCGCAAACGCCGTTAACGGCAAGTCCTTCGCCCTGGGCGAGGTCTCCGAAAATGCGCCGATCGGGGCCAATCTTCGCTGGCGTCTTTCCGAGGGCGACGACCGGATGCTGCATCCGGTCCACATTCACGGATGCCAGTTCCGCATTCTGTCCATCAGCGGCAAGCAGCCCCCGGCGCATATGCGCGGTTGGAAGGACATCGCGCCGGTGGAAAAAGGCGGGTTCTGCGATATCCAGGTGGCGTTTCACCATCCGGCGTCAAGGCAATACCCCTTCATGCTCCATTGTCACATCCTGGAGCACGAGGATTCGGGGATGATGACGGATTTCACCGTGTCCTGATCGCTTGTCGGAGGCGTCAGGTCACCGAAGCGACGTCCCATCGAATGACGATCTTTTCGAGCACGGTGACGATCGCAAAGCCGGTGATTGCGATGAACGAGGCCGTCAAAATGCTGGCGAAGAGCCTCGGCGTGTCGAACTCGTACATGCTCTGGATCAGCAGATAACCGATCCCGTGATTGGCGCCGATCCATTCGCCGACGATCGCGCCAAGCACGCACATCGTCACGGATATCTTCAAGGCGGAAAAGATGTAGGGCAGCGCGCTCTGGAGCCGCACCCGCAAAAAGACTTCCGTCTTTGACGCCGAAAGCACGTGCATCAGTTCAACGAGTTGCGGATCAACCGCCCTGAACCCGCGAACCGCGTTGACCAGCGTCGGAAAGAAGCAGATCAGAGCTGCGACGACGACCTTCGGTTCGATGCCGTTTCCAAGCATGATTTTCAGAACCGGGGCGATGGCGACGATCGGGATCGTCTTGATGATGATCGCGACGGGATAGAACATTTCCTCGATCAGTTTCGCGTAGACGAAAGTGGCCGCAACCAGGATAGCGATGCAATTGCCGAGCAGGAAACCCAAAAAGGCCTCGGTTATGGTCGGGACCGAACTGGAGGCAAGCAGGGCGAAATCGTTGCGAACGGCGAGAGCGACATCGCTCGGCGCCGGAACGAGATATACGGGGGTTTCCAGAACCCAGATGAGGAATTGCCACAGCGCAAGAAGTACGAAGAGTCCCAGGAGACCCATCACGACGGGACGCGCGACGCCGGCGAACTGGCCGATCGAAGAAAAGACCGACATGTCCGACGTCTTGACGTCGCTGGTGTTGGCGATGCTCATTGGTTCTATCCCTCGTCCAGCAGTGCGCGGAGCGCCGCCACATACCGGCCAAGTTCGGGCGCGTCCTTCAGTTTCTGATTGCGCTCTTCCGGCAGGTCGATGTCGAGCACGCCGGCGATGCGCGACGGCCGGCGTCCCATGACGACGACGCGCTGTGAAAGAAACGCCGCCTCCTGCAACGAATGGGTGACGAAGACGACGGTCGTGCCGCTGCGCTTCCAGATCTTCAGCAATTCGATATTCAGCATGTCGCGCACGAGTTCGTCGAGCGCGCTGAATGGCTCGTCCATCAGTAGGATGCGCGGTCGCGTCACGAGCGCCCGGGCAATCGAGACGCGTTGTTTCATGCCTCCGGAAAGCTCGGCGGGAAGCGCATTCTCGAAGCCGTCGAGTTCCACAAGGCGCAGCGCCTCGACCGGATCCATCGCCTGGTCGCCGGCCGCCGAGGCCACGCCCACCTTGAAAGGCAGGCTCACATTGTCGATGACCGAGGCCCACGGAAGCAGCGTCGGCTGCTGGAACACCATGCTGAACTGCCTGGCCCGCCGCGCCTTCTCCGGAAGCGCGCCCAGTACCCGCACGCGTCCCTCTGTCGGCTTGATGATGTCGGCAATGACGCGCAGCAGGGTCGATTTCCCGCAACCGGAATGCCCGATCAGGGTCAGGAACTCTCCATCGCGCACATCGAGCGAAATCCGGTCGATCGCCCGGACCTGATTCTGGCCCTGCCCGAACGTCACCGACACATTCTCGATTTCGATGGCGGGCGTCGCCGGGACGTCGTCAAGCTGCATGGCGGCTTCGGCCATGATCCTACCTCTTGGTCAACTCGGTCTGGTCGAGAATGCTGGAATCGAAGACGTCGTCGGTCTTCAGTTCGCCGATCTCGCCGATCTTGGCGTAGAGATCCAGGGTGCGCTGCCAGCGGTCCTTGTCGACATTCGCGAAACCGTATTCGACGGTATCTTCATTGTAGATATAACCGCCGTCAAGCGTCACCTTCAGGGCCGCCATTTCGGCTTCCGGCCGCAATCCCTCCGCCGTGGCGGTCACGATTTCGATCGCCTCTTCCGGATGGTCTGCGACGTAGGACCACCCCATGTCGACGGCCTCGAGGAACGCCGCAAGCGTTGCGCTGTCATTCTCGATCGTCTCGGTGGTGGCGATGTAGTAATTGGACTGGAACTGAAGCCCGTTGTCCCAGATGCTCTGGGTGTTGTATCCGCCGGGATGATTGGCGATTGGTTCGAGCGTGGCGAGATTCGTCGGCCATGACGCGACAACGTCCACCTGCCCTTGCATCAGCGCCGGTATCTGCGCCTGTACGAAGGTTATGTCGTCGATCGACAGCCCGCTGTGATCGAGCAGGGCCTTCACCTGCGGCAGACCGGTCTGGCTGGCGCCGATGCGTTTGCCTTTCCAGTCGGCGACCGACTCGACGCCGGTTTCGCCAAGCGAATAGAAAGTCAGCGGCGCGACCTGGAAGGACGCCCCGAAAGACTTGATCGGCAGACCCTTGTCGGCGGCGTACATGATCTGCGGCGCATAGGCGTGCGCGATGGTCGCAACACCGGCCAGCGTTTCCTGAACGGTGTTCGTGCTCGGTCCGCCCGGAAGTATCTCGACGTCCAGTCCCTTGTCCTTGAAGAAGCCTTTCTCCAGCGCGACGATTTCTCCGGCCGCCGCCGCATTGGGCAGCCAGGCAAGCTGGAACTTGACGACGGTGTCTGCGGCTTCCGCCGGCGAAATATGGGAAACTGCGGCGATCGTCGCCACGGCGGCGGCGCTAGTCAAAGACAGAAGTCGACGGCGAGAAATCATCTTGCTCTCCTTTTAGCCAAGTGAAGGAATTGCCCAATTTCCAATCACATTAGTGGAGAGCGGGACCATTCATCTCATATCTTTTCTCGCAATAGCCATTACACTTGGTTATGTCACGCCAATGGCGTGGGCACCGCCGTATGCTCGTCCAGCACATCCTTCATCGCGGTGAGGATACCATTGAAGGGCGGCAGCCGGTCCAGGCCTTTCCGGTAGACGAATCCCATGTCGAATTCGTGGACGGTCTGCGGAAGATCGAGCACCTTGAGGCCGCTTCCAATCGGGCTTCTGGCGATCATCTCCGATTCGAAAAACAGGTAGCCGCCAGAGCGGACGAGTTCGACGCAGGCGTAGATCGAGCTTGTCTCGATCATGTTGCGCGGCGGCGGCGCGTCCATCGATTTCAGGAACCCGGACAGAATTTCCATGATGTCGGTTGTCGCGACGAAGGACACGAATGGATGTTCCACGATCCGTGCGGGATCGATCGGTCCTTCGACCTTGGCGAGCGGGTGGTCCGGCGAGCACATGATCGCCATTCTCGCCTTGGCCAGAGGCTTGCGCACATATCCCGGAAACTGGTTCTGGCGGATCAGAGCGCCGGCGAAAACATCGATCCGCCCCAGACGCAGATCCTCGATCATCCGGTCGACCGAACCGGTCTGGATCATCACCCGGTGCCGCGGATAGCGGCGATGGAAGCGGGGCAGGGCTGAGGGCACCACCGTCGACGTCCACACCGGCCCGGTTCCCAGCCGGATCGTCGACTCCTGGTCGGAGATGACGTTCTGGATTTCCTGCAGCGCATGTTCGTATTCCAGCCCGATCGTTTGGGCGTGGTTGAAGAACCTGCGGCCGGCTTCGGTCAGTTCCGTCCCGCTTGCATGTCTCTCGAACAGCCGGGTGCCGAGCATCACTTCCAGCTTCCTGATGTTCTTGGAAAGCGCTGGCTGGGAGATTCTGAGCCTTTTGGAGGCCCGCGTGATGCCTTTGTCTTCGGCGACGGCGACGAAATGCCGGAGCAAGGTCAGGTTTGGTACTTCGAATGCCACGATATGCGATCCGTCCGGGTCATAACCAAATGGAATTAGCGACGGTCATAATTCTATTGGCCCGCAGGGACCCTTTGTCAATTATCTGGGCCGGGCAATCCGTCCCGCAATCGCGGTGAACGGATCCATGGCGGCCGATCGACAGAATGGAGCACAGGCGTGACCGAGACGTTCAGGGGCAAAATCGCGGAGACTTTCGAAGAATCGGAACCCTGGTGGCCCGAAAGGCGCAGAGGAAATTCGCCGAATATCATCACGGTCGTTTTCGATGACACAGGCTGGTCGGATTTCGGATGCTATGGCTCGGAAATCAGAACGCCGACCATCGACGCCCTCGCCGCCAAGGGTCTGCGCTACACCAATTTCCACGTCACGCCGCTGTGCTCACCGACCCGCGCCTGTCTCATGACCGGCAAGAACCATCACCGGGTCGGCATGCGCTGTCTCGCCGACACCGACACCGGCTTTCCGAATGGCCGCGGCAGCATTCCCCAGGATACGCCGCTTCTGCCGGCGATGCTGAGAGACCGCGGCTACGGCGCCTACATGATCGGCAAGTGGCACCTGACGCCGGCCCACGAGATCACGCCGGCCGGTCCGTTCTCCAACTGGCCGGTCGCTCGCGGCTTCGACCGCTACTACGGTTTTCTCGGCGGCTGCACGGACCACTATGCGCCGGAGCTGTGCCAGGACAACCACGCCATCGATCCGCCGCTGGACGACGGCTATCACCTGACGGAGGATCTCTGCGACCGGGCGATCCACTATCTGCGCGACCATGCGAGCTGCCGCGGCGACGAACCGGTCTATCTCAACATCTGCTTCGGCGCGACGCATGCGCCGATCCAGGTGGAGCGACGTTATATCGACCCCTACGTAGAGGTGTTCGAGAAGGGTTGGGACAAGGTTCGCGAAAACCGGCTTGCCCGCCAGAAGACGCTCGGCCTCGTGCCGGAAAACACCGAACTCGCGCCGCGCAATCCCGAAGTGCCCGCATGGGACACGTTGAGCGACGATCAGAAGACCGTTTATACGAGACTTCAATCGGCTTTCGCCGGCTTCCTCGAACACGCCGACGAGCAGCTTGGCCGCGTGGTGACGGAACTTGAGCGACTTGGCATGCGCGAGGACACGATCATCGTCGTCATCTCCGACAACGGCGCAAGCCGCGAGGGCGGAGACCACGGCGCCGTCGACACCAATGCGCCCTATTCCGGTCGCCCGGAAACGGTCGAGGAGATGATGGCGAAGCTCGACGATATCGGCGGACCGGCGGGTCCGGCGCATTATCCGCAAGGCTGGGCCACGGCGGGAAACACCCCTTTCAGGCGCTACAAGCAATATGTCGAACTGGGCGGCGTGCGCTCGCCGCTGGTCGTCAACTGGCCGGCGGGCATCGCAAATCCCGGCGAAGTGCGCGACCAGTTCCTGCATGTCGTCGATCTGGCGCCGACGCTTCTCGGACTCAGCGGCGAGAAGTCCGATGCCGATTTCGACGGCATGGATTTCTCGGCCACCTTCGCCGACGCCGCAGCCTCGACCCGGAGCGTGCAATACTGGGAGATGTTCGGCCGGCGCGCGGTTTACGCCGACGGCTGGAAGGCCATCGCGACTCATGAAAAGGGCGAAGCCTACGAACAGGATGAATGGACGCTTTACGACACAAGCGAAGATTTTTCGGAAACCAGAGACCTTGCCGGGAAAAACCCGGAACAGCTGGAAAGACTGCGCGCGATCTGGAGCGAGCAGGCGGCCGCCAACGAGGTGTGGCCGCTCGACGACCGGACGCTGGTCGACATCATCAAGTTCCGTCAGCCCAACGGCCTGATGGCGCGCGACGAGATCACCCTCTACCCAGGTCAGGGGCATCTGGCCCAGGTCAGCATGGTGACGGCGTCGGAGCGGTCGATGGAAATCACCGCGCATTTCTCGAAACCTGTCGGACACGATTATCCGGGCGGCGTTCTTGTCGCCAGCGGCGACCGCCACGGTGGTTACTCCTTCTACATGAAGGATGGACAACTGCATTTCGAGCATGTCAGGCTTGGCGATCGCGTCACATTGAGCGCGCCGGCGGACGGACCGGTTCATCGCTGCAGCGTGGTGATCCATGTCGCGGATGACCACTCCGCCAGCGCCATCCTGTTCGCGAACCGCAAAAGGCTCGGCCAGCGCCGCATTCCCCTGGTGTCCACCCATCTGTCCTTCTGGGGCCTCGACGTCGGCCGGGACGCCGGCATTCCCGTGAGCGACGCCTACACGGCGCCCTTCCCCTTTCCCGACACGGAACTCGACCGGGTGGTCATGCGCTTCTACGAATCCATTACGGCGGAAGAAATCGCCATGGTCCTGGAAGCAGCGGAATAGCACAAACCGGTTTCGTCACTCGGAGAATTGAACAAAAACAGAACAAAAGAGCTGAATTGTTCGGCAATTTGTGCTATGGTCGGTTCCGCGCGCAGATCGGCGTCGTCGGTTGTCTGCGGCCACGAGGAAAGGTGAAATTCCGGATTCCCGAAACAAAGCCAGATTGGTGAAAAAACGCGAGATCCCGAAACAAAGCCAGATAGCGGAAAACTCGCAAAATCACAGATTCCCGAAACAAAGCCAAATCCATGAAAAGGGATGAAACGCAGATTCCCGAAACAAACCCAGATACCCGGAGGTAGCTGTGGTATTGATATAAAACATTGATTTTATATTATTATTTTATTTCGGTTATTTCCCGGACGCATCGCGCCAGCGGTAATAGCGGATGGATTGGGACAGAAACCAAGGGTTCCCCGTATAGAACGGCCGGGTGGAAAAGCGCGTCTTGTCGAGCGGCGTATCCCCCTCCGGACTGCCCAGGACCTTGAGCCCGGCCTTCATGCCAAGATAGGTCGCGGTGGCGATGCCGGAGCCGCAATACCCCATCGCGTAATACATGCCGTCATGCTTGCCGACATGCGGCATGGAATCGAAGGTAAAATCGACGAAGCCCATCCAGGAATGGCTGATCCGGACGTCGCCGATCTGCGGAAAGAGGGAAATCAGTTCATTGCGAAGTAGGGGCGCGCTTGCCCGCGGATCGGTCTCCTTCAGAGAAACGCGTCCGCCGAACAGCACCCGTCGTCCGTCCGGCGACGCGCGGTAGTAGTAGACAACCTTGCGCGAATCCGTGACGATCCGATCGTGCGGAAACATCTCGCGGACGGTTTCCGGCGGCAGTTCCTCAGTGGCGATGATGTAGCTGCCGATCGGGATGACGCGTCGGCGCAGCCATGGCGTCACCGCGCCCGTGTAACCGCTTGTCGCAACGATCACGTCGTCGGCAAGCACTGGCCCGTTTGCTGTCTGCAGCCGAAAGCCCTTGCCTTCGCGGCGAATGTCTTCGACGCGGCAATGGGAGACGAACCGGGCGCCGGCCGCCTTGGCGCGGTCAACCAGCCCGTTCTGCAGCTTGGCCGGGTCCAGCGCCGAATTCAGCGGCAGAACCGCGCCTCCATAATAGGCGTCCGATCCTATTTCGCTGCGCTGGTCGGCCCGCGGCACCATATGCGCCTCCACCTCCAGTCCCTGGGTCTGGTCGGCGTATTTGCGCGCCATCGCCTCGTATTGCGCTGGATTGTGGGCGGCGGCGAACTTTCCGTTCTGTCGAAAATCGCAATCGATCTCTTCCTGCGCAATGAAATCGCGCACGAATTCCATCGACCGCATGCCTTCCTGAAGGATCTTGAGGGCAAGGTCGGCGCCGTACTTCCGAGTCAGAGAAGACAGCGACGGCTTGAGCGTGTTGCTGATCTGCCCGCCGTTTCGCGAGCTGCAGCCCCAACCCACCTGCTCCGCGTCCAGAACCAGCGTCTCACGGCCGCCCCTGGCCGTCGCAATCGCCGCGCACGCGCCTGTATAGCCGGAGCCGACGATCGCGACTTCCGTTTTGGCGGGAAGGTCTTGCCCGGGCGCCTCCGGCGCGGGACTGACGTCCCACCAGTAGGGCCTGTCCTTGTAGTCGTCGGTGAAGATCTGCTGCGTGGGCATGGTCGATGACACTCTCGTGGCCCTGCTCGGAATTGCTTGGCGTTCATTGACAATTAGCCCTTCCCGCCAGGGACGGCAATCGGACCCATGGAGGAAAACTCAAAACATGTTCAGTTATAAGGATAATCAGCAGCGAACGCGCGGCAAGCGCCGCCGGACGCCGCGAGGGCGTCAGCGCTGCTTGGTTTCCGCGTAATGCAGGGGGAGTTCGGTCGTCGACTTGATCGTCTCCATGGCGAACATGCAGTTCACGTCGCTCATGTCCACCTTTTCGATCAGGCGCTTGTAGAACGCGTCATAGGCCTTGATGTTCGGCAAGGCGACGCGGATCAGGTAGTCGATATCGCCGCTCAACCGGAAGAAATCGACCACTTCATCCATGTCCGAGACCGCCTTCTCGAACTTGTCGAGCCACGCCCGGTTATGCTGGTTGGTGCGCACGGCTATGAACGCTGTCACATCGACGTTCAGCATTACGCTATCCAGCAGAGCAACGCGGGCGCGGATAAATTTCTCTTCTTCGAGCTTCTGAATTCTACGCCAGCAGGGCGTCGCCGACAAACCCACGCGACTTGCGATTTCTGTCGCCGGAAGCGTGCAATCCTTCTGCAGCAGCGCCAGGATCTTTTTATCGATATCGTCAATCATCGTGACGTCTCCTCCCGTCCGGCGCGGCGTCGCCGGCTCTTCTCCTCAGAGTCGCTGGCCGCCGGAGGCGTCAACGCATTGCCCTGTAACCCAACCGCCGGCCGATGAACACAAAAACAGAGCCACGGCCGCGACGTCCTGCGGGTATCCGACCCGACGAAGCGCAATCGTGCTCGCCGTCGCCTTTGCCCTTTCGGGATCTTCGTCAAGCCGGTTCATATCCGTAACCGTGGCGCCCGGCGCAATAGCGTTGACCGTGATCCCCCGCGGACCCAGGTGATTGGCCAGGAGCTCCGTCAGGTTTTCCAGCGCAGCCTTCGAGGGCGCGTAGATCGCCATCTGCGGAAAGGCCATCCGCGTGCCCATGGAAGACGTGTTGACAATCCGGCCGCCGTCACGCAGCGCCGGCGCCAAAGCCTGGGTCAGGAAGAAAGGCGCGCGGAAATTGACGCCCATCACCCGGTCGAAGATCGCCGGATCCACCTGTTCCAGCGTCAGCCGTTCGCCCACGCCTGCATTGTTGACCAGGATGTCGAAGGCGCGCGCGCCGGTCGCCGTCTCCACCTTGTCGAGAAAGGCGTCGGCCAGCCTCTTCGGCCCGTCGGGGTCGGTGAGATCCGCCTGCACCGTGAAACCTTTCCCGCCTTCCGCTTCGATCCGGCTCAGGGTTTCCAGCGCCGCGTCCTCGTTTCCCGAGTAATGCACGCCGACCAGCGCGCCGCCCCGCCCGAGACCCAAGGCGATTTCCCGGCCGATGCCACGGCTCGAGCCTGTTACGAGCGCGACCTTGCCTTCAAAATCCGGGTTCAAGCTGTTTCTCCAACTTCGGCGGCGACGGACCAGCCGCCATCGGCTTCCAGCGCGGCGGCTTTCTGGATCAGCGCGCGGCGGTCAATCTTGTTGGTGCCCGCCAGCGGCAGTTCCGCGGCGAAGAGCACACGACGCGGATGCTGATAGGTCGGCCCGTTCTTCAGGGCGTAATCCTTGACTTCCTGCGTAGTCAGCGACGCGCCCTCGGCCGGCACGATGAAGGCGACCGGCATCTGGCTGCGTTCCTCGTCGGCCAGCGGCACAACTACGGCCTGGCGGATCTTCGGATGGGTCTCGAGCATCTTTTCGGCCTCGCCCGGATAGATGTTTTCACCCGCGCATACGAACATGTCGTCGGCCCGGCCGACGAAGAAGTAGAACCCGTTCTCGTCACGGCGCATGACGTCGCCGCTGTAATACCAGCCGTCGCGAAAGACGGAGGCCGTCTTTTCCGGCATGCCGCGATACCCGGCCATCAGGCTGGGGTTCTTCATCATCAGCACGCCTTCGTCGTCGCTGTCCCCGTCCACCAGCTTCACCATCGAAAGATCGACCGGATAACCGAGCGTCACCGGCGGATTGGGCAGGCCGTCGGGGTGAAGACCGAAGATCGCCGGGCCAGCTTCGGTGGTGCCGTAGCCAAAGCCCATGAAGGCCTTCGGGAAACGGGACTGGATCCGCTGCGCCAGACCCTCCGTCATCGGGGCGGAGCCGAGAAGTATCTTGGTCAGCTTCGAGAAATCGAGGGTTTCGAGCAGATCCTCGTGCCTCAGAAGCCTCGCGAACATGGTCGGTACTGCGGTCACGCCCGTGACTTCAAATTCGGACAGGTTCTTCAGGTATTTTCTGTCGTCAAAGCTTGGCATCAGCACTGTCGACGCGTTGTTGGCGAAGGTCGTCTTCAGCGAGAAAAGCCCGTTCATATGAAACAGCGGCTGCGCGATGATGCCCCGCTCTTCGGGCGTCGCCACGCCTGACGACCGGGCTTCAAGAGCCCAGATCTGAGAATGATGGCTCAGTTCCACGCCCTTCGGCCGGCCCGTGGAGCCGGAGGTGTAAAGTATCTGCGCTATGTCGTCGGGCGCGACGTCCACCGTTTCGAAGGCCCCGGGCTTGACCACCTCTGCAAATCCGTCAGCCGCATCGCTGTCGAAGTTCAGATGAGGCATATCCTCAGGAATCAGGCCTGCGCCCATCGTATCGACAAAGGCGAATTCGGTTTCGGAATCCTGCAGAACGAAGCGGATCGTTTCGGGCGGCTGCTTGGTGTTGACCGGCACCGCGACGAAGCCCGCGCGCATGATCCCGAAATAGCAGGCGGCGTATTCGGCCCTGTTGAGCGACAGGATAGCGACAGAGGCGCCCTTTTTTAGCCCCAGATCGGTCAGGTATTTGGCGACGCCATTGGCCAGCGCGTCCACGTCCGCATGGGTCCAGATCTTCGCCGGCTCCGTCCGCGCGTCGATCAGAGCAACGCGATCCATTCCACCATCGTGATCGACTAGATCGCCAAGATTGGTCCAGGTCTTCATACTGAGGTTCCCTCAAAGTGGGCGGTGATTGCTTTTGGCGACGGGGTGGTGGGAATATCCCCTGCCTCCATCCGGTCCGCCAGGTCGAAGTGGCAGGCGATGCGGTGCTCGCCGGACACACGCCGCAGAATGGGCTTCTCGGCCCGGCAACGATCTTCCGCGAAGGGGCAGCGCGTGGAAAAGGCGCAACCCTTGGGCAAGTTCGCCGGGCTGGGCAGATCGCCCTGAAGCATGAATTTCTTGCGGTTCCGCATCTCCTGCGGATCGGCGACCGGCGCCGCCGCCAGCAGCGCCTTGGTGTAGGGATGCGCAGGTTTTTTCCAGATAGTCTCGGCCGGGCCGGTCTCGACCACGCTGCCCAGATACATGACCAACAGCCGGTCGGCTATGTGCTGGACCATCGTCAGATCGTGCGAGATGAAGAGATAGGACACACCCAACTCGTCAGACAGATCCTGGAGCAGGTTGATGACCTGCGCCCGGATCGACACGTCAAGCGCGGAGACCGGTTCGTCGCAGACCACCAGCTTGGGATTGAGCGCGAGCGCCCGCGCGATCCCGATGCGCTGGCGCTGACCGCCCGAGAATTCATGCGGATAGCGCGGAGCCGCGTCTGGCGGCAGGCCCACCTGGGACATCAGCTCCGCTACACGGGCCTTGACCTCGGCCGAGCTATGACCCGCCACCTGCAGGGGCTGCCCGATCAGCGCTCCTACCGTTCGCCGCGGATTGAGCGAGTTCATCGGATCCTGGAAGATCATCTGCATCTTGGATCGGATCGGCCGCATCTCCCGCTGGTCGATCTGGGTGATATCCTTGCCGTCGAGAACGATGCGCCCCTCGGTCGCCGGCGTCAGGCGCATCACCGCCTTGCCGAGCGTGGACTTTCCGCAACCGGATTCGCCGACAAGACCGATGGTCTCGCCGGGCTCTATCTCGAAGCTGACGTCATTGACGGCATGAATGGTGCCTCCCGAGGTTTCGTAGTCCACAATCAGGCTACGCACGGACAGGAGCGACATAGCTTTCCTCCATTTTGTCGGCGAGGAAACAGGCGGCCTTGCGGCCATTTTCCAGGACTTCGAGAGAAGGGTACTCCGATTTGCACCGGTCAAACACCAGGGGGCACCGGTTGGCGAAAGCGCAGCCTTCTGGAAGATCCGCAAGGCTTGGCACCACGCCGGGGATTTCCACCAGCCGGTGGCGCCGTTCGTCGTCGGGCTTGGGCGTCGCTCCGATCAGCCCGCGCGTATAGGGATGGCGCGCATCGGAAAAGAGCGCGTCGATCCCGGCTTCTTCCACCTTCTTGCCGGCATACATCACCGTCACCCGGTCGGCGACGCCGGCGATGACGCCGAGATCGTGGGTGATGAAAATCATGCCCATGCCGCTTTCCGACTGGATCTCTTTCAAAAGCTCCACGATTTGGGCCTGGATCGTCACGTCGAGCGCGGTCGTCGGCTCGTCCGCGATCAGCAGCTTCGGCTCGCAGGCGATCGCCATGGCGATCACGACACGCTGGTTCATGCCTCCCGACAATTCGTGCGGAAACGAATCCAGCCGCCGTTCGGCGTCGGGAATGTGCACCCGTTCCAGCAGGCTCAGCGCGCGCTTGCGAGCCTCGGCCTTGGAAACGCGGAAGTGCTTTCTGATCACCTCGGCCAACTGGAAACCGACCGTGTAGACCGGATTCAGCGAACTCATCGGGTCCTGGAAGATGATCCCGACCTCACGGCCGCGGACAGCCTGCATCTTGCGTTCCGAGAGCTTCGTCAGGTCGCGCCCTTCGAGTTTTATCGAGCCGCCGACGATCTTCGCAGGCGGTGTTGGCAGAAGACCCATGATCGCCAGCGAAGTCATGGATTTGCCGCAACCGGATTCGCCGACGAGTCCGAGCGTCTCGCCCCGGTCGACGCCCAGCGACAAGCCGTTGATCGCCTTCAGATCGCCCCTGCGGGTAAAGAGCGTGACGCGCAGGTCCTCGATTTCGAGAAGTCTTTCCATGTCAGCGGTCCCTCAGTCGAGGGTTAAGCGCATCGTTCAGACCATCGCCGATAAGGTTCATCGCCAGAACCGTGAACATGATGGCCAGTCCGGGAATCGCGCAGATGTACCAGGAGCGGCGGATCAGGGTCCGTCCGTCGCCGATCAGCGCGCCCCAGCTCGCCACATTCGGATCTCCAAGTCCAAGGAAGGAAATTGAACTTTCAAAGAGGATTGAACTCCCGATAATGACCGAGCCCAGCACGATCACAGGCGGGATCGCGTTCGGCAGGATTTCGGTCACCATGATGCGGATATTGCCCATTCCCATGGAGCGGCAGGCCAGCACGAATTCCCGGTCGCGCAGCGCCAGGTATTCCGCCCGCGTGAGACGCGCGATCGGAGGCCACATCGTAATGCCGATGGCGAAGGTGATGTTGCCTATGGTCTGACCCAGAACCGCCACCACCGTCATGATCATCAGGATGTTCGGGATGGTCTGGAAGAGTTCGGTCAGACGGGTCAGGACTTCGTCGAGCCAGCCGCCAAACCATGCCGCGAAAGCGCCGATGATCACGCCAAGTATCGTCGCGGTGAAGGCGGCTGCGAAGCTGATCATCAGCGTGGTTCGGGCGCCGAAGAGGATCAACGCCAGAATGTCGCGGCCAAGACTGTCGGTGCCGAGCGGGTATTTCGGATTGGTGAAGGGCCATATCTCCGGCCGATAGACAATCCGCAAGGGATCGCGATCGATCAACCAGGGCGCGGCGATCGCCGCCGCGAAGACGATCACGATTATGATCAACCCCAACACCGCGCCCTTGTTGCGGGCGAAGCGATAGAGATGGTCAAGCGACTGGGAGGGAGCAGATCGGGCCAATGTCAGCGGTTCCTGATCCGTGGGTCAAGCCGGTAGTAGGCGATATCGACCAACAGGTTTGCGAAGGCGACCACCACAGCCGACAGGACGAATACGCCCAGGACAACGGGGTAGTTGCGGCTCATGACGCTATCCAGCATGAGACTGCCGATCCCGGGCCAGGAGAAGACCGCCTCGATCACCACCGATCCTCCCAGAACGGTGGCAAGCTGAAGCCCCAGCAGCGTCACGACGGGCAGAAGAGCGTTGCGATAGACGTGGGCGAAGATGACCCGCGTCGTGCTCAACCCCTTGGCGCGGGCGGTGCGCACGAAGTCGAGTGAAAAGACCTCGAGCATGGAGGCCCGCATCACGCGCGTGTAGATCGCCATATAGAACAGCCCGAGCGACAGCGCGGGCAGGATCAGATGCCTGATCACGTCCCAGATATGGCCGAAGAAGCCATAATCGACCCCGATCGTGGTCATGCCGCCAACCGGCAGCCAACCCAGCCAGACCGAGAAGACAATGATCAGCATGATGCCCAGCCAGAAGGTTGGCGCAGCGAAAAAGAAAACCGCCGCCAGAGAGATCACCACGTCCCAGAAGGTGTTGACCTTCACGGACGCGATGACGCCGGCGATCATCCCGAAAGTGACTGCAATGCCGATCGCGACCAGCATCAGCAGCAGCGTCGACGGCAACTGCGCCAGGATGATGTCCAGGACCGGAGCGTTCTGGCGGTAGGAGTAGCCGAGATCCAGCGTGAACACCGAGTAGATGTATTTCAGTAGCTGGATGATCGGCGACTGATCGTAGCCGTAGAGCTCCCGCATCCGATTCAGAGCCGCCGGGTCGGTAATCTGCTGCTCGGAAGTCATGATGTCGAGCAGCGTGCCCGGGGCCATCTGGATGAGCACGAAGTTCATCACGATGACCCCGATGACGAGCGGGATGATCTGGAGCAGCCTGCTTAGTATCAGACGTTTCATTTGCTCGTCTTGCCTTGCTGTTAGTCGTCCAGCCAGACGTCGGACAGGCTGTCCGCGGAAATGTCGGCGCGGCCCTCGAGTCCCTTGACCTCATCGGCGTGGACCGTCGTGGACTCCATTTCGACGAGGATCGTGATGGGCAGGTCTTCGGCGATGATTTCCTGCATCTTGTGCGCCATCTCCACGCGCTTCTCCTCATCCACTTCGACAGCCATGGCGTTGACCAGTTCGTCCATTTCGGGATTGGAGTAGCCATTGGCGTTGCGGAAGGCTGCGCCTTTCACGATGCCGTCGGTGGTGACATAGTTTGTCTGGCGCGGAACCTGTTCGACCTGCGACGCGTGGTTCGACAAGGCGATGTCGTAATCGTAGTCGCTATAGATGCCCTTGATCGAGCTGGCCCGATCCGGAACCTTCAGGTTCACCTCGATGCCGATGTCTTCCAGGTTCTGCTTCACGAACTGACCGACCTTGCCGTTTTCCTCGAACCAGCCGGCTGCGAGCAGTTCCACGGTGAAACGTTTGCCGTCCTTCATCGGATAGCCCGCAGCGTCGAGCATCTCCGCAGCTTTCTCGGGATCGTAGTCGTACTTGGGCAGGTCGGGATTATGGAAAATCGGGTTGACTGACGACACGAAGGATACGCCGGGTCTTGCGCGTCCGAAATAGACGACATCGGCGATCAGCGAGCGATCGATGGCGGTCAGGATGGCTTTGCGCACCGCCGGATCGTCCACGATGGGATTGCGGCTGTTGAACTCGATTGTGGAGGCCCAGGCGGCGCCCAGGTAGCCGTCCGAGGTGGCGACGAAATCGTCCGTTTCGGTCAATCTGTCAATGTCAGGCGCTGGGATAGGATTGAAGATGCCGAGCTTCAGCTCGCCTGCTTCCATCGCTGCAGCGCGCGAGGCCGCGTCACGCCAGTAGCGCATCACAAGTCCGTCGAGATAGGGCTTGCCCTCGTCCCAATAGTTCTCGTTCTTTTCGTACTCGATATGGCTGCCGCGCACCCATTCCTTGAATTTGAAAGGGCCGGTGCCAACAGGCGTGTTGTTGATCGGGTTGGTGGCGATCTCGGAGCCTGCATAGATGTGTTCAGGCAGCACGAGCGAGGTGGCGAGCACGTTCTTGAAGAAGAATTCCGGCGTGGGCTTGCTGAACGTCATCCGCACGGTCTTGTCGTCAATCTTCTCGATACCGGTGAAATTGCTCAAAGCCGCGCCCGCGACCATCGGCTTCCAGTATTCATTGACCGTGTAAATCACGTCGTCGACCGTGAACGGCTCGCCGTCATGCCAGGTGACGCCGTCGCGGATGGTGATGTCGTAGGAGGTGAAGTCGTCGGAGGCCGTCACGTCGGTCGCCAGGACCGGGACGAATTCCGCATTGCCGTCCATGCGCAGCAGCGGCTCCAGGATCTTGGTGGAGCTGATCAGCGGGCTTGACCCGCCGCCGCCGGGTACGAATACGGCTTGCGGTTCGAACCCGCCCCAGGTTGCGACAAGCGTGCCGCCGGTTTTCGGCGTGTCCTGCGCAAGGGAGAGGCCGGGCATGGTGAAGCTTGCCGCGGCCAGGGCGACGGCCGCGGTTGTCGTCAGGAAGAAACGTCGTGTTAGTCTTGTCATTGCATTCCCCTTCGAGATCTGTCGTTCTTGGATCGGGGCGGTTTTGTCTCCGCCCTCGTTTCGGTTATTTGCTGGGAGGTATTGCGTAGGTGCCGCGGCCAATGGCCACGAGGGCGCCGCTTTCGTTGAAGACGTCCACATCGGCCACCCCGACCGTGCGCCCCAGACGCCGGACGGTTGCGGTCGATATCAAGGCGGTGTTGACTGCAGGCTTCAGGTAATCGACGCGGAAATTGATCGTCGGGATGCCGGTGTTCAGAAGCATGGCGAGCGCGAAATCGCCGACGGTGTCGATGACCGATGCGATCGGCCCCCCGTGCCACTGGCCGGTGCCTGCCCCGCGCTCGAATTCCGGGCGCAGCGGAGCAATCATGGTGATTGTCTGCTTTTCGATGTCGATCTCGGTTACCTTGAGACCGCAGAAAGCGATGAAAGGCGAACCGTCCAGGTATTTCTGGACCGTCTCCATATCCATTGTGGCGTTCGTCATGGCGTGATCACCAGCTTGCCAAGAACCTTGCGGTCCTCAAGCAGCCCCATGGCGTCCTTGGCTTTTTCAAGCGGGAAGGTTTCGTCGATCACAGCCTTCAGCTTGCCTTCTTCCATCATGTCGAAGAGCCGATGGATATCCTCGCGCTCCCAGCCGTTCGAACCCTTGATCTGCAGCTCGAACGTCCAGATGAAACGGATGTCCTCGACCGGGTCGAAGCCGGCAGTGGCGCCGCAGGTCACCAGTCGGCCGCCCCTGCGCAGGCATTTCAGCGACGGCACCCAGGTTTCGCCGCCGGTGAAGTTCACGACCATGTCGACGCCGTTGCCCTTGAATGCTTTGCCGATGCTGGGCTTGCCATGGCGAGCGCGGCATTCCTTCATGAAATCGACCTCGCGGTAGAGAATGATCTCGTCCGCGCCGTACTTCATCAACTCCTCGCCCTTTTCCTCGGTGCCGGCGCAGGCGATCACATAGGCGCCCGCCGCTTTCGCCAACTGGACGCAGCAGATTCCGACGCCGCCGGAGGCGCCCAGGATCAGGACCTTCTCGCCTTCCGCGACCTCGCCGATGGTGGTCATCATTCTGATCGCTGTGCCGTAGGCGACCGGCAGGGCGGAGGCTTCTTCGAACGACACGTGGTCGGGCAGCTTGATCAGCTGATGGGCGCGGGTGACGCAGAGCTCGGCCAGGCCGCCATTCTTCGTTTCGCCCATCAGCCCGCCTTCGACGCGGTTGATCGGGTCGATCAGAACGCGGTCGCCGGGAGCCCAGCCCTCGACGCCTGGTCCGACTTCGACCACTTCGCCGGCAATGTCGAGGCCGACGATAAGCGGCATGGGAATCTTGATCCCGGGCATGCCGCGGCGTGTGAAAATGTCGTGGTAGTTATACGAGCTGGCCTTGACCCGGATCACCACGTCGCCCTCTTCGGGAACGGGGTCAGGGAAGTCCTCGACATAGGTCATCTTGTCGAGCCCGCCGTGCTCGTTCAATACTACTGCGCGCATATCGGTGTTCCTTTTTCTTTCACATTTTTTACGCAGCCAGGGCGCGCCGCCCCTCGTGCGCCGGGTTTATTCGTGGAATTCGATCGCCAGTCCGAAAGCTGCATCCTCGCCGGCGCGCAGCCGCGCGCCGAGGTCTTCGAAGGGCACGCCGCCGTCCGTCAGCGCCTTCCGCGCAGCGTCGAGCGACTTGCAACGAACGCCCAGCGCGATCATGCGCGCCTCGCCTTCTTCCGGAATGATCGAGACAGCGTCGCCAAAGCGGGCCTTGCCGGCCTCGGCGGTCAAAGCGACCACCTGCCCTGCGCCGGCTTCGATCGCCATGCCGCCATCGACCGGCTTCATGACGCCGGGGCCGAAGAATGTGTCGAACATGGCGAGCGTCTCTTCAGGCGCGCCGCCTGCAAAGACATATTCCGAGACATCAACCGCCGTGTTCGGATGGCTCTGCCATTCCTCACGCCAGACATATTCCGGCGTCTTGTGATGGCAGAAGAAACTACGCCCTTCGGCAAAACCCTTCTTCGGAAAATTGATCACCGCAAAGGCGGCGTCGAACGTGCCTTCGCCGGTTTCGACCGGGCGAACGAAATGTGTCGGATCCTCTATCTTCAACCCGGTTTCGTCCAGGCGGCTCACCACTGCGTCCAGATCCGGGCAGCGCCAGACCACAGCGGCAAGGCCGCGCGGCGTCTCCATCAGTTCGGGGCGCAGAAGCTTCTTGCCTTCCTCGAAACCCAGAAGTTCAAGATAGTTGTTCTGGAAAATCGCCAGATTGTTCGACGAACCCAGCGAATGATGACCGCGTGGCGTCAAGTCGAAGCCCATGGCGGCGTATCGCTCGACCGAAGCGTCGAGGTCGCCATGCACCATGATCACGACGTGATCGAGTTCCGGAACCAGTGTTTCTTTGTCGGTCATGACCTTTGCCTTCACGTCTTGGAGATCAGGGCGAACTTTCGGTGGGAAGCAGAACGCCGAAGTGTTTCAAGCATCCGTCAATGTTTGACGGACGGATCGGCTGAATCGGCAATGCGCGTTGGAAGGCGCTGCCGGACCAGGGTCGTCCAGAAGGAACAGCCCCAGGGGATAACGTCGTCGTTGAAGTCGTATTTCGGGTGGTGGACCATGGCGCCCGGCCCGTTGCCGACCATGATCATCGCGCCGGGGCGTTCGTTCAGCATGAACGAAAAGTCTTCGCCGCCGAGCGCCGGCGGCATTTCCGCGGACGTGTTTTCCAATCCAGCCACCTCGGCGGCGGCGGCCAGCACATTCTCGACCGCCTCGGCGTTGTTGATTGTCACCGGATAGAGCCGCAGATATTCCAGTTCGCCTATCGCGCCGTAGGCGGCGGCGATATGTTCGACGGCGCGCCCAAGCTTCTCCTCGACCATGTCGCGCACATCCTCATCGAGGCAGCGCACTGTGCCGCGCAGGGTTACCGTTTGCGGGATCACGTTGAAAGCGTCGCCGCCGTTTATCTGCGTGATCGACACCACCGCCGACTTGATCGGATCGAGGTTGCGCGAAACGATAGTCTGCGCCGCCTGGACCAGCGCCGCCATCACCGGCATCGGATCGATCCCGTTATGCGGCGTGGCGGCATGGGCGCCGATGCCTTCGATTTTTATGTTGATTTCATCGACTGAGGCCATCATCGGACCCGGGCGGGTCGTGAATTTGCCGACCTCCAGGTTGGGACGGTTGTGCATGCCATAGAATTCCTGGATCGGGAACTTCTCCAGAAGACCGTCGTCGATCATGGCCTTGCCGCCGGCTCCGCCTTCCTCGGCAGGCTGAAAAATAACGCAGACGGCGCCGTCGAAGGCGCGGCCTTCGGCCAGCGCGCGGGCGGCGCCCAGGAGCATGGCTGTATGACCATCATGTCCACAGGCGTGCATCTTGCCCGGGATTGTGGAAGCCCATTCCGCTCCGGTGTCTTCCTTGATCGGCAGAGCGTCCATGTCCGCTCTCAACCCGATCATGCGCCCGGATGTATCGTTTTGTCCCCGGATCACGCCGACCACGCCGGTCTGGCCGATGCCTTCGTGCACCTCATCGACGCCGGCTTCTCGCAAGAGCCGCGCCACCTCGCCTGCGGTGCGATGCACATCGTAGAGCAATTCGGGATTGCGGTGCAGGTCGCGACGGAACTCCGTCAGTTCGTCAAGGTGCCTTGCAACCCAATTCTCAATAGCCATTCGCCAGGTTTCCTGTCCGTTGTTCGTGTCAGTTCAGGCCGCGCCGCGCAGCTGCCGGGATGCTTCCACCGGCATCCAGAACCAACGCAACTTTTCACTTTCCGCATCAAATTCAGGTCCGGCATCCGGGGTATGGCGCTCGGCCAGGTCGGCAATTTCGTGGGCGATCGCCAGACAGGTCTCGAAGTCCGGCGCTGTCGCCGGCGCAGAGCCGTTTCCGAACCACATCTGGGCGAAATCCGGCGCCGCGTCTTCAACCGTCTCCACCATCCCGGGCAACGCCGCGGGATCCGGACGCCAGACGCCGCTCGCCGCGTCAAGACGGTAGGCAGGCAGGACCGATAGCCCGCGATGCGCGATGAATGCGATTGCGGCCTTGATCTGGTCCACCGTCTCTTCATCGAAGAACCAGCTCACCCCAAGCCGCGCCCAGCCGGGACGGAAGACCGAGTGACCACGGGCGACGGCGCGCTCATGGGCCCAGGCGGTGGCGGAATCAATGCCCAGAAGATCATGACCATAGGGCCCTGCGCACGAGCAACCGCCCCGCGCCTGAATGCCGAAGAGATCGTTCAGCAGGGCGACCACGAAATTATGGTGCAACAGGCGCTCGCCAGCCCGGATATTGAAGGAATAAATGCCGAGCCGCCGGGATCGCGGCGGGCTCAGCAGTTCCACCGCCGGCTCCGACGTCAGCAGGTTGTCTAGCCGCTCGGTCAGGAATTCTTCCTGCGCCGCAACAACTTCGTCGCCCATTCGCGCCTTGAGATCGAAGACCATGCCGGCGCGAATATTGTCGATGATGGCTGGCGTGCCCGCTTCCTCGCGCCGCTCGGGATCTTCCACATAGACATGCTTTTCGGCGGTGACGTAGGAGACCGTGCCGCCGCCCGTCATGGTTGGCCGCTTCTGGTCAAAGATCCGGCGATCAGCGACCAGAACGCCCGACGCGCCAGGACCGCCGGGAAACTTGTGCGCCGAAAAGAGCGCGGCGTCGATCCGGTCCGTCTCGCCTGGCGCGGACGCTCTCAGACGAACGGGAACATAGGGTCCGGCGGCCGCATAATCACAGATCAACAGACCATTGTAAGCATGGAGTAGGCGCGCCAGCGCTGGCAAGTCGGTGAGAACACCGGTCACATTGGACGCCGCCGAAAAAGCGCCGACGAATGGTCCGCCGCCCTGCCTTTCACGCAGTTCTTCCGCGAGGGTGTCAAGGCAGAGTTCGCCGGCCTGGTTCAGGGGAATGCGCACGATGCGCGCTTTGGTTTCGCGCCAGGTCAAATCATTGGAGTGATGTTCGTACGGGCCGATAAAGACCGTCGCATCGGGTCCGAGGTCGAGCGCGCGCGCCAGCTTGTCCGCCGCCGCAGTCGCGCCTGCCCCGGCGAATATGACCGCGTGGTCCTCGTCGGCGCCGACGCTGGTTCTGATCGCATGACGCGCCGCCTCGCGGACGTGCGTGGTCTGACGGCCGCACCACGACGTCTCGGTATGGGTGTTCCCGTAGGCGGGCAGAATATGATCGCGGATTGCATCCTCGATGAAACTCAAAGCCCGCCCCGACGCAATATGGTCTGCGTAGATCAACGACCGCGGACCAAACGGACCCGGCACCGGCATGGCGTCGCCAATCACCGAGCGGCGGATCGTTTCAAATGTCAGGGCAGGAAATTGCATGGAGAAGTCGGTTTCGCATCTGGTTGCAGGTCGGTCGTGTCAGCTTCCCCTTCATGAGGCACACTCCCGATCGAACCGTCAAGGCTACTTTGCGCATTTTGCAGAAATTTTCTAATTTCAAGCCACGGATGAATTAAATAATGGAATGGGATTGCATTATTCTCTCCCAATATAAAAAATCGAAACTCGAAGAATTGACCAAAACAAGGGCAAATGCCTAAAAAAGCAACACAAGCTACATTGCCTTTAAAATAATCAGATAGAGATGTGCGACCCGTCGCATGGCGGCGAGCGCGGGTGGAAAACTTGTCGATTCCATGCGGAATTGATGTTCATCTCGCTGAGTCAGCCGCTCGGCCAAACGCGTCTGATTACAAATTCCCAGTCAAGGGAATAAACGGTTTACCAGGTTTGGGGCGGCCTCGCATCCCGACAAGGAAGATTGACGACAAAAGCGACGCGTCCCATTTGATGTGCTAAAGATAAGGCGTGCAGCACACCATGTCACAGGCTAGATCTGTCACCGAGGTCTCCGGGGGCTGTACACTTGAAAATTGGTGGGCCCGGTAGGACTCGAACCTACGACCAAGCGGTTATGAGCCGCCGGCTCTAACCAACTGAGCTACAGGCCCCACCCGATGCGGCGCGATAGAGCCGGGCGCCGCACGAAGCCATCGCTTAAACCAATTCGCACGGGCCGACAAGAGATTGCCGCAAAGAGATTTTACGGATCGCCGGACTTCAACCAAGGGGATCCCCATGAGCACCGCAAAGAAAATCCTGATCATGTTCGCCGTCGCCCTGCTTCCCGTTTCGGCCATGGCGCAAGCTCAGAAGCCGCACCGCCAGCCGAGCATTTCCGTCACCGGAGAAGGAACCGCACAGGTCGCGCCTGATATGGCGGTCATAAACCTGACAGTGCTTCGCCAGGGAAAGACGGCGCGCGAGGCGCTCGACGCCAGCAATGAAGCCATGGCGGCCATTCTGGCGGAAATGAAAGCGACCGGCGTTGAGGATCGTGACCTGCAGACATCGGATTTCTCGATCAGTCCGCAATATGTCTACCCCAAACAGGACGACGACCGGCGGCAGCCTCCGACGATCGAGGGATACAACGTATCGAATTCCCTCACTGTGCGCATCCGCAACCTCGACAATCTTGGCGCGATCCTCGACAAGTCGGTGAGCCTGGGCGTCAACCAGGGCGGTCAGATCATGTTCACAAGCGACGACCCGTCCGCCGCAATCACGGAAGCGCGCAAGAAGGCCGTTGAAGATGCGATGGCGAAAGCGCAAACGCTCGCCGAGGCCGCTGGCGTGGAACTCGGAAGGGTGCTTAGGATCGGCGAAGTCGCAAATCCCGGCCGTCCAATGCCGATGATGCGCGCCGAAATGGCAAAGGCGTCCTTCGACTCCGCGGTGCCTGTGGCCGCCGGCGAGAACGAATACAGCGTTTCCGTCACCATGTCGTTCGAGATCAAAAATTAGAACAAAGGCAAACCCCGGCTGCATGCGTCGCAGGCCGGGGTTTTTACTGCATTTTCGCTGGCGAGGTTCAGTAAACCGCCAGGACCGGGCAGTTCCAGTTGTTGGCCAATACGACCTTTCTCTGATAGCCCTTGCTCCAGCCCTTGACGATGACCTTGTAAGGCGTCTTCTTGACCACATAGGCCTTATTAACGCCGTACCAGTGCGCCTTCTGCACTGCCTTGTAATTCTGGCAGTAGCCGCCCTTGGGACCGGGCTTCGGGCCCCAATAGGGACCCGGACCATATCCCGGCGCGCCGATTTGAATGTTGATGCCGACGCCGCCGGCTGCGGCGGGCGTGGCGGTTGTCGCTGCGGCGCCAAGTCCGATCATCGTCGTAACGGCGACAGTCTTGATGAAATTTGCAAACATTGGTTCTCTCCGTGTCAGATTGGTTTCGCCTCTCAAGCGATGACAGCACTCTGGACTTCTTCGGCTGAACCAATTTGCAACCGGGCGTTCATGCGGCGTTCACCTTCAGCGCATGACGCCGTGAAACTCGATATTTCAAAGAAAATTCAGATCTTTATATGCATCAGAACGTTTTCGAAAAACTGGAAACGGTGGGGGATTCTTTCAGTCCAGGGTCTTCGACCAGAACTGCAATGGCTTTTCCGTCTCCTCCCGGTCGCCGATATCCCGCCACGAAAATCGGCAGGCGACGCCCTCCATCGGAGCATATCCGCGGCTGCGCCAGAATCCGTCGAGCGGCGTATAGCCGGCCGGCCGCATCGGATGATCGTCTGACCTGACGACCCCGCAAAACACCGCCTCCCGGAAGCCCTGGGCGACCGCGGCCCTCTCGCGTTCTTCGAAAAACCGCACCCCGACGCCGACGCCGCGCCACTCTTCCATCAGCACCGATTCAGCAAGGTAGAAAATCCTGTCCGGATCGTAACCGGCCTTTGCGAGCGGCTCGGAAAACTCGGAGAAATGATCGCCCAAAGGCGACGCCGTGGAGGCCCCGACCATCTGCTCGCCATCGAATGCGCCAACGACAACCGCGCCATCGGACCCAGCAAAACGAGACAGGTATCGGCGTTCATAGTCCATGTCGCCGTCATAGAGATAAGGCCAGTCGCGAAACACGGTGATGCGAAGGCGGGCGAGGTCATCGAGCGCCTCGCCGATTTCGTCGCCGGAGAGCGTCCGGATCGTCAGCGGCGCCCGCGCATCATTCATCGCGCACCTGAGCGATCCATGCCTCCAGATTGTAATAGGTCGTCACGCGCGTGATGAGCCCCTGATCGATTTCGAAAAACTGACCCGCGGCGATGGAATAGGACTGTCCACGCGCGGCAGGCAAACCGTCGGCCGTCGACTGGTAATTGCCACGCACCGTGAATTCGGCCGCTGCGCGTCCTTCCGTGCTGCTCGTCATGATGACGATGTCGGAAAGCTGTTCGGAATAATGCCGGTTCATCGTCGCCAGAAACCAGCGAAACTTTTCCTTGCCGATTTCCCGACCGCCCTGGTTGACGTCATGGACGACATCCTCGTGCAGCAACGCCAGCATGGCCTCGCTGTCCTTGCTGTTGAAGGCGACGAAATACTGTCGAATGAGTGTTTCCGTTTCAGTCATGGTCAATCCCGCTCTGTTTGTCCTGCAAGGTCCTTGCGCAGTTGGCGCAAGAAATCCGTCGTAGCCTGTATCCTGCCGCCGCCCAGGCGTTCCGCAGCCTGCCCCAGGCTCTCTCTTTCCCGCCTGCGGATTTCGGAAAACACCTCCCTGCCCCGCTTCGTCTGCGCCAGCAACCTGGATCGCCGATGGGCCGGATTGTCGCGAAACTCTGCGAAACCCGCTTTGACAAGGGCGTCGGCGAGCTGCTGTATGTGTTGGCGGGTCCGGCCCTTGCGCCGCGCAATGTCCGGAACTGTCTGGGCGCCGTGCTTGTCCAGGTCCTCCAGCACCGCGCGCATGGCCGCCGTCATGCCGAGATCCATGATCTGTCCGTCGGAAAAGGTCCGCAGCTCACCGAAGGCTTTGCGAATCTCGGTGATCAGGGCGTAAAGTTGATCAGGATCCGCGGATCTGGTCACGTACTTGTCTCCTCAGGCTCGGCTTCCTGTTTGCCCCATTGTGGAGGCCCGGCGCAAGACATGTTTCAGCTGCTGTCCCCCATCAGAGTGTCCCCACACCATTTGCAGAAGTCATCAAACGCGGTGCGGGACGCTCGGCGGGCTACAACGACTTTCTGCCGAATTACGGGCTCCATTATTGACAAGTCTATTGTCAATTCCAATATGACAATCATATTGTCATATTGGAATAAAGGAGGATTGAAGCATGCTGAAGAAGAACCTGATAGCCCTGTCCGTTTTCACGGTCGTCGTCGCCGGCGTCGCCCACGCCACAAGCCAACGCAATCGCCTCGACAACGCTGGAGCGGCGTCTGTCTGGTCGCAGAGGCATGACCGGTCCGGTGACAGCGGTCACGACTTCTGTCAAAACCTCTCGGGCTTTCGTCTGGATTTCGCGGAGAAGCTTGCGATTGTCGATCTGGACCTGAACCGGAAACAGACAGACCTGCTCGGAGACGTCAAACAGCAAATCCGCGAGATCGCCGCGCGTCCCGACGGCCTCTGTTCAACGCCGGCTTCCGCTGGGGATCTGGTGCAGGACATGGCGTCGGCCAAGATCTGGCTTGGCAGCGCACAACAGACGCTCGAGAAGCTCGAACCGTCCCTGCAGGCCTTTTACGCAAGCCTCGACAATGTCCAGCAAGACCGGCTTGCACAATGGATGCGTGAAGGCCATCACGGCTGGCGTCGATAGGCTCAAGCCGCAAACAAAGTCGTCGGATCACCCACTGTCCACTTCGGATAGCGGGTCATGATCGCGCCGAACCGTTCGGATTCAAGAAACCGGTCCAGCCAGTGGATCAGGTCCGGCCAGTCCTGATCATCGAACCACGCCCGGTCCACATTGGCGAACTGTCGGACGAAGGGAAGAATGGCGAGATCGGCGAGCGACGGGCGCTCGCCGAAAAGCCATGGACGACCCTTCAGCATGGCGTCCAGCTTTTCCAGGAAACCGCCGGCCTTGTTGCGTTCCACAACAGGATCCGCATCGCCGAAGCGGGTGTCGTATTTGTAGCGGTCGAGGCTCCGTTTGAAGGGGCCGTCCAGTTCCGCGATCAGATCAAGCATTTCATCAAGCGCTCCGATCGGAGGCGCAAGCAGGCCTTCGGGGTCGGATTGCTGCAGCGACCACACCATAATATCGAGGCTCTCATCGATTACCTGCGCCTCAGGCAGGACCAGACAGGGAACCGTAGCTGATGGCGACGCCGCCAGAAACTCCGGCGCCTTGTCCTTCAGAACCACCTCGCGCAACGCCACGCTAACGCCGGCTGAGCGCAAAGCCAGCCGCGCCCGCATCGCATAGGGACAGCGTCTGAAGGAATAGAGAACCGGCAAGGGTGAAGAGTCAGCGCGCATCATGGTCATCGATATGGATATTCTTGGAACCTTCACAAAACTATGGTCTTGTGCCGGCATTCAGAAACAGGAATACGATATGAAAAAAGTTCTTGTCTCCACAATTGTTCTTCTGACGGCTCTTTCGCATACGGCCAACGCTGCCTCTGTCGCAATCAGCGATGACGAAACCGCTCAGGTCAACAAGGCGATCACCGCCTGGGGCTGCGACGGCGGCGTCATCTTCAAGTCACCGTCCGGTGAGTTCGAGGTTGAAGACGCAACCTGTCATGGCGGAAACTATGAAATCGAACTGGGTCCGGATTTCGTCGTCACCTCCATCGAACTCGAGTAGCCGGCGCCTATCCGGAGACATGCAGCACGATCTTCCGCTGATGCGGCGCGCGGCGGTGCTCAAACAGATAGATCCCCTGCCAGGTTCCAAGCAGCGGCCTTGCGTTCGCCACAGGTATTGACAGGCTGACCTGCGTCAGCGCCGACTTGATGTGCGCCGGCATGTCGTCCGGACCTTCGATCGTGTGCCGCAGCCAGCTCATGTTTTCAGGCGCAATACGGGCGAAAAATTCGTTGAGATCGCGACACACATCAGGGTCGGCGTTTTCCTGAACCAGCAGCGAACAGGACGTATGGCGGACGAACACCGTCAACAGCCCTTCATCGACGCCGCTCTCCGAAATGAATTCCACGATCTCGCCGGTAAATTCATAGAGACCCTGGCCGCTGGTGCGGATCGATATCTGGTTTTGCATGGCGCAATCCGGAAAACGAAAAGGGCCCGCCGGGGCCCTTTTTCTGTCAGCTGTCGAGGAAGCTGCGCAGCTTGCGCGAGCGGCTCGGGTGCTTCAGCTTGCGCAGCGCCTTCGCCTCGATCTGTCGGATACGCTCTCGGGTCACCGAGAACTGCTGACCGACTTCTTCCAGTGTGTGGTCGGTGTTCATGCCGATGCCGAAGCGCATGCGCAACACGCGTTCCTCGCGCGGCGTGAGCGACGCCAGCACGCGGGTCGTCGTCTCGCGCAGGTTGGCCTGGATCGCCGCGTCGATCGGCAGGATCGCATTCTTGTCTTCGATGAAATCACCGAGATGCGAATCCTCCTCGTCGCCGACCGGCGTTTCGAGACTGATCGGTTCCTTGGCGATCTTCAGCACCTTGCGCACTTTTTCCAGCGGCATGGCGAGCTTCTCGGACAGTTCTTCCGGCGTCGGCTCGCGACCGATCTCATGCAGCATCTGCCGTGAGGTGCGGACGATCTTGTTGATCGTTTCGATCATATGCACCGGAATACGGATGGTGCGAGCCTGGTCGGCGATCGACCGGGTGATCGCCTGCCTGATCCACCAGGTCGCATAGGTCGAGAACTTGTAACCACGGCGATACTCGAACTTGTCGACCGCCTTCATCAGGCCGATATTGCCTTCCTGGATGAGATCCAGGAACTGCAGCCCGCGATTGGTGTATTTCTTCGCGATCGAAATCACCAGGCGAAGATTGGCCTCCACCATTTCCTTCTTTGCGATGCTGGCTTCGCGCTCGCCCTTCTGGACCATGTGGACGATGCGGCGGAATTCGGAAATCGAGATGCCGGTTTCCGTTGCGAGATTCTGGATCTCGCCGCGTATGCCCTTGATCGTGTTCTTTTCGTTCTTTGCGAAATCTTTCCATCCGAGGCCGGAAAGGTTGGCGATCGACTTCATCCAGTTGGGATCGAGTTCCGCGCCCTGGTAGTGCTGCAGGAATTCCTCGCGTCTGACCTTGTAGGATTCAGCAAGACGCAGCAGACGACCCTCGTTCTGAACCAGACGCTTGTTGATGTCGTAGAGCTGCTCGACGAGCGCGTCGATGCGATTCTGGTTGAGCGCAAGCGATTTGACCGCTGCAATCAGCTCTTCCTTGAGCTGCTTGTATCGGCGCTCCTGCGCCGTCGACAAAGTTCCGCTGGCGGCCAGCCGCGCTTCGACCTGCAGGTCCTGAAGCTTGCGCAGTTTCTTGTAGGTGTCGGCGATGACGTCGAAGGTCTCCATGACCTGCGGCCGCAGTTCCGCCTCCATGGCGGCGAGCGACAGGTTGGATTCGTCTTCCTCGTCGTCCTCGTCCTCTTCCGACGAGACGCCTTCGCCGCCGACGTCGGTTATGTCGTCGGACCGGCGACGCTCGTTGCGCGCCTTTTCCTTTTCTTCGGCAGCCTTGCGATCGGCTTCGATCTTCTCGGCCGACTGGAATTGCGGCGCGGCCTTGGCTTCCGGTCCGGAATAGGTCGTTTCCAGATCGATGATCTCGCGCAGCAGCGTATCGCCCTCATTGAGCTCGTCGCGCCAGATGATGATGGCCTGGAAGGTCAACGGGCTTTCGCAGAGACCCGCGATCATCGTTTCGCGTCCGGCCTCGATGCGTTTGGCGATGGCGATCTCGCCTTCGCGCGACAGAAGCTCCACCGAACCCATTTCGCGCAGATACATGCGCACCGGATCGTCGGTCCGGTCGGTCGGTTCCTTTTTCTTCGCTGTCGCGACCGCGGTTCCGCCGCTCACCGCAACATCGGTGCCGGTGTTTTCCGTTTCATTGGAATTGGAATTGTCGTCGCCTTCCTCTTCCTCCTCGACGACATTGATGCCCATGTCGCTCAGCATCGACATGGTGTCCTCGATCTGTTCGGAAGTGACTTCCTCGGACGGCAAAACGGCGTTCAGCGCGTCCATCGTTACGTAGCCGCGCTTCTTGGCGGCCTTGATCATCTTCTTGACAGCGCTGTCGGAGAGGTCGAGAAGCGGTCCATCGCCGCTGGTGTCGCGTTCTGCCTCGGCTTCTTCGTTTTCCTTGACCTTGGTTGCCATATATTTCCCGTCGCTTTCGTTTCCGCGCTGCGTCTTCCGGCAGGGCGAAACCCTGCCAGCGTCCTAAGAATCAGTAGTTCGAACTGAATAGCGGTATGATGCTTAAATCCTGATTAACCATAGACGGTGGCTTTACGCTCATTCAGCCCACCTCGTGGTTCGAAACGTTCCTGACGCATTTGCGGACACAATTTCGAATTGCTTGACCCGATGATCCCGATCGTCCATCTGGTGATTCCGTCAATTTGCCAATACGTCAAGCGAATCCCGGTAAAAAACGTAGAATTTGGCGCAAATTCACCAAAATTCACGTAAATTACAGAAAACCCCGTCCGGTCCTGCGACGTCACTTCAGATGCCCGTCGCGCTTGCCCGTGGATCTCGCGGCAGCCTGCATGATTTCCTGACCGCGCCTCCGGCGCGCGTCCCAGTCCTGCCGATGTGGACCTATTTAGGAGCGTAGGCTCGGTTTGCAAGATGCTGCAACGGCGCCAAAGCCAAGTTTCTTTCCCTCACCCGATTTACTGACCGGCCGCCCCTCTCACGCGGCCGGACAATATCCCGAATCCGTCGATGATGGCCTCCTGCTGTTCCAGCCTGTCGATCTCCTGCTGCACGGACCGGAGACTATTCAGCAGGCCTGGCATGGCGTCTTCGTCCCCGGTGTCGGTGACGTCGGCCAGATCGCGCTCGAGCTCCATTTTCTGCAGTTTGAGAGACCGCGTTCTGTTGTGCAGCGCCAGCGCCTGCCCGAAACCGGCCTGCGCGTCTTCCAGCGCCGCTTCGGTGGTCGCCGTCCACAGACCGGTGTAGCGAACCTGCTTTTCAAGCGTTTCCACCGTCTCGGCCAGCCCCGCGGCCCTGATCGCCGCGTGCACCTCTTCCCGATCGACGGCATCGTCCTTCATGCACTGGTTCATCAACACGCCAAGCAGCGCCCGCAGGGCGGCGCTCTCGAACTCGATCGCAGCCGCTTCGTCAAATTCGGTCGTCAGCAATTGCGGATGATTGACGAGCGTCAGGGCCAATACGCTTTCGCGCAGGGCCGGCGCCCGGGTGGCGCCTGCGACCAGCGTTGACTGCGCAAGTCTGCTGCTGACGGCGTAACGTCTCCCGGCCTGCTGTCCCCTTGGCCCGGATCGCTGGTTCCCCTTCCTGTAGGACCCGTATCCGCCTTCACGCCCCTGGCGCGCGCTCTGGCTGGAGGATGTGTCGAAAAAGCCGTTCAGGCGGTCCCGCATGTCCTGCTGGTAGTGTCGCCTGACGCTTTCATTGGCGATCGAAGCCATCAATCCGCCAATCCGCGATTCCAGTTCCGCGCGTTTTTCCGGCGTATCAAAGACGCCTGAACGCGTCTCCCTGAACCAGAGCATATCCGCAAGCGGCCGGGCGTTGCGCAACAACTCGTCGAATGGCGCGCGGCCGGCGTCCCGCACGAGGTCGTCCGGGTCCTTTCCTTCAGGCAATGTCGCGAACCGGACCGACCGACCCGGCTGCAATCCCGCAAGCGCGATGTCGATCGCCCTGTTCGCGGCTCTCTGACCCGCCGAATCCCCGTCGAAACACAGGATCGGCTCCGGCGTCATGCGCCACATCAGATCGAGCTGGTCTTCGGTCAACGCCGTGCCGAGCGGCGCGACGGCGTTTGACACGCCCGCCTGGTGCAGGGCGATGACATCCATATAGCCCTCGACGGCGATCACCGTGCCGGCGCCGTCCGCGCCTTGCGCGGCGCGTCTGGCCTGCGGAAAATTGTAGAGCACGCGACCCTTGTGAAAGAGCTCCGTATCGTTGGAATTCATATATTTCGCGGGGATGTCGGACGACATGGCGCGCCCGCCGAAAGCGATGACCTTTTCCCGCGGATTGACGATCGGAAACATGATCCGGTCGCGAAACCGGTCATAGGACACGGAAATGTTTGGCCCGTGCACCACCAGGCCGCAGGCCTCGATCTGGCTCTTCTCGACGCCCTTTGAGGCGAGATATTCCTTCAGAGCGTTGCGGCTGTCCGGCGCATACCCGAGACGGAACGTCTGGATCGTGCGTCCCGACAGACCCCGGTCGCGCAGATAGGACCGCGCCTTGGCCCCTTCCGCCGACTGCAACTTTTCCTGAAAGAAGACGGTGGCCATTTCCATGACGTCGATGAGGCTCGCCCGTTGCTTTTCGCGCCGCGCCGCCTGTGGATCGGGCGCCGGCAGCGGCACGCCCGCCAAATCTGCGACCTGCTCAACGGCCTCTACGAAGCTTACGCCTTCGAGCTCGGTCAGGAAGCGGAAATGATCGCCGGACACGCCGCATCCGAAACAATGGTAGCGCCCCTTGCTGTCCTCGCAGTGGAAGCTCGGCGTCTTTTCCCCGTGGAACGGACAGCAGGCCCACCAGTCGCCGCGCGACGCATTGGTCTTGCGCTTGTCCCAGGACACGCGTTTCCCGATGACTTCGGATATCGGAATCCGGTCGCGCAGATCATCAAGAAATGACGGTTCGAAACGCATGCTGTCTCCGGGCGGCGGGCAAAAAGGGCGTCTGGCTTGCTGGCAAGCCGATTCCCGGTCTGTGGAGCACGTCTATCAGGCGGGGCGGCGGCTCACCATTCAAATAGTCAACTCTTCCCACTATTCCACATGACGAATTTCACAATCCGCTGGGATAGGTCTCGTCCAGTTCGCCCTGGCGCCAGTGCGGCGTCGTGTCGAGCGGCTCGACCGCCTCCGTAACATCAAAGTGCAGCAGGAAATCGAATTGCTCCGGCAAGCAGCAGCGGAAATAGTGACTGCTGCGCTCCGTCTCGGGACGATAGATCACGCCGATCGCCCGCTCGAGACGCGGAACCATGAGCATGTCGACGGCATCGTTGTCCTCACGCAGATCAATCAGGAACTGCTTGTGATTGACGTGATGGAAGACCTCTTCGTAGCTGTCAGGCATCGGATCGCGGACTGTTTTGCGTTCGACCGGCGCATCCCAGCCGGACGCCGCCGTCACGGTTCCGCGGCAGGTCGTAAAACCGATGAGCAAGGCTTCTTCGCCCATTTCATGCTGTACAAGCTGACCGATATTGAACTCGCCGCGCCTGGACATATCGGTCGCTCCGGCGTTGCCGACATGTGAATTATGCGCCCAAACGACGATCCGCGCCTCCCGTCCGAGTTGATCGGAAAGATGCCGGTCCAGGTCCTGCAGCGTCTCGAACATATGCTGGTCACGCAGGTTCCAGGAATTGGGACGACCGCGGAACATGGCGCGGTAGTATTTCTCGGCGTTGCGGACAAGCTTCGCATTCTGTTCGGCGCAGAAGAATTCGTCCTCGGCGACGAGACCGTCCGCCTCCATATATTCCCGTGCCTTTTTGCGCAGCTCCACCAGCTGCGCCACAATCTCGTCCTCGCAGTCTTCTGTAATGCCGAATTCGATCGCACGGCCGTAGGATTGAGGATTCTCGGCAAAATGGTCGAGGCAGGAATAGCGGATGCGCGCGCGCATGGCGGCTTCCGGGTCGGTCTTGTCGAGATAGTCGATGACGGCGTGCGCCGATGTGCTCATGCTGTAGAGGTCGAGCCCGTAAAACCCGACGGGCCTGCGGCCTTCTCCCGAATTCGCGTTCTGAATGTTGAAGGCGCGCAGCCAGTTGACGAAATGCAGAATCTCGACGTTGCGCCACATCCAGGTGGGAAACCGCTCGAAATCCGCGAGCGCCGCTTCCGGCGACACGTTTGACCCGGCAGAGCATACGTGACGATTGACCGTATAGGCGTCCGGCCAATCCGCTTCCACGGCGACGGCGTCAAAGCCCAGCTCGTCGATCAGTCTTTCGGTAATCTCGGCGCGGGCGCGGTAGAATTCCCGGGTGCCGTGCGACGCTTCGCCGATCAGCACATGGCGGCAATTCTGCGCCGCGCTGACGATCGGATCGTAGTCAAACATGGCGCCGCCTATCGGACATGCATGTCTGCCGATGGCTTCAACGAGCACACTGTCGATATCAGTCTTTGTCATCCGGACGCACCTCGCCCGCTCTCCTCGCCCTGCATTTGTTCAGCAGGTCCACCACCAGTGTATCACCGATCTGCGAAAAGTCTGCATACCATTGCCCAACCCCGTAAAACGGATGCGGCGTCGCAAGGCAAACGACCTCGTCGGCCAGCGACAGCAGTTCATCCCTTGTCGATGACGCGCCGACCGGCGCCGCCGCCACAATCCGTCCGGCTCCAGCCTGTCGCAGCGCAGCGATCGCCGCCTTCATGGTGGCGCCCGTGGCAAGGCCGTCATCCACCACGATTACGGTCTTGCCTTCGACGAGAGGCGGCGGGCGGTCGTTGCGATAGAGCGTGTTGCGTTGGCGGATAAGCGCGCTCTCGCGGGTGACGGCGTCCTCCACAGCATCGTCGGATATGTCCAGTTCCTTGACGATCTCGCTGTTGAGTACGCGGATATCGCCCCAGGCGATCGCGCCCATGGCCAACTCCTCATGGCCGGGAACGCCGAGCTTCCTGACCAGCAGAACATCAAGCGGCAAGTCAAGGATCCGCGAAATCTCGTAGGCGACAGGCACGCCGCCGCGCGGAAGAGCAAGAACCACCGTGTCCGGTCGTCCGGCATAGTGCGACAAGGCTCCAGCCAGCCGCTTGCCGGCGTCATGCCTGTCCCGCAACAGTTCCATAGCGTTCCTCCTCCTGCGCCTACTCCCGGTTCACGCAGGGAACTTTGGTTCCGTCTCCAACTATAGCACACGCACAATTTGCGGATTTGATGATGATCAATTGCCTGCGTTCTCCCGCGCATTTCCATGCCGGTTCAGACGCGATGGAACCTGCTGCGGATCAGAAGCCTCAATTGCTCGGGATAGTCTTGCCGCATGGCGGCATGCATCTCTTTGCCGAACATCTGCGTCAGCGTCGGCTCGGACACGACGAAATAGTTGATCGATCCGAGGAACTGATAGACGAGCGCAAGCGCCCGGGCTTCCGTCAGATCTTCCTCCAGGGGAATTGTTCTGACAATGGAAACCAGCGAATCGAGAAACGGCTTCAGATACCAGTTGCCTGCCTGTTCCGCCCGCGCGCGATTGTCCAGAAGCTCCCGCATCAGGATTTGCGCTTCATCGGAATGCGCAAGCTGCCGCTTGAGTATTCCGGTCATCAGCGCTTCGAGCTGGGCCAGAGGGTCTGTCACATCGGCCCTGGTCCGGATGATGTCGCTTATGATGCTTTCTGCAATGCCTTTCAGGATTTCGCCGTAGAGCTTTTCCTTGCTGCCGAAGTGATGCAGCAGAGCCTGTTTGGTCAGGTCGAGCTCATCAGCAATATCGGCGATGCTCGCGCCGTAGAAGCCTTTTGCAGCAAAGCATCGTCTGGCGCTCTCAAGCAACTGTTCGCGGGTATTCTTTCCCATAGGGCGTACCAATCGGTATTTTCTATCAAATCAGTGAGTCACAAGAATAAGCATGAAATCTTGACTTATCCAACATGCGCTGCCAATTTCCTTACCAATCGGTAAGTCATTTAGGAGGAAGCCGTGCCGGAACTTGTTAAATATCAAAAAATCGGCGCCATCGCCACGATCACCCTCAACAGACCAGAGAAATTCAACACCCTCCGCGCAGATGTGCTGGACGAACTGGACGGGGCGTTAAAGACCGCCAACCGCGACGACGCGGTGCGCGTCATTGTTCTGGAAGGCGCAGGCGACAGCTTCTGCGCCGGCTTCGACTTTTCGAACGGACTGGAACACTATGAAGCGCTGATGGAGGAAAATTACGATCCCGGAATGGACGTCAATCTGGTGACCAACCAGTACACCAGTTATATCCCGCAATTCATGGGCATCTGGCGGGGCTCGAAACCGGTTATCGCCAAGGTGCACGGCTATTGCGTGGGCGGCGGCTCGGAAATGGCGCTGTGCGCCGATCTGGTGATCGCGTCCGACGACGCCCGCTTTGGAACGCCCTATTCGCGGGTCTGGGGCTGCCACTTGTCGGGCATGTGGATCTACAGGCTGGGGCTCGCGAAGGCCAAATACTACGCTCTTACCGGCGAATGGATCAGCGGCAAGGAAGCCGCCAAAATCGAACTGATCAACTTTTCCTACCCGCTGGAAGATCTCGACCGGAAGGTCGCCGAACTGGCGGACAAGCTCGCGACAATACCGCTGACGCAATTGCTGGCGATGAAGCTCATCGTCAATCAGGCCTACGACAATATGGGACTGCAAAGCACGCAGACGCTCGGGCCCATCCTGGATGGAATCATGCGCAACACGCCGGAAGGTCGGGATTTTGTGCGTGTGGCGAGAGACGAAGGCGTCAAGAGCGCCGTCGCCCGGCGCGACGGTCCGTTCGCCGATTACAGCCAGGCGCCGCCGGAAGAGCAACCGCGTCGAAGAAGCAGCCTGTAGTTACAGAGAACCCGGACCCCGCAAAGGGCCTGGGTTCTCTTGTCGCCATGTTTTACCCGGTCAGAAATTGACCGAGAATTTGAGCTGTCCGCCGAGGCGGGTCGTGGTTTCGGAGAAGCTGCCGCCCACCTGAGCCCGAATGGCTGTATTCTGGGTGGCGAGCACGTCCAGGCCAGCCGAAAGATCCAGATAGGTCTGGTCGAAGTTCACCGTCGACGTGAAGTCCGGAATATAGGACGGCGAAGCCTGGAACTGCGCCGTCGCACTCGGCGATGCGTCGCCGAGGAACCGGGTGACGCCCGCCGACACTGTCGGCCGGATGATTACGCCCGATCCAAGCGTGAACTGTGCGCCGATGTCCAGCCCCGCCTGCAGGTTGGCATAGACCTCGTCGCTGCCCTCGATCCGGAGCGCATAGGCATTTTCGCCATATTCGTTGTAGTCGCCCGTCGACAGATAATCGAAGCCGATCGCCCCGCGCGGCCGGACATACCAGTCACCGATTTCCACCGTGCGCGACGCCTCCAGCTTGCCGCCGATCAGACCCATGGTCTGGGTGGCGTTTAGCGGATCGCCAAGGAACGGATTGCGGTCGTAGTCGTAGGAACCGATCCCTCCGGTCACGATCCCGGACAGGTCAAGCAGCGAGAATTCACGAGTAGCCGCGAGCCCCAACCGGAACTGCTGGCCGCTGCCGCTGGCCGACGCTTCCGCGACCGACAGCGAACTCGATTCGAACGAGAAGCCGCCGCCCACCGTCCAGCCATTGTCCAGGTCACGCTCACCGCCGCCGGTGATCTGCCAGGCATGCTGGTTGTAAGCAAGGCTGTTGGAAGTCGCGCCGCCTTCGAGGTTCTCTCCTTCGAAGGAAACCCAAACGCAATGGTCGTCCTGCTGACCTCCCTTGAAGAGACCCTGACAGCCGATCATGTCGTCCCGGAAACCGACAGCGGACAGAATATTCGCGACCTGATTGTCGAGCAGAACCTCCGCGCCAAAACTGTCAAGCGCGGCGACATAGGCTTCAGCGTCCTCGATAGCGATCAAGTGCCGGAATTCCGTATCGTGGTAATGTTCAGAGACATAGAGCGCATGAAGGGTCGAGGCGATCTTCTCCTGATTAGCGTTCGCTTCCGCCAGAATATCGTCGTTGGCGAAGTGTATGTCGCTCTGCAGATGCAGATCTCCCAACTCGCCCTCGATCAGCGCATATTGCCCGACCGCCGACGTGATCAGTTCGAGTTCGTCGTAGATCAGTTCGCCCTCGACGCTCAGCAGGGACAGCACCTGCTGGCCGACGTCCGACGACCAGTTTTCGGCCAGGAGCACCTGGAGCACGCCGTTGATCTCGGCGTCGCCGCTGATGACAAGATTGTCGAGACGCAGGAGTTCATCTTCATGTCCGGGATCGAGGGTGAGAACGATCCTGCCGGTGCTGCTCTGCGTGTAGTCTCCGGTTATGGTCGTCATGCTGACGCTACCGGCTTCGCCGAGTTCCAGCACGCCGTGGTTCAGGAACGTATCCACATTCATCAGTTCACCGGCGTAGATCTCGCCGTCCGACCCGTTCACCAGGTGGATCTCGGACGCCTTCAGCCAGTTGCCTATGATCGTGCCGTTGTTGGTGACGCTGACCGTCGTATCCATCACGTTGATCGCCACGCCGTCGACGCCAAGCACGGATGTGATCGTGCCGTTGTTGACCAGCGTGTTGTCGTCCGTGCCGTTCTTGATGAACACGCCCGCGCCGTCTTCGCCGTCGGTGTAGGCTGTCGCCTTGCCCCCCTGGACTGTGGCGCCTTCCGCGATTGTCACGGCGATCTTGCCCATGCCCTCGCCAACGCTCTGGGCGAAAATGCCGTGCGCGCCTTTTCCGGACACGATGATGTCGCCGGAGACATCGACCGACACCTTGGTGGCGCCGGATGTGCCTGCGGAAGGTCCACCGGCGCTCTGGGCAAAGATGCCGTGAGACCCGACGCCGGCGGTGGTGATGGTTCCGCTTTCGTAGACGACCGATACTGTGCCGCCCATTCCGTCGCCGCCGCCATTGCCGATATAGACCTCGGGATCCGAGGTGGATGTTCCGTCAGCCTGACCTCCAACGCCGCCGCCGCCGCCAACAGACTGGGCGAAGATTCCGACGCTGGCGCCGCGTTTCGTTGTAATGTCGCCATTGACGGTGACGGTGACGTCGCCGCCGTCTCCGAAGCTGGACACGTCGGATGTCGACATGCCGTCGAGACCCGTGCCGTAAAATTCGGACGGGCCGAACTGAACAGAGCCCGCATAACCGCCGCCGCCGCCGACCGACTGAGCGAAGATGCCGATAGAGGCGATGTTGTAGCCCCCGTCGGTGTCCGTCGCAGTCGATATGGAACCGCTGTGTGTCACCGTCACATCGCCGCCGTCGCCCGAGGCTTGTCCGCTGCCGCCGACGCTCACATCGCCGTCCGCGCCTTCAAGGGCGCCGAGCACCGTGCCACCGCCGCCGCCGATGGACTGCGCGAAGATGGCGGACGAGTTCAGTCCGGTCGTGGTGATCGTCGTGTCTGTATTGGTGATCGTCACGTCATTGCCGTCGCCGCCCGCGCCATTCGCGCCGCCGATGGTGTAGGAAAATTGCACCGCCGCAAGCACATCATCGGCCGTGAATTCAAAGTTCGAATCACCGCCGCCGCCGCCAATGGACTGCGCGAATATGCCGATGGCCCGGTCTCCCGCCGTCGCTATCGACGCTCCGCTTTCATTGATCACCGAAACGGTTCCGCCGTCGCCGGCCGCTTCGCCGTCGCCGCCGATCGTCAGGCTGTGGTTGTCCTCTCCGGACGCCGAACCGGCCGAGCCGCCGCCGCCGCCCACAGACTGCGCGTAGATACCGTAGCTGCCGTTGCCGCTCGTCGAGATGCTGGCGCTGTTGGCGACTTCCACATCGCCGCCATCGCCACCCGCGCCGCCGCTGCCGCCGATCGAGAGCGTATAGTCGGTCCAGGTTGTGATCTTGGTGTATGGATCGTCGTCCGTCGCATCGCCATAGACTTCGTCGATGTCCTCCAGCGTCTCGTTGGTCGTGAAGGTGTCGAAGCCGGGCGCCGCCGAACCGCCATAACCACCGCCGCCGCCGACGGATTGTGCAAAAATGCCGTGGCTGGCGAGACCGGCTGTCTCGATAGCGCCTTCATTGGTCACCGTCACGTCCTCACCGTGGCCACCCTTGCCTCCGGTGCCGCCAAACTGGCCGGTGAAGGAAAATTCAGTTGAACCGGAGTCCTCTTCGTCATCGTCGTCGCAATTGGCGTTGGCGAGCGCCACGACCGTAAAGTCGCAAATGCCCGACACGCTCAGCGAATAGTTTGAAGCCGAGCCGCCGTCTCCGCCGCCGCCGCCGACGGAATGGGCGAAGATTCCGTGCGAATTCATGCCGTTGGTCGTGATCGTGGCCGTTGCGCCATTGGTGACCTCGACCGCGCCCGCGTGCGCGCCCGTACCTGCCGATCCGCCCACAGCGATATTGATCGAGGCGCTGACGGAACTCCCTCCATCCGCGTCCTCGGCGTCATCTTCGCCGCTTGCCGATTCGACCGAAGCGTCTGCGATGATATTGCCGCCGCTGCCGCCGGATCCGCCGTTGCCGCCGACGCTCTGGGCATAGACGCCGGAAGACCGTCCGCCTGTCGTTGTGATGTCGCCGTCATTCTCGACGTAGACGTCGCCCGGAACCGAACCTTCGCCACCGTCTCCGCCGACTGCAATGCTGACATTCGCATTGTTGTCGCTTTCGTCCTGCAGCTTGAGCAGCACATTGTAGGCGCTGCCGCCGCGGCCGCCACTGCCGCCGACCGACTGCGCGAAAATTGCATGACTGTCGTCTCCCGATGTCGTGACGGCCACGCCCTCGGCGTTGGTCACCGTGACATCGCCGCTGCTACCGCCGCCGCCGCCTTGTCCACCGACGGTGACCTGAACATTGAGGGTCGTGCCGGATGTCGCCAAATTGGCGGTGCCGGAATAAGCTGACCCGCCGGCCCCGCCCGAACCGCCAACGCTCTGGGCGAATATGCCCGTCGAACCGAAGCCCTCGGTCACGACATCAGCGTAATTGTAGACGGCCGCGTCCTGGCTGGCGCCGCCGCCACCGCCGTCTCCACCGACAGTAACATCCATGCTGCCGGCCGGAACGTCCGGGTTCAGACTAACCGTTATCCCGGCTTCGGCGGCGAAACCGCCTGCGCCGCCATTGCCGCCGATACTTTGCGCGATAATGCCTTCGGACAAGGAACCATAAGTTTTGATGGCGCCTTTGTTTGTCACTTCGACGTAACTGCCGGCGGCGGAGTCCCCGCCATCTCCGCCAAGCGTAATGGACGCGTTGCCCTGCGAGACCAGCGTCGAAGACATCGAACCGCCGCCGCGGCCGCCGCTACCGCCGATACTGGATGCGGAGATCCCCGGAGACAGATCACCAACCGTTTTGATGGAGGCCGCGTTATCGACCGACGCAAACCCTGAGGCGCCGCCTCCGCCGCCGGCTCCACCAACGGAAATATTGACGGAAGCGGCGCTGGCCGCGCCACCGCTGAAATCGAATCCGCCGGAACCGCCCGAACCGCCTGAACTCAGCGCGATGATGCCGCCGCTCATGTCTTCCCGCGTCTCAATAGTATCACCGGTAGCGACGACCTTGACATCACCCGCAACGCCTCCGGCGCCGCCATCGCCGCCAAGCGAGACGCCCAGACTTCCGGTCGAAATCGCGCTTGCAGATATCGCCACACCGCCGTCGCCGCCGCCGCCGCCGAGGCTCATCGCCTTGATGCCCGCCGAAAAAGATTCCGAAGTGGCAATCGCAAAGTCAGTAGAGATGACAGTCACATCGCTTGCCCCTCCGCCTTTGCCGCCCTGACCGGCAAAGGCCAGATTTATGGATTCGCTCGTAAAGCCGCTGACAGCCGCCGACAGATAAGCTGCGCCGCCGCTGCCTCCAACGCTCTTTGCGATGATGCCACTGGAGCTCATGCCTTCGGTAATAATCCCGCCGCTGGAATAAACGAACACCTCGCCGCCGCTTCCGCCGTTCCCGCCGTCGCCGCCGATGGCCAGATTGACCGCGCCGGTGCTGACCACCGAGCCTGAAATCGTGGTTCCGGAATGACCTCCGCCGCCGCCGATGCTGGTGGCGACGACGCCGGGAGAGCCATCGCCATATGTTTGCAATCTATTAGCGTCGACCGTAACGTCTCCAAGCACCGTCGAACAATTGCCTGTATAGGGCGTGTCGGTGCCACGGCAGACCGTCACGACGCCGCCGGCGCCGCCATTGCCGCCGTCGCCGCTTTCGCTGTAACCGACATTGAATGAAAGCGCGCCCACACTGCTCGCCACGGCGATTGAGGTGCCTGCTGACCCGCCAGCGCCGCCGGTGCTGTTCGCCAGAATGCCAATCGAATGATCGCCAGTGGTGACAACACCGCCTTGAAATCCGACCTGAACGTCGCCGCCGACGCCGCCGCCGCCGCCGTCACCGCTGAGTGACACGGAAACATCGAAGGCCGCACCGGCAGAAAGCGAGAGGGCGTTGCCGCCATGACCGCCTCCGCCTCCGACGCTCTGCACGACGAGCCCGTTGGACATGTCTCCAGTTGTGCCGAGAAGATAAAAGTCTGTGTCTGCCGCTTCCATTGCACTGGAGTCAGAATAATAGGCGTCTCCGGCGTCGCCGCCTTGGCCGCCGTCGCCCGCTATGGCGAGCGAGAACTGGGCGCTGAGCGACGTTGAACTCGAACCCTTGCCTCCGCTGCCGCCGATGCTCTGAACAAGAATGGCGTCTGAATGATCTCCGGCTGTGTATATCGTTCCGGCATTTTCGACCGTGACGTCGTCGGAGGTTGCTCCGTCTCCTCCGTCACCGCCAATCGCTATCATGCCTTTCGTCGAGGCGCCCGATCCGCCGCCGCCGCCGACGCTTTGCGCCAGAATTCCTTCCGAGTATTCTCCATTGGTCTGGATATCCGCGATATTGTAGACGTCGACCGTTTCTCCCGATCCGCCGAGCGAACCGGCCCCGCCCACCGAGTACAGACCGGTAGCGCTACCGCCGTCGCCGCCGCCGCCACCGATGCTTTGGGCGAAAATGGCGCGCGAACGATCACCGTAGGTCGTGATTGTCGACGTGTAGGTTTCGACGCTGACAGCGCCTGCATGCCCGCCGGCTGACCCTGTGCCACTCAACGAGTAAAAACTGCTAAGGCTTGAAGACCCGCTGCCACCGCCGCCACCGACACTCTGTGCAAAGATTGCGTCGGAATGGTCGCCCCAGGTCGTCAGCGTCTCGCCATCCAGAATAACCTCGACGTCGCCACCCGTACCCCCGCTGTGGGAATCAGCTCCGTAGGCAATGATTCCGTTGGGTGTTCCTCCATCTCCCGCAAATCCACCCACGCTCTGCGCAACGATTGCGTCCGAATCTTCCCCTGACGTGGTGAGTTCGCCCGTCAAGTAGACTTTCACATCGCCGCCATTGCCCGAACTCGCGCCGTCGCCGGCCCCGCTGGCGCCCAAATACGCTTTCCCCTCGCCGCCGTCGCCGCCGTCGCCGCCATAGCTGCGGGCAAGAATACCTCTCGCGCTTTCTGTTGTGATGGTCACACTGTCTGCCGCTCTCAGATCGATCGTCACGTCACCGCCAACGCCGCCGGACCCGCCGTCGCCACCGTAGCTGTTGGCCAGTGCTGTTGACGAGTCACCACCGTTGCCGCCGTCGCCTGCGATAGACTGAACAACAATCGGCGTGTCCTCTGTTGTTGTAACGACAATTGTTGCGCCTTCATCGGCTTCGAATACGACATCGCCGCCATCGCCGCCTCTGCCGCCTGGACCACCGTAAGCCTCTGCGCCACTGTTGTAATGCGCATAACCTCCGCTGCCCGCGTCTCCGCCATGTGACGACAGGAACATGCCCCCAACATTATCGTCGTATGGCTCGACGAAGAAATACCCGGACACGGTAAACTGGATATCACCCCCGTCTCCACCGTTTCCGCCGGTTCCACCATGAGTCGAATGTAAAGCCGCGTAAGACTCGCCGCCTTTACCCCCGTGACCGCCATCACTCTCGACGTCGAGCAATTCACCCTGCCAGAAACCGCCGCCGCGCTGCGCTGCAAAATTTGTAAGGTCTATCGTAATATCGCCTCCGGCGCCGCCCGTGCCTCCAGCCCCGCCATGTGAGGCGCCGTATTCTGTGGATCTGGCTCGCCCGCCGTTCCCCGCATCACCGCCCAGACTATGAGCGTAAATCGTAGCAAGAGGCGCCAAGATTCCAACATCGCTCATTGTAAGCGTTATGTCGCCGCCCTTTCCGCCAGCGCCACCCGTATCTCCGGTGACATAGTGCGAAGATTTGTTTTCAGACGGAGTCTCTCCGTCGCCACCATACGTCTCAATGTCTACAGCCGTGTCCTTGGGTATCCAATCTATTGCAGGCATTTCGGAATACTCTACATTCAGATCGAATGGCGTTTGCGCAGAATCGGTATTGAAATCCACGATAAGATCTGCGGCGTCCACGCCGTCATATCCCGAAACATCTTCGCCCCAATAGGCGATATGGCGAACAAAAACGGGAGTCTGAACGCTGGTTATCGAATCCGCGCTCAGATCCTTGACGGTTAAGGTATAGGAATCGAAGTCGTCGGTTTCATCGACGTCGAAAAAAATAACCTCGGGAGTTCCGGTGCAAGTTTGCACCCAATCACTGCCTGAAAAGTTTTGGCTGCAACTCGCTTCCGCTGGCAACGTTTGCACAAGCATCCAAAGCGAAGATGCAAGGATCGCAGATCCCGCGCGGAAAATAACTGAAGAAGAAACCGACCTGCCGTCAGAACTCCGGCGGAAAAACGTATCCAACATTGATGTGCGCCCGTATTCGTAAAACAAAACTGAAATATGAGATCCGGCCCCAAACATCCGATGGACTTCACATTTCACTGAAAATCAAACAGTAATAATAAACCAAATAGTTGCGTCACTTTCCGAGCTTCGGAAAATCATGCAACGAACGTATTGAGTTGATATGAATATCCAGAAATCGGAGGATACAAATATCTTTATATTGATTTTATTTAGTTATTTATACGTGCTACGCCGTGGATATTGGGTCGAAGCACCCCTGCAAAGCCTCTTTATATTGCGATCAACGTCTGGGAAGGTCATTGCACATTCATACGCGAAAAATCAATCTAAAATTGTATTATTTTGGACAGTTTTTCCACGCCAGGCGACATGGCGGCACAGGCCTGGAATTCGACGCGGAATTCACAAATGCATCGTCCGTCCGCGTTTGCCTGTCGCAATCGAAGATGAAACGGATTGCCCGGCTGGCGAACGGCTCACCGCAATAGCCGCCGGCAGACGGCGTTTGTAGTCAGGAGAAAACAAGCGGTCCGCGCCGTCCGACAAACGGCTTCAGATCCATCCTTCGCGAATGGACTGGGCGACGGCCTGGATGCGGTTGACGGCGTCCAGCTTTCTGGCCGCGCTCACGAGGTAATAATTGATCGTGTGTTCGGACAGCGACATGATCTGTGAAATCTCGCTGCTGGTCTTTCCCTCGGCCGACCAGCGCAGGCACTCCAGTTCGCGCTGCGACAGCGGCGATTCCTTGCCCTCGGCCAGATGCCGCTTGATGGAACTCATGCGGTCCTGGAAATAAGTACTGATAAGAAACAGCTCCAGGAATTCCGTCGTCGTCAGATCCTCGCGCTCTCCCGACAAACACACACAGGCGCGATTACCCAGATTGTCGCAGACAGGAAAAAGAGCGCTGTAGCCAAGGTTGTAACGTTGCAGGAGTTCGTTCAGGGATTCACTGCCGGAAAGCAGGTCCCCGCCCGCCGGCTTGTTGCGGACATTATAGACAAACGGAACGCTCGTGCTCCGGATCATGGAAATCAGCGGACCACTGTCTATAAGATTCTTTTTTTCAAACTGAGTAATCAGTTCCGAAGGCCAGTTCGTCGCCAGATTGTGTTGCGGAAACCGACGCGGTTCGTTTTGCGGGATGATGGCAACCGAATAGAATTCGAACCCGTAATACTTTGAAACGCCTTCGAGGAACCGCGAGACGTCGACGTCATCCTCCAGAGTCCCGAACTTGCTGGTGACATTTTGGAGTATCTCTGTTGCTGGCATATTTGGTCTGCTTACAATCTTTGGACAGGTTAAATAAAACTAAAAAACATATTTCGAGACGATCAGACGACTATGCAATCATCCTGCGTCGGAACGGCTTCACCTCAAGAGAACCGGCGCGAAAAACTTAGCCGCAACTTTCATCAATACTCAAGAAACAATTATTATGTATATAATATGGCAATCACAAATAGTACGGACAATGCGCTGAAACTTGTAACGAATAAACAATCAAAGATTGTAAAAAGGCCGTGCACTTCTGTCAACAAGCTGCAAACCAATTGAACCCGTCGCAACAGGGCTCAATGAAATCGCCCGACTTTGCAGTCGGGCGACGTGTGACGTCGACCTGAGAGCTGCGACGCCCAGGTCCTGTAAAACCGCTCCCTAATGCTTGAGCATGTCCTTGACCATTCCCGAGGCTTTTGAAAAGTCCATCTGTCCGGAAAACCGCGTTTTGAGCGTATTCATGCATTTGCCCATATCGCGCAGTCCCTGGGCGCCGGTTTCCTCCACCACCCTGCGACAGGCCGTCTGAACGGCTTCGTCGGAGAGTTGTGCGGGAAGAAAGGAGCGTATCACGTCCACTTCCTCACGCTCCTGTTCGGCCAGTTCCACGCGCGCCGCTTCTTCGTAGATGCGCGCTGATTCCTCGCGCTGCTTGATCATCTTCGACAGAATCTGCAGGATTTCTTCATCGCTGACCGGATCCTTGCCGGCGCCGCGATTTGCGATATCCCTGTCCTTGATGGCAGCAAGAATCAGTCGGATCGTAGAAATCCGACGTGTGTCTTTTGCCTTCACCGCGTTTTTCAATGCGGCTGTCAACATGTCTCGCATTTCAGTTTCTCCTGCAAATTGCCGCGCACCATAGTTGGACGAGATAGCGATTGCAAATGTTTTGAACTCGTCTAACTAGTTGATATTACTTTATATAATGTCAAAGCGCGAAATTCCGGCATTGTTGTTCCGGTGCTTCGCGCCGTTTGCCGGCGGCTCCCAGCATTAACACTTTTGTTCCGATGGCGGCAATTCAAAGTTTCCGCGCAGCCTTGAGAGACAGCCCACGCAGACTTGAACAACGCCGCTCTTAGCTTTATCTCGCGGCAGATTGCAGCTCTAACGGACAAAGTTCATGACAACGCCCTGGCCAAAGAAAAAAACCACCGCACTGCTTGTGCTCGCAAACGGAATGGTCATCGAGGGCCAGGGGCTGGGCGCGGTCGGCGCGGTCGAGGCGGAAGTCTGTTTCAACACCGCCCTTACCGGCTATCAGGAAATCCTGACTGACCCGTCCTACGCCGGTCAGATCGTCACATTCACTTTTCCGCACATCGGCAATATCGGCGCCAATGACGAGGATATCGAGGATCTGACTCCGGCGGCTCATATCGGTGCTGTCGGCGCGATTTTCAAGGCCGACATCACGGAACCGTCAAATTACCGCTCGCGGCAGCACCTGAACGACTGGCTGGCGGCCCGCGGCGTCGTCGCCATGTCCGGCGTCGACACCCGCGCCCTGACCGCATGGATCCGCGACAACGGCATGCCCAATGCGGTGCTCGCCCATGATCCGCAGGGCGAATTCGACGTCGACAGCCTGAAGGCGCGCGCCGCCGCATGGCACGGTCTGGTCGAACTGGACCTTGCAAAGGACGCAACGAGCGGTCAGTCGTCACACTGGAGCGAACGCCCCTGGGTCTGGAACGAAGGCTATGGCGAGGGCGACGATGACGGCGCAGTCCATATCGTGGCGATCGACTATGGCGTAAAACGCAACATATTGCGCCTGTTTTCCGGTCTCGGATGTCGTGTCACCGTCGTTCCGGCGTCGGCGACCGCGGAGGATATTCTGGGTTTGAAACCGGACGGCGTTTTCCTGTCGAACGGACCAGGCGATCCCGCGGCCACCGGAGAATACGCCGTTCCAACGCTGCAGAAGCTGATGGAAAGCGACATACCGATCTTCGGCATCTGCCTCGGCCATCAGATTCTGGCTCTGGCCCTTGGCGCCAGGACCGCCAAGATGCACCAGGGCCACCACGGCGCCAATCATCCGGTCAAGGATCACACGACCGGCAAGGTGGAGATCGTTTCCATGAATCACGGCTTCGCCGTCGATGGAGATTCGCTGCCGGAAGGCGTCGAGGAAACCCACACCTCGCTGTTCGACGGAACGAACTGCGGTCTTCACGTCGTGGGCAAGCCCATATTCTCGGTGCAGCACCACCCGGAAGCCTCTCCGGGTCCGCAGGACTCGCACTACCTGTTCCGGCGTTTTCTGAACCTCATCCGCGAGAAGCGCGGCGAGACTGCGCTGGCCGAATAGACCCGTTTGAGATCAAACGGGCTCGCCGAACGTATCGCAACTGTCCAGCCGTCCGCTGTCGAAGCCGCGTTTGAACCAGGTCATGCGCTGTTCGGACGTGCCGTGGTTGAAGCTGTCCGGAACCACATAGCCCTGGCTTCGCCGCTGCAAGGTGTCGTCGCCGATCTGTCGGGCCGCGTTCAACGCCTCCTCGAGGTCGCCACGCTCAAGTAGCCCCTTCTGGTCTGTGAAGTGGCCCCAGACGCCCGCGAAACAATCCGCCTGCAGTTCGACGCGAACCGACATCTGGTTGGCCTCGGTCTCGCTCATGGATTGGCGCATCTGGTGGAACTTGGGCAGGACGCCGATGAGATTCTGTACGTGATGGCCAACCTCGTGGGCGATGACATAGGCTTGAGCGAAATCGCCGGACGCGCCAAAGCGGTTCGCCAGTTCGTTGTAGAATGAAAGATCGATATAGACCTTCTGGTCGCCCGGACAGTAGAACGGTCCGGACGCCGCGCCGGCCAGACCGCAGGCGGAACGCACCCTGTCTGTGAAAAGGACCAGCGTCGGCTCAGGGTAGTCTGCGCCGTTCGCCTCGAAAATGCCGTTCCAGACGTCCTCTGTCTCGGCAAGCACGGTGGCGACGAACTGGCTCATCTCGTCCTGCCGCGGCTGGGCGATCTGTCCGCCGTCCTGCTGATAGCCCGGCGATATCGATCCGCCGCCTTCAAGAAGCTCGGCCGGGTCTATGCCCAGAGCCCGCAGTATGAAAAACCCGATAACGAGAATCACGATCAACGAGATGCCGCCGCCGGACGCGCGTCGCGTTCCGGACCCGCCAATGGGAATGCGAATCCTGCCTGGACTGCGCCTGGAAGAGCCGCCGAAGCCGCCCCGACCGCCGCGCCTGTCTTCGATATTGCTGCTTTGCCGTCGACCCTTCCAACGCATCGAAACGTCCCTCGTCTGCAACAGAGCCTGCCGCCCACCGGTTGTTAACACCGCCGGACGGATACTGTTCCGCCAGCGGAGCGCCGCGACTGGACAAGGCTCAAGGCGTAATCTGCGACAAAAGTCGCGTCTCGCCTCGATTTCAACGGCGTCCAGCATCTCAGAACTGATGTAAAAATGCCATACAAAGCTGATAATGAAGCGTTATTTTTCAGGAATATTCGAGTTACGACAAGAAGAGCGAAGAGCAACATTGACACCGGATGACTTCAGACGCTGGCGAAAATCCCTTGGTCTCAAGCAGAAAGACGCAGCCAGGGTTCTTGGCCTGAAGAAACGCATCATTCAATACTATGAAAAGGGCAAGCGGGACGGAAAGCAGATCACTATTCCGTTGACCGTGGCTTTGGCCTGCTACGCCATCGCAAACGGGATTTACGAATACGATGCGTCCGAACTGAGCGACCAGTCAGACGCGTCCCCGCCAGACGAACCGCATTCGGCCGAAGCCTGCTGACCAGTGAATTTCCTTGGAAAAACCATGGAAGACGGGGTTTCCCTGACTGCGCCTTTGTCCTATAAGCGCGCCTCAGAACGCTCCTGGAGGATGCGGTTCGACTTCAATTGATGACTACAGTGCACGCACCCGGATTCCACGCAATCCCCGTTGCTACTGCTTGCCGGAAGACCAATCATGCCCAAGCGCGACGACATAAAGTCCATTCTCATAATCGGGGCCGGGCCGATCGTCATCGGCCAAGCCTGCGAATTCGATTATTCCGGCGCCCAGGCCTGCAAGGCGCTGAAGGAAGAAGGCTACCGCGTCGTTCTCGTCAATTCCAACCCGGCGACGATCATGACCGATCCGGAACTGGCGGATGCGACCTATATCGAGCCGATCACGCCTGAGGTCGTCGCCAAGATCATCGCCAAGGAGCGCCCGGACGCATTGCTGCCGACCATGGGCGGGCAGACCGCGCTCAACACCGCCCTTTCGCTGCGGCGCATGGGGATCCTCGAACGCTACAATGTCGAGATGATCGGCGCCAAGCCGGAGGCGATCGACAAGGCCGAAGACAGGGCGCTGTTCCGCGAGGCCATGGCGAAAATCGGTCTCGAAACGCCCCGCTCGATGCTCGCCAATGCAACGGAAGTGAAGGACCGCGACCGCAAGGCGCATGAGGCCAAGCGCGAAGAACTCAGAAAGCAGTTTGAAGGCGACAGGCTGGACGCCGCCCTCGACGCGCTGGAGACGGAGTGGCAGCTCGGCGAGACAGACCGAAAGCAGCACTATATCGGACATGCGCTCGGCATCGCCGCCCAGGCGCTCGACCATGTCGGACTGCCGGCGATCATCCGTCCCTCCTTCACGCTCGGCGGAACCGGCGGCGGCATCGCCTTCAACCGCTCGGAATTCTTCGAGATCGTCGAATCGGGTCTTGACGCCTCGCCGACCACGGAAGTGCTGATCGAAGAGTCCGTGCTCGGCTGGAAGGAGTTCGAGATGGAAGTCGTGCGCGACCGCGCGGACAATTGCATCATCATCTGCTCCATCGAGAACGTCGATCCGATGGGCGTCCACACCGGCGATTCCATCACCGTCGCGCCGGCCCTGACGCTCACCGACAAGGAATACCAGATCATGCGCAACGCCTCGATCGCGGTGTTGCGGGAGATCGGAGTGGAAACCGGCGGCTCGAACGTGCAGTTCGCCGTCAATCCAAAAGATGGCCGGCTGGTCGTCATCGAGATGAATCCGCGCGTATCGCGCTCCTCGGCGCTCGCTTCCAAGGCGACCGGTTTTCCGATCGCCAAGGTGGCTGCGAAGCTCGCCGTCGGCTATACGCTCGACGAACTCGACAACGATATTACCGGCGGCGCAACGCCGGCGTCCTTCGAACCGTCGATCGACTACGTGGTCACCAAGATCCCGCGTTTCGCCTTCGAGAAGTTTCCAGGCGCCGAACCGCTTTTGACCACGTCGATGAAATCGGTCGGCGAGGTGATGGCGATCGGCCGCACTTTCGCCGAATCGCTGCAGAAGGCCCTGCGCGGCCTTGAAACGGGCCTGACCGGCCTCGACGAGATCGACATTCCCGGCCTCGGCGAAGGCGACGACAAGAACGCAATCCGCGCGGCGCTCGGAACGCCCACGCCCGACCGGCTTCGCATGGTCGCGCAGGCGCTCCGGCTCGGAGCCTCCGCCGAAGAAGTGCATCAGGCCTGCAAGATCGATCCCTGGTTCCTCAGCCAGCTCAAGGCGATCGTCGACATGGAAGCGCATATCCGCGCCCACGGATTGCCTGAGGACGCCGACAATCTGCGGATGCTCAAGGCAATGGGCTTTTCCGACGCCCGGCTGGCGGGTCTGACGGGCCAGCGCGAGAAAAACGTCGCCCGGCTTCGCGACCAGTTCGACGTGCACCCGGTCTACAAGCGGATCGACACCTGCGCTGCCGAATTCGCCTCGCCGACAGCCTACATGTATTCGACCTATGAAACGGCCTTTGCGGGCGCGCTGCAATCCGAAGCGGACGTTTCAGACCGCAAGAAGGTCGTCATCCTCGGCGGTGGTCCGAACCGGATCGGCCAGGGCATCGAATTCGACTATTGCTGCTGTCACGCAGCCTTCGCGCTGGAAGACGCCGGCTATGAATCAATCATGGTCAACTGCAACCCGGAAACCGTCTCGACGGATTACGATACGTCCGACCGGCTCTATTTCGAGCCGCTGACGGTCGAGGACGTGCTGGAGATCCTGAGGATCGAGCAGCAAAAGGGAACGCTGCACGGCGTCATTGTCCAGTTCGGCGGGCAGACGCCCCTGAAGCTTGCCAATGCGCTCGAAAGCGCCGGGATTCCCATCCTCGGCACCGAGCCGGACGCAATCGATCTCGCGGAAGATCGCGACCGGTTCCAGAAACTTCTGACCCGGCTTGACCTTCTGCAACCAAAGAACGGGATCGCCCATTCCGTGGAGCAGGCGCGGCTTGTCGCCGCCGAGATCGGCTATCCGCTGGTCGTCCGCCCGTCCTATGTTCTGGGCGGCCGGGCGATGCAGATCATCCGCGATGAGCAGAGCCTGTCGAACTACCTGCTCGGCACGGTTCCGGAACTCGTTCCAGAAGACATCAAGGCCCGCTATCCGAACGACAAGACCGGCCAGATCAACACGCTGCTGGGCTCCAATCCACTGCTCTTCGACAGCTACCTGTCCAACGCCACGGAAGTTGACGTCGATTGCCTGTGCGACGGCAAGGACGTCTTTGTGGCCGGCATCATGGAGCATATCGAGGAAGCCGGCATTCACTCCGGCGACAGCGCCTGTTCGCTGCCCGCGCACTCGCTGTCCGCCGACATCGTCGACGAATTGGAGCACCAGACCCGAAGGCTCGCGCTCGCTTTGCATGTCGGCGGCCTGATGAATGTGCAATACGCCATCAAGGATGGCGAAATCTACGTGCTCGAAGTCAATCCGCGCGCCTCCCGCACGGTGCCTTTCGTCGCCAAGACCATCGGCGCGCCGGTCGCCAAGATCGCGGCCAGGGTCATGGCCGGCGAGAAACTGGATGCGGCGATTTCCGCCTACGGCGCGGTTCCGGATACCAAAAATCTCTCGCATATCGCCGTCAAGGAAGCTGTCTTCCCGTTTGCCCGTTTCCCGGGCGTCGACACGCTGCTCGGCCCGGAAATGCGCTCCACCGGCGAGGTGATGGGGCTCGACACCGACTATGCGCTCGCCTTCGCAAAGGCGCAGCTCGGCGCCGGCGTGGAGCTTCCGCGCGACGGCGCCGTCTTCATCTCGGTTCGCGACGAGGACAAGCAGTTTGTCCTGCCCGCTGCGCGTCGGTTGGCCGAAATCGGCTTCAGCATCGTGGCGACCGGAGGCACGGCGCGCTTCCTTGCCGAAAACGGCGTCAAGGCGACCCGGATCAACAAGGTGCTGGAAGGGCGGCCGCATGTCGAAGACGCGATCCGCAATCGCGAAATCCAGCTCGTCGTCAACACGACCTCCGGCGCCAAGGCGATGTCGGATTCAAAATCGTTGCGCCGCGCGGCGCTCATGCAGAAAGTGCCCTATTTCACCACCATGGCCGGGGCTCAGGCTGCGGCCGAGGCCATTGCCGCGCTCAAGGCCGGTAATCTGGAAGTGCGGCCGCTGCAGAGTTATTTCTGACTTTAACACGGCGTCGCATATGCCCCGTCAAACGCAGCGCTGCGTGGCGGCCAAGTTGAGCTGAATAGCGAAAACACTGGCGTTTCCGCCGCATTTGCTGCTAGACTGCTTCAATTAACGCATGAAACGGTTCCGGATCTGCAGATTCGGGGGCCGTTTTCTTTTGCGCCCAAGCAGGGCTCTCAAGCTGCTTCGGCGCCAAGAATGACGGAGAAGGACATGGTAGAAAAAGTCCCGATGACACCGGGCGGTTTCGCCAAACTGAATGAAGAACTGCGCTGGCGCCAGCAGGAAGAGCGCCCGCGGATCATCGAAGCCATTGCCGAGGCAAGGGCCCATGGCGACCTTTCGGAAAATGCGGAATATCACGCAGCCAAGGAAGCCCAGAGCCACAATGAAGGCCGGATTTCCGAGCTGGAAGATTTGACGGCGCGCGCCGAGGTCATCGATCTGACGAAAATGTCGGGCGACACGATCAAATTCGGCGCCACGGTGAAGCTCGTCGACGAGGATACTGAAGAGGAAAAGACCTATCAGATCGTCGGCGACCAGGAAGCCGATGTGAAACAGGGACGCATCTCCCTGTCTTCCCCCATCGCCAGGGCCCTCATTGGAAAGTCGCAAGGCGATTCCATCGAGGTCAACGCCCCTGGCGGGGCCAAGGCATACGAAATTCTCGAAGTCAACTGGGGCTGACCGCGCCGATCGATGGATCCTGAAACTCCGGTCAGTATGGACGAGGTCGAGGTTCTCGCACCGAACTTCAAGCGTCGACTGTCCGGAGTGACATCCACGATCGTCCAGCTCGCGCCGTTGCAGCGCCGGATCGGCGTCAGGATCGCGACGCTCGGCCCCGGACTTCCCGAACACCTGCCGCACATCTCCTGGCGCGAACTCGTCAAGGCGTGGCGTCCGCCGCCGGGCAGAACGGCGCGCGTCTGGCATGCGCGGCGAAACAACGAAATGATCGCCGGAATCGTGCTGCGCGACATTTTGCGCATGCCCTTGAAACTGCTTTTCACATCGGCTGCGCAGCGCCATCACAAGCCCTTCACCCGTTGGCTTATCCGGCGCATGGACCGTGTGGTTGCAACGAGCGAACGCTCGGGCTCCTTTCTGCAGGCGCCGCACACGACGATACTGCACGGCGTCGACACTGACATGTTTCACCCTCCGCAAACGGCGGACGATACGATCGCTGCGAGCGGTCTCGCCGGAAAATACCTGATTGGATGCTTCGGCCGCATCCGCCATCAAAAGGGAACCGATCTGTTCGTCGCGTCGATGATCGATTTGCTGCCGCGTTATCCGGACTGGACGGCGGTTATATCCGGCCGCGCCACGGCGGAGCACCAGGCGTTCGCGGAGCGTCTGAAGGACGATGTCCGGTCGGCCGGTCTTCAGGACCGGATCGTCTTTCTCGGCGAAGTTCCCGACATCAAGGTCTGGTATCGTCGCCTGACGCTCTATGTCGCCCCGTCGAGAAACGAAGGCTTCGGGCTGACGCCCTTCGAGGCGATGGCTTCGAAGACGGCGGTGGTGACCTCCGACGCCGGCGCCTACTCTGAAATGGCCGTGCCGGGCATTTCCGGAAATATTGTCGCCGCAGGCGACGGTCCGGCGCTCACGAGAGCAATCGAACCCTATCTCGCAGATGCCGCAAAGGCCGTTGAAGACGCGGCGAAGAGCCTCGCGCATGTGAGGGCCAATTTCGGCCTTGAGCGGGAAGCGTCCGCCCTCAAGGCCGTCTATGACGAAATGCTTGAGGGCGGCTAATCAAACGCCACCTTGCCCTCGTTCTTCACCTGGCGGATCGTCAGCATGGTGCGGACAGTGTCGACATTCGCGGCTGCCGTCAGTTCGTCGATGACGAAATCCTGGAAAGCGGCGAGATCCCGCGCAACGCAATGCAGCAGGAAGTCGCTTTCACCGCTGACCATCCACGACTGCCGGACAAAGCGCCATGACAGGGTTTTCTCGGCGAACGCCCTGAGATTGGCTTCCGACTGCAAGGTAAGCCCCACCGCGCAGAACGCCACGACATCGAAACCAAGCGCCGGCGCGTTCAGCATCGCGCGATACCCTTCGATCACGCCTGCCTCCTCGAGCTTGCGCACGCGCCGCAGACAAGGCGGCGCGGAAATGCCGACCCGCTCGGAAAGCTCCACGTTGGTCATCCGGCCGTCGGCCTGCAATTCCCGCAATATCTTCATGTCGATACGATCAAGTTCAGCGCGAATCGGCATAGCGGCCTTTCCATCAAGCACTCCCAGAAACGAGACCATTAATTTCGTCATCGCGCAAGATAATTTCTCTTCCACAGTGCTTGAGCCGAGCCTTGCGCTGCTTCTCTGCACGGTATCGTGAAATATGCGACCTCTACTTGAAACCGATCGTCGCCGCTACGTACATTGGGACAAACAGGCCCGGCGGGTGAAATGCCCTGTGCGGGCGCAATCAGCCGTGCTATAGGCCCGGCAACCAATACGAGACCAGTTTCAAGGAATGCAGATATGACGACGCGCCATGCACGCGTGCTGATCGTGGGCTCGGGACCGGCGGGATACACCGCCGCAATCTACGCCGCCCGCGCGATGCTGAACCCGGTGATGATCACCGGACTGGAACAGGGCGGCCAGTTGATGATCACCACCGAGGTTGAGAACTATCCTGGATACGCCGACCCGGTTCAGGGCCCGTGGATGATGGACCAGATGCGCCAGCAAACCGAAAATGTCGGCGCCGAAATCGTCAATGACCTGGTCACCGAGGTCGACCTCGAGGTTCGTCCGTTCCGGCTGAAGACGGATTCGGGACAGGAATACACCTGCGATTCCCTCATCATCGCCACCGGCGCGCAAGCCAAATGGCTGGGGATCGAGACGGAACAGACCTTCATGGGGTTCGGCGTTTCCGCCTGTGCGACATGCGACGGGTTCTTTTACCGCGGCAAGAATGTTGTGGTCGTCGGCGGCGGCAACACAGCCGTCGAGGAAGCCCTTTACCTGTCCAATCTGGCGGAGAAGGTCACGCTCGTGCATCGCCGCGACGAACTGAGGGCTGAAAAGATCCTGCAGCAGCGTCTGCTCGCCAAAGACAACGTCGAAGTGGTCTGGGACAGCCGCCTCGTGGAAATTACCGGCGCGACGGGCGTTCCGCCCTCTGTGACGGGCGCCCGGCTGGAGAATGTTCGCACCGGCGCAGTGACGGACATCGAAACAGACGGCGTATTTGTCGCCATCGGCCATGCGCCGGCCGTCGCCTTGTTTGAAGGCAAGCTGAAGCAGAAATCCAATGGCTATCTGTGGACGGCGCCGGATTCGACGGCGACGAACGTTCCGGGCGTATTTGCAGCCGGCGACGTCACCGATGATATCTACAGGCAGGCGGTCACGGCCGCCGGCATGGGGTGCATGGCCGCCCTTGAGGTGGAAAAATATCTGGCGGAAATCGAAACAATAGCGGACGCCGCCGAGTAGACGCGAGCCGCCAGGCGGACAGAGCAAGACGCAAAGAAATAAAGAGAAGCCGGGGCCATGCCGTTGGACTGGGATAAATTGCGGATATTCCATGCCGCCGCGGAAGCGGGGTCGTTCACCCACGCCGCCGAGACGTTGCATCTGTCGCAATCCGCTATCAGCCGGCAGGTCAGTTCACTGGAGCAGGACATCGGCGCGCCGCTGTTCCACAGGCATGCCCGTGGCCTGATTCTCACCGAACAGGGAGAACTTCTCTACCGGACAGCGCATGACGTTCTTTTGAAGCTCGAATCAGTGCGCTCGCGCCTGACCGAGTCCAAGGATACGCCAAGCGGCAAGTTGCGCGTCACCACCACGGTCGGCCTCGGCTCGGAATGGCTGACGGACAGGATGCACGAATTCGTCGAGCTCTATCCGGATATCCAGGTGCAGTTGCTTCTCGACAACGAGGAAGTCGATGTGACGATGCGCCATGCGGATTGCGCGATCAGGCTGCGGCAGCCGCAGCAGCCGGACCTGATCCAGCGCAAGATCTTTACCGTCCACATGCACATCTACGCCTCGCCCTCCTATCTCAATCGCTTCGGAGAGCCGGAGACCGTCACGGATTTCGACGATCATCGCATTGTCACTTTCGGCGAGCCCGCGCCAAGCTATCTGCTCGACGTCAACTGGCTGGAGCTTGCCGGAAGACCACCCGGAAATCCGCGCACCCCGCAATTGCAAATCAACAACATGTCCTCCGTCAAGCGCGCCGCGCAGCTCGGCATAGGCATAGCCATGCTGCCTGACTACATGGTCGGCCATGACGCAGGTCTCGTGCGCCTCGATATCGACGCCGATGTGCCGTCGTTCGACAGTTTCTTCTGCTATCCGGAAGAAATGCGCAGCTCTGCAAAATTGCATGCCTTCAGGGATTTCCTGATCTCGAAAGCGAGAAACTGGAAATATTGAGCGCCGCTGAGGCGACTTATCAACAGGAATTCGTGGCGGTCTTCAGCCCGCCGGCCAGGGTGTTGGCGGCTCGCTTTTCGCTTAATCCCCTTGAGAAATAACAATCATGGCCAAGTTATGCAAAAACGCATAGCTGATATGCGACCCTTCCTATTGATAAATACCGCCGGAACCAACATATCGGGGATGGCTAACAAACAGGTGGATTTCCTCCCAGTACCACCTTGTTAGCTGTTCCCCTCTGGAGGTTTCGTTTTATAAACCTTCCCGCTTCGGGCCGGAGAGAAATCTCCAGGCCCGTTTTTTTTAGCTACACTATAGAAATGACGCCGGATAAGCAGACTGCGATGCTTTGTCCGCGAATGCTGCCGTTAAATCCCTGACTGCATGCCCGCAGCGGATTTGCATATGGTCATCGGCAAGCCGCGCAGAACCTCTGTATTCTGCGGCAGGATTCTTCAAGCTGTTCCTCTGACGTTGCATAGGAAATCCTGAAATTCGGTCCGAGGCCGAACGCCGCGCCGTGCACGACCGCCACGCCTTCCGCTTCAAGCAATTCCGTGACGAAGTCCTCGTCCGTCTCTATGCGCTTGCCGCTTGGCGCGGTTTTTCCGATCAGGCCGGCGCAGGACGGATAGACATAGAACGCGCCTTGCGGCGTCGGGCAATCGATTCCGCTCGCCTGGTTGAGCATAGACACCACCAGGTCGCGGCGTGATTCGAATACCGCCTTGTTCTTCTCAACGAAGTCCTGCGGCCCATTGAGCGCTTCCACCGCGGCCCATTGCGCAATCGTCGTGGCGCCGGACGTCTGCTGGCTCTGGATCATGTCCATGGCCTTGATCAACTGACGGGGTCCGCCGGCGTAGCCGATCCGCCAGCCGGTCATCGCATAGGCCTTTGAAACGCCGTTCATCGTCAGCGTGCGGTCCTTCAGCGAAGGTTCGATCTGGGCCGGCGACACGAAACGAAAATCGCCGTAGCAGAGATGCTCGTAAATGTCGTCGGACAGGACCCAGACATTCGGATGCCGCTTCAGCACGTCCGTCAACGCCCTCATCTCGCTCTCGTCATAGGCGGCGCCGGAAGGGTTGGAGGGGGAGTTGAAGATCAGCCACTTGGTGCGATCGGTAATTGCGGCTTCGAGCGTTTCCGGATCCAGTTTGAAATTGTTCTCCAGCGTCGTTTGCGCAAAGACCGGTTGACCGCCGAATATCGCCGTCATTTCCGGGTAGCTCACCCAGTAGGGCGTCGGAATGACGACTTCGTCGCCGGGATTGAGGGTCGCCATCAGCGCATTGAACAGGATCTGCTTGCCGCCCGTGCCGACGATGATTTCGTCAAGGGCGTAGTCGAGCTGGTTCTCACGCTTGAATTTTGCGGAAATTGCCTTCCTGAGCTCCACGATGCCGGCGACTGGCGGATATTTCGTCTCGCCGCGCCGAATGGCGTCGATCGCCGCCTCCTTGATATTGTCCGGCGTATCGAAATCCGGCTCGCCCGCGCCCAGACTGATGACGTCGCGACCGCTTGCCCGCAACTCCCTCGCTTTTTGCGCGACGGCGATGGTGGCGGACGGTTTGACGCGGGAAAGGGCGTCGGCAAGAAATGCCATGTCAGGTAACTCCGGTCGTTATCGGGATACAGGTGGAACGGGGTTCATTTCTATTGCGAAAAGCAATCCGAACGCAAGGCGAATACGGTCTCGGCGCCGGCACAACTTAAACGCTTTTGTGACTGTCACAAACTTATCGCGAGAAGGCCCTAATTCGGCCCTTTATCCGACCGAATCCACCTCTTTATTTCGCTGTGTCAAGCGAATGCGAGGGTGGTTTCATGCAGTCGGACATCGACTATACGGAAAAGCATAGCAGGGAAAAACAGACGCGGATCCGGTTCTATCTTTGCGCCCTCGCGGTGTTCTCTTGCGTCGCGCTGTTTTTGAACCTCACCGTCATTTACTGACCGCCGCTGTGCACCCGCGCCCGTTCGCGTATACGCGATCGCCGCCGCGGCGCCGGAAGTTCTTTACTCCGGCATCTTCGCCAGTGGCCCGGCCTTCTCGCTTCAGGCGGTCGGCCAGCGCTACACAACGCCGGCGCAGGCGGCCATCTGCCTGTCTGCGGAGGCGTTGTTCGCCGCCTTCTTCGGCGCGTTGCTGCTTTCCGAACGCTTCACGATAGCGGGCTATTGTGGCTGTCTGCTCATTTTTTCGGCAATTCTGGCGGTCGAAATAGTTACCTTGACACGAAATAAGCTAATGCAAGACCAGGCAGCCGACTAACAATAATTTATTTATTTAGTTAATTATCAATACCTTAACCGCAGACAAACACTCAAATCGGGAATCGTCATAAAAGTTTCTCTTGCTAATTTTCACAACCTGCATCACTCTACGCGTCGTTCGGGCAAATCTGCGAACACGGGAAAACCTATTGAAAGCCATGCGGACCGGAGACGCATAATATTCCGGGTGATAAGCTAGCCGGTCGTTGGAACCGCCAGGATCACGATAACAGGGACCTTTCCTCACCAATTCGAGAACTGCCTGCCTTGCCCGGAAACGGGTAATACAAGATATGTGGGTAACCGACCTGCGGAGCTAAAGAGGACCTGAAAGCATGGCCGAGACTGGCACTGTGAAATTTTTTAATACCGACAAGGGCTTCGGCTTTATCAAGCCGGACAATGGCGCGTCGGACATTTTCGTACATATTTCCGCCCTGAAGGATTCGGGTCTTGAGACCCTGATGGAAAATCAGAAAGTAAGTTTCGACACGGAACCCGACAGACGCGGCAAGGGACCGAAAGCGGTCAACCTGTCGATCGTCGGCTGATCGGATTGAACTGTTAAGCGCCCGGCAATGCCGGGCGCTTTCATTTTCGGTCTGCATTTCCCACGCAGTTTGCCGGTTGGAAGCCGCCGCCTGCGCTGGTTAAACGTATATTGCAACGGCGGCCGAACGAACGTTTGCGACTGGATTTTCGACCGGAAGCATCGCTCACCTTTGTAAATTTGTCGCATGAGGCGCGTCGGATATTCCCTTGGCGGCCCCGATCGAATACTATTATGAGTTGAATACTGTAGGAATTTTTAAAAAATTTTTTGGGAGGAAGAGATCGCATGAAAACCGCGCTTCTCAGTTTTTTTGTCGGCTCAATCATCGCCTTGGGCGCTGCGCCGGCGGTTTCAGCCACTTTGGATACGGTCAAGGAAAATGGACAGCTGGCCTGTGGGGTGAGCCAGGGTAATCCCGGTTTTTCCAACCCGGACAGCAATGGCGTCTGGAGCGGATTCGACGTCGATTACTGCCGCGCCGTCGCAGCCGCAATCTTCGACGACCCGCAAGCGGTCACATTTCGTCCATTGTCTTCGCCGGAACGGTTCACCGCGCTTCAATCGGGCGAAATCGACGTGTTGTCGCGCACGACGACCTGGACCATGTCACGCGACACCACGCTGGGCGCGAATTTCGTCGGCGTCATGTATTATGACGGACAGGCCATGATGGTGCGCAAGGGCCTCGGAATCAAATCGGCGCTCGAACTGTCTGGCGCCTCGGTCTGCAGCGCGACCGGCACCACCACCGAATTGAACGTCGCCGACTTCTTTCGTCTCCACGACATGCCCTACGAACTGGTCGCATTCGAAAAGAACGACGAGGTGACCCAAGCCTACGACGCCGACCGGTGCGACGTCTACACCACCGACGCTTCCGGCCTTGCCGCCAACCGTCAGAAGCTGACTGACCCGCAGGCGCATGTGATCCTGCCGGAAATCATCTCCAAGGAGCCCCTTGGCCCCGTCGTTCGTCAGGGCGACGATCAGTGGCTCAACATCGCCAAATGGGTTCTCAACGCCTTGATCAACGCCGAAGAGCTCGGCGTCACCCAGGCGAATGTCGATGAGATGAAATCCTCCGAAAACCCCGCAATCAGACGGCTCCTCGGTGTGGAAGGCGCATTCGGGGAAGATATCGGACTTACCAACGACTGGGCCTACAATGTCATCAAACATGTCGGCAACTATGGTGAGATCTTCAATCGAAACGTCGGTCCGGACACGCCGCTTGGCATAGCGCGGGGCATGAACGCTCTGTGGACGAACGGCGGTCTTCTCTACGCTCCGCCAATACGATAACCGCCAACACAGCACAGTTTGCGTAGATTAAAAAATTGTAATATTTCAAAGGCTTCTGTTCAGATACGGTTCATCGCGAGAAACGTACTTTCCGGGCATGGAAAAGCAGATCGCCGATCTGCCAATGCTCGGAAAGGAGCCGATCATGAAGAAAATTGCAATCACCGCCATCGCCGCCGTCGTTGCGGTCGCGTCAGTTGCGCCGCTTGGCGCCGCCAATGCGGCCGGAATGCACCCGGGCGCGCCAGGCAAGCCGCCGCATGTTCAGCCGCACCAGCCGATCTACAAGCCGCATGCGCCGCGGCCGCCGGCCTATCGCTATCCCGTCGTCGTCAAGAAGAATGACAATGCGGCCGCCATCGGTCTCATCGGGTTCGCGGCAGGCGCGCTCCTTGGCAACGCCCTGGCGAATTCCAGATAGCCTCGTCCCGCAGAAATCCGGAGACTGAGACGCGGCAAATACCGGCGCTTCCAGCGAGTTTTGGGGGCGCCACAGGATAACCGAATTTGTCTGTTCAGATTCCGTTCAGCAACAGGATCTCATAATAGCAGGGAACGGATGCATCGTACGATCCGTTTCTCGGAATGACGCAATTGCGGGAATGAACACATGAACTTGCTGAGTAAATCGCTTCTGGCCGTTATGGCCATGTCGGTTTCGGTCATGCTGCCGCTGAGCGGCGCATACGCCGATGGACCGCCTCCGCCCCCCCACAAGCATTACGGAAAATGGCACAAGGCCCCCTATCCGCGCTGGGGACCGAGATACGGCCCCCGGCCCTACTGGTACGGTCCGCGCGCCTATTACGGCCCACCCGGCTACTACTATGGGGGCGACGCCGTCGCCCTCGGCGTGCTCGGTCTTGCGACCGGGGCCATCATCGGCGGCGCCATCGTGGAAAGCAACCGGCCAGGATCGTACAACAATCCGCTTCCTGCGCCGTCAGCTCCTCCGCCGGCCGGCTACCGCACAAGCGGGCCCGTCGCGGGCGCCGAACCCTGGAGCGACGAATGGTACCGCTACTGCGCGAACAAGTACCGCTCGTTCGACGCGACAAAAGGCACCTACCGCGGCTATGACGGCAGGGATCATTTCTGCGTCGTCAGATAGAACGCGTCAGGCGGACAGCCCGGTCAGGAAAGGATTGGTGCGGCGTTCCTCGCCAATCCTGCCGCCGGGGCCATGGCCGCAAATGAAGCCGACGTCGTCGCCCAGCGGAAACACCTTCGTGCGGATCGATTCCAGCAACTGCTGATGGTCGCCGCCGGGAAGATCGGTTCTGCCGATCGACCCGCGAAAGAGCACATCGCCGACATGGGCGAATTTCGCGGCGCGATTATAATAGATCACATGGCCGGGCGCGTGTCCGGGACAATGATAGACCTCGAATGTGTGGCCATCGAAGGCGACGTTCTCGCCCTCCTCCAGCCACTTGTCGGGCGTCACGTTTCTGACGGCGCCGTCCAGGCCGAACATCGCCGCCTGATCCTCCAGCCCGCTCAGCAGCGGCAGGTCGTCGCGATGCGGACCGATGATATCCACGCCCAGCGCATCCTTCAGGTCCATCGCGCCGCCTGCGTGATCGATATGCCCGTGGGTCAGCCAGATCGCCGTCACGTCGATGGCGTTCTTCTCGATCACCTCCTTGATCTGGTCGACATCGCCGCCCGGATCGATGACGACCCCTTTCTTGCTCTCGGAATCGAACAGGATGGTGCAATTCTGCTGGAACGCGGTGACCGGGATGATCCCCGCCTGAAGCTGACCCATAAAATGTCCTCCGAAGACCGAGCGCCGTCAGGCGCAACGCCCGGTGCCTGTCATGAACCGCCTGCTATTCAGCGGCCTGCTTGATCGGTTGCACAGCGTGCGTGTAGTCGTTCATCAGGTTTTCGGTGATTTCGCCCACGGTGAATTTGTACGGCCCGATTTCTGAAACCGGCGTGACTTCGGCGGCCGTTCCGGTCAGGAAGCACTGCTCGAACTCCGCCATTTCTTCCGGCATGATCGTGCGCTCGACAACCTCGTAATTGCGCTTTTTCGCAAGATCGATCACCGTCCGACGGGTAATGCCGTCAAGAAAACAGTCGGGCGTCGGCGTGTGAATGACGCCGTCCTTGACGAAGAAGATGTTCGCGCCCGTTGCCTCGGCCACACGACCGCGCCAGTCCAGCATCAATGCATCCGCATAGCCTTTTGCCTCGGCGGCGTGTTTGGACAGAGTGCAGATCATGTAAAGGCCGGCCGCCTTGGCCTTGCTGGGAGCGGTCGCCGGATCGGGCCGCCGGTACTGGGCGATATCCAGACGAATGCCCTTGAGCCGCTCTTCCGGCTTGAAATAGGACGGCCACTGCCAGATCGCGATCGCCACGTTGATCTTGTTGCTCTGCGCCGAAACGCCCATCATCTCGCTGCCGCGCCACGCGACGGGACGGATGTAGGCGTCGTCGAAGCCCTGCATCTTCAAAAGGCTGTTGCAGGCCTCGTCGATCTCCTCGACGGTAAAGGGAATTTCGAAGCCCAGGATGCGCGCCGATTCGAAAAGACGCTCCGTGTGTTCGCGGAGCTTGAAGATTTCGCCGCCATAGGCGCGTTCGCCCTCGAAAACGCTGCTTGCATAATGCAGTCCGTGCGTCAGTACATGCACCTTCGCGTCCTTCCAGGGGACGAATTCTCCATTGAACCAAATATGTCCATCGAGTTGATCGAAAGGAGCCGATGCCATAGCGTTTTCCTCCGGCGCTTGAAGCGAGCCTGGTTGTTTTGATTGCGGGACCTTCTTGTTTCCGTATAAAACCCGCTAGGGGTTGTCCATCGTTGATTTTTCCGACGATGATCCGGCCACGGCGCCAAATCCTTGACGCCCGGCAACGCTAGCAATAGCATGAAAATATGTCAACAAGGCTGACATATTTGAAGGGAAATGACCACATGTCGTCCGAACAGGCAAGGAAGACGTCCGAGGAAGAAACAGTAACCGGACCGATTTCCGACGCCGAGGGCATCGATTTCGACCTCATCGAACAATTGTTCTTCGCCTATCGCGACTTCACGTCCGATCCGGACGCCATACTGGAAAAGTCGGGGTTCGGGCGGGCGCACCACCGCGTTGTACATTTCGTCAACCGGCAGCCGGGGATGACCGTCGCCGACCTCCTCGACACGCTGCGCATCACCAAGCAGAGCCTGGCGCGGGTTCTCAAGCAACTGGTGGATTCAGGCTATATCCACCAGGTCGTGGGTCCAAAGGATCGTCGACAACGTCGCCTGTATCCGACCCTGAAAGGGCGCGAACTGGCGCTGGAGCTGGCGCGGCCACAGTCTCGCCGCATAGCCAGAGCACTTAGTGCGCTTGATCCGCAAGGTCGTGATATGGTCAGGACATTCCTGCAAAGGATGACCGACACGGATTGAGCGCAGAAGAAGGACGATCGCATGGCTGCAAAACCCCTCTCCGACGACGCGGCGCATCTTCTTGTCATCGATGACGACACCCGTATCAGGGACTTGCTCAATCGGTACCTGACCGAGCAAGGCTATCGGATCACGACGGCAAGCGACGCAACCGAAGCGCGCCGAAAGCTTGCCGGCCTCGAATTCGATCTCCTGATCGTGGATGTGATGATGCCCGGTGAAAACGGCGTGAACCTCACGAAATCCCTGCGCGAAGTGCGCGACGTCCCGATCCTCATGCTGACGGCCCTCGCCGAAATAGATCATCGCCTTGAAGGCCTGGAAGCCGGGGCCGACGATTACCTGCCCAAGCCGTTCGACCCGCGCGAACTTGTTCTGCGCATCAACAACATCCTGAGACGCGGTGGTCCGCCGGACATTCAGAAGATCGAGCAGATCGTCTTCGGCCCCTACACGTTCGGCCTCGCCCGGCGCGAACTCAAGCGCGGCGCCAACGTGATTAGGCTTACCGACCGCGAGCAGGAAATCATGGTTCATTTCGCCGAACGTCCGGGCGAGACCATTCCCCGCCACGAACTGGTCGGCAACGACGTCGGCATCGGCGAACGGACGATCGACGTGCAGATCAACCGGCTGCGACGCAAGATCGAGGACGATCCGGCCAATCCGATGTGGCTGCAAACGGTCAGAGGCATTGGATACCGCCTGAGTGTAGAATAAGGTATAGCCGATTTCGACAGCCGTGGCGGGAGTTCCACGGCAGGGACGGCTGATGACGACCATAGATTCCATAAGACGCGAATACGAACAGCATCCGCCCCGCGGCCTGAACCGCTTTACGCGCTGGTTCACCCGGCGCATTCCAACCGGCCTCTACGGACGAACCCTGCTGATCATCATCGTTCCGATGGTGCTGCTACAGTCGGTTATCGCTTTCGTCTTCATGGAGCGTCACTGGCAAACCGTGACGCAGCGCCTGTCGACCGCGGTTGTGCGCGACATCGCCGCGATCATCGACGTCATCGAGACCTATCCGCAGGACGCAAATTATGACGAGATCGAACGCATCGCCGCACAACGTTTGGGGCTGAGCGTCGCAATCGAGCCGGCCGGCAGCCTGCCGCCGCCAATGACAAAGCCGTTTTTCTCGATACTCGATTCCATTCTGAGCGAGGAAATCACCCACCAGATCCGGCGGCCGTTCTGGATCGACACGGTCGGCAACTCCAATCTTGTGGTGATCCGGATCCTTCTGGACGACAAGATAATCCGTGTCTTCGCGCGGCGCAGCCAGGCCTATGCGTCGAACACCCATATCTTCCTGTTGTGGATGGTCGGCACGTCCCTGGTTCTGCTGGTTATCGCCATCCTGTTCCTGCGCGGCCAGATCCGGCCGATTCTCAGCCTTGCCCAGGCCGCCGAATCCTTCGGCAAGGGTCAGAAGACGCCGGAGGATTTCCGCCCCCGCGGCGCCGACGAGGTGCGACGGGCCGGCCTCGCCTTCATCCGCATGCGCGAACGCATTGAGCGGCAGATCGAACAGCGCACCGCCATGCTGACCGGCGTCAGCCATGACCTCAGAACCATCCTCACCCGGTTTCGACTGCAACTCGCCCTCGTTGGAAACGCCGATGAAGTAAAGAGCCTGAGCGACGATGTCGACGACATGCAATCGATGCTGGAGGGATATCTGTCCTTTGCGCGAGGCGAGGCCGAGGAGGATGTCGGCGAACTAGACCTCGAGGAGTTGCTTCAAAAACTCGCCGACGACGCCAAGCTCCGCGGCCACAGCCAGACCACGTCGATCGAAGGCAATCCCATCGTCACGGTACGGCCGAAAGCCTTCACCAGGCTTGTCACCAATCTGGTCTCGAACGCCTGGCGATACGCCGACCACGTCGACATCCAGGTACAGGTCAACCGCAGTTGGCTGACGATCACCGTCAATGACGACGGCCCGGGTATACCGGAAGATATGCGGGAAGAAGTGTTCAAACCGTTCTTCCGGCTCGACGAGGCGCGAAACCAGGACACCAGCGGCACCGGCCTCGGCCTTTCAATCGCAAGGGATATCGCCAGAAGCCATGGCGGCGACATAAGATTATCTACAAGCCCGCAAGGCGGGCTGCAGGCAATCGTCCGCGTCCCGGCTTAAATGCGCTCTAAAACAGCTTGCCGCCGTCGGGCACCTTCTTGTCGATCGCGGCGAGCACGACCGCGCCTTCCTCATCCGGAAAGCCGAGAACCAGAACCTCGGACATGAACGGCCCGATCTGCCGCGGCGGGAAATTCACGACCGCCATCACCTGCCGGCCGACAAGTTCGCCGGGCTCATAATATTTGGTGATCTGGGCGGAAGATTTCCTGACGCCGATCTCGGGTCCGAAATCGACCTTCAACTTGATCGCCGGCTTGCGGGCCTCGGGAAATTCGGACGCTTCCACAATGGTTCCTGCCCGGATGTCGACCTTCTCGAAATCCTGCCATGCAATCGTCTCGCTCATCGCAAACTACCCCGCCAGTTCTCCGGCGCGCTTTTTTGCAGCAGCGACAGCGCGCGTCAAGAGATCCTGCATCGCGTCGTCGCCCATGAGCACGTCAAGGGCCGCCGCCGTCGTCCCGCCGGGCGAAGTGACGTTCTTGCGCAGGGTCGCCGCCGGATCGTCGGAACGGTGCATCAGCTCTCCGGCGCCGGATACGGTTGCTCGCGCAAGCCGCATCGCGATATCCTCGTCCAGTCCGGCCTTGCGACCGGCCTCGGCCATGCATTCGACGAGATAGAAAGCGTAGGCGGGCCCGCTTCCGGACACCGCCGTAATGGCGTCGATGAGCGGCTCTTCGTCGACCCATTCGACAGGTCCCGTGACAGACAACATTCTGTCAGCGGCGTCGCGCTGCGCCGGGCTGACAGCTTTGTTGGCCCAGGCGCCGGTTATGCCGCGTCCCACCATGGCAGGCGTGTTCGGCATTGCGCGAACCACGGCGATATCGCCGAGAAACGACTGGATCGTCGAAACCGTCGTGCCTGCGGCGATGGATATGCACAGCGTGTCGTCGCCGATCAGGCCGGTCAGCGTTGGAAGAACCGCTTCCATCATCTGGGGCTTCACGGCCAGAAAAACGATCGCCGCCTTCACATCGGAAGGCGCGTTTTTTTCATGCCGCAGGCCATGCCTGTCGATAAGGACCTGCACTGCCGGAGACGGCGCCGGATCGACGATGACAAAGGAGCCGGCGTCCGTGTCGGAAGTCAGCCAGCCGGCCAGCATCGCGCCGCCCATATTGCCGGCGCCCACAAGAACGATCGGAGCGGAAGACATTTCCGTCACGCTTCTCCAACTGTTTCGAACATCACCGTGTCGACGGCCGCCTTGGCGTCCATTCCCGACCAGATCACGAACTGGAACGCCTGGAAGTAGAGTTCGCATGTTTCAAGCGCGCTCGACAGCAGCACTTCCACCTGGGCGTTGGTCGGCTCCGCGCCTCCGGCCAGCAGCAGCGACTGCCGGAATATGATGACGTTTTCCTGCTGCCAGAGATCGAAATGCCCCATAAGCACCTGGCCGTTTACCTCGAACAGGAGCTTGACCACCTCGTTGACCCGGTTATCCGGCACATTGATATCGAATGCGCAGGCCAGATGGAGGGCCTCGTAATCCTCCATCCAGGAAAATGAGATGTGGTAATCCGACCAGCGCCCCTCGATCGTCATGGCGATCTCGTCTTCGCCCGACCGTTCAAAGGACCACTCGTTGCTCGTTGCGACAACCTCGATCATGTCGACCGGATTGGACTGTCGCTCATATACCAGTTCCATAAGACCCATGCCGCACCTTCTCAGTCTGGAATTCACTATTCACGGTAATCGAAAACGGACGCCGAAACATGATTACTGGTTACGCGCAAACCCGCTCGCCCGCACAAGATTGCGAAACAGACCCGCAACCGGATCAACCGGCCCTCGTAGCAACCCGTTTCGAATCATCTTGTAAAATCAGTGTATAATGGCAGAGTCAGAGAACCAGCCCCTTTTTGGAGCCTGCTCCAAATCACATGTGGACAGTGTTGTGGGCAGTGACTCTAAGAGATTCTGCGCAAAGGATTTTTCCGGATTCCGGAACGCCTAAAATTTTTTATGAATTTTATTTAGCGCTCGTGTCCGGAGCCGTTTTCTTGCGCGTCGTCGATGGTTTCGCAGCCTTTTTCTGTTCAGAGAGCTGCGCTTCGAGTTCATTGATGCGTTTCGCCAGCGCCTCGTTTTCGTCGCGCGCCTTCACGGCCATCTCCCGCACCGCTTCGAATTCTTCCCGCTGGACAACGTCCATACCGGCAAGCACCCGCTCCATCTGCGTTTTGAAAGCCGTTTCCATTTCGTTGCGCGCGCTCTGGGCCACGCCGGCGGCGTCCGTCATCAAACGGGCGAATTCATCCATGAATCGATTGGGTCCTGACGTCATAGCGATGCCTCGTTGTCTGTGAAAAATCAGTCATCCCGGCGCGTCTCGCTGCAAACGGGAACGCCCAAGAGGTAGGAGTTTCGGCGTCGACATGCAAGCCTTGACCTCGGAGAACAAGCCCGGCATGGTCCGCGCGCAGTTGAGCCCTTGAAACCGAAAGATCGCGTTCATGGAAACCGTTCAAGCGGTATTGCCCTATCCGAATATCGATCCGGTCATTTTCTCGATCGGACCCGTTGCGGTCCACTGGTATGGCCTCGCCTACGTCGTCGGCATTCTCCTTGGCTGGCGCTATGCGCGCAAGGTGGTTTCCACCAACCGCCTGTGGGCAGGCGGCGCACCGGCCATGACGGTCACGGACCTTGACGATTTCCTGCTGTGGGCCGCAGTCGGCATCGTGGCCGGCGGTCGCGTCGGATACATGCTGTTTTACGACTGGCCGACCTTTGCGGCCAACCCCTTGAGCCTGTTTGAGGTCTGGAACGGCGGCATGTCGTTTCACGGCGGCCTGCTCGGAACGATACTGGCAATGTTTCTATTCGCCAGGTTCCGGCGCATTTCCACCTGGAGCCTGTTCGACGTTGTCGCCGCGTCAACGCCGCTCGGTCTGCTGCTTGGCCGCATCGCCAATTTCATTAATGGCGAATTGTGGGGCAAGACAACCGACGTCCCCTGGGCCATGGTTTTCCCGACCGGGGGGCCGGAGCCGCGTCATCCGAGCCAGCTTTATGAAGCGTTTCTGGAAGGTCTGGCGCTGTTCGCCCTCCTGGCTTTCCTCATCTGGCGCCTGGGCAAGCTCAAATCGCCCGGCTTCGTCAGCGGCGCATTTCTGGCCGGCTACGCCGTCAGCCGAATCCTGGTCGAGTTCGTGCGTCAGCCGGATGTCCAGATCGGCTATCTGTACGGCGGCTGGCTGACGATGGGCATGGTCCTGTCCACTCCGATGCTGCTGCTTGGCGTCGCCGTCATGGCGATGGCCAAGCCCGCCGCCGGAACCGCGGACACCGGAAAATGACAACCCCGTTGGGCGAAAAGATCGCCCGCCTGATTAGCCTCAACGGCCCGATCGGCGTCGCTGACTTTTTCTCCCTGTGTCTCGCCGATCCGGACTACGGTTATTACAAAGTCCGCGAACCCTTTGGCGCGGACGGAGACTTCATCACAGCGCCGGAAATCAGTCAGCTTTTCGGCGAATTGATCGGCGTCTTCCTTGTCAACGCATGGAAAGCGCATGGCGCGCCCTTGCCCGTCCGGATCGCCGAACTGGGACCGGGACGCGGCGTCCTGATGGCCGATGTGATGCGGGTGGTCAGCAAACTCGCGCCCGAGCTCGCAGCCAAGGCGACGATTGAACTCGTCGAGACCAGCGAGAGGCTGAGGGAGTTACAGTCCAGGGCGCTGTCCGTATCCACGTCGCCCGTTCGCTGGCATGACGACATCGACACGATAGAGCCAGGTTTCACGCTGCTGGTGGCGAACGAGTTTTTCGACGCACTTCCGATCCGCCAGTTCGTTTCCACCGATTCCGGTTTCCGCGAAAGGGTGGTTGCGCTCGACGACGATGACGAACTCGTCTTTTCGGTCGGATCGGCTTCTCTCGACGACAGCTTTCTTCCCGCTCAGGACGCCGTCAGCCCCGGAACGGTGTTCGAGGTTTCCCCTGCCCGCAACGCGGTCGCCGCAAAGATCGCAGAGCGGATTGAAAGAGATGGCGGCGCCGGTCTCGTTATCGACTACGGGCACGTCCGCTCCGGCTTCGGCGACACTTTGCAGGCGGTGCGCGAACACAGATACGTATCTGTGCTCGAAACGCCCGGAGAGGCTGACCTGACCAGCCACGTCGATTTTGAGATGCTGGCGCAAGCCATGCGCGGCGTTCATGTCATGCCGGTAATGACGCAGGGCGACTTCCTGCTCGCGCTCGGCCTTCTTGAACGCGCCGGTCGGCTCGGCGCCGGCAAGGATGAAGACGCGCAGCAGCAAATCACCGCCGCCGTGCAGCGCCTTGCAGGCGACGGAAGTCATGATATGGGTAACCTTTTCAAGGTAATGTGCGTCACCGGCGACAAACTGGAACTGGCGCCATTTTTTACGGATAATTGACATGCACGGTCACATTACACATCATTTGACCGTGCGAAGCTGAGGGGCCAACCATGCTTGACCTGGGCCGACCTGAACCGATTGTCAGCGATACGCTGAAGGAGGCCTGTTCAAATACCGCTATCCGCCATGGTTATTTCACCCGGATCGGAGGAACGTCCGGGGGAATCTATCGCGGATTGAACGTTGGCCTCGGATCGGATGACGAGCCGGACGACGTGCGGGAGAACCGCGCCCGGATTTGCCGCTGGTTCCATTTGCCGGAAGACCGTCTGGCCACCCTCCACCAGATTCACTCCGCAGACGTTGTCGTGGTGGATCGACCGATGGAAGACAGCCGGCCGAAAGCCGACGCCCTCGTCACCGCCACGCCCGGCATCGTGCTCGGAGTGCTCACCGCGGATTGCGGTCCGATCCTGTTCGCCGATCCGGAAGCCGGCGTCATCGGCGCCGCCCATGCGGGCTGGAAAGGCGCTTTCAACGGCGTTGCAGAAGCGACAATCGACGCGATGGTGTCGCTTGGCGCCCGACGCGAGGCCATCGTCGCCTGCCTCGGTCCGTCCATCAGTGGCGCAAATTACGAGGTCGGTCCGGAATTCGTCGATCGGTTTCTGGCGCAAGGCAGCGCGAACGCGGTCTATTTCGAACCGTCGGCCAAATACGGACACCGGATGTTCGATCTCCAGGCCTTCACGCTCGACCGGCTCGCGACGGCCGGCGTGCGCGCGGTTTCTGTCGGCGAATGCACCTACGCCGACGAAGACCGCTTCTTTTCATTCAGACGCGCCACGCATCGTGGCGAGCCGGACTACGGCCGGCAGATTTCTGCAATAAGCATAATTGACGGGGAGAATCATGGCGCTGCAGTTTGAGAGGGAAGAATACAAGTGGCGAATGCGTCGCTTGCTGGATGCGATGGAAGACAACAAGCTCGACGCCATGCTACTCTTCGCCCAGGAGAGCATGTACTGGCTGACGGGATACGACACGTTCGGCTTCTGCTTCTTCCAGACGCTCGTCGTCACCGCTGACGGCTCGATGACCTTGTTGACCCGATCGGCCGATATGCGCCAGGCCCGCCATACCTCGATCATCGAAAACATCTCGATCTGGACGGACCGCGCAAACGCTGATCCGGCGGTCGACCTGAAGAATCTGCTGAACGATCTCGATCTGCTGGGCAGCAGGATCGGCGTCGAATACGACACGCACGGCCTGACCGGCGGCAATTGCCACAAGCTTGACAACCAGTTGCAGTCCTTCGCCGATCTCAGCGACGCATCGCATATCATATCGCGTTTGCGGCTGACCAAGAGCCCGGCGGAAATCGACTATGTGAAACAGGCCGCGACGCTCGCCGACGCGGCGCTTGACGCCGCCCTGCCGCTCGTCGCGCCCGGCGCGGACGAAGGCGACATCCTCGCCGCCATGCAGGCCGCCGTCTTTGCCGGTGGCGGAGATTATCCGGCGAACGAGTTTATCATCGGATCCGGCGTGGACGCCCTGCTCTGCCGTTACAAGGCAGGCCGCAGGAAACTCGACGAAAACGACCAGCTCACGCTCGAATGGGCCGGCGTCTACGCCCATTACCATGTAGCCATGATGCGCACGGTCATCGTCGGCAAGCCGACGGAAAGGCATCTGGAGCTCTACGACGTATGCCGCGAGACCATCGAGGAAATCGAAGCGGTTCTGCGTCCGGGCCACACCTTCGGTGACGTTTTCTCCACCCACGCCACTACGATGGAACAACGGGGAATGACCCGGCACAGGCTGAACGCCTGTGGTTATTCGCTGGGTGCGCGCTTTACGCCAAGCTGGATGGAGCGCGAAATGTTCTTTTCCGGCAACCAGCAGGAAATCCGGCCTGACATGTCCCTGTTCGTGCACATGATCATCATGGATTCGGAAACCAATACGGCCATGACGCTTGGCCAGACATATCTTACCGGAGAAGAGGAGCCGACGCCGCTGTCGGCGCACGGTCTCGACCTGATCATCCGGTAGGAATGAAAGCGGGGAAAGGAAAGCGCAGGCGTGCGAACGATCCCGACCTTGACGACAGTCGGTGTTTTGATACTGGCGCTTGCCGGTTGCAATTCGGGCAGGACGCTCGGTCTGTCCCGGGGTCCGCAGCCCCCGGCGGACATTCCGGGTGAACAGCAGACGCTGCAGCAGACCGGCCTCGTCAACGGAACTACGCAGACGCAGACCTCCGGCGCGCCCATCCAGAACGCCCTGACGTCGCTTCCCGGCCGCCGCAAGGGAACCATCAGCTTCACGCCCGTCATCGGCGCGCCGGTCAGCGCGGTTCAACCCTTGTCGAGCGGTCTTGGCTCCGCGGCCCGCAGCAACGGGTTGATGATCGTCAATGCGCTAAGCGGCGACAGCGATCATATCCTGAAGGGTTACTTCTCCGCGTTTTCCGATGGCGACACGACGACCGTCGCCTTTGTCTGGGATGTCCTCGACAACAACGGAACGCGGCTCCACCGCATTCGCGGCCAGGAAGTCGTGCAAGGGTCCGCGTCGGATCCCTGGTCGGTCGTCGGCGCCGGCGTCATGGAATCGATCGCCTCGAAAACCATCAGCGACTATCTGGCCTGGCGCGCAACGGCGCGATCGTGAATTTCCTTTCCCGGCGCACTCCTGATTCCTGTTTAAAATCACATAAACCGGCGCCAGTCTCTTGCAATCGCATGGAAGGCCGTTAAAAGCCGCGGTAGAGCACCGTGACGACAGGCAGCGCCATGAAAGTTTTCGCAGGCAACTCCAACCGGATCCTGGCGGAATCCATCTGCAATTACCTCAACATTCCGGTTGGGAACGCCACCGTCAGACGGTTCGCCGATCAGGAAATCTTCGTTGAAATCAAGGAAAACGTCCGGGGCGAGGATGTCTTCATCATCCAGTCCACGTCGTATCCCGCGAACGATCACCTGATGGAGCTTCTCATCATGACCGACGCCGCGCGGCGCGCCTCCGCGCAGCGCATCACGGCGGTTCTGCCCTATTTCGGCTACGCCCGCCAAGATCGCAAACCCGGTCCCCGCACGCCGATCTCGGCCAAACTCGTTTCCAACCTGATCACCGAGGCAGGCGCAAACAGGGTTCTGACCCTCGACCTGCACGCCGGCCAGATCCAGGGTTTCTTCGATATTCCGACCGACAATCTCTTTGCAGTTCCCATTCTCGCCCGCGACATCAAGGACCACTATGATGTGTCCAACGTCATGGTCGTTTCCCCGGACACCGGCGGCGTGGTGCGGGCCAGAGCGCTCGCAAAGCGTCTCGACGCCCTGCTCGCCATCGTCGACAAGAGACGCGACAGACCCGGCGAATCGGAAGTGATGAACGTCATCGGCGATGTCGACGGAAAAGACTGTATCCTCATCGACGATATCGTCGATTCGGGTGGAACGCTCTGCAACGCAGCCGAAGCGCTTCTGAAGAACGGCGCCACCAGCGTGACCGCCTATATAACGCACGGCGTTTTGTCCGGAGGCGCGGTCGCGCGCGTCACCTCCTCCAAACTGACGGAACTGGTGATCACCGATTCCATCCAGCCCACAACCGCAGTTCAGAACGCACACAACATTCGGGTCATCAGCACCGCCAGCCTCATCGGCGAGGCGATCAACCGCACGGCGTCTGAATCCTCGGTTTCCAGCCTGTTCGATTGAGCCCTGGCGCTTCCAGCTGGAAGGACCGCGTTCCGGCCCGCCAGATCGGGATCGTCTGCGCCACGCTTGCAATCGGAGCCGTCGGCGCCGCCGTTTCCGTCTTGCTGCATTTTCCGGCCGCCTGGCTCACGGGCCCGCTGCTGGCCGTCACGATCGCCGGTTTCGCCGGCGTAGAACTCGATGTGCCGGTCTTTTTGCGGCAGGTCAGCTTCATCGTCATAGGCATGGTGATGGGGTCCGGCGTTTCGCCGGCGACGCTGGAGGCTGCCCGGCAGTGGCCGTTGAGTTTCATCGGACTGGTTTTCAGCGTCGCGCTGGTGATGATCACCGGCTGGGCGATTCTTGCCCGCATCTGGAAGCTGGACAGCAACTCCGCCCTGCTGGCCGCTACGCCCGGCCATCTGAGCTACGTCTTCAGTCTCGCATCGGAAACCCGCAGCGACACGCTCGCCATCGGCATGATACAGAGCCTGCGTCTGCTTGCCCTGACCCTGCTCGTGCCCTTCACGCTGGTGGGAATGGGACTGTCTTCCCCCGACAGCACGGGCGCCATCGAAGCGATGAGCCTGCCCTGGCTGCTGATCAACGGCCTCCTGGCGGTCGCCGCCGGCTGGCTTTTTCTCAAGGCGCGCGTGCCGGCAGCGTTCCTGATGGGCGGCTTGCTGATCGCCACGCTGAGCCACATCACCGGAATAGCGTCCGGCGCGGTGCCGCAATGGCTCTCCGTTCCATGTTTCGTGATCCTCGGAAGCCTGATCGGGACCCGCTTCAGCAATGTCTCGTGGGTGGCCTTCAGACGTTCCGCCGGCGGCGCCGTTGCGGTGACGGTTTCGGCCTTCGCCATCTCGTTCGCCTGCGCGCTGGCCGTCGCCCGTGTGACGGGTCTCGATCCGAAACAGGTGCTGCTCGCCTATGCGCCGGGTGGTCTGGAGACCATGGCCGCGATCGCCGTCAATATGCATATCGACCCGGCCTATGTCGCGAGCCATCACATCTTCAGGCTGTTTATCCTGCTGGCGCTCATCCCGCTCTTTCTCAGAACCCCGAAACCGAATGAACGCAAGGGCGGAGCAGGCTCAGACTGACAGGTTGAGAATGTCGCTCAGCAGCGCCGCCCAGTCCTGATTGTCGCGGCCGGTCTTTCCGGTTGCCTTGGAGCCGATATAGAAGCGCGTCACGATCGCGGCCTTGCGCCGGCGCGCCGCCGCGTCAAGCGGCTTGAGTTCGTCGATATCGCTGATCGCGTCGAAGAGCGCATCCTCCAGCTTGCGCGTCATGCACAGGGTCTTGTCGGCGACCTGCTCGTCTTTCGGCGCCACTTCGACCATGGCGTTGCACACGAAACAACCTCTTGCGGTTTCCTGCCGGTCTTCCTGGGCTAGCTGGAACAGCGCGAGAATGCGTTCAAAGCCGCCTCCCTGCTCGCCGTCCGTCAACAGCGCCGCCGCCGCCGCTATATTCTTGCGTTCATAGTGGTCGAGCGCCGCGAGATACGCGGCATGCTTGTCGCCGAACGCCTTGTAGAAAGATCCGCGCGACAGGCCCATCGCACGCAGAAGCGCCGGCAGGTTCGTTGCTGAATAGCCGAACCGCCAGAAGGCGTTCATGGCGCCGTCAATAGCCGCTCCCATTTCGAATTCGCGTGGCCTTGCCATGGTTCAGCGTGTCTTTTCGTCCCCTGTCGGCGGAGCGCGTCATCAAAACACGAGATCGCCGCCGCAAAAGACGGTGTTCTGGCCGCGCCGGCTGTCCCCTTTCGACCGCGTCCCCAAAGCCGCCGATGACGTCATAACATATGTCATGCGGCCGATATGGCAATCCCCGGAGAGGCCTGCAAACGGACGATGCAACACAGGTTGTCGCGGTGGATTGGCCCTTGCGTCCCGGGGCGGCCTCGGTTATACACCGCCGGTCCGTGCAGACACCCTTGGAGGCAACGCGGACGGGGCGCTTCTGGCGCTCACAGTTTTTCGGCGGTTTTTACCAACCCGGAAAGCTCTCCATATAGAACCTCGAAAGGAAATGCCATGAGCGACTCTTATGAGCTCAAGGCCGAGGCGCGCGAACGGGTAGGTAAGGGGTCCGCCCGAGAACTTCGCCGCAACGGTTATATTCCTGCTGTCATCTATGGTGACAAGCAACCTCCCCTGTCGATCGCCTTGCCCTACAAGGACGTGACGCTCAAAATTCACGCCGGCGGCTTTTTGACGACGCTCGCCACCATCGATGTCGACGGCAAGAAGATCCGTGTCCTCCCGAAGGACTATCAGCTGGATCCGGTTCGCGACTTCACCATGCATGTCGATTTCCTCCGGATTTCGAAGAACACGACTGTTACGGTGGAAGTCCCCGTCCATTTCATCAACGAGGAAACCTGCCCGGGCATCAAGCGCGGCGGCGTTCTCAACGTTGTTCGCCACACGGTGGAAGTGACCTGCCCGGCCGACGCGATCCCGGACAACTTCGTTGCCGATCTCGCGGAACTGGAACTCGGCGACGGCATTCACATCTCGCAGATTTCCCTTCCTGAAGACGTCAGCCCGACGATCACCGACCGCGACTTCACCATCGCGACGATCGCGACGCCGGCTGGCCTGAAGAGCGAAGAAGACGCCGAAGCGGAAGAAGCTGAAGACGATGCAGAAGCAGCGGACGCAGCAGAAGACGCAGAAGGCGGCGAAGAGAGCGAAGGCTAAGTCGCAGCCGCATTCAAAATTCGGGCCCTGCATGTCTGCCGCAGTCGCAGAATTTCCATGCAGGGCCTTCAATTTCAGCGCGATGGAACTATTATCCGCTCACGCACCGGCGACGCCGCAGAGGCAGCCGGTCAGACTGACGAACTCCGAATCCTGGACACAAGGGACATCTGAGCAATGCTGCTGATCGCAGGCCTTGGCAATCCCGGCAGTCGTTACGCGGACAATCGTCACAATATCGGTTTCATGGCGGTTGATTCCATTGCCCGCCATCAATCCTTTTCCTCATGGACCAGGAAGTTCAAGAGCGAAATCGCCGAGGGTAATCTGGGCGGTCAGAAGACGCTCCTGATCAAGCCGCAATCCTTCATGAACGTCTCGGGCGAGCCCATCGGCGAGACCATGCGGTTCTACAAACTGTCGACGGACGATCTCATCGTCATCTATGACGAACTCGATCTGGCGCCCGGAAAAGCGCGCATCAAGACCGGCGGCGGCCATGGCGGACACAACGGCATACGCTCGATCGCCGCGCATTGCGGCAATGAATTTACGCGTCTGCGGCTCGGCATCGGTCATCCCGGCGCGAAGGAACTGGTCAACAAGCACGTCCTGGGCAATTTCGCCAAACAGGACCGTGAATGGCTCGACCCGCTGCTTGAGGCCATCGGCGTCAATGCGGCGATGCTCGCCAGGGGCGAGCACTCCAGTTTTCTGAACAAGATTGCGCTCGCCGCAGGCGAAGCGGGCAAGAAAGCAGAAGCAACGAAAAACAGCGGACAGTCCCACATCCATGCTGCGCGCCGCGCCAAACCGAACATCGACAAGGCGTCGGGGCCTATGGCGGGCATGCTGAAGAAGCTGTTCGGAAACAAGGACGGATAATCGGAACATGGGTTTCAAATGCGGCATCGTGGGCCTTCCCAATGTAGGCAAGTCCACACTGTTCAACGCGCTGACGAAGACGGCGGCGGCCCAGGCCGCCAATTATCCGTTCTGCACCATCGAACCCAATACGGGCGAAGTCGCCGTGCCGGATCCGCGGCTGACGAAAATCGCCTCGATCGCCCAGTCGAAGGAGATCGTTCCGACCCGCATCTCGTTTGTCGACATCGCCGGCCTCGTGCGCGGCGCCTCGAAGGGCGAAGGTCTGGGCAACCAGTTCCTCGCCAATATCCGCGAGGTGGACGCAATCGTCCATGTGCTGCGCTGTTTCGAGGATGACGACATCACCCATGTCGAAGGCCGGATCGATCCGGTCGCCGACGCCGATACGATCGAGACGGAGCTCATGCTGGCGGATCTCGAAAGTCTCGAGAGGCGTGTGGAGCAGACCCGCAAGCGCGCGACCGGCAAGGACAAGGAATCAATCCTCATCCTGCCGATCATGGAAAAGGCGCTGTCGCTGCTGCAGAACGGCAAGCCCGTGCGCGTCATGACGCCGGATCTCGCCGCCGAGGACATGCGGCTTCTGAATATCCTCAACCTCCTGACGTCCAAGCCGGTCCTCTATGTCTGCAATGTCGCCGAAGCCGACGCCGCCTCAGGCAATGCGCAGACTGCGGCCGTGGCGGAAATGGCCGAAGCGCAGGGCGCGCAGCACGTCGTCATTTCCGCGGAGATCGAGGCGCAGGTCGCGCAGCTCGATGCGGAGGAAGCAGCCGAATATCTGGGCGAACTCGGCCTTGAGGAACCTGGCCTCGACAAGTTGATCCGGGCGGGATACGCCCTGCTCGATCTCATCACCTATTTCACCGCGGGCCCGAAGGAAACCCGGGCCTGGACAGTGCGCCGCGGCTCGAAAGCGCCGCGCGCCGCCGGCGTCATTCACACGGACTTCGAACGGGGTTTCATCCGGGCGCAGACCATCGCCTATGACGATTTCGTGGCGCTTGGCGGCGAAGTCGCCGCCCGTGAGGCGGGCAAGGCCCGCGACGAGGGCAAGGAATACGTTGTGCAGGACGGCGACGTCATGCTCTTCAAGTTCAACACGTAACGACGGCCTCTTCCATGAACACGGCGCCCGACAATCCAAGGCTCAGTTACGAGGATTTCACGCCTGGACGGGAATTCGCCCTGGGGCCGCTGACAGTGGACGCGGAAGAAGTCATCGAATTCGCCGCCGAATTCGATCCGCAACCCATGCATCTGGATGAAGCAGCGGGAAAAGAGAGCCTGCTTGGCGGCCTTGCGGCGTCCGGCTGGCAGACCTGCGGCCTGATCATGCGCATGATGGCCCAATCCTATATCCTCAATTCCACGGCCCAGGGCGCGCCGAAGGTCGATTATGTCCGATGGAAGCGGCCTGTGCTCGCCGGAGACGTATTGAGCGGCGTCTCGCGCGTGCTGTCCGCAAGGCCGTTGAAATCACGGCCGGGTCTGGGAATTGTCCAGTTCGAGCAGGAGATCCAAAACCAGCACGGCGAACTTGTGTGCGAGTGCTCCAACCCCACATTCTTCGCCATGCGCGACGCAGGCGGCGGCCAATGAACGGTCTCGACGCATTCATTGTCGGCGAGAAGCTCGACTACGGAACCCACACGTTCACGCCGGAAGAGATTATCCGGTTCGCCCGCAAATATGACCCGCAACCTTTCCATCTCGACGCGGAAGCCGCCCGCGACTCCATGTTCGGCGCGCTCTGCGCGTCAGGCTGGCATACGGCTTCGGTCTGGATGAAGCTCGCCGTCGAATATCGTCCGATCTGGTTCCGGTCGCTGCGCGAAAGAGGATTGCCGGTCCCGTATTTCGGGCCGTCGCCGGGCATTTTCGACGTTGTATGGACGAAGCCCGTCTATGCCGGCGACACGATCCACTACTACAGCGAATGCATCGACAAGCGCCCGCGCAAGACCGATCCCGAATGGGGAATCGTAATCACCCGCGCCAGCGGCTTCAACGAGGCCGGCGACCAGGTCGTTACCTTCGACAATGCGGTGCTGATCAGACGCCAGCCGAGCGATTAATCGCCTTCGTAGGAGACCAGCGTGCGCACGGTCACGTCCATCGCCTCGAGCTTCGCGCGGCCGCCGAGATCCGGCAGATCGATCACGAAACAGGCCGCGACCACTTCAGCGCCCATCTGCCGAAGCAATTTGACCGCGGCTTCTGCCGTGCCGCCGGTGGCAAGCAGGTCGTCCACGAGGATGACCGTCTGGCCCGGCTTGACCGCGTCCTCGTGCATCTCCATCTCGTCGATGCCGTATTCGAGACTGTAGGCGATCCGCACCGTGTGGTGCGGCAGCTTGCCTTTTTTGCGGATCGGCACGAAGCCGGCAGACAGCTGATGCGCAACCGCTCCGCCGAGAATAAAACCGCGGGCCTCGATGCCGGCGACCTGTTCGACCTTCGTCCCGGCGTAGGGATGGACAAGTTCATCGACGGCGCGGCGAAATGCGCGGGCGTTGCCGAGAAGCGTCGTGATGTCGCGAAACTGGACGCCCGGTTTCGGATAGTCCGGGATCGTGCGGATGGAGCCCAGCAGGGTTTCCTCAAGAGACGAAATCATTAAAATTCCTCGTAATGGGTGGTAAGGCGGCCTGTCCGCCATGGGTTAAGATCGCGGCGCAGGGCGCTGCTACCGACGGCGACGCCGGCCCGCTATGTCGACAAATATCCGAACCGGATGGAACAAGGCTGATGGTGGGAGAATCATGTGCTCTGCTCGAAGTCTCTTGCCAACGCGGAAGGTAACTCAGACTATCGATATTTGCTCGCCTTGAACACCCAATTTGGTATTTTCACGACGTCAAAACCCCGCTGAAACCGCGTTGCCCCTAAGTGGATTGATATCCGTCGAGCCGGGAATTGAGGCGGGGCCGATCGTCAATCAGCTTTCAGGCTGCCTCAGGGTCAGCGCATGCGCCGCTGCGATGAAGTTCAGCGCAGAGACGAGCACCACCGGCCATATGCCCCCCTGAATTTGCGCAATATACCCAAAGACGCTCGCCACTATCAGCGCGAAAACGGCGCTGACGGTGTTGCTGGCCGAAACGTAATAGGTCAGATCCGCCTTCGGAGCGGCTTCGATCAGGAACAGCATCCGCGAGCCGTTAACCGCCTGGATTCCCGCCGCCGCCATGGCGAAAACCAGAGAATGCGCCATTACTGTTTGCAACGCCGGCGTCTGGTCGACGGCGATTGACCAGATACCGGCCAGCCCAACCATCGCAGCGCCGGCCGCCATAAGGATGCGCTGTGATCTTTCGCCAATCCATCTCCAGACTGGTCCGCAGAGAATGACTGCAATGCTCGTGGCGATCACGAATGCGCTCAGCGCGGCGTTGTTCTTGTGCGCATGATGCGTGGCGCCGTGCACCGCATAAAACGCCATGGCGACCGTCACCGTCGCTGTCAGGCACCGCATCAGCAAATAACTGCGGAACCATGGAAATTCCAGAACAGCCAGCAGTTTTGATAGACCGGCCATAAAATCCTTTGTCCAGGTAGAGCGCGTTTCATCGCTCTGGAGGCGGGTTGCAGGCGTAACCGGCGTTTCGCGAAATAGCAAAATCAGCGTTGCCGCCGTGGCTGTAACCAGCGCGGCGCTTAGCGTCAGATTCACGTAATGGTCCAACTTGTCGCTGTCCGACGACAGTGCGTGCGTCGCCCAGGTAACGCCGATCGTTACGGCTCCCGCGGCCGCTGACATGAAGAACACGCCGATGTTTCTGCGCGATTTGCCGATATTGAGCGAAATCAGATCGTTGAAAGCCAGAGCGTTGACGCCTTTGGCGAATCCCATGGCCAGAACCGCAAGAACAAAGATAATCATGACCAGCCAATGGATCGAGAGCTTCGCGCTCAATCCCGCTGCTGCGAGACCGGTGGCGGTCGCCATCCATCCGCCGAACAGAAACCATTTGCGCGTTCCCGCGGAATTGATGACAGGTGCCAGAACAAACTGGCCGACAAGCCGCGACGCTGACACGATCGGCATGAGCATTCCGGCAAGAAAGACCGGAGCCCCCGTGGCGACATAAAGATAGGGCATCAGCAACCGCGCGCTTCCGATCGATTTTGAAACATTCGTCAGGATGCCCTGAATGACAAAGACCCTGTAATTCCATGTCTCATGGGGAATTTTGTCGTCGTCCTGTTCGTTCGTCCCGGTGATTTGATCGGAAGTATCCTTCAACTCTTCATGCATCACAGGCCCCTGGGCTCAACACGCCATGCTGGACTGGACGGACACAGGCTGGAGATTGCTGGCGTCTCCTGGCGTCCCCGGCGAACGAACCACTTGTCGGGGATGAACCGGCCACAAATGAAAGATGACAATCTAAATCATATTTTTAAATATAGAAAGCAGTTGGCCGGAGCAATTGTCGGCAAGTCCATTCGATCCGCCGCTTTGCGCCAGGCCGGATCGAAAGCGCAGCCCGAAACGCGCGGTCGCAAAGCATGCACAAAAGCGAACGGGGTCGTTAACCGCGACCCCGTCAGCAAGCGTAATGATGTTCGATTGAATGTCTTAGTGGTCGACCCGCGACCACACCGCCTTCTTGGTCAGATAGAGCAGACCGGAGAAGATGAGCAGGAAGATGATGACCTTGAAGCCGAGTGACTTGCGTTCGGTCATGTGCGGTTCGGCCGTCCACATGAGGAATGCGGAGACGTCCTTGGCGTATTGCTCAACGGTTTCCGGCGTCCCGTCGTCATAGGTCACGATGCCTTCGGAGAGCGGCGGGGCCATGGCCAGCGCATTGCCGGCCAGGAAATACGGATTGTAGTAAGTGCCCTCTGTGATATGCACATCGTGCGGCGCTTCTTCATAACCCGTCAGCAGAGCAGTGATGTAATCCGGGCCGCCCTCGGCGTACATCGTGAAGATGTCGAATACGAAACGCGGGAAGCCGCGATGGGCTGCGCGCGCCTTCGCCATCAGCGAGAGGTCGGGTGGCGCGGCGCCGCCATTGGCGAAAGCGGCGGCCTCGACGTTCGGATAGGGCGACGGAAAGTAGTCGGCCGGAATGCCCGGTCGCTCGAACATGTCGCCCGCATCGTCGGGACCGTCCTCGATCGTATACTCGGCGGCGAACGACTTGACCTGGGCCTCGGAATAACCGAGCGCTTCGAGGTTGCGGAAAGCGATGTATTTCAGCGAGTGGCACGCTGCGCATACATTGGTGTAGACTTTCAATCCGCGCTGCAACTGCTGCAGGTCGTAAGTGCCGAACGGACCTGCGAAGGACCATTTCAGCTGATGCGGCTCTTTCGAATGGGTGTCTCCTGCGGCCGAGGCGACTGAAAGACCCATGCCCGTCGCCAGCAGCGCAGACAGAAAAGTTGTGACGAGTTTTTTCATTGGAAGACTGTCCTTCATCACTCTGTCTAGCCGCGATTTTCCGGCGCTGCGGGAGCGCCTTCCGGGCTGCCGCCGCCATGTTTCGCCAACACCGCTTCGGTAATCGAGTTCGGAACCGGTCTCGGTTTCTCGAACAGGCCGAGCAATGGCAAGATGATAATGAAAAAGGCGAAATAGTAGGCGGTGCCGGCCTGGGCCATGGCTGTGTAGACGCCCTCGGCGGGCTGGGATCCGAGCCATCCGAGGAATATCGCATTGGCCACGAACAGCCAGAAAAACAGCTTGTACCACGGACGATAAACCGCGGAGCGCACCTTGGAAGTGTCCAGCCACGGCATGAAGAACAGGATCAGGATCGATCCGAACATCACCAGGACGCCGCCCAGCTTGGAGTCGATCGGTCCGACATTGAAGGTGATCGCGCGAAGCATGGCGTAGAACGGAAGGTAATACCATTCAGGCACGATATGCGCCGGCGTCTTCAGCGGATCGGCTTCGATGTAGTTGTCCGGATGGCCGAGATAGTTCGGCAGGTAGAAGATGAAATAGGCGAAGACCAGCAGGAAGACCACCGTCGCGAAACCGTCCTTGATCGTCGCATAGGGCGTGAACGGCACCGTGTCGGTCTTGGACTTCACCTCCACGCCGGTCGGATTGGTCTGTCCCGTCACGTGCAGGGCCCACACATGCAGGATCACGACGCCCGCGATCATGAAGGGCAGCAGGTAGTGCAGCGCGAAGAAGCGGTTGAGCGTCGGATTGTCCACCGCGAAGCCGCCAAGCAGCAGCTGCTGGATCGGTTCGCCCACCAGAGGAAACGCCGTGAAGAAGTTGGTGATCACGGTCGCGCCCCAGAAGGACATCTGCCCCCAGGGCAGCACGTAGCCCATGAAGCCGGTGGCCATCATCAGCAGGTAGATGATCACGCCGAGGATCCACAGAATTTCGCGCGGCGCCTTGTAGGAGCCGTAATACATGCCCCTGAAGATGTGGATATAGACCGCGATGAAGAAGAACGAGGCCCCGTTCGCGTGCATGTAGCGCAGAAGCGAGCCGGAATTGACGTCGCGCATGATCAGTTCGACCGAATCGAACGCCTGGGACGTCGAAGAGACATAATGCATCGCAAGCACGATGCCCGTCAGTATCTGCGATACGAGCATCACCGAAAGGATCGCGCCGAACGTGTAGGCGTAGTTCAGATTGCGCGGCGTCGGATAGGCGACGAAGGAATCATAGACCAGACGCGGCAGCGGCAGGCGGGAGTCGATCCACTTGCTGACGCCGGTTTTCGGCTCATAGGTTGAATGTCCACCACTCATCGGTAATTCCCCTGCTAGCCGATCTTGATTCGCGTATCGGTCAGAAATTCGTATGGCGGAATGTGCAGGTTCTCCGGCGCAGGTCCCTTGCGGATACGGCCAGCCGTATCATAGTGCGAACCGTGGCACGGGCAGAACCACCCGCCATATTCCCCCGACTGACCGAGCGGCACGCAACCCAGATGGGTGCAAGAGCCGATCATGACAATCCAGTTCTCGCGATCTTCGCCGGCGGACCGGTCGACGTCGGAAGCCGGCGCGTCGGGCGCCAGATTTTCATTGCGCGCAGACGGGTCCGGAAGCTCGTCGAGCGGAACGGCGTCCGCTTCGGCGATTTCTTCATCCGTGCGATTTCGGATGAACACCGGCTTTCCGCGCCATTTCACCGTGATCGACATGCCCCGCTCAAGACCGGAAACATCGACCTCGATTGTCGACAACGCCAGCGTAGTCGCATCCGGGCGCATCTGGTCGATGAAAGGCCAGGCCACCGAAGCAGCGCCCACGACGCCCGCCATCGCGGTCGTCAGATACAGAAAATCGCGACGGGTAGGTTCGCCTGTCAGTTCGTGTTCACTCACGGTTTCAGCCTTCCTCTGCGCATGCTCGTCCGTGGCTGCTGGAATAAAGGGTCGCATGTCGTCCCCACGACAGCACCCGAATACCCGCAATCGGCCGGTTTCTAGGATGCTTCTTAGAATATGTCCAGCCTACAAGATGGGACAGAGGCACAATGCCGCAAGTTTTTCCGGGATTTGCGGCTTGACCTCCTTTAGTTGTTGATAAATCCGCCCGATTGCCTCTCCCACAGCCTGGCGTAGAGACCGTTCCGGGCGATCAGTTCGGCGTGCGAGCCGTCTTCGATGATCCGGCCTTGGTCCATCACGACCAGACGGTCCATTTTCGCGATCGTCGATAGCCGGTGGGCGATGGCGATGACTGTCTTGCCTTCCATCAGCGCGGCCAGGTTTTCCTGTATTGCGGCCTCGATCTCGGAATCCAGAGCCGACGTCGCCTCATCCAGCACAAGGATCGGCGCGTCTTTCAGCATGACGCGGGCGATGGCGATCCTCTGCCGCTGTCCGCCGGACAGCTTGACGCCGCGCTCGCCGACACGCGCGTCCATGCCCGTGCGGCCGCGTTGGTCGCGCAACTCGCCGATGAATCGCCACGCATGCGCCTTGCGGGCCGCTTCCTCAAGTTCGTTTTCGGCCGCGCCCGGCCGCCCCAGCGCTATATTGTCGCGAATCGACCTGTGCAGCAGCGATGTGTCCTGGGTGACCACCGAAATGAGCGATCGCAGCGAATGCTGCGTGACGCCGGCGATATCCTGGCCGTCGATGACGATGCGTCCCGAATCAAGATCGAAGAATCTCAGCAGCAGATTGACGAGCGTCGACTTGCCCGCCCCCGACGGTCCGACGAGACCGACCTTTTGCCCCGGTTCGACGCTGAGGGTGATCCCGTCGAGCACCGTCTTGCTCTCCTCGTATCGAAACCGCACGTTCTCGAACTGGATCCGGCAATCGGAGACCACCAGTTCCGTCGCGTCCTCGCGGTCCGTCAGCGTCACTGGTCGTGCGACAAGCTCCATCGAATTCTGGATCACGCCGTAATTGCGCATCAGAATGTTGAGCTGGTTCATCATTCGGCCGAGCAGCAGGCTCAGCCTGAGCACAATCGCCATCGTCGCCGCCACGGATCCGACGGTGATCTCCCCGGCAAGCAGCAGCCCGATGGCGATCGCCGCGATAATGATCGTCATCACGCTGGAAAGAATGGCGAGCGAGACGCGCACGCCCGTCAGATTGCGGGTAAAGGATTTCAGAACTGCGATGAAGCCGTCAAACGAGCCGCGCAGATTGCGCTCGACCTCGTCGTCGCGACCGAACAGCTTCAGCGTCTGTATGTTCGCGTAGCTGTCCACCAGCCGACCGCTGACTGTCGAGGCGGCTTCCGCCGCGTCCCTGGAATTGCGTCGTATGCGCGGCACGAAAAATCGGGCGACGGCGATGAAGCCCGCGACCCACAGCAGGACCGGGACCGCCAGACGCCAGTCGAGATCGACCATCATGATCAGCGTCGCGATGACATAGATCACGATGAACCAGGCCACCTGCAGCATGGAGATCATGAAATCGCCGATGGCCTGGCCCGACTGCCAAACCTTCGTCGCCACGCGTCCCGCGAACTCGTTTTGAAAAAAGGACAGGCTCTGGCGCCCCACATGCGAGGCCGCCTGCCATCGCACGAGAGAAAAGAACCCCGGAACGACGGCCTGTTCCTCAATCAGGGAGGAAAAGGCGACGACGACGAACCGTCCGACCAGCACCACCAGCGCCATGAACAGCAACTCGCCGCCATGCTCGGCGAGAAGTCCTTGCCAGCCCGACGCCCTGTCGTATCCCTCGAGCATATCGACAAGCCTGCCGACGAAATAGAACAGGGCGATCTCCATGAGAGCGACCGCCCCGCCGAGCGCGAGCATGGCCGCAAAAGGCCATTTCTCCTGACGCACATAATGCCAGATGAAGGCGATCGCGCCCGGCGGCGGAACGCCGGTCTCGCGGTCGGCATACGGGTCGATCCAGCGTTCGAAACAGCCAAGGATCGTGTCGACGATACGCACTACGCGGGTTTGGCTTCGGACGCCTTGGCCTCCGCCATCTGCTTGACGGCCTTGCCGGCGGCAGCGATGACTGCCGGATCGGAGGCGTCGTCTGCGTCAACGGCGCCAGGCACGTTGACCCGCACTTCCGGCCTTGCGAATTCGATCCCGTTTTCTGCAAAGGCTTTCTGAACCCTTGCATAGACGTCCTTGCGAATCACCCATTGCTTGCCGGGCTTGGCCATGAACTTGCCGCGCACGACCATGCCCACGTCGTTGACGTCGGAAACCCCTTGCGACTTGAAGGTCTGGATGATGTCCTCGGCGTAGGGAGCCTCGAGCATATCCTTGCCGATCTGCTTGAAAAGCTTCTTCACCTTGTTGGCGTCGGTGTCGAAAGGCACGGTGAACTTCACTTTCATGATCACCCAGTCGCGCGAGTTGTTGGTGATCTTCGGTATCTCTCCATAGGGAACCGTGTGGACCGGACCGGACGGATGGCGCAACTGCAGCGACCGGATCGAAATCTTCTCCACCGTGCCCATTGTGCCGTTGATGTCCAGGAACTCGCCAACGCGGAAAGCGTCGTCCATCAGGAAGAACACGCCGGACACGATGTCCTTGACCAGTGTCTGGGCGCCGAAGCCGATGGCCAGACCCAGAATACCGGCGCCGGCCAGAAGTGGCGCGATGTTTACGCCAAAACTGCTGAGCGCAATCAGCACCGTGATGGTTATGATCGTGATCTGAATGGCCAATTTTGCAAGCGGCAGGACGGTCGACAGTCTCGAGCCGCCGGCGCCGCCGCCTTCTCCGCCGGCCTCGTCGGGCGCGCCGGCAGTCGCGGTGTTCTCATCGGCGAGCTTGCGATTGATCCACAATGACGCCACTTCCCAGGCGAGATAGCCAGCAATCAGTATGAATAGCGCCTCGAAGAAGGAGGACGCTATGCGCGCGCCCAGTCCGGCCGTTGCGAGTGTGCCGAGCTGGATATCCCAGATCCTGATCAGCAGAACGATCACGATGCCGAACACCAGTGTGCGCCCGATCCTGATATAGCTGCGCTTGGTTGAGTGGTAGGCCGCTTCGGCAACCGCTCCCTCGCCGCGCATCGGCGGCACCAGATGATGCACGAGCCCTCGAATCGTCGTGTTCAGCGCCGGCGCGATAAGCAGCAGTGCAAGCGTCAGGTAGTGCTGTCCCTTTTCGACGAGATCAAGCCTGCCGTTGATCGCCAGAAACTGCACGGTCAACCATGTCAGCGCTATGAGCGCGATGGCGACCCAGGGAAACGCCCGGGCCGTCATGACTTCAGATCCCGTCACGTCCTCGGTGTCGCCGAGAAGCATCTTGGACAGTCCACGGCGCGCCTTGTAGGTCATGACGCCGAGCCAGACGAATACGCCGAGGTTTATCCAGAAGATGAAAGCGTTGCCGAAAGGCGCCTGTCCGTTCGTCCTGAGAAATTCGACCAGGAAGATGTTGAAGCCGGCCAGTATCACTACGCCAAGGGCGTTGTAGTAGATGAACTTCGAAGTCCAGTCGTCAGCGTAAACCAGCCGCATGTTGGGGCGGTTGGGCGCAAGCACAAATCGCGACACAGCAGCGACCACACGCGGGACAACGATGAGATACAGCATGAAAGCGTGCACGACAGGCCGATCCTGGTCGGCGATGAACTGTTGGATGACAATCCGGCCGACAATGAAAAACGCCAGCAGGCCGACCATATCCACGACCAGCCGCTTGCCAAGAAATTCCAGCGTTTGGCGCAGATTTTCCGGTTGTTGCTGATGTTCGTATTGTTTGCGCCAGTTCGAGGCCAGCCGGTCCACGATGAATTCGGCGACGAGACCTGCGGCGATCGCGCCGACGACAAGCAACAACAGATGGAAGACGCCTGAACCTCCCCGTTCCTCCACAAAGTTTCCGATAGCCTTGCCGAGATCCACGGTCGAGCTGGGTATCCTGACGACGGAATTGATGAGGTTCGCGCCCAGCTTTCCGAACGAGTCGTAGAGCATGATCGCGCTGTTTTGTTCCGGCGCCTTGTTCTTTTCCGCGTCCGCCGCCGCTACAGCGTCGAGACGTTGCAGCAGCAATTGCCGCACCTGCTCGTCATCCATCTGGGAAACGATTTCGCGAACCATCGCGGGCGTCAGGTTCTCGGGCAGCGTCACCGGCTTCGCTTCAGACGATTTCTCCGCCGACGCGGCCTTGGCCACGCCCACCATGGACTGCGCCTGGGCTGCTCCGCACAAAACGAAGATCAGCAGCGCCAATCCAAGAAAACAGGCCCCAAGCTGCTGCACGCCGAAGTACAGGCGCTCAATTCCGGCAGAACGCACGATAGCCATCCCAGTATATCCCCTCTTCGCGGCCGAAATATCAGAGCCGCTTACAGATCAGAATTGATCTTTCGGGCCTGACTATCACAAGATTGTTAATACAACCAGTTGACAACGGATCGCAGTCACAATTTGCAAGTCCGGCTTGAAGAAGCCTCCAAAGCCTATTCGGCGGCGGCCGTGTCGGCGTCGAGCTTGTCCGAATTGATGAAGCCGCCGGACTGACGCGCCCAGAGATCCGCATAGAGCCCCTTCTCGGAGATGAGTCGCTCATGGGTGCCGGTCTGGACGATCTCGCCCGCGTCCAGAACAATCAGCCTGTCCATCTGGGCGATGGTCGAGAGCCGGTGGGCGATTGCGATCACCGTCTTGCCTTCCATCAGGGCGAACAGGTTCTCCTGGATGGCCGCTTCAACCTCCGAATCGAGCGCAGATGTCGCTTCGTCGAGGATCAGGATCGGCGCGTCCTTGAGGAAAACGCGCGCGATGGCGATGCGCTGCCTCTGACCGCCCGACAATTTCACGCCGCGCTCGCCGACATGGGCATCGAGCCCCTTGCGTCCCTTCATGTCTTCCAGACCCTGGATGAAGTCCCAGGCGTTGGCCTGTTTCGCCGCATGCACGATATCGGCTTCCGTGGCGTCGGGTTTACCGTAGGCGATGTTGTCCCGGATCGACCGGTGCAACAGCGAGGTGTCCTGGGTGACGACGCCGATCTGACCCCGCAAGCTGTCCTGGGTCACCGCCGACACATCCTGGCCGTCGATGTAGATCCGTCCGCCTTCCAGGTCATAGAACCGGAGCAGCAGGTTGGTCAGAGTGGTCTTGCCCGCGCCGGAAGGTCCGACAAGCCCGATCTTCTCGCCAGGCGCGATCGAGAGGGACAGATCATCGATGACCCCACCCTCCTTGCCGTAGTGGAAGCGGATGTTCTCGAACGAAATCTTGCCTTTTTGCGGCGCCAATTGCACTTTTGGTTCGGCGTCGACGATCTGGTGCGGCTTCGACATCATGGACATGCCGTCGATCACCACCCCGAGATTCTCGAAAAACGCCGCGACCTCCCACATGATCCACTGGGACATGTTGTTGAGGCGCAGCGCAAGGCCGATCGCGACCGCGATCGCCCCGACGGAAATCACCTCGCCGAGCCACAGATAGATCGACAGGAAACCCACCAGGAAGATCAGCACGGCATTGTTGAAATAGACGATCGCCTGGAACCAGGTCACCATCCGCATCTGCCGGTAGACGGTGTCGAGAAACTCGTCCATCGCCGAGCGCGCATAGCTTTCCTCGCGCCGCGCATGCGAGAACAGCTTGACGGTCGCGATGTTGGTGTAGCTGTCGACGATGCGGCCGGTCATCATCGAGCGCGAATCGGCCTGCTGACGCGCCAGGTCCTTCATCCATGGCACGAACGTGTAGATCAGCACGCTGTAGACCACCGCCCACAGAAGCAGCGGCATGGCGAGCCGCCAGTCGGCGGAGGCGACCAGCACCACGGTCGTTGTGAAGTAGACGCAGATATAGACGAAGACATCGAGCATCTTCATCACGGATTCACGCACCGCCAGCGACGTCTGCATCACTCTTGTGGCGACGCGGCCCGCAAATTCATCGGCGAAGAAGGACAGACTCTGACGCAGCAGGTAGCGATGCATCTGCCAGCGGGCGATCATCGGGTAGTTGCCGAGCAGCGTCTGGTGAATGACCAGCGAATGCAGCAGCACCACGCCAGGCAGCCCGATGAGCACGAACAGGGCCATGAAGGCGAGCCGCCATCCTTCCCGCTGCAGGAAGCCCTCGCGGCCGGACTCGGAAAGCCAGTTCACGATGTCGCCCAGGAAACCGAAGAGATAAACCTCGCCGATCGCGATAAGCATCGTCAACACAGACATCGCCAGCAGCCATGGCATGGCGTCGCGCGAATAATGCCAGCAAAAGGCGAGCAGACCCGTCGGCGGACGCACCGCCTCTTCCTCGGGATAGGGTTTCAAACGTCTTTCGAACCACTGGAACATGGTCTTGGACTCCGTATGCGATCTGACGGTGATGTGGCGGAACGCCAAACCGGCAACGACTGGATCGGTCTTGCCTCGTCAAGATGGAACTGTTGAGTGTACAATCAACGACCGTGCTCGGATGGCGCAGATCGTTCGCAAATGGCCAGTATCGCGAAAACAGGCGTTCGCCTGCTGCGATAGGTCTGGCCGGGTTCTTAAATCATCATTGTCGTAACCGCCGCGAAACAAAAGCCCGCGCCGCAGCACAAGCAATCGTCCCGCCTAGTCTGGAACATCGGAGCGACTTTCTACCGCGATTCCGTCCAGCAATCCACCGCAGCGGCGATGAAATCATTTGATGGGTCTGTTCAACATCCCTAATTGTTGTATTTCGGCATCATGACGACACCTGAAACCGATCTGCGCATAGCCCTCTTCCAGCCGGACATTCCGGGCAATACGGGCGCTATACTGCGCCTGGCCGCCTGTCTCGGCCTCACCGTCGACATCATCGAGCCCGCAGGCTTCGACCTGTCCGACCGCGCGCTGAAACGCGCCGGCATGGACTATGTGGAACAGGCCTCGCTTCGCCGCCATCTCAACTGGCGATCCTTTCAGGACTGGGCGGCGGCCGAACAGCGGCGTCTCGTCCTCGCTTCCACCCGCGCGCCAACCGCCTATACGCAGTTCGCCTTTCAGCCGCGAGATATTCTGCTGTTCGGTCGGGAAAGCGTCGGCGCGCCTGACCATGTGCACGAGGCCGCCGACGCGCGGATCCTCATCCCGATGGCCGAGGGCCGGCGTTCGCTCAATCTTGCGCTGAGCGTCGCCATGATCGCCGGAGAGGCGATCAGGCAGGGTCAATTGTCCGCGTCTTGAGGCGGCCTCAGTCGATTTCGCGCACAGCGCCCTTGGCGGCCGATGTCGTCAGCGCCGCGTAGGCGCGCAGCGCCTTGCTGACCTTGCGCGTGCGCTTTTCCGTCGGCTTCCAGGCGTCCACGCCTTTGGCTTCCATCGCCGCGCGGCGCTTCGCCAGTTCCTCGTCGGAGACGTCGACGCGGATGATCCGGTTCGGAATGTCGATGACGATCGTGTCGCCCTCCTCGACAAGTCCGATCACGCCGCCCTCGGCGGCTTCCGGAGAGACGTGGCCGATCGAGAGGCCCGAGGTTCCACCGGAGAAACGTCCGTCGGTGACGAGCGCGCACGCCTTGCCCAGCCCCTTGGATTTCAGGTAGCTGGTCGGGTAGAGCATCTCCTGCATGCCCGGTCCCCCGCGCGGCCCTTCATAGCGGATCAGCACCACGTCGCCTTCGTTGATCTTGCCGGTCAGGATCGCCGAAACGGCGCTGTCCTGGCTTTCGCAGATCCGCGCTGGCCCGGAGAACTTCAGGATGCTTTCGTCGACGCCGGCCGTCTTCACCACGCAGCCGTCCTCGGCGATATTGCCGTAAAGCACCGCAAGCCCGCCATCCTGGCTGTAGGCGTGGTCGCGGCTGCGGATGACGCCCTTCTGCCGGTCGAGATCCAGTTCGTCCCAGCGTTTCGACTGCGAGAAGGCGACCTGCGTCGGCACGCCGCCGGGCGCCGCTCTGAAGAACTGGTGGACGCTTTCGGAATTGGTCTGCGCGACGTCCCAGCGGGCAAGCCCTTCCTTCAGGCTGGCCGAATGCACCGTCGGCAGGTCCGACTTGAGCAGGCCGGCGCGATCGAGTTCGCCGAGAATGCCGAAAATGCCGCCGGCGCGATGCACGTCCTCCATGTGGATGTTCTCGACGGCGGGCGCGACCTTGCAAAGCACCGGCACCTGCCGCGACAACCGGTCGATGTCGTCCATCGTGAAGCCGACTTCACCCTCGTGCGAGGCCGCCAGCAAATGCAGCACGGTGTTCGTCGATCCGCCCATGGAAATGTCCAGCGACATGGCGTTTTCGAACGCGCCGAAACTGGCGATGTTGCGCGGCAGAGCGCTCTCGTCGTCCTGTTCGTAGTACCGCTTGGCGAGATCGACGATCAAATGACCGGCCTCGACGAAAAGCCGTTCGCGGTCGGAATGCGTCGCAAGCGTCGAGCCGTTCCCCGGCAAGGCCAGCCCGAGCGCTTCCGTCAGACAGTTCATGGAGTTCGCCGTAAACATGCCGGAGCACGACCCGCAGGTCGGACATGCGGAGCGCTCCATCTCGGCCACGAAGGAGTCCGACACCCGGTCGTCGGCGGCGGCGACCATCGCGTCGATCAGGTCGACAGCCTTTTCCGTGCCGTCCTCCATCGTCACCTTGCCGGCCTCCATCGGTCCGCCAGACACGAACACGACGGGAATGTTCAGGCGCATAGCGGCGTTCAGCATGCCGGGCGTGATCTTGTCGCAATTCGAAATGCAGACGAGCGCGTCGGCGCAATGCCCGTTGACCATATATTCCACGGCGTCCGCGATCACTTCGCGCGAAGGCAGCGAATAGAGCATGCCGTCATGGCCCATGGCGATGCCGTCGTCGACGGCGATCGTGTTGAATTCCTTGGCGACGCCGCCGGCGCGCTCCACTTCGCGCGCCACCAGTTGGCCGAGATCCTTCAGATGCACGTGGCCGGGCACGAACTGGGTGAAAGAATTGGCGATCGCAATAATCGGCTTGCCGAAATCGTTATCTTTCATCCCCGTCGCGCGCCAAAGGCCGCGGGCGCCGGCCATGTTTCGGCCGTGGGTGGAGGTTCTGGAACGATACTGGGGCATGCACGTAATTCCTTGATTGTTTTCATGCAGCTCGCGAGGCGGATTTGCGGATCCGGCTGTCGTCGCAAACGCCCTTTCCAGAGCCCTTCGAGACGCAAACCACACGAGTCGCTTTTGACCGATTTGAGGCACAATGATCGCGCCTCGGTTTCGGAACATTAGCAGGTCGCAGAAAAACGCCCGAATTTCAAGGGCGGAGAAACATCGGGCGCATCAATCGGCTGTCGGCAACCTGCGCATCGTGAATTCGATTTCGTCGTCCGGAAGCTGGCGCCAGCTTTCCACTTCCGTCCAGTAGGCGGCTTTCGGCCAGGCGTGAAACCATTCGCGCGCCTTGGCCCTGGCCAGGTTTCGGGGAAGTCGGAATGTCTCGCGAACGAACGGATCGCCTTTTCCGCGATCGCCATTCTCGCGGCTCTTCCGGATTCGTTTCCGCAACCCGTCCATGGGCGGAACTGGAGGCAATCGGACCATGTTACTTGACCTCGCGAAGCCGCACGATAAAGCAAAACGACCGGATACGAAACGCCTTTGTGTCGAATTCCGGGATTGCCCGCGCCGCGCGAATTGCAACGGGTTCGGCAGTATAGTTTCAGATTTTTCCAGTGTATTGAACGCGGTATACGCATTTTGATTCAAATTTCACAGTCAGCCTCTATGGCATGTGCGCTGACTTGATATAAAAGAGTCGCGATGAAGATGGGGGCACCAGTTCATGCAACGACCGAACCTTCCCGTGGGCCATCCCGACGCCCTGGAAGACAAGATGCGCAAAGCGAGCACATGGTTCGAAACGCTTCGCGACGCCATCTGCGAAATATTCGAGCAGCTAGAAGACGAGGTGACAGGCCCGCTTTCCGATGACGCGCCGGGTCGTTTCGTGCAGACAAAATGGCTGCGGGAAGAAGGCAAGGGCGGCGGCGGCATCATGTCGATGATGAATGGCCGCGTCTTTGAAAAGGTCGGCGTTCACACATCCACGGTCCATGGCGAGTTTTCACCGGATTTCCGCAGCCAGATTCCCGGCGCCGAGAAGGATCCCAATTTCTGGGCGTCCGGCATCTCGCTGATCGCCCATCCGGTCAATCCCAACGTGCCGGCCGTCCACATGAACACGCGGATGGTCATCACCTCCACGCAATGGTTCGGCGGAGGCGCCGACCTGACCCCGGTCCTTGATCGCCGACGCAAGCAGGAAGACCCAGACAGCCGCCTGTTTCACCGAACGATGGAAATCACCTGCAACCGTCACAAGGTCGCTGATTACCCCAAATACAAGGAATGGTGCGACGAGTATTTCTACCTCCCGCACCGGAAGGAGCCGCGCGGCATCGGCGGCATTTTCTTCGACTGGCTGCGGTCGGAGGAAAAGGACGGCGGCTGGGACGCCGACTTCGCCTTCGTTCAGGATGTCGGCCGCGCCTTCGCGGTCGCTTACCCCAAGATCGTGCGCAACAATTTCAACGATCACTGGGACGAGAACGAGCGCAACGAACAGCTGATCCGGCGCGGGCGCTACGTCGAGTTCAACCTGCTCTATGACCGCGGCACGATCTTCGGCCTGAAGACCGGCGGCAATGTCGATTCGATTCTCTCCTCGATGCCGCCCGCGGTTCGCTGGCCATAACGAAGGGTCAATCCCCGGTCCGCGCCTGGATATCCGGAACCTTCTGCAGCAACGCAGCGCGATCGAGCCGGAAATCGCTTGCAATCCAGGCCTCTTCGATGGCCTTGAGGATCCGCCCCATGTCGGGACCGGACTGAATCCCGAGCGCAGTCAGATCCTTGCCCCGAACCGGCATCACCGGCCGTTCCCAGCTTTCGCAAAAGGCGATCAGCCTCGAATATCCGGCCGCCTGCATCAGAGCGTCATTGTCCGTCTCGGCGGCGGCGCGCGCTGCTGCGAGTTGCAGCCTCAACCCATCGATCACGGCCCCCGGGGATGTCTGATAGAGAAGCCGCGCGAGCCTGCTTTCAGCGACAGTCGGCGAAAGGCGCTCCGCATCGGCCCAGCCGATCAACCGATCCTTTTCCGCATTCGAAAGTTTCAGCCGTTCGCCCAGCGCCGCAATGCGCGGCCCGTATGGCGGCGTGATCGCCATCAGCCGAAGCAATGCGTCCGGCTCCCAGCCAAGTTGCTGCTCGGCGCGCACAAGCCCGTGGATCGCGTCGATGCCCCACTTTTCCGTTTCCGGAAGAATGGCCGTCAGAACCCCGCTCTGTCGCATCCATAACAGCGCGCGCGACGGATCGGGAGCGGCGAGCAGACGTTTCAGCTCCGACCACACGCGTTCCGCGGAAAGCTGCGCGAGGCCGTCCTTGAGCCTTGCCGACGCCCTGAGGCCGTCCGCATCCGGGCGCCCGTCGCCATACCAGGCGAAAAACCGGAAAAAGCGCAGGATGCGCAGATAGTCCTCCCTGATGCGCGTTTCGGCGTCGCCGATGAAGCGCACCAGCCGCTTCTCGATATCCGCCAGCCCTCCGACAAGGTCTATGACCGCGCCGTCGGCGTCGGCGTAAAGACCGTTGATGGTCAGGTCCCTGCGCTCGGCGTCTTCACGCCAGCTGCTTCCAAAGGCCACCTGCGCGCGGCGCCCGTCGGTCTCCACATCCACCCGAAGCGTCGTGACCTCGAACGGCTTTCCGTCGACAATCACTGTCACCGTGCCGTGGTCGACGCCGGTCGGTATGGTCTTGAAGCCGGCGGCCTTGGCGCGGTCCGCCACTGCGTCGGGCGACAGCGTCGTGGCGAGATCGATATCGCCGACTGCCATGCCCATCAGCGTGTTGCGCACAGCGCCGCCGACGATCCGCGTTTCCGCGTCGCCTTCATTCAGCACGGCGAGAATTCTTCGCAAGGGCGCTTCGCCGAACCAGTCGGCGTCGGCAATGGTCGTGGCGCTCGTCATGGGCGTCTACCGGTCCGAAAAATAGATTTCATACAGGGTTCGGATAATGCCCGCGGTCACGCCCCAGATGTATCTCTGGTCGTAGGGCATGGAGTAGTAATGCCGTTCGAGGCCCTGCCACACCTTGCTCTCGCGATTGTGGTTCGCCGGATCCATCAGAAAATCCAGCGGCACCTCGAAGGCGTCGTCGACCTCCTGACGGTTGAGCCGAACCGGAAAGCCCGGCTGGACGATCGCCAGCACCGGAAAAACCTTGAAACCGGTCGCTGTGAAATAGAGCGGCAGCCGGCCAAACGGCTCGATGTATTTCGCCGACAGCCCGATTTCCTCTTCCGCCTCCCGCATCGCTGCGGCCTCGGGTGATTCGTCTTCCGGGTCGATCGCGCCGCCCGGGAAGGCGATCTGTCCGGAATGGGTGCGCATTTTCGTCGTTCGCTGCGTCAAAAGCAGGCTGGTGTGATCTCCGTAGTCGACGAAAGGAACGAGCACGGCCGCATCGCGCAGTTTCTGCTTCAGAACCCAGCTGTGCAGATCCGGATTGAGCAAATGGTCGCCGAACAGCGCGTCGTCGTCGACTGCCGGCCGCGCGGTGATCGTGTCGCGCAGCGCCCGCGCGCTGTATCGCTGATCGGCGTCGACCTTCATCGGCTGAGCGCCTCGAGTTTCCGCATTTCCATTATCGGAAAAACGCTTTCTGCGGAGCGCACGGCGAACATCTCCCGCCCGTCGATCTCGACAGGCTCGCCAAGCTCCACGATATCGTACATCACCGGACGGCTGATCAGCGCCTCCAGCCGGCCGCGAACGTGAAGATAAGGCTTGAGTTCGTCGTTTTCGCCAGCGATTTCAAAGCGCAAGGGATGCTCCGGACCGGCCTCCACCACGTCGCCGACATTGGTTCTGAATGTCAGGACCTGCTGGTCGTCCCGCTGCGTCACGCTCATTTCCACGCCAATGAAAGGCGCGTCTTCCACGCGAATCCCGACCTTTTCAACCGGCGTCACCAGATAGGTCTTGCCGTCCGCGTCCTTGCGCAGAACCGTCGAGAAAAGCCGCACCAGCGGCTGCCGTCCGATCGGCGTTCCCATATAGAACCAGGTGCCGTCGGCGCGGATCTCCATGTCGAGATCGCCGCAGAACTCCGGATTCCATTTTTCAACGGGCGGCAACCCGCGGGTCGAGGCCGCCGCGCGGGAGATCAGCGCCTCCAGTCCGGCTGCGTCGGATGTTTGCGTCAACTTGCCCTCAGCCATGGCGGAATCGTTACTCCTTCATTCACAACTTTGTCACTTAGAGCAGTTCCAGCTTCGTGTCATTCATAGCAGAATGCAGAAAACCCGTTGCGACAATACGAATCCCCATTGATGGTGATCATAATTACGCCATTTAACGGTTGGTGAATGCAAGTGTAGACGTTCTCGAACAAGATAATACGGAGACTGTTTTATGGGCCTTGTCGAAAATTCCACCCAGACGATGGATGAGAAGGAGATACTGGCCGTAGCGGAAACGGCTCTCGAGGACATCAGCGCGATCCGCAAGGAAGTCGGCAACGTCATTTTCGGTCAGCAGACCGTCGTCGAACACACGCTGCTGACCGTATTGTCCGGCGGACACGCCCTGCTGGTCGGCGTGCCCGGCCTCGCCAAGACCAAGCTCGTCTCCACGCTCGGCACGGTTCTGGGGCTCGACGACAACCGCATCCAGTTCACGCCGGACCTGATGCCCTCCGATATTCTCGGCTCCGAGGTCATGGACCAGGACGACGCCGGCAAGCGGTCCTTCCGGTTCATCGCCGGACCGGTCTTCACCCAGCTGCTGATGGCCGACGAGATCAACCGCGCCTCGCCGCGCACCCAGTCCGCCCTGTTGCAGGCGATGCAGGAATATCACGTCACCGTCGCCGGAACCCATCACGGCCTGCCGCAGCCCTTCCACGTGCTCGCAACCCAAAACCCGCTGGAGCAGGAAGGCACCTATCCGCTGCCGGAAGCCCAGCTCGACCGCTTTCTGATGCAGGTCGACGTCAACTATCCGGAAGAAGACGCTGAACGCCGGATCCTTCTGGAGACGACAGGCGTCGAGGAAAAGTCGGCCAAGGCGGTACTCTCGGGTTCGCGCATTCAGGAAATCCAGGCGCTCGTGCGTCGCATGCCCGTCAGCGAACAGGTCGTAGACGCCATCCTTGCGCTCGTGCGTCTCGCCAGACCCGGCAACGGCAATGCCGACACCGACAGACACGTCGCCTGGGGACCCGGGCCGCGCGCCGGCCAGTCGATGATGCTGTGCGTGAGAGCCCGCGCCCTCTATGACGGCCGTCTGGCCCCGTCAGTCGACGACGTCTACGCCCTGGCGCTGCCGATCCTGCAGCACCGTATGGCGCTGACTTTCGCTGCGCGCGCCGAGGGCGTGCATATCCGCGACGTGATCGCCAATCTGGTCAAGACCGCAAGCGGGGAATAATGGCGCCTGTCGGACAGACCACGCAACCGGTAGCCGTCAGCGACGCGCTGGTGCGCGCGCGCCAGCGCGCCGCCCTGGTGCCCGACCTGCTGGTCGAGGCGCAGCGTGTCGCCAATACGGTGATCACCGGCTGGCATGGCCGGCGCAAGCGCGGCGTCGGCGAGAATTTCTGGCAATTCCGTCCCTATGTCGAAGGCGAGACACTCGCCAAAATCGATTGGCGCCGGTCGGCGCGCGACGACAGCGTCTATGTGCGCGACCGGGAATGGGAAGCCGCCCACACGATCTGGCTCTGGGCCGACGCTTCGCCGTCGATGCTGTATCAGTCGCACCTCGCACAGGTCTCGAAGCAAAGCCGCGCCGTCGTGATACTGCTCGCGCTCGCCGAAGTGCTTGCGCGTTCCGGCGAACGCATCGCCTCGCCCGGCGTGATGGATCCGATCGCCGCGCGCAACGCCTCGGAGCGGCTCGCCACAGCGCTCATGCTGCAAAAGGACGTAACCGACTGGCCTCAGCTAGACCGCATCGGCCGCCACTGCGACGTCGTGCTGATATCCGATTTCCTCGACCCCGCCGAAACCGTGCTTGAAAGGCTCGCGCCAATCGCGCGGCGCGGCGTGCGCGGCCACGTTCTGGAAATCTGCGATCCCGCGGAAGAAGTGTTTCCCTACAATGGCCGCACGGAATTCATCGATCCTGAGACCGGCGAGAAACTGACCGCGGGCAAGGCGGAGACGCTGCATGACGACTATCAGCGAGCGTTTCTGTCGCGCCGGAGCAACATCGCGGAAAACCTGCGGCGGCTCGGCTGGAACTTCATCACCCACCATACCGATCAGCCTGCGTCCTCGGCGCTCGTTGCGCTGCACACCCATCTGTCCGGCGTGGTCGGAGACGGTTTGAGAGGTACGGCGGCTTGAGTTTCCTCCCCCTCGCATTCGGAGCTCCCGCTGTCCTGTTCGGCCTTCTGGCGTTGCCTGTGATCTGGTGGCTGTTGAGACTGACGCCGCCGCGCCCCAAGACCGAACCCTTTCCGCCATTCCGCATCCTCGCGCGCGTCCTGAAAAAGGAGGAGACGCCGTCCAAAAGCCCCTGGTGGCTAACGGCGCTGCGGCTGCTCATGGCGGCGCTCGTGATCATCGCGCTGGCCGATCCGATCCTCAATCCCCAGGAAACAACAGTCAGCGACGAAGGTCCGCTGGCGATCGTCATGGACAACAGCTGGGCGACCGTCAGCGACTGGGACGAACGGGTGGCGACCGCCGAGCGTCTGATTTCCGACGCGGAAAGCCAGAACGTGCCGGTCTCCATCGTCTTCACGGCGGACCGGACCAACGACGCGACGCCGGATATCGCCGCGCGAGCGCGCGAGCGGCTGCTCGCCGCGGAACCGCGTCCGCTGCCCGCCGATGATCTGTCGGCGATCGAAAGTCTGACTGCGGCTCTGCACACCACGCCGCTCGGCACGATCGCGGTGCTGTCCGACGGCATCGCCGAACCTGGCGCCGAGCACGCCTGGGACATGCTGGCCGAACTCGAGACCGCCCAGGCGCTGATTTTCGAAACCGATGGCGAAAACACCGTCGCGATCACGTCCGCCGAAAACAGCGCCGACGGTTTCAATCTGTCGGCGGTGCGCGTCAACGACAGCGCCGCGCAGACTTTACCGATTACGGCCCGCGATAACAGGGGCCGGCCGATCTCCACAGGAACGCTGGAATTCGCTGCGGGGGAACGGCGGGGGCAAGCCTCCCTGTCAGCGCCGTTCGAACTGCGAAACGACTTCGCACAGATCGTCGTCGACAATGCGGCCACCGCCGGCGCGACCTATCTGCTCGACGACAGTTTTCGCAGACGGCGCGTCGCCCTGTTGTCGGCGGAGCCGCTCGATCTTACCCAGCCGTTGCTTTCGCCGCTCTACTATCTCACGCGCGCCTTGCAGCCCTTCGCGGATCTCATCGCGCCGGAAAGCGATGAATTGTCGGACGCGATTCCAGAGGTTCTCGAACAGCGCCCCTCCGTCGTCGTGATGGCGGATATCGGCACTCTTCCGGAAGAATCGGAAACCGAACTTTCGGAATGGGTGGAGGATGGCGGCATGCTTGTCCGATTCGCCGGACCGCGCATGGCGAGCGGCATCGGCGATGATCCGCTGGTGCCCGTCAAGCTGCGTCAGGGTGAACGCACACTGGGCGGATCTCTGTCCTGGAGCGAACCGCAGCCGCTGTCCGAATTTCCGGAAAACGGACCCTTTGCGGGCATGTCGCGGCCTGACGACGTGAGCGTCAACACACAGGTTCTTGCTGAACCGTCGCCCGATCTCGCCGCCCACACCTGGGCGAGCCTGCTCGACGGCACGCCGCTCGTCACAAGCCGTGAAACCGGCCAGGGCCGCATCGTGCTCTTCCACGTGACGGCGGAGCCAAAATGGTCCTCCCTGCCGATTTCCGGACAATTCGTCGAAATGCTTCGCCGCTCGATCCTGCTGTCGCGCGCCACCACGGCCGCGGGAAGTCAGGACACAGGCGTCAATCTGCCGCCCTACCAGTTGCTGAACGCCAGGGGCGCGCTGACGGCTCCGACAGGCGCGGCGCAACCGCTGCAGATCGCCCGCGGTGACACGCCGGTCGTCTCCTTCGACAATCCGCCGGGGCTCTACGGGGCGGAAAGCGGCTTTCTTGCGCTCAATCTGATGCGCCCCGACGATACGCTGGAGCCCTTCGTCGCGCCGGAATTCCCGGTGGCGGCGACGCGGTCCGGTTTCGTCGCCGGCGAAAGCCGCGATCTCAAACCGCCGCTTCTGATGGCCGCCGTCATCCTGCTCATTGTCGACAGCCTCGTGGTTCTCGGAATGGCGGGCGCCTTCGCGCGCCGCAACTTCAGCCGCCCGGCCGCGTCCTCGCTCGGCATGGCGCTGATCGCCGGCGCGCTCGTCCTGTCTTCCGGCGGAAACGGTCTGGCGGCCGATGAAATGCCCAATGACGACCAGATTCTGGCTTCCCTCGACCGCACCCACCTTGCCTATGTCATCACCGGCGACGCGATCGTCGACGAGACCAGCCGGCAGGGCATGACCGGGCTGTCGCGGTTTCTGTCATTCCGCACGTCACTGGAGCCGGGGGGAGCCGTCGGCGTCGATCTCGAAACCGATCCGCTCGCCCTCTACCCGATGCTTTACTGGCCGATTTCCGTCGATGCGGAGCCGCCCTCGCCTGAAGCGATCAGCCGGATCGACGCCTTCATGAAAAATGGCGGCACCGTTTTGTTCGACACGCGCGACGCGCTCGCCGGGCTCGACGAAGCGGCGATCACGCCGGAGACCGCGCGGCTGCGCAATATTCTGGCCGACCTCGACATCCCGGCTCTCGAGCCGGCGCCCGAGGATCACGTGCTGACCAAAGCGTTCTATATCCTCAACGAGTTTCCCGGGCGCTATCGCGGCAGCCCGCTGTGGGTGGAGACGAGTTACGACGCGGGCGAAGAGAGCGATCGTCCGGCGCGCAGCGGCGACGGCGTCTCCTCTATCATCATCACCGGCAACGACCTGGCCGGCGCCTGGGCGATCGACCGCAACAATATTCCCGTCTACCCGACGGTGCCGCCTGATCCCCTGCAACGGGAATACGCCTATCGCGGCGGCGTCAACATCATGATGTACATGCTGACCGGCAACTACAAATCCGACCAGGTTCACATTCCGGCGTTGCTGGAGCGTCTTGGCCAATGATCCATTTCTCGCCGCTCATTCCACCCGTCTATATCTATGTCGTGGCCGCGCTCGGCGCGCTGCTGATGGCGCTTGGCCTGTGGCAGAGGGTGCGCGGCGCCTGGATCCGGGTGCTTGCGCTTGCCGCCCTGTGCCTGGCGCTCGCCAATCCGGTCTATATGCAGCAGGAGCGCGAACCGCTTGACAGCGTGGTCGCGGTCATCGTCGACCGCAGCCAGAGCCAGGCGTCCCCGGAACGCACGGCGGCGACCGACGAGGCCCTTGCGCGTCTTGAAGACCAGTTGTCTCGTTTCCGCGGACTGGATGTCCGGGTTGCGGAAACAACCCACGACGCAGCCGACAATTCCCCCTCGACACGGCTCTTTTCAACACTCTCGACGACGCTCAGGGACGTGCCGACCGCTCGGATCGCCGGCGCGGTGATGATCACCGACGGACAGATCCACGACGTTCCCGAACAGGCCGCGCAGCTTGGCTTCAACGCGCCGGTGCACGGGCTCGTGACCGGCAGCGCCGACGAGATCGACCGCCGCGTGCAACTCGTCAACGCGCCGCGTTTCGGCATCGTCGGCGAATCCCAGGAGATCGTCTATCGAATCGTCGATGACGGGCGTTCCGGCGGCGATGTCACGGAAGTGACCGTCAAGATCAATGGCGAGGTCTATAGCCGCGAACTGGCGCCGATCGGCCAGGACATGCCGCTGACCATCGACATTGAACACGCCGGCGACAATATCATCGAACTGTCGGTGGAGCCGGTTCCCGGCGAAGTGACGCTCGCCAACAACAAGGCCGTCACCATACTGGACGGGATTCGGGAAAATTTGCGTGTGCTTCTGGTTTCCGGCGAGCCGCACAGCGGCGAGCGCGCCTGGCGCAACCTTCTCAAATCCGATACCTCGGTCGACCTGGTTCATTTCACCATTCTGCGCCCGCCTGAAAAACAGGACGGCACGCCCATTGACGAATTGTCGCTGATCGCCTTTCCGACCCGCGAGCTTTTCGTCGAGAAAATCAACGAATTCGACCTCATCGTCTTCGACCGCTATCAGCGCCGCGGCGTTCTGCCAGTGCTCTACTACGACTACATCGCGCAATATGTGGAGGACGGCGGCGCGCTGCTGATCGCCGCGGGTCCGGAACACGCCGGGCAGGATTCCATCGCGAGCACGCCGCTCGCGCCCGTTTTGCCGGCTGCGCCCACCGGCCGCGTCAGCGAAGTCGGCTTCTATCCGCGTCCGACCGATGTCGGCGCGCGTCACCCTGTCACCCGTGACCTGCCGGGCTCCGGACAGGAGCCGCCGCAATGGGGCCGCTGGTTCCGGGCCGTGGAATCCGAAGCGCCGGTCGACGACACGGTGCTGGAGGGACCAGACGGCATGCCGCTGCTGGTGCTCGAACGCGTCGGCGACGGGCGCGTCGCCATGCTGATGTCCGACCACGGCTGGCTGTGGGCGCGCGGCTTCGAAGGCGGCGGTCCGCATGTGCCGCTCTACCGGCGCATCGCCCACTGGCTGATGAAGGAACCGGCGCTCGAGGAAGAAGCGCTGACGGCGACGGCCAACGGCAATGTCATCACCATCGATCGCCAGACCATGGCCGACGCCGTGCCGGAAGCCGTGCTCACATCGCCGTCCGGCGAGACCGTTTCGATCAATCTGAGTGGGGGAGAAGACGGACGCTTTACCGCCGACGCGCCTGTGACCGAAAGCGGCCTCTTCGAAATATCCAACGGGGACATGTCCACGCTTGTTCATGTCGGAGCAACGAATGCGCCGGAATTTTCCGCGACCGTGTCGACCACGGACGTCCTGAAGCCCATTGCCGATGCGACCGGAGGCATGGTTGCGCGGGTTTCAGACAACGGCGGTTCGGTGCAACTGCCGCCCATCGTGCCGGTCAAGGGGCTGCAGCGCGGCTCGTCGGATCGCATGATGCTCAACCTGACCGGAGAATCCGAACTCAGGGGCATCAACAGGATCCCGCTCTTCGGCGGCTTCCTGGGTCTCGCCCTGCTGCTGTTCGCGCTCGCCGGCACATGGTACCGCGAAGGCCGCTGACTCAGTTCTCAAAACGCCGACGCGTATCGATGAGAACAGAGGCAGAACTTTTCAACTGAAATTTCCGGCTATCTGTGCTATACAGTCGTCTTTTCGAAAGCGATCTCGTCGGCTCCGGATCGCGCTGCAAGGGATGAAAACACGAAATCCCGAAACAAACCCAGATTGACCGAAAACGGCTGATCGTCTGATTCCCGAAACAAACCCAGATCGCCCTGAGGAGGCTGATTGCTCGTTTCCCGAAACAAAGCCAGATTGGCCAGAATGCGCCAAACGGCCAATTCCCGAAACAAAGCCAGAATTGACTGAACCTTTTTCCGGCCTGGAGGAAAATCCAGAGTTCTCACTTTAATTCATTGTTTTTATTGATTAAATAATATCCTTCATTGGCAGACATTCATCTTTCCAACGCTATCCAACTCTCCTCATCCCGCGCTTGACGCGGGATCCATACAGAATTTCGCCAAACGCCGCCGTCACAAAGCGACGTCCGGCGCTCCCTGCGTCACGGGTCAGCCGCGCGCCTCTCAGGCGATTTCCTGCACCATGAGTTCGAAGGCCTCGGCGACGGGATCTTCACGCCACCGGATCGGTCCGTTCAACCGCTCCTGGATGTCCTCATGATCCGTCGCCACAAGAATGCGCGACCGGTCTACCGGACCCGGAAAATCCAGCCGCGCCGTCACCGGCATGAAACCGAGCGGGCGGTAATAGGGCGGGTCGCCGACAAGGATCACGGCCTCGCTCCCCTTGGCCTTGGCGGCGAGCACTGAAATCCGCACCAGCTCGCGGCCGATGCCGAGATTCTTGTGCGACGGCCGCACGGCCAGCGGTCCAAGCATATGGCCCATGGCCTCTCCCGCCATGACCGGCGTCAGTCGAACCGAGGCAATGACCTCACCGTCCACGGTGGCGACGAAAGACAAGGATCTGTCATGCGGGCCCTGCTCGCGAACACGCTCCGCCGCGCGCGTCAAACGGCCCGGTCCGAACGCCTCTTCATTGATGAAGTTGACGACGTCGTCATGGGTGGGGTCTTCGGTCAGATAGACAGGATTGAGAGCGGACATGGCGAACCCGGATTTTGGAAATGAAAAGACAATGGACGGCCGTCTGCCTCTCGGCAGAACCTTATCAGCGTCGTCGCAATTGTCCCGGGTTGTGCATCTCGCTTCCTTTCTCAGGTTCGGGGCGGATAGCACAATGATATCCGGCTATGCAAGCAAATATCCATTTCCGGCGCCAATCCGGGTCAGCGACCCTCGAGAGCCAGGTGCTGAATCAGCATGATGGTCTTGGCGTCGCAGATCTCGCCGGATCGAATCATGGCGAGCGCCTCTTCAAGCAGAACGTGCAACACCTCGATGTCTTCGCCCTCTTCCACGTTGCCGCCGCCCTCCGAGGCCCGGTCCGAACGCTTGTAGGTTCCATGGTAGAAGGACAGATATTCCGTCACCGATCCGGGGCTCATATACACGTCATAAAGATGGTCGAGTTCGGACACGCGATAGCCGGTTTCCTCCTCCAGTTCCTCGCGCATCCGCTGCCTGGGATCGGCCCCGTCCAGCATGCCGGCCGGAACCTCGATCATCATGCCGTCATGGCCGTTGACGGCGGCGGGCAACCGAAACTGCCGGATGAGGAGCACGGTTCCGCCGTCGGGATCATGGAGAAGGCAGGCCACGCCGTTGCCCCGGTCATAGGCTTCCCTTCGCTGGGCCTGCCATGCGCCGGAACGCGTCTTCAACTCGAAATCGTAGCGCGTAAGATTGCCCCAGTCATTGGACAGAACCGTCTGCTCCCGAATGCGAAATAAATTGTTGGCCATATATGCTCTCCAGCGCCTGTGTCGAAATATCCTTAAACGGCATGCGTCAACGCCTTGTGAACGTCAACGACCATAAGAACAGACTGTTCAACCGAAAGGTCTACGTCTTCCGGCGCTAAGACCCTATGTGTGCGTGGAAAGGAGTTTTGATATGGGTAAACTGGTCGACGGCAAGTGGAAAGACGTCTGGTACAATACGAGCGAGACGGGCGGTCGTTTCAAGCGATCGGACTCCAGCTTCCGTAACTGGGTGACCGCAGACGGAAGCCCCGGACCGAGCGGCGAAGGGGGTTTTGCCGCCGAGGCCGGCCGCTACCACCTCTATGTCTCCTACGCCTGCCCCTGGGCCCATCGCACGCTGATATTCCGCCGCCTGAAAGGCCTCGAAGATGCAATCGGCCTTTCCGTCGTCGACTATCACATGGGAAAGAACGGCTGGGAATTCCGCGGTAGGGAGGGTGGCACGGAGGATCACATCCATGGGCTGGAGAAGCTCTGGCAGGTCTATGTAAAGGCCGATCCGCACTACACCGGCCGGGTGACCGTGCCGGTCTTGTGGGACAAGGAGAAAGGAACGGTCGTCTCCAATGAATCCTCGGAGATCATTCGCATGTTCAACAGCGCCTTCAATGAAATCGAAGGCGTCGACAGCGATCTCGATTTCTATCCGGAGGCGCTGAGGGCGGACATCGACGCGATCAACCAGCCGATCTACGACAATGTCAACAACGGCGTCTACAAGTGCGGCTTCGCCACCAGCCAGGAGGCCTATGAGGAAGCCTTCGACGCCCTTTTCGCGGAACTCGATACACTCGAGGAGAGGCTTGCGACAAACCGATACCTTCTCGGCAAAAGGCTGACCGAGGCGGACTGGCGGCTCTTCACGACGCTTGTGCGCTTCGACCCGGTCTATGTCGGGCACTTCAAGTGCAATCGGAAGCGCATCGCCGACTATCCGGCGGTTTCAGGTTACATGCGCGAGCTCTATCAGATGCCGGGCATAGCCGGGACCGTGGACCTCAACCATATCAAGAAGCACTATTACGGCAGTCACGAAAGCGTAAATCCGACAGGCATCGTTCCGAAGGGGCCCGACCTCGACTACGACGCTCCGCACGATCGCGACCGTCTTTGACTGCTACCAGGTGCGCGAGACCGGTTGGCCTTGGAGCAGTTCAGCGAGCCTGCGCCGGGTGGCGTCCGTGGTGTTGTCCGGCAACGCGTCGGTTTCGAAAAAGCCGGCTTCGGCGATCTCGGCATTGCCCTTGAGCGGCGCTGTCTGAGAGACGTTCCTGCAGACAAACAGCGCTACGTGGTCGCGCCTGCTGGCGTTGCGGTTGAAGTAAAACCCAAACAGCTCGGCGGCGTCGCCAGTCACGAGGTTTCCTTCTTCTGCAAGCTCCCGCTCAAGCGCGTCATAGGCGCTTTCTCCCGCATCGACCCCTCCGCCGGGCAGATACCAGCCGCCGATATAGGTGTGCCTGACAAGAAACACCCTGCCGTCGGCGTCGAAGGCCGCGGCGCGCACGCCAAGCGTCATGGGACGATTGAGAATATGAAAAAGATGCAAAATTCGGACGAGCATTTGACCCCAACTCTCTTTATGGTCTGATCATGTTTCGTCTCGCCCATATCTCCGACGTCCATCTCGGACCGCTCCCGAAGGTAACACTACGACAGTTGGCGTCCAAGCGGATCACCGGCTACGTGAACTGGCATCGCAATCGTCGCAAGCATCACGCCAGCGATGCGCTGACCGTCCTGATGGAGGACATCTTCGCCCAGGCGCCGGATCACCTGGCCATCACCGGAGATCTGGTGAACCTGTCGACCGATATCGAGATCGAAACGGCGACGGCGTGGCTGCAAGCCGCAGGCGATCCGGAGAACACGTCCCTGGTGCCCGGCAATCACGACGCCTATGTGCCCGGCGCCTTCCGGAAAATATGCGCAGCCTGGGCGCACTACATGGCCGGCGACGATGTTTCGCAAAGGCCCCTGACGGTAAAATCGTTTCCCTATCTGCGCCGTCGCGGTCCGGTCGCGCTGATCGGCGTATCGACCGCCAACGCTTCCCTGCCCTTCATGGCGACGGGCATGTTCGACGAGACCGAGGCGCGGCGCTTGCGCGCGCTCTTGAAGCAAGCGGGAGAGGAAGGTCTCTTCCGGATCATCCTTATCCACCACCCGCCGGTCAACAACGCCGCCGCCTGGCACAAGCGCATGCAGGGCATTTCGAGATTCCAGAAAGTCGTCGCCGAAGAGGGCGCCGAACTCGTCCTGCACGGCCACACCCACCTCGACACGCTGCACCGGATCATGGGCAAGGCGAGAACGGTTCCCGTCCTGGGTGTGCCGTCAGCCAGTGAAGGCCCCTCCGGCCGTCGACCAGCCGCCGGCTACAATCTGATATCGATCGAAGGCGCGAATGGCGACTGGCGTTGCACTGTGGCGCGTCACAGGCTTGACCGGGCAGGAGAGGAGATCGTGCTTTCCGATACGATCGACCTGCACTTGAAAGTCTAGGCGTTTCAGAGACCTGCTATGGACGGGCTGATTTCGCCCCAGAAAATGGCGCCCATCGCGAACAGCGTCACAAGGCTTCCGATGATGAACCAGATGAGTCCGGTCGCAAAGCCGGACCCGTTGGCCTGCTCCACTTTCTCAGCCGGTTGAGGCGCTGCTTCGATCTCGGCTGCCCGCGCTGGCAATGGTTCCGGCCGCTCAGCCGGTTCGTGAGCGACCTGTCTGCCGTAACTGAAATCATCTCCGGCCATGAAACGCTGGCGCTCGACGGTCCGCTCGGCAACGTAGATGGTGACCTGATCGGCCATCTTCATCAGATCGTCGGACTCGGCGAGAACACTGCGTCCGTAGCGCCTGTCGAGCACGAAGCGGAAGGTGCGACGGTCGTGTCCCATGTGGACATGGGAGACGGCGTCGATCCAAAGACGCGGCTGCGCGCCTGACGACAATGCGAAGTCGAACTGGTCGTCGTCTTCCGACACCTCGTCGAAAACCGGTTGAAGTTCGTTGTAGAGCAGTTCGAGGCGGGCGCGATCCGCCTCCTTCATGTCGACGATGACATCCTGCCTCTCGGCGGCCGCGATCTTGACCTCGCGCACGGCGTCGGACAGATGCCTCTTGTTCTGGGGAGCGGGATCGTTGCTCATGAGCCGAATAACCTGCTGATATGGTTAATTTACAGTTACCCATAACATGGGACTTCGCCTTCGTGCGGGCAAGCCGCCATTTTAATCGCCCACAGAAGCGATGTTCTGGCGGATCAGGATCTCGACCTCATAAGGCCGCTCCTCGATCAACATGTGACCGGTGTTCTCGAAGACATGGGCGGCGAAAAGCGGCGGCAGGCGATGAGATTGGCGCGTCGGCAGCACCCGGTCCTGCGTTCCCCACAGCACCTTGACCGGCATGTCGAGAGCGGCGAACATCTCGCGACGTATGACCCCCTGGGATATGCCCCCGTCATCCTCGACGAAGATGCTCCGCATGATCTGTTTCATCCTGTCGGCGGCGCCGTCAGCTTTGCGCAAGATCGTCAGGCGCGAGACCAATTCCGGAGGGATCGTCGCATTCCAGCCGAACATCTCCTCGAGACAGGCAATCAGGTCCTGTTCGTTGTCGGCAAGCGCGTAGCGACGGAGAAGCCGGTGGTTGATTTCCGAGCCGAACCCGCCTGGCGCGAGCAGCGTCAGAGACGCAGCGCGTTTCGGCTGCCGGGCCGCGACCAGCGCCGCCGCAGCCCCGCCCATGGAATGTCCGACGAGGTGCGCCCGTTCGACGCCGCGCCGGTCGAGATCGGCGATCAGCGCCTTCGCCATGCTGCCGCCGCCGCCCACGCCGGAGGACGAAGCCGATCCGCCATGTCCCGGCAGATCATAGGCGAGCGTTTTCCGGTCGGTTGAAAAGGCGTCCTGAAGACGCGCCCAGACAAAGGAGCCGGCGGCAAAGCCATGCAGAAAGACAATCGGCGGACGGTCCCCTTCGCCCTTCTGGAAAGCGTAGAGACCGTCCGCCGTCACTGTGTGATCGTCAGTAACCGGCACCGTCGGCGACTATTTCGATGCGATGAGGCGATTCGCCGCCGAGACGACCGCCTCCAGGGAAGCCGCAACGATGTTCGTGCTGACGCCGACCCCGAAGATCTTGCCGCCCGGATGCTCCATTTCCATGTAGCAGATCGCCGATGCGTTGGCGCCGTGCTGGAGGGAATGTTCCGAATAGTCGGCCACTGTCAGCTCAATCCCGATGTGGCGCGACAGCGCGTTGACGAAACCGTCGATCGGACCGTTTCCGTTCCCGTTGATCTTCATGGTTTCGCCGTTGTCGGTGATAACCGCCTCGACCTCGCGAACGCCTTTCGTCTGCGTTGATGAAAAGGTGTGGTGATCGACATATTTGAGCCGACCTTGCGGCTGATCGACATAGATGTCCATAAACCGGTCATAGATCATGCGCGAGGGAAGCTCTTCGCCTTCCTCGTCGGTAATGCGCTGGATCACGGACTGGAATTCGACCTGCAGGCCACGCGGCAGGTTGAGCCCGTAGTCCTCGTGCAGGACGTAGGCGATGCCGCCCTTGCCGGACTGCGAGTTGATGCGGATGATCGCTTCATAGGTGCGGCCCACGTCCTGCGGATCGATCGGCAGGTAGGGCACTTCCCAGAGTTCCTTGTTGGAGGAGCGGATCGCCTTCATGCCCTTGTTGATCGCGTCCTGGTGAGAGCCTGAAAAGGCGGTGTAGACCAGTTCGCCGACGTAAGGATGACGCTCCGGAATCTTCATCTGGTTGGCGTATTCGTAGACGCTCTTCATGTGCTCGATCCGCGAACAGTCGAGCTTCGGATCGACGCCCTGCGTATACATGTTCAGCGCCAGCGTGACGATATCGACATTGCCGGTCCGCTCGCCATTGCCGAACAGCGTTCCCTCGACCCGGTCGGCGCCGGCCATCAGGCCCAGTTCCGTGGCCGCTATGCCGGTTCCGCGGTCATTGTGCGGGTGGAGCGACACGATCAGGCTGTCGCGATTGTCGAGCTGACGGCACATCCATTCGATCTGGTCGGCGTAGATGTTCGGCGTCGACATCTCGACGGTCGAAGGCAGATTGATGATGAGCTTGTTGTCCGGCGTCGGCTGCACGACCTCGATCACCGCATTGCAGATTTCCAGCGCAACCTCCAGCTCGGTGCCCGTAAAGCTCTCCGGAGAATACTGGAAACGGTAACCACCACCGGCCTTTTCAGCCATGTCCGTGATCATCTTCGCGGCGTCGACGGCGATCTCCTTGATGCCCGCAACGTCCTTGGCGAAGACCACGCGGCGCTGCAGTTCGCTGGTCGAATTGTAGAAGTGCACGATCGGCCGATGCGCGCCTTCCAGCGACTCGAAGGTCCGGGTGATCAGTTCGGGACGACACTGGACCAGCACCTGCAGGGAAACGTCGTCAGGCACTCCCCCCTGCTCCACGCACCAGCGCGCAAAGTCGAAATCGGTCTGCGAGGCGGAAGGAAACCCGATCTCGATTTCCTTGAAGCCCATATCCAGCAGCAGCTTGAACATGCGCGACTTGCGATCGTGCCCCATCGGATTGACGAGCGACTGATTGCCGTCTCGCAGGTCCACCGAACACCAGATCGGCGGGTTCTCTATGCGCTTGGACGGCCAGGTCCTGTCGTCGAGGCCCACGGCGGGATAAGGTTGATATTTCCGGGACGCGTCCGGCATGCCGGACTGCTTTTTTTCGGCTTCGCCGATTGTCTGTACGATAGTCATGTCTGTTTCTCGATCTCTTCAGGCAACGCCTGCGGGCTGTCGCCATGCCGGCCTTCCGGCCGTTTCACTTTACTGATGAAGGTTTCAAGGAGCTGGCGCCATCGGCAAATCGACCGCCGGACGCTCCCTCAACGGGCCCGGCGATCGCCAGTAAGGCCGAGAAGTAGAAGCACGGAAAGGGCCGGCGCGCACAGGGTGCTCGCGACCTTCAGATCTTCGAAAATTTCAAACGTGCTCTTCGACATGGGCGGTCTTATAACCGCCCACTCGATGCACAGCAAGCCCTTTCACCCCGTCAGGCGCGACGGGCGAGATGCGCCACTACATTCTCAATCATGCGCATCCCGGCGTCCTGACCGAGCGACATGATGGATTCGGGATGAAACTGAACGGCCGCCACGGGTTCGTTTCGATGCTCGATCGCCATGATCGTACCGTCTTCGGCTTCCGCCGTGATGATGAAATCCTGCGAAAGCGTCGCCGGATCGGCGAATATCGAGTGGTAACGACCGACCGTCACGGAATTGCCCAGTCCGGAGAAGACCAGACCGGGTTCGGATACGCGCACGCGCGACGGCTTGCCGTGCATCGGAATGGCGAGCGTCCTCAGATCCCCGCCATAGGCTTCCGTCAGCGCCTGCAATCCGAGACAGACGCCAAAGATCGGAAGGTCGCGGCTGCGCGCTTTCTTGATTGTCGCCTTGCAGTCGAAATCCTTCGGCGAACCCGGACCCGGCGACAGCACGACGAGATCCGGCTTGACCTCGTCGAACACCGCGTCCGAAATCGGCGACCGCATGGTGGTCACCTTTGCGCCTGTCTGGCGGAAATAGTTCGCGAGCGTGTGGACGAAGGAATCCTCGTGGTCGACGAGCAGGATGCTGACGCCGTCTCCCACCCGTGCCGCGGAGCGCGTGGACGCGACATCGTTGGCCTTGCCGGCCTCACGGATTGCGGAAAGCATGGCCGAGGCCTTGAGTTCCGTTTCCGCCTCTTCCTCGTCCGGATCGGAATCGTAAAGCAGCGTCGCCCCTGCCCGCACCTCCGCGATGCCGTCCTTGATGCGGATCGTCCGCAGCGTCAGTCCGGTGTTCATGTCGCCGTTGAAGCCGACCATGCCGATCGCGCCGCCATACCAGGCTCGCGTGCTCTTCTCGTTCTCCTCGATGAAGCGCATGGCCCAAAGCTTCGGCGCTCCTGTGACGGTCACCGCCCAGGCGTGACTGAGAAAGGCGTCGAAGGCGTCCATGCCGTCGGCGAGCCGCCCCTCGATATGGTCGACCGTATGGATCAGACGCGAATACATCTCGATCTGGCGCCGGCCGATGACGCGCACAGTGCCCGGTTCGCAAACGCGGCTTTTGTCGTTGCGGTCGACGTCGGAACACATCGTCAGTTCCGACTCGTCCTTTTTCGAATTGAGCAGCTTGAGGATCTGCTGCGAGTCCGCGATCGCGTCCTCGCCGCGCTTTATCGTGCCGGAAATCGGGCAGGTCTCGACCCGGCGGCCATTGACGCGCACGAACATTTCGGGCGACGCGCCAACAAGATATTCACGTTCGCCGAGATTGATGAAAAAGGAGTAGGGCGACGGGTTGGTTTCCTTCAGACGCCGCGAAATCGCCGATGGCGGGCTGACGCAGCGTTCGTAGAACATTTGCCCTGGAACGACCTCGAAAAGGTCGCCACGCTGGAATTTCTCCTTGGCCTTGCGCACGAGCCGCGCATATTCGCCGGGTTCGTGATCGCCGCGCGGCGGCGTCTTTTCGGTCATCTCGAACGGCGTGGCGTCTGTCTCCGCCGACTTGCCGACAGTCGTGTGGTCCCGTCGAGAGAACTCGTAACGGTCAACCCAGGCTTTGGCTGAATAATGGTCAACGACAAGGATCTCGTCGGGCAAATAGAGCACCAGGTCGCGCTGGTCGTCCGGTCGCTTGAGATGCAGGTCAACGCTGTCGAACTGTAACGCCAGATCGTAGCCGAATGCGCCGAACAGGCCGAGATTGTCGTCTTCCTCGTTGAAGAACAGATCGATAATGGCGCGCAGCGGCGTGAAAACCGTGGGGACCTTCGACCGGCGCTCCTCCGAGAAGGAGCCCTTCGGCTTGAGCACGGTCAGTTCGAGACTGCGCTGGAGCTTCAATCCGAGTTCGATCTCTTTTTCGCGCTCAAGACGACGCGCGACGATGGCGAGCAGGGCTTCCCCGCGTTCATTATGCGCCTCGACGCGCATGGAGCGCCCCCGGGCGACGATCGAAAGAGGCGGATCGATGATCGCGGTGTCCCAGCGCGTGTAGCGTCCGGGGTATTCGTAGTTGGAAGAAAACACCGCGCCGCGCCGGCTGTCGAGGCCTTCGATATAGTCGTCGAGCGCCGTGGAATAGGACACCGCATGGCGCGTTCGGCTGACCGACACCCCGCCGCGCGTCGTGAATTCCTCGGAGTCTTCAGTGTTTTTCGTTGCCATCATCAGTCACGATCCCCGTTTCGCCGACTGCCCGGCACAAAAAAGCCGCCGGACTGGTTCTCGGCGGCTTGCATTGTCGTCACGCATGACTTGTCGCGGCCGCTTTTAGCGAACCCACCACCAGTTCATGTTGTTACGAGCGTTTTTCATAACGCCTTGTTAGCGCCAAGCGCGGTCCCATGCAAGATGGCGCGTGCGCCAAATTGAGATCAAGCATTCAAAACAGGCCTTCGATATAGCCCTGCTCGTTCAGGCGGATATGTTCCGATGACGGCGTGCGAGGCAGCCCTGGCATCGTCATGATGGCCCCGGTTATCACCACGATGAAGCCGGCGCCGGCCGACAGCCTCACCTCGCGCACCGGAACCGTATGGCCGCTCGGCGCGCCTCTCAGATTGGGATCGGTCGAGAAGGAATATTGCGTTTTGGCCATACAGACCGGCAGCTTGCCGTAACCCTGATCCTCCCATTGCTTCAACTGGTCCCGCACCGACTTGTCGGCGATAACTTCGGAAGCGTGGTAGATGTTCTTCGCCACCGTCTCGATCTTCTCGAACAGCGACATGTCGTCGGCGTAGAGCGGCGCAAATTGCGACTTGCCGGATTCCGCCAAGGCCACCACCTTGTGGGCCAGATCCTCGATGCCCTTCGATCCCTCGGCCCAGTGCCGGCACAAAACCGCCTCCGTTCCCAGGGTTTCGACATAGTCCTTTACCGCCTGGATTTCGGCTTCGGTGTCGGAGATGAAGTGGTTGATCGCGACGACTACCGGGACGCCGAATTTCTTCACGTTCTGGACGTGGCGACCGAGATTGGCGCACCCTTTTTTTACGGCCTCCACATTCTCCGCGCCAAGATCCTCCTTCTTGACGCCGCCATTCATTTTCATCGCGCGCACCGTCGCGACGATCACGGCGGCGGCGGGCTTCAGTCCCGCCTTGCGGCACTTGATGTCGAAGAACTTCTCCGCTCCGAGGTCGGCGCCGAAACCGGCTTCGGTGACGACGTAGTCGCCGAGCTTGAGGGCTGTGGTCGTCGCAACGACGGAATTGCAGCCATGCGCGATATTGGCGAAGGGACCGCCATGCACGAACGCCGGGTTGTTTTCCAGCGTCTGCACGAGATTGGGCTGCATCGCGTCCTTGAGCAGCACGGCCATGGCGCCATCGGCCTTGATGTCGCGGCAGAAGACCGGCGTCTTGTCACGGCGATAGCCGATGATGATGTCGCCGAGGCGCCTTTCGAGATCCTTCAGGTCGGTAGCGAGGCACAGGATCGCCATGACTTCAGAGGCGACTGTGATGTCGAAGCCGGCTTCGCGCGGAAAACCGTTCGCCACGCCGCCGAGCGAACACACGATCTCGCGCAAGGCGCGGTCGTTCATGTCCATGACCCGCCGCCAGGCGACGCGGCGCAGGTCGATGCCGAGTTCATTGCCCCAGTAGATATGATTGTCGATCATCGCCGACAGAAGATTGTGCGCGGAGGTAATCGCGTGAAAATCGCCGGTGAAATGCAGGTTCATGTCCTCCATCGGAACCACCTGCGCATAGCCGCCGCCGGCGGCGCCGCCCTTCACCCCGAAGCAGGGGCCAAGCGAAGCCTCGCGGATGCAGATCACCGCTTTCTTGCCTATGCGGTTGAGGCCGTCGCCAAGACCCACCGTGGTCGTCGTCTTGCCTTCGCCGGCCGGAGTGGGATTGATCGCCGTGACGAGGATCAGCTTGCCGTCGGGCTTGCCCTCAAGCGACTTGATGAACTCGGCGGAGACTTTCGCCTTGTCATGCCCGTAGGGCAGCAGGCTGTCGCCCGGAATGCCCAGTTTCTCGCCGATCTCCATGATCGGCTTTTTGGAAGCGCCGCGCGCGATTTCGATGTCGGACTTGACTTCGGCCATTTAGGTTCCTCCCGATAGACACTGCGGCCTTCCTCAAAGCCGCAGCCCAATTTAGAGCCCAAAATCCCGAACGCCTACAGGTCCAATAAAGTCGAAAATTGCATTATTCGCGACAAGTGCCCGCATGCGGCTCATTCGTCCCCGATCGCAAGAAGGGTCGCATTGCCGCCGGCCGCCGCCGTGTTGATCGACACCACCTGCTCCTGCGCGAAACGGCTGAGATAATGCGGACCGCCCGCCTTGAAGCCGGTGCCGGACAGGCCGGAGCCGCCGAAAGGCTGTGTGCCGACCACGGCGCCGATCGTGTTGCGGTTGATGTAGATATTGCCGGTGTCGAGCGCTGAAACGACCTTGCCCACCGTCGCCTCTATGCGGGTGTGCACGCCGAGCGTCAGGCCAAAGCCGGTCGATGCAATGTCCTTCAGAACCTTGTCGAGATCCTTCGATTTCCAGCGCACCACATGCAGGACCGGTCCGAAGACCTCCTCCTTCAACGCCGACGCCTTTTCCAGTTCGATGATATGCGGCGCGAAGAAGGTTCCCCCGCCAGGCGCTTCGCCGGCGTAACGCACCGTTTGCGACTTCTCCATCGCGGCGATGTGATCCGCCAGCATTCGGCGCTGCGTCTCATCAATGATGGGCCCCATGTCGGTCGATGCAAGTTGCGGATCGCCGATCGACAGCTCCCTCGCCGCGCCTTCGATCATCGCGATCATGGAATCGGCGACGTCGTCCTGAACATAAAGGATCCGCAGCGCCGAGCAGCGCTGACCGGCGGAACGGAACGCCGACATCACAACGTCGTCCGCCACCTGTTCCGGCAACGCCGTCGCGTCGACGATCATGGCGTTGAGCCCGCCGGTCTCCGCGATCAGCGGAACGATCGGACCATTCTTGGCGGCGAGGCTGCGGTTGATCGCCCTCGCAGTGTCGGTCGAACCGGTAAAGGCCACGCCGTCAATTTCCGGATGCGCGGTCAGGGCGGCGCCGACATCCCCGGCCCCCGGTAGATAGATAAGCACGTCTTCCGGCACACCTGCCGCGTGCAGAATGCGAACCATCTCGTAGGCGATCAGAGGCGTTTGTTCGGCCGGCTTGGCGATGACCGCATTGCCTGCCGCCAAGGCCGCCGTCACCTGCCCCGCGAAGATCGCGAGCGGGAAATTCCACGGACTGATACAGGCGAACACGCCCCTGCCGCGCCAGCCGTAGCGGTTTTCCTCGCCCGTGGGTCCGGGCATCACGGTCGACTTGCCGAACTGACGCCGCGCCTGGTTCGCATAATAGCGGCAGAAATCCACGGCCTCGCGAACCTCGGCGATTCCGTCGTCCAGCGTCTTGCCGGCTTCACGAGCAAGCAGGTTCATCATCCGGTCGCGGCTGGCTTCAAGCGCGTCCGCCGCCTTCTCAAGCGCAACAGCGCGTTTTTCAGCCGGAAGGCGCGACCAGGACTCAAAGCCCTTCCGCGCCGCTTTCATGGCCTGGTCGACCTGTTGTGGATCGGCGAACCGGACGGCGCCCACCTGATCCGACGGATCGGCTGGCGACGTCACAACGGTTTCCTTGCCCGACGGCTTCAATCCGGGCGCGAGAGGCGCGGCGGCGACAGCTGATCCCGCCTGCTTCATGCCTTCCAGCAAAGCGGAAAGCTGGATGCGATGGCCAAACTCGACGCCGGCCGAATTGCGGCGATCGGGATAGATTTCAGACGGCAGGCCGATCTGCGAATGACGCGCGCTTTGCTTGTCGAGTTGCAGCATCAGGGCCGGTCGCTTGAGCAGGTCCGATACCGGAATCTTATTGTCGCCGGCGATCGTCACGAAAGAAGAATTTGCCCCGTTTTCGAGAAGTCGCCTGACAAGATAGGCCAGCAGATCGCGATAGCCGCCGACCGGGGCGTATATCCGGCATGCAACCGGCGCGCTGTCCTTCAGGACGGCCTTGTAAAGGGCCTCGCCCATGCCATGCAGGCGCTGAAACTCGAATCCGGAGCGGTCGTCGCCCGCCATTTCCAGAATGGTCGCCACGGTAAGAGCGTTGTGTGTCGCGAACTGCGGAAAAATGCGCTCTCTTGCATCGAGCAATTGTTTTGCGCATGCCAGATAACAGACGTCGGTGGCCGCCTTGCGCGTAAAGACCGGATAGTCCGCAAGCCCGCGCTCCTGCGCGCGCTTGATTTCTGTATCCCAATAGGCGCCCTTGACGAGGCGGACCATCATCCGGCGGCCAGTCGAGCGGCAAAGCGCATCGATATGGTCGATAACCTGCGGCGCCCGCTTCTGATAGGCCTGGATCGCGAGGCCGAACCCGTCCCATCCGTCGAGCGAAGGATCGGAAAACACGGCGTCGATTACGTCGAGCGATAACTCCAGGCGGTCCGCCTCCTCGGCGTCCACCGTGAAATTGAGCTGGTGCGCGCGCGCCATCTGCGCAAGTTTCAGAAGATCAGGCGCCAGTTCTTTCATGACCCTGTCGCGATGGGTCGCGAGATAGCGCGGATGCAGCGCGGAGAGTTTGACCGAAATGCCCATTCGGTCCGGCAGTGTTTTCTTGCCGGCGGCCTTGCCGATCGCTTGAATCGCATCGGCGTAGGACTTGAAATAGCGCTGCGCATCTTCTGCCGTGCGCGCGCCCTCGCCCAGCATGTCGAAGGAGTGACGATAGCCGCGCTGCTCGTTCCTGGCCGCGCGCTCCAGGGCGTCCTTGATGGTTTCGCCGAGCACGAAATGATAACCGAGGAACCGCATGGCCTGTTTTGTCGCCGTGCGCACAGTCGGCATGCCGAGCCGGCGCACGACGCCCTGCATCACCGATTCCGGCGTCTCGCCCGGCCGGATGACGCGCGCCGTCATACCGAGCGCCCAGGCTGAGGCGGAAACGAACCACGTCTCGCCATGGGGCGTATGCTCGCTCCAGTGCCCTTCCTTCAGCTTGTCCTCGATGAGCTGGTCCTGGGTTCTTGCGTCAGGCACTCTGAGCAGGGCCTCGGCCAGCACCATCATCGCCAGCCCCTCGGGCGTCGACAGGCCGTATTCCCGCAGGAAATCCTCGATGCCGCCAATCGAGCCGGAATTGTCCCTTATGGCGCGGATATACCGTGTAGCCCGTTCATCGATCCGGGCGTTCTGATCGACGTCAAACTGCAACTGCGACGCAAAACCCTTGATCAGCGCATCGTCGTCGCCTGCATAGGGAGCGGAAAACCGAAGCCTTTCATCGGAAAACGGGGCGTTCATGGCGACCTCCTGTGATATCTGCGATGATACGACGATTTCTCCGCAAATAATCTCCAATTATTGTAGTATATTTCGTATTTTCTCCTAAGAAAATGAACTAATATAGGGAACTTTAAAGGACGCTTCCTGAGATCACGCCCACTTCGCCATTTTGACAAAGTTTGGCAAATTATGTCATAATTCATAGCAAAGCGAGGTTACATCCAATGGCAACCATGAATGTTTCACTGCCAGATCCCATGAAAGAATGGGTTGAAACGCAGCTTCAAACTGGCCGCTACAGCAATGCCAGCGACTACGTGCGTGATCTGATCCGACATGATCAGGAACGCAACAACAAGATCGCCGAGATGCAGCGACTGGTCGATGAAGGTCTTGAGAGTGGCGTATCTACGCGCAATATGAAGGAAATTCTGGAGCTTGCCCGCGACAAGGCGGGAGTCAGCGCCAAAGGCAATGACCTATAGGCTGACCCGCAAGGCCGAGGAAGATTTCGTCAACATATATGTCCAGGGAGCACACAGCTTCGGAATAGACCAGGCAGAATCATACCACCACGAGCTTGTGCGCACCTTCGAAATTCTGGCCGATAATCCCTTCATGGCGCGAGAACGTTTGGAACTTTCTCCTGCTGGCATAAGGGTTCATCCGCACGGCTCTCATTTCATTATCTATCGGATTGAAGAGAACCGGCGGATCTTGATCATCCGCATTCGCCATGCCCGAGAAGACTGGATCAATGATCCACGAGGTTAATCAGGCAAATCGAATAATGTGCATTGGCGCAGTGATCTGAGAAACCGGCTACTACCGATCCAGGATCGAGCGAAGCTCGACCAGATTCGAGCGGACCCGCAGCAGATAAAACCCGACTGTCGTCAGATGCGACGGCATGATCCAGCCGTCCTCACGCCCATTGGAGACGATGACCGGGTCAAGCTCCAGCGTAGCGCGGAGCTGCTCTTCCATGGTGTCCCAGACGTCGGTCAATTGCCGCGAATCAATAATGTCGGCGAAATCCGCATGTGCGGCCTTCAGGATCCCGTAATAGGCGTAAAGCTGCCCGTAGGCGTACCAGAACTGGTTGTCCGCATGGGTGTCGAACCATCCGGCGTTCGAGGCGTCCGACCGGTCGCGCAACGCAGCCGACGTCGACCCGATGTCGCTGGCGATGCGATCCAGAAAGCGGATCAGATTGTCGGCGCGCACATCGAAGACAGCGTTGCAGTTTTCCAGTCGGTCGTTGAACTTGAGCAGCCGGTCGCGACCTTCTCTATAGGCGTCCGGCGTCGGCAGAATTGGCGATGGCGGCGACAGGGTGAAATACCACGTGTACTCGTCATATTGCAGACGGCCCCTTGCGCGCGACAGATCCTCATCGGCCGCGGAGGTTCCGCGTACTCGGCCAAGCGCGTCGACGAGTTCAATCGCCGTGCGCTGCACGGCCTGCTGTGCGCCGCGCTGGAATGACGCCTTGTTGTCGAGGAACGGCGTCGCGTCCCAGTCGATCCCGAAGAAACCAAGCTTGTAGAGCACCATCGACGACATCCAGCGATTCTGGTTGACGTTGAAATCGATCAGTTCGGCAAGCGCGTCAACGATGGCGGATCGGTTGCAGGTGCGCGTGGTCTGTGAGCTGTTTTCAATCGATGTTTGCTCGCCGGCCCCGGTCTCCAGGCGGTCCTGGTCGAATTTCGCGACGTAATCGGGATCGAAATTCCTGATCCAGAGCGCGTTCCAGAAAAACAGTCCGTAGAGCACGAGCAGACCGAGCACCAAAACCCCGATCACGGCTCGCAAGATGAATCCCCTGCGGCGATACCACCGTCCAAGCAGCAGAAAAGGCCAGAGGATCCAGGCGATCAACAGGCCGATCCCATGTCCGATCCAGTGAAAGATGCGCTCGAAAAAGGCGATGATCGGGTCCAGCATGGTCTCAGTCCTCGTCTAGTCCGTAAAGGCGTTGGCGAAAGGCGCGCTTGTCCTGGAGATAGGTACGCGTGAGTGTTGCCACAACATGGGCGCGAAAGCCATCGCTGTAGTCCTCGTAAAGATCATAGAAGCCAGGCTTGTCGAAGATGAAACGGGAGACGAAATCGGACGCCGCCATCAGGCTGATAAGCTGGTTCGTCAGCCAGCGATCCGGATGCGACGGGTCTGCTCGGATCAGCAGGAATCGCAAGGAGGCCAGCATTTCGCTGACGTCGACATCGCCGCCATTGTCCAGCCGTCTCGAAACGTCCCGAAGAAAGGAGAGCTCGCTGTCCTGCGCGACGAGATCGGCGTGACGAAGGCTCCAGTTGCGCAGCCACTGGCCATCCGCCCCGGAAAGATCGATATCCGGCTGCGTCCGGTTGACAAGCGCCCAAAGCGCCATTTCGATGCGGTGATCAAGGAAGCCGGAGGATTTCAGCCAGCCCGCATCCGTTGTCTCGATGCGCCCGCTCTGCTCCAGAAACCGGTAAATCCTTTCATGATCCTCCAGTGGCAGATAGCTGACCTGCCAGGGTCTGGAACGGCGGAAACCGGGAGCTGCGGGGTCGCATATGACCGTCAGATCGCGATCGTCGGCGAATACGAACAGACCGCCGAAATGGCTCGTCCAGTAGGCGTCCTGCCGGAACACCAGCTTGTCGGGCACGAGGTCGTTCTGGCGGATGTCGCCCGTGTGCCGGACAAGCTCCACCATGCGCTCGATCATGGCGTCGTTGCGCCATGCGTTCGGCGACGTCAGCAGCCGGTCCGCCAGTTCACGCAGCTCCTCCGATTTCGCCAGGGTCCGGTCGGCCGCCTGCACATGAAATGTCACTTCGTTGATCGAAAGCAGGTCCTCGATTTCCCGCACGTGGGACACATGTTCCTCGATCTCGCCGTAAAGCGCGTCGCGGATCGTCACTGCGTGGATCGCCCGTCGATTGGCCTGGAAAAACTGGTGCATCAGGGACGCCGTGTTGGAAAAACTCGTATGAATGACAGGCAGGCTTTCCTGAAACGGCGACAGGATGATGAAGCGGCGATTGATCCGGTTCGGATCCAGATAATCCCTGTCGCCGAGCTCCATGGCGATCTGCGGCGAAAAGCCGGTCATATCGATATCGAATGCTTCAAGTTGCGTCGGCGGCAGGCCGAAAGCAGTCATCGCGCGATTGTAACGCTCGATGAGGTGCGGCTCGGAGACTTCCATCAGCCGGCCATAGATCAGCTTGCTTTCGAGAAGACGTTCCATGGCGAAATCAGGCCTGCCAGCGTCCGTCGCGTTTCATGTCCTCGATCTCGCGAGCGGCCTTTTCGCGTTGCCGCTCACGACGAACGATCTCCTGCACGGCGGCGTCGTCTGACTTGTCGGTGTATCGAAACTCGGAATCGGCGTAGCGGTTGATCTCCTGCAGAACCATGTCGATCGTGAAAGGGCCGCGCAGATCCTCGATCATCGCTTTCTTGTCGTCGTAAGTCTTGTGCATGAAAGCTTCGGGCGTCTCGAACCATTCATCCGGCAGGTCGATATCCATCGCCCGCAGCTTGATCGCATCGGTGATGTTCTTGATGGCGCGTCCTGTAAAGCGCGGCTCGGCCCGCTTGATCCGGTAGAGGTATTCACCGATATCAGCCATCGTCCGAGGTTCGCCCCTTTCCTTTGCAAAGGCGTCCCACACGGCGACGAGCCCGTCTTCTTTGGGCCGCTCATGCCCCTCGTATGACGCGGCCACCGCCCGGTTGATTTCCTGCCCGGCGAACAGCGAATGCGACCCGAGCGGAATGTCGTGGTTCTTGCCGGCAAGCAGCACGAAGATATCGATATAGTCGTCCCTGCTCTGCGGTCCGTCGACCAGCCAGCGGGCGCCGGCGCGCTGGCGAAGCGCATCGTCCACATTCTCCGGATAGTTGGAGAACATGCCGAAGCAGCAATTCCCGCGCACCACGGTGGAGGCCCCGGCGAAGCTTTCCATCAAAACCGCGGTCACCTCGTGCTGACCGGCGGAAGCGCGATCGTCCGAACGTCTGGCCGCCACCTGGTCGATGTCGTCGATCGTGCCGAACCCGATCGCCCGCGGATTGACGACATTGTTGACGAACTCCTTGCAGTTCTGGCCGGACTTGCCCTGATAGGAGGAAATCTGGTCGACGCCGAAATTCTCGTAGTGAAAATTGTAGCCGGCAATCCGGCAATAATCGTTGATCAACCCCGCGATCATCTGGATCAGGATCGTCTTGCCGGTGCCCGGCATTCCGTCGCCGATGAAGGTGAAAAGAAAGCCGCCAAGCTCGACGAAGGGGTTCATCTGCCTGTCGAAGTCGTAGGCGACCAGCATCTTGGCGAGCTTCATCGCCTGATACTTGGCGATGTGGTTGCCGATGATCTCGTTCGGCTTCTTGAAGCTCATGACAAGGGGCTTGCGTTTTTCGCCGGGCGCCACCTCGAAGCCGTTGAGCGTGAAATCATCCTTCTCGATCCGGATATGCGCCTCGGCGAATCCGGCGAGCCCAGTGAAGCGCGCACGCCGTTGAAGGAGGCCTTCGATCGCCGTGCGGGCAAAGGCCTTGGCGCGCGCGATCAGGGCAATCTCGTCCGGGCTGCCGCTAATCGCCATGTCGAGGCCCGCAAGCAAGGATTTCAGCGCGTCCTGCGGGGTGTCGAATTCGAAGGCGGGCTCTTTCGGGTCGGCGACCGGCTCCACCTCGCCGTCGAGCAACTGGCTGAGATAGGCGGCGAAAGTGAACGCCGCCACATAGGAAGACGCTGAAAGGAGCGCCTTGAATCGGATCGCGTCGTCGCCGGAGAGCGGCGACGCCCGGTTGCGCGATTTCAGGCTCTCGAGGTCGCTCTGCTTTGCAAAGTCATCGGCGATCGCCAGCGCGATCGCAAGCCCGCGCCGGGCGCGATACAGAAGCGCGTGTTTCGGGATCGACAGCATTTCATCGACCGGCGGAACCTCGGCAACGGTCTTGCTGAACTCCACCTGCCTGGTTCTCCGCGCCGAACCGGTGGACACGGTTGAAACGAACCGCCTGCCGGTCCCCGCCAGCGCTGTGTTCGACCGTCCGTCGTCGTGCTCCAGGATAACGGTCCTGGTCACCATCGACTGTGCAGTCGGGATATGCGTCTCGATATCGTCTTCGTGAATGGTCGTCAGACCTGCATTGCGGCTCATTTGTGAACCTCGCTGATAATCTGGTTGCCGGAGATCACGTGCACCGAATAGCCCCGGAACACGTCGGCCGCCTCACTGCTCGCAAACAGGGCCTGATAGGCGTCGTGCGTCACGAGCGCATGGTTCTCATAATAGCTCACGCCCTGTCGCGTGGCTTCGAGATCGTTGGTTTCGATATGAAATTCCTGCTTCGCGGGCTGGCTGCTCCACAGGCCATGACGCGCAGGCCTCTCGGATTTCGATACGACTTCCTGCAGCGTCCACGTCAGCATCCAGGCGTTTTCCGGTCGGCTGACCCGGGAAAGCACGTCGGTCACCCGGTTGTTGTGCTCGGTGATTCCGGCGGAGTAGAACGGCCCCAGCACGAAACGGTGCAACTGCTTTGGATGCAGTTCGTCGAAATCCTTGTCCATATTGACGGCGATCGTGGCCGGCGACAGCGAATAGGCGCTGTTCTTTTCCGCAAAAGCATCGAATTCGTGCGCAATCAACGGATTGAGCAGGCCTTCCACCGGCAGCGGAATCTCGATGTTCCGGTTCAGCCGGTTATCCTCCGTCACCAGCATTTCCGTCAGTTTGCTGCTGGAATCCTCGATGACGGCGAGATAGACCATCGGCAGCGAACGCGTGCCGTCGAACACGCCCCAGTGCACCACGCAGTAGGGCCGGCCGTTCTTCGGATTGACCGAAACCTTGACTGTTTCCGGAAGCATGAAAGGCAGGAAGACGTCGCCCTTCCGGAGCGATTCGAGGTAGAGCCGTTCGGCGAGTTTTTCCTGCTGCCCCGCCGGAAAACTGCGCTTGGTGAAAATATGATCAACCATTTGCCGCCGCAGATCTTCCGCGTCCGGCAACGCCGCGAGCCGCTTTTTGGCGGATTTCCGGTCATTCGCGAGCTCAAGCACGTTGTGATAGACGGGAAAGCCGCTTTCCGCGCGCTGAATTCGGAAACGGTCTGTGAAGCCGATGCGGTTCCGCCAGCAATCGAACGTCCCGTTCAGACGCTCTATATAGGAACTGACGACCTGGGCGATGAGCCCGTGCTGGTAGAAGGGCGAGGTCCGGTCGCCGAGAAACACGTCCAGCCCGTCAAGGGCGGCGCGCATCGCGTCGAAATACCGCTCCGCCTGGCTGTTGGCGTTTTTCATCGATCTGCCGATGCGGCTCGTTGCATCAGGACTGGACGTAATTGGAGGCGTTGTGCTTTTCCATCACCTCCGAAAACCGTCTGGCGAAGGCGTCGTCGGCCAGTTTCTTGCGGCGCTGTATGTCCTGTGTCGACAGCATGTTCTTTTCATGCATTTCCAGAAGATCGGCGATATGACGCTGCGCCGCCGAACCGATGCCGGCCATGGTTTCCTCGGCCGCCGTGTCGACCTGGCTTCCCAGCGTATTGATCTTGTGGGCGACATCCTGCTGGGCCGCGGTTTTCAGCGAATCTTCCAGAGCCTTGTAGAGAACGATGCGCTGTTCGGTGTCGATGGTCAGCTTGTTGATCAGCGTGTTCTGGGCGGCGATCTGGTTGTTGAGGGAATCGACGAACGTCTGGAACATGGACGTGTAGCGTTCCAGCGTCTGGCTTTCGGCCAGCAATTCCTGCTCCTTGGCCTGCGCCTGGTTGTACTCGGTGGCGAGCGCCGTGCGCTCGGATTCCAGCTGCGTGCGGGTTGACTGGTCGGTCGATGCCGCAATCTTGTTCTCTATGTCCATCAGCAACGGGTTGAGTTCCTCGATGCGCGCCTGCGTCTTCTCAAGATTCGCCATCGTCGATTTGCGCCGCTCGATCACCTGCACCAGACTGGCCTCCGAAGTCTTGTAGCGGTCCTCAAGGATCGATTTCTGCTCCTTCAAAATACCGACGATGGCGTCCGACTTCGCCAGCAATTCCTGTAGATTGTCGGACAGGGACATGTTGCGCACCCGGTCGGTGCGCAGGCGCTGCATGCGTTGCTTGGAAAAGACGCCGACGAATTTCTCCCAACCGGAAAAGTTCTTCATGCTCTCGAACTCGGCGCCGAACACGTTTGTCGCGTCTTCCAGGCCGATGATGAGATCGGCGATATTGCCTTCCATCACTTTCTGCTGACGGATGACGTCCTCGATGCGCGCATTCTCGATCTCGAATTCCGCGTCCCCGAGTTTGGTCTCGGCTTTGGAGAATTCCTGGAGAACCGCCCCCGATTTCTCGATCTTCGACCGCATGTCGTTGACGATATCGCGGGTCTTCTCAATCTCCGCGTCCATATTCTGCAGCTTCGCCATCCGATTCCCTCTCTTTCAACCGCCTGCAAGCATACATGCATCTATGTTGTGACAACACAATGCAACTGCAAGACAAGAAGTGAATGTTGTTGTCGTTAAAAGATCCACACGCTATCCGCGAGGATGCCTGGGAAGCTCCGCAAAAGTATCGTCTCTGGATTTACTATAGTATCCTGACCGTCAATTGGATAAAATTGGGGTATCGCCATGGAGACGGCAGCCGACGTTCTGATATGCGGCGCGGGCGCGGCTGGACTGGTGCTTGCCATTGACTTCGCCAGAAGAGGCGTCTCCTTCCGGCTGATCGACAAAATCGACAAACCTTTCGGCGGCTCGCGGGGCAAGGGGATACAGCCGCGCAGCCAGGAGATATTCGAGGATCTCGGGGTTCTGGACCGCCTCGTTGCCGTAGGCGGGTTGTACCCGCCCCAGCGAAAGCACCATGACGACTGTGGATTCGCCGAAATTCCGGTCGTCGAACACGTCGATCCGACGCCTGCCGAGCCTTACCATCTTGCTCTCATGGTTCCGCAATATCTGACGGAAGGGGTTTTGCGCGACCGGCTTGCAGAACTCGGCCACAAGCCGCGCTACGGTTGCGAACTGGTCGGACTGGAACAGGACGAAAGAGGAGTAGACGCACGCATCCGCCAGGATGGTCGAGAAGAGACGCTGCGCGCGCGCTTTCTCGTTGGCTCGGACGGCGGCCGCAGCTTCGTGCGCCATACGCTCGATGTCGGCTTTGAAGGCAAATCGCTGGAGGCTCGGTCGATCGTCGCGGATGTGAGACTGACTGGCCTTACCCGTGACGCTTGGCACATGTACCGGAGAAACGAGGCGGAACAGCTCTCGATATGCCCGCTTGCCGGAACCGATCTGTTCCAGTTGCAAGCCCCGATCCCGCTCGAAAGCGAACCGGACCTCTCGCTCGGCGGTCTCGAAGCAATGGTTCGGCAACGCACCGGGCGCGACGATATTGCAATTACACAGGCCGACTGGTCGTCCTCCTATACCATGAGCGCGCGCCTTGCCGATCGTTATCGCGTCGGACGCGTTTTCCTTGCCGGCGACGCCGCCCATATCCATCCGCCAACCGGCGGACAGGGGCTCAACACCAGCATCCAGGACGCCTACAATCTTGGCTGGAAACTCGGAGCCGTTTTGGCCGGCGCGCCTGACGGCCTGCTCGACAGCTATGAGGCGGAGCGACGTCCGGTGGCGGCCGGCATGCTGGGTCTCGCCACAAAACTCCTCGACGAACTCAAGCGCGGAGAAATGCGGCGGGGCCGCGACGTCGTCCAGCTTGATATCGGTTATCCGCATTCGCCGCTGCTGCTGGAAGATCCGGAACGCTCCGGCGGCCTGCGCGCCGGAGATCGCGCGCCCGATGCGCCTCTGCAGGGCGCCGCAGGCCAGTCGCGCAGGCTGTTCGAGATTTTCAAGGGCGCGCACTGGACCTTGATCGGGTACGAAACCGGCGACGGCCATCCCCCTGCACGCAAGGGATTGAACATCCATAGGATCGGATCGGGTCGAGAACTCGTCGATGTCCGGAGCCATTTCTGCAAGGCCTATGGTCTTGCGCCTGGTGAATGGACCCTCGTTCGTCCGGACGGTTATGTCGGCGCGATTGTCGGAGAAACCGGGATGGCGCTCCTGGAAGAATACATGCAGAAAGTCGGGCTGACTGCCTGATTTGCAGTCACCTGTCTTCTGTCATTCCCTTTTCGAACGCTGCTTCGACAAGGCGCATCAGGCTCGAGCTGCTTTCCCAATGGGCCGCATGCCATCCGGCGGCGCGCGCCGCTTCCACATTGGCGATAGTATCGTCCACAAGAACGAGGTCTTGCGGTGAGCGGCCGCGTCGCTTCGCGGCGGCGTCGAAGAACGCGTGGTCGGGCTTTTTCGCGCCGATCTGCGCAGAATATATGATCCCGTCCACATGCTTGCCGAGTCCAAGACGGTCCATCAGATAGTTCGCTCTCAGATGCTCCTGATTGCTCGCCAGGAATATCGTCGCGCCCATTGCGCGCAGCGCGTCACAGTCAGCGAGCACCGAATCGTCGAGCCAGGAATCCTTATCGAACCAATAGTCGATGAATGCCTGCGGACTGACCGATGGCGCTATAGTCGGCAGGCAGACGGAGAGGACGTCAAGCAAGCTCTTCCGGCCTATAACGATGTCGGGCCAGTGTGGCTTGAAGAACACCTTCTGCAGACCCGCCGGGTCCACCCCCAGATCGTTCGCAATGTCCGTGGCCCATGACAGGCCGTCTTCGGGGCGACCGTTGACGACCACGCCGTCGACGTCGAGCATGACGCATCGCCGGACTGTCATTCCGCGGCGGAAGGGTCGGAAAGGTAAGCCAGAAGATTCTCGATATCCTCGTCCTTCTTGAAGCCGGCGAATACCATGGTCGTCTTCGTGACCAGCGCCCTGGGTTTGCGGAGATAGACAGTCAGCGTTTGCTCATCCCAGATCTTGCCATCGGCGCCGAATTCCGCCATCGCGTCGGAATATTTGAACCCGTCAATGCTGGCGACAGGCCGGCCAACAATGCCGACCAGGTGCGGCCCGACTTTGTTCTTTTCCTGGTCTGCGGTGTGACAGGCCATGCATTTTCTGAAAACCTTGGCGCCTTCAGCAGGATCACCGTCGGCAAGCGCCGGAGTGGTCGCGGATATCGTGAAAACGGCCATTGCGGCGAGGAATTTCGAAAACATGGCTTGGTCCCCCGGGCTTTTGTCATCGAACACGAGGAGTCTATACACAATTTGTCGGCGCGGGGCATGACAAGGTGACGCATCAGGCGGCTATGATCGCCCCATCGCCTCTTTCCAGTGTCGGCGGCACAGCGAAACATATTTTTCATTGCCGCCGATTTCGACCTGCGATCCTTCGCGCAACGGCTTGCCGTCGGCGCCCAGACGCACGACCATCGTCGCCTTCCGACCGCATTCGCAAATCGTGCGTATTTCCCTGAGTGAATCAGCGATGGCGAGCAGAACTCTGGACCCGGGAAAAAGCTCGCCCTGAAAATCAGTGCGCAATCCGTAGGTCATGGCCGGAACGTCCAGTTCGTCCACGGCGCGCGCCAATTGCCAGACCTGATCTTCGCTCATGAATTGTGCTTCATCGACGAAGATGCAGGCAGCCGGCGTCTTTTCCTGTTCTCGAGATATCAACTCGAAAAGATCGTCCTGCGAAGAAAACGGAATTGCATCTGATTCCAGACCGATGCGGGAACCGATCTTTCCCTTTCCCGAGCGGTCGTCGAGAGCGGCGATGAACAACAGCGTATGCATGCCGCGTTCCCGGTAATTGTAGGAGGCCTGCAGCAGGAGCGTCGATTTGCCGGCGTTCATCGCCGAATAGCTGAAATAGAGCTTTGCCAATTCCCGGTTCCGAATTCGAACTCGTCCGGACGCACCATAGGACCCGCGCCCCATGCGGCAAGCAGCGAGAAGTGGTTTTCCCCGCCTTACTGCCCGATTTGCCTTTCCAGGTAGTCCTCAACGAGGTCCGCGGCCGACATATCCGCCGGAAGGCTGCCGAGCGCCTTGCGGATATAGAGCCCGTCGATCATCGAGGCCATGCCTTCGGCGACGGCGCTGGACCGCTCACCGATCAGCGGTTTGAGATTGTAAATCAGGTTCGATCGCAGCCGACGCGAATAGATCGACAGCAGCGCGTGAGCCTTGTCCGATTCCTGCGCGTGAACGTAAAATACAAGCCAGACCGAAATCGTCTCAGGCCGGAACTGTTCGGAACCGAGACTGGCCTGGATGATCGCAATCAGGCGTTCATGAGGCGTTGCCGCCTCTTCGAGCTTCGCCCGCACCTCGCGCCCATATTCCGCCAGCAAATGACGCATCGCCGACAGCAGCAGTTCTTCCTTGTTGTTGAAGTAGTGGTGGGCAAGCCCCTGCGAAACGCCGGCGCGCTGGGCGATTTCACGGATCGTGACGTCGATCGAACCCTTGGAGTGGATTGCGGAAATCGCCGCCTCGACCAGCGACTTGCGCCTGATTGGCTCCATTCCCACCTTCGGCATTTTCGTCCCTTCACTTGTCAACGTACCGATTATGCGTCATTTTTCGCGCGGCAGGCGATTTATTTTGAACGCACATTCAATAAAGCTTGCAAATTCTCGCTGTTTATGGCGCGATAGGCGGGGAAGTGTAAAACAGAAAAACAGGGGCCCCGCATGAAGACTATCACAACATCCATACTCGCTTTCGCCATGAGCGCGGCCATCGCCGCCCCGTCTCTGGCGGCGGATCCGGAAAGCTGCGGCACGGTGACCTTCTCCGACGTCGGCTGGACGGACATCACAGCGACCACGGCGGCCACGACCAGCGTTCTGGAAGCGCTTGGTTACGAAGCCGACGTCAAGGTTCTTTCCGTGCCCGTCACCTACACCGCGCTCAAGGAAGGCGATATCGACGTGTTCCTCGGCAACTGGATGCCGACCATGGAAGCCGACATCGCGCCCTACCGCGAAGACGGATCGGTCGAGACGGTTCGCGAGAACCTCGAAGGCGCGAAATACACGCTTGCGACCAACGCCGCAGGCGCCAAGCTCGGCATCGACGATTTCAGCAAGATTGCCGAAAACAAGGACGCTCTCGACGGCAAGATTTACGGCATCGAGCCCGGAAATGACGGCAATCGCCTGATCCTCGACATGATCTCGTCCGATACGTTCGGCCTGAAGGACTTCGAACTCGTCGAATCGTCCGAGCAGGGCATGCTCGCACAGGTGGCGCGCGACGTGAAGCGCGATCAGCCGATCGTGTTTCTCGGCTGGGCGCCGCATCCGATGAACGCCAATTTCGACCTCACCTACCTTTCAGGCGGCGACGACGTTTTCGGACCCGACTTCGGCGGCGCGACCGTCTACACCAATGTGCGCGCCGGCTACACCGACGACTGCCCGAATGTCGGCCAGTTCCTGAAGAACCTGAAGTTCACGCTCGCCATGGAAAACGAGATCATGGGCGCGATCCTCGACGACGGCGAAGATCCTCAGGATGCGGCCAAGGCCTGGCTGAAGGCCAATCCGGACGTGCTCGCTCCCTGGCTCGAGGGCGTGACGACGCTCGACGGCGGCGACGCTATGCCGGCTGTCAAATCCAGCCTCGGTCTCTGAGGAACATTAGATCACTCCGCCCCGGCGTCACCTCCGGGGCGGGTCTTTATTGTCTGCAGCCAAAGCGCGCGAACCGCGCCGCAATACTCTCTCGAAACGTTTCAACAAAATGATATGGTGATGCTGGTCCGACATTTTACATTCATGTCGGGGACTATCAGGAAAGGCGGGGGCCAGCCATGGAATGGCTGACGGAATACAAGATTCCCATCGGCAAGTGGTCGAAGGCCGTCGTTGACTGGCTCACGGACAACGCCGACTGGTTTTTCGACGGACTGGCCGAAATTCTCGGAACTGTGATCGACGCCATCATGTGGGTCCTTCAAACCCCGCCGCCACTCGTCGTCATCCTGGCTCTTACCGCAATCGCCTTCGTCATTCGAAGGTCGTGGCCGATCACCGTCTTTGTCCTTCTCAGCCTGCTCTTTGTGGTCAACCAGGGGTACTGGACGGAAACCACGGAAACGCTGACCCTCGTCATGACGGCCTGCATTTTGTGCATGGTGATCGGCGTGCCGGTCGGCATCGCCGCCGCCCACAGGCCGAAACTCTACGCGGCGCTGCGTCCGGTGCTGGACCTGATGCAGACGCTGCCGAGCTTCGTCTATCTCATCCCTGCGATCATCTTCTTCGGCATCGGCATGGTTCCGGGCCTGATCGCCACGGCGATCTTCGTCCTGCCGGCGCCCATTCGCCTGACGCATCTGGGAATCACCTCTACGCCGCAGTCCCTGCTTGAAGCAGGCGAAGCTTTCGGCGCGACGCCGCGACAGTTGCTCTGGAAAGTAGAACTCCCCTACGCCATGCCGCAAATCATGGCGGGTCTCACCCAGACGATCATGCTGTCGCTTTCGATGGTCGTGATCGCGGCCCTGGTCGGCGCCGACGGGTTGGGCGTTCCGGTCGTCCGCGCCCTGAACTCAGTCAACACCGCTCTCGGTTTCGAGGCGGGCTTCGTCATCGTCGTCATCGCCATCGTGCTTGATCGGGTGCTCAGAGCGGGAGACGGCAAATGATTGGCGATCCGGTGGTTCGTTTCGAGAATGTCGACATCGTCTTCGGCGACGATCCGGCGTCGGCGCTGCCGATGATAGACCGGGGCGAAAGCCGCGACGCCATCCAGGAAGCGACCGGACAGATCCTTGGCGTCGCCGGCGCAGAACTCGATGTCATGGAAGGCGAGATCATCGTCCTCATGGGATTGTCCGGCTCAGGCAAATCGACGCTCCTTCGCGCCGTCAACGGCCTCAACCCGGTCGCGCGCGGACAGACGCTGGTCGACAGCGGGTCCGGTTTCGTCAATCCGCAACAATGTTCGGCGAAAGAACTGCGGAAGCTGAGAACCAACCGCGTCGCCATGGTCTTTCAGCAATTCGGACTTTTGCCCTGGCGCACGGTCGAGGACAATGTCGGCTTCGGACTGGAACTCGCAGGCGTTTCCACCGCGGAACGCAAATCACGTGTGCGCGAGCAACTCGACCTTGTCGGGCTCTCGCAATGGGCGGATCGCAAGGTCAACGAACTTTCGGGCGGCATGCAGCAGCGCGTCGGTCTTGCGCGAGCTTTTGCAACCGGCGCGCCCATCCTGCTCATGGACGAGCCCTTTTCAGCGCTCGACCCTCTGATCCGCACGCGTCTGCAGGATGAACTGCTGCAGCTCCAGGCGCAGTTGCAAAAGACCATCATTTTCGTCAGTCACGATCTCGACGAGGCTTTCCGGATCGGCAATCGCATCGCCATCATGGAAGGCGGCCGGATCGTGCAATGCGGCACGCCGCAGGAAATCGTCCAGAACCCGGCCAACGAATACGTCGCGGATTTCGTCGCCAACATGAACCCGCTCTCCATGCTCATCGCCTCCGACGTCATGGCCGAGGGCATCAGCGAAGCGGCGTCGAAAGACAGCTTTTCGGCAACGGCGGCTCCGGACACGCCGCTGGTCGACATTCTGGATTCGATCGCCGCCAAACCCGGCGCCGTGGGGATCGTCAGCAACGGCCGCATCGTCGGTTCGATAACCTCGCAAGACATTGTGAAGGGCTTGACCCGCCACCGCCAATCTGCCACCGAGTAGCCGTCCTGCAGCCGGCTAACGGGCGGCTTCAAACCAACAGTCGCGCCGCGCTCCGGCCACGGAATTCATAGGGAGAGATTCGAGATGAAAACAGAAGGACAAGCCGCCATTGTCACGGGAGGCGGATCGGGTCTCGGCGCCGGAACTGCGCGCGCGCTTGCCGCCGCCGGCGCCAAGGTCGCCGTGCTCGACATCAATGCGGAACAGGCCAAATCCGTCGCTGACGAGATCGGCGGAATAGCCCTGACCTGCGATGTCGCAAGCGGACCGAGCGCCGAAGAAGCGGTCGCAAAGGCCGCCGAGGCGCATGGCGAAGCACGTATTCTCATAAATTGCGCGGGCATCGCCAACGCCGGCCGCATTGTCGGTCGCGAAGGCCCGCACGACCTCGACTTGTTTTCCCGGGTGATCAACGTCAATCTCATCGGCTCCTTCAATCTGATGCGACTGGTCGCCGATCGCGCCTCGAAGCTCGATCCGCTTGACGACAATGAGCGCGCGGTGATCATCTCGACGGCTTCGGTCGCCGCCTTCGACGGCCAGATCGGCCAGGCGGCCTATTCCGCATCCAAGGGCGGCATCCATTCCATGACCCTTCCGGCGGCGCGCGAACTCGCCCGTTTCGGCATCCGCGTCATGACGATCGCGCCCGGCATCTTCGGCACGCCGATGCTGATGGGCATGACGCAGGAAATCCGCGACAGCCTTGCGGCGGCCGTCCCCTTCCCCTCGCGCCTCGGCACACCGGAAGATTACGCCAGTCTGGTCATGCATATTCTGGAAAACACCATGCTGAACGGCGAAACGATCCGTCTGGACGGAGCCATTCGCCTGGCGCCCAAGTGACATGAAGGGACCGCTCGACGGCATCAAAATCGTCGAGATGGCGGGCCTCGGGCCCGCCCCGTTCGCCTGTTATCTTCTGGCCGGCATGGGCGCCCAGGTCACGCGCATCGAAGCGGCCAGGCGCGCTGCGACCTTTATAAAGCTGAATCCTGAAACCAACCCCGATATTCTGTTGCGGGAGATCCGCGAGATCGACCTCAAATCGCCGGACGGACATGACGAGGCGATGCGTCTTATAGAGGCGGCCGACGTGCTGGTGGAAGGCTTTCGACCAGGCGTCATGGAGCGGCTCGGCCTTGGCCCCGAGCCTGCGCATAAGGTCAATCCGGGCCTGATCTACGCTCGCATGACAGGATACGGTCAGGACGGACCGATGTCCGCGACCGCCGGGCACGATCTGAATTATATCGCCATGTCGGGCGTGCTCTCCCTCATCGGCCGCAAGAATGCTCCCCCGACGCCGCCACTCAATCTCGTCGGCGATTACGCCGGCGGTACGATGATGCTCGTCACCGGCGTGCTGGCGGCGCTCTTCGAGCGTGTCCGCACCGGTCGGGGACAGGTCATCGATGCGGCCATGGTGGAAGGTTCGGCGCTTCTTGCCACCCCGATCTTCTCTTTCATCGCCTCCGGCATGTGGAATGTCGACAAACGCGGCGAAAACCTGCTCGACAGCGGCTGTCCCTTCTACGATTGCTATGAAACCGCCGACGCGAAATTCGTCGCCGTGGCGCCGCTCGAGCCGCAGTTCTTCGCAAATCTCGTTGATACGCTCGGTCTCGACACCGAATGGAAAAAGGCGCAATACGACCAAACCCGCTGGGACGAATTGAGGCGGCTTCTGGGCGATACATTCGCACGAAGACAGCGGGACGAATGGGAAGCAATTTTTACCGGGATCGACGCCTGCGTGACGCCCGTTCTTTCGCCCGGGGAAGCAGCGTCCCATCCGCACAACCAGGCACGAAACAGTTTTACGTCGCAAAATGGCGTGATGCCGGGATCCGCGCCGAAATTCAAGAGTTAGGCAATGGCGGAGACAAAGGCCACCATTCTCGAAACGGACGAACAGGCGCGCGCGCTGGCGACGCGGCTTGTCCGCACCGCACGCTTCGGCGCGCTTGCGGTTTTGCACGCCGACAGCGGCGCCCCCTTCGCCAGCCGTGTGGCTGTCGCGACAGCGTGCGACGGCGTTCCGGTGATCCTCGTGTCCCGCCTGTCGGAGCATACCTCCGGTCTGCTCGCGGATCAGCGTTCGAGCCTGCTCGTCGGTGAGCCCGGCAAGGGCGATCCGCTGGCCCATCCCCGCATCAGCCTTGTCTGTTCCGCAATCAGGATCGACCGCGACGATCCCCGTCACGCTTCCATTCGAAGCCGTTTCCTCAGACGCCATCCCAAATCGGCGCTCTACGCCGATTTCGCGGATTTCCTGTTCTTTCGACTGGAGCCGTTGTCCGCCAGCCTGAATGGCGGCTTTGGCAAGGCTTACCGGCTTGCGCCCGACGACATCCGCATCGATTCGCCGGCGAACGAGGAACTCGCCGCGATGGAAGAACGCGCGGTCGAACACATGAACGAAGACCACTCGGACGCCGTCGATCTCTACGCCAAAGTGCTCGCCCGACAAAGCGGCGACGGCTGGAAACTGGCGACCGTCGATGCGGCGGGTTTTGATATGATTCGCTCTGAGCGCGTCAGTCGTGTAGAATTCAACCCAATTTTGAAGACCGCGGCCCAATTGAGGCCTGAACTGGTGACGCTCGCCCAAAAGGCGCGAAAAACAATGGATAATCAATTGAACGATGACGGCAGTAATTGACGAAGAAATGATTCTCGACACGGAGAAACTGGAGGAGAACGCCGAAAAGGCGGCCTGCCTGCTGGGCGCCATGGCGAACGCAAACCGGCTTCTCGTGCTCTGCAACCTGGTAAAAGGCGAAATGTCAGTGAATGCGCTGGCCGAAAACGTCAATCTCAGCCAGTCGGCGCTTTCCCAGCATCTGGCGAAGCTCCGTGCGCTCGATCTCGTGAAAACGCGCCGGGAGGCGCAGACGATCTATTATTCGATCGCCTCCCACGAAGTCAGCGCAGTTCTCGAAACGCTCTACGCTCTTTATTGCGCGCCGGTGCTTGAGCCGGCCTGATCCACATCAGCGCTGATATTTGATGAACGGAGTGAGCGCGCCGATCCGGTCATAGAGCTTGCGCGCCTGCGTATTGAATTCCTGGGTTAGCCAGTAGACCGACGGACACCCTTCAGCATCGGCGGCGCTGTATACGGCTTCGATCAGCGCGCGCCCAACGCCTTGTCCCCTCGCCTCAGGATCTGCGTAGAGGTCCTGCAGGTAACAGACATTCTCGATGCGCCAGCCATGCCTGTGAAACAGGAAATGCACGATCCCGACCGGCTTGTTGTCCAGCTCGGCGATCAGCCCGCGATACTCATTCGGCGCGCCGGCGTTGCCCGCCAGCATCCGATCAAAAGACGATCGGTAGACCTCTTCACCCACTGACGTTTCGTAAAACTCCAGATAGGCCGTCCACAACCGCCGCCATTCAGGCTCGTCGGACGGCTCGAGAGGGCGGATGACAAGGTTCGGGTTCATGATCGGCGGTGGCCTCCTTGATGCATCAGCTCAGTGTTATTTCAAAAAGGGCGGCGGTTGAAGCCCGCCAGCAGCTTCCGGCTTTGCGGAAGGTGTTGACCTGGCAATCAAGATCGGCCACTACCGGTCTCTCTTTTCTTCGGGACACGAGGGATCCGCACCATGAAACACAAGGTAGTTATCGATACCGATCCGGGTATCGACGATACGATGGCCATTGCCTATGCGGTCGCCCATCCGGAAATCGACCTTTTGGGACTGACCACGATCTTCGGCAACGTCTCCGCCGCGGAGGCAACGCGCAACGCCTTGTGCCTCCTCGATTTCTTCGGCCACAACGCCGACGTCGCCCAGGGCGAATCCCGGCCGCTGGAAATCAATCCCAATCCCCATTCCTACTATGTGCATGGCCATAACGGCCTGGGAGACATCGACCTGGACGCGCCAAAAAGACGCGCCGTCGATCAAAGCGCCGCCGAATACCTCGTTGAGATCACCCGCAAAATGCCGGGCGAAATCAACATCTGCGCGGTCGGACCGCTGACCAATCTGGCAAAGGCGCTGGAACTCGACCCGACGATCACGCAGCGCGTCAAGTCGGTGGTGGTAATGGGCGGAGCCGTCTATCGCCGTGGCAACGTTTCGCCCGTGGCCGAGGCGAATATATGGAACGATCCGCATGCCGCCGACGCCGTGTTCGCGGCGGACTGGCCGCTCGTTCTGGCGCCGCTGGACGTGACGACGCCGGTCGTCCTGTCACCCTCGTTCTTTGCCGATCTGCGAAGCGCAAACTCAAGGGTCGGAGGACTGCTGGCCGACATGGCGCAGTTCTACACCCGATTTTACCGCAGCCACAGCGGCATCGAAGGATGTATTCCGCATGACGTGATGGCTTTGTCCTGGCTCACCATACCCGGCGTCTACCGGCAGCAGCGCGGCTCCATGGCCGTCACCACACAGGGACCAGGCATCGGGCAGACGTTGTTCCAGCCAACCGGCCGGCGATCGGTCGATCCGATGTGGATGGAACGGCCGCAGCACACGGCCCTTGTCGAGATCGATCCGGGCTTCTTCACCGCCGATTACTTTAGCGCCATCGTCGGGCTGAAGGAACACTGAAGACGCAAGGCTGACAGAGCTGCAGACAGTCGCAACGGGTTGTTTCAATAACCGGTCAGGCCGCCATCGACATGAAGCGTCTGTCCGGTCATGAAGCTGTTGTGCGGCGAAGACGCGAAGACGAAGACTTCCACGACCTCGTCCACCTCGGCGAGCCGGGCCATCGGTATCCCTCTGACCATCTGCTCCTCCGTGAGCACCTTGCCGCGCACGTTCTGGCCGAGCTGGCTCGTCGCCATGGGCGTGCGCGCAAAGGACGGACAGACCGCATTGATGCGCACGCCAAGGCGCGCATATTCCTGTGCGACGGAACGGGTCAGGCCGACCACGCCGTGCTTGGCCGCCGCGTAGACCGAAAGACCGGAAGCGCCGGTGACACCGGCGACGGAAGCGACATTGACGATGACGCCGCCCTGTCCGGTTGTCCTGAACTGGTTCTCCATCGCGGGCAGCTGATGTTTGAGGGCGTAGAAGACACCCATCAGATCAACGTCGATGACGTGGCGCGCCTCCTCGGAGCCGATCTTCGGAAGTTTTGTAAATCCGTCCTGGACGATTCCCGCATTGTTGAGGGCGACGTCAAGCCGTCCAAACCGCTCCAGCGCCAACGAAACAAGCTGTTCCGACAGGCCCTCGTCGGCGACATCGCCGGCAAGAAACGCGATCTCGGCGCCGGTTTCCTGATTGACCTGATCGACCGTCGTTTGCAGCGCCTGCGCCTTGTAGTCCGAGAGGACAAGATTCGCCCCCTCGGCCGCATAGCGGCGCGCCGCCGCGCTGCCGAAACCACCGCCTGCGCCGGTTATCAGAACTGTCGCCCCTTCGAATAGTCCGCTCACGTCACTCTCCCTCCCGTGTGATGTCCACCGCCATCGCGGCAAGAACCGGCGCCGCTGTTCCCATCTGCTTTGCGCGCTCCGGATTTGAAGCATTCCCGTCGAGCGCTCGTTTCAGCACGCCTTGCAGAATGGCGCCGAGGCGGAAAAACGAAAACGCCAAATAGAATGGCCAATTGTCGATTTCGCCGATATTGCGCCGTCCGCAATAGGCCTCGACATATTCCCTTTCGGTGGGAAGGCCGATGGCGGTCCGGTCGAGGCCGCCGAGACCACGAAATCCGCTCTTGTACGGCAGTCTCCACTGCATGCACTGATAGGCTAGGTCCGCGAGGGGATGACCAAGTGTCGACAGTTCCCAGTCCAGAATGGCGAGTATTTTCGGCGCTTCGGGATCGAAGATCATATTGTCGATCCGGTAGTCTCCGTGCACCAGCGAAACCTGTCCGTCATCGGCGGGCAGATGGCGTTCAAGCCATTCAATCAGCACGTTCATGTCCTCGATCGGCTGGGTTTCGCTCGCCCTATATTGCTTGGTCCAGCGATCGAGCTGACGCTCGAAATAACTGCCTGGCTTGCCGAAATCGCGAAGTCCGACGGTGTCCACGTCGACGTCGTGCAACGCCGCCAGGGCTGCGTTCATCGCGTCGTAAATCGGGAAACGACCCGCCTCGTCGACTTCAGGCAAGTCCGGTTGCCAGAATATTCTGCCTTCGAGATATTTCATGACGAAGAACATCCGGCCGATGGAGGAGTCCTCCTCCGACAGGTAAAACATCTCAGGCACCGGCACGCCGCTGCCTTTCAGCGCCTTCATGACGCGGAATTCCCTATCCACCTGATGCGCCGATTTGAGCAGTTTCCCCGGTGGTTTTGCGCGCAACACATACTTGCCGCTCGCCGCCGTCAGCAGATAGGTCGGATTGGATTGCCCCGTGTTGAACTTCTCGATGTCCTTCAGACCCGAGAAGCCGGCGACGCCGGCCTCGAGTTCCGAACCGAGAGGCTCGAGAGCAATGTCGTTTGTCTTCGTCATGCGCAATCCTCCCAAATCCGCGCTTCGGAAACCTCTCCTTCAACGGACAGGATGTTCCATACGCTTATAGTCCGCTGCTGAAAATCCGTCAGCCGATTTGGACGGCTTCTGCAAACAGGCCCTTCCCGTGGTGGACGGAAAGACCGCCGTCTATCGGCAGGATCGCTCCGGTGATGTAGGAACCACCCTTGCTACAAAGGAACAGCGTGGCCGCGCCGATGTCGTCGGGAGATCCGATCCGTCCGATAGGAACGCCTTGAGCGACGATATCCACCTGCTTGTCAGTCCCCGTGGCGAACGCCGTCATGTTGCTCTGGAACGGGCCGGGCGCAAACGCATTGACGGTGATCCGCCGCCCGGCGAGTTCGCCTGCAAGGATACGCGTCAGGTGATGAACGGCGGCTTTCGACGCGGCGTATGAGTAGGCGCCTTCGGCGATCGGTTGCGATCCCATTACGGAACCCAGGTTGATCACGCGCGCAGGGTCGTCATCACTTCCTGCCTTTTCGAGCAGGGGAAGAAGTTCCCGCGTCAGGGTGAAGAGGCCCGCAACATTGACGCCCAGGACGCGGCCCCAGGCGCGATGCGGAAAGGTATCGAGAGGTTCGCCCCAGGTCGTGCCCGCATTATTGACGAGAATGTCGAGGGCGTCCGTCCGCGATCGCACAGCGTCGGCCAGGGCCAGAATGCCCTCTTCCGTTGCAACGTCTCCGGCGAAGCCTTCAGCCGATCCTGGAGCATCCATGGCGTTGAGTTCGCTTGCCACCGCCTCGCAGGCCTCGGCCTTGCGTGAAGCGATCATGACCGAAGCCCCACCCTTGACAAGCGCCGTCGCGACCATGCGTCCGATACCCGTGGCCCCGCCGGTCACCAGGGCTTTCTTGCCCGTGACCGAAAACAATTCCTGCAGATAGTCCATGACATCCTCCCTGATGCAACATACTGAGTAGTATGTTTCATGCCGCTTGACGAATGTAAACCCGTACCGCGGGCCTGATTCTCCATTCCACCACAATTCTCGGATGATGACCCGAGCCGGCCAGATGGTGTATGAACAATCATCACTGCGATCGGTCGATACGAAAGGAATATTTTGGACCTTCTTTCCGAAAATGACGTCCCGGGCGCCTATCCCGACAGCTACTACCACGCAACGGCCCACGCCGAGCCGGATCTGCCGGAACTTGAACAGAACGAGCAATGCGACGTCTGCATCATCGGCGGCGGCTATACCGGCCTGTCGGCGGCGCTTCACCTTGCCCAGTCCGGACTGGACGTGATCCTTCTGGAGGCGAACCGCGTCGGCTGGGGAGCATCCGGTCGCAACGGCGGTCAGCTGGGTTCGGGACAACGCGTCGACCAGGACCAGCTGGAAACGATGTTCGGCGTGGAGAAGGCCCAGGCGCTCTGGCGGCTCGGAGAGGAATCCAAGGCGCTCGTCCACAAGCTCATAGCCGACCACAAGATAGAGTGCGGCTATCACAGCGGCATCATGTACGTCGATCACCGGCAGCGTTTTGTCGAATCCAGCAGGGCCTACGCAGAAAAGCTTCAAAACGTCTACGGCTACGAGCAGATCCGCTTCATCGACAAGTCTGAACTCAGCGAAATCATGCAAACGGACGCCTATCACGGCGGCGTTCTCGATTCCGGCGCGGGACATCTGCATCCGCTGAATTTTGCGCTCGGTCTGGCGAGAGCCGCCAAGTCCGCCGGCGTGCGCATTTTTGAAAACAGCCGGGTCACGGCGGTCGAAAACGGCCCGAACCCGACGATCATGACGGAAAAGGCGACGGTGAAGGCCAACCATCTCGTCTATGCCTGCAACGGCTATATCGGCGAACTGGAAGAGGCCGTGTCGGCTCGCGTGCTGCCGATCAACAATTACATCATCGCCACGGAGCCGATGGATGCGGCGCTGGCGCAATCGCTGATCGCCAACAATGCGGCGGTCGCGGATTCAAGGAATGTCATCAACTATTTCCGACTGTCGCCCGACAACAGGCTTCTCTTCGGCGGCGGCGAAACCTATGGCTACCGCTTCCCGAGCGACATCAAATCCTATGTCCGTCGTTACATGCTCCGGGTCTATCCACAGCTGGAAGACGTGCGCATCGACTATGGCTGGGGCGGGACTCTCGGCATCACCTTCAACCGTTTGCCGCATATCACCCAGGTGGAGCCGAATATCATGTCGGCGTCTGGCTACTCCGGACACGGAATTGGCATGGCGACGCTGTGCGGCAAACTGCTCGCCGAAGCGATAAACGGGTCGACGAGGCGGTTCGACCTGATGGAATCGATCCCCAACGCGCCGTTCCCGGGAGGAACCGGCCTGCGCCAGCCCCTGCTGGTGCTCGCCATGCTCTACTACAGCCTCCGCGACAAAATCTGATCCGGTCCACCCCCGAAGCATGGGCTGGCGGCGTCAGGATCATCTCACATCGGACCGAAAGACCTGTCGTCCCTCGACAAGCGTCGCGACGACGTCGGGAAATTGCGCTCCGTCGGACCCCGGATCGACAAGCAAAAGGTCGGCGCGGCGGCCGACTTCAATTCGGCCGCGATCCTTCATTCCGAGCGCGTCGGCGGGGTTGGCGGACACAAGATCCCAGGCTTGCTCCAGCGGCACAATTCCATCGGCGGCCAGACGGAAAGCGGCGTGCAGCGGCGCCGGATAATAGTAGTCGGAGGAGAGCACGCTGCACAATTCATTGGCGACGAGGACGGCGGCCGAGGGATTGCCGGTCTTGTGGCTTCCGCCGCGCAATACGTTCGGTCCGCCCATGACGACGTGCTCGCCGTGCGCGCGGGCGTCGGCGGCGACGGCGGCTGAAAGCGGAAACTCCGCAGTGCGCGCGCCAAGCGCCCGGTATCGGGCCCGCGTCTCAATATCGGGATCATCGTGACTGAGCAGCGGAACGCCAGCGGCGTTCGCCATGCCGGCAAGCGCCTCAATCGTCGCCTGCGTCTCGGCGTCGCTCTGCGCAATCCTGTCCACCAGCTTGCAAAACGCATCCACGGACAATCCGGTGCGGCCGGCGTGGCGGGCGAGTTTCTCAGGGTTTTCCATGTCGTTGCGCGTGTCAGCCAGATGGTCGTTGAAAGCGACGACGCCGATCGAACCGTCGGCAATCAGCGGCGCCACGTCTTTCAGGCCGTCATGGTTTTGAACCTCGAAGCGCAAATGCATATGCGTGTCGCACCGCAGGCGGCGCCGCCGGGCGCGCAAGGTTTCAGCGAGCGCAAGGAACGTGTCTCTTCCCCGCAGACCCGGCTCCCAGGAATACGTCACGCCGTGCATCGCGGTGGTAATGCCGAAACCGGCCATCAGCCGGTCGGCCTCGTCAAAGGCCAGTTCCGGTGGAAACCGCACGCCGGGGCGCGGCATCAGCGATCGCTCGAAAGCGTCGCCGTGAAAATCGACGATCCCGGGAAGCAGCAGAAGGCCCCGACCATCCAGCCGCGCGCGTCCGCCTCCGCCTTCCGATGCGGAAATTTCAGCAATGCGTCCCGCCTCGACCCGAATGACGACTTCTTCAAGACGCCCTTCGACAAGCGCCCGCGCGCCTGTCACGTCGATGGATTGCGGAACGGACCCTTCCGCGCTGGCGTATGCTGGATCGGTCATGATGAAACCAGGGACAAGGGGTGGAACCCGCCACGGCGAGGTTCGCGAAAGATCGAAAGAAAGTCTCCTACCCGATCTTTGTGACAGTTTCCCAACAGACGTCAGGCGATCGTTTTTTGCCCGCGCCAACCGCAAACGCCTGATCGATCGTCGCCGCTTACGCCTTGATCCAGGCAATGGCTCCGTCGAGATCCCGCCGCTCGAAGAGATGAACCTGCCCCGACATCAGAGGCGCAAACAGCCTGGCGCTGTTGCGCAACCACCCGATGTCCGTCACCAGGGCGATCTTTGAGAAGGAATGCAAATGGCTGAATCCCAGTCGGGCGTCGTCCCAGATGGCTGTAGCCGTTGCGCCTTCGAAATCCTCGTCCATGACCACGAGAAACTTCAGCCGCTCGTGCGTCTTCAGTTTCTGCTCGATCAGCGGATACATGAAATCGAGATAGTCCTTCGACGTCAGTTTGCCAACGACTTCGCAAGCGACAACATCGTCGGGCATACCGTCCATCAGCCGGAAGGAATGTCCCGGCGGATCGATAACCGAGGCCCAGTCTATGGCCTCTTTCAGGGCGTCGCTCCGGAAATGTCGTATACGCGCCCCGACGAAATGATTGACGATCGACGGCATGACGGAAAGAACCGTGCTGTCGCTGACGATCGCCACTTTCGGTAGGATCTTCTCGTGCTCGCGCACGAGTTTGAGGTGCGCCATGAGAGAATCCAGATTTTTCCAGATCGGAAACTCCTTCGCATTGAAGACCAGCGCGGGCACAACGTCTTTCTCGTTGATGAACTGGTCGATGCGCGCTGAGAGTCCTTCGAAGTCTTCCGCGGTCAGCGATCCCTGCGGTTCTGCGACGATGACGTTATTCCCGCTGTCAACTGCAATATTGAGCATAGAGACAACCTCCTCCGGCGTCGCCGGCGACTTTCATGTCGCCGGGCTGCCGCCAAATTGGTCGAATTCAGAGCGCAGGACAACCCCCGGCACGTCTTTCAAGCGCGGTCAGAACGACGCATATTTCTGGCTGGCGGAAGTGAAGCCCTGCAGAGACAGATTGATTGTGATCGTCTTGCCTTCGATCGTATCGAAAATGACCTTGAGCTCGTTACCTCTTTTAAAAGAGTCAAGCCACTCCGGCTTGAGGATGGCGTTTGCATAAACCCCGGAACCGTCGCTGTGCGTGTAGGGCAACGGGATCGGCTGGTTGTCGTCGACTTGCAGCCGCAGCGGGTTCTGAAGCACCAGACCGTGCGGCATCGCCAGGCTGATGAGATCCTGATCGGAATTCGGTTGCGGCAGGATCGTGAAACGCAGAATCCGCTGATTGGTGTCCTTCAGGAGCACCTGCTGGAACATCTCGCACCGCATTTCCGATGATGCGCCGCTGCCGGAGCAATTGACGATCCAATTGCCGCCGGTTGCGGCCGGCGCTTCCTGACCGTTTCTCGGCGTCTTGTTCGTGGTGGCCTGCGCCAGAAGGATTTCGTCGCGGGCATGCGCGGTTGCGAGCGGCGTCACAGCCGCCGCAATCAGAAACACGCATCCAGCTTTCAAAATGTTTATGTAAGGCATAATATCAATCTCCCCTTTACCGCCTGTCGACAGACGGCTTTACCCGGACATCCCTTGGTCCCAACCGATCTGGCAAACTGAATTACAACCGGTGGGACTCATATCCGACAGTCGTCGGCTTCCACGCAACCATTAGAGCGTTTCGCGTTTCGATGGAAGCACCCGATGACGGGAAATCGATCCGCCTGCGCCTGTTCCGCCAAACCGCTCTGATGATGCTCAACCGAGGGTCAGGGATCGAAAATCAGGACAATGTAGACAACAAAGATCACAAGATGAACGGCCCCCTGCAACATATTGGTCCTGCCGCCTCCGAAGGTCAGCGCGCTGACGAACATGGTGAGCAAAAGCAGGGTGAGATCGGTATTGGTGACGCCGAGTTGAATCGGCTGATTGATGAACACCGAAATCGCCAGCGCGGCCGGAACCGTCAGCCCGATCGTCGCCAGCGCCGACCCGAGGCAGATATTCACCGCGCGCTGGAGGTAGTTCTCCCGCGCTGAATGGAAGGCCGCCAGCGCTTCCGGAGCGAGAACCAGGCTGGCGATCAGCACGCCGCCAAGCGCGGCCGGCAAATGCCATGTGCCCACCGCAAAATTGGCGAGCAGCGCCATTTTCTTCGACAGCAGCACGATTGGCACGAGAATTCCGACCAGCAGGACTGCATGAAACAGGATCGAGTTCGCTTCGCCATGCGAGTGATGCTTGACGTCGCCCTCGGAGACGTTTTCGGCAAGCGGCTGAACGAAAAACGAGCGATGACGCCGGGTCTGCATGGCCAGAAAGGTCGCGTACAGCACGATGGTGATGACGGCGAACAGTTCCGACTGCGTGTTGTTCAGACTGGCGTCGGACGTCGAAACCGTGAACTTCGGCAGGATCAATGACATCGTCGCAAGCGTCACCAGCACCGTCAGAAACGCATTGGCGCCGCGCAGGTTGAACTCCTGCTCTCGATGATGGAATCCGCCAACCAGGAGCACCACCCCGACGACGCCGTTCATGACGATCATGAGCACCGCCATCATGGTGTCCCTGGCGAGCGTCGGCGCGGCGTCGCCGCTTAGCATGATGGACGATATCAGGGCGACTTCGATCGTGATCACGGCGATCGTCAGGATCAGCGTGCCGAGCGGCTCCCCAAGCAGATCGGCAAGATGGTCCGCATGCCTAACCGCGGAGAAGGACATCGCCATCATCACGCAGAACAACATCACGAACAGCACAAGAAAGATCGGCAGACTGAACGTCTCGCCGAACAGAAATGCCGCCGGACCATAGAGCACGATCGCCAGTACGACGCCTAGTAGAAGTGGTGTTTCCTTCCGTACATGCTTGAACATAAAAGGCTTCCAATAAAGGCAAAACGGGAACTTTCAGTTTTCTGACTGCCATACTTTCCGTGATTTGCAAACCACGCGAAGCAGATATGGCGGCGTCGCGGTTAATACGCTGAAGAAAATGTCTGAATTCAAGCGCATTGAAGTGTCTTGTACTTTGCCCGCCACCGCAAAACAGCGGCGGGCATCGTCATACGACCGCGCTGACGATGAGTATGACGATTGAGGCAACCATCCAGGACAGGATCGTGAACACGCCGTTCCAGCGCCAGGAGTGCACGGTCCCGGGAATACCCGTCACCCGGTAGAGCACCAGGGAAGACGCGCTGAACGGAGAGCCGGTCAGATTAAGCCCCCAGCCGATGAGCAGCGAAAGGCCGAGCACGGAGGGCTCCAGACCGAGCCCCGGCATACCGACGAGAATTCCGCCGACAAACGTGACCGCCATCATCGGCGGCAGACCTATACAGGAGGCCAGCGGAACAATGGCGGCGACCGTAGTGTAAATCATCAAAGGGTTGACGCCATTCATGAACGTCGATTCCGAAAGCCAGGAATGGTCGACGAGCGAGGCGCCGAGAATGCCGATGAAGCCCGCCAGTCCGAGTGTGGCGGCCTCGGGGCTGCCCGCCGGTAAGGATTGCGTGAAGACGCCTCGCGCGCGGCTGACGAATACCGGCCAGGGATGGGCGGGATTTTCAAGGTACTGGACAAACAGCCAGACGATGGATACGGGAACCGCCGCAATCATGATCCCCGAAACGAGCGGTATGCCGCTTGCGTGCCTGATCAGCCAGGCCAGGCCCACCAGCGCAGCGCTGACGCCAAGAAAGCGTCCGATCGCCGCGTAGGGGAAATCGGGTGGCGGGACGGCGGGTATCGGCACGCCCTCGCGCACGAGTTTCTGGCGCGCCCGGTGACCGGTCAGACGGTCTTCCCCCCAGCCGACCCCAAGCAGGACGATCGCCATCAGCACGCCGGCGATCGCAATGACCGAAGCGTTTGCTCCCGGCACGGTGGTGATGACGACGGCCTGGGCGATCGCCGTCGGCGCCCACACGTTGAACCAGGAAAACCCCCTGCTCAGCGCGCTGATCTGACGCCGCAGACGGATTTCCGACAATTGAGGCGTAGTGACCGACGCTGCATCCACGCCGCGCTTGATCAGCGGGCCGAGAAGGCTGATCGCTCCGAAATTCAAAAGCACGCCCATGAAATGTCCGCCAAGATGCAGGGCGATGTAGCGCCTGCCAGGCGGCTGGCTGGTGAGGTACGAGCCAATCGCAAGAACAGAGGACGAAGTGTTGGCGCCGGCGCGCAGGCTCGTCATCAGCATCATGAAGGCGGCGAGATAGGCGGCTCGGGACAGATCGTCCATAACGTGTTGCACGCCGTCGGCGTCGGCGCCCCAGAGCGCAATCGCCGTCACCAGCGCGGCGATCGCCAGCAGCGCCCTTTCTCTCAGGCGGAAATATGACTGGCAGACCACGCAAAATATGACGAAAAGCACGCCGCCTGCCAGCTTCGCCGACCATGAGGGGTCGAATACGGTCCAGATCGCGGCCATGCAAAGCAGGCCGCAGCAAACTGCAATCAAGGCTTTGAGGCGGCCGCCGCCGTCGGATGGGGGCGTGGAGGCGGCGTTCGGGTCAGTAGCCAATGGCGCAGCCGTCCTTTCGCGGGTCGGACGCGCCAGTCAGCACATTGTTTCGCCAGTCTATATGGATCGCCTGCGCTCCGCCGATCGGGCGCGCCGCCGTTTCAATGCGGTGGCCGCGGGCAATGAGTCTCTCGCGGATCGCGGCCGGGACCGCTTTTTCCATTTCGACGGCGCCTGTCGCAGGATTGACCATGAAGCGCGGCAGATCCATCGCCTCCTGCAAATCGTATCCGTAATCATAGTAGCGCGTGAGAAACTGCATGTGTCCGAAAGCCTGATAATGACCGCCCATCACGCCATAGGACATCACCGCCTTGCCGTCGCGTGCGATCATGCCGGGAATAAGCGTATGCAACGGCCGCTTGCGCGGAGCGATGCAATTGGGATGCCCTTCGGCCAGGCTGAAACCCGTGCCGCGATTGTGCAGAAGCACGCCTGAACGGGGCGCAACAAGGCCGCTTCCGAAACTGCTGAAAAGCGAGTTGATGAAACTGCAGACGTTGCGTTGCCTGTCGACAACGGTGATGTAGACCGTATCGCGATGGTTCGGCAGTTCCAGTTCCCGTGGCGGCGGCGTGGCGCGAAACCGGTTGATCGACGCATAAAGTTCGTGCGCTGCGTCCCGCGACAGCAAGGCCTCGACAGGTATCTCGGAAAAATCCGGATCGCCCACGTAGATGTTGCGGACCCTGTAGGCCAGCCGGCACGCTTCCAGTTCCGTATGTATCCGTTCGACGGAAATGGGACCGGCCCGGTCGATCTCGGCCTCCGACATGAGATTGAGCAGCATCAGCGCCGTGACGCCCTGGCCTGCGGGAGGGCACTGATAGACAGTGTCGCCCCTGAATTCGGAGGATATCGGCGTGACATAGTCGCCTTGCGTCTCGGCGAAATCGGCAAGCGAGTGCAAACCGCCGAGCGACTGGAGATACCCGACGATATCCTCCGCGATCCATCCGGAATAGAAGACGTCGCGGCCTTCCTCCCCGATCGCGCGGAGCGATCGCGCCAGCTTTGGCTGCTTGTGGATCCCGCCAAGCTCGGGAATTTGCCCATTGTCGAGGAAGATATCCGCCGTAGACGGGTCATCCGCAAGAAACGCCGCAGCCGCGGCGAAATCGGAATGAACACGCGATGAAATCGGGTAACCGTTCTCCGCGTAGAAGATGGCGGGCTTCAGCAATTCGCCAAGTTTCATCGAACCGTGATCGCGGCACAGCTGCGACCAGGCGTCGACTGCGCCGGGCGTCGTCACCGCGTGCGGCGAGCGCTGCGGTATCCGGGCGATCCCCTGCTCCCGGAACCACGAATGTTCCGCAGCCATCGGCGCGCGGCCTGAACCGTTGAAGGCGATCGGCTCAACAGAACCCTGCGGCGCATAGAGACAGAAACAGTCGCCTCCGACGCCGGTCGAGCCTGGCTCGACCACGCACTGGACCGCGCAGGCCGCGATCGCCGCGTCCATGGCGTTGCCGCCGCGCAACAGCACCTGTATCGCGGTTTGTGTAGACAGCGGATGAGACGTCGCGGCCATCCCGCCGGTCGCGACGACCGGGGAACGACCGGGAAGTGACAAATCTCTCAACGCTGACCTCCGGAAGACGGGCAAGGACGGGACTTGTCTTTCCTATCGCGAATTGCAAACGGATGACCAGCCTGAAGTTGAAGCTCACGCCGGATCAATTCGCCGTCACGCCGCCCTAACGCGAGTGTGTATAGCCGTGAGTGGCGGGAAATTCCGCCGGTGCGTATCGTATCGGCAGAAATTCCAACCGGGAGATAAATCATGTCCATTCGTTCCTTGTTCCTCGCGACGGCCTTTGTCGCGGGAAGCGCAACGCTGGCGTTCGCAGGCGAACAATATGTCGACAGCAGCGGTTACGCCGCCTCCGGCTTCGACGTCGTGGCCTATTTCGATATGGAGCAATCCGAGGTCGGCAAACCGCAGCCGAAAGCCATACGCGGCAGTTCAGCCTATACGGCGGAGTACAACGGCGCCAATTGGGCTTTCTCGTCTGCCGACAACCGGGACCGTTTTGTCGCCGATCCGGGCAAATACGCGCCGCAATATGACGGTCATTGCGCCTATGGCGTCTCCAAGGGCGGCAAGGTGCCGGCCAATCCCAACCTGTGGCGGATCGTTGACGGCAAGCTCTATCTCAACATCACGAAGCCTGTCGTCGGTTTCTGGGAAGAAGATATTTCCGGCAACCTGTCCCTCGCCCAGTCAAACTGGAGCGGCATCGAGGGGTCGCCCGCCTCGGAAGCGGAAATTCCGCAATATGACGGTCCGATCGGCCCGGTTTCCAACTAGCAATCATCAGGCGTTCTCCGGAGGGTTGGTCCTTCCGGCGAACGCATGACTGAACATCAGACCAGATTGGCGGCGCGCAGGGCGATCCACCAGCCGGACACAGCTGCGATGAACAGAAGAACCGAAAGACGCGCCACCTGTACGGATTTGGGGGCGAGCTCGGAAAGCAGGGCGACGGTGGCCAGAACGATGGCCAGAACGGTGATCTGGCCAAGTTCTATGCCGATGTTGAAGGCGACAAGCGACAGCATGAGATGTGGCGACGACGGCCCGAGCATATCCGTCAGCACGAACGAGAACCCGAGGCCGTGCAACAGGCCGATGAGTCCAAACACCCATGGTGAGCCGGCCTTGCCCGCCAGCGCGGCGATGGCTGCATAGAGAACTGAGACGGCTATCGCAGTTTCCACGGCGGGAATGAACCAGAACCATTGCGGCGTGAGACCAAAGAACGATGCAATCAGCGTGATCGAGTGACCGACCGTAAAGGCGCTCACCATCCAGAAGAGGCCCCAGGTCACGCCAACCGCCAGGGCGATCGCCACGACCAGCAGAACATGGTCGGGGCCTTCCGCGATATGCCGTACGCCTTGCCACAGAAATGTCCTGAAGGCGTAAAGCCGGCTGCCGTTGATCGCAACGCCGTCCTCCAGTTGCCCGGCCCTGACATAGGCGACTGGAGACGTCTGCCGCGCATCTATAATGATGTTTTCTAATGTCATGACGGGATCCAGACCTATGGCCGGAAATCCGGACCGCACATCGATAGTGCCGGACAGCGGCTCTTCTGAAAGGACGATCCTCGCCTCGACAAGAGCTTCTCCGAAAAGCGGGTCGCCGTCTGCGCCAGCAAGAGCGAGTTGCTCTTCGGCGTCTGAAGGACTTGAAAAGTCGCTGTGCTGGGTTCGGTCAATCAGCCGCATGGCCGTCACGCGCGGCGACAGATCACCTCCGGCGTATCGCCATGTCAGGGAGCGTTCGACGCGACGGGCGAGTTCCTCCCGGCTGTCCGCCACAGCCGCGGACGACAGTCTGTAGTATTGCGTGGCGCCTGTCTGCTCCATAACAAGCAGGGACGACGTCAGTGGCTCTCCCGTCCTTTGCCACCTGACAATGAGATCAGCGAACACGAGCGGCGCAGGAATCTGCACATAGGCGACCGTTTTATCATCCTGAACAGCGACAAGAATCGTCCGGCTCCGCATATCTTCCGAAAAATGCGCCGCTGCTGGCGAATAGGCCGTCAACAGCATGGCTATCGCGATGATGAATTTCATGAATCCGCCTTGTGTCGTGGAACTGTACGCCCCATGGCCCGCGCAGTGAAGCGGATCCATCCACATCGACTGGCCGATTGCGCGTTCACATTGCATTGACGAGCCTGTAAACGGTAGAGCTGTCGATATCTTCAGATCAAAAGGGATACTTATAAAAATGCTGAGTAATCGGGATTTCGGTCGTATTTCCGGCCAGCAAACAAGCCGCGGCGCGATGGCGCTGATTGCAGGCTTCAGCCTGTGTCTCCTTGTCGCAACGCAGGCCATGGCTCTGGAATACAAGCGCCTTGAACCATTGCTGCAAACCGGCGAAACGATCATCGGCCAGACTTTCGTCTACCCGCAGGACAGCCCCGCCGAAGTGACCGCGGTGATCGTGACGATGCTGCCTGGCGAGGAAACGGGCTGGCACGTTCACGAGGTCCCGCTTTTCGGTTACATGCTCGAAGGCGAACTGACCGTCGATTACGGCGCCGAGGGCAAGAAAACCTTCAAGGCGGGCGACACTCTTATGGAAGCGCTCAATCACCCGCATAACGGCGTCAACACAGGCACGGGCGTTATGAGAATTCTCGCGGTTTTCATGTCGAGCGAGAACGGCGTCAAGACGAAACCGGTCGAAGAGCCGGCTGATTGAGCGCGCCCGCCGGACAAATATATTGCGCGGCAAAATGAAAACGTTCAGAATTGCGCGGGGTTAAACAATTACTGGATTCGTTGCTTCGCCTGTTGTCATCTGCGACAACGCACACCTTGTGGCGACACGCAAGAATTGCCGTCAGGCGCCGTCGGATCCGCAGGAGAGGGTTATTTGATTTACCGGCTTCGCATAGGTGAGCATGCAGGGCGCATGCCCAGGAGCATGCGTGGGCAAACGCACAGTCGGCTCACGCCGTGTGCTGCTACACATCCGACGAACCGGACAATGTGATGAACGCCTTCAGCCGCAATCATAACGCGCACCCAAGGCCGTCGACCGAGCTGGAGCCCAGCCTGCTCAAATATATCTGGAAAAATTCCAGGAACGACCAGATATGGATGCTGGTCGTCATCCTCGTGTCGATGATTCCTTACTACATGACGCTCGATTTGCCGAAATCGATCGTCAATGGCCCGATTCAGGGCAACGGTTTCGAGAATCCGGGCGCGACCTCCAAGTTCATGGAAATCTACCTGCCCTATGGCGACGCCATCTTCGGTCAGCCGGTTCTCCTGTTCGGCGGATTTGAACTCGACAGGATTGGCCTGCTCTTCGCGCTGTCCTTCATGTTCATTTTCCTGGTTGCGGTGAATGGCCAGTTCAAGCGCTATATCAACACCTTCAAGGGCCGCATGGGCGAGCGCATGCTGCGCCGGATGCGGTACGAACTCTTCGATCGCGTGCTTCGCTATCCGCTGAGGCATTTCCGCCAGGTCAAGTCGTCGGAAGTCTCCTCGATGATCGTTAACGAGGTCGAACCGATGGGAGAATTCATCGGCGACGCCTACACGCAGCCCTTGTTGATGGGCGGACAGGCGATTACCGGTTTCGGGTTTATCGCCGTCCAGAATGTCTATCTCGGCATTCTGACGCTCGTCGTGATCGGTTTCCAGGCGGTTATCATTCCAAGGATGCGCCGCCGGCTGATCGCTCTTGGCCGCGAACGCCAGATCAAGTCGCGCGAACTGGCCGGACGCCTCGGCGAGATCGTCGACGGAATTCAGGACGTCCATACCAACGACACAACGAATTTCGAGCGCGCCACGATTTCGAGCCGTCTCAGCAATCTGTTTTTCATCCGCTTCGAAATCTATCAGCGCAAATTCTCCATCAAGTTTTTCAGCAACATGCTGATCCAGTTCCTGGCCTTCCTGTTTTATGCAGTGGGCGGTTACATGGCGATCCGCGGATCGCTCGATATCGGTCAGCTTGTCGCCGTTATCGCGGCGTACAAGGACCTGCCCGGACCGATCCGCGGGCTCCTCGACTATGACCAGCGGCGTTTGACGGCCGAGGCCCGCTACAATCAGGTCGTCGAGCAGTTCTCCGTGCCCAATCTTCAGGATCCGGACATGCAATCGCTTCCGGAAGGCGAGGTTCCTCATTTCGCCTCAGGCTACAACCTTTCCAACGTGCAGGTGCTGGACGATTCCGGAAACCGTTTGCTCGACGGCGTAACGACGAAAATCGATATCGGGGAGCGCGTCGTCCTGTTGAGCGACAGCAGCGAACCCCTCAGCGTCTTTGCAAAAACGCTTGCCCGCGTCACCGATATCAGTTCCGGAAAACTGACGATCGACGGCAAGGAAGTGGACGCCTTGCCGGAATACATGGCCGGACGGTTGATCTCCTATGTCGACAGCAGCACGTTCTTTCCGCAAGGAACAATCTACGAAACGCTGACCTATGTTCTCAAGAACCATCCGCCTGAGCTTTCCGAGGAGGAAGCGAAAAATTATGAGATGACGAAGCTCGAGATCATCGAGGCCAAGCGGACCGCAAACAGTCTGCTTAATGCGGAAGTCGACTGGATCGACTACGGCAAAGCCGGCGTCTCGAACCAGATAGAACTCGATGCAGAGATCTACCGTATCTTAAGCGATCTTGCGATGCAGAAGGACATTGTCGCCTTCGGCTTGCGCGCAACCGTGAACGCCGAGGAAAACGAGGAATTCTGCAAAGGCATCCTGGAGGCGAGAAACGAATTCCGCTCCAGTTTCACGGAACTCGGTCTCGAAAACTCCGTCGAGACCTTCGAATACGACAACTACAACAATTTCGCCAATATCGGAGAGAATCTGCTTTTCGGAACGTCGTCGGATCCCGACTATGAGCCGGAAAACCTGCCGTCGAACAAGATGATCCGGAAATTGCTGGCTTCCGAAGGCCTGGAAGAACCACTGTTCGCCATGGGCAAGGAGGTGGCCGAAACGACCGTCGAACTCTTCAGCGGCCTGTCGGAAGACAATCCATTCTTCGATCAGCTGGAATATCTCAAGCCGCAGGAACTTCCCGAATACAACGAGGCGATCAGCAGGGTGGCGTCGGCCAGCTACAAGGACATCAACGAGAAGGACAAGAAGCGTTTCCTCAGGCTTGCCTTCACCTATACGGAATCGCGTCACCGCCTCGGCCTTCTCGACGATGAACTGATGGACAAGATCGTCAAGGCGCGGAAGGCTCTTCGCGAGGAACTGGAGGAACTGCCGCAAAATCCGGTCAATTTCTATGATCCTGGCGCTTACATGTCGTCAGCCAGCGTTCTGGACAACGTCCTTCTTGGCCGTATTTCTTCAACAATGGCCGGCGCGGAAGACGCCGTGACGGAAGCCATTTTGCGGATTCTCGATGAACTGGGGCTGCAGGGCAGCGTGTTCCGCATCGGCCTCAACTTCAACATCGGATCGGGCGGCAAGCGGATGTCGGAAACACAGCGCCAGAAAATGCATGTGGCGCGCGCGATCCTGAAAAACCCGGATGTTCTGATCGCCAATCAGCCTCTGTCCGGCGTTGACCCGCAGTCGCAGAGGCGAATTCTGGAATCTATTCTGGAGCGGGCGAAGGCATCGGAAAAAGGAGGTCCCGCGATCATCTGGGCGCCAACCGACCAAAGCGTCGCGACATTGTTCGATCGGGGGCTTAAGTTCGAAGGCAACAAGATTACGGGTGATGACAAACCCGGAAAATTGCTGGATGATTCCACAGATGAAAGCGAACTGGCCGGAGCTTGAAGATTGGTGCTATATATTGATCCCTGTTATTTTTTGATTGTCAGCAGATCGAGGCGCAGCTGATGAAAAGCACCCTCAACAGCGAAGTTGAAATGCTTCGAACCATCCCGCTGTTTGCCGGGGTTGATCCAGCCAAACTCAAACTGCTCGCTTTTTCGTCCGAGCGTGTGACTTTCAGCGACGGACAAATCATTTTCAAGCAAGGCAAGGAAGGCGACAACGCCTACGTGGTTCTCGACGGAAACGCCGATGTGATTTTTGAAAAGGACGGAGAGGAAATTCCGGTCGCCGAAGTGGGAAAGAACGCTCTTATCGGTGAATTGGCCATCCTGTGCAATGCGCCCCGCTCCGCCACCGTCAGGGCGAAGGGAAGGCTGGAGGCGCTCAATATCAAGAAAGAGTACTTCCTCGGCCTGATCACGGAATTTCCGAATATCGGCATCCATGTCATGCAGCTGCTCGCGAAGGACATCACCAACGCCACGCGCGAATTGGCGAACGCCCGCATGGAACTTGCAAAGCATACCTCAGAACAGCACTGACTATACCGGGAACGTTCGTCCGGCGGCGCCTGAGGCCAGGCTGTCGTAACCTCTTTCGGCTCAGAGGGCTCACCCCCAGGTTGGCGAATCCGCATAATCAGACAAAGTACAGACTGCGGCGGCGTTTATTGTTTCACATAAATTTTCTGTTACCGGATGCGTAAATAGCAAGTAACACCGGATTGCAGCACATGCGGCGTCCAAGTTTCCAGTTGTAATCACATATGCTTCGTCTGTACTGTGTTGCGGGGCGCAGGAAATTGGGGAACTTGGGTCGCCTTGAAGCTTGAGCGTTTGGCACGACCGGCTGCCTTGGCATTGCTAACCACAATCGCCATCCTTCTTCCCGCTATGGAGCGAGAGGAAACCAATGCGTTTGCCCAGACTTCCGAGGCGTTGACAGGGGCGCTCGCCCTGGAAGACGAGTTCGTCACGATCGCCATGCTTCCTGGCGCCAATCTTCGCGACATTGCGGCGGAATATCTCGACGATCCGGATCTGTGGCCCATTATTCTGAGCCTGAATAACATAGGCGACGTTACGGAGATCGCCGAAGGCCAGGAACTGCAACTCCCGACAAGCCAATTGCAAACGGCGGTCACGGCGCTCGCCGCATCCCTTGAGAGCATTCAACTCGCGAATGAGGCCGGCGCCCAGTTGTTTGCGCCCATCCTGATCCGAAACGCAATCACCTTGCGCGACGAGGCGATCAGGGAAAAGCAGAACGGCGTTTACAAAGAGAGCATTCTGCTGTCGTCCCGTTCGATCGACCGGGCGGAATCCGCACGCAAGAAAAGTCAGGAAAATCGTGACGTTGAGGCTGAAGCCCGTCTCAGCGATCGGCAGGGTTGGGTCGAAGGCCAGAAAATACAGGAAAACAGCTGGACGCAACGCGAACTCAACGCCGTTCTCAATGAGCAGGAAAAGCTGAGGACCCTGTCGAGTTCGACCGCTCAGGTCGTGTTCCGCGACGCCAGCCGGCTGCGTCTCAACGCCAATTCTCAAGCTGTCATCGAGCGTATGCGCGCAGATCCGCTGCAACGCAGCGAAGACGCCCAGATCAGTCTCGTGCAGGGCGATTTCTACGCTTTGCTTGCATCGGAGACCAATCGAAACCGCCTGGAAGTCAACTTGCCGAACGCCGACGCCACGATCGACTCGGGTAGTTTCTGGGTCAGCCAGGACCAGTCAGGCGCAAAGTTTTCGAACTTCGACGTCAAACCTGTTTCCGTCACCGCAGCCGGGGAAACGACGGTGCTCGGCCGCAATGAGGGCGCGGTGATTCGCAACGGCAGAGCGCCTGAGGAAAAGGTCAATATCCAGGGTCGCGTCCATCTGGTTTCGCCGGATGAAGGCGCGGTGATCTACGGCAACAACGCCGAACTCGTGTGGGACTCGATTGGAGGCGGAGAACAATATTGGGTGGAAATCGCCTACGACCCGCGTTTCGACCGTATGGCGAAGAGCCTTTTTGGAATTGACGGCGCGCAGGTCGGAAACCTTGAACTGGATCCCGGCAGCTATTTCTGGCGCGTCGCGGCGATCGACGCCTTCGGCCTGCCGGGGCAAATGAGCACGGTGCGCAAATTCGAGGTCCGGTTCGACGATACGCCGCCATTCCTCAAGATCCTCGCCCCCGGACCGGATGCAATCCTTCGCAAGGCGTCCGTCACGCTGGAGGGAGAAACCGAACCGGAAGTGGAAATCATCATCGAGGGCGACCGCTTCGAAATCGGGTCCGATGGCCGCTTCGGGTATGAAATGGAAGCTGTTGAAGGTGAAAACAGCGTTACGGTGACAGCCATCGACAGGGCCGGCAACGAAACGCAGCGCATTGCAAAATTCACCTATCTCAGGGACGAGAATACGAACATCGCCTTTGACAGCGCCCTGATCCGCGACGAGCGCGGCCGCTTCCTGACGGCTGGCGAGACCCTGACGTTATCCGGCAAGGTAAAGGCGGACGCAAAAATATCCGTCCTTGACGCTGACGGGACCATCCGCTCCGAAACCTATGCGGAGCCGGACGGCGCCTTCCTCGTCAACATTCCCCTTTCCAGCGACGAGGAAAACCTAGCAATCCGGGTGACGAGCCCCTCGGGTCACGCCTATGAAGAACCCCTCGAAGCCATTGTTCTCGACACAGCGCCCGCGATACGCTTTTCAAGCCCGCCGCCGCTCGTAACGTCCGAGCCGTTGCTGCAATTGGCGGTCGAGACGGATCAACCGTCAAGCGTCATTGTGAATGGACGCGAGGCGAGAGCGGAGAATGGCGCCGCCCATGTCGAGATCGAATTGCAGCAGGGACCGAACCTGATTGAAACCGTCGCCACGAATGCGGTCGGCCTTGTCACGATCGACAAGCGGACGGTGATTTTCGACACCGAAGCGCCCACCATCACGCTTCAGAACATCAAGGTTACGCCGAAAGGCGACACAACCCTTGTTTCGCTGAATATCGGAGCTTCCGATGCATCCGGCCTGGCGAAGACGTCGCGTTTCAACATCCGCTCGGGCGAGCAGCAACACAGCGGCGTATTGCGCTTCAACAAGATCCGGAAGGCCTATCAGGGAAGCATGGAAATTCCGATCGGGGAGGATGAAATGATTTTCGAAATCGAAATCGCCGATGTCGCCGGCAACGTCAACAATCTGAGGCTTGTGCAGTAATGCCGCTGCGCCGTCGCACGAAACCGGCCTTGGCGTCGGCCCTCGCCGCAGTATTTGTCGCGGGCGCTCTGCTTCCCGTCCGCGCCGAAGACCCTGAATCGCCTGCACACACGCCGCTTCTGGTAACGTTTGGACCGCGCGCTGCGCAGTCGGAAGGCGACCACGACTATCGGCAACTCGTTCGTATTTCCGCGCCGTCTGACGCCGGCCAGCTTTATATCCGCGTCTACGATCCCGACGTCGGCGGCGCCCATGACGAACCCTTGGCGGGCTTTGACACGCAAACCCGCTTCAGCCTCTACGGAAACGGGTCCGAAGCCACGATCTTCCGCGATCCGCAAGGCGTTATTCAGGAAACCGTCATGGGCGAGCCGATCGGCTCCGTCGAATTCCGGTCGGACGGCGAGGCCGACGGACGCTGGGTCACGTTGTTTACGGTCGATGCATCCGATGGCGTTGAGCGCGGCGAAATGCGCGAGTTCGTTCTTGCCGTTGAAGGGGTGTCCGGCAATGACGGCAACGTCTTCGACGTTTTCGTCAGCCGGCAGGAAAATGAAAATGTCGCTCCCGACGGAACCAGCGTTTTTTCCTACGTACCGACGTTCCAGTCACCGGAAGAGGGCGTTTCCGTCGAACTGCGCTTTCGAATTCCGCAGGACGCGGACGCGCTGGATGTCGAGAATTTCGATGCGGCGCGTGGTGAAATCGCCTATGGGGGCCGCTTCCGTTCGCTCCCGCTTGGAGCATCCAACAAAAGCGAGTGGATACGCGACAGGATTGCACTGGAAGCCGACGAGCCGGGCCGCCTCGGATCGGTGACCTTCGCCGGAGGCAACGAGTCGCCGAACGATCTGACCGTTTTCGCAGGCGCGCCGATGGACGGCGCAAATTCCGTCGCAACACCCGTGCCGGTGGAACTTCCGTTGCGGGTGTTTGCATTCAATCGACGGCCATTGACGAGCTTCAACAAACGCCAGACGGCCTGTCTGGAAATGCGCTTCGGCGCGTCCGCCTCCATCGATCCCGACACGGATCCGCTCACCCACTACTGGCGGTTCGACGGCGAAGGCCCCTGGATACCCGGCGCGGTGCTGAGCCATGTGTTTGACGAACCGGGAGACCATACAGGTCGCCTGGAAGTGTTCGACGACACGGGCATGGTGGCTAGCGGGGACGCCTTCGACTTCTCCTTCTACGTAAAGCCCCGTCCCGTGGCCGCCTTCGAAAATCCGTCTCTTGCAGCGCAAGACGCCGAGGTGCAGTTTGACGCAACGGCCTCATCGACAGTCGATCGGCCGGCCGGCAACCACATCGTTGAATACCATTGGGACTTCGGAGACGGCGACAGGCTTGTCCAGCGCGAGGGCGATCCGGATTTCGGCAAGCCTGTCCACGCCTACAGAAAATTCGGCGACTATACGATCGGCCTGACTGTCGTCGATTCCGCTGACAATCCCTGCAACACAGGCAGCATAACGGGAACCATAGAGATCAACGCGCCGCCGGTCGCGGACGCCGGTGGGGATCGCGAATTGCTGACTGGCGAGATCGCGAAATTCGACGCCTCCGCATCCCATGATCCCGACGGCTCCGTGACCTATCATCATTGGAATTTCGGCGACGGGACCGAATCCATTCGCCAGGTGACCGAGCACGCCTGGCACCGGCCCGGCGCCTATGAAGTCACGCTGTCCGTTCTCGACGATTCGGCCTTTGACACAGCACGGGATTCCGAAACAATCACCGTCACCGTGCGCGACGCCGTCAATAGGGAGCCTCAGGCCATCGCCGGACCGGATCGCGCCGCCGCCGTCGGCAAGCCGTTCGCGCTTGACGCAAGCGGGTCATCGGACAGCGACGGTTCGGTTCTCGTTTACGACTGGGATTTCGGCGACGCCACCGGCGCGAACACGCCCAAAATCAGTCACACCTACTGGGAGCCCGGCGCCTATCCGGTGACTTTGAAAATCAGGGACAATGACAAGGGCGAAGCCATCGACACGCTTGTCGTCACTGTCGCGCCTCCGGACAACAGGGCGCCGCTCATCGATTTTCCGTCGCGGTTCCGCACGATGGCCCACGAGCCGCTGCGTTTCGACGCATCTGAAGCAGACGATCGCGACGGCTCGATCATCGCCTTTGAATGGGATTTCGGAGACGGGACAATTGGTCTGGGTCCAGTCATCGAACACCGCTACGACGCGCCGGGCGTGTACGATGCAAAGCTGACGCTCACCGACAATGGCGTCCTGAACAGGCAATCGAGCACGATCGGCTTTCAGGTCGACGTCGCCCACAGACCCAATGAGAGACCGACAGCGGACGCTGGTGAGGACGTAACAGCGGTCGCCGGTTCTTCCATTGCGTTGAGCGCCGCCGGCTCGACCGATCCGGATGGTTCGATCATCGCCTATGAATGGGATTTCGGAGACGGCAATCGATCCACGGGCGTCGACACGCGACATATCTACCAGTTTCCGGGGACCTATCGGGTCAGACTGAAAATCACCGATGACGGCCGTAGCGGCGATCGTCTCGAACACGAAGACAGTCTAACGATAACCGTGCTGCCGGCGGAAAACATGGAACCCGTGGCGATCGCTGGCGGGGACCTTCTGGTCGGCGTGCAGGAGATTGTCCGGTTCGACGGTTCACCGTCCTACGATCCGGACGGGAATATCATGCGATACCAGTGGGACTTTGGAGACGGCGGCAAATCGCCTGACCGGCGCCCCTACCACGCATTTCATGATCCGGGAGACTATGGAGTGCGGCTGGTCGTGACCGACGACGGCGAGGAACCGAAGACGAGCGAGGCGGCGTTCACCGTCACGGTCAGGGAGGCAGGCGCAGAAAAATGACATTTTCGTATATGCGCGCATCCCTCTTCAAACACGCCTTCGCCTCCGCGGCGTCCCTGCTTGCAACCCTGCCTGTCCAGATCACGCCTGGCGGTTCGCACGGTACGGCGCTCGCTCAGGACAATGAATACGCCGACACCCGGGCGCTCGTGACCTTCGGCCCGGCCGCCCGCCGGATCGAAGGCGATCACGACTTCCGGCAATTCATCCGCTTTTCGGCGCCGGAGGATGCAGGCGCGCTTTATTTGCGTGTCTTCGACCCCGACAATGGCGGCAAGCATGACGAGACGATCGGTTTCAACAGGGGGCACACGCGCTTCAGCCTGTACGGCGCCGGTTCCGACATGCGCCTGTGGCGCGATGAAGACGGCGTCGTCCAGGAAAACGTCGAAGGCGAAGCCATTACCTCCGTCGAGTTCGGGACAGACCCGGACATTGACGACACCTGGCAGGGGCTCTTCGTGTTCGACTCCGAGGACGGCAAGCCGACAGGCGATGGCCGCCGGGAGTTCGTGCTGGCCGTCGAAGGCGTCGACGGCGACGGAGGCAACGTCTTCGATGTCGCCGTCAGCACCTCGGAAACCGGCAACGTCCAGCCGGACGCTCTCGAGATCTACAGCTACATGCCAACCTTCCAGGTCTCTCGCAGGGGCACATTCGTCGAACTGCGCTTTCGGATACCGGACAGCGCCAAATCGCTTGTCGTGGAAAACTATGATTCCGCCGGCGGCCATGTCGCCTATGCGGGCCGCTTCCGCACCGTTCCAATCGAAGCTTCGCGCAAGAGCGAATGGAGCAGAAGCCGCGTGGAGCTTGACGCCTCGGAGCCGGGCCGCATGGGCTCCGTCACCATGGCGGAAGGCGGCGAAACGCCCAACGACGTCACGGTGTTCATCGGAGCGCCGGTCAACGGCGACGACGCGGTGGAACAGCCGGTCGCCATCGAACTGCCGCTGCGTGTCTTTGCGTCCTATCCGCGACCCGAAGTCGCATACAATCTGCAGCCAGGCGTGTGCGGCGACATGACGTTCGACGCTTCCGCGTCGCTCGATCCGAGAGGCGGACCACTCGCCTGGGCCTGGCGACTGAACGACGGCGACGAGGTGCTTTCCGGAGCGGAAATACAGCAAAGCTTCGAAGAGCCGGGCGACTATCCTGCGCGTCTCGAGGTATTCAATGACAGCGGCATGATCGCCAGCGGGAGCGCAACCGACTTCTCTTTCTTCGTGAAGCCGCCGCCGGTCGCGCGCCTCGAAGCCCCGGCCCTCGTCGCCCAGGGCGCGGACGTCCTTTTCGACGGAACCGGTTCGACAACGCAACCCCGCCCCAACGGCAACCATATAAGCCGATATCACTGGCGCATGGGCGATGGCGGGGAGATTGTTCAGAACGAAGGCGATCCGGATTTCGGCAAACCCGTCTATGTATATGAAAATCACGGCGTCTTCACGGTTGAACTGACCGTCACGGATTCCGCCGGCAACCCCTGCGACAGCGCCTCTGTGACGCGCCAGGTCACAGTCAATGCAAAACCGCTCGCCGAAACGGGCGGCGATCGCCGGATAGCCTTCGGCGATGCGATCGCCTTTGACGCAGGGGATCCGACGGGCCCCGACGGCGATACGCATCAATTCGCATGGGATTTCGGCGACGGCGCAACGGCGACAGGCGCGAAGGTCGAACACACCTACCAAAAGCCGGGAACATACGCCGTCTCATTGCGCGTCGATGACGGGAAAGGCGCGGAAAACAGCATTTCAACCGATACGGCCAGCGTTTTCGTCAATGCGTCACCGGACGGCGCAGCCGCTGTCATTCCCGACATCATGCAGCCGAACACGCCGGAGATTTTCGACGCTTCCGGCGCTTTCGACAGCGACGGCGAAATCACCGCCATCGAATGGTCGTTCAGCGACGGCGTGACGACCGACAAGACCGCATTCAAACACATGTTCCGCGATCCCGGCGACTATACGGTCACGCTCAAGCTGACGGACGATTCCAACCTCGGCAACGCGGTGACGGAAATCACAAAGACGATCTCCGTGCCGGATCCCGGCAACATAGCGCCGGTTGCGGATCCCGGCGGCGACCGGCAGGCGCTGGTCGGCGAGATCGTCACCTTCGACGGCTCGGCGTCCAGCGACGCCGATGGCTCCATCCTCGACTACAGATGGGATTTCGGCGACGGACAGGTCCGCGACCGTCTCACGGTCGATCACGCCTATCACAATCCGGGCGCCTATACGGTGACGCTCGAGGTTACCGACGATTCCGGTCGCGAGAACGCCACATCCGCCGCCTCTTTCACCATCGTCGTCGCCAATCGCGACAACCAGTCGCCCATCGTGACAGCCGGCGGCGACCGCGCGGCTTTCGTGAACGAGATCATCGAATTCGACGCATCCGCCTCGATCGACGTCGACGGCAATCTGATGTCCGTGGACTGGGATTTCGGCGATGGCGGCGTGGCCTCCGGCAAGACTGCCTTTCACAGCTACGCCGAACCGGGCGACTATCTCGTCAGCGTGATCGTCAGCGACGATTCCGGACTTCGCGGCGCCGTCACCGCCAGGCAGTTCACGGTCGCAGTCACCCATGCGCCCAACGAGGCGCCTCGATCCGATATTCCGCAAACGCTGCGTCTGAAGACCAAGGTCCCGCACCAGTTCGACGCGAGCGCAGCGCAGGATCCGGACGGCAACATCATCAGTTTCGCCTGGGACTTCGGCGATGGCGGCGCATCGCACAGGCCGGTCGTCGACCACGTCTACGATCGGCCGGGCGTCTATGAAGGCTCGCTCACGCTGACAGACGATTCCGGGCTGCCGAGCGGCGTCACGGTGCGCGATTTCAAGGTCTTTGTCGAGGAAAAACCCAACGAGGCGCCGATCGCCGAGGCGGGAGTGGACATCACCGCGATTGTCGGCGAGCGGATCGATTTCGATGGCGGCGGTTCGACCGACGCCGACAGCAGCATCGTCTCCTACCACTGGGATTTCGGGAACGGAAAGACGGCGATCGGCCAGAAACGGTCCATCGCCTATTTCGATCCCGGCGCCTACGAGGTCGTCCTGACCGTGACCGACAATTCCGGACAAGCCAATGCGTCCGGCAGCGACAGCCTCACGGTCACCGTCAACGACCGCCCCAACGCCATGCCGGTCGCAAGGGTTCCGAAAGACCGGCCGGCGGCGATCGACGAAGCAATTGAATTCTCCGCGGCCGAGTCGGAAGACCCGGACGGAAACATCCTTTCCTACGAGTGGGATTTCGGCGACGGAAACACCGCCAGCGGCCGCGAGGTCAGTCATCTCTACGAGAAATCCGGAACCTATGTGGCGCGGCTGACAATCCGTGACGACTCCGGGCTGGAAAACCAGAACTCCATCAGCGAACGGACCATTGTCATCAACGAACCGCCGGTCGCCGAGGCCGGTCCGGACCAGCACGTCACCGCATCCGAAGTCATCTTCGACGCGTCGCAATCTTATGACCTGGACGGCGAGATCATTTCCTACGAATGGGATTTCGGCGACGGCCAGCGCGGAACCGGGCAAAGGGTCGCCCACACCTATCGCGCTCCCGGCGTCTATGACGTCGGCCTTTATATCGTCGACAGTTCCGGCACCATCCGCAACGACGCGTCGGATTCGATGACGGTGATCGTCAACGCTCTCCCGGTCGCCGACGCCGGTTTCGACGTGGTGACGGCTCCCGGCGAAACGCTGACTTTCGACGGGCGTCGATCGAGCGACCCGGACGGCGAAATCGCCCGCTATCTGTGGAATTTCCGCGACGGAAATGAAGCCGAAGGAGACGTCGTCAGCCACGCATTCTCGAAGCCGGGCTACTATTCGGTGGAACTGCGCATCTATGACGACACAGGCCACGAGGAAGCGACCGATTTTTCGCAGATCCTCATCACCGTGAACGACCAGCCGACGGCCGAAGCCGGTCCGGATCTTTCGGTCGCTCCGGGTGAGGCCTTCATCCTGTCGGGCGCAGGCTCCACCGACCGGGACGGCTCGATCACCAGCTGGCGCTGGGATATCCAGAACACCGAGGAGACGCTGGAAGGCGAAACGGTCGAACACAGTTTCGAGGAACCTGGGATTTACACGATCACGCTGACCGTGACGGACGACAGCATCGCATCGAACCGCACGGCTCAGGACGAACTTACGGTCGAGGTAAACCACGAACCGGTTGCGGAAGCAGGCCATGACATCGTCAGCGACCAACTGCGCATCGTCTTCAACGCCGGGGCCTCGGCCGATCCGGACAATGACGGCCTGACCTATATGTGGGATTTCGGCGATGGTTCGAAAGCCGCCGGCGCCGAGGTCGAGCATGTTTATGAAACAGGCGGCGTCTATCCGGTACTGCTGACGACAGACGACGGGCGCGGCCTCGCCAACTCGACCGACACCGACGCCCTGACCGTTTCGATCAACCGGACGCCGGTCGCCGTTGCGGGAGAAGATAAGCAGGCATGCGTCGGCGACATATTCGTCTTCGACGCGAGTTCCTCGGTCGATCCGGACAACGGCCTTCTCCTGTATGAATGGGATTTCGGCGACGGAAATACGTCGACCATCATCAATCCGACCAAGGTTTATGAAGATCCGGGCGTCTTCAAGGTCCGCCTCTCCGTGCGCGATGAATCGGGTCTCGCCAACGCGACCCATTCCGATGAGGCGCTGATGACGGTCTTGCCGGCGCCGGAGGCCCATGCCGGCCCGGACATCGAGGTTTGCGCGGGAACTCCCATTCGTTTCGACGGTTCGGAATCGAGCGACGTGGACGGCGTCGTCAACCGCTTTTCGTGGGACTTCGGCGACGGCCAGACCGGCGGCGGCGACCGGCCCGAGCACATCTACTATGACGCCGGCGTCTACCGCGTTTCCCTGCAGATCGAAGGTGACAACCTGGGGCTCTGTTCGCCGATCTCCACCGACGACATCCAGGTGACGGTGCTGCAGGCGCCGGTCGCGCTCGTCAATGGCCCGACATCGGTCGCCGCCGGAGAAGAGGTGACGTTTGACGGGTTCGGCTCGAGCCTCGAAGGCGGCGTCATCGCCGCCTATGAATGGGATTTCGGCGACGGACGGGTCGCTTCAGGCGGCAAGGTCAGCCATGTCTTCGAACAGCCGGGCCTCTATCATGTCCGGCTGCAGGCCAGCGCGACGGAGGATCTTGGCGGCTGCGCCAGCACGGAAACGATCCATCTGGTGACGGTCAACGCAGCGCCCATGGCGCAGATCGACGCGGCGCCGGTTGTCGAGGTCAACAAGCCACTCGTGCTCAGCGGCGCCGGGTCGTCCGATCCCGACGGAGGCGTCTCGGAATATGCCTGGGATCTCGGCGACGGCGCCGCTGCCACGGGCGTTGAAATACGCCACATCTGGCGAGAGCCCGGTCTTTACGCCGTCACCCTCAAGGTGGACGACGGAACTGGCCTTGCCAACGCCGCCGACGAAGCGCTCTTCGAGGTGACGGTCCTGCCGGCGCCGGCAAGCGAGATCGACGGCCCGGCGATCGCCTGCGTCGGCGAGCCCGCGCCTTTCGCGCTTACCAATTTGCCGGAAGGAGCCGACAGCAGCCGCGCGGCCTGGACCTTCGGCGACGGAAACGGCGCTGAAGGCGAAACCGCCGCCCACGCCTATGCAAAATCCGGCGTCTATTCGGTCAACGCAATCCTGCCGGTCGAGCGCGCGGGTGAAGTGCTGCAGACACCCGTTTCGCGCAGCATCACCATCAATCGGCCGCCGGTCGCAATCATCGACGTCGTTCGCAAGACCTGCGCTGGCGAAGACGTTGTATTTGAGGCATCCCGGTCCTTCGATCCCGATGGCGAAGCAATCGCCTATCACTGGGACTTCGGAGACGGAACTGTCGCCGAAGGGCCAACCGCGGAACACAGCTATGGCGAACCCGGTTCCTATCGCGCCGTCCTGACGGTGACGGACGCAACCGGTTCGCAATGCGCGGCCATAGAACAGGCCGTGGAGATTTTCGTCAATGCGCCGCCGGTCGCCGACGCCGGACCGGATATTGACCTTCTCATCGGCGGCGCTCACGATTCTTTTGTCCTTGACGCCGGCCGGTCCACCGACGCAGACGGCGATCATCTCGAATATTACTGGATCCTATCCAACGGGCTGGAGCTTGATGGTGAAAAAGCCCGCGTGGAATTCAGTGAACCGGGCGTCGTGGAGGTGGAGTTGACCGCGGGAGATCCCCATGGTCTGGCCTGCAGTATTTCCACGGATGTCATGACGATACGGACCAGGACGAGGGAAGCGTCGACAACGCTGTCGCACCTGGAGTAAAACCGTTGTCCTTCCTGAATCAGAACCGGGCAGACGATGCGTTTTAACCTTCGTTCCAAAATGATGATCTTCGCAGCGCTGATCGCGGTGCTGCCGCTCGTGGTCGCGGGCCAGTCGATCATTCGTGTGGCCCGCGACGAATTGAAGAGCGCCGCCAACGAGCAGCTTGTCAGCACCGCGCGTCAGGTCACCAACGAATTCAACGCCTTCTTCGAATATTCGCTCTTTGTGCCGCTCGATCTCATCCGCAATGCGATCGGCGGAGAAACGCTGGATTCCCGCTCCAAGATCACGCTCCTCAAACAGGGAATCGCCGACCTTCCGGACGTGGTCTCCCTGCAGGTCGACATAGAGGGCGCGCCGCGGCCGATCGTTGTCTCGCAGGAAGCCTATGTCCGCACGCTGGCGGAACATTTCGAGGATCCCGTCAGCATTCTTCAGGTCGACCCCGAAGACGTCCAACCACAGACGGAATCGTCGCAGAGGGCGACCAATGTCGAATTCATCGCCGAAACCGGCGACTGGCTGGCGACGGTAAGCCTTCCAATACCGGGAGGCATTGGCGGCAGGAATGCGACACTCTACGCGCGCATCAATCTCGAACGCCTGAAACGCTTCATCACCAAGCATCCGTTTGCGCGCACCGGCATCATTCATGTCATCAATGGCGAAGGCGATATCGTCTATGGCACGACCGAGGGCGAGTACGAACACGAAAGCGTATCTTTGATGGCGCAACAGATGCTGTCTTCCAGACAGGCTGTCATCGCCGTCGAACCGTTTCAACTTGCCGACGGGTCGATTTCGCTTGGAGCGATCACCCTTGCGCGAGCTTTGCCGTGGGCGGTCGTGGTCGAAAAGTCCGAAGCCGACGCCTATGCCCCGATCAGGGACATGATCCGAAGTCTGTTGCAGTGGCTCGGCATCGGCGTCGCCGTGGCCATGCTCGGCGCCGCCTTCTTCGCGCTCAGGATTTCACGCCCGATCCTCCACATCGGCGAGGCGGCGATCGAAATCGCGAAGGGCAATCTGGACGTCAGGGTCGACAATGTCCGCTCCCGCGACGAAATCGGGGATCTCGCGAAGCGCTTCAACGAGATGATCGTGCAACTGGCCGAACGGTTCGAATTGCAGAAATTCGTGTCGCAAGGCACGATGAAGGCGATCAGCGGCAGTTCCGATCGCGAGGTCTCCCTTGGCGGCGAACGTCGCAGCGTGGCGATCCTGTTTGCCGATATACGCGGCTACACGGCCTTTTCCGAAACCCGTGAGCCCGAAGAAGTGGTCGAGGTGCTCAACAGCTACTTCCAGAGGATCACGGACATCGTGGTCGCCAATCACGGCGATATCGACAAATTCGTCGGCGACGAGATCATGGCTGTCTTCGGAGGCGCCAACCAGTCGAAACATGCGGTCGAGTGTTCGCTCGCAATCATGCAGGTCATGGAAGAAATGCGGCTGACCTCGAAGGCGGACCTGAGGATCGGCATCGGCGTCAATGTCGGCGAAGTGGTCGTCGGCGCCATGGGCAGCAACCAGCGCAAGGACTTTACGGTGCTTGGCGACCACGTCAATCTGGCCGCCCGCCTCTGTGGTCAGGCCGGACCGGACGAGACCTGGATCTCGCGCAATGTCCACGAGCAGTTGCCGGCAAAATTGACCAGCCAGGCGCGCCGGATCGAGCCGATCGCCGTGAAGGGAAAGAAAGACCGGATCGAGGTCTTCGTCTATGACGGTCCCGGGAAATCCGAGTCGGACGCGGCCTAGCAAATCATGGTGAAACCATCCGCTCTGGCGGCCTATATCCCGACGCGCCTCCCCGCCCCGATTGTCCGTCTGCTGTACGCCGGAAGAAGAGAGAGACTGGGACATCGCGTCATGGACGCGAAGGCGCAGGCCTTCGGTCGCCTCTCAAGGGCTGTGCAAAGCGATCGTCCCCCGACAATCGCCGAGATTCGCAAACAGGCGCAGAAAATCGTCGACGTATTTGACGAGCCCGCGCCGCCGCTGCTCCGCAGGGAAGACATCACAGTCGCAGGAGCGGAAGGACCGATACCGGCGCGGCTTTATAGCGACCGCCCGAAGGAAGCCAGCCCCTCCCCTGTGCTGGTTTTCTATCACGGTGGCGGATGGTTCCAGGGCAATTGCGATTCCCATGACGGCCTGTGCGCCAGGCTCGCCAAATGGTCCGGCTGCATTGTCATTTCGGTCGACTACAGGCTGGCGCCGGAGCACAAGTTTCCGGCCGGCGTGGAAGACGCGATCGCCGCCTACCAGTGGGTCCGGCAAAACGCCGAAGGCCTTGGCGGCGATGCCTCCAGGGTTGGCGTCGGCGGCGACAGCGCAGGCGGCAATTTCGCCGCCGTCGTCTCACAACAGGCGCTGGACCGGAACTTCGAGCCGCCCGCGCTGCAGCTCCTCATTTATCCGTCGCTTGATTCCAGCATGACGAGCCAATCCATGGAGGAACTGGAGAACGCCTACATCATTCCGCGCGACCGGGGCATGTGGATTGTCGATCTCTATCTCGAAACCAGGGGCGACATGCAGGATCCGCGCGCCTCGCCCGCCATACGGGCAGATCTCGCGGGCCTTGCGAAAGCGTGCATTATAACGGCGGGTTTCGACCCCTTGCGCGACGAGGGGGCCGCCTATGCAGAACGACTGCAGGCAAGCAATGTCGAAGTCGACCATTTTGCCTATGATGGACAGATCCACGGTTTCGTCAGTTTCAGCCGCGCCATTCCTGAAGGAATCGAGTGCCAGCGCGCCATGTCGCGCTGGCTGAAAACCGCCTGGTGAGCGGTCAGGCGCCCGTCTTGCGCTCGTCGTCTTTCATGTAGAGGAACGCAAGCAGCAGGATGACGGCGGAGACGGCGGCGTTGCCCAGGAAAACCGCAGGAAAGCTTTTCGACATGGAAAAAAGCGCGCTGCAATAGGCCACGCCGAACGTGCCGCCCAGCAGCTGGGCGCTCATCACGATTCCGCCGACCTGACCATGTTTTTCCGGAGGCGTCATCTTCATCGCAGCGCTCCTTGGCGGCGCGAATATGAACGTGACGCCAACGCCCCAGCACAGCAGGCCGGGAACAAGCAGGAAGTAACTGTCGCGATCCATCGTCAGTCCGACCCAGAGAAGTCCGGCCGTCACGGCGACCAGAGCGAACAGGATCAGCGGCCTTGCTCCGAAGCGGTCGGCCAGTCGGCCCGACGGTCCCGCCAGTATCGGCACCGGGCCGACCGCGAGAAGCAGCGCCAGTCCCGCCATGAAAGGGCTCATGTGCAATTCGGTCTGAAGGAACACCGCGCCGAAGACGATCATCGCCATCTTGCTGAACTGCGCCATGAAGATCACCAGATTGCACAAGGCGAACCCGGAATTGGCGAAGAGATCGATCTCGATCAGCGGCGCGGCACTGCGCCGCTCGACCATGATGAACGTCGCGGCCGCCAGCAAGCCGATTGCGAAGAACGAGAGGATCGCCGGACTGAACCAGCCAAGCGACGGCGCTTCCATCAGGCCGAAGGTCAAAACGCACACGCATGTGACAAGACTGGCGAGGCCAAGGGCGTCAAATGGTCCCGTATTCAGCCCTTTCGGCGTCTCGCGCCCTCTTGCGGCGACAATACCCGCCACGAACACCACGACTGGAAGATTGATCCAGAATATCCATCGCCAGGACAGAATATCGGTGAAGAATCCGCCGATGAGCGGGCCGAGCGCCAGGAACGTCGTGCCGATCGCGCCGTAGACGCCAAGCGCTGTTCCTCTCTCTTCCGGCGGGAAGGGCATCGTGGCAAGCGCCATGGACAACGGGAAGATCGCCGCGGCGCCGACGCCCTGGATGGCGCGGGCTGCGATCAGCCAGGTTCCGCTCTCTGAAAAACCGCAGGCAAGCGACGACAGGGCGAATACCGCGAGGCTCGCCAGGAACAACCTGCGATGGCCCAGGATATCGCCGAGCTTGCCGCCGGCGGCCGCCAGCGATGCGAAGACGAGCAAATAGGCGTTGATGGCCCAGTGCGAGGCGCCTTCCGACATGGAGAGGTCGCGGCGTATCGTCGGCAGCGCCACACCGACCACCGTTTCGTCGAGGAGTATGATGCCGATGACGCCACCCATTGCGGCGAGCATCCACCATTTCCGGCTGTCCGGTCTTTCGATTGAAGCCGCCATGTGAAGTTATTTCCCCGCGTTCCGCTTTTGCACTGGCAGTCCAGTCGCTGAATCCTAACTTTGGAGATATGAACAGGAGTTTGCAACAATGACTGAAAGTACAGCGCTGATCGTCGGCGTCGGTGACGGATTGTCAGCGTCTCTCACCCGCCTGCTGCACGCGAACGGATATCGTCTCGTGCTGGCGGCGAGAAACATCGAGAAAATTGCAACGCTCGCGTCGGACACAGGGGCGCAGGCGATTTCCTGCAACGCAGCCGACGCCGACGATGTCGGCCAGCTCTTCGCTTCGATTGAAGATCGTCTTGACGTCGTAGTCTACAACCCGTCCGCCCGCGTTCGGGGTCCGATCGCGGATCTCGATCCGGAAGCGGTCAGAAACGCCATCGACGTTACCGCCTTTGGCGCCTTTCTCGTTGGCCAGGCGGCTGCGCGTCGGATGCTCACGCAGGAACCTGCTGACGGCGTGCGCGGCGCGATCCTGTTTACCGGCGCTTCTGCCGGCGTGAAGGGATTTCCCAATTCAGCCTCTTTCGCCATGGGCAAGTTCGCCCAGCGCGGTCTGGCGCAGTCCATGGCGCGCGAACTTCATCCGCAGGGCGTGCATGTGTGTTGGGTTAACATAGACGGAGGAATTCGCAATCCGGGCAGAACCGAAGCGCCGGACAGTCCCGATTCCATGCTCGATCCGGATGCGATTGCCGAGAGCTATCTCTCCGTCATCAGGCAGCACCGGTCGGCCTGGACCAACGAACTCAGCCTGCGCCCCTGGGTCGAGCGATTCTGATCCCTCGGAACAAATTACTCGACGTAGAGTAACCGCAGGCGATCGATCGCATCACTGTCCAGGCGCAGCACTTTCTCCGCATAAGTCTCGAACGACCCATAGGTCGCATCGACGGATTCGAAAGCTGCCTCCAGGTAGGTCTGATCGACCATCTCGATCGCCTTGCGCGCTTCGTCGGGCAGATGATCGAGCAGGCCGGTCCCTTTCCAGTGGTCGTTCGTCAGCAGATAGTCGTGCATGATGTCGTCCATGTGCACGCCCAGCAAACGCAGTATGATGGCCGCGCTGAAGCCGGTCCTGTCCTTGCCCGCGGTGCAATGAAACAGCAACGGGGTCTCGTCATCCACGAGAAGCGCGATCAGATCGCCGAACGCGCCGATCCGCCTCGATCCGAAGACGCGATAGATATCCACCATGACGTCGCGGGTTTTGACGCCTTCCGTCGCACTGGTTCCATACAACGCTCCGGTATGGGCTTTCAGCGTCGGTTCGATCGGCAACGGATGGATGCGTCCCACCACTCCGTCGATCGCCGAAGGCGCGCTCGCGCTTTCCATCACGCCCCTGAAGTCGCATACAACGGCGATGCCGAGCGCCTTCAACTGCGCGCGTCCACGCTCGGTGACGCCGCTGAGCCTGGCGCTTCGATAGAGTTTCCCGCGCCGAATCCTGCCGCCTTCTGAAGTCGGCAGACCACCGAGATCACGCAAATTGCTTACGCCGTCCACGGTGATGACTCGGGAAACGGTGTTCATACCTTTTCTCCTCCTTGCAGGATGATTTCCCTTATAGGCCGCATTGCGTGATCCGAGAACCAGCGCCTTGCCTTTTGAAAAGCCGCCTTACCTCTTTTCAATCGTCCGCCAGCGCCGCGAGAATGCGAACCCAGGAGCGGATGCCCTTGTGGAAGCTCGAAAGGTCGTATTTTTCGTTGGGGCTGTGGATGCGGTTGTCGAACCGCGCGAAGCCCACCAGCAGGGAGTCGCATCCCAGTCGCTTCTTGAACTCGCCGATGATGGGAATCGAGCCGCCGGTTCCGGCAAGGGCCGCTTTCCGGCCCCATTCTTCCGTCAGCGCACCGAGCGACTTGCGCAGAAAGGGACTGTCCAGCGCCATGACGGTCGCCGGCGCTGCGGCGATATCGGTGAATGTCACGGAGCAATCGGCGGGGATGGTGTTGCGCACATGCGCCTTGAACGCCTCCCGCACCTTCTCGGGATCCTGTCCGTCAACCAGCCGGAACGAGATCTTGGCGTGCGCCTTCGCCGGAATCACCGTCTTGAAACCGTCGCCCATGTAACCGCCCCACAGGCCGTGGATTTCGCAGCTCGGCCGCGCCCAGACTTGCTCCAGAACGGGATAATCCGTTTCCCCGGCCGGGACCGAAAGCCCAACATCGCTCAGAAAACCTTCGTCGTCGAATGGCAGGCTCTGCCATTGCGCCCGCACCTCTTCTGGAAGCGGCTGCACACTGTCATAGAAGCCGTCGATCGCGATGCTGCCGTCGGCGTTCCTCAAGCTGGCGATCACGTCGCCCATCACCTGCAGCGCGTTGCGCGCCGCGTTGCCGTATATGCCGGAGTGCAGGTCACGGTCGGCGCAGGTGATTTCGATCTCCTGGCTCACCAGGCCGCGCACCATGGTGATGATGGCCGGCGTATCCCTGTCCCACATGTCCGTGTCGCAGACGAAGATGGCGTCTGCCGCGAGTTCGTCTGCGGTTTTGTCCAGAAACGGCATGAGGTTCGGGCTGCCGGCCTCTTCCTCGCCTTCGAACAGCACGCTGACGCTGACCGGCAATTTTCCGGTCACCGCCTTCCAGGCCCGGCAGGCCTCGACGAACGTCATGAGCTGCCCCTTGTCGTCCGATGCGCCGCGCGCGATGATCGCCGTATCGCCGTTCGGCAACGGTTTCATCACCGGCTCGAAGGGATCGGTCTCCCACAGAACCAGCGGGTCCACCGGCTGAACGTCGTAATGGCCATAAAAGAGGATATGCGGCCCGGCGTCGGCGCGATTGTGACCGACGACCATCGGATGGCCGTCCGTATCGCGAACAGACGCGTCGAAACCCAGACCGCGGAGATCCTGGGCAAGCCATTCCGCGGCGTCGCTGCAGTCTTGCGCATAGGCCGGTTCGGTGGACACGCTCTTGATGCGGATCAGTTCGAAAAGCCGTTCCAGGCTGAGCGGCAACGCCTCGTCGACGTGATCCAGCACAGCATCGATTTTGTCGCCCATAGTCATGACTCCATCGGAAGAATGCAACATTGCTCGAAATGCGGCGCAAGCACCGCGGAGCCGCCCTGCTCCATCGGGTCGGACAGGGGGCCGTTGGCGACCAGCTCACCCGCGGTCGACTGGCATTGATACTGGTATGCGCGTCCGAGATAGGTTCTCAGACCCAGCGTCACCGGCAGACCCTCGCCCGAGCGGCGCACCGAAAGGCCGTCGGCCCGCGCCGCCAGCACGAATTCGTCGGGTATCGGACCAAGACTATCCTGGGACAGGACCATCGCCCCCGCTCCTTCAACCTCCGCCGTCACCCGGTCTCCGTCGCGCTCGCTCACCTTCATCGGAATGAGATTCTCGAAACCAACGAACCGCGCCACAAAAGCGTTGGCCGGGCGCTGGTAGAGCACTTCCGGATGATCGAGTTGCATGATCTTGCCGGCGTTCATGATCGCCACACGATCGGAGATGGAAAACGCCTCTTCCTGATCGTGCGTGACGTAAAGCGAGGTCGTGCCGTTCGCCCGCTGCAGCTTGCGGATTTCCACCCGCATGTCGATGCGCAGCTTGGCGTCGAGATTGGAAAGCGGTTCGTCGAACATCAGAAGCGGCGGTTCGATAACCAGCGCGCGCGCCAGCGCGACCCGTTGCTTCTGTCCGCCCGACAGCGCCGCAGGCAAGCGCTCCGCATAGGGCGACAGCCCGACGCGGTCGAGCATGTCGCCCGCCCGCTTTCTGCGCTCGTCCGATCCGACGCCGCGCTGTTTCAGTCCGAAAGCGACGTTCTCCAGCACGCTCAGATGCGGAAACAGCGCATAGTTCTGAAACACGAGGCCGATATTGCGCGTATGCGCGGGAAGACGGGTGATGTCCTTGTCGCCCAGCTTGATGCGGCCTTTCGTCGGCGGCAGGAAGCCGGCGACGAGGCGCAAGGTCGTCGTCTTGCCGCAGCCGCTGGAGCCGAGCAATGAGACGAGTTCCCCGGCTTTCACCGAAAGCGACAGGTCTTTCAGCACTTCCGTATGGCCGTAATGGGCGGTGATGGAGTCGATATCGAGAGAAACGGTCATCTACTTGGTCAGGAATGTCAGGCCGAGGGTCGCTTCGACGATCGCCATCACGGCGACCGTCACCAGCATGAGAAGCACGGAGACGGAGGCGATCGTCGGATCGAAGAACTGCTCCATGTGCGCGAGAATCTGGATCGGCAGGGTGGAAATGCCGGGTCCGGTCAAAAACAGGGACACCGACACGTCGTTGAGCGAGGTGATGAAGGCGAGGATGAAGGCGGCGATGACGCCGGCGCGGATGTTCGGCAGCACGATGGTGAAGAAGGTTTTCAGCGGCGGACTGCCGAGGCTGATCGCCGCCTCCTCGATGGAGAAGTCGAAGGAGGCGAGGCTGGCGCTCACCACGCGCACCGAATAGGGCAGCACCAGCAGCGCATGGCCGATCAGAAGCGTCAGGAAGATCGGCGTTTCGAGACCGACGGTCACCGACTTCATTAGGGAAAACCCGAAGACGATTTCCGGCACGAGGATCGGCAGCACATAGACCGTCGAAAGCCAGGACGGCAGTTCGATCCGGTACCGGTTCAGCGCATAGGCGGCCGGGATGCCGACCAGCAGGGACAGCGCCGTGCCTAAAAAAGCAAGCTGGAAACTGGTGACCGCCGTCCTGCGGAATGCGCTCATCTCGAAGATGTTCTCGAACCAGCGCAGCGTGAGGCCGCGCGGCGGAAAGGTCAGGTAGGTCGTGTCGCTGAGCGCCGATCCGATGATGATGACGAGCGGCGCCAGCAGGAAGAAGAAGACGATCGAGGCGAATACGATCAGGGCCGGATGGATGCGATAGGTCATGACTTCACACCGCCATCGGGTTCAAACGCCGGGCGATCCGGCTCATGATCAGCACGATGCCGATCGTCACGACCACCATGATCGTGGCGATCGTCGATGCGCCCACCCAGTCGAACGTCACCATGGCGCGCTGATACAGGAAGGTGCCCATCATCATCTGCCGTTCGCCGCCGAGAAGCTGCGGCGTCGCATAGGACGTGAAGCTGCCGGTGAAGACGAGAACGGCGCCGACGATCAGTCCGGGCATGGCGAGCGGAAATATCACCTGCCGGAAGGTCGCCGCTGGCGAGGCGCCGAGCGAAATCGAAGCCTCGACGACGTCGTTCGGAATGCCCTCGAGCACGCCGACCAGCGTCAGGATCATCAGCGGCACGAAGAGATAAACCATGGCGATGATCACGGCGAATTCCGTGTAGAGCATCGACAGCGGTTCCGCGATCGCGCCGATCCAGATCAGGAAATCATTCAGAATGCCGTTCTTGCCGAGGATGATCAGCCAGGCGAAGGACCGCACCACCACGCCGGTCAGCAAGGGAAAGACGGCGGCGATGATCGCGATGCTCTTCAGCCGTCCCGGCATGCGGGCGATCACATAGGCGGTGATGAAGCCGATCACTAGGGAGATGGCCGTGGTGATCAGCGCCACCTCGATGGTCCGCCAGAGCACGGTGCGCCGAAAGCCGCTCTTGAAGAAGGCGATATAGGGCGCGAATGGTCCGGCGGCCTCGCCGAATGTCGTGGCAATGGTGCTCGCCACGGGAATGACCAGCAATAGCAGAACCGCAAGGGTGGCGGGCAGCGCCGGGCTCCAGCTGCGGAAATACTTCATCGGTCGATCACCCGGACGGTCTGCAGAAAATGCAGCTCCCGAAGATCATCGGGAGCCGCAAGGGTTTGCTTCAGGAACCGAAGATTTCGTTCCAGCGGTCGATCCAGTCCGGCTTGGCGGCGTTCAGCTTGTCGTAATCGACGCGGTTCAGGCTGTCGATCATCTCCTTGCCGTAGGTCCAGATCTTCGCCTGCTCCTCGGTCAGTTCGACATTCTTGTTGACCGGCGCGTCGACGCCCTGCTCGGCTTCCGTCTGCTGAATGTCCTTCGACAGAACGAAGTTGATGAATTCGAGCGCAAGGTCGACATTCTCGGCGCCGGTCGGAATATTGATCGTGTTGAGCGTGGCGATATCGCCGTCGCTCAGCGTCGCCCAGGTCATGCTGGGAACAGCCGCCTTCATCGAGGCCATGGTGAAGTCCTGCGCCACGGCGACGGTCGCCTCGCCGGTCGAGATCAGGTTCACCAGTTCCGAACCGGTATTGTAGTTCTTTACCACATTCGGCTTGATTTCCTCGATCGCGACGAAAGCCTCATCGGTCTGGATATAGGGGTCGACGCCGGCATGGGCCGCGGCGCGCAGCACGACGATCGGACCTGCCGTCGTGGTGATGCCGGGCAGGCTGATTGTGCTCTTCAGGTCATCGCGCCACAGATCGTTCCAGGATCCGATCGGCGGATCGACCTTGTCGGCGTCGTAGACAACGCCGATGCGGCCGATCGTGTAGGCCGGGCCGTAATTGCCCTGCGGGGCCTGGGCGAGATCGTACAGTTCCTCGACATTCGGGATCTTCGCGCGGTCGACTTCCTGGAACAGGCCTTCCTCGATGCCGATCTGCGAATAGCTGTCGGTCAGAAAGATCACGTCGACGCCCTTGCCGCCGCGGATCTTCAGCTTGTTCAGCCGGTCGGCGTTGTTGCCGGTTTCGAACACGACTTCGCACTCGCACATCTTCTTGAAAGGCTCGATGATGTTGGCGTTCAGCTTTTCGCCATTGTAGCCCCACCAGGAAATGGTGAAGGTCTTGTCCTGGGCGATCGCTGCCTGGCTTCCCAGGGCCAGGGCGCCGAGAGCGACAGCGGTTCTCATCCATGTTTTCATTGTCATTTTCATTCCCTTCTCTTGCATGTTTCGAATGAGCGCGACTTTTAAGCGACCGTAATTCCTGCCTGTTTTTTTAGCAATACTAAAAGACGGGCATCGTGATTCTACGAGTGGATTTTCGCCTCAGAAAACCACCGGGTGAGTCTCGCCGGTAGCCACATTGACGAAGCCCTGCGGCGCATGATCGCTCGGCGCCACAAGCACCCAGCGCCACGGAGCGCAGGTGAGCGTTGCGAACGCCAGCCGCTCTGGAAAGCCCGGCCCCCAGCGCGGATGGAAGGACGGTTCGTACATCCAGTCGACCTTTTCGCCCTCCGCATAAAGCGCCTGCATGTCGGCGTCGAGGTCTTCCGCCGTTCGGCAACTCATCAGCCCGGCCACCTCATAGCGCACGGTCGCTGTCACCTCGCCTTCGCGCACCAGCGCCCAGCCGCCGTCCATTTCAGCGATGGCGTTGACTGCAGCGGCCATCGCCTCGTCGGACGATCCGGCGCACCAGATGTTGTGCTTGTCATGGGCCATGGAACAGGCGAGCGCCGTGTCCGGGGTACGCGGACCACAGCCGAGCCAGAACATTTTCGACACCGCCGCCTTGCCGGAAAACCGGTCGACAATGGCGAATTTGGTGATGTTGCGGCTTTCGTCGCGCTGGACGAGACCATTCTCGACCGGAAGATCGAAGGTCAGGAAATCCTCGGTCCAGTGAAACGGCCGAAGCACCGCCGCCTTCATCGTGTCGCGGCCAGGTTCAGCCTTGACGTGGAAGTCGTCCGCCGTCAGCATCCGGCCGATATTCACGGTCTTTGTCGCCCAGTCCGGCCACTCGATCTGCGGGATTTGGGGAAGATAGGCCTTGCCCTCCGACACCTGCGCGCCATCGGCCCAGACCTTCTCGACCGCAAACGACTGCATGTCGGAAACCAGCACGATATCGGCGTAACGCCCCGGCGCGATCGATCCGACCCACGGCGTCAGCCGCATGTGGCGCGCCGGATTGATGGTGACGCATTGCACGGCGATCTCGGGCGCGAGGCCCGCCTCGATCGCCATCCTGACATTGTAATCCGTGGCGCCGAGTTTCAGCGTGTCGGATGCGCTGCGATCGTCTGTCGTGAGCGCAATCTGCGACCAGTCCTGCAAACCCTTCTCCAGAAGCCCGGCAATGACCTCCGGCAGGCTGTGGATCCTGAGCTCCATAAACAGGCCGTGCGTCAGCTTTTCCCAGAACTCCTCGACGGTCCACGCCTCGTGATCGGAAGAGAGGCCGGCCGCCGCAAAAGCGTTGATGGTCGCAACATCGCGTATGCCCGCCGCGTGCCCCTCCACGACGCCACGACGCTCGAACGTGGCGCGGATCATGCCCCAGAGCCGGTCGTAGGACGGATTGTCGGGATTCCAGACGGACGGCCAGTCCATCACCTCGTCGAGGCCCGCCGTCATCAGGCTTTGTTGCATGAAGCGGTTCTGCTCCTCGTAGCCGAACCAGCCGCCGCCGTGCTCGTAGCCGGTTGGCGGCACTGCGGAGCCGGGCAACGGAAAGATCTTCAAGGGCGAGCCTGCCGCTCGCGCCGTCAGCCAGAAATCGAGCGTTCTGTCGCCGTTCACGTTGGAAAATTCGTGGCTTGCCTCGCAGGTCCAGGTGTTGCCGCGCGGCAGCACCAGCGCCGCCTCGTATTCCGGCGTCAGATGCGAACTCTCGATATGTTTGTGGATTTCGCCGAGCCCCGGCACGGCGGAAAGTTCGGGCTCGTGCGCCCGGCGCTCCACTTCGCCCGGATAGCTGCCCGCATCGCCGACATAGGCGATCCGCCTGCCCTTGATGACGATCTCCTGGTCTTGCCTCCAGGTTCTGGTCGCAACGTCAAGCAGCCGTCCGACACGCAGCGCCGTGTCGGCAGGCCGCTTCCCGAGCGCGGTCAGCGTCAGGTCCTGGCGGATGGCGATCTCGGTCTCGGCGTCAAGTTCGACGTCGATCGGCGTACGGGCGGTCATGGCGCTTTATGGCCCTTATGATACTTTGCTGCGCTCGGCGCGAACCGCCTCGGCGGCGGCCTGTGCTCCCCGCACTATAGAATGATATCCCGTGCAGCGACATATATTGCCTTCCAGCGTCGCCTTGATCCGCGACAGATCCGCCTCAGGCTCGTTGTGCAGCAGGCTCACGAGCACCGTCACGAAGCCCGGCGCACAATAACCACACTGGAATGCGTTTTCCTCCGTCATCGCCTGCCTGACAATTCGCGTTTCAGGCAGGATATCCAGCCCTTCCGGGCTGACGATGTCCGCGCCCTCGATCTGCCATGCCATGACGAGACAGGCGTTGACCGGTTTACCGTTCATCAAAACCGTGCAGGCCCCGCATCGCCCCACACCACAGGCGACCTTGCTTGCGGTCAGCGACAGCAGATCCCGCAGAATTTCCGACAGCCGCGTTTCCGCCGCCACATCAAGCGTGCGTTCGACGCCGTTAAGACTGAAGCTGACGGGCGCGCAGCTCACTGCATCGTCTCCATATGGTCAAGTATGGCTTCCGGAGACAGCGGCGAGCGCGACGGCCAGTAGCCGATGGCGTCGCCCACAGCATTGACGATCGCCGGCGTGACAGAGGCAATGCCGAGTTCGCCGACGCCGCGCGGACCCAGATCATCGCCTTCATCGAGACTTTCCTGCGCGAAGACGCTCATCCTCTCGGCCGTGTCGGCTATGCCCGGCATCATGTAGGTGTCCAGGTTCGTCGTCAGATAGGCGCCGTCCCGCATCAGCGAATCTTCCAGCAGCGTATATCCCAGACCCTGGATCGCGCCGCCCTCCATCTGGCCGAGATAGGACGCCACGTCGATCACCGGGCCCGCCGCTGTATGCAGATCCAGATCGAGCACCCGCGCCTCACCGGTTGCGCGCGAAACCGCAACGCGCGCGATCGTCGCGCCGAAAGCGAAAATGTAGCGGGCGTTGCCGCCGTCATGTTCCGTCTTCGGGAATGCGAAATGCGTCGAAACGCTCGGCCGGTCGGCCGGATCGAGCGCTGCTGCCAGATCGACATAGCTGATCAGGAGATCGCCGCTGTTCGACCGCCTGTCGGCGATCCCGCCGGCGACCAGACACAGATCCTGCGGGTCCTTGCCAAGCAGCGAGCCGGCGACGGCGGTCATTCGCCGCACAAATTCCGGCGCGGTCCGCCGCGCCGTATTCCACAGCACGTATGAGCCGCGCGAGGCTGTCGTTGAACCGGAATCCGGCGCAAGCAGCGTATCGCCTGTTATCGGGCGCACATCATCTCGCGCGCAGCCAACAAAGTCAGCCACCTGACTGACTATCGCCGCATGCAGCCCTTGCCCAAGTTCGTCGAGCCCGAGCAGCGCCTCGATGCGGCCGTCCCCGGCCAGTCTTAGCACGCCCCCGCCCTCGTCATGCGGGATCGTGCCCAGACCGTTGCCCTGATAGCTCAGCGCCATGCCGACGCCGACATAGTCGGCGCCGTCCGGCGAAAGCCCCCGCTCGCAGGACCACAGGCGACTGGTCATCGCCGCTTCCAGCATTTCGTCGCAGCGCTCGGTCAGGGAAACGCGCTGCCCCAGATAGCCCGGCATGCCCGGCTTCCTGAGATTGCGCCGGCGTATGTCGTCCGGCGACTGACCGCACAGCGCCGCCAGCCGATCCATCTGGCATTCCACTGCGAAGGTCATCTGGTTCGCGCCAAAGCCGCGAAACGCGCCGCCCACCCCATTGTTGGTGTATGCCAGCCGTCCTCGCGTGCGGATATTGTCTATGACGTAGGGACCGGCGGCATGCTCCAGCGCCGTTTCGAGCACGCCGGGGCTGAGCGACGCGTAAGCGCCGGAATCCGAAACAAGGTCCACCTCCTGCGCGACAAGCCGCCCATCCTTGTCGCAACCGGTGCGCATGCGCAGCCGCATCGGATTGCGCTTCGTCCCGGCAAGAACGGATTCCGTGCGATCGAGATGCAGACGAACGGCCTTGCCGCTCTTTAGCGCAAGCAGCGCGAGCGCCGGCTGAACGGTCAATTCATCCTTGCCGCCGAAGGCGCCGCCTGTCGGACTGGACGTCACGCGGATGCGCTCCTCCGGAATGCCGAGTATCCGGGAAAGCTGCATTCGGTCGCGATAATTGTGCTGGCCGCCGGCCGCGACATGCAGCGTTCCATCGGCTTCCAGGCGCGCAAAGCCGCCTTCGGTTTCCAGGAAGCCGTGCATCTGCCGGGGCATTTCATAGATCTCTTCAACGACATGCGCCGCCTCGAGAAACCCGGCTTCTATGTCGCCGCGATCAAGATGCAGTTCGGTCTGCACGTTGCCGTGTTCGTGCACTGCCGCGCTCTGCGACTCCAGCGCGATCTCCGGATCGTCAACCAGCGGGAGCGGTTCGTATTCGACGCGTATAAGCCCCAGCGCGGCTTCAGCCGTCGCGGCGTCGACAGCGGCCACCGCGGCCACCGGGTCTCCGGCATAGCGCACCTTGTCGTGACAAAGCGCGGGCTGATCCTGGAACACGATGCCGAAGCCGTTCTCTCCGCGTATATCCCTGTGGGTCACGACGGCTGCAACCCCGGGCAATGCTTCTGCCGCGCTGACGTCGATGCTCACCAGACGCGCATGCGGAACGCCGGCTCGAAGAATACGCCCGACCAGCATGCCGTCTTCCCGGACGTCGGTCAGATAGGAGAGCGTCGCGTCAACTTTCTCCGGCATGTCCGGCCGCGTGAACCAGCGATCGGGAAGCATCTGCTTTCCAAGTTCGATTTCCTCGCGAGCGAGCGTGGGCGGCGGTGGGTCGGCGTGCACATGATCCGCGACGCCGCCCAGTTTCATCTGCAATGCATGGACGATCGTCCCGGCCGCCGCCTTGCGGCGATAGGCGCCGCTGCGAAACAGATCATCCGGCGCCTCGACCTCGCTCAGAATCGTTTCCGAAGCGGACGCCCAGTCGCAGGACGCGATGCGCCTTCCCTGCAGCGCCTGCTCCGTCAATACGAGGCGTGACGGCGGCACGACGCCGCCGCCGACTGCAATGCGGCAGGTGTCAAACCGGCCATTGTCGAGGTGAACAACGCCGGCGACTGCAACGACGGAAGGCGTGAAGGCGCGCCGCAACCCGACCTTCCGGTGTATCCAGACCGCGTCGTCTCCGGACGCCAGCACATTGACGGCGCACACAATATCCGTGGCCGTCGGGGTTTCTCTCAGCCAGTCGCCAAGCGCGATGTCGCGCATCTCGCCGGATCGAAAAATGACAAGTCGCGCTTCCAGCGCCAGAAGAACCGGCAACAGGCAGCCATTGCGATTGGCGATATTGCCGCCAATCGTGGCGAGGTTGCGCACCGCTGGTCCGGCAACGGATCCGATTGCATGGGCAAGCATCGGCGCGCCCGTCTGCAGGCCTTCATCACTGGCGACGTCAGAGAGGGTCGTCAGCCCTCCAATGCGAACATGACCGCTCTCGGCCAGAACGTCCTTCAGTTCGGCAACCCCGCCAAGATCGATCAGAATGTCGGGCTTCGCCCCGCCATTCGCCCACAGAAGCTGCAGCGCTGTCGCGCCGGCGACGTAGCAGGCGGTCCGGCCAGCGTCCCGCGCGATTTCCTGCGCCTCCTCCAGACTTTCGGGATGAACGACCCGCATGCGGCTCAGGACCTCACGGTTCCGAAACGCACGCCCTTTTCCTTCAGCCAGCGCCGATAGGCGACGGACGAGGAATCCGCGCGGGTCGGGATCTCGCGGCGCGGTTCGAGCGGCAGGAGCAACGGCCGCTGGTTTTCGACAATGATGCGGTCTTGCAGGAAGATCACCTGTTCGAAATGCAGGATCGAGGTATGCGACGACTGGTCGTCAACCAGATACATCACCGGTTGCGCGCGGCAGTAACCCTCTTCCATCGGCTGAATGAACAAGGCGATGGCGTCCAGCCGGTCCGGCGCCGTCGGACAGACCCGGTAGAGCATGACTGTGAAGGGCGACGGGACGCGATAGGTCAGGTGAACGAAATCGCCTTCGCTTTCCGTGGCCGCGATGCGCGGCTGGAAAAACGTGCAATTGGTGGCCCAAACCTCATCGACGTCGCGACGGATTTCGCTTCTGTAGACCGGAACTTCCGTATGAGGCTCGGCGCCCAGAATATCCGTGTGGACAAACGGAAAATGCGCCATGTCGAGGAAATTCTCGACGACCCTCAGACCGGACGCGCGCATCGTCACCCAGCCGCAGGGCACGAAACGGCGGTCGGCCTCGTGCGATTCCTCGATCTCCACAATGTCCTTGTTCGGCGCGCCAAGCGTGGTGAAGACGCAGCCATAGCGCTCACGAACGGGAAGCGGCGGACCGTGTTCGCCGTCCTCCGTCACCTCGCGGATCACCGGGGTTCCGCCCTCGTTGCGGTATAACTCGACATCCTGTCCGAGAAGCCGGGTGCGGACCGGCTTTGAGGTCAGATCCGTGGATGTTTCCACCGCGTACCAATCGTTGAGCACCGCCCTGTCCGTGGTCTTCGTCATGTCACGACCCTTCCTGCCCGGCCTCGGTCCATTGTTTCGATCCGCCCGCATTGTCTGCAAGCCACGCCGCGCGGCGTTCGAAAAGGCCTGGCGCAACGCGGTGTATGTCCGCGATGATTTCGGACAGATCCCCGGTCTTCAACTCTCCATCGTCGACGAGTATCTGGCCGTTGACCATCGTCAGACAAACGTCGCCGCCGCGCACCGCATGGACGAGATTATGCTGGAGGTTGAAATACGGACCTTCGCCGAATAGCGGCGTCATGCGCGGCGTATCGGTCCGAACCGCGATGATATCGGCCTGCTTGCCTGTCTCGATGGAGCCGACCTCGCTGTCGAGCCCGATCGCTTTTGCGCCCAGAATCGTCGCCATTCGCAGGCATTGCCAGCTGTCCATTGCGGCGGCGTCGCGATGCCTCAGCTTGCCGAGCAGCGAAGCGCCCTTCATTTCCTCGAACATGTCGAAATTGTTGTTTTCCTTTTCGCCGTCCGTTCCGAGCCCGACCGGCACCCCGGCTTCGAGCATGTCCGAAATCGGCGCGATGCCGCTCGCAAGTTTCATGTTGCTGACCGGATTGTGGGCGACTGACACCGGCCGTTGCGAAATCAGCTCCACTTCGCTCTCGTCCAGCCAGACCGCGTGTGCGATCATCGCACGCGGCGTCTCGAAGAAGCCAAGATCCTCGAGCGCGAACATCGGCCGTTTGCCATAGCGTTTTTCGAATTCTGCGACCTCGATATCGGCCTCGCTGCAATGGGTGTGGAACCCCGTGCCGTGGCGCTTGGCCATCTCGATCGCCCGCTGCTGGCCGGCTTCATCCGCGTAGAAGAGATGCTCAAGCCCGACCCAGACGTTGACGCGCCCGCCGGCCTTGCGATGCCACTCCTCGATCAGCGCCTCGTTCATGTCCAGCGTGTCGAAATAGTCGTAATCCGGATGCTCGCCGACATAGGGGACGGCGACGAGACGGTTGCCGATCGCCTCGGCGGCCCTGGCGCTGCCGTCCATGTAGCGCCACATGTCGACGACGGTCGTCGTTCCACCAAGCACCGATTCCGCATAGCAGAGACGGGAAGCGATCTCCGCCTCGTGCGGCTGCAGCATGCGATGCATCGGGTTGATGTGCAGGGTCAGCCAGTCCCAGACCGGCAGATGCTCCGCCGTGCCTCGAAGAAAGCCGGAATGGGCGTGGGCGTTGACGATGCCCGGCATCAGGAGCGCGTCGGGCAGATGCTTCACGGCGACGTCAGGATGGCGCGCCGACAGGTCCAAGCGGGCGCCGACGGCCTCGATACGACCGTCCCGCACCAGAACGGCGCCATCGGTAATGACCGTGTTGTCGTCATCCATCGTCAGCAGATAATTGCCGGAGAGGATCAGTTCGTCTGCAGACATGCCGTCTCCTGTTCAGTCGGCGCGCCGACGCCATGTTCCGACAGTATGAAACTGGCGGCCCGCTCGCCGATCATGGTGACCGGGGCGTGGGTGTTGCAGGTGGGAATAACCGGAATGACGGACGCATCGGCGATCGAAAGCCCGTCCAGGCCGCGCACGTTCAGTCGCGGATCCACCACCGCCATTTCATCCGAGCCCATGGCGCAGGTTCCGCAGCAATGGAAAAAGGTCGAGCAGCCATTGCGAATGAACTCGATCGTCTCATTGCGGTTCATCCGGCGGTTGGGAATGGCGTATCCGCCGAATAGTTCCGCCAGTGCGCTGGTCTGCGACAACTCCATCATCGTGTCGACGGCGACAATCAGCGCTTCGAGATCGTCAGGCTCTGCAAGGAAATTGGGTTGGATTTCCAGCAGACCGTCCGGTTCCGCGCTCCAGAGGCGCAGATATCCCCGGCTCTTCGAATGCATCAGCCCGGCGCCGAATGAAAACAGGTCCCCGTCCGCATCGTAGCGGTCGCGCAGAGCCGGTTCGGCGCTGTTGCCCTGCACCGGAAAGGCATGGACGTCCGGTTGGGCGAGATCAGGCCGTGATTTCCAGTTGATCATCGTGCCGCCGCCATTGTCGGTCATTGGACCAAGCGGCGACTTCGAACGGAACACGCAAGCCTGCACAAGCGGGTGGTCCTGGAAATTGCGTCCGACGCCCGGCAGCGCGCATTTGACCGGCAAGCGCAGCCGGTGCAGTTCTTCCGGATCGCCGATGCCGGACATCATCAGAAGCCGCGGCGTGTCGATCGCGCCCAGCGCCAGGATCACGTGGGCGCTGGCGCGCGTCTCATAGATGCCGCCTGCACCAGTATGCCGCACCCCAACGCAGCGCGCTCCGTCCAGAAGAAGCCCGATCGCCTGCGAACCGGTGAGGATCGTCAGCCGCTCCTCATCGAGAATCGGCTTCAGATAGCCGTCCGCGGAACTGTGCCGCCGTCCCGAACTTATGTTGAAGTTCGACGGCGCCGCGCCCTCATTGTCCGGGCCGTTCGGATCGTCGATGACGGGAATGCCGAGTTCCGCAGCGGCCTCCATCATGCCGCGAGCGACCGGATGCAGGCTGCGGCTCGTCTCGATCCGCAAGGGTCCGCCGGCGCCGCGATAGTCGGTCGCCCCGCCCTCCCAGTCCTCGCAACGGCGGAACCAGGGCAGCACATCTTCGAAGCTCCAGCCCTCGGCACCGGCGTCCGCCCAGGCGTCGTAGTCGCGCGGATGCCCGCGATACCACATCAGCGCATTGATGCTGCTCGAACCGCCCAGCACCTTGCCGCGCGGAATGCCGATCACCCGGTTGTTGACGAGCGGCGTCGGCGCGTAATTGTAACCCCAGTCGTACTGGCTGCGACCAAGCGGAACCCACCGCGACGGATCTTCGATTTCGGGCACGCCGAAGCCGCTGTCGCCGGCCTCGATCAAAAGCACGGTGGCGTCGCTGCCGTCGATGAGCCGCCGCGCCACCACGGACCCGCCGGAGCCGCCGCCGACCACGATGAAATCGTATTCCGGCAGAAGCGGTCGTTTCGGTATGGTCGTGCCTGCTGTCATCTCTGGCTAAGGTTTCCCCGGCTGAGCGCCTCTAGTTGTGTTCGCTCGGACCCATGATCACCACGCCCTCCGTCTCTTCGACATGGCGCACGAAAATGTACTTGTCCTCGCGGCCGTCCGAGTGCTTGCGGCGAATGTCCGGTTCGACCGTGCCGGCGACCTTGGCGACCACCACGTAAGGAACATCGGCTGCGAGCCCCGTTGCGCAATGCGAGTCGAATTCTTCAAGCGTGTGCGCGGTGAAGGCGTTCTCGACGCCGGCGCCGCGCGCGATCGCGGCGATATCGACCCTGCCCGACGCCGTATGCGTCGGCGGCCCGCCGATCGACTGGTAGCATTCATTGTCCCAGACGACGACGAAGAGGTTTTTCGGCTGTTCATTGCCGAGGGTCGCCAGGATGCCGAGGTTGAACATCATGCCGCCGTCGGTGTCGAGCGAGACGATGCGGCGGTGGGGAAGGCCGGCGGCCAGACCGAAGGCTTCCGGCGTCACGCATCCGAGCTGCTGCTGGAACAGGCTGGCGGCGCGCATATGCGGCGCTGCGTTGTACCATTCGTCGACGCTGGCCCCGAGCGACAGGATCACCAGTTCGTCTTTCAACCGGGCGGCCAGCGCCTTCATGCAGTCATAGCGTTTCATCGCACCACCTCGCCGCCAAGCGCCACCGCCGAATGGTAATAGGCCGAATAGGACCACTCATAGGCGTTGACGATCGCCTGCTCGATCCGCTCTTCCTCGCGCACGACGTCGTAGGGGATGCGCAGGGCGTTCAGCACCGGCTCCATCGTAATGCCGTGGGGAATGGCCCACCAGTTGTTTTCACCCAGTTCGCCGCGATAGCTCATCAGCATGACGACCGGAATTCCGGCGCCCAGCCCCATGCGCGCAAGCGGTTCGACCGAGGCGCGCAGTCCGGAATTCTCCATGACCAGCGCCGCGCGCTTGCCTGACAGAAACACGCCGCCGCAGATGGCCGCGCCCTCGCCCTCGTTCGTCACCCGGATGGTGCGGATGTCCGGATCGGCGTCGAGCGCCGGATAAAGTTCCTTGAAAAGCGAGTCGGGCAGGTAGCAGACGATGCTGACTCCCGCCCTTTTCAGTCCGCGTATCACCGCGTCTACAGCTGTTTTTTTCATGCGCAATCCTCGTTGTCGGCCGAGAATCGCAAAATCGAGTTGTTCGGAATAGTGCCTGATTTCCGATCATTGAATTGCGTAAAAGGCAACAAGTCCGTCATCAGACCGCGGCCTCCGCCAGCGCCGGCGCCGAATTCACGGATCGCTCGATGGATTGCGCCAGCAATCTGCCGAGCGCCGCCGCCGCGTCCGACATCTCGCGCTCGGATCGCGACAGCAACATCAGCTTGCGTGTGGGAACCTTGGGATCGCGCAAGGGCACAAAAATCAGCGTCCCGTTGCGAATTTCCTCCTCGACGCCGATCTGTGTCTGCAGCACCGTGCCGAGATTGCGGCGCGCGAGCTCCACCATCAGTTCGATGGAATTGGTGCGCGACCGGCGCGTCAGGTCGATCAGGGTCTGGCTGAAGGCCTCCTCGACGGAGGCGCCCAGCATGAGGCTGGAATCGGATAGGATGACGCGTTCGCCGGACAAATCGAACAGCTTCAGGCTCCGCCGGCCGGCGAAGCGGCTGCCGGGCAATGCGACCACGCCCAACGGCAGGGAGGCGCTCGCGATGCGCCGGATCGAACGCGGCGTATTCACGTCGAAGGCGACGGCGAGATCGCAATCGCCTTCGTGCACGGCGTCCGCCGCCTGCTGAGACCCCGTGACCTTTATGTCCACCACGATGGCCGGATAGCGCTTCCAGAATTCCTCCAGAACCGCCGGCATCTGGCCCCGCGCGACGCTCTCCACCACGCTGATCGAAACCGTGCCGCGTTGCAGGCCGTGCAGTTCGTTGATCTCGCTGCACGCGCGGCCGAGTTCGGACAGGCTGATGCGGGCGTGATAGAGCAGCAGTTCGCCGGCGCTAGTCAGTTTTAGCCGCTGGCGCACCCGCTCGAAGAGCGGCGTGCCCAGTTCCTCTTCCAGTTGCCGGATGATCCGGCTGACGGATGAAGGCGCGACATTCATCGCCTGGGCTGCCTGACGGATCGACCCCAGCTTCGCGACGAGCTGGAAGTAGTGTGTCCGCGTTGCGACAAGCCCGAGGCGATAGGGTTCCATCATGCGGTCTCGAACAAAGGCACGGTTTCCATTTCAGGCACGAGCACCAGTCCCATATCGGTAATCCGGATTTCGGGAATGACCGAAAGCGGAATGAGGTTGAAGCCCATATAGGCGATGGTGCAGCCGGCCTTTTCCCATTCGACCTTCAGCGCCTTGACCTCTTCGGCGACCTCGCCCACGCGCTTGTCGGAAAGCAGGCCGGCGATCGGCAGCGGCAGCATCGCCTTGACCTCGCCGTCGGCGACCACGCAGACCCCGCCCTGATGGTCCTCGATCGCCCGGAGCGCCACCTGCATGTCGGCCTCGTTGGTGCCGGCGATGATGATGTTGTGGCTGTCGTGGCCGACGGAGGACGCGACGGCGCCCTGCTTCAGGCCGAAATTGTTGAGCAGGCCGCGCGAGATGTTGCCGTTTGATTTGCCGTGCCGCTCGATTACGCTGACGAAGCACAGGTCATGCCGGTCGAAATGCGACTGCCAGTCATTGGCCGGATCCAGCGTAATCTTCACATGTCCGAGTTCGATGCCCGGCAGTTCCGTCCGGATGGCGTGCGCGGTCACCTTTTCCGTCGGCAACTCCGGAGCGAGCCTGATTTCAGCCGGCAGCTTGACCGTATGATAGGCCGCCTCCGGATAGCGGTACGGATTCGACAGCGCCGCGTCGAGCAGCGGCGTGATCGCCTTGTCTTCCACCATGAGTTCGCCGCCGTACCAGGTGTTCACCGGCTCCAGATCGTCGGTCAGAAGCACGACGTCGGCGCGCCGCCCGCCGCCCATGCCGCCGAATTCGTTTTCCATGCCGTAGCGCGTCGCGCCGTGCAGCGAACCCATCGACCAGGCCTGTTCCCGAGTCATGCCGGCTTTGACTGCCTGCCGCGTCACCCAGTCCTGCCCGAAGATCAGCAGGTCGTCGGCGTCGCGATCGTCCGTGCACACGCAGATGCGCTTGTGCGATGCGCCGAGTTCGGTGATCGTCTTGATGGCTTCCGGCAGGCTGTGCCATGGCGTCGTCGGCGGACCGCCCCGCAGGAACAGCCAGATGCCGGCTTCGAGCAGGTCGTCGGCGATCTCGCGATCGATCGCCTCATGCGTGTCGGTCACGCCGGCGGCGGCGTAGGCCGCGACAAACTGGCGCCCGTAGATATGGCCGCAGACTGGCCGGCCGCGCTCAAGGGCTGCGGCAATGATGGCGTGGCTGCGTTCGTCGCTCATGGCCACCGGCACGAAATCCATCTTTTCGCCGAGCGCCACGGCCTCCGGCCATTTGTCGAAGATCGCGGCGATCTTGTCCGGCGTCAGGTCGCCGCCGGCGGTCTCGAGTTCCGGCGAAGTCGCCGGCACGGTGCTCGGAACGGTCAGGAAGATCGAAAGCGGCGCCTGTCGCGCGTCCTCGAGCATCGCCTCGACGCCGGCGACGTCCATCACGTTGCCGATCTCGTGGCTGTCGCAGAAGATCGTCGTCGTGCCGTTGAGAAGCGCCGCCTCCGCATAGGCGCAGGCCGTAATCATGCTGGACTCGACATGGATATGCGGATCCACCAGCCCCGGAGCGATGATGCCGCCGGCGGCGTCGTAGATCTTTGCGCCGCCGCCCTTGTAGGTTCCCTTTGGCTGCACGGCGGCGATCCGCCCGCCGGATATCCAGATTTCCTTGTCCGGCAAAATGCGTTCGGAATAGGTCGAGAGCACCCTTGCGTCTCCGATCACGAGGTCCGGCTCCTGCCGGCCGAACGCCACATCGGCGAGCTTGCGTGTCATAGTGGAAAGAGGGGCGACTGAAAATCGTGTAATGGTGCTCATCGCGACAAATATCCTGCTTCAGTGATAGTCGGGAATGCCGGGCATGGTGGTGAAGTTTTCAAGGTTGCGGAACCGCCTGATCCATCGCCGAAGCGCCGGGAATTCGTCGTGGTCGATTCCGAAATCGCGGCTGAGCGCAAACGACGGGAAGAGAGCGAGATCGGCAAGCGTGACGTGTTCGCCGACGAACCACTCACCGTGTTCATAGCCGCGCTTCGTCATGTGATCGTCCATGATGCGGAACGCATTCCGGCTCGCCTCTTTCAGCGGGGCGTCTACGCCGGTCGTCCCGAACAGGGCCTGCACCCGCGCCTGCGAAGCCGGCTGGAGATCCAGGGTCGAGAAATTGAGCCACATCATGACGCGGCCGAAATCGGCGGCGTCTTTCGGCAACCATGTGTTCGCGCCGTCATAGGCGCGCGCCAGATAGGCGAGCAGCGCCTCCGTTCCGTGCAGGACCAGATCGCCATCTCTCATGACAGGCAGCCGTCCAAGCGGGTTCAGGGCAAGCATGGGAGGCTGCTTTTCCTCTTCGCCCGGCACCATGTCGATCGCGTGCGGCGCCCATTCCAGGCCCAGCATCGTCAGCAGCAACCGAACCCGGTAACAGTGCTCGTCGAGTTCGTAATCGTACAGCGTGATCGCGGCCATCAGGCGACCTCCGCCGTCGTCATGGGCGCAGACGCGGCCTTTTCAGGCGCGCCGTCTTCCAGGCTCCGCCGCAGGGTTTCCAGCCACGTGGAAAAGTGCGCCTGACCGGCGCCGGCGTAGGTCGCCTGCGGTCCTGCGATCATGACATGGAGCGCTGTTTGCGAAGGATTGACCCGCTGAACGCCGATAAAAAGCCGGTCCTCGCCAGTCGTCAGAGTCCAGACAGTGTCAGAGAGAGCGGCAAAATCGGTTCCTTCCTCCGAAGCCGAGAAGCCAGGCAGTGATGCGGTTTCCAGCGCCTCGCGGACGAAGGCGGCCGGACAATCGATGTAAAGGCTGCGCAGAGCGGTAACCTGGTCTGTTTCGCCGGGAATTGCTTCGTCCGGAACCTCTTCGGACAAGGTCGACCAGATGACGCCGTTGGCCTCCTTTGTCGCATAGGTCATCACCTTGATCGTCTGCGGCACGTCGAGATCGGGATGCGCGGGGATGTACTGGCACTGGCCGGCCGTATCATATTGCCATCCATGATAGAGGCAGGCGATATGGTCGCCGCGGACAAAGCCGAAACTCATGCGCATGCCGCGATGCGGGCAGCGGTCTTCCCAGGCATGCGCCTTGCCGCTGGTGTCACGCCACACCACCACTTCCTTGCCGTCGACCACCGCGCCGGCTGAAGCGCCTGCTTCGATCTCCGACGAAAGGGCCACAGGTATCCAAACGGTCGGCGCCGTCATGCCAGTTTCTCCTTGGTTTTGCCGGCGAGCAAGGCTGCGCCGGACTTTCGTTCCACATCGAGAACAATGCAGTCATGCGGCCCGAGGCTGCAGGCCATCTCGAAAGCGTCCACAAGGTCATGAGCGCCCTCCACCGCAACGCTTACGGCCTCGTTGCTGCAGTCGCCAAAGGCGTAGCCGAGATCGAGACGCCGGGCGCGATGCGTGGCGAACTCCAGAAAGCTGTCGGCCTGAAGGCTCCCCAAAAAGGTAAATTGCACCGCCTCAGTCATGGCAGGCGCGACCATTTCGACGCTTGTTCCGACATGTCCCGGCCGATACTCTTTCAGATGCAGTATTGATCACGTTGAACCCGTATTAGATGCCTAATTATTGGATTATTGCCTAATAATTAGTCTTGCATTATTCGTAGGCATTCTAGTCCGCGCTCGCTTCCGCTTTCAAGTGGTTTTTTGATCGGAGCTGTTGCGTTTGACGCAAAGCCACGTTCAAAAAATTCTCTCTATTCCGAACAACTGCTTTTTGTCAGGCTGCGGTCCGGACCGTTTTTCCAATCGAAAACAAGCAGTAATCCCTTGGAGTTTGAACTGGTCCGGCCAGCCCTCGGGACCGCCGGCCCGGTCTGCTCGCATTCACGGCTCAGACGACCCTCGTGAAAACGGACCATGACGGAGCAGGCGCGGCCCGGAGGCATTGCGGTTGGCACAATTGTTGCGTTGTAAAACGCAGTTATTCTCGATCGGCACGAACGGCGCGGTCCTGGACTGCCGGTCTCCTGTAGAAAGAAAAGGGAACCTCATGGTCAATCTACGTAACCTTTCCCGCCGCGGATTCCTCAATATGAGCGCCGCCGGCGCCGCTTCGACATTCCTGCCGAGCGGTCTTATGAGGCAGGCGGCCGCCGCCGAGCCACTGCCGGCGATCGCGGAAGAGGACGCCGTCCTCGGTTTCGGTCACGTCGGCCCGATCACCGACGAAGGCTGGACCTGGAGCCACCACCAGGGACTGCTCGCCTGCAAGGAAGCCTATCCCAACCTGAAGAACATCCTCGAAGTCGAGAACGTCCCCTATTCGTCCGACGCGACGCGCACCTACCGGCAGTTTGTCAAGGAAGGCGCGAACATGATCTTCGACACCTCGTCCACCGGCGACTTCCTGCACGAAGTCGTCAAGCGGGCGCCGGAAGTCGCCTTCATGGAGTGTAACGGCCACGCCCTGATGGACAATCTCGGCTGGTACTATCTGGCCCACTGGTATCCGACCTATGTCATCGGCGTCGCCGCCGGCCATCTCAGCAAGACCGGCAAGCTCGGCTACGTCGCGTCCTTCCCGGTCGCCTCCGTCTACTGCAGCACCAACGCCTTCATCATGGGCGCGCGCACCGTCAATCCGGACGCGACGCTACAGACGATCGTCATCAACTCCTGGTTCGACCCGCAGGCCGCGACCCAGGCCGGCACCGCGCTGGTCGACAATGGGTGCGACTTCCTGTTCGGCATCATGGACGAGGCCGGCTACCTCCAGGTCGCCGAAAAGCGCGGCGTCTGGGCGGCCATGTGGAACACCGACATTCGTCGCTACGGCCCGAACGCCTATGTCTCCTCCGTCATCATCGACTTCAAGGACTTCTACGTCGATCAGGTCGGCAAGCGTCTCGCTGGCGAATGGACGCCGGGCGAACATCTCCTGCCGCTGGGCGGCGGCGTTGACCGTGACACATGGGGACAGAACGTTCCGCAGGAAGTCGGCGACGCCGCCGACGCCGTGCGCCAGAAGATGCTCGACGGCTGGTCGCCCTTCGTCGGCGAACTGAAGGACGTCAACGGCGAAGTCCGCGTGCCGGAAGGCCAGAGGATGACGGAAATGGAACTCTACAACTGGGATTGGTCCGTCGAAGGCGTCACCGGCCTTTCCAGCTGACGCAACGCAATCTTGCCAATGGACCGGGCGGAACCGACCGCCCGGTCCCTCTCCACGGCTTTCAAAACCTGGCGTCAGGTCACATTGAATGAATGAAGCAGCCCCACATTTCACCCCGCCCGCCGGCACGCCGCCGATCGTTCAGCTGAAGGGGATTGCAAAGTATTTTCCGGGCGTCATCGCCAATCAGGACGTCGACCTCGAAGTCTTTCCGGGTGAAATTCACGCCCTGCTCGGCGAAAACGGCGCCGGCAAATCAACGCTCATGAACATCCTCACCGGCATTTACCAGGCCGACGCCGGCGAGATCATCATTGACGGCTACAAGCGCGAATTCGCATCGCCGCAACAGGCTATCGCCGCCGGGATCGGCATGGTCCACCAGCACTTCAAGCTGGTGCAGGCCTTCACCGTCGCCGAAAACATCCATCTCGGCTGGGACGACACACCGCGCAGGGCGTCCGCCGCAAAACTCGAACGGCGCACCGCCGATCTCGCCAAACGTTTCAATCTGCAGGTGCGCCCGGGCGCGCGCATCAGCGACCTGTCCACCGGCGAACAGCAGCGCGTCGAGATCCTCCGGGTTCTGGCGCGCCAGGCGCGCGTCCTCATTCTCGACGAACCGACCGCAGTGTTGACGCCTGCGGAAGCGCGCGAACTCTTCAGCGCGCTCCGCAACTTCGTCGCCGAAGGCAACGCCGTCTTCTTCATCAGCCACAAGCTCGATGAGGTCCTCGAAATATCCGACAGGATCACCATCCTGCGCGGCGGCAAGAAGATCGCCACCGAAAAAGCGTCCGACTGCGATCCGCGCATGCTCGCAAAGCTGATGGTGGGACGCGACATCGTTCTCGACGACATGCGCGCCCGGCCGCAAGGCGCGGCGCCGGTTTCGAAAGAGCCGGTGTTGAGCCTGAAAAACGTGACGGCCAAGGGCGACGACGGCTCTCCCGCCCTGCACGATATCAATCTGGCCGTCCACGCCGGTGAAATCGTCGGCATCGCCGGCGTCGCAGGCAACGGCCAGCGCGAACTCAGCCAGGTGTTGACCGGCGTGCGGCCCGTCACGTCCGGCCAGATCATCGTCGACGGCAAGCCCATGGGCGGACGCAACGCCGCGGCTTACGCCGCGGGCGGCATCGGCCACATACCGGAAGATCGCCTGCACAGCGGTCTCGCGCCGGCCCTCAGCATCACGATCAACGCCGTTATGCGCGAATATATGAAGCCGCCGATCACCAACGCCGGCGTCTACAATCCCGCCGCCGCAACGACCCTGTCGAAGGAGATCGCCGAGGCGGCGGACGTCGCAATTCCCGACTACGGCATGCCGATCCGAAACCTATCCGGCGGCAATCAGCAGCGCCTCGTCGCCCGCCGCGAAATGCGGATCGCCAACAAGGTGCTGGTGGCCGCCTATCCGAGCCGCGGCCTCGACGTCGGCGCCATCAACACCATGCTGCGCTATATCGTCGAACTGCGCGACGCCGGCGCCGGCATCGTCCTCATCTCGGAGGAACTGGAAGAATTGCTCAACCTCTCCGACCGCATCGCCGTCCTCTATGAGGGCCGGATCATGGGCGAACTGGAAAATCAGAACATCGACATCGACGAGATCGGCCTTCTCATGGGCGGCAGAACACAGTCGACGGAAACCCGGGAGGTCGCCTGACATGTTCGGCAACTGGCGTTTCCAGCGGCTTCCCTCCGCCCATCCCGGCGTCGCCTTCGCGGCGCGCGCAGCGGCGGTCATCGCAGCACTGGTCTTTACCGGCGTCATTCTCGCCATCGCCGGCGCCAATCCGATCGAGCTTGCCGCCGAAGTGATCGATTCCTCGTTCGGATCGTCTTTCGGACTGGAAGATCTCGCCCTCCTCTTCATCCCGCTCATATTGACCGGCCTCGCAGTCACCGTGGCCCAGCAGATCGGCGCCTGGAATATCGGCGCCGAGGGCCAGTTCTATCTCGGCGCCTTTTCGGCGACGGCCGTCGGCCTGTTCGTGCCCGGCCCGCCGGCGCTGATTCTGGTGCTGATGTTCTTTGCCGGAATCATCGGCGGGATGCTGTGGATCCTGATCCCGACGCTCGCCCGCGCCTACGCCAACGTCAACGAACTCATCACCACCCTGCTGCTCAATTTCGTGGCGGCGCTTCTCGTTTATTACGTCTCCACCGGCCCCTGGCGCGATCGCGTGGGCCTCGCCAATTCGGCGACGCCGCGGCTCTCGGCCGAAGTTCCGGAATTCTGGGGCATTGTCCACTGGGGTCTGCCGGTCGCGGTCCTCGTCGTCATCGCCACAGCCGCCGTCTTCACCTTCTCCAGGTGGGGCTACGAGGTGCGCCTGTCCGGCTCCAATCCGTCGGCCGCCAAATATGCCGGCATTCCGGTTCGCCGGCATCTCATCACCGTCATGCTGCTGTCGGGCGGCATTGCCGGGCTCGCCGGCATGCTGGAGATCGCCGGCACGGTTCACCGGCTGCAGGGCGGCATCTCCAACAATTTCGGCTATCTCGGCATCATGGTCGCAGTGCTCGCGCGCGGCTCCAGCATCGGCGTGATTTTCTCGGCTGCGCTGATGGCCTTCATCCTGAACTCCGGCATCATCCTTCAGACACAGGGACTGACGACCTCCGCCGTGCTCGCCATGACCGGACTGATCCTGTTCCTGACGGCGATCGGCGACGAACTCTCGCATTACCGCATCACGCGGGAAAAGACCTAGGAGCGCGACCATGGATCTCTTGACCGGACTGCTCACGACGGCCTTTCTCGCAGGCGGCGTTTTAGCCCTGGCGGCGATCGGCGAAGTGCTCGCCGAACGCGTCGGCGTCGTCAATCTCGGTGTCGAGGGGCTGATGGCCATGGGCGCTGTCACCGGCATCGCGACGGTCGCGGCGACGCCCGTTCCCATCTTCGGTTTTCTCGCGGCCCTTGTTGTCGGCGCCGTCTTCGGCGCAATCTTCGCCTTCGCAACCGTCATCGTGCGCGCCAACCAGGTGCTGTGCGGCTTGGCGCTGACGCTCATGGGCACCGGTCTCGCCTCGACGATCGGTCGCAACTATTCGGGCATGCCGGCCCGCGCCAGTTTCGAAGGCGTGTCGATACCGCTTCTCGACCAGATCCCGATCCTCGGCCGGGCGCTGTTCTCGCAAAACATTCTCGTCTACCTGATCTACATCATTCTACCGATCGGCCTGTCCTACCTCATGTTCTACACGCGCCACGGCCTTAATCTGCGCGCCGTCGGCGAAAATCCGGCCGCGGCCGACGCCGCCGGCATTCGGGTGACCGTGATCCGCTTTACCTACGTCACCGCCGGCGCTGCGCTGGCCGCTGGCGCAGGCGCCTATCTCACGCTCGCCTTCGTCCCCTCCTGGTCCGACGGCGTGGTCGCCGGTCGCGGCTGGATCGCGGTGGCGCTGGTGATCTTCGCCGGATACCGTCCGGTCGCAGCCGCCCTTTCCGGCCTGCTATTCGGCCTCATCACGGCGCTCGGCTTCGTCGGTCAGGCCCGTGGCTGGCCGGTCGCCTCGGCTATTCTTTCCATGCTGCCTTATCTCGGAACCATGGCCTTCATCATCGTGCCGGTTCTCGCCTGGCACAGGATGCGCCGCGTGCTGGCGGCCCCGGCGGCGCTCGCCGTTCCCTATTACCGCGACATGCGCTGACCATGGCGACCAGGCTCTTCAGGAACATCAGCCATCTCGCGACCTTCGACGACGCGGGATCGGAAATCGAGGACGGCGCGATCCTGATTCGCGACAACGTCATCGAGGCGGTCGGCTCAACGGCCGAACTCGGCGACAGCCAGGCCGACGAAGTGCTCGATCTTTCCGGCCATATCGTCATGCCCGGCATGGTGAACATCCATCACCACATGTACCAGAACCTCACCCGCGTCATGGTGCAGGACGATGAACTGCTGGTCTGGCTGAAAACGCTTTATCCGATCTGGAGCCATCTCGACGATGAAGCGATGGGCGTTTCGGCGCGCGTCGCCATGGCCGAACTGATCGCGTCGGGTTGCACGACCACGTCCGACCATCTTTATATTCTGCCCAACAACTGCACGCTCGATTCCACCATCGACGCGGCCCGCGAAATCGGCATGCGTTTTCACGCCGCCCGCGGCGCCATGTCGCGCGGCGAGAGCCAGGGCGGCCTGCCGCCTGACCGCTGCGTCGAAAAGGAAGACGATATCCTGAAGGACGCCGAGCGGCTAATCGGCCAATTCCACGACAACAGCCGTCACTCGATGAGCCGGATCATTCTTGCGCCCTGTTCGCCGTTTTCCGTGACGCCGGACCTGATGAAGGACGCGGCGGCGCTCGCACGAAGCCACCCGGGCGTGCGGCTCCACTCGCATCTCGCCGAAGACCTGTTCGAGGAAGATTATTGCCACGACGTCTACGGTATGCGCTCGGTCGGATTCGCCGAATCCGTCAACTGGCTCGGTCCGGATGTCTGGTTCGCCCATTCGATCTTCATGACCAGCGAGGAGATCGACCTGTTCGCGGAGACCGGCACGGGCGTCGCCCATTGCCCCTCGGCGAACATGCGATGCGGACAGGGGATCGCCAAGATACGGGAAATGCTCGACAAGGGCGTCAATGTCGGTCTGGGCGTGGACGGATCGGCGTCCAACGACACGTCGAACATGTTCATGGAGGCGCGGCTCGCCATGATGCTGCAGCGCGTCGCCCCCAACAAGTATCTTTCCGAAACACCGGGCGGGCGCGGCGGCTTCGGCGGCACGCCGAGCGCGCTCTCCGCCCGCGAGGCGCTGACCATGGCGACGCGCGGCGGCGCTGACATTCTCGGCCGCGACGATATCGGCTATCTGGCGCCTGGCATGAGCGCGGATTTCATTGCGATAAAACTGCGCCAGCTCGGCCTGTCTGGCACGCAACGCGATCCGCTGGCCGCCCTCGTCATGTGCGGGCCGTTCAAAGTCGACTATTCTTTCATCAATGGTCGTGAAATAATCACCCAGGGCGAATTCCGGGATGTCGACATTCCGGCATGGCTTGATAAGCACGAAGACGTCATGGACAGGATCTACAGTCACTAAGGAGAACTGGCATGAGCACGATTGCGGAAAAGGCGGCTCTCGATCAGTGGTACGTGATCGACACCGAAGCGGATATTCCCTTTGGAACGTCCACGAACCGGTTGCTTGGCGTCGACCTTCAGGTGACGCGCGGCAAGGACGGCGAGGTTGTCGTCAAGGCCGCCGACCGGGAAGAGCCGCTGCCCATCAAACGGCGCTTCGGCTTCATCTGGGCGACGCTCGGCGCGCCCGAGCGCGATATCTTTCCGGTTCCCGAAACCGACGAGCCCGACCGCCGATACGTTCCCTGCGGCGCGGTGTCCGTGAAAGCGTCCGGGTTGAGAATCGTCGAGAACTTCCTCGATCTCGCGCACTTCCCCTTCGTGCACACCGACATTCTGGGATCGGAGCCGCATACGGAAGTCACCCACTACAATGCCGAAATTCGCCGCGACGTCGACGAGGTGTGGGCGACGAACTGCCAGTTCTTCCAGCCGCAGGCGGCGCTTTCGGCCACCGAAGGCATCATGACGCAGTATATTTACCGGGTCATGACTCCGTTCACGACGCTGCTCTACAAGACCTGCCCGAACGCCGCCAATCGCTGGGACGTGATCTGCCTGTTCGTGCAGCCCGTGGAAGAGGATTTCTGCCGGGCCCATCCGGTCATGTACCTGATCGACGACGAGTCGACGCTCGCCTCGCTGGTCCACTTCCAGCAGTTGATCTTCCTGCAGGACCGGATCATTCTGGAAAACCAGCGACCTGTCCTGCTGCCGCTGGAGCCGCGCGCCGAAATTCCGACCCGCGCAGACGCCACCTCGATCGCCTATCGCCGCTGGCTGAAGGAAAAGGGCATCACCTACGGCACCACGCTGCAAGCCGCCTGAGACAGTGAACCTCCGCAACAGGACGCTGCTGGCTTCGGGATTCCACGCGCCGGAACCGGGCGTCGTGGAGGTGCTCGAGGACGCCTTGATCGCCGTCGACGCAACCGGAACCATCCTTTCGGTCACGAGAAAAGGCGACGCCGGCTACGACGCGGCTCTCGAAAAAGCCCGTTCCGAACAACGGCTATCGACCCTGCCATCCGGCTCCTGGCTCTTGCCCGGCATGGTCGACCTGCACATCCATGCGCCGCAATATCCGCAACTCGGCAATGCGCTGGACGTGCCGCTGGAAGTCTGGCTGGAGCGCTACACCTTTCCGCTGGAGGCGCGGTACCAAGACACGGCCTTCGCCAAGCGGACCTATTCCATTCTTGTCGACGACCTGATCGCCAACGGAACGACGACCGCGCTCTATTTCGCCACCATCCACGAAAAGGCGACGCGTCTGCTTGCCGACATCTGCATGGAAAAGGGCCAGCGCGCCCTCATCGGCAAGGTTGTCATGGACAATCCCGACCAATGTCCGGACTATTACCGCGACGCATCGACGGACGCCGCTCTGTCCCAGACACGCGCCTTTATCGACTATGTCCGCACGCATCCGGACAACGTGCAAGGCCGGGTGCAGCCGGTCGTCACGCCGCGCTTCATCCCCTCCTGCACCGACGAGGCGCTGGAAGGGCTCGGACAGATTGCGAAAGACTGCGGCTGCCACGTCCAGACGCATTGCTCGGAAAGCGACTGGGAACACGGCTACGTTCTTGCCCGGCACGGCGTGACGGATACGGCGAGCCTTGACCGCTTCGGCCTGCTCGGCCGCCGCAGCGTGCTCGCGCACTCCAATTTCCTGACAACCGACGACATGGAGACGGTAAAGGTCCGGCAGGCGGCCGTCGCCCACTGCCCGCTGTCCAACGCCTATTTCGCCAACGTCGTCTTTCCGCTTCGCGCGGCGCTCGAAAAAGGCCTGCATGTCGGATTGGGCACAGATATTTCCGGTGGCCCGAGCGCCTCGCTCTTAGAAAACTGCCGCGCCGCGATCATGGCCTCGCGCATGCTCGAAAGCGGCGTCGATCCGGCGCTGCCGCCCGAACAGCGCGGCGCCGGCGGCAATGCAAGGATCGATTTCCGCGACGCCTTCTACCTCGCCACCACCGGCGGCGGCGTCGCCCTCGATCTGCCGGTCGGGCTGTTTGCGCCCGGCTATCGCTTCGACGCCATCGCCATCGACACGAGTGCCGCTGACGGAACCATCCGTCTCTGGGACGAACTGGATTCCGGAGACCACATACTCCAGAAGATCATCAACACGGCGTCGCGCGCCAACATCGCCGATGTCTGGATTGACGGAAATACGGTCGCCTGACCTTGCCCGCAAACGCCGTATTCGCTACGGGAGTTTCAACCTGGTGTAGATTGGCCCAACGCGGAGGACAACACGACATGAGTGCATTTCGATTGACCGGCATTCTGATGGCGCTTGTCGTTGCGTGCGGATCGGCAGTCACCGCTGCGGCGCAGGATTCGGAAAAAGCCATCGAGATTGGCACGATGTTCAACACCACGGGCATGATCGCTCCGTTAGGCGCGCCTTCCGATAAAGGCGCGAAACTCGCAATCGCCGAGATTAACGACAATGGCGGCGTCCTGGGCCGGAAACTCCTTCAAAAAGACGCGCCGACAAACAGTGTTCTGAGCGACATCCACGAGGCAAGCCACAAGCTTGTTTCGGACAATCCCGATCTCGTCGGCGTCGTGGGCTTTGTGGATTCCGGCAGCGTTCTGGCGGCGGCGCCGGATATCGCGGACGCCAAGATGACGTTCATCACCAGCGGCGCGACCTCGCCGCAATTGCCCTCGGAAGTCCCGAATTACCTTTATCTTGCCTGCTTTGGCGACAATGTTCAGGCGGCGGCGGCCGCGCAATGGGCCTACGAGGAAAGGAATGCGCGCTCGGCCACCGTCTATGTCGAGACCGACAAACTGTATCCGCGTCTGCTTCAGGGTTATTTCCGCGCGAGCTTCGAAATGTACGGCGGTGTGGTCAGGGCTGTCCATGCGGTCGATCCGTCCGACAAGACCGGCAAGATCCGATTGCCGCATGCGTCCGACGTGGTGTTTCTGAGTACCGAATCGGCCGAAAACGCCCTGGTCATTATCAAGAAGCTGCGCGAGCACGGGTATGAGGGACTGATCGTCGGCGGCGACGGCTACGACGCCCCGGACGTCTGGGCGGCGAATCCCGATATCGGAGAAATCGTCTACACCACCCACGCCTATCTCGACGAAAGCAACAGTAACGAACTGGTGCGCGCCTTCGTCAGCGCCTATGAGGCGGCCTATCCCGGAGAAAAGCCGACCGCCTTCTCAGCGCTCGCCTATGACGCCATCGGTCTCGTCAAGGCGGCCATCGAAGGCGCCGGCGACGCGACGCGCAAAGGTCTTCTGAAAGGTCTCGGTGGCATCGAAAACTACAAGGGCGTCACCGGCGAGATATCCTACCTGCAAGGCAGCCGCATTCCGGTCAAAAGCGTGACAATCATGGGCGTTGACAAGGGCAATCTCAATTTCCTTGGCGAGATCACGCCGCGTCTCGTACCCTCTCCCTAGAGACACAGACCCCGGGCGATCGGAAACCAGGCGCGCCGCGCGAACTCTTCGGCGTCCGGCCGTTCGGCAAGCGTCAAGGCCATATAGGCCGCATGCCGCAATCCGCCATTGATGACGGCCGATGCGATCTCCGGATCGATATCCGGATGGACCTCACCCTGCTTCTGGGCGTTCGCAATATTGCGCGCGCCGGCTGCGATGATCCGGTTGCGTCGATCGGTTTCGACCGCCGCTGCCTCGCCGCCGCTGGCCAGGCGGCCGATAATCATCGGAGCCAGGGGATCGGTGAATAGAAACTGCACGGCGATCGAGAAGCGTCTCAACTCGCGTTCGCGCCACGGCGCGTCGCTCTCCATCCGCGCCATGACGATCGCGTCGAAGCGGTCGTAGAAATCGGAAACCACCGCCGAGACCAGCCCGGTTTTCGATCCGAAATAGTGATAGGCCAGACCGATCGAGGTCCCTGCGCGTCGCGCAACGTCCGCCATTTCGAAATGGCCGTCGCCTTCGACAAATGCCGCGCTGGCTGCTTCCAGGATCTGTTTTCGGCTGCCATTCGAACGATTCATGACACAATTTTCACGCAACTTTCCATTGACTTTCACGCTATGCTATAATTGAACTGAATTCAATTCAATCTCGGACATCTTCAGTTGAAGAATGGAAAGGCGCACACAGCGATGACGAATGTCGAAGCCGCAAGCCACAAACCTCTTCTGGTCGATCTTGACGATTTCCGTCCCGATCCGCATCGGGGCTACGCTCTTTACAGGCCGCAAACTGCAGTAATCGACTTCGGCGACGGCGTTGCAAGCGCCATCCGTCACGATGACGTCGTCGCCATGATGACCGATCCCCGCACGCGCCAGCTCGAAACCGAGCCGCTGGCGTTCCGCGGCGTCAGTTCCGGCGCGCTCCACGATTTCTATTCGAACAGCCTGCTGCTTTCCAATCCGCCGGACCACGCCCGCCGGCGCGCGCCGCTTTCGCGCACCTTTGCTTCAAAACTCATGGAACTGTGGCGCCCGCGCGTTCGCGAACTGGTCGAAAGCATGATCGACGACGCTGCGAAAGAGGATGAATTCGATGTCCTGACGCGGATCGCGTCGCCGCTGCCGTCACGGATCATCGCCGAAATCCTCGGCGCGCCGGAAGAGGACGCGCCGCGCTTTGCGGAAATGGTCTATGCCATGTCGCGCGGCCTTGGCGGGTTTCGCATGGAGGATTTCCCCGGCATCGAAACAGCCGCGCGCGACCTCTGCGCTTATGTGGAAGACCTGCTGGAGGAGCGCCGGCGACAGCCGCGCGACGACTTTCTCTCCCACTATCTGGAGCGGGTGTCGGGCGATGACGGGCTCGATCCGAAAGAAACCATGATCCAGGTGGTCAGCCTGATCATTGGCGGCAGCGACACGACCCGCTTCGCCTTCACGATGCTCGTCTCTCTTCTCCTGTCCCATCGCGACCAGTGGGAAGACCTTTGCCGTGATCCCGACCTTGTGCCCGGCGCCGTTCGCGAGGGGCTGCGCTACGAACCGTCGGTGGGATCGATCGCCCGCGTCGTCCTGGAACCGCTGGACATCGGCGGAGTCGCCTTCAAGCCAGGCGCGCTCGTGCAATTGTCGATGCTGTCGGCGCAACGCGATGAAAGGATATTCGCCGATCCGCAGCGCTTCGACATCAGGCGCAAGGATCATCCGCGCTGGAGCGTGAGCTTCGGCATGGGCGCGCATCGCTGCCTCGGCGAGGCGCTCGCCCGCGCGGAACTGCAGGAAGCGCTTGCCGCCCTCGCCCGCAAGCTGCCGGATCTTGCTCTCGCCGGAGAGCCTGCGAGAGCCAAGGGCCATGTCGGCATTCGCGGCGTCGGGCCGTTGATCGTCAGATCCCGGTCGTAATGACGACCTTGCCGTGCTTCTCGCGCGGTTTGCTGAGATAATCGAAGGCCTCCTTGTATTCCTCCATCGGGTAGACCCGGTCGATGCTGGGCGCCAGGCGGCCGGAGCCGATCATCTCGTAGACGAAATCCATGCCCCGCCGGCAGGTTTCCGGATTTTCCACGTAGTTGAACAGCGAATAGGGATGAAAGACGGCGTTCTTCTGGAACATGTCGACGATCGGCAGGCTCGGAAAATGTTCATCGAGCGTGCCGTAGAAGAAGATCCGGGAATCCCGCGCAAGCGCCGGGCTGTAGCGGTGGATCAGGCTCGCGCCGACCGGATCGAAGACGGCGTCCACGCCATGACCGCCCGTCATGGTGTTGATCGCGGCGGCGATGTCCGTTTCCTCGCCGGTGACGATGACATGGTCGGCGCCCATCTCCCTGAGATAGTCCGTGTTGCGTTCGAATCGCGTCGTGCCGATCATGTTCGCGCCCAGGATCCTGCCGATCTGCAGCGCGGCGGCGCCGGCTGTGCTGGTGGCGGCCGTCACGAGCACGTGGCTGCCCGGACCAACCTTGCAGACCTCTCCGAGCGGGAAAAACGCCGTCATGTACTGCATCCAGATGGAGGCGCTTTCCACCGCGCTCAGCCCTTCCGGCGCCTTGGCGACGAAGCGCTGATCGATGACCAGGGATTCCGTGCTGGCGCCGCGATTGCCGTAGAAATAGGGCAGCGTTCCCATGCGATCGCCGAGCTTGACGCCCTCGACGCCGGGACCGATCGCGTCCACGATCCCCGCCGCCTCGATGCCCACGCGCGCCGGAAATTCCGGAAAGCTGAAGGAATAGCGGTCCCACATCAGGTCCATGTCGCCCCAGTTGAGCGCAAAGGCCTCGACGGCGAGCCGGATTTCACCCTCGCCCGGCTCCTCCAATGCAACCTCCTCGAGAGTCAGGCTCTCATACCCCTTGTAATCGTGCAAAAGCCAAGCGCGCGGCATGGTCGTCCTTTCCGGTGTCAATTTTAGCACGACTAAAATTGCGTCGCTTGTACGGCCTCTGTCAAGCCCGCCCTCACGCAGACGTGTATGCCGGTCGGACGGCCTGTCCGGAACCGCGCCCCTGCTCTACGGGTTTAAGGTTCTCTGAGCGCACGGAAGATCGGAAGGACTGGAGCGACCCGCTATGTTTGCAGCAAGTGAGAGAAACATGACCGCCAAACTGCAGGAAGAAGGCGTTCGGGCCAGAATTTCAGCCGCCACACGGCAAACCATGGTCGGCCGACCGACGATTGCGGCGCTGCGTCGCATATCCCCGGAGCAGGGAAAGCCGGGCGGTTCTTTCTGGCCCGCTGAAAGCATGTACGAACCGAAGCCTGAGCGGAGCTGGGCGACCGTGATGCTGGCTTTCCTGATCCTGCTCTGCGTCGTCGGCGCAATGCTTTTTCTCCTGATATGATCAGGCCCGCTTCCTCGCCACGAGATCAATGAGCGCCGACAGTCCGTCGTGACCCGGGCCTTCATTTATTTCACTGTCGTGGGCTTCCAGCTTCATGATCTCGAATTCGCCGAAAGACTTTTCGAGAAGGTCGCGCGTATACATGTGGTCCCGTTGCGGCGGTCCGCCGGTCCCGTAGTCGACCTGCTCAGGCCTGTATCCCTGCATCAAGACAAGGCCGCCGGGTTTCACCGTTTGCTTGATCCCGTCGAAAATCCTGGCGCGCAGGTCCGGCGGTGCGAACTGGATGAAGATCGCAGCCACGACGTCGAAACGGTCCCGCGTCCAGTCCCAGTCCTCGATCGAAGCGAGCTGATAATCCACCGTGACGCCCTGATCGGCCGCCAGTCGCCGCGCCTTCTCCAGCCCGACAGGCGAGGCGTCGAACGCCGTGACGTCCAAACCCCGGGAGGCAAGCCAGACACTGTTGCGCCCCTCGCCGTCAGCGACCGCCAGCACGGACTGCCCCGACGACAGCAACTCAGTCTGCGAAGCGAGGAACGCATTCGGCTCGGTTCCGAACACATAGTCCGGTCGGTCATATCGCTCGTCCCACATCAATGCGCCTCCTTCTGGGTCAATCGCCGCCACAGTAATACAGGGGCGCAAACGCCGCCACAATCGACGCCTTGTCGCGGGGAGCCAACTTGTATACGACTATGGACAAGTTAGCGACCGGCAAGAAGAGGACGACGATGCATCTTTCCATGTGGACTTATCCCTGGGATCTCCAGGACCAGGGCGTGGATCAGGCCCAGGCGGAACTGCGGGAACGCGCGAGGGTCAACTCCATCAGCCTGGCGACCTCCTACCACGCCGGCCGGTTTCTGCAGCCGCGCAGTCCACGTCAGAAGGCCTATTTCCCGGAAGACGGCACGGTCTACTTTCAGCCGGACGCCGCACTATGGGCGGACAAGACGATCCGGCCGCTGATGGCGCGGAACGTCTCCGAGCGCGGCGACATGCTGAAGGAACTGGTGGCGCGGCGCGACGCAACGGGCATGAAGGTCTCCTGCTGGACGGTCTGCCTGCACAACACCCGGCTCGGCATGCTGCACCCGGGCCATGTCACGCGAAACGCCTTCGGCAATCCGAACTACTACAATCTGTGCCCCTCCAGCCCCGAGGCGCGGGATTATGTCGTGACCCTCGTCGCGGATGTGACAAGCAACTACAAACCGGATCTCGTCGAACTCGAGAGCCCCAACTTCATGGGCTTCGAGCACGAGTTCCACCACGAGAAGGACGGCGTCGGCATGAACGCCGAAGACGACTTCCTGCTGTCGCTCTGCTTCTGCGACCACTGCATGGCCCGCGCGGCGGCCGTCGGCGTCGACGCCGGGGCGGCCCGGAAGATCGTTTGCGAATTCATCGAGGACATGTGTACGCGCGCAGTCCCGGAAATCCGCTTTCCCGATTTCCCGAGAGCCGGGATCGACGCCTTCCGCGCATGGCCGGCGCTCCACGACTATCTCGCCTGGCGCACCGAGCCGGTCACCAGCCTCATCGCCGAGATCCGCGAGGCGGCCGACCCCGCATCGAAAATCGTGCTGATCGACCTCAAGGACGGGTGGCTGGGCGGTGTGGATCTGCCGGCGGTCGGACAGGTCTGCGACGGCGCGATCCTGTGCGCCTACGGCATGGAGCCGGACGATGTGAAAGACCTCATCGCCGGCGGACGCGCCGCGCTCGGACCGGACAAGTTCCTTGGCGCCGGGTACCGCATCTTCTATCCGGAAGTTCCGGACAGGGCGGCCCTCGTCCGTCGCGTGGAAGCCGCCGCGGCGGCCGGCGCCGACGGCGTAAACTTCTACAATTACGGACTGATCCCTGCAGCGCGGCTCGACTGGGCGGGCGCTGCGTCCGCCCGCATCAGCAACCGTGCGCAGGCGTGAAAGCAACCCGGAAGACATCAGAATTCCACCCTCACTTGACTACTTGAGTGAACAAGGTAACATGCTTGGGTCGCCAACCTCTCACTGCACAAGGGGAACACCATGAAATTCAAGGCACTGATCGCCGCAACACTGGCGCTGGGGCTTGCTGCTCCCGCCTTCGCGGCAGACGACAAATACTCCATCGGCTATGATATCTACTTCGGCGGAAACTCGTGGTCGGTCCAGCTTGCGAAGGAATTCGAGGCTGAGGCCGAGCGCCACGCCGACGAGGTCGACGTCACCTACGTCGAATCCGAACTGAAAGTCGACAAGCAGGTCTCCAACATCGAGGACCTCGTCACCCAGGGCGTCGACGCCATCATCACCACGCCGATTTCGCCGACCGCGCTCATCCCGGTTCTGAAAAAGGCGCAGGCCAAGGGCATCAAGGTCATCCTTCTCGCCTCCAAGATCGCCTCGGACGACTATGACGTGCTCGTCACCGTCGACGACGTCGACTTCGGCAAGGCAAGCGCTGAGTGGCTCGCAGACGCGCTGGACGGCAAGGGCAAGATCATCGCTCTCAACGGCATCGCCGGCATTTCCGTCAGCGACGACCGCTGGGCCGGCGCGCAGGAAGTCTTCTCCGAATATCCGGACATCGAGATCATCGCCACGGCCGACGCCTCCTGGGACTACGCCCAGGCGAAGGTGGCCGTCTCAAACCTGCTCGCCGCCAATCCGGAAATCGACGGCGTGTGGTCGCAGGGCGGCGCCATGACCCTCGGCGCCATCGACGCCTTCGAGGCCGCGCAGCGTCCGCTCGTTCCGATGACCGGCGAGGACAACAACGGCTATCTGAAGCGCTGGGCCGCTCTGAAGGACTCCGGTTTCGATTCCGTCGGCGCCGCAAAGCCGACATGGCTCGGCTCCGAATCGCTGCTGATCGCGCTCAAGCTTCTGAACGGCGAAGAGGTCGAGAAGGACATCATCTTCCCGGTTCCGACGATCACCGCGGAAAACCTCGACGAGTATGTTCGCGACGACCTGTCGGATTCGTTCTGGACCAATACAAGGCTCAGCGACGACCAGGTCAAGGCGACCTTCGAAAACTGACCTTTGACATCCCGCAATGACCGCCACGTTGGACAATCGATCGGTTCCGGTGCTGGAAGCCTCCGGAATATCCAGGGCTTTCGGCCAGAACCGGGTCTTGCGGGATGTTTCATTCTCTATCGGCAGGAACGAGATCCTGGCGCTTGTCGGCGAAAACGGAGCCGGCAAATCCACCCTCATGAACATCATTTCCGGCGGCCTGCCGCAGGACGAAGGCCGTCTTTCGCTTGACGGCGCTGAATATGCGCCGGCCAGCCCGCTGGAAGCGATGCGGCGCGGCGTGGCGATCGCGCACCAGGAAACCGCGATCATCCCGGATCTCACCGTCGCCGAAAACATCTTCTTCGGCCGCGAACCGCGCGGCCCGCTGGGCCTTATCCGGCAGGACGCGCTGCACAGCAACTGCGCCGAACTCCTCGACGATCTGGGTTTCTCCGTATCGCCGAAACGCCTCGGGTCGGACCTTTCCGCGGCCGAACTCCAGATGGTGGAAATCGCGCGCGCCATGAGCCTCGAGCCCAGGGTGCTGGTGCTGGACGAACCGACGGCCTCCCTGTCGAGCAAGGCGGCGGAGACCGTTATCGATCTCATGCAGCGCCTCAAGGCGCGCGGAACATCCATCGTCTTCATTTCGCACCGTCTCGGCGAAATCATGGACGCGGCGGACAGGGCGATCGTCCTTAAGGACGGCGCCTTGACGCTCGACGCGGCCGCCGGCGAATTTTCCCGCGACGACCTGATCCAGGCGATGGTCGGACGCAAGCTTTCCAACATCTTTCCCGAACGCCCCTCCTCCTTCGAAGACACGGCGCCGGCGATCCGGTTGCAGGACGCCGGTAATGCGGAGTTGCCTCCGGTCAGCCTTTCGGTCCGCAAGGGCGAGGTTCTCGGAGTCGCCGGCCTTGAAGGACAGGGCCAGCACGAACTGGCGGCGGCCTTGTCCGGCGCGCGTCCGTTCCGCAGCGGAACGGTGGAAATCGACGGAAAGCCGACGAACATATCCTCCGTCGCCAAAGCCATTGCGCTCGGCGTCGCCAGCATTCCCGACGACCGCAAGCGCGACGGGCTGGCGCTCACCCTGCCGGTTCGCACCAACATGAGCCTGTTCGCCATCGGCCGGGAGTCCGCATTCGGATTGCTTCCGCTCGCCACAGAAAAGCGTTTCACGGAGGAAGCCCGCGACCGGTTCGCCATCAAGGCGGCTTCACTCGAACAGCCCGTCGGCGAACTCTCGGGCGGCAACCAGCAAAAGGTCGTCTTCGCGCGCTGGCTGGCGCACACGCCGAAAATTCTCGTGCTCGCCGAGCCGACCAAGGGCGTCGACATCGAAACCAAGAGCGAAATCTATCGCCTCGTCTCCGAACTCACCGGCAAGGGCGTCGCCGTCATCCTCATCAGTTCCGACCTGCTGGAGCTGATCGGCCTCAGCGATCGTATCGTGACGGTCTATGAGCGCCGCATTTCGGCGGAGATCGCGCGGGCGGATTTTTCCGAGGAACACATCATGCGCTGCGCGACCCGCCACGCCGACGAACCGGCGGAGGTCGTCCATGCTTAACGGATCGATCCGCTTCAACCTGCTGCTCGCCCTGCCCGCGCTGATCCTGACCATCCTCCTTGTGGTGTTCACGGCGTCGCTGTCGTCGTCTTTCCTGAGTTCCGCCAATCTCGCCAATCTGACCAACAGGGTTCTGCCGCTGGGCATGGTCGCGCTCGGCGAGGCCATTGTTCTCATGGCCGGACGCATCGACCTGTCGGTCGGCACGATCATGAGCCTCGCCACCGCGATCATGGCCCTGACCGTCTCGAGCATCGGCTGGCTGGCGATCCCGCTGGCCATGCTGGCCGGCGTCGGGGCCGGACTGTTCACCGCAGCCGGCGTCATCCTGCTGCGCATCAACCCCCTGGTAATGAGCCTGGCCACGGCCGCGATCGTCAAGGGCGTCACGCTGCTTCTCCTGCCGAAGCCGGGCGGCCAGGTGTCCTACGATTTCTACGCCCTGTTGTTCGAGGGCGAATCTCCGCTCGGCGTTCCGCTTCTCATCGTCATTCTTGTCTATGGCGCCTTCATCCTCCTCGCCGGATGGACGCGCTTCGGCCGGTCGATCTACGCCGCCGGTTCCGATCCGCGCGCGGCTTTCGCGCACGGCGTGTCCAGCGCCAGAGTCGACCTGCAGGTCTATGCCCTGAGCGGCGCCCTGGCGGCGCTCGCCGGCGTGTTCCTCTCGATCCGCATCCTGTCCGGCGATCCGCTGATCGGCGACGCCTATACGCTGGACGCGGTCTCGGCGGCGATTCTCGGCGGCATCGCGCTGAAGGGAGGCCGGGGCAATCTCATTGGCGTGCTGCTCGCAGTCATTTCGCTGGTGCTCATCAACAACACCTTCAACCTGCTGCAGCTCGACACCAACCTTCAGGCGATCGCCAAGGGGCTGATCTTCGTTGCGGCGCTGGTCTTCTTCATGCGCGGAAAGGCCGGCGATGCAGACTAGTGTTCAAAACGCCGTGCTTATCCTTGAAAAGTTGCGCCCGTCTACGGCGACGCTGAGAGCCTTCGGCCTTCTGGTCGTGCTGCTGTGCGTGCTGTTCGTTGCCTCAGGGCAGGTCTCGGGACACCAGATCCTCGACAATATGCGTCAGGCCGCGCCGCTCGGGATCATTACGCTCGGCCAGGCGCTGATCCTGATGATGGGGCGCCTCGACCTCTCCGTCGGCGCAACGGCGGGTCTCGCCAATGTCGTGCTCGCGATGACGTTCGCCGGCAATATGGACAATATGGCCTATGCGCTGTCGATCACGCTCGGATGCGGCGCGCTGGTCGGCGTCGCCAACGGCCTGCTGGTCGTGGCGTTGCGCATACCCGCGTTTCTCGCCACGCTCGCCACGTCCCTGGTTCTGACCGGAACCACGCTGGTCGTCACCGGCGGCAGCCCGCGCGGCTCGATCCCGGCCGAATTCCGGGTCATCACCGAAGGCTGGTTCCTCGGCGTTCTCCCCTATTCCGTCATTCTGTGGCTCGCAGCCATTGCCGGGCTGACGTTGCTTGTCCACTTCACCATGCCCGGCAGGCGCATGCTGCTTGCCGGCGCCAATTCCCGCGCCGCCCGGCTCAACGGCATCGCCGCCGGACGCATGATCGTCATCTCGTTCGTGTTCTCCAGCCTTGCCGCCACCATCGGCGGCATACTGCTCTCGGCGATTACCGGTATGGCGTCCATCGGGATCGCCGACGCCTACACCGTTGATTCCATCGCCGCCGCGGTGATCGGCGGCGCGGTGTTTGGAGGCGGCGTGTTTCTCGCTGCCGGCGTGTCCATCGGCGCGCTGATCCTGTTTTTCGTACAAAGCCTGCTGTATGTCGTATCGCTGCCGCCGGCGACCCGCTTTATCGTACAGGGCGGCATCATCGTCCTCGCTCTTGCCCTTGCCAATATCAGAAGGAAATCCGACTGATGACATTCATCCGCACACTCAATGGCGACATGGCGCCGGAAGAACTCGGCGTCACCTACGCGCACGACCATCTCTATTGCGTTCCGCCGCTGTGGAAGGAAAAAGGCATCGACGACTTCATGATCGACAGCGTCGACAACTCGGTCGCCGACGTCAAACTCTTCACGGCCGCCGGAGGACGGTCGGTCTACGACGCAACCTGCATCGACTACGGACGCGACCCGACCGCGCTGAAGGAAATCGCGGATCGGACGGGCATAAACATCATCGCGACGGCCGGTTTCAACAAGGCGATCATGTGGCCGGGGACCATGCCCGGAAAAGGCGTCACCTTCGGAGACTGGATCGCCTCGAAATCCCGCGCAGAACTGAAAGACCATGTCGTCGCCGAACTGACGACCGGCATGGACGGCACGGACCTTCTTGGCGGCGTCGCCAAGTTCGGCACCGGCTACAACACGATTTCGGAAGCTGAAGACAAGGTCATGCGCGCCGTGCTCGACGCGCACAAGGAGACCGGTTCGCCGCTGCATTCCCACACGGAGCTCGGAACCCTGATCCTCGAGCAGCTTGCGATCGTGAAACAGGAAAACGTCGACCCGACCCGGCTGACCATCGCCCACGTCGATCGCAATCCGGACCATTGGGTGCACCTCAAGGCCGCCGAGACCGGCGTCTTCATGTGCTTCGACGGCATCTCGCGCATCAAATACCATCCCGAAAGCATTCTTATCGAATGCATCTTCAATCTCGTCCGGCACGGCCACGAGAAACAGATCCTGATCGGCGGAGACATCGCCCGGCGAACCATGTATCGCAATTACGGCGAGGGCGGCCTCGGCCTTGGCTACATCCTCGAGAGCTGGGTTCCGCGCTTCATCGAACAGGCCGGCGACGCAGGCTTCGACGGCGAGGCGCTGATCCACACTTTCATGGTCGAAAATCCCCAGAGCGCCTTCGCGTTTACGCAGTGAGTACGATCGTGGCCAACAGCGCAGACATTTCCGCTCTTTCCGACAGCGCCTTGAAAGAGGCGCTGAAGAAGCGGCCCGTGCTGCTTCTGCCGATTGGCGCAGTGGAAAGCCATGGAGAACATCTTCCGGCCGGAACGGACAACATCCTGGCCGAACGGCTTGCCGACGCCCTGATCGAGACGATTGGCGACGCCACGCCCGTTCTGCGGCTTCCCGTCATCCCCTTTGGTCAGGTCTGGTCTCTGGCCGACGCTCCAGGTTCTTTCGGCGTTTCGAACGCTACCGTGACGAACATCCTGCTCGACATCGCAAGATCGGCGAAGGCCAAGGGGCTCGCTACCATGGTGGTCATCAACGCCCATCTCGGCAACGCAGCCGCCATCCGCGATGCGCAGCGTCTCGCCAAGGATGAAGACATCGTCATGGCGAACTTCTTCTATCCCGGCGCCGAACGCGCCATTGCGCGGGTTCGGGAAAGACCGGAAGCGCACGGCGCCTTCATGCACGCCTGCGAAATCGAGACGTCCTACATGCTGCATCTTGCGCCCGAATCCGTCGACATGAACCTTGCGACCGAAAACTATCCGGAATTCCCGGACGATTTCGACATCGTGCCCTATCGCTGGACGGAATTCTCTGAAAGCCCGGTTCTGGGAGACCCTCGCGCCGCCAGCGCGGACAAGGGCAAAGCCATTCTGGACGAGGTTCTGGTCAATATGGCAAAGCAGATATCCGTGCTATACAGTCGGCAATTCAAGGAATAGAGTCTCAGAGGCGGGCGTGAGCATCCAAGTCCCTTTGGAAAAGGACCACAGGCCGATCTATATTCAGATCGCCGAAACACTCAGGGCGCGTATCGTCTCCGGGTACTACGAAGACAAGATCGACGGCGAATTGCCGCTCGCGCGGGAATGGAACGTCAGCCGCCGCACGATCCAGCAGGCGCTCGACATCCTCATACAGGAAGGCCTTGTCCGGCGTCAGCACGGTCTCGGCACCTTCGTCAATCACACCGGCGTCGACAACCGCTACAAGGCCATCACCAGCATCACGGAAGGCATCGCCGGGCAGGGTCTGACCCCGCAATTCCGTGTCCTGTCGAGCGGTCCGGTCGAGGCCGACGAAGAGGCGAGAGAATTCTTCGGACTGCCCGCCGGCGAACCGGTTTATCTCCATGAGCGTCTGGTGTCCGGCGGTGGCCGGTCGCTTGCGCTGGTCGCAACCACGCTGAACCTCAAGCTGCTGGAAGGTCTCGAGCTGTCGCATCTCGACGGTTCGCTCTACGCCACACTGCGCAAGCGCTTCGGAAGAACCATCGTGCAGGCCGAAGACAAGTACATCCCCGCCGTCGCCGATGCGACCACGGCCAACATGCTTGGCATCGCGGAAAACAGCCCGATTTTCATCGCCATCCGCCGCGCCACCGATCAGACGGGAACGCCGATCGAACTGTCGCGCATTTCCATGCTGCCGGTCGCCCTCGATATCTCGATCCAGCGCGTCGGTTTCGCGCCAAAAGGCGACATCGCCCCGGCGGACAAGCCGGAATGGCATTATTCCGTCGGCTTCGGAGATTTCCGCTCGTAGATGCGCAAAACCCCGCCAAAGCGGGGTTTTGGAACTCGGCACTGGCTTAGAACTTGCTGTCGTTCAATACGCCAGTGGCCCATGGTAGGGTCTTGGACGCGGATGTCATGAGCAGAGCCGCCAACACCCCCATAATTAGGATTTTAGAGGTGTTTTGTCGAGTTCGACAAACCTAATCCGTGCAATAGTTTCAGCAAAGTATAGAGCCGGACATCTCCACCGCCCTTCCAAACTTCCCTCATTGCGGACTTGATCCGCAATCCAGCAGCGCCGCGTCTGCGGCGCGGAAAATGGAGAGGCTGCGCGACTATTGCAGCGCCGTCAACGGTCCGAGCGCCGCAGAGCGCGCGGTCAAATACCGGCCATAGCCTTCCGCGTAATCCGCTTCGAGGGCCGCGTCCGGTTCGTGCCGCCGGCGCGACGCATAGGTCGCCACACAGGCTTCCGCCAGCGATGCGTAGGCGCCCGTCGCCACCGCCGCGCACAGCGCCGCCCCCTTGGCGCCGAATTGCGAGCCCTCCGGCACGTCGACCGGTATGCCGGTGACGTCAGCGATCATTTGCGACCAGAAGGGACTGCGGGCGCCGCCGCCGCTCAGCCGCATGGTCGCCACCGCGCCGCCGATCGAGGCAAAGCTGTCACGGATCGCATAGGCCATGCCTTCATAGATGGCGCGCGCCATGTCCTGACGCCCGTGATGCGGCGCAAGGCCGAAATAGCCGGCGCGGGCGCGCGGTTCGATCACCGGCGCAATCACACCGCTCGCCGATAGATAGGGAACGAAGACCACGCCGTTGCAGCCGGCCCGGCTGGAGGCGGCCAACGCGCCGAACGCTTCGTAATCGCCTGACGCCGCCCCGAGCGCTTCCATGCCCCAGTCGATCACTACGGTTCCCGCCACATTGGGCATCGCCTTGAACCATCTGTTGCCGGGCAGAATGAAAAGCAGGCCGTTGTCCTTTGGCTGGTAGACGTCATGGTCGAATACGATGCCGTTGATGCAGGTCGTTCCGAGGATTGTCGCCGCCTCGCCCGGCGCCTGGCAACCGGAGCCGATCACGCAGGAGCCGGTGTCGCCTGTGCCGACTGCGACCGGCGTGCCTTCCAGAAGGCCGGTCGCTTCGGCGGCCTCACGCGTGACCCGGCCGGCCATGGTCTCTCCGCGACGAACCGGAACGAAAAGCGGCGCGAGTTCCGGAATGCCAAGCAGGTCGAGCTGCTCCTTGTGAAAGTCGCGTGTCGCCGCCGATCCCGGCGCCATCGCCGCCTCGGATTCGTCCGTCGCCAGTTCGCCGGTCAGCCTGTAACGGATATAGTCCTTCGCGCACAGCACATGGCGCGCCTTTGCAAGCGTCTCGGGCTCGTTCGCCTTCAGCCAGGCAAGCACCGGCAGGGTGCAGCCGAACTGCATCACCGAGCCCGAATGGGCGAAGACCCTGGAAAACAGTTCGGGCTCGCGCTGAAGAATACGGTCGACAAGGCCGTGAGAACGCGCGTCGTTCCACAGAATTGCGTCGCGCAACAGCCGGCCCTGGTCATCCAGAAGCCATGCTCCGACCATGACGCCGGTGACGCCAATTCCCTTCAAGTCCGCGGGCTTCGCATCCGCGTTCTTCAGAACTGCGCCGATAGCCGAAATCACCGCCCGCCACACTGTCTCTCCGTTCAGTTCCGACCAGCCGACCGGTCCCTGCACCTGCTGGGTCCGGAAAGAAACGTCGGCGATTTCGCGTCCCGCGGAATCGAAAATCGCAGCTTTGGTGACGGAGGTTCCGATATCGAGTCCGAGATACATCTGCTGGCCTGTTCCTACTTGTATCGTAGTGTAGTCAAGTTAGACCAAATACGATACCGGAGCAACCATTGCTCGCCAAGCGTCGCTCCGGAACATAAATAGAACAAATTCCGTGCGTTTTCGCGCCCCTTGTGTTATAAGAGGCGCGTCAAAAATCCGCCTGCCGTCTGGCGCGGGAGCTATGAAAACGCGGATTCCCGAAACGAACCCAAACTGCCCGGGACCTCATTTACCGAAACAAAGCCAGATTTGATTGACCACCGAAGATCCGCTCTGAATTGCCGAAACTTCGCGATTCCCGAAACAAACCCAGATTCAGGAAAAGGCCATTTACCGAAACAAAGCCAGAGTTGGAAACAAGCCTCCCCACCACCCCTCACGCCGCACTTGATGCGGCGTCCAGGCGCCGCGCGTCTGCGCGGCGGAAATGAGGGGCGGACACCTGAAAACGCAAATTCCCGAAACAAAGCCAGATTGACCAGACGGAGACAATCATCACGAAAAACACTCAAAATTCGGATTCCCGGAAACAAAGCCAAATTCAATTTACAGTCTCATATTTCGATCCCCTGCGTCATCTGCGCGCAGGATCGGAAACATTTATTTCACAATGAGCGAATCCGGCGAACAATTCGGTTGCCGAGAGCGCGCGAATATGGTTCTCAACGATCCATGACCAATTATCCTGACACAAAGCTGTTCATCGGCGGAGAATGGCGTGACGCCGTTTCCGGCCGGTCCATCCCCGTTATCAATCCCGCTACCGAAGAGACGATCGGAACCGTCGCCCACGCTGGCGTCGAGGATCTCGATCTTGCGCTCGAAGCGGTGTCCAGGGGGTTCAAGATCTGGAGCGCTGCCGGCGCCTTCCAGCGATCCCAGCTTATTCGCAAGGCGGCGAGCCTGCTTCGCGAACGGGCCGACGCCATCGCGGCGATCATGACGGCGGAACAGGGCAAGCCACTTGCCCAGGCGAAGGTGGAAGTGCTCGGCGGCGCCGACACGATCGACTGGTTCGCCGAAGAAGCGCGCCGCACCTATGGTCAGGTCATTCCGGCGCGCATGCCCGGCGTCACCCAGATGACGATCAAAGTCCCGGTCGGTCCGGTCGCGGCTTTCTCACCGTGGAATTTCCCGATCAACCAGGTGGTGCGCAAGCTCTCCGCCGCGCTCGCCACCGGCTGTTCCATCATCGTCAAGGGCCCCGAAGAAACGCCGGCTTCACCCGCGGCGCTGATCCAGTGTTTCATCGACGCCGGCATTCCTGAAGGCGTCGTCAACCTCGTCTACGGCACGCCGGCGGAAATCTCCGAATATCTCATTCCGCATCCGGTCATCCGCAAGATTTCCTTCACAGGATCGACCGCCGTCGGCAAGCAGCTCGCGTCGCTCGCCGGCCTGCACATGAAACGCGCAACCATGGAACTCGGCGGCCATGCGCCGGTGCTTGTCTTCGACGACGCCGATGTCGACAGCGCAATATCGCTGATGTCGGCGCACAAGTATCGCAACGCGGGACAGGTCTGCGTGTCTCCGACGCGCTTCCTCGTTCAGGACGCCGTCGCCGACCGGTTCGTCGACGGCTTCGTCGAAGCGTCGAAGGCGCTGAAGGTCGGCAACGGCGCTGACGAAGGCGTCGACATGGGTCCGCTCGCAAACGAGCGGCGCATTCCGATGATGGAAGAGCTGATCCAGGACGCCGTCGATCGCGGCAGCAAGCTCAAGACCGGCGGTCGGCGCATCGGCAACAAGGGCTATTTCTTCGAACCGACGGTCATCACGGATGTGCCGATCGAAGCACGCGGCATGAACGAGGAGCCCTTCGGCCCCATCGCCTTCATCAATCGCTTCGATTCGCCCGAAAGCGCGATCGCCGAGGCCAATCGTCTGCCCTACGGTCTGGCCGCCTATGCCTTCACCGGCAGTTCGGCGACCATGCAGTCCCTGCGCAGCGAGGTCCAGTCGGGCATGCTGAGCATCAACCATCTGGGAATTGCGCTTCCTGAATTGCCGTTCGGTGGAATTCAGGATTCAGGATACGGCACGGAAGGCGGCTCGGAAGCGACGGAAGCCTATCTCGACACTCGCCTCGTGACGCAAAAAGATTAGCAATAACAAATAGATACGGCCCCAATGCGGGGCCGTATCCGTTCAGGAATTCATCGATTCAGGCCGCAACGACTTTCTGCTGCTGCGCGCCCAGGCCTTCGACGCCAAGAGACATGACCTCTCCGCCTTTCAGGAAGGTCGGGGGATTCTGTCCCATTCCGACGCCGGGCGGCGTTCCGGTCGAAATGATGTCGCCCGGCTGAAGGCTCATGAAACGGCTGATATAGCTGACGAGAAACTGAACGCCGTAGACCATCGTTTCGGTCGTGCCGTCCTGATAGCGATGTCCGTCGACGTCCAGCCACAGCTTCATCTTCTGCGGATCGGCCACCTCGTCGCGCGTCACCATCCAAGGACCGATCGGACCGAACGTGTCGCAACCCTTGCCCTTGTCCCAGGTGCCGTGGCGCTCGATCTGGAATTCCCGTTCCGAGACGTCGTTGATCACGCAATAGCCGGCGACATGGTCGAACGCGTCCGCCTCTTCGATATAGACGCCGCCCTTGCCGATGACGACGCCGAGCTCGACTTCCCAGTCCGTCTTCACCGAATTGCGCGGGATGAGCACATCGTCATTCGGACCGCAGATCGCGCTTGTCGCCTTCATGAAGATGATAGGCTCCGGCGGCACTGTCGCTCCGGTTTCGGCCGCATGGTCGGAATAATTCAGGCCGATGCAGATGAACTTTCCGACATTGCCGACGCATGGTCCGATGCGGCCATCCGCCAGAACCGGCAGCGTGTCGATGTCGGCCGCGGCGATTTTCTCCAGCGTCTCCGGCAGAAGCGCCTCGCCGGCAATGTCGTCGACGATCGAAGAGAGGTCGCGGGCCTTACCCTCGGAATCCAGAATGGCGGGCTTTTCCTTGCCGGCATCGCCGACGCGTAGCAGTTTCATCAGTCTATCCTTGTTGTTGTCAGGCTGCGGCAGTTGTGTCGCCGTGAAAGACATGGCTGTCAATGGACTCCGGCTTCATTTCGATCGAGAAGCCGGGAAGGACAGGCGGCATGTAGGCCGCCTCACGAATGACGCACGGATCGACGAAATGCTCGTGCAGATGGTCGACGAACTCGATCACCCTGCCCTCCTTCGTGCCGGAGACCGCAACATAGTCGATCATCGACAGGTGCTGGACATATTCGCACAGCCCGACGCCGCCGGCGTGCGGCCACACCGGAAGCCCGTATTTCGACGCCATCAACAGCACGCCGAGCACTTCGTTCAGCCCGCCGATCCTGCAGGCGTCGATCTGAACGATATCGATGGCGCCGCCGGCGATCAGTTGCTTGAAGATGATACGGTTCTGGCACATCTCGCCGGTCGCGACCTTGACCGGAGCCACCGCTTCGCGAATGCGCCGGTGACCGGCGATATCGTCCGGGCTCGTCGGCTCCTCGATGAAATAGGGTTTGGCGAAGGCGAGCTTGCCGACCCAGTCGACCGCCTGATCGACATCCCACACCTGGTTGGCGTCGATCATCAGGAACCGGTCCGGCCCGAGTTCCTCGCGGGCGATGGTCAGACGGCGGATGTCGTCTTCCATATCGCGCCCGACCTTCAGCTTGACATGGGTGTAGCCCGCGGCGACAGCCTCGCGGCAAAGCCGGCGCAACTTGTCGTCGGGATAGCCGAGCCAGCCCGCCGATGTCGTATAGCAGGGATAGCCATGCGCCTCGAGGTCGGCGATGCGCTCCTTCTTTCCCGGTTCCGCCTTGCGCAGAATTTCGAGCGCCTCGTCCCGCGTGATCGCGTCGGTCAGATACCGGAAGTCGACGATGTCGACGATCTCTTCCGGGCTCATTTCCGCGACCAGTCGCCAGACGGGCTTGCCGGCCTGCTTGGCGAGAAGGTCCCACACCGCGTTGACCACCGCGCCGGTGGCGAGGTGGATAGCGCCCTTGTCCGGTCCGATCCAGCGCAACTGGCTGTCCGAGGTGACATGCCGCCAGAACCGGCCGGGATTTTCCCGTATCCAGGCAAGATCGAGCCCCACGACAAGGTGGCGCATCGCCTCGATAGCCGCACAGCAGATATCGTTGCCGCGTCCGATCGTGAAGGTCAGACCATGTCCGGTAAGGTCGCCGTCATCCGTTTCCAGGATGACATAGGCCGCGGAATAGTCCGGGTCGGGATTCATGGCGTCCGATCCGTCCAGATGCTGCGACGTCGGAAACCGGAGATCGAACGTCTTGAGTCCGGTGATGTGAGTCACTGTGCAGTCATCCTCAGCTTCAGATCGTCCACCCGCCGTCGATGGCGCAGGCCTGGCCGCTCGTGTAGGTGGCGTTGGCGAGGTAGACGGCGAGATCGGCGATCTCTTCCGCTTCGCCGAGGCGGCCCATCGGCTGGCGCGCGATAAACGCCGCGCGAGCCTTTTCATAGTCGCCCTGCGCCCGCATCCGATCCTGCAGCGACGGACTTTCGACGGTGCCCGGACAGATCGCGTTACAGCGGATGTTCTGCGTCACATAGTCGGCAGAGACAGCCTTCGTCAGCCCGACGACGGCCGCCTTGGTGGTGCCGTAGGCAAAGCGGTTCGGCACGCCCTTGATGGAGCTTGCGACCGACGACATGTTGATGATCGCCCCGCCGCCGTGTTCGAGCATCGAGGGAAGCACGGCCCGGATCGTGCGGATCATGGAGCGCACGTTGAGATCGACCGCGAAATCGAACTCCTCGTCCTTCATCTCCAGGATGGATCCGCCATGGACGAAGCCCGCTCCATTGAAGAGCACGTCGACATGGCCGATTTCGCTGACGACGGCCTTGACGTTCTCATCGCTCAGCACATCCAGCTTGCGCGTCTCGACGCCGCTTTCGCCGGCAAGCTCCGCCAGCGTCGTCTCGTTGATATCCGTTGCGAACACCCGCGCGCCGGCCGCCGCGAAGGCCAGCGCGGTTGCGCGACCGATTCCCTGTCCTGCCGCCGTGACCAGCGCTGTCTTGCCGTTGATCCAGTTCGTCATCTTCTCTCCATCAAGCCTCAAGCGGGCTTGTTCTTGCGTTCCACGATATGAATGTGATCGGCGACGAGAACCACCTCGTCGCGCTGGTTGAGCACCTCGGTGCGTTCCACCACCCGGCCCATCTCGGCCCGTTTCGGGTCATCCTCCTTGGAGACGATGGTGACCCGGCTGCGGATCGTATCGCCGATGAAGACCGGCCTCACGAAGCGCAGCCGGTCGTATCCGTAGGAGAATGCGACCGGATTGATGACGCTGGCCGTCAGACCGACGCCGATGGCGAACACCATCGTCCCGTGAGCGATCCGCTGCCCGAAAGGCTGCGTCTTCATGAACTCGACGTCCATGTGATGAGGGAAAAAATCGCCCGTATGTCCGGCGTGAACCACGAAGTCGGTTTCGGTGATCGTGCGGCCATAGGTCATGCGCTCGTGGCCGATTTCATATTCCTCGAAATAGATTGTCTGTTCCATCTTTACGGTCTCTTCTCAAGCGGCGTGGCGGACGACGCCGAGGATGTGTAGGCGGCCTCGACGAGCGCCATGGTGTTCCAGGCGTCCTCGACGGAGCTGACGAGTTCGTCGTCCTCGCCGGCCGCGAAACGCTGAAGGTTCGCCATGCGGCCGACAAAGGCGTCCGGGAACCACGATCCATGCAGCGGAACCGGGATCCATTCCGCGCCGCCTTTCGGACGGATCTCCAGGATGTCTGGTTCCCCGCGCGGATAATCCAGATTGACGCCAAGCTGCAGATAGGCCGCCCCTTCCGTGCCGCAGACCCGGAATTCGCAAGCCTGATATTTACGACCGAAATCATGATCGTGGTTGATCGAGAGCGAACAGCGGACACTGTCGCCATAGTCGAGGATCGCGCTGGTGCGCGTCTGCGCGACGTCGTGGTTCGGATGACCGATCGATTTCGCGTGGACTCCGTCGGGATCGCCGAGGATCTGACGGATCAGATCCAGATAATGGATCGAATGCATGGCGATTTCGATCCGGGGCAGGCCCTTAAGAAAAGGCCAGAGCTGCCAGGGGGTCGCGAGCGCCAGCCAGGCGTCGAAATCCACCACGTCGCCGAGCCATCCCTTGTCAATCGCATCTGTCAGCGCCAGCATCATGGGAGCGAAACGGAGCTGGAAATTGACCGCCGCCTTCAAATTCTTTTCGCGACAGATCTTCAGGATTTCCGTTGCGTCTTCCAGGTCGCTTCCCATCGGCTTCTGGATCAGCGCCGCCGCTCCGTCCGGCAGCTGCCTCAGCACATTGGCGTGGGCTTTCGGAGGCGTCGCGAGATCGAAAATGGCGCCAGGCACGCCGACTGCGTCCTCGATCGACGAGAAGGCTGCCACCCCCCATTCACCTGCGAGCTTTTTCGCTTTCTCCTGATCCGGATCGTAGAGACCGGCCACGGGAAAGCCTGCCTTTCTGTAGGCAGGGAAATGCGCGTCGCCGACAATCGAACCGGCTCCGAAAGTCACGATGGGCCGCGGCTCGGAAGGCATCGGCCAGGACTGACTGAGCGCAGCCGGATCGAAGCGATCAGTCATGATGGAAGACCTCGTCCATCATCGCCCACCACTCGCCGTCCTTACGCGTTTCCAACGGCTTCTGACATGGCATGCAGACGTCCCACCATTCCAGCGTCCTGGGATCAGCCGCCATCTTCGCGGCGTCGGCCTCGAAATCCTCGCCATGATATTCCCAGTAACCGAAGAGCAGGTTCTCCGGCTCCTTCAGGAAGATGGAATAGTTGCGGATATTGCATTTCGAGATCATGTCCAGAACATCGGGCCAGACGGCCGCATGCAGGCGCTTGTACTCGTCGACCTTTTCCGGATCGAGGCCGATGACCATTCCCATCCTCTGCATCAGGTAAGCTCTCCCTCGGTAATCGTGGTCGTGAATTCCGCAATGCTCTGGCCGACGACAGCGTCCCAGTCCCAGTCAATTCCGAGTCCCGGCTCCGACGGCGCAATGGCGTGACCATCCTCGATCTTCATGCTGCTGGACGTCAGCGTATCGAGCTGAGGGATGTATTCTACATATTTGCCGTTCTGAACGGCGCAGGTAAGGCTCACATGCAGTTCCATGAGGAAATGCGGGCACACGGGGATATCAAAGGCTTCCGCCGCATGGGCAACCTTCAGCCAGGGTGTGACGCCGCCAATGCGGCCGACATCCACCTGTACGATCGAACACGCGCCACGCTGCATGTACTCCCGGAAATGACGAATGGAATAGAGCGATTCGCCAACGGCGATCGGCGTCGACGTGGAGTTCGACAGACGGACATGGCCGTCGATATCGTCGGCGGCGATCGGCTCCTCGAGCCAGGCGAGATCCAAATCACGCAACCGGTCGGCTCGGCGGATGACCTCATCGACGGTGAAACCCTGATTGCAATCGGTCATGATCTCGTAACCGTTTCCCACGGCGGCGCGAACCGCAGAGAGGCGCTCATGATCTTCCGAGCCATGCGGCCTGCCGATCTTGACCTTCGAGCCTTTGAAGCCCTTCGACTGCGCTTCCAGAGCGTCGTCGACAAGCGCCTGCTTCTCGATATGCAGCCACCCGCCCTCGGTCGTATAGAGCGGGCATCGATCCTTTGCTCCGCCAGCGAGCTTCCACAAGGGCAGACCCTGCTTGCGCGCCCTTAGATCCCACAGCGCCGTATCCACGGCGGCGAGCGCAATCGAAGTGATCGCGCCGATGGTCGTTGCGTGTGTGGCGAATTCCAGATCGTGCCAGATGGCCTCGATCCTGTCGGCGTCGCGCCCGATCAACCGCGGGACAAGATGATCGCCGAGAAGCCGCATGACGGAGGAGCCGCCGGTTCCAATCGTGTAACTGTAGCCAGTTCCCGTTGCCCCGTCCGAATCCGTGATCGTGACGATCGGCGTTTCCTGGCTGTCGAAACTCTGGATGGCGTCCGTGCGTTTGACCTTGGGAACAAGGTTGACCATCCGCAATTCGACTTTTTCGATCTTCGCCATTGGATCAACTCCTCAAGGTTTTCTCCGTGTCCGCAGAGAACAAATGCGCCTGACTGAGGTCAAAACTCAAGTCCACCCGGTCTCCCGGATGGAGCGCTTTTGGATTGAGCATGCGGGCGATCCAGTCGTCGCCTGCAAATTCAGCAAAGACAAGCGTTTCGTTGCCGAGCGGCTCTGTAATCGACACCGGCACGTCGACCGTGTGCACATCCGTCGCATCGCCGGAGTGGATGCCGTGTCCCGCGGGAAACACGTCGTCCGGCCGGATACCGAAGACGACTTTGCCGCCGGCCGACACCTTGTCGCGAAACTGCGGCGGGATCGGCAGGGCATCGCCATTGGCGAAGACCATCTTGCCGTCGGCGATCTCGGCCTCGCGCAAATTCATGGTCGGCGAGCCGATAAACCCTGCGACAAACCGGGTGGCCGGCCGCTGGAACACCTCTTCCGGCGTCCCCACCTGTTCAATATGCCCGTCGCGCATGATGACGATGCGATCGGAAAGCGTCATCGCCTCGACCTGGTCATGCGTCACATAGATCACCGTCGACTGGACCTGCGCATGCAGTTTCTTGATTTCGGTGCGCATCTGCATGCGCAGCTTGGCGTCGAGATTGGACAACGGTTCGTCGAACAGGAAGACGTCCGGCTTGCGCACGATGGCCCGCCCCATGGCGACGCGCTGACGCTGACCGCCGGATAGCTGCGACGGGCGTCGCTCCAGAAGCTCCTCAAGGCTGAGGGTGCGCGCTGCTTCAGCCACCGCCGCATCGATCTCGGACTGAGGGCGCCCGGCGATCTTGAGCGAGAACCCCATATTCTCCGCGACCGACATGTGTGGATAGAGCGCGTAGGACTGGAACACCATCGAGATGTTGCGTTGGCGCGGCGGAAGGTCGTTGACGACGCGGTCCCCGATCCTGATCTTGCCGCCGGTGATGTCCTCAAGCCCTGCGATCATACGCAGAGACGTTGACTTTCCGCAGCCGGACGGCCCAACGAGGGCAATGAACTCCCGGTCGGCGACATCGAGATTGATCGAATGCACGACCTCGAGGTTTCCGTATTTCTTGACCAGATTGTTGAGCGAAACAGTAGCCATGACTATCCCTTGACCGCCCCGGACGTCAGTCCGGATACTAGGTGTTTCTGAACAGTGAAAGTAAGCGTCAGCGCCGGAATGATCATCACAACCGCGAGCGCGCACATGCCGCGCCAGTCGATGGTGAACTCCGCGGTGTAGTCCAGCAAACCGACCGGAAGCGTCTTGGAATTTGTGGATCGGGTCAGTTGTGACGCCAGAGCGAATTCGTTCCACGAGATCAGGAATGCAAAAATCCCGGCCGACGCGATGCCCGGCCGCGCCAGCGGAAATTCAACCCGCCAGAACGCCTGCCAGCGCGTGCAGCCATCGATCTGCGCCGCTTCGGCGAGATCGCGCGGCACCTGCCGGAAGAACCCGTCGATGAGCCAGACCGTGAACGGCACGTTGAGCGCCACATAGGCCAGGATCAAGCCAAAATGCGTATCGATGATGCCGAGGCGGGCGTAGACGAAGAACAGCGGCAGCGAGAGCGCAATGCCTGGCACCGTCCGCGTCAGCATGAAACCGAGGAAGATCGACGTCTTGCCGCGAAAGCGGTAGCGGGCGAATGCGTAGCCGCCGGCCATACCGATGCAGAGAGCGATGACCGTCGAAGTCACGGAAATAATCAGCGAATTGCGGAAATAGTCGAGCACCGGGATGCCGCCCTGCCCCACGCCGGAGAACATCGCGACATAGGCGTCGAGAGAGACGTTGCGCGGGATCCAGACCGGCGGCTTGGCCATGATCTCGACGGTCGGCCGCAATGACGACAACACGATCCACAGACCCGGAAGACAGATGAGCGCCATCGCCAGGAACAGGCCGATCAGATGGCCAGCCTTGAGAACGGCTCGTTTGACGCGGTGTGCGGCGTTTTCGTCCATTCTACCACTCCGCTCCGATCTGCTGGCGAGCCTTTGCGAGCTGTCTGAAGAAGATCACCGTAAACAGGATCGACAGCAGGATGGCGATATAGCTCATGGCGTTGGCGAGCCCCATCCGCGCATCCGAATAGGCGGTGCGCGCAATCAGCGTCCAGAGGATCTCGGTGCGTCCCGCCGGGCCGCCGTCGGTCATGATCTTGACGATGTCGTAGGCCCGCGCAATGTCCAGCGACCGGATCGTCATGGCGATATAGGCGAACGGCATGACGAAAGGCCATGTAACGTAGCGGAAACTTTGCCATGGCGTGCAGCCGTCGACCTTCGCAGCCTCCAGCGGTTCGCGCGGCATGGCCATCAAACCAGCCAGAATGAAAATCGCGAACACCGCTGTCGAGGACCAGATTTCCGCCGTCAGGATGGAGATAAAGGCCAGCCGTCCATCGATCAGCCATGGTATCGCCTGATCCGTCAGGCCCAGCGACTGAAGCGCGTTGTTCACCACGCCGATATTGTCGTTGAACATAAACTTGAACTGGAAACCCACCAGGATCGGCGAAAACATCATGGGAAACATCATGATGGTGCGCAGAATGCGCTGGCCTCGGGTCGCCTTTTCGACCAGCAGCGCCAGGATGAGGCCGAGCACCATCTCAAGATTAAGCGCAAATGTCAGGAGTAGAACGGTGCGGCCGAACGCCACCCAGAAATCCCAGTCCGAAAAAAGCCGCTCATAGTTCCGAAAGCCGATGAAGGTGTAGATCGAATCCGGACGCGTCAGCCGGAAGGGCGTAAAACTGGAATAGAGCGACAGAAGCAACGGCACGATGACGACGGCCGCCAGCACGATGAATGCAGGCAAAAGCAAAAGCACATGCGGCGCAGGCTTCCAGCCTCTCATCGTTTCCTCACCTGTTTCTTGTCAGTTTTTTTGAGAACAATACCGGTTATCGCCAGACGGGTGAACCGGGGACAGAAAGGGCGCGGACACGCCGCGCCCTTCAGTTTCTGACGGCCTATAGTTCGCCGGCGTCTTCCAGTATTTCGGTCGCCGACTGGTTCGCGTCGTCAAGCGCCTGCTGAGGCGTCTTGTCGCCGAGAATGGCCGCCTGAAGCTCGGGATAGACGGCGTTGGATATCGCAATCCACTCAGGTGTCTGGGGCACAGGATAAGCGCCTTTTGCGGCTTCCTGGAAGGCCTGAAGCACCTCGGTGCGATAATCGTCGCCCTGGGCTTCCGCGATCACCCATTCCCAGACGGCGTCCCGGGTCGGCAGCGGACCGGCCCCGGCTTCCAGCTTCTGACTGTCTTCGTTGGTCAGGAACCAGACCAGCGAGGCGGCGGCCTCCTTGTCGGGACAGCTTTCTGTTACCGAGAAGCCATGATGACCGGACCATCCGGTGCGGGCGCCGGAGGAGCCCTTGGGCGGCGCTACCACGCCGACATTGCCTGCGACTTTGGAGGCGCCCGGGTCGTTGAAGAAACCTGCCCAGCCCGGCCAGTCCAGATTGAGCGCTACGGTGCCAGAAGCAAATCCCTGTCCGAGATCGTCCCACAGATAGTTGGTCGTTCCGGCCGGAACAGCCTTGTTCTTGTATAGCTCGACGAACCAGTTCAGCGCACGGACGCCGGCTTCGGAATTGATCGCCGGGCGACCGTCCGCGTCGAGATATTCACCGCCCTCTGCAAGCAGCATCTCATAGAAGCGGCCATTGATCGCCTCTTCCTTGCCTGCGTACTGCGTGCCGTAGAAATCCGGCGGATTGGCGAAGAACTCGGCCTGGTCGGTTACCTGTTCCCAGGTTTCCGGCGGGGCAAGATCGTAGCCGTATTTTTCCTTGAACTTCGCCTTGTTGTCTTCGTCGGCGAAAAGGCTCTTCTGGTAATACATCGCCGAAACGTCGAACTGCGCCCTTGGCAGCATAACCAGCTTGCCGTCGAGCGTCGAGGCGTCGATATTGGCGTCGACGAAGGCGTCGATTTCTTCCTGCGGCAAAAGCTGCGAGAGATCGGTGTAGATGCCTGGATACTGTGGAGCGAACGATGAATGGTTCGATCCGACGCACCAGTTCAGCGCGCCGACGGCGATATCGGATTTGATTTCCTTGTCGAGATCGAAGTGATTCTTCTTCGAAATGACGTTAACCTTCGCGCCGGTCGCTTCTTCCCACTCGGCAATTCTCGAGTAGAGATTTTCGTATTGCTGACCGCCGATCAGCTTGGCGTCGATGGTGACGCCGTCGAATTTTCCCGGCATGTCCTGCGCAACAGCAGCCTCGCCGGCAACCAGTGCGAGGACGCCGGCGGATACGCCGGCCAATAGCTTGTTCATGAGCCTCCTCCCGAGACGTTAATGATTGGCGGGCAATGCGCCCCAAACCCTCACTGATGAGTGGTTCATTCATATACAAACATCTTCTTTACTGGCGGTCAAGCGATTCCTTTGTTGTTAACGCGCACATACATGCGTATATGAATATTGAAATTCACGGAGGAAGAGATGAGTCAGGAGGAAGATCGCTACCGCGCGCCCGCACTCGACAAGGGGCTCGACATACTCGAACTCCTGGCGCAGATCGACGGAGGACTGACGCAGGCTGAAATCGCCAAACACCTCGGCAGGAGCCCGAACGAGTTCTACCGGATGCTGGATCGTCTGGTCAGGCGCGGATACGTGACGCGGATCGACGGCGACCGTTATTCGCTCACTCTCAAGCTGTTCGGACTTGCCCAATCCCACGCGCCCGTGCGCCGGCTGGTCTCCTATGCGACGCCATTCATGCGTGAACTTGCCGAACAGACGCGGCAGGCAAACCAGTTGGCCGTGTTCGATCGCGGCTCCGTCGTCGTGGTCGCGCAGCAGGAAGCGCCCGGTTACTGGGGTATTTCGATTCGTGTCGGCTCGCATATCGGTCTCTTCGACACCGGTTCCGGTCACGTGCTTCTGGCCTTCAGGTCCCAGGAAGAACGATTGCTGATGATCAACGAATATTCCAGCAGCAAGGAATATCCGACCGTCGCAAAGGAATTCTTTGATCGTCTCGATCAGATCCGCGAGCGGGGTTACGAAATGATGCCGAGCGCCCAGACAGCCGGCGTCTACAATCTTTCGGCGCCTGTGCTCGGCCCGGATGGAAAAGCGATCGCCGCGCTGACGATCCCCTATATCGCGCTCGTCAACGTGCCCCAGGCGCCCGACATGACGGAAACACAGGAATTGATCGCCGAAACCTCCAGACAGCTTTCCGCCCTGGCCGGCTCCGAAGCGTTGAACGCAAAATAATTTCTTATTTGAACAATTTATTCTCCTGTGAAAGATTGCATTGCAGGATAGGGAGGAAACTGAATGATCGTCGACACGCATCTTCATGTCATCGACCGCGAAGCTGTGGACTATCCCTGGCTGAGCGACGTTGAACCGCTGAACCGGGACTGGCTCTACGAGAATTACGAGCGTGCAGCCCGCCGCGCCGGTATATCCAGAACGCTGCACATGGAAGTTGACGTCGCAGCCTCCCGCATCGACGACGAAACGGCCTACGTCAAGACACTGTCGCAGCGCGAAAACAGTCTGATCGCCGGCGCAATCGTGTCCTGCCGTCCGGAGGAGGAACACTTCGCCGAACACCTGGAATCTTGCCTCTCCGATCCGTTCGTCAAGGGCTTTCGTCGCGTTCTCCATGTCATGCCGGACGACCTGTCCGAACAGCCTCTGTTTCGCCAGAATATCAAACGTCTCGGCGACAGCCGGTTGACCTTCGATCTGTGTGTCCTGCCCCGGCAAATTGACAAGGCGATCGCGCTGGTCGATCTGGCGCCTGACGTCAACTTCATCCTCGATCACTGCGGCGTGCCCGACATAGCGGGGGACGCCCGCCAGCCCTGGCGAGACCGGATCTCGGAGATTGCGCAACGACCGAACGTCACGGCGAAAATCTCCGGCGTCGTCGCCTATGCCGACCCGGAAACGTGGATCGCGGAAACGCTGCGTCCCTGGGTCGAGCACACGATAGCAAGCTTCGGCTGGGACCGCGTGGTTTGGGGCAGCGACTGGCCGGTCTGCACACTGGGCGGCGGTCTTCTGGCCTGGGTCGCCGCAACGCATGCATTGCTCGAAGGCGCAAGCGAGGACGAAAAGGCCAAACTCCTCAACGCCAACGCAAGACGGATCTGGAACCTGTAGTCCGGCGGCGACCGCTCAGCCAAAACTCCTTTCAAAGAGAATGTTGATATCGCAGACCACCGGCCGCGCAGGCTCGCCGGAGATCAGGCCCGCATTCAGACGGTCGGAGGCCTGCTGCTGAAACGGCATGTAGCCGCTGTGGCGCGGGCGGACCCAGGCGCTCTCCAGCGTTTGCCTCGTATTCCTGTAGAAATCATTTGTCGCTGCGTTTACCGCATCGTCCTCCCAGCCGGCGGCGTGTCCGGGCTGACCGCCGGCGCCTGCAAACGGCCCGCGCTGTATTTCATCACTGGCGATCCAGTAGGCGAAGTCCACGGCCTCACTGACGTGATCGGAGAAGGCGGAAACGGCGATGCCTGTGCCGCCAAGCGCCGAACCGACCGGCCCGCTGTCTCCTGCCGACGGTATGTCCGCGAACGCCAGACGCCTTTCGCGAAAGCCGTCGATCCCGTAATTGACATAGCCGTAGATCAGCGGCGCGCAGGCGATCTCGTCGCCGGCGCTCATTGATTCCGACACTGCAATCGGATCCATCTCGTAGCAGGCGACAGGAACGTGACGCATAAGCTTGGCGATCAGGTCATAGACCGCCTCGCCGGCGTCCCTGTCGATCAGTGCGCCCGGTCCCTGCGTCGCGCAGGGCGTGCCGAGATTGGCGGCGAGCGTATAGAAAGTCATCAGGCAATGCGGCGGCCGCATGGGGATCAGAACCCGGCCCTGGCCTGCGAGCGCGATCACCTCGTCGAAGCTTCGCGGCGCTTCGGCGATCAGGTCCGGTCGCCAGGCCATGACCTGCGCTGCGGCGTCTATCGGAAAGGCCCATTGACGCCCTTGCCACGTATAGCTGGGATAGGAGCCGCCGACTGATCCGTCTGCAAGAGCGCCCCTCTCCTTCTCCCTGCCTGCAATATCGAGAGGCGTGAGACAGGACTGCGCCGTGATCTCGCCGACATGGGGATGATCGATAACGATCAGATCGTATGTTCGAGCCAGCTCCTCGACCGGAAAGGATTCGAAATCCTGCAGCGAGCGCTTGTCCCAGTCGATCTCGACGCCGGTCCGTTCCTTCCAGAGCCTGGAGCAGGCGACCATCGGGTCATACCCGCGCGGGTGGCTCCAGGTCATGCCTTTAAGCTGCGTCGTCACAGGCCGAACTCCTCGCAGATGGCCGCCGTATGTTCGCCAACGGCGGGGGCGGCCCGCGCCAGTTTCGGGCGCACGCCGTTGACGCGGATCGGCGAACTCGTCGTCAGGATGGAGACATCGTCATCCCGCTCGACCTGCTGCAGCATGTCGAGCACGGAGAAGCCTTCGCTGTCCATCAACTGATCCCAGTCGAGCACCGGAGAACACCAGATGTCCGCCGGCTCGAACAAGGCCTGCCATTCCGCGATCGACTTTTCGGCGATCGCCGCCGCGATGATCCTTTTGATTTCGTCGCGGCTTGTGAACCAAATGCCCGGATCGTCGGCATAGGGCGACAGCGCGGCGACGTCCATCAGGTCGCGAAGCCTGGATATCGGCGTCATGGCGATCGCGAGATAGCCGTCCCTGGCCTCGTAAACGCCGTAGGGCGCCGACAGATAGGCGTGTGCGCTTCGGAAACCGGAGCGTTTCGGCATCCGCCTGCCGTCGTTCAGATACGTCGTCAGCACCTCGAACTGAAAGTCGACGAGGGCTTCCAGAAGGCTGGTCTGCACGTGACTTCCCTCGCCGGTCAGGCCGCGTTTGACGAGGCCTGCCAGCAGTCCTTGCGCCATGGCCGCGCCGGCGAACATGTCGCCAACGGCAAGTCCCATCGGCACCGGTCCGTCGCCGTCGTCGCCGCTCAGCCACATGACGCCCGACCGCGCTTGCGCGAGCAGATCCTGGCCGGGCCGCTTCACCCACGGGCCTTCCTCGCCATATCCGCTGATCGAGCCGTAAACGATCTTCGGATTGATCTGTTTGACGGCGTCGTAGCCCAGCCCGAGACGTTCTATGACGCCGGGACGGAAGTTCTGAACCAGCACATCGGCCTTTTCGATCAGACGCCGCAGTTTTTCGACATCTTCCCCGCTTTTAAGATCGACCGCCAGGCTTTCCTTGCCACGGTTAATGGCGTGGAAGATCGTCGAATCGCCGCCGATTTCCGTATCGCTGAGATAGAGACTGCGGGAGAGATCGCCGGCACCAGGACGCTCAATCTTGATCACGCGCGCGCCGAGATCCTGCAGGCGCAAGGTCGCATAGGGGCCGGAAAGAAACTGGCTCATGTCGAGCACGACGAGCCCGGCAAGCGGCAGATCCGAAGCGCCGGTCATGCCGAAACCGATGCGAACGGAAGCCCGGCCGCATGAGAGTGATCGTCTGGCGTATGCGTGCGCGTGTCGCACGGAATGTGCGTGAGGGGCAGTCTCATAATTCCTCCCAATTCTTATGTGAATAATATATTCACATATGGAAGATCGATGCAAGCCGACACGCTGATCCACATGCGCCAATTGTCGAAAGAAACTCGAACAGGCGGAGGACATCCAAACTCCACGAAAACAAAATTTTATATATGCTATTGTTTTATATATGTTTTTATAAGTTTGGCTTTGTTTCGGGAATCAGGTTCACAGGGTCTGGCTTTGTTTCGGGAATCGGGCTTCAACGATGTGGCTTTGTTTCGGGAATTCGCTTTCCGAGGCTCTGGGTTTGTTTCGGGAATCCTCAATTTACGCGGTTTGGCTTTGTTTCGGGAATCTGCGCTTTCGCATGTCTGAAGGCAAATGGCGCATCAATTGCACCGCGCCTCTTTTAGCACAGAACCGCTGCAATTGCATTCGCTTTGTTCATGTTTTGTGCTGATCCGTTGAAGCATGCATCGCTAAACACACCCGACGCCATAATCGCCTGTCAGTCGCCAATCACAAGCGGCGCTGCGAAACCATCCCCCTCGCCGACGCCAAGGAATTTCGGCCCGTCGCCAGCATCCGCAAAACGATCGGGTATCTCCGGCGTGTTCAGAAGCTGCCTCGCCTGTTGGTCGATCGTTTCCACGCCCGGAATGACAGGGACGCCAACGGCGCTATTGTCGAGAATTTCGAGAAGCGGATTGTTCGCCTGACTACAGGCGTCCAGCCTCTCATATTCCTCGTTCAGACGCGCCTGCGCCTCTGCCTCCAGCATCTCATAAACGCGGCCATCATCCTCGACTAAGACATAGCGATTGCGCTCCCGCGCATAAGCCTTCGCCTGTTCGAAGGTCATGGCTTCCGTGGCGTCCCTGCCATTCTCGACAACTGTGAAGAGATCACCCTTTTCGCAGATGAATGACACGACCTTATTGTCCGAAGTCACGCCCGAACACTGTGTGAAGACGGGTTCGACCCGCGCGCCCACCCCGGCAGAAAGCAGGATGTGGAAGCCGGGTTTGCAGAACGACTGAGGCATAAATGTCGTGTTTTCAACCATCTCATCGGGCTTGCGGCACGCCGCGTCCTTTTCGGCCTCCGCGGCAAAAGCAGGAGACGATTGCAGGAGATCCTTCCTGCTCATGGCGCCGTTGCATAAATTCCGGTTGCAAAGGCGAAGCCGATCAAGCGCGGCTCGTTCCTGCGTCTCCAGAGAAGCGAGCTTCCGCCGAAGCGAGGCCGCCTCCTTTTCGCTCGCTTCCACCGCCCTGATACGCTGACCAAGCGCCTTCATCCTACTGGTCGCGCGGCGGATCTGCGAACCCAGTTCGGACAGCCCGAGCATTTCATCCTCTGTCAGATTGAGCAGGCGACGCTTGAGACTGCCGTCCGTGCGCCTGTTGTATTCGGCCTGCCATGCTTCGGCGTCGCGCAGGGAGATGTTTCTCTGGTACCTGAGTTCAGCAATATCCTCCTCGCCTTCCATCGTCTCCAGGCGCCACTTTATCATTTCGATGCGCCGCGAAATCCCGGTCGCTTCAACATGGTATGTCTGACAGTCAGCGCAGGCCGCCCCCTCGCCGACGCCCATGAAACTTGGCCCCGTCAGGTTCGTTCCATCCGGAAATTCAGGCTCGGCGCCGCCGTCATTTGCAATATTGGACGACAAGGACGCGACCAAGGCCGACAGGATCGGTTCAAGATCCTTTTGGCCCTGACCGTAAATGACATTGCCATTGCGTTTTTCGACGGCCGACAGCCTGACCATCGGCAGACTGGCGTAATCGCCGCCGCAGCTTCTGAACGCGCAATCGCCGAGAGAACCGGCAAGCGAGCGTGCTTTCCCCAGCAACCGCGCCACGCGCCGGCTTCTGTCTCGCACCCCATCGCGCTCGACTATATGGTCGAGATACTTGTCGCCGGCCTTTTTGTTCATCGCACGCAATTCGCTGACGCGGTTTCGGAAGGCCTTCAACTTTTCTCTGGAGTAGTAGTTTTGCACCAGGCGCGCAGCGACCTGGGTAAGACCAAAAGCAACGGCGTTGGCGGTCGCCCTCTTCTGCTCTCCCACCAGCGCCTGTTGCTCCTTGATTGCCGCGTCGACCCGTTTCTTCATGGAGCCCTTGAGGCCTGGCAGCGCACGATCGACGTAGCCCTGACCCGCCTCCTGCATCAATGACCCCATCTTTCTGGCCTCTTCGAGCTTCGCGACCTCTTTCAGCAGCCCCTTCGCAGTCGCCCAAACCTCTACTGCATTGCTGGTGTTGTCCTTGACGACCTGGACCGGATCACCATCGGAGCCGTAGTCCCGCAAGCCCGCCGGAATGAGTTCCGCCGCGGCCTTCGGTCCGACCGCCCAGATATCGATATAGGCGTCTTCCAGGCTTTTCAGGTTGATCCCCGTTCCCTGGCCCGAGGCCAGTTCGGGATTGTAGCGAACGGACTCGATCTGGTTGCCCGTTTCGGCCCAGCCATCATAGAGCCGATTGATAATCGAATTGACGTCCTTGGCCGCTTCCCAGATCGCTTCCGGATCCGACGAGGGCGACGTTACAAACCCGGCGATGCCATTCAGTTCGACAACCGCTCCCAGCATTTGATCGGTCACGTGGGTCATGCTTGCAGCAACACGCGCGCCCTCAAGCGCTGCAGCGCTCAGATCGTTGTTGGCGATTGCGTCGTCCGTGCTTTTCGTCAGCAGGGCGTCTTCGGCGTTGAGAAGCAACAGATATCGATCAAGAACAGTTATGATGTTCGACAGATCGCGAAACGTATCCAGTCTTCCGCCACACACCGGCGGCTCGCATTCGTCTTCCTGACAGGTTCGCGCCATGGCCGCGACATCAGGCATCAGGTTTTCGAGAGTTGCGATGCGTTGATCCATAATTTGCAACGTCTGACTTCGGGCGCCGCCCGTCGCAAGGCACACGCCGACAATCAGAATCGCCAAAACCTCGATAAGTTTCATTTCCTGCCCCCCAGAACCACAGCCTATTGGTCTGCTTCGATAAGTTCGCCATGGACGTAGTCCACCGCGCCAAGGATCGCGCCGTCTGCGCTGACAAATGCGAAGTAAGGCGCGCTTTCCGAATTCACCATTTCGATTGTCAGTCTCTCAAATTCCATGAAATGCGGGCCGATCACGGCGACTCCGTCGTTGCGCACGCTCAGAAGCATGAGTTGCTCGCCCTGGCTGGCGCCGCCCTGCCAGACAGTAAAGACATAGAGGCGCTCGTCGCCCTCATCGCCGTGATCGATCCGAAGGGTGTCGCGATAGGTGACCGACTGCATCTCGGAAAACCGGTAAAGGCGGACATCATTGACCGCGACAAAAGGCGGGTGGTCGACGATATCGCCATTGCCGGCTTCCTCCGACCAACGGCTTTCCCATGTGACCTTGAGGCCGCCTGGACTATCGGCGGCGTTTGCAAGACCGGAAACCGCCAGCATGGCCGCCGCCGCCATGGCGCCGCATACACGTTTGCTAGCCGGCAATGATTTCGACCCAGTTTTCATGCACCCACCCCTTCCTGCCTGCGTGGGGCACGATGCGATCCTTTTCGATCGGATCGCAGGAGACCTCTTCCACGCCGTAGACAATGCCGATCCATTGGCCTTGACGGTCAAACAGCCAGACCCTGTCGCCATTGTGCAACTCGTCGAGTTTCCTGTGGCCGGAGGCGGGTCCGGAGCGAACGGCGAGGAATCCGTCGCCATCAGCTTTCAACCCTGTAACGCGCCCCAGCGCGCAGGTGTCGAGATCGTCGCTGGCCCGCTCCATCACCGGCGCGTCCAGTTCCTGTGCTGTAGCCGCCTCCGCCAGCAGGACGGCGAAGCCCAGACGAAAAACGATCCATAGCGTTCTTGTGGCTATGCGCATGGTTTCTCTCAAGGAATTGTCACATCGACCGTGGTCGTCTTGCCAGCCGTGATCTCGAACGGATCACTCTCGTAGGTTTCGCCGCCACTCAGAATGCGCAAATGATACCGACCGACTGCGAAAGCCGCTGTGTTGGACCCGCCGGTGTTAAAATAGGCGACACGGACGCCATCGCTTTCGCGGATGTAGTCTATGTTTGAAATGCCTCTTCCGCTTTTACTCTTCACGGCGTGGGCGAGCAGGCCGGCGTTCATGTCGAAAACCGGTTCTGTCACCTCGTTCGCCCTTATCTCGAACGGAAATATCCTGCGCAGCGTAACGTAGCCGCGATTGTAGGACAGGGTCGCGCGGACGAAATACGGACCCGGCCGCAAAGCTGTCCCGTCGCCGCCGATGATGAACCCCATGCCGCTGGCGTAGCTGTCGTTGGCGTTGGCCTCTGATGTGAACAGCTGATAATCCATGTTCCCGCCAAGCGGCTTCCCGCCGGGCGTCAGCACGGCGGAGGGCTGGAAATAGCCGACGCGCATGTCGAATTCATAGATCGTTTCCTGCCCGGCACGGATTTCTATTTCGGCGCTCTCCTTGATCTGATCGTGCGAGGCGACGACCTTGTATCGGCCGGCGGGCAGCCACGTGACGGCATTGGATGACGCCGCTTCGGTCAGAGCACTGGACGACGCTTTTCCGTCAACGATTGGAAAGAACTGGTAAAAGATCGGATTGGCGGGGACTGTCTTTTCGTCCGTTGCATAGGCGAACAGAACCGCCGAACCGCCATTCAGATTGACTTCGCCGACCTGCCGGCCATCCTCGCCAATCACCAGTTCCGCATCGCGCACGAGAACGCCGGACAAATAGCGCACGGTCGCCTTGTAGGTTCCGGGCTCAAATTCAGGGTCGTCGGGAAAGAGAATGCCGAGACCGTCAAACAGCTTTTCACCGTCGGCGCTTTCGACAATCCAGTGCACTTTCCCGGCCTCTATCCTCTCACAGGTTTCGCAGAATTTCGCATAGAGAAGCATCGAGGGTTCGGCCCTGGCAGGCTCGGGATCAGGCGCCTCGGGCGCAGGCGCAGATGGAGAATCCGGCGCGGCTCCCGCGATTTCCACTGTCTTCCTGAGAGCATCCTGAAGATCGCGCGCATTGTTGGCGCGGAAGAATGTCCCGCCCGACGCATCCGCGATGCATTGAAGGGCCGCGGATTCCTCGTCCGTCAAATCAAAGCCGATGACATGCACATCAGTTCCGGGATTGGCGATATCGAGAGAACGCGCTGTTGCGCAAGGATCGCCGTTACAGGTCTCGAGCCCGTCGCTGACCAGAACCAATGACGTTTTCGTCTGATTGGAAATGGACGGATTTTGCAATCTCTGCAGAAGCAGTTCGGAGGACGCCTGGGTGAGGGCGAGACTTATCGGCGTCTTCCCCTTTGGGCTGATCGACTGCACCTTCTCAATCAATGGCCTGCGATCGATCCTGTCCGGCGTCGTGATCGTTTCCACATCCAGACAATCGTCTTTGCGCCGGTGACCGTAAATCATCAGGCCCACGGGCACAGACTCGTCCCACCCGGTGATCAGATCGGTCATGACCTCCTTGGCGATGGTGATCTTGGCGGTTCCGTCAATTTGCCCCCACATGCTGTTCGAACCGTCAAGGATAAACATCACGCGGCTCTGTTCGGCGCCCTGCGCCTGAACATTGAAAAGAAAAAAGAGCGAAATAATCGTTGCGGTGACAACTGAACGACTGAAAGAACACAATCTGGCAGCCATTGGCAGACAGAATTGCCAATCCGATATCTTCAAAACTATCCCCGTTTTCTGAATTTGTGGACATCGAATACAGAATACAGATGTCCTTCCCCCTGCGATAACTCACAATCAAACATATTTATTAATCATCCGGTAGACCATTGCTTGCTAAAGCTCATAAAAATATTTGGCTCTGGAAAAATGCACGCCGTACTCATCGCCGTCGCGATCATATTGGCAATTCACTGGGCGCCGCTTTTACTGGCAGCGTGGAGGTGGCCTCTGCGCCGGTCCGACTGGTCGATCCTGTCGGCGTTGAAAATGATTCTCGGCGTCGTTTGCTGGCTGATCGTTGTGATTTGCCTGCCGATCTTTGCAAACGCTCACGCCAATGGCTCAGGAACCGGCAGTCCGGCTGGCTGGTACATCATTTTTTCGGTTGCAACGTTTGGAGTCGTTCCCGTCCTGATCATCTCTGCCCACATATACGCCGGACGTTCCGCCGGTTACTGGTACAGGCGCTACAGATTGCGAACGCGCTGACAAGAGAGCTTTTTCCATATTTACCGCTGCTTTAACAGTCGGCCGCGATGCGAGAGCCCCGCAAGAATTGCGATGCTCGAATACAAAAATAAATTTATCAAGAGCGCCGATCTCACAGTGGATTAAGACTCTGGAAGCCGATAAGAATGTCCCAAGTCAGACATGGAGTTCACATGAGCAATCTTCTAAAAGCACTTCCACTTGCAATTACATTGTCGCTTTCGACTTTTGCTGTTGTTGATGCAGCCGACGAGCGCTCCTATAGCGGAGAATGGCACAACGCTTCGACAGACGAAGTTATCGGAACGTCCAAGATTACCTTTACGGATGACAAAACCGTAACGTACTGCTTCTCTTCCAAGAATTTCGGGGAAAGGTGCTTTCCCGATTTTGAAGTGACCGAAACCGACAGGGGTCTTGAATTCGGCAACAAGCAGACGCTCTATGTCCTGATGCCTGACGGCGACGGTTACAAGGCGGAACGCTTCCAGCGGGACAATGAAAACGAGGAATTCTCCCTGGCGAACACCGCGACATTTGTCGCTGAGTGATGTGTAGCCCGAACCACTCGGGCGTCACGGCCAGCCGTTTCAGGCCTCTCTCCATCGACAGTTAGCAGCCGGTTCCGACAGGGCGTTGCGCAAGATCAGCGCCCTGATCGACAACGGCGTGGGTGGCTGCGCCAACCAAATCAAAGCGAGACAAGCAAACGACCTTCGGACATCGACTATCCTTTCGTATAGGTCGATAGACTTTCGGGGCGAGCGGCGACGGTCGGCTTGAGGTATACTTGGCGTAAATCCTTGAAGAGAAGGAAACGCCATGAACGTCATCAAGATTACCTCGACCATCGCCGCCTGTCTGTTGACCGCAATATTCGCGTCGGCAGGACAGACCGCAGATCTGCCTTCTCCCGAGGGCGATGTCATCCTGACGGTGTCCGGCGAAGTTGGCGCAACAAACCATGATGACGCCGCCGTGTTCGATCTTGAGATGCTGAAGGCCATGCCGGAAACTTCATTCAAAACCTCTACCATCTGGACCGAAGGCGAAAACGAATTTCGCGGTGTGCGCCTGAGCGATCTGCTTGAGGTCGTCGACGCCCAAGGAAGCGAACTTCACGCGATCGCGCTGAACGACTACGCCGTGGATATTCCAACTGCAGACGCCATTCCGGATGGGCCGATCATTGCTTACCAGATGAATGGCAAGGAAATGTCGGTTCGCGACAAGGGCCCTTTGTGGATTGTCTTTCCCTATGATCAGGACGCGAAATTCCGCACCGAACTTGTCTATTCCCAGAGCATCTGGCAACTGGATCGGATTGAAGTTCGAAAATAAGGCAGTCCGCTTTGTCAAAGGAAGCAGCGAAAGGCCTTGTAAAGCCGCCGTTCCTGAAGCGGCGGCTTAGACCTTTGTTGCTGCTTCTGATCCTTGCCATCTGCGTCGCCATGCTCTCGGTGCTAGGCTCGCGCATGGCGCGGGAGATTGCAAGCCTGCAATCTGCGCCGCTGGACAACATCCAGTGGAACCTCACACAGATCGAGATCGAATATCTGTCGCTTCTCAACAGCATCAATACCGCGCAGGACGAAGCCGGTCCCAACGAATCCGCCCTGTCGGAACTCCGCAAAAGATTTGACATTTTCTACAGCCGGATCGACACGCTACACACCGGCAGATCGTTTCGACAGATAGAAAACGACACAGCCGCCAAACGATTGCTGATCAAGGTTCGCACAAACCTCATCGAGGCCCTTCCTGTTATCGACGGAGACGACGCCGATCTCTTTGCCTCTCTTGCCAGCCTCGAGGACAATTTTCTCCTGCTCAGACCCGATATCAGGTCTCTTTCGCTGAGAGCCGTCAAGATATTCGCGGAATCATCTGATCGGCAACGCGCAAACTTCTCGCTATTGCTTCAGCAAACAGCCATCGTCGGCGCTTTTCTCGTTCTTGCATTGCTCGTCGCCGTTTCCGTTCTCGTCCGCCAGTTTCGGGTGGCCGATCGCCGGGCGCGAGAAGCAAATCGCAGCAGTTCCCGGTTCATCAGCACGGTCAATGCGTCGCTGGACGCCATCATACTGGCCGACGCCAAAGGAACGATTATCGATTTCAGCCCCGCCGCCGAATCCATATTCGGCTATACCCGAAATCGTGCATTGGGATCGAGCATGGCCGAGCTGATTATTCCTCCCAATTTGCGTGACGCCCACCATGCGGGGATGCAACGTTTTCTCAAGACCGGAGAGAAGAAGATTATCGACGCCGGTCGCGTCGAAGTAACCGCTATGCGATCAAACGGCGCATCTTTTCCCGTAGAACTCTCCATCGGCATGACGATGGAGCCTGAAGGACCGATCTTCATTGCCTATGTCAGGGATATTTCGCAGAGAAAACGCGACCAGGAAGAACTGATGTCCGCCCGCGACGAAGCTATGGCCGCGGACAAGGCGAAGTCGCAATTTCTCGCCATGATGAGCCACGAAATGCGAACGCCGCTCAACGGCGTCCTCGCCACGCTCGACCTGCTGCAATCTTCAGCTCTGGACGGCCGGCAGGAAGATTATGTGCGCACCGCCATCGCCTCGGGTGAAATCCTGCAACAACATCTCGACGACGTGCTTGACATCACAAGCATCGAAGCGGGAGCCATGGAGTTCCGCTACAACTATTTTTCGCTGAACGATTTGCTGGAGGACGTGCGCAACCTGAACGAACACACGGCTGCGGAACAGAATGACGACATAGTTCTCGATATCGGAGACGGCCTCTCCAACATCTACTCCGACAGGCACCGGCTGAGACAGATCCTGCTCAACCTCGTGGGCAACGCGGTCAAGTTTACGCAGGGCGGCACGATCACCGTCACAGCGCGATCGATGTCAAGCACCTACCACAACCGAATTGTCGAATTAAAGGTAAGCGATACGGGCATTGGCATAAAGCCGGAAGACATCGAGCGCATTTTCGACGATTTTGTCACCCTGGACAGTTCCTACCGGCGAAAGACGCAAGGCTACGGACTGGGACTGGCGATCTGCCGACGAATATCTGAAGGGCTGGGCGGTCAAATCGACATCGAAAGCGCGCCAGGCGCCGGCAGCACCTTCACCGTCACCATACCAATCGCCGCGACATCGCAAATGGACGCCGAAAGCGATGCGGAATCAGACGAGAATAAAGGCGTAGACAATCTGAAAGTGCTGCTCGTCGAGGACAACGAGACGAATCGCTTCGTAGCGGTGGAACTGTTGCAAGCGGAAGGGTGTGACGTGGACGTCGCGGTCAACGGAATAGAAGGCGTGGAGAAGTCGCATAATGGAGATTTCGATCTCATCCTGATGGATATCAGCATGCCGCTGATGGATGGCATCGAGGCGACCCGCATTATCAGGAACGGCGGCGGGAAATCCGCGTCAACGCCAATCATCGGACTGACGGCCCATGCGCTGCCCCATGAACTTGAAAGCCTGACGCAGGCGGGCATGCAGGACTGCCTCATTAAACCCTTGCGGAAGCGCAACCTGCAAGAATTGCTCAGAAGTTTCATTGAAGAGCTCCCGGCAAAGCGGAGAAGTACGGTCACTCCAAGCGAGACGCTCGACATGAGTGTTATTGAAGAACTGTCCGAGGTGTTGCCAATAGGAAAGCTGAATCAACGCCTGACACAGTTCCTGCAAGAGATCGACGAATCCGAAGCCAGTTTGAAAACGCTGTTTGCTGCCGGTCGCAACGAAGACCTGGCGCTTCTTGCGCATCGCTGCGCCGGATCCGCAGGGGCGCTCGGCGCCGTTGATCTCGCCTATACACTACGCGATATTCAGACTGCAGCGCAGGAAAGCCGCAGCCGCGAACTTGCCGGTTTGATGAGCAGCATCAATTCACGCATAGCCAACACACGTCAGGCAATGCTTGATGTCATCGCAGCAGACATCCAATCGGTCTGATCCGTTCTTACAGCGCCTCAAATCCGGAGTTCGTTGCATCTTGCGGCGGGTTCGGTTCTCCATTCCGAACCGATCAGAACGTTAGCAAGTGTATGATTCTAGTGTCAATTACGGACGCAAAATGCTTCAAGCGTCGCATCAGGAATGTCACGGACTTCATACCCGCTACACCAGCACCAATTCCCTCGCGCCAGATTTTACGCATCGTTGATCCGATTGAGCCCCCGCGCCCTGCCGCGACCACTTCGTTGTCTTCAGGGAGCCAGTTGAGGGATTTTTGATGTGTCTGAATACACATTTAGCACCCAAGCCTTATGGTGAGCGCCATCCATATACTTCGGTATATAGACCGGCACCTCTTCAGATGAGTCTAATATTCATAGTTGCTCATATATAACCTTTTTCCGATCCCAATCCGTCGCTGATCCAGTGTTTATTCGCCCTGTCTTCAAGACACGCCTTTCCTGCTCAAGGAGGAGGCGCTTCATACAAGATGGAGGGCGAAATGAAACAGGAAATCGCACGCGATCGCAAGAAAGGCGACATGGCGCGCCGGATCGCCACGATGGCGCTCGGCGCAGGCCTGCTTGCGAGCGCTGGCTGCCAGACCGCCTACAAGGCGCATGAAGCAGTCACGCCCCTTAAGGGAGCGCCGGTGCAGACAAACAACACGCCATATACGGCATGTCTGGAACATCTGGCGGGCACCCTAACCAGCAAAAAACCGAATATCGCGATTGGACAGATCAGCGACAAGACCGGGCAGAAAGCATATTCCCAATATACCGACAGTACGGAGCTCACACAGGGCGTATCGGAAATGGTTATCAGCGCGTTCTTCAAGACGCGGCAGGTGACCCTCACAGAACGCCTGGACGTGCGCGTACCTCTGGCTGAGCAGAAGTTCGTCGAAACGAATGCGATTACCCAGCCCACGCGCGGACTGTCCGTGGTGCCTGCGAACTTCGTGGTGCTCGGAGCGCTGACGGAGCTCAACTACAACATCGTGAGTGGCGGAGCGCGACTGTTTGTCGGGGGCGTGGGTGGAGGCGTCCGCAAAGCCGTCGTCAATGTCGGCCTGGACCTCCGACTGGTCGATGTCCGCTCTTTCAGAACCCTTTATGTCACAAGCCTGCAGAAACAGATCGTCGGTTACGAGATTGAATCCGGCGTCTACCGTTTCTTTGGCGATCATCTCATCGAATTCGACGCCGGCGCTGTCAAAAACGAGCCGCTACAGCTCGGCGTTCGATCGGTCGTGGAACTGGCAACGTATCAGATCCTCACCGAAGGACTCGGTTTACCTGTCTCGAAGCGGGAAGGTTGTGAGCCGGGAGTTTCAACCCAATCAGCGGCGAACCCCAAGGAGAAAGACCATGAAAATGAAGCATAAAAATCTGATCACCTCTTCCGCAATGATGCTGTTTATCGCAGCAACCGGAACAGCCAACGCTTTTGACGAAGTCAACTGGGTCTGGAACGCAGATGTCGCCACAACAGTGACGACAGCCGCAAGCTCGATCACCGACGTTACGCCGACCGGCTTGAACCAGGCTGAGAACGAACAGCAGACGCTGGGAGCCCTGACCTCGACGGGTAACGTTACGGCTGTCGACAATGCGCTTATCTCGGGCCTCACCGGCGCAGCGCCGATCACGGATCTCGCCGCCGTCGAAACCTCGGCCTCTGCCCTGGGCAACAGCGCCAGCATCGAATCCGACGTTCAGGTCAGCTACGATTCGATCCAGACGTTCGGCGGCGTTGACGTGGCCCTTGCCGCGCCACTTGTAGGCGACATCGCTGACCTCAGCCTGCCGGGCACGGTCACCTCATCCTCTTCGGCCATCGGCATTCTGAACGCCTCGGTCGACAGCAGCGCAACCGGCGTGGCCAACAACCTGACGGTCAACCTAGAAACCACGTCGGACCAGGATGCCTTCGGCATCGGCAACAACGAGCAGACGGCGCTCGCTATCGTTTCGTCAACTTCGCTCGTCGACGCAGTCAGCTTTGGCGGCTTCGCGGATCTCGGAACGCTGGACAACGCCGTCGTCAAATCCGTTTCGACTGCGGTTGGCAACAATTTCGGCGTCACCATCGACGGCATCAACTGACGTCCGAATGCATTGGCGGAAGTCCCCCGATTTCCGCCGTGCAGCGGCGGGCCGATACTCGCCCGTCGGCCCGCCGCAACATGTTCAACCAGCCCGTTATCGATGCGATAGCAAAGACAACAGAGGAATCGCCCGATGTACCGCACTAAAACCGTCACGGCTCATGGCATCTTCACCGCCGTTTTGTTGGGTTCGAGCATCCTGACTCACAGTCTGTCTCTTGCAGGTGGACGCGAAACGCTGAACGCCCCGCATCCCTGGGACTTCCCTGACCGCAGTCGCGATGCGGCTCTTGCGTTCCAGCTTGCCCGCGACAATGATGAGGGCCTTGCCGCAGCCGCCGGTATCGCCGCTTCAACCGGTTCTCCCATCGTCATCAACTCGACGTCCACGGCTGTCGGCAACTGGCAGCAGATAGAGATGACCCTGGGCGACGGCGCTGAGGGTATGATCATGACCGAAAATCACCAGGACAATTCCGGCAACACAAGCGCCGTCTCAGATGTCATGAACGACAGCAATCTGTCTGTTTCGAACGGCAATAGAGGACCGTCAGCAGTTCGTTCGATCTCGCAGGAAACAGGTGAACGCCAAGCTGGTCGGCCGCAGCGCGACTTCAACAGGCGACCGCCATTGCGCAGACGCCCGTTGATTGAAAAACCGACGCCAAAGCCAATGGATCATCATTGGAAACAGGCCAGCAACCGCAGTCACAAATACGATATCGACCACCGCATTGAAACGAGTGGGACTCAGGGCGATAATAACTCGAATTTCGACTGGGGAACCAGCCGATAGCCTCACCACCGCATCGCCCGTGTTTTGAGGAGCCGGCTTCAGAAGATGCCGGCTTCCTTGGCGAGGATGGCTGCGTTTGTTCGATTGCGTGCTCCGAGCTTGCGACACAGAGTTTTGACGTGGAGCTTGATCGTCACTTCCTGAAGGTCGAGATTCCGTCCTATTTCCTTGTTGGAAAGACCTTCGACAAGCCCCTCCAGCACTTCCAGCTCACGCGTCGACAACTTTTCCGCCATCGGGTGCTTTTCGCTTTCCTCTTTTTCGGTAAAGAAAGCAATCGGCGCATATTGCTCCCCGGTCGCCATGAAGCGCACGGCGTGGATCAGCGATTTCGCCGTCATCGTTTTCGGCAGGAAGCCGGCCGCGCCCATGGCCAGCGCCTGTTCTGCCGCCGCCCGCGTCATGGTGCCGGAAATGATGGCGACCGGACTGCCCAGGTTGAGGTCTTTCGCCTTTTCCAGGCCTTCCAGACCGTTCATGCCGGGCATGGTGAAATCCAGAAGGACGAGGTCATAGGGCCCCTCTTTCAGCATCCTGGACTCTGCTTCCGCGAAGTCCTTCGCAACGGAAACTGAGAATCCCTCCTGCGCCGCCAGATAATCGGATATCATGTCACGAACCAGATCGTGATCGTCTGCAAGCAGCAGTTTCAGTTTTTGCATCGCCTTGATCTCCGGCCGTGATTCGGCGGCGTCCTACCCATCGCCGGCGCTGACCGCCATTCTCGCTCCCGGAGCGCCGAACCTTGTATACTTTAGTGCAGCGCCAATAGTCTTCAATACAACCGACACTATAGCGGAGAAAATCTGAATCAGCGACTAATGCCGTGACCACGCTTTCGCGCCGCCCTGTGCAGCACCGCGATCCTTTATCAGTGCGACCGACAATAACTCAGTCGCTCGACACCATCAATCTGTTCGGTCTGGACATCCTATCGGCCACCAATCGCCGGCGCTGGAAAAAGCCGACTTTATTCTGCCCCATGATTCCGGGCTCAATCTCGCCGCGTGGACGCCGAACAGCTGCGCGCCGCAGTGTTGAAGATGAGCGACCGTCCCGGCCTCTGCTTCAAGGCAAAGGATGATCCGGGCGACGCGCTGCGCCGGCTCGACGTCAAGCCGGGGCTGACCGGGCTCTGGCAGGCGCCGGGACGCGCCGACATCGGCTTTGACCGCATGATCGAGATAGACAGCGCCTACGCCAGATCAAGAACGTTGCTTCTCGATTTCACGATCATGGCGCTGACGCTTCGCGCCGTTTTGTCTGGACGCGGGAGTTATCGAGCAATGGTGGCGGGATAAGGAGACGGCCCTGCTCAGGCGCCGGTCGGACGACCGTGAATTACGCAGACCTCGTGATAAAGAGCGACGTCCGGATCCCGCTTTGAAAGGGTCTGAGCTTCGCATGCCGAAAGCGGCATGTCGCCCTTCTCGTCGGCAAAGAATTCGCAAACGAATTCCTTCTCCAGGCCCGTTCCCGTCAGGGCTTTTTCCAGCGCCACGAAGAACGAGATATCCGTGCCGGCGTCCTGCCGCACCATTTGTGAAGCCAGCTTTTCCGGCTCGAACCCGTTGGCCCTGAAGAAATCGAAAATAATGTCGGCTCCTATACGACAACCGAAGTTCATGACAACCTCGGCTTTAGGAGCGTGTTTGCGTATCCGGTGCAAAAGGGCCTCATTCAAGCCCAGACCGACCGCATTGAAAGGATATTCGTCAAACATCGCCCAGGGATAGTAGTGAGCGATATGATCTTCGGCCCGCTCATCCGCCCCGCTTGCCAGCGGCACGGACTGCGCCTCGCGAAACGCCGCCAGTCTGGAATCGTCGGGATCCCCTACCTGGGGGAGACAGGCGATTACGACATCTGTTTGTGCAATTTTTGCACGCGCTTCTTCTGTATCGATCAAGCTGACGGCGCCCTTGACCGGTTGGAACTGCTCGGCATGCTCAGGAGACAGGCTGCGAATATTTCGTTCGGCGAGTTCAACGAGGCGCGGATCAAGATCGCTGCCGAAAACGGTTGAAGCGCCGCACATGCGCAACACGAACGCTGCGTTGATGCCTGTGCCTATGCCGACTTCGTAAACCGTTTTGCCCTGCAGGTTGGCGCGTTCCAGACCCTTTTGAAACGTTTGCGTCCATGGATCGCCCGGATCGAATGCGAAGCCAGGCGCTTCAGGAGTGAGCCCATAGGTTTCGTGCTCACGGGTGGCGCCAGAGCCAGTGGTTTCGACCATCTTTTTTCCTTTTTTTCAGGATGGCGCAGCCGTGTCGAATGCTGCGCTTTTGCAGCGTCTTTCTTGCTGTTGCCGTCGGGTGCGGCCGCTCGCAAGCGTCGCAGTTCGTCAGTGCAGCGCTGTTGCTTGCAAAAGAAAACCGCCGGAACGGCGGTGCAGGTTTTCAGGACGCCTGATGGATCGTGTCGGTCAACCGAGCGGATACTGTACGTGAGGAAGCCAGATGTGCGGGCATTTGCCTGACATCGGACGCCAGATACACATCACCGGCCATGGCTCCCAGAGAACTGACAAGGCGCGCGCAATCACATGCCGTATCGACCAGGACACTGAGCGGCAATTTGCTGTCCGGCAACCCGATGAGCGCCTGCTTGATGCGCAGGACAGTCGGCGCCGTGGAAAGACCGCTACAATTAATGGTGTTCGAGACGTGCATTGTTTGCTCCTTGCTGGGCGGTTCGAATCAATCGAAAGCACCGCTTGGTGCGTCGGAAAATCCGACACGAGAAGTTTTCCATTGCATGCAGTTGGCGGGATGCAGGCAACCAGCCAACTGCATACAATTCCACAGCGGGGGCGACTGCGCACCCCGCTCGCATACCTGTCTTGTCCTTCGTGTCCCCGCACTTCGGGAGACATCACCGGACGGTCGTGATTTTTTCAACGGTCGTGGCAGCCGACTCTCACAGCGAGCTCGCTATGGCCTACAAGGCGACCGCAGATGGATCGCCAAACCGTCGATTTTCAAGGAATTGCGCTCCGAGACATGCCCGCAATCCTGAAAGAAAGCCTTGTCGGACGGCGTTTTGTCCGCCGAACTCATCGTCAAGGGTAGGCACGCTCCGTTGGGATGTCAAGGTTGTTACGGCTAAATTTTAGGCGATCTATGATTGAGATTAAATTTTAATCACGCGGAATAATTGTGCATCGCACTACGATTCTTCGCAGATGCAGCAGCCTCACTCGGCTCCCCATCCGCGCCTGCTTGATCGCCCGGCGACAGGACAATCCAAGCCGGCGTGACGGGATCAACAAACCCGGTCAGTCCCGAAAACCGGGATCAAGGCGATCGGCGAGCCGCATCTGTGCGTCCCATTCGAGCAGCAGGTCGCCGTCATCGAACGCCATCTGGTCATATTGCTCGGTGACGCGGCGCGCGACAGTTTCGTCCACGGGTTTGAGAGGCACGCCCATGGACAGCGTCGATTCCTGAATTTCACAGGCCCTGTTGAGGTAGAACATGTTGGAAAACATCTGCGCGGCGTTTTCACCGACCGTCAGCAGGCCGTGATTTCTCAGAATGAGCACCGGATGCGCGCCGAGATCCCTTGTGATTCGTTGGCGCTCATCCAGATCGAGCGCAATGCCCTCGAAATCGTGATACGCGACCCGGCCGTAAAATTGCAGCGCAATCTGATTGAGGGGCATGAGACCTTCCTTGAGGCTGGAAACGGCCACGCCCGAGCGCGTATGTGTGTGCATTACCCAGGCCGCGTCGTGGCGTTCCATATGGACCGCGCTGTGGATCGTGAAACCCGCCGGATTCACGCGGTGGGGGCTGGGGGCGACCTTGGCGCCGTCGGTATCGATCTTCACAAGAGAGGACGCGGTGATCTCTTCCCACAGAAAGCCATAGGGATTGATCAGAAAATGACCGGGTTCGTCAGGAACCCGCGCCGTAATATGCGTGTAGATGATGTCGGTCATCTTGTAATAGGCCGCGAGCCTGTAACAGGCGGCAAGCTCTACCCGCGTCTGGTATTCGGCGTCGCTCATTGCAGATGTTCCGGCAGATGTCTCGCTCGTGCTTAGCATTTCATCCTCTCTTGCCCGCGCCGACCGCCCTGATCATCGCGCGGCCGCGGGGCCTTTTGCAGGTGAACAGAGCGCACACTATACGCTCCGGCGCTCCATGTCGGGAGACGTCGCCCTCTTCAGGCATAGCAGCGCTCAGCTTTACTCTTTAATATACATTTGTATAACTAGACCGTAAGTGCAAGAAAAGCAATTCAGTCGCAGACGCCAATCCAAACCTGTTTGTCACCAACGCCAATTCCGGATTGATAACTGCGAGCCGCGCGATCTGCGGTTCAGAACAGCAATGCCCCGCGCAAGAAATCAAGGTGGAGATTTTTGAACATGGCGATCGCGGAAACGATTCACGGCGTTCTTCTAAGCGAAACCATGGACCTGAAATCTTTCTACGATCTTGATTTCGGCGACAGGGCCAGAGACGTTCGCCTTCTTAATCCCGATGAGGTGCAAGATCCCGGCGCAATCCGTTTTGCGGTTTGCTGGCTGCCCGGACCCGACGCCTTTGCGCCCTATCCCAATATGGAAATGGCGATGTCCGTCGGGGCCGGCGTCGACGCCCTGCTCAATCATCCGGGTCTCGGTGACGACGTTGCGATTTGCAGGGTCAGGGACCCGCACCAGGCGGACCTGATGGCGGGCTACGCCGTCCATGAGGTTTTGCACGTGGAACGCGGCTTTGCGCAAATGCAGGCCGATCAGGACGCCGCACAGTGGCGGCCGCTGCCAATGCGTGCGCCCAAGGAATTGAAAGTCGCCGTTCTTGGGCATGGAACCATGGGAGCCGCCGTCGCCCGGGCTCTCGCCCGCCTGGGCTTTTCCGTCACGGTCGCCTGTCGCCGCCCGCCTCGCGATCCCGAACAAGGCGTCACATACACCACAGGCGACGGCGCCGTCATGCAAGCGGTCGATGGAGCGAAAATGGTGATCAATGTCCTGCCTTTGACACCGCAAACCGAGAATGTGCTCAACAAGGATCTGTTCGAGCGGCTTGCAACGGGAGCCTGGCTCGTGCAGATCGGTCGCGGCGAACATCTGCATGAAGAAGACTTCATTGCGGCGCTCGACAGCGGCCAGCTGAGCGGCGCCAGCCTGGATGTGTTCCGCGAGGAGCCCCTGCCTGCAGATCATCCGTTTTGGCAGGACCGGCGGTTGCGCATTACCCCGCACATTGCGAGCGACTCCATGCCCTACATCGTGTCCGAACAGGCCTTGTTGTCCGCAAGGGAGCTTCTGGCGGGTCAACCGCTCAGCCTGGCCGTCGATCCCACGCAGGGATACTGAGTTGACTTCACCGTCCAATCCAGGCGTCCCCGAGGGAGCGAATTCTTGAAAAATGCCGCACGAGAGGACCACGCAATATTCTTGCTTTCGACGTATAATTATTCAAATGTATAACTACTGATGTCTCGGCCAGGGTGGCCGGGGGACTACGGAAACAGGAAATGAGCAGGAAAGCCTTTCAGCGCCTGTCACTCGACGACCGTCGGCGAAGCCTTATGGAGGCGACGCTCGTCTGTGTCGCCCAACACGGGTTGCACGGAGCAACTGTCCGCAGGATCGCCGAGGAAGCCGACGTCACCGCTGGTCTTGTGAGGCATTATTTCGGCAGCAAGGACGAAATGATCAGAACCGCCTACGCCTATCTGGTCGGACAGTTGACCGCCCGGGCCAGCGACAGCGCCAGGCAAACTGAAGGAGACGCGGATCGACAACTGCGCCAGTTCCTGCGTGCGAATGTGACCCTACCCAACCTCTCGGAGCAGAAGGTTTCGCTGTGGGCCACGTTCATTGGACGGGTGCGCTACGATCCGCAATTCGCCGAGATACACCGGGAGGGCTACAGGGAGTTTCTCAACCTCCTCGAGGCGCTGGTCGAGCCGGTGCTCATGGCCCACAAGCGACCGCACAGCGCCACGATCTGCAAACGACATGCGATTGCGCTGAACGGGCTGATTGACGGGCTGTGGATGGAAGGCTCGCTGAATTCCGGCCTCTACAGCCAGGCGCTTCTTCCCGACATTCTCGTCGAAGCGAGCGAAAGGCTGCTGGGCCTTCCGCCGGGCTCGCTATCGAAACCCCGGACAACTCAGGAACAGTAAAGACAGACATCATGCGCTATGCAGGAATTACCGATCGTCTCGCCGAACTCGGCGGCGAAAAATGGGCCGTCCACAACGCCGCCCGGGACAGGGCTGCGGCCGGCGAACAGATCATCGAACTGACCATCGGCGAACCCGACATTCCGGTTGACCCGGCGCTGATCGACGTGTGCGAAGCCTCGATGCGCAGGGGCCGGACCCACTACTCCAACGGCCGTGGGGAAGCCGGGCTTCTCGACGCGCTGGTCGACAAATACAAACCACGCTATCCGGACATCACCACGCAAAACGTTCTCTGCTTTCCCGGCACGCAAACGGCTTTGTACGCCGCGATCATCGCGCTCGTCGACGCGGGCCAGGGCGTTCTCGTCGGCGATCCTTACTATGCGACCTATGCAGGCGTGATTCGCGCGTCCGACGCCGTTCTCCAACCTGTGCCGCTCAGAATAAAGCATGGCTTCGTCATGCAGCCCGAGGATCTGAAGGCGGCCGTTACGCCGCAAAGCCGTGTGCTTCTGCTGAACACTCCGCATAATCCGACCGGGGCCCTTCTCGACATCGAGACGATTGCAGAACTCGGCGAGATCGCTCGCGATCACGATCTCTGGATCGTCTGTGACGAGGTCTACGAGGACCTGATTTTCGAAGGCGTCTTCGCCTCTCCCCTGGAAATCGAGGAACTGCGCGAGCGCACGATTGTCGTGTCCTCGATTTCCAAGACCTTCGCCGCGACCGGCTTTAGAAGCGGCTGGGCAATTGGTCCTGCGGAATTCTGCGCCAAGCTGTTGCCGATTTCCGAAACCATCCTTTTCGGCAATCAACCTTTCATCGCCGACATGACGGAAGCGGCGTTGCGCGGCGCCTTCGACACGGCCGAAAGGATGCGCGAAAGCTACGCCGCGCGCGTCGATCTCATTTCGTCCGAACTGGCGCCCTGCCCCGACCTGAAGCCGGGCAAGGCCTCCGGCGGAATGTTCGTCATGATCGATGTCTCGGATACGGGGCTGGACGGCGAGCAGTTCGCATGGCGGCTCCTCGAGGAACAGGGCGTGGCCGTCATGCCTGGCGCATCCTTCGGTGAAAACGCAAAGACATTGATCCGCGTAGCCCTAACGGTCCCCGATGAGGTCCTGCGTGAAGCCATGCGGCGCATTCATGTTTTTTCGGACACTCTTCGCGCCGCAGCGCCACGAGCAGCCGCGCGATAGGCTTCAAGTCGTGGCGCGGAAGACATCACCGCCTTGAGGGGCGGGAAGTATCAGGCAGACCTTCGCACGTTTACCGATCTGGAGCGGGCGGCTCTGTTCCTGTACCTGCAGAGACGGCGTTCGGCGGTAAGGTGACTGGCCGAATTTTCGGCGTCGACACGTCCGGCGGCGCGCAGTTCACCCTAACGCGCCAGGTGACGCTTCTCAAGGACGTTCACGAGCCACTCTCCGGTGTCGTGATCGAGTGTCTTCCCTTGGCGGAGTTCATTAGCCTCTGGCACCGGCCGGAGATCTGCGAAGCGTTCGGTGCATTTCGTCTCAAGGAGGTGTCGCTGACCTATTCGGTCAACGACGGTAAGGGCGCGCCTGCGAAGGAGCTGATCGTTTCGAATGACCTTTGACTGCACTTCTAACACCATTTGAGAGTACTGTTCTTTACAGCACCTATAGGTTTTGGTGTAGTTTTCCGACTATGCGCAATAAAAAGCCAGAAGGCGTCACATACGAAGAAAAGGCACAGATTGAATGGTCAGCTGCTGGGAAGCAGTTTGATCTCCTGAAGACCATTGTTGCATTCGCAAACTGCGACGGTGGTGAACTCTGTATTCTAGAGTTTATAGGAGACGAGCGAATGCTTGATTCAGCTAGATTGCATGACTTCGTTTCCAAATATGTGAACCCGCCAGTTAACGAAATCGTCTCGTTGAAAGCAGAGGATGGGAGCTGGACCATAACAATCGATAAGTCAGCAACCGCTCCGCACGTAATTAAAGAAACCGGCAACTACAACAACGCCGGAAAACAGAGGCCTGCCTTCCACCCTGGCCAGGTCTATGTCAGACACAGCTCGAAGAGCGAACCTGCCAAAGCGGAGGACCTGCAACGACTGATCCGCGAAGGCGTTTCTTCCTGGCTGAGCAGCCTTGGAGAAGCCGTCGCAAGAGTTGGTATAATGGAGGACGGCACCGACAAGGGAATACCCATGAGACTGGTTGCCGATGGACCAGCACTCGAATTGTCATTCAAGGACAATTTTCCGTATTCGGCAGCAGAGCTAGGAAAGCCTTTCGGCAAAACCGCTGCTTGGATCGGGAAATTGGTCAACAAAGAGGGCATGCGCGATGATGCCCACTACTGCCGACGTCACGACATATATGCCAATCCCATATATGCATTCAGTGATGCTGCAATGGAACGCATAGCCGAGATCCTCGGTGAAAGTCCCGACTACAATCCCTATAAAAAGGGGTAAAACCAATATCAGGATTGTTCCAGAACCTGCTGGCAAAAAACCCAGAACCAGCTGGCGCGATTTATCTTTAAATGATTGTTTTTATTATGAAAAATGGTAGCGGGAGAGGGACTTGAACCCCCGACACGCGGATTATGATTCCGCTGCTCTAACCACCTGAGCTACCCCGCCAGACCTGTCCGGACACGCCGCGCGAAGCGGCATTAGTCAAGCGCGTTGCCCGCTGCGCGATGGCGCAACCGGCCGGACCGGCGCGATATAATGGCGCACGCGCGCGGGTGTCAAGCAAAAGCTTGCAGAATTTCCGAAGCGCCTCTTGCACCCCCCTGCGCCTGCCGATATGCCATCGGCGGGCGAGGATGCAAATGGAAAGAAACACATGACAAACCGCCCGGCGGTCGCCGTCATCGGCTGTGGATACTGGGGCCGAAATCACGTCAGAACCATGCACGGGCTTGGCCATCTGGCCGCCGTGGCCGACAGCGACGCCAAGCGCAGCGCGGCGCTGGCGGAAGAATTCAACGTGCCAGCGATGACGCCCGACGCGGTTTTCGAGAGCGCCGACATCGACGCCGTGGTGCTTGCGCTGCCGGCGCAGTTTCACGCGGCCGGCGCCCTGCGCGCGCTTGAGGCCGGCAAACATGTGCTGGTCGAAAAGCCGATCGCGCTGAATGTTGTGGACGCGGCCAAGGTTGTCGAGGCGGCCGAACGCACCGGGCTGGTCGCCATGACCGGCCATGTGCTGCGCTTTCATCCGGCCTTCGAGGCCATGGAGGCGATGATCGCCGACGGAAAGCTCGGCGCCGTCCGCTACGTCCATTCGCATCGCGTCGGCCTCGGCAAATTTCACGCGGAAAACGACGCGCTGTGGGATATCGCGCCGCATGACCTGTCGCTGATCATGGCGGTCACCGGCGAGGAGCCGTCCACTGTGCGTGGTGAAGGCTCGGCGGTGATCGAGCATTTGAGCGATTTCGCGCATCTTCATCTGACGTTTCCCGGCGGCGTTCGCTCGCACGTCTTCGCCTCGCGCCTGAACCCCTATCGCGAGCGGCGCCTGACGGTGATCGGCGACGAGGCCATGGCGATGTTCGACGACGTGGCGCCCTGGAACGAGAAACTCTCCTTATTCGACCACAAGGTCTGGCATGACGGCGAAGGCTGGCAGTTCGAAACCGCCGAGCCGCGCTATGTCGACATACCGGAAGGTCTGCCCCTGACGCGCGAATGCGCGCATTTCATCGAGTGTATCGAAAGCGGGGCGCGGCCGCGCACACCGGTCGCCGACGGTCTGGCGGTGATCCGGATTCTGACGGACGGCACCGTCACGCATGACTGAAACCGGCGTCCTCCATTATGGCCGCGGGGAAACGACGCAGTTTCTTAACCTTCGCGCGTGACAATAGACGATCACCTGCAATTACATGCTGCGAGCGAGTGTGAGTTGGACGCAGGCGCAAATATGTGTAATGACTGCGAAAAGGCTTGATTGAATCGAACTGTGGACGGGGCATAGCAGTCCGTTTCGCCAAACCGCAAAACAGTCTTTTATAGTGCAATCACGCTGTCTACACGGCCGCGCCCGCGTCGGGATGCACGGGAAACCGGTCACTCACAGTTCGAGGGGATAACGACACACATGCAGTTCATAGACCTTGCTGCGCAGCGCCAGCGCATCGCAACCCGGATCGAACGGGCGGTATCGAAAGTGATCGAGGACGGCCGGTACATTCTGGGGCCGGAAGTCACCGAGTTCGAGGAAAAAATAGCCGACTATGTCGGCGTGAAGCACGCGATCTCCTGCGCCAACGGCACCGACGCCCTGCTGGTGCCCCTGCTTGCAGCAAAGATAGGACGCGGAGACGCGGTTTTCGTGCCGTCCTTCACCTTCGCCGCCACCGCGGAAGTCGTGGCGCTCGCCGGCGCAACGCCGGTTTTCGTCGAAGTCTCGCACGAGACCTACAATATGAGCCCGTCGCATCTCGAGGACGCGATCATCGCCGTGCGCGACGCCGGAGACCTTGAGCCCAAGGCGATCATACCTGTGGATCTGTTCGGCACGCCGGCCGACTATCCGTCGATCATGGCGATCGCGGACAAATACGGCCTGCGCGTCCTGTCCGACGCGGCGCAGAGCATCGGCGGCGAAACGCCCGAAGGCATGTGCGGCTCCTTCGGCGATGTCGGCGCAACGAGCTTCTATCCTGCGAAACCGCTCGGCTGCTATGGCGACGGCGGCGCTATGTTCACCAATGACGACGCCATCATGGAACTGCTGCGCTCCTACGCCTTCCACGGCAAAGGCGAGACGCAGTACGACAATCTCCATGTCGGCCTCAACTCGCGGCTCGACACCATCCAGGCTGCAATCCTGCTGGAAAAGCTGGCGATTTTCGATGAAGAACGCGATATGCGCCAGGCCGTCGCCGATTATTACAGCGACAATCTGAAAGACCATGTGCGCGTTCCGCACGTGCCGGCCGGCATGCGCTCCGCATGGGCCCAGTTCGCGATCGAGACGTCCCATCGCGATGCGCTGAAGGCGCATCTGGGAGATAACGGGATTCCCTCCGTGATCTACTACGTCAAGCCGCTGCACCAGCAGCCGGCCTATGCGCACTATCCGACCGGACCCGGCGCCCTGACAGTGACGGAACAGCTTCCGAAAACGATCCTGTGCCTGCCGATGCACCCGTATCTCGAACGGTCCGACCAGGACCGCATCATCGAGACGATCACGGATTTCGTGGACTCGCGAAAGGTCATCGCGGCCGAATAGATTTCGGACAAGAACGCCAAAAAGCCGAGTTCAGTCATTCGACTGACTCGGCCTTTTTGTGTCTGGACGTCAGACGGGATTAACGCTGGCCGTAGTGCGGCGTCCGTCGAGCAGGGCTCTGAGCAGATGCTCGGCCTCGTCGGTGCGTTCCGTCCGCTCGATGAAGCCGCCGCCATAGACGCGCGCATTGTCCTCATCGCTTGAATACAGCACACAGGCCTGACCGGGCGCTACGCCGGCTTCGCCTTCCAGCAGTTCGACAACCAGCGCGCCGCCGGCATGCCAGGCCTTCGCCGGCGTCGGCGGCCGGGTGGAGCGCACCTTGGCGAAGCAGTCGAACCCGTCTTCGGGCAGATCGCTGACCGGTCCGTCGCCGAGCCAGTTCACATCGCGCAGGATCAAACGGTGGGTTTCCAGCGCATCGCGCGGACCGACCACCACCTTGGCTGTCGGCGCATCGAGGTGCACCACGTAGAGCGGCTCGCCGACGGCGACGCCGATGCCCCGGCGCTGGCCGATCGTATAGTGCATGATGCCCTCATGCGTGCCCAGCACCCGCCCGTCGATATGCACGATGTCGCCGCTGCGGGCGGCTTCCGGCCGCAACCGCGCGATGATATCGGAATATTTGCCCTGGGGCACGAAGCAGATGTCCTGGCTTTCCGCCTTCTCGGCGACGCTCAATCCCATTTCGGCCGCCAGACGGCGCGTCTCGGCCTTCGGCAGATCTCCAAGCGGAAACCGCAGGTAGTCGATCTGCTCCTGCGTCGTGGCGAACAGGAAATAGCTCTGGTCCTTGTCCGCGTCGAGCGGACGATAGAGCGCGCGATGCGCGCCGTTCGGTCGCGAGCGGATATAATGGCCGGTCGCCAGCGCATCGGCGCCGAGTTCCCGCGCGGTCTTCAGAAGATCGGCGAACTTGACCGTCTGGTTGCAGGCGATGCAGGGAACCGGGGTTTCGCCGGCCACGTAGCTTTCGGCAAAGGGATTGATGACGGCTTCGCGGAAGCGCTTCTCATAGTCGAGAACGTAATGCGGAATGCCCAGCGTTTCAGCCACGCGGCGCGCGTCGCCAATGTCCTGGCCCGCGCAGCACGAGCCGGCGCGATGCACGGCGGCGCCGTGATCGTAGAGCTGAAGCGTCACCCCGACCACATCGTAGCCCTGCCCCTTCAGGATGCCGGCCACCACCGAGGAATCAACGCCGCCGGACATGGCGACGACGACCCGGGTGTCTTCGGGGTTCTTGTCGAGATCGAGCGTATTCACTGTGCTACCCGCGTTCAAAGGCGTTGAAGGCGCCAATCAAGCATCGTCCGGCCCGCTTTTACTGCGGCCGGCATTTGCGCTGACATATAGGCAATTGCCGGCTGTGCGGCAAGGACAGATGCAAGGGCTCGCGACGGGAAGATGCCGCAACCGGTTGCTTTGGCCGCCGGCAATGATGCCTACAGGTTGAATTGAGTTGCGCCTTTTTGTTTAGACAATCTTTAATTCTCGGTTCGTATAGTGCTGTTCAAACAGGTCCTTGAGTAAGTGTAGAGAGTCCAATGGCCGAAATGGTACGTCCAAGAATTAAATATGTTATCGGGCCCGATGGCAGCCCGTTGACGATTGCCGACCTTCCGCCGCCCTCGACCCGTCGATGGGTCATTCGCCGCAAGGCGGAAGTGGTGGCCGCAGTTCGCGGCGGCCTGCTCAGTCTCGAGGAAGCCTGCGAACGCTATACGCTCACCGTTGAAGAATTTTTATCCTGGCAGGCGTCGATCGACGCGCATGGCCTGGCCGGACTGCGCACCACGCGCATTCAGCAATACCGTCACTGACGATTTCAAGGCCGCCCGGCCTCCCGCAGTTCCGCGCGATCGGCTTGCGACGCCCGCAGCAGGGCGTGGCAGATTGTAACCGCCAGGGTCGACGCGGCGTAAAACCACAACCCGGGTTGGGTGAGAGCGCTCGCAACGCCGCTTGATTTCGCCGCGACGATCACCAGCGCCACCAGCAGAACGTCCATCATCGACCATTTCGACATCAGGGGCACCAGGCTGTAGAGAAGGCCTCGCCTGCCCGAGCCCGCGCCGCCCAGGGCCTCCGCCGCCACGGCCATCAGCTTGATCATCGGAAAGACGATCGAAAACGCCGCGACGAGGCCGGCCAGCAGGACATCTCCGCCGCTCCACAGCGAAGCGACGATCGCGACCAGCGACGGCGTTTCGGTAAAGAAGTAGAGTTTTTCGAACCGGACGAGCGGCAGGGTCAATCCGAGAGCCAGAAAAAACGGCCCCGCGATCAACAATATGGAAACGGGAATTCTGTAACGCACGCCTTTTGCCGCCTTCGGGACTGCCCGTTGCGGCATGAGCGCCGCGGCTGCAAACAAGCATGGATCGGGCTGGAAGACCAGCCCGCTTTGCTTTGCCTACGTTGTTGGCCGGGTTTGGCTAGATCGCCTTGTTGCGACCGGCGCCGTCGCGCTGGTCGAGCGCAGCGGCTTTCTCGAATTCGGCCTCGGCTTCTTCCACCGCCAGTTCCGCGGCGTCCTGCTGGACCTGCAATTCGCGAATGGACCCCTTGAGATTGTCTGCGCGCTGACGGGCGGCTTTCGCGAAGGTCGGGTAGGCGAAATGAGAGGGATCCGAGATTCCCGCTTTCTTCTCTTCCGCTGCAATCTGATACTCAAGCTCGGCGGCCATCTTGTCGAACTCCGCCATCATGAGCTGGATCTGACCGAGTTGCCGGCGCTTGTCATTTACCTGAAACTCCTTCAGGCGAAGAAGGCTCTCACTCGATTTCATACGCAATACTCCCCTGCACGCGAGACCCAGGAACTCTACCCCGAAAAACGCACTAAAAAATTAACGGATCACCCCCGAAATTGGCGTCACGTCCGTTCTCAAGGCCGATTTGGTAACCTTTCGTTTACGGACATCGTTAATCATAGGCGACATCGCTTAAGGCGGGGTAAATGCGGCGCGTGATTCTTTCCGTGCAAATGACGAATCCGCCGAATCAGTTAGGAGTGATTCTTAATGTGTCACTTTAGAGTCAGTGAATTGTGTTTTCGTTAGAAATCAACAGCTTAGGACGCAATGTTGACAAATCAATCTGCGGTTGCCATACAAAATTAGACTTTGTTAACCATTTGGTGACATGGTGATGGGGCCGGTTCTCCGGCTTTCGGGGACGCGGTTGTCGGCGGCGGTACAAGGGGAAAACGATGCGGGTACTACTCATTGAAGACGATAGCGCTACCGCTCAGAGTATCGAACTGATGCTCAAATCGGAGAGCTTCAACGTCTACACCACCGATCTCGGTGAAGAAGGCGTCGATCTCGGCAAATTGTATGATTACGATATCATCATGCTGGATCTGAACCTGCCGGACATGTCCGGCTATGAAGTATTGCGCACGTTGCGCCTTTCGAAGGTCAAAACCCCGATCCTGATCCTGTCCGGCATGGCCGGCATCGAGGACAAGGTGCGCGGGCTGGGCTTCGGCGCCGACGACTACATGACGAAGCCCTTTCACAAGGATGAACTGGTCGCCCGCATTCACGCCATCGTTCGCCGCTCGAAGGGTCACGCGCAGTCAGTCATCACCACCGGCGACCTGCTCGTCAACCTGGACGCCAAGACGGTTGAGGTCAGCGGCCAGCGCGTTCACCTCACCGGCAAGGAATATCAGATGCTGGAGCTGCTTTCGCTCAGAAAGGGCACCACGCTGACCAAGGAAATGTTCCTGAACCACCTCTATGGCGGCATGGACGAGCCGGAACTCAAGATCATCGACGTGTTCATCTGCAAGCTGCGCAAGAAGCTCGCCACCGCAGCGGAAGGGCGCAATTACATCGAGACCGTCTGGGGACGCGGTTACGTGCTTCGCGAACCGGACGAAGACGAGATTCTCGAAAGCGCCTGACCATCCGTCAAACGGCTCACAAAAACAGCAACGCCTCCGCTTAGCGGAGGCGTTTTGCATTCGGGCCTGGAGCCAACAAGCCTCTGGTTTTTCAGGTAACTTTGAAGACGATCTCTTCGGGTCCGGCTACGGTTTCGATATGCATGCCGCATTCCTCGGCTAGCAACACCGTGTAATAGAGCTGGATGCTGTGGGCGTCGATCGCCTCTTCGTTGCGGCCGTTGCACAATTCGATGAACTTCGCCGACAGTCGCACCATCTTGCCGCGCGCCGTCAGTGAAAAGCGCGGTTCCGTCTCCAGGTCCTCGAGCACGATGTCGATCGTGCCGCCGCGCGGAATGGCGCCGTATGCGACCAGAAAGAGATTGAGCAGCAGCTTGACCTTGTTCTTGGGAACAATCGCGCGCGCGCCCGTCCACGTCACCTCGGTTTTCGAATCGGCGCGCGCGAAATCGACGGCGGCCTTTTCAGCCTCCCCCGTATCGATCGACGCGCCGACGGACCCGGAAGCGCCAAAGGCGAGCCTAGCGAATTTCAAACGGACCGACGCGTTGTGAGCGCTGGACCGGATCAGGTCCATCGCATCATCATCGGCGCCGCCTTCATCGAGCAATTCCAGCCCGTTGCTGATCGCACCGACCGGCGAGATGATATCGTGACACACGCGACTGCACAGCAGCGCGGCCAGATCAGGACCGGACAAATTAAGACTTGGATTTATCGACATATTTCGCCCCTCAGAATTGCTGACGCCTCTGCCGACATGCAGATATTGCAGCTCCGTTGCGGGTCGCCATAATGACAACACATTTGGTAAACGGATAATTAATATCAATGCGTCATTATCTCCGCGATTCGCAAGGTGTCGAGAAGGTTTCGTCGGAGATTCACAATGAGAATGACCCTTCAACTGCTTCCGAAGGCTGTAATTCAGGTAATTGGCGCAGTTTTTCTTCTTATGATTGCATTGTCGTCGGCGTCCGCGCAGCTTTACCAGCAACAGGACTCCTCCGGCTACACGCTCGATGAGATGCAGCGCGCCGGAGAGCAGTTCTTCGGCAGCGCCACGGACGGCCTCGCGCGTGTAGTTGAGCGCGCCTTCGAGCGTTACGGCCTGCCCAACGGATATATTCTCGGCCAGGAAGGCTCCGGCGCGTTCTTCGGCGGCCTGACCTATGGCGAAGGCCAGCTCTACACTAAGAACGCCGGCGAACACACGATGTTCTGGCAAGGTCCTTCCGTCGGATTCGACTGGGGCGGACAGGGCAGCCAGGTCATGATGCTCATTTACGATCTCAATTCAGTCGGTGACATCTACGGGCGGTTCGCCGGAGCAAGCGGCCAGGCCTATGCGGTGGCCGGCGCCGGAATGACCGTCCTCCAGGGCGGCAGGGTCATTGTCGTGCCCATCAGGACAGGCGTCGGCGTGCGCGTCGGCCTCAACCTGGGATATCTGAAGATAACAGGCGAACCAACCTGGAACCCCTTCTGAGCCAAGGATTTCCAGCGGTTTCGCCGTTTGACAGGCGTCGCGCGCACTTGCGTGTAACCTGGCGACACGCTACGAAGTCGCCGCGCCGGCGTCTGATCGTCGGCCATGGCGCGGCCATGCTTCCTGGACGAACGGCGTGATTGAATTTCTGCTCATTTTCGGATTCGGATTTCTGGTCGCAATTTTGCTGACCATACTGGTTGCGCCCGCCATTTACGGCCGCATCGTAAAGCTGACCGAAGACCGCATGAAGGCCACCGTCCCGCTGAACATCGCGGAGGTCAAAGGCAAGGCGGACCTCGCCCGCGCCGCCTATGCCAGCGAGAACGCCAGGCTTGCGAGCGATCTTGACCGGGAAGTCGATATCTCCACCCGGGCCCGCATCAAGGCGGACAGACTTCAGGCAGACCTCGCGCAACTGGCAGGCGGAAAGCAGGAAGCCGAGCAGACCATTCAGACATTGTCCAATGAGGTGGATCGGCTGCGCCTCGAAATCCACGCCAAACAGGAAGCTATCAACACGCTCGGGCGTGACGTCCAGGAACTCGACCGGATCCGCAGAACCGGCGAACGCGAAATAGCGCAGATGCGCAATGACCTGATCGCCGCCTTGACAGAGATCGAAAACCTGCGGATCGATCTCGCCACTTCAGCCACCGAAACCGTGAATCTCAACGCCGAGATTGCGACGGAACGGGACCGCCGGCACCGAACGGAAAAAGAACTCGATTCGCTGTCCGACACGCTGAAGGAAATCGAGGCAAAACTCGGCAAGGAGCAGGACGAACACAACGAAGCCCGCATCAATCTGAGCGCGGCCCTGTCTTCTCTCTACAACAGGGAAGAAGAGGTAAGGCAGGCGGAAAAGGAATCGGCGAAAAAATCCGAAGACCTTGGCGAAGCGCGACGACAGCATGAATCAAACCTGCAGCAATTGCTGGAATACGAAGCTGAAGTCGGACGACTGACGGAACGCTACGAGGGATCGCAATCATCGCTGCAGGCGACGAAAGCCAGCCTTCAGGAATTGCGCGAGACGGTGAGCCAGCTTCAGGAAGAGCGCGATGCGCAACAAAGGGAGCTGGAAGCCGGCCACAGGATGATCGCCACGCTTGAAAAGGCGCTGGCCGCCGAGGAAGCGCGCTCCGGCAAACTTGCACGGCGCGTGACGCAAATGGCCGATGACGTCGAGACGCGCAACACGACAAAGTCTGACGCGCCCGCTGCGAACGCCTTGACTGCGGACGCCGCCGCTTCGGATTTGTCAACCGAGGCGGATCAGTCTGCAGACGACGGGCGAAACGCCGCCTTCGGCGTCATCGGGCGAGCACAGAATTTCCTGACGAAGGCCGTAAAACCCGGAGCGATGGACAACCCGATGGTCGCCAACAGCAATGCGAGATCGGAAGCCGCCGAATATGCCGAACTCCAGCAGCAGCAGGCGGCGCTGACGGAAAAATTGAAATCAGTGGACGCAGGCGCGGATGAAGATGCGTTGCGGGACGAAATGGCGGCCATAGCAGCGCGGGTGGTCGCCCTTGCGGGGCGTCGCGAAGGCGAAGGCTCCGCTATTCTGGCGTTACTGGCCGACGAGATGAAGAAACGGCCGGAAGCCGCCGATGGCCCGCAGCGCGCCAGCCTCGCCGATCGCGCTCGCGCCGAACTCAAGAATCGACAGATCTGAACTCTCTGCCAACGACTGATCCCATGGGCCCCATCAGCCGATGCGATCGCCACGCCCCGAGAGACAGAACATTGCAATCGCCGCCGCCGTCGCGACGTTGAGGCTGTCGAACTCTGAAGACTGTGGAATTCTGACCGAACCTGTACGGTCCATCAGAGATTTCGGAAGCCCCTCGCCTTCCGTGCCGACCAGCAACGCCTTGCGACCTTTCGGTTCAATATCCATTATCGATGTCTTGCCGCCAGGCGAGAGCGCGAGAATGTCGAACCCTGATTTGTCCAACACGTCGATCATCTCCCCGATATCGCCGCCACAGACATAGGGCACGGTCAACGCGGCCCCGACCGAAACCCGGATCGATTTGCGATACAGCGGATCGCAGCACTGCCCGTCGAGGCAGACCAGATCGGCCGAGAAGGCGGCCGCATTGCGAAACAGGCTTCCGAGATTGTCGTGGTTCGAAATGGCGTTGCAGGCAAGCACCAGCGCGTCTTCGGGCAGGTTGACGACTGCTTGTCGGAAGTCCGGCGCCGCATGCGCGCGGCCAACCGCAAGCACGCCTCGATGCATGGGAAAGCCGGCGATACTGTCCATCACGTCCGCATTGCACACCATCACCGGAATGTCAGCGGCGAATTCCGACAGCACCTCCGCCATGCCGGCGACCCGGTTTTCAAGCAGCAGAATTTTCTGCGCCGAAAAATGACTGGACCGGGCGAGCATGCGCAAGACTACCCGGCCCTCGGCAATGAACAGTCCCTGCCGGCCGACAAGGTCGCGTTCCTTGATGTCGCGAAATTCGGCGACGCGATCGTCTCCGGCGTCGGTGATCGGAATCAACGGCTGCCGGATCGTGTTCATTTCAGATCGATGACCGCGACGATCCGCGCATGACCGATATCGTAGAGCAAGACCTGGCTCGCACCGTCGGTCGACTGGCCGTAAAACAGCAACAAACCGCCATTCATGCTCACCTGCGCCACTTCAAAGCCGTCCGGCAGATCGGCTTCCACCTCCAGCAGACCGTCCGCAGGAAATTGCAGATCGCTGGCGGCGGTCACCACATCGCCCCGGTCGGCCGACACGATCTTGTAGACAACACCGGCCAGAACCGCCATCAATCCGATAAACATAACGCCAATGGAAACACCGAGCAGCCGGACCATTTTCCGGCGCACTTTCTCCATCTCGGGGTCGAGTGGTTTTTCGTCCTGTTCGTCAGGATGGGTTTCCGACATAATGGCCTCGTTTGTATGCGGCAGCGTGAATGAAAGAACCCTTTACCCAAGCCGGCCCCCGGATGAAAGTGCTGACAGCGGATGAAAATGCCGCCGGACGCATTGATGCGTGGATTGCCGGAGCCGTTGACGGCGATTTGTCGCGCAGCCGGATCAAGGCGCTGATCCTGGAAGGCGCCGTAAGCATCGGCGGCGCGGCGGTGACAGAGGCGAAGCATCGCATAAAGCCTGGCGATATCGTCGAGATAAACCTGCCTGAACCGGAAGAGGCCAACCCCGCGCCGGAAGACATTCCCATTGATGTCCTTCACGAGGACGACGATGTCATTGTGGTTTCAAAGCCCGCCGGCCTGGTCGTTCACCCCGGCGCCGGAAACGCGTCGGGAACCCTCGTCAATGCGCTCATTCACCATTGCGGCCAGTCTCTGTCGGGTATCGGAGGCGTTCGCCGTCCGGGCATCGTGCACCGTCTCGACAAGAACACGAGCGGCGTCATGGTGGTGGCCAAGAACGATGCAGCGCATCGTCGCCTTTCGGAACAATTCGCCGATCATGGCCGCAGCGGCGCGCTCAAACGCGCCTACCTGGCTTATGTCTGGGGTACCCCTGCACCTTTGAAAGGCGTTGTCGATGCGCCGCTTGGACGCGCGTCAAGCGATCGGACCAAACGGGAGGTCAAACGCACGTTATCGGCCGACAGCCGTCACGCAGTCACGCATTACAGCGTAGTCGAACGTTTCGGCGACAATTCAGACGCAATCGCCTCCCTTGTCGAGTGCCGGCTTGAAACCGGGCGGACCCACCAGATCCGTGTCCACATGGCGCATATCGGCCATCCGGTGATCGGCGACAGCGAGTATGGATCGGCCTATCTGACGAAAGCCAACCTGTTGCCTGCGGAAACCGCAGCCATTGTGCGCGGGCTCGGTCGCCAGGCTCTCCACGCCTATCTCCTGGAATTCGAGCATCCGAAAACCGGCGAGCTGATGCATTTCGAGGCGCCGCTGCCGCCTGACCTGGAGCGGCTCGGTGATTCTTTGCTGGCTGCGGGCCGTATTAACGCCTCATAATTGATCCAGACTATCTCTGCAGACGGTTCCGCCTCTTTTGCCAAAGCTTGATATCAACCCGGCGAATAACTATCTGCTTATCTTTGGACAACCGGCATTTTTGCGGTTGAACCGGCTCGCCGGCTTACGGGGGCCAGATAAAATAGAGAGAGGGGTGCTTGATGGCCCAGAATACTTTGCCGTCCATTTCGTCCGCTGAAGGCGGGCTTAACAGATATCTGGAAGAAATCCGACGTTTCCCGATGCTCGAGCCGCAAGAGGAGTACATGCTTGCGAAACGGTATCATGAGCACGAGGATACCGAGGCCGCGCACAAGCTGGTGACCAGCCATCTGCGCCTCGTCGCCAAGATCGCCATGGGTTATCGCGGATACGGCCTGCCGATCGGAGAAGTCATTTCCGAAGGAAATGTAGGCCTGATGCAGGCGGTGAAGAAATTCGATCCCGAGCGCGGCTTTCGCCTGGCGACCTACGCCATGTGGTGGATCAAGGCTTCGATCCAGGAGTATATTCTGCGATCCTGGTCGCTTGTCAAAATGGGCACGACCGCCAATCAGAAACGCCTGTTCTTCAATCTGCGCAAACTGAAGGGAAAAATACAGGCGCTCGACGAAGGCGACTTGAAACCCGAACAGGTGGCCCAGATCGCCAATACGCTGAATGTTTCCGAGGACGAAGTCGTCTCCATGAACCGGCGCCTCTCCGGCGACGCCTCGCTCAACGCCCCGATCAAGGCGTCGGAAGGCGAATCCGGCCAGTGGCAGGACTGGCTGGTCGACGAAAGCGATGATCAGGAAGCAATGCTGATCCGGCAGGACGAACTGGAAGATCGTCGCGGCATGCTGGCGTCGGCGATGGACGTGCTCAACGAGCGCGAACAGCGCATCTTCAAGGCCAGGCGCCTGTCGGAGACGCCGATGACGCTGGAGGAACTGTCAACCGAGTTCGGAATCAGCCGCGAGCGCGTGCGCCAGATCGAGGTCAGGGCTTTCGAGAAAGTTCAGAGCGCCGTCAAGAAGGCCGCTCTGGATCGCGCCAAAAGCCTGCAAACAGTCGATAACGGGTAGCGCCATCAGCGCTCCCTGACGAAAACGACGCGGCTCACGCCGCGTCGTAATGCATTTGTCTGATGAGAGAGCGCTGGAGCCGGCGCCTCTGGATTCACTCCGCTACTGCGAGGCGCCTGCCGAAGCCCGGGCTTTCCAGGCGCGGACAACCTGATCGAAGACCTGGGCGCCGGTCGCGCCTTTTTCGAGGGCCATGACGGCGCGTTGACCGTTTCCATAGGCGATCGGTATGTCGATCCAGTTGCGCTCCTCAAGCAGCCTCACATTCAACTCGGCCGCCTCGACATAGTCGTTCAGCGCTATCATGAAGAAGCTGTCCGTAATCTTGGCGGGCACCGAGATCAGTGTGTCGCCTCTGTCCTGTTCGTTCTGTTTCATCGCGGGACTCTGCACCTGTGCGATGCCGCTGCCGTTGAAACTTTCGGTTAGGGCAAACACGATTTCGATCAGGTGACTTGCCGGCAGGGACTGGTCAGCATTGCGCTTGATCGTGATGAGCGCGTTGAGCCCCTTCGATGGAACGCTGAGCTCGGCCTGGATGGCGGGCTCCGGCGGCAGGGCGTCGCCCGGCGACTCGCGCACCACGGACCAGACGACGGTTCCTTCCTCGCCGGTCGTTCCCTGCTGACCGGGAATTTCCTCGTAGAGGAACATCTTCTGACTTACGCCTGGAGCGTCCGCGCCGGATTGTGTCGCCGCGGCGGGCTGCTGGTTTCCCGACGCAGCAGACGCCGCCTGGTAGTCCGTCAGCGCGGCCATCGACTTGCCTTCTTCGGTCAAATTGGCGGAGGCTGTGCGCGCCGGGCCTTCATCGACCTCGCGACCATCCGGCAAAAGCCGCTGTGTGAACTTGTCGGAATCGGCGGCGTTGTCAATCGCAGCCCTGCCGGTTTCCGGCGGGACATCCTCAGCCCTGCGTTCAACCGCCTGTTCCGGTTGGCTTTCCTGATCGCCGTCATCGACGACGCCGTCTCCGCCGAGAGCCATGATGGTCTCGCCGACTTCGATGATTGGTCCCCGATAGATATAGGCCGCAGCGCCGATCGCGATCAGGATGATCAGTATCAGGACTGTCGATATCCAGGAACCGCCGCGGCTCGACCCGGCCTTCCGCGATTTCCCAGCAGAGCGCTGACCTTCGTCGTTCCAGACCGGTTCATCCTCAGCCCAATCGTCGAAGCCGTCGCTCCGGGCGCTGCGATGCGGCGGCGGCGGCATGGGCTCATCCATACGGTCGTCATAGTCGTCATCTGCGTAGCCGCCCGTTTCGTAGCCGTCCTCATAATCATCTTCATAGCCGTCGTCATAGTCGTCGGCATAGGCCTCGTCCTGCCCGTAGTCCGGCTCTTCATAGACCGGCTGACGTCTCTGCTGGCGAGGCTGCTGAGGCTGCGGTGGAGGTGGCGGGGGCGGCGGGGCCCGTCTCTGCTGCGGAGGCGGCGGGGCAGGTTGCGGCGATGGCGGTGCGGATTGGCGTTCGACGTCGTAGTCTTCCAACCCCTCCATGTCTTCCGCTCGGGCGCCCACGATATCGGCGAGCAACTCGTCCTCGAGACTCGGCGCCTCCAGGTTGTGCTGATCCTCGATATCCCTGATCGCGTCTTCCAGTTTCGCCAGTTGTTTCTGCTTCACGGCGTCGGAAAGCGGAGGGTTGATATTGTCGAGCTGTCGCGAAATGGCTGCCCGGGCACGGTCATAGACTTTCGCGCGCAAATCCGGCGTGTTGTCGTTCAGCCCGTCAACGGCTTTTTCTATGACTGAGTGAAAATCCACCATGCGAATGTGCTCTTTTGATACGCGACGCTAATGCCAACCGGGATTCAGCTTAATCTTCAAAAGGATCAGTAACAAGGATTGTATCCTCCCGTTCCGGACTTGTTGACAATAGCGCAACTGGAGCACCGATCAATTCTTCAATATGACGAACATATTTGACAGCCTGCGCCGGAAGATCGTTCCAGCTTCTCGCTCCAACCGTGGATTCCTTCCATCCTTCGAGCGTTTCGTAAACGGGCACGACGCGTTCCTGCTGGCTCTGGCTGGCCGGCAGAAATTCCATGTCCTGATCGTCGAGCCGGTAGCCAACACATATCTTCAACTCGTCCAGCCCGTCGAGAACGTCGAGTTTCGTTAGCGCGATGCCGGTGATCCCGTTGTTCGCCACGGCCTGACGCACGAGCACTGCGTCAAACCACCCACAGCGCCGCTTGCGGCCCGTCACCGTTCCGAATTCGTGGCCGCGTTCGCCCAGGAACTGGCCGACCTCATTATCCTGCTCGGTCGGAAACGGCCCTTCGCCCACGCGCGTCGTATAGGCCTTGGTGATGCCCAGAATGTAACCGAGCGATCCCGGTCCCATTCCTGATCCTGCGGCCGCCTGACCGGCGACCGTATTGGACGATGTGACGAAGGGATAGGTGCCGTGGTCGATATCCAGCAGCGAGCCCTGAGCGCCCTCGAACATGATGTTGGCACCTTCGCGGCGCAGCTCGTGCAGACGCGCGGTAACATCGGTCATCAGCGGCGCCAGCCACTCGGCGTACTCCATCGCCTCATCCAGCGTCTTCTGGAAGTCGATCGGCTCGACCTTGTAGTAATGCTGCAGGGCGAAGTTGTGATAATCCAGCACCTCACCCAGCTTGGCGGCAAAGCGCTCACGATGGAACAGGTCAGCCACGCGCAGACCGCGACGCGACACCTTGTCTTCGTAGGCCGGGCCGATACCGCGACCAGTGGTACCAATCTTGGCCTCGCCACGAGCCAGCTCGCGGGCCTGGTCCAGCGCAACGTGATACGGCAGGATCAGCGGACAGGCCGGGCTGATGCGCAGACGCTCGCGAACCGGAACACCCTTGCTTTCCAGCTCGGTCAGCTCCTTCA